>NZ_JABRXE010000002.1 GCF_018982945.1 Anaerostipes faecalis | reverse complement strand
GGAGGTTTTTTATATACGGCTAAAGCCAAAATCGTGCTCCACCAGCAGAGCTGGTGGTTTATTATTTCGTGCCGGAGCATTCTCCTTCTGAAGAACACTCCAGCACTCAACAGACTAAAGTCACCAAGCGGAGCAAATTTCCTCCGTGCATCAATCTGCACAAGCGAAGCGCGGAAGCCGTGCACGGGGAACTTTGCGTAGTTATACATTGAAACGGAATACGATAATATCACCGTCTTTAACTACATATTCTTTTCCTTCCTGTCTTACCAGTCCTTTTTCTTTGCATGCAGTCATACTGCCATATTCAATCAGATCATCATAAGAAACCACTTCAGCACAGATAAATCCACGCTCGAAGTCAGTATGAATCTTACCAGCTGCCTGAGGAGCTTTGGTTCCTTTTTTGATTGTCCAGGCACGGGTTTCATCTTCGCCTGAAGTAAGGAAACTGATTAATCCCAAAAGAGAATAGCTGGCAGAAATCAGTTTTTCAAGACCGGATTCTTCGAGACCAAGATCATCCAGGAATTCTTTCTTTTCGTCATCGTCAAGTTCGGCAATTTCCTGTTCAATCTGGGCACATACAACAAATACCTTTGCATCTACATCATCTGCATATTTACGTACTGCTTTTACATAATCATTGTCTTCCTGACCTAATTCATCTTCATTTACATTTGCAGCAAAGATAACAGGTTTGATCGTAAGAAGATTACAGGAGTTTAAAATTTCTTGTTCATCTTCATCTTCTGTTTCAAATGTCTTAGCCAGTTTACCGTCTTCCAGATGAGCTTTCACTTTTTCCAGAAATTCTACTTCATGGGCAAGGGTTTTATCGTTTCTTGCACCTCTGGTAGATTTTGCGATTCTTCGGTCAAGAACCTCAATATCAGAGAAAATCAATTCAAAGTTAATGGTTTCAATATCACGTAAAGGATTTACAGAGCCATCCACGTGGACAATATTCCCGTCATCGAAACAACGGACAACATGTACTATGGCATCTACTTCACGGATGTTGGCAAGAAACTGGTTTCCCAGACCTTCTCCCTTGGAAGCACCTTTTACCAGACCTGCAATATCAACAAATTCAATTGCTGCAGGAATGACTTTTTTTGAATGATACATATCAGCTAAATGATCAACACGTGTGTCTGGAACCGTAACGATTCCAACGTTTGGATCGATTGTACAAAATGGATAATTGGCTGATTCAGCCCCTGCCTTAGTCAGGGAATTAAATAGAGTACTTTTTCCGACATTTGGCAGTCCAACAATTCCTAATTTCATAATTTCTTCCTTCCTTATTTACACATTTATTCAGTTAATAGTCTATCACAAGGAACTTGAAAAGAAAAGAAAAATAGATTAAGATATTAATCTTAGGAAAATGAAAACAGATTAAAGAGAAAGGGTATCAGAATGGAACATGAGATTCGATTTCCTCATTTGGGGATTCTGTTAAAAAGTGTTGGAGATGGATTTACAATAGGTGGATTTGAAATAAAATATTACGGGATTATGATTGCCATGGGATTTTTGTTTGGACTTTTAGTGGCATATTATGCTGCAAAGCATACAGAAGATTTTGATCCGGAAATGGTATTTGACTATCTTATTTGTATGGTAATTCCTGCAATTGCAGGAGCAAGATTGTATTATGTGGTTTTTTCCTGGGATTATTATAAAGATCATTTAAATGAAATTATTCAGATTCGAAATGGAGGACTGGCAATCTACGGAGGGATTTTTGCGGCAGTGCTTACATTATATATTTTTTGCAAAGTCCGGAAAGTTTCCATGTTAAAGTTCGGGGATATTTTAATAAAAGGATTATTAGTGGGACAGATTTTAGGAAGATGGGGAAATTTCTTTAATCGTGAAGCATTTGGCCGTTATACAGATGGACTCTTTGCCATGCAGATACCAACAGATTTCTTTATGGAACATGGACGTTTATCAGAAATCATTGAATCAGGATTGTATGATCAGGCCGTTTTTCAGGAGACAGGAGGGAAAATATATACCTTTATTCAGGTACATCCGACTTTTCTGTATGAGGCTTTATGGAACCTGGCAGTACTGCTGATTATTATATGGTTCACAAAACGGAAAAAGAATGATGGTGAACTGATTGCATTATATGCAATAGGATATGGAGCTGGACGATTCTGGATTGAAGGACTTCGTACGGATTCACTGATGCTAGGAAATACAGGAATTCGTATTTCACAGATGGTTGCTGCAGTCATGGTTGTTGCAGGAGTAGCCTTTTTCATATATAGGAGAAGAAATTTAAAAAAGTGCAAAGAAAAATAGATATTTAAGGAAAGTAAAAAGACGGAAATATCCTGCAAAATGTGGATACTTCTGTCTTTTTTTGATGCGGAAAACAACCTGTCAGTCATCTTCAGATAGGATAAGTGAATTGATTTCTAAAAATGTTGATAAACTAAGAAAAAACTAAGAATTGAGTGTGGATTATTTCTTGATTTTTTACCTGGTATCATATAAAATATTACCTATAAGTGGTATAAAGTGGTGAAAGGTGGGACAAGAGTGTAATCGGGTGTCATCTGATATTACCAAGTGGAGTAATTTGAGACTAAGAGGTGATTCCATGTTTATGGGAGAGTACAATCACACCATTGACTCAAAAGGCAGGCTGATAATCCCTTCCAAGTTTCGAGAAACTTTAGGTCAGGAATTTGTAATTACAAAGGGGTTAGATGGGTGCCTGTTTGTGTTTCCTATAAAAGAATGGAAAGCTTTTGAGGAGAAATTGCGAAGCCTTCCACTTATTAACAAGGATGCCAGAAAATTTTCAAGATTCTTTTTGGCAGGTGCCAGTACCTGCGAACTGGATAAGCAGGGAAGAATTCTTGTACCCGGAACATTACGGGAGTTTGCAGGAATGAATAAAGAGGTAGTATTGACAGGAATGCTGGATCGTATCGAGATATGGAGTAAGGATAAATGGAATGAAAACAATTCTTATGAAGATATGGATGATATAGCAGCAAGCATGCAGGATTTAGGTCTGAGTATTTAGGGGTTTTTATGGAATTTGAACATATTTCCGTATTATTGGAAGAGACAATTGAAAAACTTAATATCAAACCGGATGGAATTTATGTAGATGGAACTCTTGGAGGAGCTGGACATGCTTATGAAGTATGCCGGCATCTTTCTGATAAGGGACGTTACATTGGGATCGATCAGGATGCAGATGCTATTGCTGCCAGTACAAAACGCCTTGAAGAATTTGGAGATAAGGTTACCATCGTGAGAGATAACTATGTGAATATGCCTAAGGTTTTAAAAAATCTTGGAATCACAGGTGTAGATGGAATATTGCTTGATCTGGGGGTTTCCTCTTTTCAGTTGGATGAAAAGGAAAGAGGATTTACCTACAGGGAAGATGTTCCGCTGGATATGCGAATGGACCAAAGGCAGAAACTTACAGCCCGTGATATTGTTAATGAATATTCTGAAATGGAATTGTTTCATATTATCAAAGATTACGGGGAAGAGAAATTTGCAAAGAATATTGCAAAACATATTGTAAACAAAAGAAAAGAAAAACCTGTGGAAACTACAGGTGAATTAATAGACATTATTAAGGGCGCCATTCCTATGAAAGTCAGAGCTGTAGGGGGACATCCGGCAAAGAAAACTTTTCAGGCGATTCGGATTGAATGTAATAGAGAACTGGATGTGTTGAAAGACAGTCTGGATGCAATGATTGATTTATTGAATCCGGGGGGGAGACTTTGTATCATCACATTTCACTCTTTAGAGGATCGAATTGTAAAACGTGCCTTTAAGAAAAATGAAAATCCATGCACATGCCCGCCGAATTTTCCGGTATGTGTCTGTGGAAAGGTTTCAAAGGGAAAGCAGATTACAAGAAAGCCAATTGTTCCGGGAGAGAAAGAACTAGAAGAGAATAAGAGAGCTAAAAGTTCCAAGCTTAGAGTATTTGAAAAAGCACATTAAGGGGAGTAGTCTATGGAAAAATCAAGACAAGAGCGTTACAACTTAATATATGGAAACACCGTAAGAAAAATAGAACCTGAACCGGCATATAGGGAACCGCAGAGAAAAAGAAAGCCGGTATCAAGACCAAAGGCGACTCCGAGAACACGACAGAATCAGCAAAAGGCCCTGGAATTTGATATGGCCTTTATCCGCACTCTGCTGGCAGCATTGGCTGTTATTGTTGGAGTCAGTTTCTTCTATCTATCTGAAAGAACGAAACTGTTAAATCAGAGGACAGTCTTGGCACAAAAAAAGGCACAGCTTTCTACTCTTCAGACAGAAAATGAAGATTTAAATCTTGAAATTGAGCAAAGTATCAACTTAGATGCTATTGAAACAGCAGCAAAAAGCTACGGAATGAAGAAACCAGATTCAAAACAAATTATTCATTATGATAGTCAGGATGTGGAATATGTACGTCAGTACGGGAAAATTCCGGATGCCAACTAAGAGGTGGTTTACTTGAAGAAAAGAAGACGAAAGAAAATAAAAAGATTAAATCATGCTATGAAGGTACGAACTGTTGAAATCGTTGCCGTCATAGCAATTCTTTTTGTAGTTTTAATAGGAAGATTGGTATATTTTGGCATTTTTAAAAATGGAATTTACAAGCGTCAGGTATTATCACAGCAAAATTATGATAATGAAGTAATACCATATAAACGAGGGGATATTTTAGATCGAAATGGTAATACTTTAGCTACCAGTCAGAAAATGTATAATCTGGTTCTGGAGCCCAAAAACATTTTAAGAACGAAAAAAACAAAAACGGATGCACTGAATGCATTAACCAAGTATATGGATCTGGATGAAGATAAGCTGATTTCATTCTTGAATAATAATAAAGAATCTTATTATTCTGTGTACAGGCAGAATCTCAGTTACAGCCAGGTTTCAGATTTAAAGGAATATCTTGAGGGCAAAAAGGGCAAGAATGTTGTGGGAATTGTCTTTTCTGAAAAATATCAGCGACGTTATCCTAATAAATCCATGGCAAGTCATGTTCTTGGATTTGTATCTGATGGAAACGTTGGAACAGGAGGAATCGAACAATATTATAACAGTACATTATCAGGGGTTGATGGAAGAAAATATAAGTATCTTAATGAAGAACTTGAACAGGATAGCTCAATAGTTGAGCCGGAGAATGGTAAGACTATTGTATCTACTATTGATTCAAATATACAGAAGATAGCAGAGAAGACACTGAATAAATTTGAGGAGAAATATGGAAGTAAAGGCAGCAGTATTCTTGTAATGAATCCAAATAATGGGGAAGTGTATGCAATGGCAAATTCCACTTCTTTTAATCTGGAAGATCCGAGAAGTGATGATGTACTTCTTCAGAAGTATTCGCAAAAAAAGATTGCTGCAATGACAGAAAAACAGAAAGTCAAGGCATTTAATGAAATCTGGAAAAATCCGATAGTTTCCAATGCATTTGAGCCGGGTTCCACATATAAACCGTTTACAGTGGCTGCAGGATTAGAGGAAGGAATTCTTAAAGGAAATGAAACCTACTATTGCGATGGATTCCAGAAAGTCGGGCCTCATACCATCCATTGTTCTCATAGAAGCGGACATGGAAATATTACACTGTCTCAGACAATTTCTCTTTCCTGTAATGATGCTTTGATGCAAATTGCAGAAAAAGAAGGAAAAGATATTTTTGCAAGCTATCAAAGAGATTTTAATTTTGGGAAATTAACAGGAATTGATCTTCCAGGAGAAGCAAAGACCTCTGCATTGCTTCATGATGCAGATGATATGACAGAAGCTGATCTGGCAACCAGTTCTTTCGGACAGTCTTTTAACTGCTCCATGATTCAGATGGCAAGTGCATTTTCCTCCCTGATCAATGGGGGAAATTATTACAAGCCGCATGTTGTGAAACAGCTTCGTAATGATAAGGGAGAAGTTGTAAGAACTGTAGATGCAACTCTGGTAAAACAGACTGTTTCCAAAGGTACTTCGGATAAAATCAAGTCGTATATGAAAGAAACAGTTGAATCTGGAACAGGAACGAAAGCACAGTTAGATGATTATACTGTCGGTGGTAAAACGGGAACAGCACAGAAGATTCCTAGAAGTGCAGGAACCTATATAGTATCATTCTGTGGATTTGCACCAGTGGAAAAACCTCAGGTCGTTGTTTATGTGGTTATTGATGAAATCCAGAAAAGTTCTCAGACTAATACCGGTCTTGCCGTTGAGATGGCTCAAAAGGTTTTAAAAGAATCCTTGAAAGAATTAAAAGTGCCAAAAAGCAGTAAAAAGTAATACACATGGAAATTTCTCATAATCTTATACTATATGAGATTATGAGGAATAACTATGAAAACGGTTTATAAAAAGAGAATCCTGGGAATTATCATTGTATTTTTTGTAGGATTTCTAGTTGTTACATGTCGTCTTGGTTATGTAATGATCGCGCAGGCTGATAAATATTTGAAACTTGCAAAAAATCTTCATCAGCGGGAAAGAGAAATAAAAGCACCAAGAGGAAATATTTATGACAGAAATGGAGTGAAGATTGCTTCTAATAAAGCAGTTTATTCGATTTCTGTCATTTATTCACAAATGAAAGAAAAAGCCAGGATTGTAAAGGTTTTATCTCAGGTACTCCAGATTGATGAGGAAGAGGTAAAAAAGAAAGTTTATAAAAATTCTGTCAGAGAGAAAATAAAAAGTAATGTTGATAAGGTGAAAGCAGATAGAATAAGGGAATATAAACTTGATGGGGTTAAAGTAGATGAGGATTACAAAAGAGTATATCCTTTTGATTCTCTGGCATCGAAAGTTCTTGGATTTACAGGAGGAGATAATCAGGGAATCATAGGACTTGAAGTTGCATATGATAAGTATTTGAGAGGAAAATCAGGAAAAATCCTGACATTAACGGATGGGAAAGGCATTGAAATACAAGGGGCCTTTGAGGAGCGGGATGAACCTGTTCCAGGAAAAGATCTGTATACATCTTTGGATGTAAATCTACAGAATTATATCACTCAGGCATGTGAAAAAGTAAAAAAAGAAAAAAAAGCAAAACAGGTATCCATGATACTTATGAATCCGCAGAATGGCGAAATTTTTGCTATGGCAAATGTTCCGGAATATGATCTTAATGAACCTTTTGTATTAAGCAGAAAAGTATCTGAAAAAAGCAGTAAGAAGCAGCAGGAATATTTGAATAGGAAGTGGAGAAATACCTGTATCAATGATACCTACGAGCCTGGATCTGTATTTAAGATCGTAACAGCAGCGGCAGGATTAGAGTCTGGAAAAGTCAGGCCTGATGACCATTTTAATTGTCCAGGGTTTCGAATCGTAGAAGACCGTAAGATTCGCTGTCATAAAACAAGTGGTCATGGGCCAGAAACATTTAAAGAAGGTGTTATGAATTCCTGTAATCCTGTATTTATGGAAGTAGGTGCCAGAGTTGGCGTCGATGGCATGTATGACACTTTCAGGAAACTGGGATTGTTTGAAAAAACAGGAATTGATTTGCCTGGTGAAGCCGGATCTATTATGCATCAGAAAAAAAATGTTAAAGCGGTTGAACTTGCTACCATGTCTTTTGGTCAGTCTATCCAGATCACGCCACTACAGCTTTTAAGAGCTGCCAGTGCAGCTGTAAATGGAGGCAGACTGATAACACCGCATTTTGGAGTGAGTCTGGTTTCTGCTGATGGCAAAAAAGAAAAAGTATTTCATTATCCGGTAAAAAAGAATGTCATTAAAAAAGAAACATCCGAGACTATGAGAGAACTTCTTGAAGCGGTTGTTTCAGAGGGGTCAGGAAGAAATTGTCGCATAGATGGTTTCTCCATTGGGGGAAAAACGGCTACAAGTGAGAAACTCCCAAGAGGAAATGGAAAATATATTTCGTCTTTTCTGGGGTTTTCAAAAGCCAGTCACCCAACAATAATGGGTATCGTGCTGATTGATGAACCGGTTGGAACCTACTATGGAGGGACCATAGCGGCACCGGTTATGAGAAATGTATTTGAGATTGCATTGCCTTATCTTGGCATATCAAAAGATTATACGGTTGATAAAAAAAGTGAATAATTATATACTAGAAAACAAATGAGGTGGAAGCATGAATTATAATATTGTGAAGCCGATTTTAATTGCCTTTTTCGTCAGCGTTATATTGAGCCCGATGATGATCAGGTATCTTCATAAGTTAAAATTCGGTCAGTTTATCCGTGGCGAAGGTCCGGAGTCACACCTGAAAAAGTCTGGTACTCCCACTATGGGAGGCTTGATTATTTTACTGGGAATAGTGGTGGCATCTTTATTTTATGTCAGAGATTATCCACTTATCATACCGATTTTGTTTGTAACTCTTGGTTTTGGATTTATCGGATTTATAGATGACTATATAAAAGTTGTAATGAAGAGAAATCTGGGATTGAGAGCCTGGCAGAAAATGATGGGACAGATTATAGTAACAGGAGTTTTCGCATATTATCTTATTAATTATACAGATTTAGGGACTTCTATGATTATACCATTTACCCATGGAAAGTATCTGGATATGGGGATATTGTTTGTACCAGGAATTTTTATTATTTTATTAGGAACAGTAAATGGAGCAAATTTTACAGATGGACTGGATGGACTGGCGTCCAGTGTTACAGTTTTAATTGCAACATTTTTTACTGTGGCAGCAGTGGGAATGAGAATTTCAGGAAAGGATCCTGGAATATGGCCGATTTCGTGTGCAACAGTAGGATCATTGCTGGGATTTCTTGTGTTTAATGTATATCCGGCAAGGGTATTTATGGGAGATACAGGATCCCTGGCACTGGGAGGATTTGTAGCAGCTACAGCAGTGATGCTGCATCTTCCTTTATTTATACCAATTGTTGCCTTCATTTACATGATTGAAGTCATATCTGTAATGCTGCAGGTATGTTATTTTAAAGCTACAAAAGGGAAAAGATTATTAAAAATGGCGCCAATCCATCATCATTTTGAGTTGTCTGGATGGCCGGAAACAAAAGTTGTTGCAATTTTTGCGATTATTACAGCTGTCTGTTGTCTGATTGGTCTGGTAGCTATTTAGTAAGGAGAAAAAAATGGCATTAAGTGATAAGAAATTTTTAGTTGCAGGAGCAGGAAAAAGTGGAGTCGGTTCTGTCAATCTGCTGCTTCAGGCAGGGGCAGAAGTTAGCCTATATGATGGAAATAAGGAACTGGATTTAAATGCATTGTATGAAAAAATATATGATAATAAGGAAATTCCTGTTCTGCTTGGGGAAGTAACAGAAAACGCAGTGAAAGATTATGATTTACTTGTTTTAAGTCCTGGAATCTCTGTAAATGCACCGATTGCAAAGGTATTTTCAAATCAGGGGAAGCCTGTATGGAGTGAGATTGAATTAGCTTATCAGGTATCCAAAGGGAAAATTGCAGCCATTACAGGAACCAATGGAAAAACAACCACCACAGCCCTGACTGGAGAAATTGTAAAGGGCTATTTTGACAGTACATTTGTCGTTGGAAATATTGGAACACCATATACCAGTGTAGCTCTTGATACGAAAGATGACAGTGTAATTGTTGCGGAAATCAGCAGTTTCCAGCTGGAAACTATTGTTGATTTCTGTCCGCAGGTATGTGCAGTTCTTAATATTACCCCGGATCATCTGGATCGCCATGGAACAGTGGAAATATATGCCCAGACAAAAGAGTCTATAGGAAAGAATCAGAATGAAAATCAGGTAATGGTATTAAACTATGAGGATGATACGACTCGTGCCATGGCAGAACGTGCAAAGGGTAAAGTAGTATTTTTCAGTCTCCATCATAAAATTACAGAAGGCGTTTCCCTTGACAATGGAACATTTATCATTGAGGAAAATGGAGAGAGAATTCCAGTATGTACAATGGAGGATATACATCTTTTGGGAGACCATAATTATGAGAATATTCTTGCGGCAATTGCTGTGTCTTATTATATGGGAGTTCCGGTAAAACAGATAAAAGAGGGAATAAAGAGATTTCATGGAGTTGCCCACAGAATTGAATATGTGGATACTGTTAATGGAGTCGCATATTATAATGATTCTAAAGGAACGAATACAGATGCAGCTATCAAAGGGATTCAGGCAATGAATCGTCCAACATATCTTATAGGGGGAGGATATGATAAAAAATCTCCTTATGATGACTGGATTGAAGCCTTTGATGGAAAAGTTAAGGAATTGATTCTTATGGGAGTGACCGCACCTAAGATTGCAGAGACTGCAAAAAAACATGGTTTTGAGAACATTGTTTTTGTTGATTCCATGGAAGAAGCAGTTTCTTATGCAGCAGGTAAGGCACAGAATGGGGATGCGGTTCTGTTGTCACCGGCTTGTGCCAGCTGGGGAATGTTTCCAAATTATGAAGTACGAGGCGATATTTTCAAAGAGTGTGTAAAAAAATTAAAGGAGCTGTAAGCAGTGGCAAATCGTATCAGAGAAAAATACATGTCAAAAAAGGAATATTTTGATTATCCTATGCTGTTTCTCGTTATATTTCTGATATTTTTTGGTATGGTTATGATATTTAGTACAAGTTCATACAAAAGCACAGTGAATTTTGGAAATCCATATCACTGGGTAATCCGTCAGGGAATAGCTGTTGCTGTAGGAGCTGCTGCAATGATAATGTCTTGTAAATTGGATTATCGTGTTTTTAACAATAAGTATATTGCGTTGGGTCTTTATTTTGTAAGTATTGCATTGCTGGTCGTTGTTTTGCTTGTTGGTGCAGCCAAAAAAGGAGCTGTGCGATGGATTTCCATTGGAGGATTACAGTTTCAGCCATCAGAAGTTGCCAAGATTGGTCTGGTTATTTTTCTGGCATATATGCTGTCCCTTAATGCTCATAAAATGGATACATTTTTAGATGCCATGAAGATGCTTGTCTGGTGTGTACCGATTATTGGTCTGGTTGCGTATCAGAATCTTAGTACAGCACTGGTTATGTGTGCTATTGCAGGTGTCATGATTTTTGTTGTCAGTTCAAAAACAAAAGAGCTGTTTGGTCTTGCGGCTGCTTCAGTAGGTGGGTTGGTTATGTACCTGACATTTTCAGATAGTTATAGAAATGAAAGGGTTGCCATCTGGAAACATCCGGAGACACACGAAAAGGGCCTTCAGACAATGCAGGCGTTGTATGCTATTGGATCAGGAGGAATCTTTGGAAAAGGGCTGGGACAAAGTATGCAGAAAATGGGCTTTATTCCTGAGTCTCATAATGATATGATTTTTTCCATTATATGCGAAGAACTGGGATTATTTGGAGCTGTCTGTCTTATTCTGGTGTTTATAGCATTGATCTGGAGAATGCTGTTGATTGCCATGAATGCAGAGGATTTGTTTGGTTCGCTGATTGCCATTGGATTTTTAACACATATCGGCATCCAGGTATTCATAAATATTGCAGTTGTAACCAATACGATTCCACCAACAGGAATACCTCTTCCATTTATCAGTTATGGTGGTACTTCTATAATGGTTATTATGATCGAGATGGGAATCGTTTTGTCAGTTTCCAAAAGAATAAGGCTTTAGAAGGGATTACATAAATGGAAGAAAAAGAAGAACGAGAAGAAAATAAAGTCATTAAGATAAATGATCATAAAAAACAAAAGATAATTCCTCACATTTCAGTAAAAAAATTTCTGTTAGGAATAGGTATTCTTTTGATATGTTCTATCATGATCATTTGGGCTACATGTACCACCAAAACCATAAAAATAAGCGGGAACAGTCATTATACGGATAAAGAAGTTGAACAGGCTGTTAAGAAAAATGGATATATTGATAATTCTGTAGCATATCTCATAAAAAGCAGGATATTTCAACCCAAATTGCTTCCGTTTATTGAATCTTTTCAGGTGGAATTAGAAAAGCCTGATATTATAAGAATTCATGTAAAGGAAAGAAAAAGGGCAGGTTGCCTTGCATATAATGGTAAATATGTGTATTTTGATAAAAATGGATATGCTTTGGAAAGCTATGAAAAAAAATATGGAGATGTCCCTCTGGTTACAGGATTACAATTTAAAAAACTTGTTATGCAGGAAAAAATTCCGGTAAAAAAGCAGGAAATATTCACTTATATCCTTGAATTGACAATGTCAATAGATAAATATAACATCCCGGTTCAGGAGATATATATCAAAGATGATGGAAATGCCCTGCTAATGAGTGGTAATCTTACCATAGATTTATATGATAAAGAAAATATTGATATAAAGATACCGGAGTTGTCTGGTATTTTGAAAAAACTGAAAGGAAAAAGTGGAACCATTAATATGAGATATTTTGATGAATATCAGAAGATTACGATTTTTAAACCAAAAAAGGTTGAAAAAAACAAGTAAAAACGGTATCATAAAAATAGTCTATAAAATTATAAAGGGTTGTCATAGAGACATGAAGGAGGAGCAACGTGGTTGAAATTATGCCTAGTGTAGAGAGTACACAAGCGAGAATTTTAGTGATAGGTGTCGGGGGAGCAGGAAATAATGCAGTAAACCGTATGGTAGATGAAAATGTCCAGGGTGTAGAACTCGTAGGCGTTAATACAGATAGACAGGCTTTATCTTTATGTAAAGCTTCAACAAAGATACAGATTGGTGAAAAACTTACTAAAGGACTTGGAGCAGGAGCTAAGCCGGAGATCGGTGAAGCGGCAGTAGAAGAAAATAGAGAAGAAATTACAGAACTGGTAACAGGAGCAGATATGGTGTTTGTAACCTGTGGAATGGGTGGAGGAACCGGTACAGGAGCAGCACCTATAATTGCTGAGATTGCCAAAGGTCTTGGAATATTAACAGTTGGTGTTGTAACAAAACCGTTTACTTTTGAGGGAAAACCTCGTATGAATAATGCGATGTCAGGAATTGCACGCCTTCGCGATCAGGTTGATACTATGATTGTAATTCCAAATGATAAGCTGTTGCAGATTTGTGATAAGAAAACAACAATTCCGGATGCCTTGAAGAAAGCAGATGAAGTACTGCAGCAGGGAGTTCAGGGAATTACAGATATGATTTATAATCCAGGACTTATCAATGTGGACTTTGCGGATATTCAGACTGTTATGCGTGATAAAGGTATTGCTCATATCGGTATGGGTGTTGCTGATGAGGAACTGGAAGCTATTAAGACAGCTATGGAAAGTCCATTACTGGAAACTACAGTTTCAGGAGCAACAGACGTTATTGTAAACTTTGCCGGAGCTGTTGGTATGCTGGAAGCACAGCAGGCAGTAGAATACTTAAAGGATGCTGCAGGACAAGAAGTCAATGTTATCTTCGGTACAGTCAATGCGGATTTCGGAGATCAGATCAGTGCAACTATTATTGCAACTGGAATCAAATCAGCAGAAGAGCAGGCAAGAATCAGAACTGGTTTTACCACCAGACCGGCACCGGCATTTTCAGGACAGCAGATTCACAATGGAAAGGTTGAGACGGAAGAGACTTCAGCAGCATATACCACTGAAGCTTCAGCAACAGCAATGGAAGATAATGATTCCAAAATTGTGATACCAGAGTTTTTATTAAAGAGCAGAAGAAAATAAAATTAATTATGAGTAATGAAAAAGTATCAGGAAGTCTGTAGAGCAGATTTCCTGGTACTTTTTTCTTTCATGCTGATAGCGGACTTGTCCGCTTTGTTCAGGAGATTTTCATGAACAATAAATAATACCTAAAACAATCTGAATTGAGAAAAGTAAATAAAAAAACTTACGACACAGAACATCTGAACCGGACATAAGTCCGGGAAGCAGTTCAAGTCGTAAGTTCTTTTTTACTTATAGTCTCCGCGGCTAAATTCTAAATGATATCCAACACTTTCCATTCTTCTGCCTAGACAGCCAACACATTCAGCGGCTTCTTCTCCAGTACAGATTTTATTATCATACAGAGAATAATCTTTTCTTACAGCTACAGGAGATAGATTTGGCATAACTACATTGGCACCTGCTAAAATACCCTTTTCCCTTCCTTTTGGATCAATGGTTCCAAGAGCCGTGGTAGAAGGAAGAAGCAGATGATGATTCATCAGCCGTAGAATACTGATTAAAAATGTAGTAAGTTCTACAGTCCCAGATGGAAAATCTTTGAATTTTGTATCATGATGTGGTACAAATGGACCGATTCCAACCATTTGGGGATCTAATTTTTTGATAAATAATAAATCATCTGCCAGGTTCTCCAGTGTCTGATACGGTGCTCCCACCATAAAACCAGTTCCCACATGGAATCCGATTTCCTTTAAATTCCAGAGACATTGTTTTCTGTATTCCAAAGACATGCTGTCTGGATGAAGCATGTGATAATGTTTGGAATCGGCGGTTTCATGACGCAGAAGATAGCGGTTAGCTCCAGCTTTGAATAATTTTTCATAGCTTTCTTTTGAACGTTCTCCCAGAGAAAGAGTAATGGCACAGTCGGGATACTTTTTTCGGATTTCCGCAACAATTGGGACCATTTTATCATCGTTAAAATAAGGATCTTCTCCACCTTGCAGTACAAAGCTGCGATAACCAAGCTGATATCCATTATTACAGGCAGATAAAATCTGATCTTCTGTCAGACGATATCGATGAGCATTATGGTTCCCACCTCGGATGCCACAATAGTAACAGTTGTTCTTACAATAATTTGTAAATTCAATAAGCCCTCTGGGGAAAACACCGGTTCCATATATTTTTTGCGCTTCTTTTCTAGCAAGTTCTGCAATATAAGAAGCATTTTCTTCATTGCGGTTTTCAAGAAGAAAAATAAGTTCTTCTTGAGAAAGAGTTTGTTGTTTATATAGTGTATCAATGATTGTCAGGGTGTTCATAATCATACTCCTCCGATAGATTTTATAAGAAAGATAATCTCTTTTGCAAATATAACATATTAAACAATAAAAGGAAACAATAATAAAAAGAATTGTCTATTTTTTAGTACAAAACATAAGAAAAATTGAATCCTTTCATGGGTTGTGATAAAATAACACAGTTATTGAGAATTCAGGCAGCATTGTCTGCTTTTTATTAGGAAAGAAGGATATCATGAAGCGAGAAGATGTAAGAAATATTGCGATTATTGCCCATGTAGACCATGGAAAAACAACATTAGTCGATGAATTACTGAAACAAAGCGGTACTTTTCGTGAAAATCAGGAAGTTGCCGAAAGAGTTATGGATTCAAATGACATAGAAAAAGAGAGAGGAATTACAATACTTTCTAAGAATACAGGTGTTATGTATAATGGAATTAAAATTAACATTGTAGATACACCAGGACATGCAGATTTCGGAGGAGAAGTTGAACGTGTTTTAAAAATGGTTGATGGTGTTGTCCTTGTGGTAGATGCATTTGAAGGCCCAATGCCACAGACAAAATTTGTTTTGAAGAAAGCACTGGAACTGGATTTATCTTTGATTGTATGTATCAATAAAGTTGACCGTCCGGAAGCCAGACCGGAAGAAGTAGTGGATGAAACACTGGAACTTCTGATGGAACTTGATGCAGGAGATAAACAGCTGGATTGTCCATTTGTCTATGCATCAGCAAAAGCAGGATTTGCAGTAAAAGATATGGATGATGAGAAAAAGGATATGAAACCTTTATTTGAAACCATAGTAAATCATATTGAAGCACCAGAAGGTGATCCGGAAAAACCACTTCAGGTACTGATTAGTACGATTGATTATAATGAATATGTGGGGCGTATTGGAATTGGAAAAGTAGATAATGGATCAATTGCTGTTAATAAAGAATGTGTTGTAGTAAATGCTCATGATCCGGAAAAAAAGGAAAAAGTCAGAATTACGAAGTTATATGAATTTGAAGGACTTGATAAAGTAGATATAAAAGAAGCAAATATCGGTTCTATTGTTGCGATTTCAGGTATATCAGATCTTTCTATTGGAGATACCATCTGTGATACGGAAGGTGCTCAGGCAATTCCATTCCAGAAAATTTCTGAACCGACCATTTCCATGCAGTTTATGGTAAATGATAGTCCATTGGCAGGTCAGGAAGGTAAATACGTAACCTCCAGACACCTTCGGGATCGTCTTTTTAGAGAGTTAAATACGGATGTCAGTCTTCGTGTAGAAGAAACAGAAGATAGAGACAGCTTTAAAGTATCCGGACGAGGAGAATTGCATTTATCTGTTCTGATTGAAAATATGCGTCGTGAAGGATATGAATTTGCTGTAAGCAAAGCAGAAGTTCTTTATCATACAGATGAAAAGGGTAAAAAACTGGAACCAATGGAAATTGCTATCGTAGATGTTCCGGAGGAATTTGCAGGAGCTGTTATTGAAAAGTTAAGTCAGAGAAAAGGCGAACTTCAAAATATGTCCATGGCAAATGGAGGCTATTCCAGATTGGAATTCTCTATTCCTTCCAGAGGTTTGATTGGATATAGAGGGGAATTTATGACAGATACCAAAGGAAATGGTATCCTGAATACCTTATTTGATGGATATGGACCATATAAGGGGGATATTCAGTATAGAAAACAGGGTTCACTTATCGCCTATGAAGCAGGTGAAACAATTACTTACGGTCTGTTTAATGCTCAGGAAAGAGGAACATTATTTGTAGGTCCTGGAGAAAAAGTATATGGTGGAATGATTGTTGGACAGACAGGTAAAACGGAAGATATTGAAATTAATGTCTGCCGAACAAAAAAACTGACCAATACTCGTGCATCTGGTTCAGATGATGCATTAAAATTGTCACCACCTAAAATTTTGAGTCTGGAGCAGGCTTTAGAATTTATTGATACTGATGAGCTGCTGGAAATTACACCGGAAAATATTCGTATCCGGAAAAAAATTCTTGATCCGACTTTGAGAAAAAGAGCAAAATTTTCATAGAGTGGCAATGGAATGTCGAAAAACGTGGGAAAACTTTGTCGATGGATTTTTCTTCTATTTGTGATTCATTTGGAATACTCTTTAAAGTATACAAATTGACACAAGAAGGGAGAAAAAGGATGACAGAACAGGGAACCAATCATAATCAAGTGGAGGTGGCAGGAAGAATTCATTCATCTTTTGAATACAGCCACGAGATTTTTGGAGAAGGATTTTATACCGTCAGACTTTTAGTAAACAGATTAAGTGAAGCAACTGACGAGATACCATTATTAATTTCTGAACGTTTAATCGATGTTACAAAAGATTATCGAGGGATGCTGGTGAAAGCATGTGGACAATTTAGATCCTATAACAAACATGAGGAAAATAGAAATCATCTGATTTTATCTGTGTTTGTTCGCGATATTGAATTTCTGGATTCGATGGAAAATGTAAAACCAAATCAGATTACGCTGGATGGATTTATCTGTAAACAGCCAGTATATCGGATGACACCTTTAGGAAGGGAAATCTGTGATATACTTCTTGCCGTAAACCGGTCTTATGGTAAATCAGATTACATACCATGTATCTGCTGGGGCAGAAATGCAAGATTTGCAGGGAACCTGGAAATTGGTTCTAGAATTCAACTAATTGGCAGAATTCAAAGTCGAGAATATCAGAAACGAATAAGCGAAAATGAAACAATAAAACGTATTGCATATGAAGTTTCTGTAAATAAATTGGAAATTCATGAAAAGGATGTAGAATAAATTGGATTTATTGTAGTAAAAATGATATAATAAATCAATATTACAAAAGGAAGATTCTTTGAGGTGAAAAGATGAAAGGACGAGTGGAAGCATACTATGGTTCAGGAAAGGGAAAAACATCCTGTGCTATAGGTCATTGTGTAAAAGCGGCAGGTCAGGATAAGCAGGTTATTATCGTGCAGTTCCTTAAAGGAAAAGATACAGAGGAAATCAGCTTTATCAGAAGATTAGAACCGGAAGTTCAGCTTTTCAGATTTGAAAAGTATGAAAAACAGTACATGAATCTTAGTGAAGAGGAGAAGAAAGATCAGGACCATTATATTTTTAATGGGCTGAAGTATGCTCAGAAGGTTATTGATACAAGGCAGTGTGATGTTCTTGTACTTGATGAGGTACTTGGGCTTTTGGATCTGGAGCTTATTAAGCCGGAAAATCTCATTGAGCTTCTGGAAAACAGGGATGAGGAGCTTGAGGTTATTATGACAGGAAGAAGTTTGCCAGAAGAACTCATAGATTATGTTGATGCAGCCTATTGTATTAATACAGTAAAAGAATCTTAAAAAATAAATAATGTATGTCGTTAGATATATTTCTACATAAGATGATAGGAGGAAAAGAATATGTCAATATTTACAGGTGCTGGTGTTGCATTAATTACACCTTTTAAAGAAGATTTATCAGTTGATTACGATCAGCTTGAAAAGTTTATCGATTTTCAGATTGATAATGGAACAGATAGTATCATTATCTGTGGTACTACAGGAGAAGCTTCTACCATGAGCCACGATGAACAGATTGAAGTAATCGGAGCTTGCGTTTCTCATGTAAATAAACGTGTTCCTGTTATTGCAGGTGCCGGTGCAAATTGTACCGAAGAAGCATTATCTCTTGGAAAGAGAGCACAGGGGGTTGGTGCTGATGCACTGTTGGTTGTAACTCCATATTATAACAAAGCAACACAGGGTGGTCTGGAAGAGTACTATACAACAATTGCCGGTGCAGTTGATGTTCCGATCATTATGTACAATGTTCCGGGAAGAACAGGAACTAATATTCAGCCTAAGACAGCTGTAAAGATTGCAAGGACAGCTGAAAATATTGTTGCTATCAAAGAAGCCAGCGGAGACCTGTCACAGGTTGCTACTGTTGCATATGAAAGCCAGGGAGATTTGGATATTTATTCCGGAAATGATGACCAGGTTCTTCCGGTATTATCTCTAGGAGGAAAAGGTGTTATTTCTGTACTTTCCAATGTGGCACCAAGAGAAACTCATGATATGGTCATGAAGTTCCTGGAAGGGGATGTTGAAGGAAGTAAAGATATTCAGTTAAAATATCTTGAAGTTATTCATAAATTATTCTGTGAAGTAAATCCGATTCCTGTAAAACGTGCAGTGGCTGAGATGGGATATTGTCGTGATATTTTAAGACGTCCATTGACAGAAATGGAAGAAGCAAATGCAGAACTTTTAATAAAGGCAATGAAAGAAACAGGTATTCTTTAAGGAGAAACAGAAGATGACAAAAATTATGATGCATGGCTGCAATGGAGTCATGGGACAGGTAATTAGTAAGATTATTGAAGAAACAGATGATGCTGTAATGGCAGCAGGAGTGGATTGTCAGGATGATGGACATAATGACTATCCGGTATTTACCAATCTTGCAGATTGTAATGTTGATATTGATGCTATCATTGATTTTTCAGCAGCACCAGCAGTGGATGCTCTTGTTGATTATGCAGTGGAAAAGCAGATTCCATTGGTTCTTTGTACAACAGGATTAAGTGATGAACAGCTGGAAAAAGTAAAAGAAGCAAGTACTAAAGTTGCTATTTTACGTTCTGCCAATATGTCACTGGGAATTAACACATTGGTTAAGTTATTAAAATCCATGACAAAACTCCTTGCAGATGCAGGATTTGATATTGATATTGTTGAAAAACATCATCGTAGAAAGCTGGATGCTCCATCAGGTACAGCGTTAGCTCTTGCAGAAGCAGTAAATGAACCGTTGGACAATGAATATGAATTCGTCTATGATCGCAGCCAGAGAAGAGAGCAGCGACCAAAGAAAGAAATCGGTATTTCTGCAGTACGTGGAGGAACCATTGTAGGTGAACATGAAATCATCTTTGCAGGACAGGATGAAGTGATTGAATTAAAGCATACAGCTTATTCCAGAGCTATTTTTGGAAAAGGTGCAGTAAGCGCGGCACTTTATCTGGCAGGGAAACCGGCTGGTATGTATGACATGAGCGATGTTATCGGATAAAATGAAGATGACATAAGTTATTAAGAGAAACCGGATGTTTTGTTTCATCCGGTTTCTTTTTGTTATAATGAATGTTATAATTATAACAAAGGTTAGAACATTTATGATGGAGGTGTATTATGGCACAGATTATCGGTAGTCCAACTCGTTATATTCAGGGAAAAGGAGAATTAAAGAATCTTTGTGAATATGCAAAGAATTTTGGAGAAAGTCTGTTTGTATTGACTAGTGCTTCAGGAAGAAAAAGAGTAGAACCTTCTATCAATGAAGGAAAAGGCGATACAGAGATCACATATGATGTGTTCAATGGAGAATGCTGTATGACAGAAATCAATCGTCTGATTGAAGTAGTAAAAGGTGTGGGAAGTGATATCATTGTTGGTATTGGTGGAGGAAAAATCCATGATACTGCTAAAGCAGTAGCTTATTATATGCACAAACCGGTGATTATCGTTCCAACTATTGCTTCTACGGATGCTCCATGTAGTGCTTTATCTGTTATTTATTCAGATGAAGGGGTATTTGAGAAATATTTATTCCTGCCATCCAGTCCAAATATGGTTTTGGTTGATACAGGTATTGTCAGCAAAGCCCCTGCAAGGCTATTGATTTCCGGTATGGGAGATGCACTAGCAACTTATTTTGAAGCAAGAGCATGTAAACGATCCGATGCTTCCAACTGTGTTGGCGGAAAATGTACTCTGGCTGCAATGAATCTGGCAGAATTGTGCTACAATACATTGATAGATAGCGGTATTCAGGCAATGACAGCAGTAAAAGAAGGAATTTGTACAAAAGCGGTAGAGAATATTATTGAAGCAAATACATATTTATCTGGAATTGGATTCGAAAGTGGAGGTTTGGCTGGTGCACATGCAATTCATAATGGATTGACGGCAATACCGGAAACTCATAAACTCTATCATGGAGAAAAAGTTGCATTTGGCACTCTGGTACAGCTGGTGCTGGAAGATGCAGGGGAAGATGAAATTATGGAAGTCATTGATTTCTGTACAGAAACCGGCCTTCCGATTACCTTAAAAGAACTTGGAATTACAGAAGTAAAACCAGAGCAAATTATGGAAGTGGCAGAACTTTCCTGCGCAGAAGATGATACTATGGGAAATATGCCATTTGAAGTAACACCGGATGATGTATATGCGGCAATCATGGGAGCAGATGCATTGGGAAGATATTATACTGAATAAAAAGAGATTTTCTAAAAACAATAATACAAATGATAATGAAGATTCAAACAAAAAATAACGTTATTGTCAGACTGTAGACAAAGGGGGGGGTGTTGCAAGATGCAACGCCCCTTAGAATTTACAAGGAAGTTCCACTCGACTAGCGCTTATCTCTCGCAGATGGCTCGGATCCGCTGAGTCTCGGGAACGGCTTTCTCACTAAATCCATTCATCGCCGAAGGCTCGAATTCATTAACTGTTCAATGCCAAGTGTTCAATGCAGAGTATTCTAGGGTAATACTATGATTATGCGGAAAAAGAACCCACGCAGAAACAATCTGCACAAGCGAAGCGCGGAAGCCGTTTTCAAAAAAAGAACCCATATAGGAACTATTGTTCCTAATGGGTTCAAAATTTACAAGGAAGTTCCACTCGACTAGCGCTTATCTCTCGCAGATGGCTCGGATCCGCTGAGTCTCGGGAACGGCTTTCTCACTAAATCCATTCATCGCCGAAGGTTCGAATTCATTAAGTGTTCAATGCAGAGTATTCTAGGGTAATACTATGATTATGCGGAAAAAGAACCCACGCAGGAACAATCTGCACAAGCGAAGCGCGGAAGCCGTTCCTAGTGGGTTCTTTTGGAGTTACTCTACTGTTACAGATTTTGCCAGGTTTCTTGGCTGGTCTACGTCGTATCCTCTGAATACAGTTACATGGTATGCCAGTAACTGTAATGCTACGGTTACGCCGAAGGTTCCGAATTTATCGTCTACTTCTGGTACCTGAATCAGGTCATCATATAATCCTTCATACTTGGTCATGTCTTTATCTGTTACCATAATTACATGTGCTCCGCGGGCTTTTGTTTCTTCAACGTTTGCCATCAGTTTAGATAAAACATGATCCTGTGTTGCGATGGCGATGATTGGTACGCCTTCTGTTACAAGAGAAATGGTTCCATGTTTTAATTCTCCGGCGTTGTATGCTTCGGAGTTTACATATGAGATTTCTTTTAATTTTAATGAACCTTCACTTGCAATACCATAGTCTAAGCCTCTTCCAAGATAGAATGCAGAGAAAGTATCTTTGATTTTTTCTGCAATGGACTTAATATAATCATCCATTTTCAGGACTTCCTCAACGGTATTAATGGCTTCTTCAAAATGTTTACAGTATTCCTGCATTTCTTCTTCTGTCATCATATTGTTGATTTCAGCCAGTTTCAGAGCAATCAGATACATACCTGCACATTGTACAGAGAATGCCTTTGTACTTGCAACGGCAATTTCAGGGCCTGCATGTGTATAAAGTACATAATCACTTTCACGGGCAATGCTTGATCCTTTTACATTTACGATAGAAATTGTTTTTGCTCCACGTTCATTTGCCAGACGAAGTGCTGCAAGAGAGTCAGCAGTTTCTCCGGATTGGGTTACAACGATAACTAAAGTATGTTCATCTAAGATTGGATTCATGTAACGGAATTCGGAAGATAATTCTACAGTTACAGGAATACGAAGCATAGATTCAATCAATGTTCTTCCAATCAGACCAGAGTGCATTGCAGTTCCGCAGGCTGTTACAATAATACGGTTAATTCCTTTGAAAATATCATCGGAAATGCCATCTGCAGTAAAATCTGCATGACCATTGTGCAGACGAGGCATAACAGTATTGTGAAGTGCTTCCGGCTGATCATAAATTTCTTTCTGCATAAAGAAGTCATAACCGCCCTTCTGAGCAGCAGTTGTATCCCAGTCTACATGGAGCATTTTTGGTTCGATTTCTTCCTGTTCCATAGTGTATAATTTGATTCCGTCTTTTGTTAATACCACGATATGTTCCTCTGGAACAACAAAATAATCTTTGGAATATTTTAACAGAGCTACCATATCAGATGCGATAAATGCACCATCTTCTGTAGAAGTTGCTACCAGAGGGCTTGCATTACGCATACAGTAGATTTCTCCTGGATGATCTTTAAACATAACGCAGAAGCCGTAAGCTCCATCCAGAATTTTATCAGCTTCTTTTAAAGTAGCAAAAGGATCTCCGTTATACAGAGAATCGATTAACATTGCTGCAACTTCTGTATCTGTTTCTGAAACTGCTGTATATCCTTTTGTTTTTAAAGATGCAGCCAGTTCTTTATAGTTTTCAATAATTCCGTTATGAATTAAAGTAATATTCCCTGACACATGAGGATGAGCATTTTTTGTGGTAACTCCACCATG
This sequence comes from Anaerostipes faecalis, assembly GCF_018982945.1. Classification (GTDB taxonomy): domain Bacteria; phylum Bacillota; class Clostridia; order Lachnospirales; family Lachnospiraceae; genus Anaerostipes; species Anaerostipes faecalis. The sequence goes on along the minus strand of NZ_JABRXE010000002.1, from coordinate 240,430 downwards.
AGTTGCCCAGCGTGTATGACCAATTCCACATGTTCCACTGATATCTTCTGCATTTTCAACTTTTTCACGAAGCTGTGAAACTTTACCAGTTGTTTTAATGATTTTTGTAATTTCCTGTTCGTTTACTGCAATTCCGGCACTGTCATAGCCTCGATATTCTAACTGTTCAAGACCTCCTACCAGAATTTCTGCTGCCTGCAGTTTACCAGTAAATCCAATAATTCCACACATAATAAAAATCTCCTTATTAAAATTGACATAGCGAAATAATGAAGAGCAAACTATTTTTTTTTTCTTCATAATATTTCCAGTGTTAACTTGTTTTTTATTCATATGCGGTTTTGCCCGGATTATACTGCTTTTGTTTCATGATTACTCATGGCTTTGTGCAGTATATCACATAGACCGGGGCTACGGGAAAGCATCCGCCGAATTTTTCGATCACTTTCCACCTCGTTAACCTTCCGATTGCAGAGAATTAATCTGCTGTTTCCGTATCAGGAAGGTGCATGGCGCTTCGTACACTAATAAACTCCTTTCTATAGATTTTGCCGGATGTTCAAAACCCAAAACCTCCAACGGTAGAATGGTATCATGTATGTTTTAGGAAGTCAAATAATAAGAAAAATGTTTAGAAAAAAATAATATTTAATATTTTTTTAAGAAGTTAAAACTAGATACTTTTCTGCAGGAATGGTATAATATTACGATGATTGTAATGAAATAGAAGAAAGAAAATTTTGTATCATAAGGAGAAAAGTATGAAGGCTTTTTTTAATAATATACAGCAAAAAGGGAAAAAGATAGGTATGATCATTGTCGAAAAGCTTCGAAATCATCCTTTCTTTTGTAATATTATTTTATCAGTGGTAATGGCTTTCCTTTTGGAAGTTCTCGGACGCCAGACTTTTGATTTAAGTGCAGTAGGATTTGTCGATCAACGAAGTAAAATGTTCATATATAGTGTTCTGATTATCTTTTTAACATATTCGATTGTGTTTATCGTAAAGAGAAGACTTTTTACTTATATAATAGTAACTTTGCTTTGGAGTATTGTTGGAATTGTTAATTTCATGATGCTGAGCTCAAGAAATACACCATTTACTTATGTTGATATTACGCTGATGAAATCAGTGCTGCCGGTTATGACTAATTATTTTAGTCCTATGGAGATTGCATCCATGGGAACACTGATTTTGATTCTTCTTGTTCTTCTGGTTGTTTCCTATATGTATCTTCCTATGGAGAAGAATCTGAACCGAAAAACCGGAATTGTGAAGATGCTTTTTATAGTTGTGGTATTTGCAGGAACAACAATCTATGGATTCAAATCAGGAATGCTGGTGGATCAGATTCATAATATCAGAATAGCTTTTAGTGATTACGGTACTCCTTATTGCTTTTCCATTACAGCATTGAAGAATGGAATTGAGAAACCGTCTGATTATTCAGAGAAAAAGATCGAAAGTATCGAGAAGCGGACTAATGATGAAATTGCTAAAAAAGAAGCAGCTGAAAAGAAGAACAATGAGAAGGTAAAAACACCTAATATCATTTTTGTTCAGCTGGAATCACATTTTGATATTACACAGGTAAAAGGGATTTCTTTTAATAAAGATCCATTGGAGAACTTCCATAAATACATGAAAGGTTATTCTTCCGGACAGTTGTCTATGCCATCTTATGGAGCAGGAACTGCTAACTCTGAGTTTGAAACCATCACAGGAATGAACCTGGATCATTTTGGAGCAGCAGAATATCCGTACAAGACTGTTCTTCAGGATACTACTACAGAAAGTATGGCAACTGTATTGAAATCTTATGGATACACAGCACATGCTATTCATAATAACAGTGCAGCTTTCTATGACAGAGATTTGGTCTTTTCACAACTGGGATTTGATACTTTTACTACAAAGGAAAGTATGAATATTAAGAAATGGACAGAAAACGGATGGGCAAAAGATCTGATTCTTACCAGCTGTATTAATGACAGTCTGGATTCTACAGAAAATCAGGATTATATTTACTGTATTTCTGTACAGGGTCATGGAGATTATCCAACAACAGAAATTATTGAAAATCCGGAAATCACAGTTAACGGTATAGAAGATGAAGCCTTAAGGAACAAATATACTTATTATGCAAATCAGGTTTATCAGATGGATCAGTTTGTAGGACGTTTGGTAAAATCTCTGGAAAAAAGAAATGAAGAAACAATTCTTGTGATGTATGGTGATCATCTTCCTAGTCTGGAAATTGAGGATAATGATCTTACTTATGGAAATAAATATGAGACAAGTTACTTTATCTGGGATAATATGAATCTGAAAAAAGAAGATGGTGTTATTGAGGCATATGATCTGGGCTCAGAGATTCTTGATAAATGTAATATTCATAATGGAATCATGAATAGTTTTCATCAGACAAGAAAAGGTACGAAAAACTATCAGAAAGATATGAAAGAACTTCAATATGATATGTTATATGGAAAACGCTATATCTGGAATCAGGAAAATCCATTTAAAGCTACGGATATTACATTTGGAATTAAGGATCTGGTAGTTACCAAAGCTTATGAGACAGAGGACAGTGTATTTATTGTAGGTGATAATTTTACAAACTACTGTGAAGTATCAGTTGGTGATATGCAGATTAATACGACATATCATAATGAACACCTTTTAGAAGTATCAAAGAAGGATTTAAAGGATGGAGATACTTTTACAGTCAGTATTATCAGTAAGGCACCAAGAGTGTTAAGAACATCCAATGCCTATATTTACAAAGAAAAAAACGAAAATTAAGCAAAGAAGTAGTTGTACAGTCTGTAAGGCTTATGCTATAATAATTGAATGTTTGTGAAAATACAATATGATAATAATTTTTAGGAGGATTTATAGAGATGAGTTTGCAAGTGGAGAACTTAGAGCATAATATGGTAAAGGTTACAATCGAAGTAGATGCAGCAAAATTAGATGCAGCAATTACAAAAGCCTTTAACAAAAAGAAAAATCAGTTTAATATCCCTGGTTTCCGTAAAGGAAAAGTACCACAAAAATTAATTGAAAAAGAATATGGAGTTGAAATCTTCTATGAAGATGCAGCAAATATTCTGATTCCAGATGCATATGCAGAAGAAATGAAAGATTGTGATCTGGATATTGTTTCAAGACCTGAAATTGATGTAGTTCAGTTAGAAAAAGGAAAACCATTTATTTTTACAGCTGAACTGGCAGTAAAACCAGAAGTAACTTTAGGTGAATACAAAGGTATCGAAGTAGCAAAAACAAGAGTTACTGTTAAAAAAGATGAAATCGATGAAGAATTAAAGAAAGTTCAGGAACAGAACGCAAGAGAAATCACAATCGAAGACAGAGCTGTAAAAGATGGAGATATTCTGACAATTGATTATTCAGGATCTGTTGATGGTGTGAAATTTGAAGGTGGAACAGCTGAGGATCAGACTTTGGTTATCGGTTCAGGAGCATTTATTCCAGGATTTGAAGATCAGCTGATTGGAAAAGAATTAAACGAAGAAACAGCTATTAATGTAACTTTCCCTGAAGAATATCATGCACCTGATTTAGCAGGTAAAGAAGCTGTATTTGAAGTAAAAATTAAAGCAATCAAAGAAAAAGAACTTCCGGAATTAGATGATGAATTTGCATCTGAAGTATCTGAATTTGAAACATTAGAAGACTATAAAGCAGATATTAAAGAAAAGATCCGTGAAGAAAAGAAAGCACAGGCTAAAACAGAAAGAGAAAACAAAATCGTAGATACTGCTGTTGAAAATGCATCTATGGATATCCCGGAAGCAATGATTGAAGAACAGGTTCAGCAGATGACTGAAGAATTTGCTCAGAGATTAAGCTATCAGGGACTGAATCTGGAACAGTACTTCCAGTTTACAGGAATGGATGCACAGAAATTTGCAGATGATATGAAACCACAGGCAGTGAAGAGAATTGAAACACGCCTGGTATTAGAAGCAATTGTAAAAGCAGAAAATATTGAAGCAAGTGAAGATGACTTCAAAGAAGAACTGGATAAGATGGCAGCTATGTATCAGATGGAAGCTGAACAGTTGGAAAAAATGATTCAGGGACCACAGAAAGATCAGATGATGGCTGATATTGCAGTTCAGAAAGCTGTTGACTTCCTTGTAGCAGAATCAAAATAGGCAAAAATTAGGAGGATGCAGTATGAGTTTAGTACCTTATGTCATTGAACAGACAAGCAGAGGAGAAAGATCTTATGATATTTATTCCCGTCTGCTGAAAGAAAGAATTATCTTTTTAGGAGAAGAAGTAAACGATACAACTGCAAGTTTAGTAGTTTCACAATTATTATTCCTGGAATCTGAAGATCCGGATAAAGATATTAATTTGTATATTAACAGTCCAGGGGGATCTGTAACTGCAGGAATGGCAATTTACGATACAATGCAGTATGTAAAATGTGATGTGTCTACCATGTGTATGGGTATGGCTGCCAGCATGGGTGCTTTTCTTCTGGCAGGAGGGGCTAAAGGAAAAAGACTGGCTCTGCCGAATGCTGAGATTATGATTCATCAGCCTTCTGGAGGAGCACAGGGACAGGCAACTGAAATTGAAATTGCTGCAGAACATATTTTAAGAACCAAGAAACGATTGAATACTATTTTAAGTCAGAATACAGGACAGTCATATGAAACCATCGCCAAAGATACAGAACGTGATAACTGGCTTTATGCACAGGAAGCGTTAGAGTATGGTTTGATTGATAAGGTTGTTGAGAACAGACAATAATAAATAGAAAGATTGAGGTAACCTGGTGGCAAATTATAATGACGATAAAAAAATATTAAGATGTTCTTTCTGTAATAAGACTCAGGATCAGGTTCGAAAGCTAATTGCAGGGCCAAAGGCAAAAGGAGTCTATATTTGTGATGAATGTATTGATATTTGCTCTGAAATTATAGAAGAAGAGCTGTATGAGCAATATTCAGAAGATACAGAAATACATTTAAATAAGCCAAAGGAAATCAAAGCTTTTCTTGATGAGTATGTTATTGGGCAGGAAGAGGCAAAGAAAGTTCTCTCTGTTGCCGTATACAATCATTATAAGAGAATTCTTATGGGCGGTGATTCAGATGTTGATCTGCAAAAAAGTAATATTTTAATGCTTGGGCCAACCGGTTCAGGAAAAACACTTCTTGCACAGACTCTTGCCAAGATGCTGAATGTACCGTTTGCCATTGCAGATGCAACTGCGCTGACAGAAGCAGGATATGTTGGAGAAGATGTTGAGAACATTCTTTTAAAGATTATCCAGGCAGCTGATTATGATATCGAGCGCGCACAGTATGGTATCATTTACATTGATGAAATTGATAAGATTACAAGAAAGTCTGAAAATACATCTATTACAAGAGATGTATCTGGAGAAGGTGTTCAGCAGGCTCTTTTAAAAATTATTGAAGGTACTGTTGCATCTGTTCCGCCTCAGGGAGGACGGAAACATCCACATCAGGAATTTATACAGATTGATACTACAAATATTCTGTTTATTTGTGGTGGAGCCTTTGATGGACTGGAAAAGATCATTGAGTCTCGTATTGGAGAGAAATCCATTGGATTTGGCGCCGATGTAGTCAGTAAAAGACAGGACGATCTGGGAGAATTGCTTAGACAGGTCCTTCCGGAAGATTTTGTAAAATTTGGATTGATTCCTGAGTTTATCGGAAGAGTTCCAGTGAATGTTTCATTAAATCCATTGGATAAAGAAGCACTGGTTCGTATTTTAAAAGAACCAAGGAGTGCATTGGTGAAACAATATCAGAAGCTGTTTGAGATGGATGGTGTTGAACTGGAATTTGAGAATGATGCGTTGGAAGCAATTGCGGAAAAGGCATTACAGAGAAAGACAGGAGCACGAGGACTTCGTGCAATTGTAGAAAAGGAAATTATGGATTTAATGTATCAGATTCCATCTGAAACAGATGTGTCAAAATGCATTATTACCAAAGAAGTAGTAGAAAATGGGGCAGATCCCGTGGTTGAGCGTTCTGAAAAGAAAGTAAAATCTGCTGCACCAAAAAAACGAACGAAGAAAAGCAATCATGAGATTGCATAAACAGGCAAGAGCCTGAAGAAAAAACTGCTTTTGAACAAGATAGTCTTGTATCGGAGCAGTTTTTCTTTTAAAAAGGAGAATCAAATGAAGAAAATTTTACCGATGCTTACCTTACGCGGGAAATACATTTTCCCTAATACAGTGATTCATTTTGATGTATCCAGAAGTAAGTCGATTAGAGCAATCGAAGAGGCAATGCAAAATGATCAAATGATTTTTTTAGATAATCAGGTAGATCCTACAATCGAAGATCCCGGGATCGTTGATTTATATAGTGTAGGCACTTTAGCTAAAATCCGACAGGTGGTTAAGATGCCGCAAAATGTAGTTAGAGTATTTGCGGAAGGACTGTTTCGTGCCGAGATGACAGAGGTTTGTGAAGAGGAACCTTTATTCAGGGTAGAAGTTGCATATAATCATGTGGAACAGCAGAAATTTGAACCGTATGAGAAAGAAGCCCTAACTCGTGCCGTGAAAGAAGCTTTTCAAAAATACAGTAATTCCTGGAGTAAGCTTGACCAGAATATAGCCGGGTATATAGAGATGCAACCAGATTTGGAACTCCTTCTGGATCAGATAGCCACTCATCTTCCATTTGCTATAGAAGATAAACAGAAGATTTTGGAAGAAATGGATCTTAAGCAACGAAGTGAGACAATGCTGATTCTTTTGGAAGAAGAACAGGAACTGATTAAGCTTCGAAATAGTATTCAGCAGAAGGTTAAAAGTAATGTTGATAAAAACCAGAAAGAATATATGCTTCGTGAGCAGATGAAAGTTATCCGGGAAGAATTAGGAGAGACAAATATTGAAGATGAAGCTCATGAATTTCTAAATCAGTTAAAACAGTTAAACGCTTCAAAAGAAGTTAAAGAAAAAATAAAAAAGGAAATTGGAAGATTTCAGGCCATAGGAGGAAACAGTCCAGAAAATGCGGTACTTCGCACCTATATTGAAACTATGCTGGAAATTCCATGGGAGACTCTTTCTAAAGATTCAGAGGATCTGGAAAAAGCAGCTTCGATTTTAGATGAAGATCATTATGGATTGGAGAAAGTCAAAGAGAGAGTGCTGGAATATCTTGCAGCGCGTGCTATGAGCGGGAAGAAGGATGCGGCTATTTTATGTCTTGCAGGTCCTCCGGGAACAGGAAAAACTTCCATTGCAAAATCTATTGCAAGAGCAACTGAGAAAAAATATGTACGACTTTCTCTTGGGGGAGTTAGAGATGAATCTGAGATTCGTGGTCATCGAAAAACCTATGTGGGGGCTATGCCAGGAAGAATTGTAGAGGCATTGAAAAAAGTGAAGGTTCGAAATCCGCTGATATTACTGGATGAAGTTGATAAAACAGGAAAAGATCAGCGGGGAGATACAGCATCTGCTCTTTTGGAAGTATTGGATCCAGAACAGAATGAACATTTTCAGGATCATTATCTGGAAGTGCCATTAAATTTGAGTGATGTTCTTTTTATTGCTACAGCCAACGATTTATCGACAATTCCAAGACCGCTACTGGATCGAATGGAAGTAATTGATGTATCAAGTTATTCCGAAAATGAAAAATTTCATATTGCACAGCAATATCTGGTGAAAAAACAGATGGAAGCCAATGGATTGACTGAAAAAGAAATTCAATGGAAAGAAGATGCGATTCGGCTGCTGATAACATCATATACAAGGGAAGCAGGTGTCCGAAATCTGGAACGAAGAATCGGACAGATTTCTAGAAAAGTTGCAAAGGATATTTATCTGAAAAAGCATAGAAAAGTAACAATTACTAAAAAAGCAGTAAAAGACTATTTAGGTAACCCACCTTATCAGTGGGAAAAGGATTCTTTAAAAAATCAAATCGGAGTTGTTCATGGCTTGGCATGGACATCAGTTGGTGGTGAAACATTAAAAATTGAAGTTAATGTAATGCCGGGAAAAGGAAGAATTCAGGTGACAGGTTCTCTGGGAGATGTAATGAAAGAATCTTCTCAGGCTGCAATCAGTTATATTCGCAGCCAGAGCAGAAAATATAAAATCAAAGCAGATTATTTTGAAAAACATGATATACATATCCATATACCTGAGGGAGCAGTACCGAAAGATGGACCGTCAGCAGGTATTACCATGACTACAGCTGTCTTATCAGCGATAACAGGTATGAAGGTTTATGGAAATCTGGCTATGACAGGAGAAGTTACGATTCGTGGAGATGTACTTCCTATTGGAGGACTAAAAGAGAAGCTGTTGGCAGCTAAAAGACTTGGTATAGAAAAGGTTCTGGTACCAAGATCAAATGAAAAAGATGTTAGAGAGTTTCATGAAGAAATTACAGAAGGTCTGGAAATTATCTATGTTCGCAATATGAATCAGGTAATAAAGCAGGCATTTGTGGAGAAAGAGATAAACGAATAATCTTGGAGGCAGTTATGAACTATAAAGAAGCAATGGATTTTATAAGTAATACAAATAAATTTGGGAGTGTCTTAGGGCTGGATAATATCAGAGAATTGCTTTCACGACTTGGAAATCCGCAAAATAAGCTGAAAGTAGTACATATTGCCGGAACCAATGGAAAAGGTTCTATCCTTGCATATCTTGCAGGTGTATTTAGGGAAAGTGGATATCGGGCAGGTCGATATGTTTCTCCTGCCTCCTTTTCCTATGAAGAAAGATTCCGGATCAACGAGGAAAATATTTCGCAGGATGATTTGTGTTACTATATGGAGAAAATAAAGAAAACTTCAGAGGAAATGGTTGCAGATGGGGGAAATCATCCAACAATGTTTGAAATAGAGACAGCATTAAGTTTTCTTTATTTTCTTGATAAAAAGGTCGACGTGGTATTACTGGAAACTGGAATGGGCGGGCGTCTGGATGCTACTAATGTGGTGGATCGTCCAATTTGCACTGTTATTGCATCTATCAGTTATGATCATATGCAATATCTGGGAGATACAATTGAAAAAATTGCATATGAAAAAGCAGGAATTATTAAAGAAGGATGTCCTGTCATTTCATATGATAATTCAAAAGAAGCAAATCAGGTAATCAAAAATGTTGCCAAAGAAAAGAATTGTCCATTGAAGTTCGTTAATAAAAAGGGAATACGGATTTTATCGGAGTCATTAAATGGACAGAGTTTTACATACCGAAGCAACAGTGGAAGATGGTATGAAAAAATAGAGATTCCTTTGCTTGGAGAGCATCAAATCTGGAATGCTGCAGTTGCATTGGAAGTTTTAGATATTATTAAAAACTATTATTGTATCAGTGAATTTCAGACAGAAGAAGGGTTTCGAAAGACAAAATGGAGAGGCCGTTTGGAAATACTTCAGAAAGATCCGATCATTTTGTGTGATGGTGCTCATAATCCAGATGGTGCCCGTTGCCTGGCAGATTTTCTTCAAAAAAATTTTACAAACCGAAGAATAATTTATATAATGGGAGTATTAGCTGACAAGGAATATGAACAGATGATTCAGGAAACTGTATGGCTTGCAGACTCTGTTTATACAGTTGCTCCGGATAATCCAAGAGCGCTATCCAGCAAGGATCTTGCAGATATGGTTAGAAAGTGTCATTCTAAAGTGTTTGTAAGAGATCGGTTGGCTCAATGTTTGGAAGAAGTAAAAACAATATCAGAAAAAGATGATGTCATCGTAGTATTTGGGACATTATCTTTTCAAAATGAACTATAGAGGGTAAGACAGTGGAACGATTCCAGAAAATTATTTGGAACAAAAGATATAAGGAAGAATATGAAAAACTGCAGAATCTGGAACAGGGAAGACAGTTTTGCGGGCATGATATGAATCATTTTTTAGCAGTTGCAAGACTTTGTTATATTTTTTCTTTGGAAAGAAATGAAAATTTATCGAAAGATATCATATATGGTACAGCTTTTCTTCATGATCTTGGAAGGACAGTTCAGTATGAAAAAGGCATTTCTCATGAAGAAGCAGGTGCCGAACTTGCGGAAATTATTTTAAAGGAATGTGATTATGAACCGGAAGAAATTAAAGTGATAACAGAAGTTATACGAAATCATCGTACCGGTGCATCAGAAGATCATAGTTTTGCAGAAATGTTCTATCTGGCAGACAAACTTTCCAGAGATTGTATTCACTGTAAAGCAAGAAAAGACTGTTATTGGCCAGATGACAAAAAAAATGATACTTATATTTGTTAGGAGACATTATGATAATTGGAGAAAAGAAATTTTTGACTGATAAACACGGATATATTATGGGAATTCTTAATGTGACACCAGATTCATTTTCCGATGGAGGTAAATTCAATCAGTTAGATGCGGCATTGGAGCATGCAGAGCAGATGGTAAATGAAGGGGCAGATCTAATCGATGTAGGGGGAGAATCTACAAGACCAGGGTATACTCTGATTTCTGATGAAGAAGAGATTGAAAGGGTTGTTCCGGTTATTGAAGCCCTGAAGAGAGAATTTGATGTGCCTGTTTCGCTGGACACATACAAATCAAAAGTTGCCAAGGCAGGAATAGACGCAGGGGTCGATATGATCAACGATATCTGGGGACTTAAATGGGATGGAACCATGGCAGAAGTATTGGCAGAAAGTGGGGTTCCTGCCTGTCTGATGCATAACAGAAAGAATACACAGTATGGAAATTTTTTGAAGGATGTTCAGGAAGATATTCAGGAAATCATGGATATGGCAATGAAAGCAGGAATGAAAAGAGAACAGATCATGTTGGATCCAGGTATCGGATTTGCCAAAAATCTTGAGCAGAATCTGGAAATGATGAATCATCTGGAAATTTTAGGTCAATGGGATGTTCCGGTTTTACTTGGGACTTCCAGAAAGTCCATGATTGGTCTTACACTGGATCTGCCATCTGATCAGAGAGTTGAAGGAACTGTAGCAACAACTGTGTGTGGTTTTATGAAAGGATGTCGATTTTTCAGAGTTCATGATGTAAAGGAAAATAAACGGGCACTTACAATGATAGAGGCAATCAGCCGCCATTAAAAGGAGTGAGGAACATGGCAGATCAGATTATCATTCAGGATTTGGAAATTTACAGTAACCATGGAGTTTATAAGGAAGAAAAAGTCTTAGGACAGAAATTTTTGGTGTCTGCAACTTTATATACAGATACAAAGCGGGCTGGTGTAAGTGACAAGATTGAATATTCTATTGATTATGGTGAGGTTTGTCATCGAATTGCAGAGATAATGGAGAGAAATACATTTGACCTGATAGAGAGAGTTGCAGAGACAGTTGCAAAAACATTATTACTTGAATTTCCTCTGATTAAGAAACTGGATATTCAGGTGAAGAAGCCATGGGCACCAATAGGACTGCCTCTAGACAGTGTTTCCGTAAAAATTTCCCGTGGATGGCATCGAGCTTATATAGGTATGGGTTCCAATATGGGCGACCGTATGGAGTATATCAGTAATGCTATTGATCGAATTGAAGAGCAGGAGGATACAAAAGTAATGCATGTATCCGGATTGATTGAAACAAAACCATATGGTGGTGTAGAGCAGGATGACTTTCTTAATGGATGTGTGGCAATTGATACATTAAAGGAACCTATGGAACTGCTGGACTTTTTAATGGATATTGAAAAGCAGGCAGGAAGAAAAAGAACCGTTCACTGGGGGCCTCGAACACTTGATCTGGATATTTTAATGTATGATGATCTGGTAATGAATGAAAGAGAATTAACCATTCCGCATAAAGAAATGCATAAAAGATTGTTTGTTCTAGAACCTCTTGCAGAGATTGCACCATATCTGATGCATCCGTTATTGCGAAAAACGGTTATGGAATTAAAAGAAATAATAGAAAAGGAATAAAATACCCATGAGAGATTTAACAGAAATACGACAGGAAATTGATGATATTGATACGCAACTGGTAAGGTTGTTAAAAAAAAGAATGCTTTGTTCTGAAGAGGTAGCAGAATATAAAAGGGGAACTGGAAAGGCTATTTACGATCCGGTGAGAGAAAAGGCTAAAATTAATGTATTGACAGAAAATGAAGAAGACCCTTTTATGGTAAGAGCTTTTGAAGAGATATTTTTACAGATTATGTCTGTCAGTCGAAGGTATCAATATAGTATTTTAGCTCAGGCAGATACTTATATTGAAGAACATTTTGAAGAAGTGGATGCTCTTGATATTCATGAGGATACCAAGGTTGTTTACCAGGGAATTCCAGGTGCATATCAGGAACAGGCTATGGTAAAATATTTTGGTGAGAATGTAAAGAACTTCTCCGTTCCTGAGTTTAAAGATGTTGTTATAACATTGGATCAGGGGCTGGCAGATTATGGTGTCCTGCCTATAGAAAATACTTCTGCCGGAACTGTCAGTGGTATTTATGACATGATCCTTGATTATGATATTTGTGTAGTAGGGGAAGAAACAGTTGAATGCCATCATGTACTGGCAGGACTTCCAGGATCTGATCTGAATCAGATCAAGAAAGTATATTCTCACCCTCAAGGACTTCTGCAGTGTAAAAAATTCCTGGATCAATGGGATTGGGATCAGGTAAAGGTTGCCAATACAGCAATCAGTGCTAAAAAAGTGGCGGATGATAAAGATATGACGAAAGTAGCCATCTGCAGCCGTCGGGCAGCAGAAATCTATGGTCTTCAGGTTTTACAGGAAGAAGTAAATTATGAAGAAAACAATACTACAAGATTTGTTATCATGTCTAAAAAGAAACAGTATCGGAAGGATGCAGGGAAAGTCAGCATTAGTTTTAGTGCACCTCATGAATCAGGATCTCTTTATAACATATTGACTCATTTTATGTTTAATAATGTGAATATGAGCAACATTGAATCCAGACCGCTTCCTGGAAGACAGTGGGAATATGGATTTTATATTGATGTAATTGGAAATTTAAATGATCCTGCAATTCGTAATGCGCTGGCAGGGATCAGAGAAGAGACTAAAGATTTTAAAATACTGGGAAACTTTTAATAAACAATAAGGATTTAAGGGGAAAGAAAAAAATAAAAAAAAACAAACGAATGGAAGGTAGTAAAATGAAGAATCAGGGAAAAAAAGGGGAAAAGTTTGGAAAGGTTCATGGATTTTTACATAAATCTATGAAATTTGTAATGGTAGCTGCTCTGCTTGCTTTTATTGTTCTTGTTATTGTCAACAAGCAGCAGTTTTCTGAGAAAGTTGCAAAAGGTGTGCCAGAAAGCAAGTATACCAGAATAGCAGTAACGGATGGAGATAAGGTAGTTCAAAAATTCAAGGCAGTATCGAATACTATGGAACGTCTGGATATTATGATAGACAGAAACGAACAGACAGGACGCGCCGGAAGTATTGATTTAAATGTAAAAGATCAGAATGGAAACTCAGTTTTCCATATTACACCAACTCTCCTGGAAGTTGATGGATTGACAGATATGAAAGCTACTATGCGTCGTACAGAGAGAAATGAAGCAAAGTGGTATAAGATTATTGTAAACCAAAAACTAAATAAAGGAGAACTATATACTCTGGAAATTCAGGGAAAGGGAATTAAAGAAGACCGCCCGTTATATTTGTATACATCAGAGAAAATGGGGAAAATATTCCAGAAAGTTAAGGTGAATGGTGACAGTCAAAATATTCATATCCGTACCAGGGTGTGGACAACCCAGATTGATAAATGGGCTATTGCATTAACTATTGCTATTGCAGTTGCTTTGATTGCACTGATTCTGATTCCTCTTGATATTCCGGAAAAACTGAATCGCAGACTTACATGGGCACTGTTTATTGTTAATCCGTGGGTGGCTTTTTATATGGTGGAGAAGGTTTTTTATAACCCGATTAGTGTAATGAATAAACTTGCTTATGGAATGAACATTGTCTGGTATTATATTATTTTTGGAATTCTATTTCTGATTTTTAATCGCATTAAGTACTCTATTTTAGTTGGGGATATTTTGTTATATGCAGCAGCCATTGGAAATTACTTTGTTATGGCATTTCGAGGAACTCCAATTACACCCGCAGATATTTATGCGTTAGGAACCGCAATGGATGTCGCTGACCATTATACATTGTCATACGACAAACCTGCTATTGTAGCAACAGTTGTACTTCTTGGCCTGTGTGTGATTGCCTGCAAGCTGGATACATATAAAGTTTTTTACTGGAAAAAACGAGTGATAGCATTGGCAGTGGTTGCAATTGCTACAGCAGGAAGCACCTTTTTCATGACCAGAACAGATTTTTTAGAAACCAAAGGAATTAAAGTCAACTTCTGGAATCAGAAAAAAGGATATAAACAAAATGGTTATATTTTAAGTTTTCTGATGAATATTCAATATACGATCGTATCTGAACCGGAAGGATACAGTCCTGAAAAGGTTGAGAAAATTGCTGATGAATATAAAGTGACAACAGGAAAAAATAAAAATTTAAAACAGAAGCCTAATATTGTGGTTATTATGAATGAGACATTTTCTGATTTAAATGTTGTAAATAAGATAAAAACAAATAAAGAGGTAATGCCTTATATTAACAGCTTAACGGATAATACAATTAAGGGAAATATGCTGGTATCTGTTTTTGGTGGAGGAACCAGTAATTCAGAATATGAATTCCTTACAGGAAATTCTGTTTCAACACTTCCTTTAAATGGAAATGCTTATACCCAGTTTGTGAAACATAATGTTCCAAGTCTTGCAACACAGCTTAAGGAACAGGGCTATGATACGATAGCCTTTCATCCATATAAAGCCCATGGATGGAATCGAGATACAGTGTATCCGCTTCTTGGATTTGATCAATTTCTGGATGAAACTTCCATGAATCCAAATGGAGAAAAATTCCGTGGATGGTATAGTGATTCCGAAGATTATAATAAGATTATTGAAATTTTTAATAAGAAAAAAGCAGGAGATCCATTATTTTTGTTTAATGTAACTATTCAGAATCATGGTGGATATTTAATTGCAGATAAGAATTTTAAAGAAGAAATCAAGATTGAGGATGAAAAAGCTACAAATACAGCCAATCGTTATCTATCCCTGATTCATGAATCAGACCGTGCTTTTGAAAAAATAGTAAATTACTTTAAGAATCAGGATGAACCGACGATTGTTGTTATGTTCGGAGATCATCAGCCAAAACTGGAAGATTCATTTTATGAATTACTGTATGGAAAATCATTAAACAGTTTAAGTTTAAAAGAATTGCAGAAGAAATATACAGTACCTTATATTATCTGGGCTAACTATGATATTGATGAAAAGAAGAATGAGCAGCTGATCAGTGCAAATTATCTTGCCAGTCTTATGATGGAGCAGACAAATCTTCAGCTGTCACCGTATAATGAGTTTCTGCTGAATCTTAATCAGACGATTCCGGCTATCAATGCTAATGGATATGTTACTTCAGATGGGCAAAACCATAGTTTGGAAGATGAAAATGAATATACTAAACTGATTAAACAGTATCAATATCTGCAATATAACAGTTTGATGGATAAGAAAAATGTAAGCAAGACATTATTTTCAACTGAAAACAGCAGTAAAAATTAGCGGGAAAGGCACTCTGCCTTGACAGAGTGCCTAAAACAATATAGAATAAAAATGCTGTGATTTTATTTTTTGCAGTATATTAAAAAAATAACAAAAGTCATAACAGGTTGATTTTAGGAGGATACACATATGGTAAAAGCAATCGTTGGAGCCAATTGGGGAGACGAAGGAAAAGGGAAAATTACAGACATGTTAGGTGAGACATCTGATATTATTGTTCGTTTCCAGGGAGGAGCAAATGCAGGGCATACAATCATTAATGATTATGGAAAGTTTGCACTTCATACACTGCCATCTGGAGTATTCTACAATCATACCACCAGTGTAATTGGAAATGGTGTGGCATTAAATATTCCGGTTTTGTTTAAGGAAATCGAAAGCATTGTATCACAGGGTGTGCCAAAACCTAAAATTCTGGTTTCAGATCGTGCACAGATGGTTATGCCATATCATGTTTTATTTGATCAATATGAAGAGGAAAGACTTGGAAAAGATTCTTTTGGATCTACAAAATCAGGAATTGCTCCTTTTTATTCTGACAAATATGCCAAAATTGGTTTTCAGGTAAGCGAATTATTTGATGAAGATTCACTGAAAGAAAAGATTAAGAAAGTTTGCGAAACAAAGAATGTTTTATTAGAACATTTATATCATAAACCATTACTGAACCCAGATGAATTATTTGATACATTAATGGAATATAAAGAAATGGTTGCACCATATGTATGTGATGTTTCTTTGTTCCTTCATGAAGCGATCAAAGAAGGAAAGAATATTCTTCTGGAGGGACAGTTAGGTTCATTAAAAGACCCGGATCATGGAATTTATCCAATGGTAACATCATCCTCAACATTAGCAGGATATGGAGCAATTGGTGCAGGAATTCCTCCATATGAAATCAAGAAAATTGTAACAGTTGTCAAGGCTTATTCAAGTGCTGTAGGAGCAGGTGCTTTTGTCAGCGAAATTTTTGGGGAAGAAGCCGATGAATTAAGACGACGCGGTGGAGATGGCGGAGAATTTGGAGCTACAACAGGTCGTCCAAGACGTATGGGATGGTTTGATGTAGTTGCAACAAAATATGGATGCCGTATGCAGGGAACAACGGATGTTGCTTTTACTGTACTGGATGTACTGGGGTATTTAGATGAAATTCCGGTATGTGTTGGATATGAAATTGATGGTGAAGTAACAACAGATTTCCCAACAACTAATAAACTGGAAAAAGCAAAACCAGTTCTTGAAGTACTTCCAGGATGGAAAACAGATATCCGAGGAATTACTGAATATGATGATCTTCCAGAAAATTGTAAAAAATATATTGAATTTGTTGAAGAAAAAATTGGATATCCAATTACTCTTATTTCAAACGGTCCTGGAAGACATGAAATCATCCGTCGTGGTTTTGAGGACTAGAGAAGATGGAAGAAAAAAAGGAACAGGAGAAGAAAAACTCCTGGAAAAAGGAAGCATTAAGCTGGGTATTATGCATTGTTGTAACAATTGTACTGACACAGCTGATTACAAGGTTTGTTATTATTAATGCAAATATCCCAAGTGGTTCCATGGAAAATACCATTATGACCAATGACAAGCTGATTGCATTGAGAACTTCTTATTGGTTTAATGATCCTCAGCGGGGAGATATCATTATCTTTGAATATCCGGATAATGAAGAGGAATGGTATATTAAGAGAGTCATTGCTCTCCCTGGAGAGACAGTGGAAGTAAAGGATGGAAAAGTTTATATTAATAGCAGTAAGACTCCATTAGAAGAGCCTTATATTAAAGAAGAACCTGTAGATGATTTTGGCCCATACAAAGTACCTGAAAACGGATATTTTGTAATGGGAGATAATCGGAATTGTTCTAATGATGCCAGAGACTGGGACACACATTATGTTTCCAGAGATGAGGTGCTTGGAAAGGCATGGTTCCGCTATTATCCGTCATTGAAATGGATTAAATAAAGGAGTCTGTGTATGAAGAAGAATCTTTTTTGTTTTTTGATTGTATTTTGCGGACTTGTTTTGCTGTCCGGATGCAAAAATGATAAGGAAAAGGAAACCTTCAAGGTTCTCTCTTCTCAAAAAGAAATAAAAGAATTGATCACAGAGACAGTGCAGAAACAGGAAGATCCAAATAATGGAGAGTTACCGAAAGTTGCATATGCTTCAGAAAGTCGAGTTATTTTTTATAATCAGACTGGATTATTTGTTTTTGATATGAAAAAACAAAAGATTATTGAGGCTCTGAATTTAGAAGATTTGAAACTGTATTCTACAAAAGGCAGCTATGAGACTCGGGTTCTGGCTTCATCAGATGGAAAAAAGGTTCAGTTACTCCAAAGGAAAAAGAATAAGGTTGTAAAAGATTACTGCCTTATGGTGGACGATGGTAAGATTGTCAAAACAGAAAAAAAACTGAACGGGACATATCAGGGAGCCTTTTATACAGATTATAAGAAAGATACCTTTGCAGGGAAGAAAGTAAAGGATATTGAAGAAATTCTGATTGAAAATGGACAAGGTAATTCTGATGTCTGTGTTCAAAGTGATAATATACTGATGTATTTAGGATATCCATCAGATGTTTTTATCCAGCCAGAAGAAGAATTTAAAAATCTGCAGATTATTTCATATGATGTTACGAAAAATGAATTTCAAAGCCTTCCGGTTTTTTATGATTATATCCGGCTAAACCAGCAGAAAGATTCAGATGAGCTGGAGGCTAGTGATGATAAGGTATGGCTGAAGCGAAGCAAAGATGGGACTCTGTATTTTGATGTTGATGCATTAAGAGGAACAAAAGCTGCCAGTGGCAGATTTGGAGATTTTGTTGTAGGAAATGTATTTCATTCTTCGACAGGAAAACTTACTGTTATAGTGGACAATCCAGATAGTTTTGATGTTACTTTAAAACCGGTTTTATCTTTTAATACAGTAAATGATGAGGATGATCCGCAAATTATTGCAATTAAGAAAAACAGGAAAAAATATACATTTACAGGATTAAAAAAAGGAACTTACTATTATGTAGATTATTATCCTACAGCAGATCCTGAAAGTGAGGAACAGCTCAAAAAGATTGATGATCATAATGCTGATATAAAGGTGACAATTGATAATCAGTAGGATGAATCAGATATAGAAGATAGTTTTATCGGATTGAGTAAAATAATCATGCAATAAAAAACTTGCAAAAGAATTTTTCTTTTGCAAGTTTTTTTATTTCGCTAGGAAAGATTTTGTTATATTTTGGCTTCTTAGTTCTTTTTCTCAGTAAGAATGCTTAGTAACCTACTGTTTTGTTCTTTTAAACGGATACAGAAACGAATAAATTCACCATCTAAACCGTCAAAACTGCTACAGTCACGAATCATCATACCCTCTCTGATGCATCGTTCAAACATTTCAAAGGAGGTGGTTCCATCTAAAAGCTGTACCAGTATGAAATTGGCATAAGCAGGATAGGCTTTAAGATTTTCACACTGATTCAATTTTTTCAGACAGCGGCTGCGTTCTGATGAAATAAATTCTTTCGTTGTTTTTATATAATCTGAGTCCATGAACATTGCTTCACCGGCAAGAGCAGCAAGAGTATTGATAGTCCATGGATTTTTGATGGAATTCAGCTTTTTAAGAAAATCAAGACTTCCGCAGATTCCATAACCAAGACGAAGTCCTGGAGCAGCAAAGAATTTGGAAGTTCCTCTAAGAACCATAAAATTATCGAATTTTTCAGTTAGTGATACGGCGGAAATGTTCTGGATATCTGGTGCAAATTCAACATAAGTTTCATCAATTAAAACAAAGATATTATGTTTCTTACAGTGAATCAGCAGGTTTTCAATCTCAGAGGCAGTAAGTGCACTGGAAGTAGGATTGTTTGGGTTACAAAATGCAAATAAATCTACATTGTCTGTTAAATGAGATTTCAGGTCTTCCAAATCAAGACAGAAATTCTTTTCTTCTGATAAAAAATATTCCTGATAAGAACCACCTACAAGGGAAATTTCCCGCATGTATTCTGAATAAGTTGGTGCCAGCAGCAAGGCATTTTTTGGACGTAGAAGATTTAACGTTAAACTGATCAGTTCTGTAGCACCATTTCCAACAATAATATGTTCCATAGGAGTGTTACAGTATAAGCTTAATGTTGAGCGTAATGTTTTATAGTCCCGATCAGGATATTCACATATTGCCTCAATGTGGTTTCCCATACTTTTCTTTAATAAGGGGGAGATACCCAAAGGATTGACATTCCCTCCAAAAGGAATAATTTGTTCTTTTTTTATTCCGTAAATCTCTTCGATTTTTTCTAAATCGCTTCCGTGAAAAGCTTGTTTTTTTTCTAACATGGTTATCCTTCTTTTCCTTTAATATTTTGTCGAAATTTGTTATAATGAAATTTAATTAGTGTACATTAGATTATTATACGTGTAAGTGATTTGATTGGCAAGGAGCGAAAGCAGATTATGTCAGAACTGTTAGGAAAATTTACAAATATGGTTAAGGAAGATAAAAAGAGAGCTAAAGCCCTCTTTTTTTCAGAATCTTTTAAAGAGGAGTTTCTGGAAACGTCTTTGGAATATGGAGAAGTATATCATCAGTTACTGCTGGGGCGTAACCGCGAGCAGATTCTGGAAGAATTTCTTGTGACCGCAGGGGAAAAAGAGCCTGTTCATTTATCAGCAATTAAAAATAAATACCAGATTACAATGGATCATTTTGATGAGCCATTAATTCTTTATGTAAAAAAAGAAGGATGGGGATATATAGAAGGTAAAATTGTAGCTGATGGGGATTTTCTGTCTGTAGAAGAGGAGAGTTTTACAGATAGTGATTTTGAAGACGGCATTATGAAGCTTCATGTGTATCTAACAGATTTTACGCAGAACGGAAGTAAAGCATATGTTCTCATTAAGACAGTGAATGAGGAATTATCTTTACAGATAGTATTTCATGAGAATGAAACTCCGGAATTTCAAAAAGAGCAGAGAAGAAATAAAAAAATGTTTCAAGGCTATGTTGATTTTTGTACAGGAAGAATACCAGTTACAACATTTATTGAACGGGAAAAAACTTTGCTGGATCAGATGCCAGAGAATATATCTGATAAGATGATCTATGATCTTATGAAGATTCATCTGCAGATTTTAAATGGAGATTCCGATCTAGAGGATCAATTAACTGAAATAGAGGGGGAAATACAGAAAAAAGGAATTTCATATTGCTATTTTATGTATTTAAAGGCTTTATATTTCAAGACAGAGGAATCAATTAAAGAAGCGGTAGAATTGAATTGTAAAGCATATGGAGAAGAAAATCAGCGAGGGTTTTTGCTGTGGATGAGAATGAATCTGGATGCATCCATTGCTTACGATGAGACGGCACAGCTTGAAGAAATGAAAGAAATATATCTAGAAGGGGACAGAAATCATCTTCTGCGTTTTGAAGCGTGTTGTATATTCGGAGAGAATCCAGATCTTTTACACCGACTTGGGTCATTTGAATTGGAAGTTCTTGAATTTGCAGCAGAGAAAAGGCTGTTAAATGATAAACTGATTCAAAGAGTATGTTTTCTTATTTCCAGAGAAAAAACATTTTCAGAAGAAATGCTGTGGATGCTGATCTGTATTTATAAAGAATACTCTTATGGAGATGTACTGCAGGCAATCTGTGCATTATTGATTCAGGGAAATTGTATGGATCCAGATTGTCATCCATATTTTAAAACAGCTATTTCTGAAGGAATACAGCTGATCGGACTACAGGAAGCATTTCTTAGAACAATTCCGGAAGAAGAATATCCGATTCTCCCGGAAGAAACATTAACATATTTTACATATAGTGACAGCTTAAGTAAAAAGGAGCAGAGTGCACTTTATGCGAATCTTGTAAAAAATCGGAGAAAATATGGAAATTATTTTTCAAATTATGAAGAGATGATAAGACCATTTTTGGAAGAAGAATTAGAGAAAGGGCATTTGAATCAGTATTTAGTTTTGCTGTATCATGCATATTTTGAAGAACTGCTGGAAAATGAAAAAACAAGAGAGAATCTTGGAAATATCATATTTTATCAGAAACTGACATGTAAACAGGAATATCTGAAAAAAGTGATGATTTTCCAGAAACAAAAGAAACAGGCAGATACAGTATTTCTCAATGGAGAAGAATATATAGAAATTTTTGATCCGGATGCGATGTTCGTCTTTTTTGACCAGGATGAAAATCGATATATTGGTTCGGCAGTATATACAACAAAACCTCTCTGGAAAAAAGAACAAATCCGTTTATACTGTGAAAAATGTAATGATAATGAGCATTATCTAATGTTTAAAAGTTTAGAACTCGGTGAAAAAAAAGAATTGACAGAAGAAGATTTTCCAACGGTAATGTCAGTGATTAATTGTGGACAGATTAAAGATGAATACCGGCAGAATATTTTTGAAAAAGTTCTGGAATATTATTGGAAAAATGGAAAAAAGGAAGAGTTAAAAGATGCTCTTACGTATGTAAACTGGAGAGAGCTTCCATCAGAAAACAGAATACGAATGATAGAATATTTTATTGCTGGAGGATTGTATGAAGAAGCGTTAAAAGGAATTCAGCAATATGGATATCATTTTATTGAACCAGAACTTCTGAAGAAGGTTTGTATCTATGCATTAACAACATTAAGTACAAGACGATCAGATATGCTTGTTGGTATGTGCAGCAGAGCATTTGAATATGGTCATTATAACAGTGAGATGATAGGATATCTGCAAAAATATTTTAAAGGATCCAAAGATCAGATGCTGGAATTATGGAATTGCGGTAGAGAAATTGGAATGTATCAGCAGGATTTTATTGAGGAGACTCTCAGGATTTGTATCAGAGATGGAGTTGATGGAAGTGAGTTTCCTGTTTATTCCAGATATTTACAGCAGGAAGATAAGAAAACTGATTTGATCGATGGAATGCTGGTAGAGTATGTGGATTTTGTATGGAGAAAACACAAGGAACTTCCTGAAGAGTTTTATCAGCTGATTGGAAAGAAAATTGATGCAGGGAAAATGGATAAACTGTATCAGGGATTGTATCTGGATTATCATAAAAACAGAGAACTGGATGATTCACAGCTGCGTCGAATAGAAAAGATTAAGGATGTTCAGATGTATACAGGAGATATTTTTCCGGTTTTATTTGATTATTCAGCTGTAATAGAGCTTCCTAAATATTTATATGCAAAAACATTTGTGGAATATCAGGCGGAAGAAGGATTATCTCTTATATTTCACTATACAGGATCAAGAGGGCAGAAGTGGAAAGAACTTTCCATGAAAGAATTAATGCCGGGGTATTATGTGGCGTCAGCAGTGATTTTTGATGATGAGATTGTTGATTGTTTTATTACTGCTTCGGGAGAGGAAAAGCGCAGGCGGAAAGATATCCGTTGCAAAGATCATATTGAAAAGAGTAAAGGAAGCAGATTTTATGAACTTAATGAAATGCTGAAAGAAAGGCACAAGGATTCTGTTCAGATTTCTATGGAACAGTATGAGTTGAAGAAACAGATGATAAAGTTTATTAAACCAATGATAGAGGAATAATGTATGCGAACGGGAATACATTTTGAAGATGGACAGGTATATACCTGTTACATGGATGAGCAAAGTACAATTGAACAGGAACCGGTGAGAATGCAGAAACCGTGGACACATTATGTTGCAGAAGCAGTTGCGGAAAAGGGCGTTCAGGGAGAAAAGATTGGTATTGTCATGGATGGAATGACCCCGGAAGTGATGAAAGAAGCAGCAGATTTTGAAAAACACCTTGGATTTACAGCTCATGGACTGAAACTTTATACTAAGGAAGAAGCCCTGGTAGGACTGGTAAAAGTACAGAATAACCAGTTGGATCGTGGAAATACAGTGATTTTTGATTATAATCAGAGTGGCCTGTGTTTTTATCAGATACAGAAATATAACGGAAAGATACGGATTGAAAAAAAAGACTATACGTCAGAAATATCTGGTGCTGTAACAAAAAGTGAAAAAGATCAGGCATTTTTGAAAATAATAAAAAACGCACTGGCAAAGGGAGTTACAGTCACGGTATATTTATGTGGTACAGGCTTTGATGGACAATGGTTTCAGGATTCTGTTAAAACCCTATGTCTTGGCAGGAGAGTTTTTATGGGGAAGCATTTATTTGCATGCGGAGCTGCTTACCTGGCAGGAGAGGAGGTTTTCTCCGAAAGCAGAGAAGAGGCGCTCATTCTAACGGAAACTATGACAATCTGTCAAATAGGATTAACCTTACATCATCATGGCAGGGACGTGTTCTATCCTTTGATGAAAGAAGGACGGCCATGGTTTGAGAGTAAAGGGGAAATAGAAATATTTGTATCAGGAATAAACCGTCTGAATTTCGAACTGAGAAATAAATCCGGCATTAAGCAGGCAATGGTTTGTTTCCCTTTAACTGGAATGACAAAAGATAAAGATGTGGTCTATCAGCTGAAAATTGAAGGAGAATACATTTCTCCGGATAAATGTAAAATTAAGATAGCAGATCTGGGATTTGGGGAAATAAGACCTACAACATTTCAGGTATGGCAGCAGGTGATCTGTTTGGAAAGAGGTGATTTCCGTGAGTAAGATTGTATTATGTGAAACACAAAAAACCACATCAGTATATCATATTGAAAAATTGAATCAGTCATTTTCAGGTTATGGAGAATTATGTTATATTCTCGAACATTATTTTATTTATTTTCTAATGGAGGGGTTTGATACATCTATAAAGGCCTACATCAAGGATGAAATCGGAATAACGCTGAAGAGTGAGGACCCGGTTCGACAGATAAAAGAAATCATTAATTATCGAAATTATTTTACAATAGATGAGAAACTGCAGTTACAGCAGAAAATACGAACTACATATTTGTATTCTGTAGCAAAAAAACAGAAGCTTCTGGCAGATATGTATTTAAAGAATCATTTGTATCTTGGTGCATTGCAGACATATCAGAATCTCCAGAAAATCTCAGGACAGTTACGTACCGGAGAACAGGCAGAAGTATTATATCATATGGGATTGTGTCAAAGCAGGATGTTTTGTTTTGAAGAGGCAAAGGTTTCATTTAAAAAGGCACTGGAAATTCGACAGCTGAAAGAAATTCAGGAAGCATATTTCCTTGTTTCTTATATCCAGGGGGATTATCATACGTTTCTGCAGGATGGTGAAAAAATATCTTTTTCAGAAGAACGCTGTAAGATTATTTATGGTAATATAAAACAGAGAGAAGAAGAAATAAAAAATAAAGAAGAGTTTGTCAAATTGAAGAAAATAGATTACCATAGAAAGAAAACGGACGATATGACAACAAGAAGGCTCACAAAAGCCGTACTGGAGAGATGGAAGGATGAATACAAAAAAGAGATTATCTAAGGATATTCAAAATACAAAAGAAGATTTGATTGAAGACAGATTTGTAACACTTTACCAGAATGAGATTTCACATCTTCAGGCAAAAAAAGAAGATCTGGAGATTATTGGACAATTGGATGACGAGGAGTTAAAAGATGTAGAGGAATCAGCAAGATTATATCATCGTATTTTGGCAAGGAATTTCTATGAGATGTCAGCCGGAATAGTGACAGAGGAAGAGTTTTATCCTTTGTGGGAAAGGGAAGAAGAATTAAAAAGAGATCTTCAAAGAATTTCCTCTATGGAAGGGGAGCAAAAGCAGCTTGAAAGAGAAATGGATATTGTAATCGGGGAAGAAGATGAACTTGTAGAGAAGAGAAAAAAGGCAGAAGATATTCGTCTCAATCGAAAGGCAGTGTTGCTTTCTTTTTTTCTTATGACACTGGTGGCAGTTGTAATTATGGCGGTAGCAGTGGTAAAACTGGAATTTCCGATTATTGAATATATATTGCCTGTAGTAACAGTGATTTTCATTGTTTTATTACTTTTGATTACTTTGTATCGACTATATAAAAAAGCGGTAGAAAGCGAAAAATTGTACCGTATGATGGCGACTCATAAATTCAATTCAAGATGTCGTTTAGAATCGGATTTCCAGAATATTGGTAATGATTTAAAATATTACTATGAGAAATACGAAATACTTTTTGGATATATTTCAGAAGAACAGTGGAAATTATTTGAGTTTTGTGCTAAAGTGTCAGCCGGGCTTAAATTTTCTGCGGAACTGAAAGAACAGAGTGAAGTTCTAAAGAAAGTTCTTCAAAAACATCATTTAAAAGAAATAGATGCATGGCTTTATTATCCTAAAGCCCTGTATGAAATTCCAAAACGTGGTGCGTATGTGGAGCGATTAAATAATCGGCAAAATATATGTCAGGACGCACTGGAAAGACACCAGCAGAAAATAGATACAAGAAATAATAATGAATAAAAATATTAATTATAGGAGTTTGAGACATGAAGAAAGAATTAGAGACAACCTACAATCCAGGTGAAATTGAAGAGCGTCTGTACCAGAAATGGCTTGATAACAAGTATTTTCATGCAGAAGTGGATCGTACAAAGAAACCTTATACTATTGTAATTCCACCACCAAATATTACAGGTAAACTGCATATGGGACATGCGCTGGATGAAACTCTTCAGGATATCCTGATTCGTTTTAAGAAAATGCAGGGATATAATACCTTATGGCAGCCGGGAACAGACCATGCAAGTATTGCAACAGAAGTAAAAATCATCAATGCCCTGAAAGAAGAGGGTATTGAAAAAGAAGATCTGGGTCGTGAAAAATTCCTGGAACGTGCATGGGAATGGAAAGAAGAGTATGGTGGAACTATCGTTAGTCAGTTGAAAAAACTTGGTTCTGCATGTGATTGGGATAGAGAGCGTTTTACATTAGATGAAGGATGCTCCAAAGCAGTACAGGAAGTATTTATTAAGTTATATGAAAAAGGATATATTTACCGAGGATCAAGAATTATCAACTGGTGCCCTGTTTGTCAGACATCTATTTCTGATGCAGAAGTTGAATATGAAGATCAGGCAGGTCATTTCTGGCACATTAAATATCCGGTAGTCGGCAGTGAAAATGAATATGTTGAAATTGCGACAACACGTCCGGAAACTCTTCTCGGAGATACTGCTGTTGCAGTACATCCGGAAGATGAGAGATATAGCCATCTGGTAGGTAAAATGCTGGAACTACCATTATGTAATCGTCAGATTCCTGTAGTTGCAGATGAATATGTAGACCGTGAATTTGGAACCGGAGCAGTTAAGATTACACCTGCTCACGATCCAAATGACTTTGAAGTTGGAAAACGTCATAATCTGCCAGAAATCAATATTTTAAATGATGATGCAACTGTTAATAAAAATGGCGGAAAATATGCCGGTATGGATCGCTATGAAGCAAGAAAAGTTATTGTTAAGGATCTGGAAGAACAGGGATATCTGGTAAAAATCAAAGATCATGAGCATAATGTAGGAACACATGACCGTTGCGGAACAACCATTGAACCAATGATCAAGCCACAGTGGTTTGTAAAAATGGATGAGCTGGCAAAACCAGCTATTGAGGCAGTAAAAAATGGAGATTTAAAATTTGTTCCAGAAAGATATACAAAGACTTATTTACACTGGCTGGAGAATATTCGTGACTGGTGTATATCCAGACAGCTGTGGTGGGGACATAGAATCCCGGCATATTATTGTGATGAATGTGGAGAAGTTGTGGTATCAGGAGATGTACCAGAAGTATGTCCAAAATGCGGATGCAAACATTTAACACAGGATGAAGATACATTGGATACATGGTTTAGTTCAGCTCTGTGGCCATTTTCAACTCTTGGATGGCCGGATAAAACGGAAGAAATGGATTATTTCTATCCAACCAATACACTGGTTACAGGATACGATATTATTTTCTTCTGGGTTGTCAGAATGGTATTCTCAGGATATGAACATACAGGAAAATGTCCATTTGACACTGTATTGATCCATGGACTTGTTCGAGATGAACAGGGACGTAAGATGAGTAAGTCTTTAGGAAATGGTATTGATCCTCTGGAAGTTATTGCCCAGTATGGAGCAGATGCATTGAGATTTACTCTTGTTACAGGAAACGCACCGGGAAATGATATGCGTTATACAGAAAAACGTGTCATTGCCAGCAGAAATTTTGCAAATAAAGTTTGGAATGCTTCCAGATTTATCATGATGAACCTGGAACAGGCAGATTTTACGAATGTGACGTTAGATGATCTGACAAGTGCAGATAAATGGATCTTATCTAAATTAAATACTCTGGCAAAAGATGTAACAGAAAATATGGAAAAATATGAACTGGGAATTGCAGTTCAGAAATTAAATGACTTCTTATGGGAAGAATTCTGTGACTGGTATATTGAAATGGTGAAACCACGTTTGTACAATGACGAGGATGAAACGAAAGCTGCAGCTCTCTGGACATTGAATACAGTTCTTACAGAAGCTTTGAAGCTGTTACATCCATATATGCCGTTTATAACAGAAGAAATTTACTGTAATCTGACAGATGAAGAATCTATTATGCTTGCAAAATGGCCTGAATTTAAAGAAGAATGGAACTTTAAAGCAGATGAAAAGGCAGTAGAAACAATCAAAGAAGCAGTACGCGGCATCCGTAATGTACGTGCAGAAATGAATGTATCACCAAAGAAAAAAGCTCAGGTATATGTGGTATCTGAAAGTGAGGAAATTCGAAATATCTTTGAAACAGGTAAAGTGTTCTTTGCAACTTTAGGATATGCAAGCGAAGTTATCATTCAGAATGATAAAAACGGCATTGGAGAAGATGCAGTATCAACGGTTATTCCAGAAGCAGTTATCTATATGCCATTTGCAGAACTGGTAGATATTGAGAAAGAAAAAGAACGTCTGGCAAAAGAACAGAAGCGTCTGACAGGAGAAATCAAACGTTGTGAAGGAATGCTTGGAAATGAACGATTTGTAAGCAAGGCACCAGTTGCAAAAGTACAGGAAGAAAAGGATAAACTGGCAAAATATCAGCAGATGTTAAGTCAGGTAGAAGAACAGCTTGGAAGATTAAATAAATAATTGACAGTGTTTTTGAATTATGATACTATTTCATATAGAGTGAGTTCGTTAAAAGGTTCACGAAGGGGCACACCACCTCGGGTGTGGGTTTCTTCGTGGACCTTTTTTATTACATAGGAAATTCCTATGTAATAAAAAACGCTCCGCGCGGATGTGCACGATGTGCAAAGGAAAACAATTAAAACTGCTACACATCGGCACGCCAAGCGGAGCAAGTCCCTTATGATTGAGGGATACAGGGAGTTGACAGCGGACTTGTCCGCTTTGTTCTTAAACAGGAGGATTTTATATGAAAGTAAATGGTGAGATGAAACCTTTAGAAACAGAAATGTCTCTTGAAGATTTTCTTGTCAGAGAAGGTTATCAGATTGCGCGAATTGCAGTAGAACGTAATGGAGAAATTGTTCCAAAGGGTGAGTATACAAATGTGATTTTAAGTGATGCAGATACACTGGAAGTGGTTTCTTTTGTTGGAGGCGGCTGATATATCAGATAGAAGATGAATTCCGTGTCAAGACTTTTGAGATGGTTTTGAATGGAAACAGAAATAAAATAAAAAAGTTTTTTAAAGGAGAAATATAATGAAACAGGATAAGTTGGTAATTGGTGGACACGAGTTTGACTCCAGATTTATTTTAGGCTCTGGGAAATATTCCCTGGATTTGATTAACGCAGCTGTACAAAATGCAGGTGCAGAGATTATAACATTGGCTTTAAGAAGAACAAATACAGGAGATACAGCAAATATTCTGGATTACATCCCAGAAGGAGTAACTTTGCTGCCAAATACATCAGGAGCAAGAAATGCAGAAGAAGCTGTTCGAATTGCAAGACTTGCAAGAGAAGTAGGGTGTGGTGATTTTATTAAAATCGAAGTCATTCATGACTCAAAATATCTGCTTCCAGACAATTATGAAACAATTAAAGCAACAGAGATTCTTGCAAAAGAAGGATTTGTTGTAATGCCATATATGTATCCGGATTTGAATGCAGCAAGAGACCTGGTAAATGCAGGTGCAGCATCTATTATGCCTTTAGGTGCACCAATTGGTTCCAATAAAGGAATTTGTACAAAAGATTTTATCCAGATTCTCATTGATGAAATTGATCTTCCAATTATTGTAGATGCAGGAATTGGAAAACCTTCACAGGCATGTGAAGCTATGGAAATGGGTGCTGCAGCAGTTATGGCTAATACAGCCATTGCAACAGCAGGGGATATCCCGGCTATGGCAGAAGCCTTCAAAAAAGCTATTGAAGCAGGAAGAAGTGCTTACCTTGCCGGCCTTGGAAGAGTTATTGAAAAAGGTGGAAGTGCATCTTCACCACTGACAGGATTTTTAAAGGACTAGGAGGATATCATGAGCGAAAGAATAGATGAACATACAGATCATATGAAATATACAGAAGATATGGAAGCAATTGATTCTGATATTATGGATAAAGTCATTGCCGAAATGAATGCATTTGATCCGGAAAAATATACAGCAGAAGATGTAAAACGTGCATTAAATGCGGAGACTTGTTCCCCAGAAAACTTTAAAGCTCTGCTTTCACCGGCAGCACTGCCTTTTCTGGAGGAAATTGCACAAAAGGCACAGAAAGAAACAAGAAAACATTTTGGTAATTCAGTTATGATGTTCACACCGTTATATATTGCAAATTACTGTGAGAATTACTGTATTTATTGTGGTTTTAACTGTCATAATAAAATTAAACGTGCAAAGCTCAATGCAGAAGAAATAGAAAAGGAAATGAAAACTATTGCGGAAACCGGACTGGAGGAAGTTTTAATTCTTACAGGAGAAAGTCCGAAAATGTCTGATGTGGAATATATTGGAGAGGCATGTAAAATAGCAAGAAAATATTTTAAGGTTGTCGGACTTGAAGTTTATCCAATGGATTCCAAAGATTATGCATATCTTCATGAATGTGGTGCAGATTTTGTAACAGTATTCCAGGAAACTTATAATTCAGAGAAATACAAGACATTACATTTAGGCGGAAGAAAGAGAATCTTCCCATACCGTTTCAATGCGCAGGAACGTGCAGTCATGGGAGGAATCCGTGGTGTCGGTTTTGCAGCACTTCTTGGTTTGGATGATTTCCGTAAAGATGCTCTGGCAACAGGAATGCATGCTTATCTTCTTCAGAGGAAATATCCTCATGCAGAAATCGCATTTTCATGTCCAAGATTACGTCCGATCATTAACAATGATAAAATTAATCCAAAAGATGTTCATGAACCGCAGCTATTGCAGATAATCTGTGCATATCGTATTTTTATGCCGTTTGCAAGTATTACCATTTCCAGCAGAGAATGTGCAAGGTTCCGTGATAATATCATTCAGATTGCAGCAACCAAGATTTCAGCAGGAGTAAACGTTGGAATTGGTGGACATACTGGAGAAGAAAAAGGTGATGAGCAATTTGAAATTGATGATGCAAGAAATGTAGAAGAAATTTATCATGCCATCGAGGAAAACGGAATGCAGCCGGTTATGACGGATTATATTTATGTATAAAACAAATGTTAAAGTAAAAGGAAGTTGAAAAACTTCCTTTTTTCTTTCTTAAGAACTGCTTCCGTATCTTGTCCTAGGCGATTTTTCATGTTATGATTAATTGAATATGCAAAGATAGCTAAAAAAAGGAGAAATTGCCATGATCAATCAGTTAGTAAAAAACATCAAAAAACTGGATGCACCGATTGTTGTAGGGTTAGATCCTATGCTTGATTACGTGCCGGAACATATTATGAAGGCAGCAATTGAGGAATATGGAGAAACACTGGAAGGTGCAGCCGAAGCCATATGGCAATATAATAAAGGAATTATTGACAGCGTATATGACCTGATTCCGGCAGTGAAGCCTCAGATTGCCATGTATGAGCAGTTTGGAATTCCGGGCCTCGTTGCATTTAACAAAACCTGTGAGTATGCAAAGAGCAAAGGACTGGTCATCATCGGAGATATTAAACGTGGAGACATTGGTTCTACATCAAAAGCATATGCTATAGGACATGTAGGTCAGGTACAGATTGGAAGTAAAAAATATAGCGGATTTTGTGAAGATTTTGTAACAGTGAATCCGTATCTTGGAAGTGATGGAGTTCGTCCGTTTATGGAAGTATGCAGGGAAGAAAAGAAAGGGATGTTTGTTCTTGTGAAAACATCCAATCCGTCCAGTGGAGAATTCCAGGATCAGGAAATTAATGGAAAGCCAATATATGAAATGGTAGCCGAGAAAGTTGCTTCCTGGGGAGAAGAATTAATGGGAGATGGTTATAGCTATGTAGGAGCCGTTGTAGGAGCGACTTATCCAAAGATGGGAGAAATCCTGCGAAATGTTATGCCAAAAGCATATATTCTGGTACCTGGATATGGAGCACAGGGTGGACAGGCAAAAGATCTGGCACCATTCTTTAACGAAGATGGTCTTGGAGCTATTGTTAACTCCTCCAGAGGTATTATTTGTGCATACAAACAGGAACAGTACAGTCAGTTTGGAGCTGAGAATTATGCAGACGCATCAAGACAGGCAGTACTGGATATGAAAGAAGATTTAAGACAGGCTTGGGAACGATAAGAAAGGAAGATGCCAATGAGTAAAAAACAGGTTATAGCCCAAATTTTATCACAGACATCTTTGGCAGATGGAATTTATGATATGACATTAAAAGCAGAAGACATAGCATCCGAGGCAAAGGCCGGACAGTTTATTTCTGTTTATGTAAATGATAAAAGCAAAATTCTGCCAAGACCGATCAGTATTTGTGGGATTAACAAAGAAGAAGGAACTTTAAGAATTGTATATAGAGTAGCTGGGGAAGGAACAAAGCAGTTGTCAGGTTACGGTCAGGGAGATTCTGTTAAGATTCTTGGACCGTTAGGTAACGGATTTACTCAAAAAGACAGTAAAGCGATTTTAATTGGAGGCGGCATTGGGATTCCACCGATGCTGGAACTTGCTAAAGGGCTTTCATGCGACAAGACTATTGTTCTGGGATATCGTGACAGTCAGATGTTTCTGAAAGAAGAGTTTGAACCATATGGCGAAGTGGTTATTTCTACGGAAGATGGTTCTGTGGGAACAAAGGGAAATGTTATTG
Source organism: Anaerostipes faecalis (assembly GCF_018982945.1). GTDB lineage: Bacteria > Bacillota > Clostridia > Lachnospirales > Lachnospiraceae > Anaerostipes > Anaerostipes faecalis. The sequence goes on along the minus strand of NZ_JABRXE010000002.1, from coordinate 207,575 downwards.
ATGCAATAAAAGAGCAGGCAGTGGCGGGAAGTATTATTTATGCATGTGGTCCTACTCCGATGCTTCGAGGAATCAAAGCATATGCAGAAGAACATGATATAGAAGCACAGATTTCCTTGGAAGAGCGTATGGCATGTGGAATTGGAGCATGTCTTGCATGTGTCTGTAAGTCAAAAGAAATTGATGCACATTCACATGTTCACAATAAACGCATTTGTAAAGATGGACCTGTTTTTGATGCCAGGGAGGTGGAACTGTAATGAATTTATCAGTAAATATTGCAGGGGTTACCATGAAAAATCCGGTAACTACCGGCTCTGGAACATTCGGTTCCGGACAGGAATATAACGAATTTGTTGATTTAAGTCAGCTGGGAGCAGTTACAACAAAGGGAGTTGCCAATATTCCATGGCCGGGAAATCCAACACCAAGAGTAGCAGAAGTGTATGGAGGAATGCTCAATGCCATTGGATTACAGAATCCTGGAATTGATGTATTTGTAGAAAGAGATATTCCATTTTTAAAAGATGCAGGGGCTACTATTATTGTAAATGTATGTGGAAAATCTGAAAAAGATTATGTTGAAGTAGTAGAGCGTCTTGCAGAACAGCCGGTTGATCTGTTAGAAATCAATGTTTCATGTCCAAATGTAAAAGAAGGTGGAATTGCTTTTGGACAAGATCCTAAGGCTTTATATGACATTACAAAAGCTGTAAAAGCCAAAGCCAGACAGCCAATTATTATGAAACTTAGTCCAAACGTTACAGATATTACAGAAATGGCAAAAGCAGCAGTAGACGCTGGAAGTGATGCATTATCTTTGATCAATACATTAACAGGTATGAAAATAGATATTGAAAGAAGAGACTTTGTTCTGGCCAATAAGACAGGAGGCATGTCCGGACCTGCAATAAAACCGGTTGCAGTCCGTATGGTTTATCAGGTGGCAAATGCAGTCGATGTACCAATCATTGGCATGGGTGGAATTGCCACAGCAGAAGATGCACTGGAATTTATTATGGCAGGTGCCACAGCCGTTTCAGTAGGAACAGCTAATTTTATTGATCCGACATCTACGATTAATGTTATTAAAGGAATAGAAGATTATATGAGACGTCATCAGATTGAAGATATTAAGGAATTGATTGGATGTGTCAAATAATCCGTTATAGAAAAAGGAGGGAGAAGATATGAATATATTATTTTTTCTGACTCCCAAAAAAGAAGTTGCGTATATTCCTGCATCAGATACATTAAGGCAGGCACTTGAAAAAATGAGATATCACGGATATACTGCAGTGCCGATGCTTACAAAAGAAGGGAAATATGCAGGAACCATAACAGAGGGGGATATTTTGCGGGCTATGCAGGATTTCTGTAACTGGAGTCTGGAAGCTGCAGAAAAAGTAAAAATTCTTGATATCCATCGAAGAAGGGATAATCAGTCCATATTGATTGATACAGATATGAATGATCTTGTGGATGTAATCATGGATCATAATTTTGTACCGGTTAACGATGACCAGGGAAATTTTATCGGAATCGTGACAAGAAAAGATGTAATTCAATTTTATTACAATGAATATAAAAAAGTAAATCAACCATTAAGAGAATAGGAGTAGAAAATATGGAACAGTATAAAAAAGAATTTATTGAATTTATGATTGATTGCAATGTACTGAAGTTTGGAGATTTTGTAACAAAAAGTGGAAGAAATACACCATTTTTTGTTAATACAGGTTTTTACAGAACAGGTTCACAGTTACGTAAATTAGGTGAATATTATGCAAAAGCAATTGAAAGTAAATTCGGATTTGAGTTTGATGTATTATTTGGACCGGCGTACAAAGGTATTCCATTAAGTGTTGCTGCATCTATTGCAATTTCTGAAAAATATGATAAGGATATTCGTTATTGCGCGAACCGTAAAGAAGTAAAAGATCATGGAGATAAGGGAATTCTTCTTGGAAGTCCTATTGAAGACGGTGATAAGGTTGTAATCATCGAAGATGTAACAACAGCAGGTACCTCCATTCAGGAAACACTTCCAATAGTGAAAGCGCAGGGAGATGTGGATGTTCTTGGACTGGTTGTCTCTGTGGATCGTATGGAACGGGGTCAGGGAGAAAAAAGCGCATTAGATGAAATCCATGAAAAGTATGGATTGGAAACTACAGCAATCGTAACAATGGAAGAGGTTGTTGAACATCTGTATAATAAACCATATAAAGGGAAAGTTATCATTGATGATACATTAAAGGCTGCAATTGATGCATACTATGAAAAATATGGTGTAAAACATTAAGGATGGTTTCAGTGACAATTGAGAAAAAAAGAATAGGGCGTTTTAGTATAAAGATATTTTTTTACTTATATATTATTCTTATATTTTATTTTGTACTGCTAAGCGAGAGATATGGGAGGGAGACTGGTTATCAGACCTCCCATGTCAATTTTATTTTTTTAAAAGAAATTCGCAGATTTTGGGAATATCGGCATTTATTATCTTTGGAAGCTTTTATAACTAATTTGTTTGGTAATATTTTTGCATTTAGTCCCTTTGGATTTATGATTCCAATCGTAACGGAGAAGAGAAAGGGATGTATTCGTGCAGTTTTAGGCACATTTATTTTCAGTCTGGTAATCGAAACCAGCCAGTTGATTATGAAAGTGGGAGTGTTTGATGTGGATGATCTTCTGCTGAATACAGTAGGTGGATTTATTGGATATATTTTGTATAGAATTTTACTGGAAATTAGCCAAATCTTAGAAAGAAGGCATATACATGGGAAGAAATAGAAAGAAGAAATTTGCATATCGTCCATCAGACAGGGTAGTTTCCAGAGCATCTGCTGTTTCTGCTTTTTTAGGAATAGTGGGAATTGTTGGTTATGGATTGCTGATTGCAGGATCATTTTATTCAGAAGGAAATGGTGGTGTAATATATGGACTTGCAGGATGGGCAATTCTGATAATGTCAATTGTGGGGCTGCGCCTCTCAATAAAAAGTTTTGAAGATACGGCATCTATGGTAATATGGAAAATCATCGGATGTACAACCAACGGACTCGTTTTAGTATTTTCTGCTATTATTTTTATTCTAGGAATATAAGGAGACTATTATGAAGCGTTTAGAACAACAGATGAATTTTATTATTGAAATTGATAAGCTTAAGAATATTGTTCGTCAAACTTATGTGTCCAGTGGAGAACGAAAAGAAAACGATGCAGAGCATGCATGGCATTTTGCTATTATGGCAGTTTTACTTGCAGAATATGCAAATGAGCCTATAGATGTTTTGAAAGTGATAAAAATGGCATTAATCCATGATCTGGTGGAGATTGATGCAGGTGATACTTATCTATATGATGAAGAAGGAACGAAAACAAAGGCAGCACGTGAAATGAAGGCAGCTAACCGAATTTATCATTTACTGCCGGAGGATCAGGGGAAAGAGCTGTTTGATCTCTGGAGAGAGTTTGAGGAAAGAAAAACACCAGAAGCAAAGTTTGCAGCTACTTTGGATCGTACAGAACCGATTCTTTTAAATGACGCAACCGATGGAAAAGCATGGTTGGAGCATGGAATTACAGAAAAGCAGGTAAGAGAAAGAAATCTGCATACAAAAGAGGGTTCTGTTGCAATCTGGCAGTATCTGGAAGGTATTTTTGACAAGAATATAGAAAAAGGGAAAATTAAAAGGAGATAGCTAGTTTTGGATCCAATGTTAATAGAAAGACATGAGTTGAATCAAACCGGATTAGAGACTGTTTTACAAGAAGTGAAACAGGGTGGTAAGTATGCTGCGTATTTTAAAAAAGTGGCAGAAATGCTGCAGTATTTAAACGATATTTATGATGTGCAGCCAAAAACATTAGAACAGCTGAAAAAATGGAATCAGGAATGGTATGCAGAGATATCATCAGCAGCTTATGAAATGAGCTTTGCCAATCCAGAATTTTCTATAAAACAGGTGGGAATTGATTTTGGCCAGCTTTTCAGTTTTTTATTTGCAGAAATGCGTTGTGGATTTATTTATGCAGTAGAAGGAAGATTGTTTGATCTTGTAATTAATAATGAGTTATTTTTGGAAGTATATCAGGTTTTTCGTGATGGTGAAGAACATCCTGAAAAAATCAGACAGATTATATATGAACATATGAGAGATTACAGCAGTGATGTTTTTGAATATCGTATTCAGGAACAACTAAATCCAGAACTTTCTTTTGCAACAGATATTGTTATGAAGTCAGATTTATCAAATCCGGATTTTCTGTATCAGTATGGAGAATATATTTCAGAAAATGAAATCCGGACACTTGAATTTCTGAATCATCTTCCTAAAGAAAAAATTCGGGATATTGCAAAAACATATGTGGAAGGTTTTCATGAAGGATTTATTGTAAATAACATCGATATGACTCCCAAAAGGACTGTTAATATAAGATATAGCATTGGATTTGAACCGATTATTCGTGAAGCGGTGAAGCAATTTGCAGAAATTGGATTATCTCCTGTTATATATCGTTGCGGACATTCCACTCTGGTCAGAGGATTAAATAAAATAGGATATGTTTCATCCAGTCCAAATCTTCAATATGAATATGACCATAGATATGATCAGGCAGTTTACTTTGATAACCGATTTATGAAACATAAGCTGGAATGTTATAAAAACTCCTATGAAAAATGGAAAGAAGAGGCATTTGTATTTGCAGGTCCGGCATGTATGGAAACTTTTGGGGAAACTCCATTTCTACCGCAGAATAAAGAGGCAAATTATAAATTATCAAAAAAGCAGCAGGAGTTATCTGTAGAGTTTCAAATCAAGGCTTCAGAGATTATGAATCAATATATAAAACCTGACCAGAGAAGTTTTACCATTATAGCGTATCCTGTTCCAGAAATTGGAGAAGATTTTGAAAAGATTTTTCAGGAAGTTATTAAAGTAAATACGCTAGACAAAAAAATGTATTGTGAAATACAGCAGAAACTTATTGATGCTTTAGATCAGGCAGTGGAAGTTCATGTACAAGGTGAAGGAAATAACCAGACGGATTTATATATTGCTATGCATGACCTGCAAAATCCTGATCAGGAAACTAATTTTGAAAATTGTCTGGCAGATGTAAATATTCCGGTAGGTGAGGTATTCACTTCACCAAAACTGGCTGGGACTAATGGAATTCTACATGTTGGGGAAGTTTATCTGAACGATTTGAAATTTATTGATTTAAAGCTGGAATTTAAAGATGGGAAAATTGTTTCATATTCCTGTAAAAATTTTAGCAGTGAAGAAGAAAATAAAGAATTTATCAAAGAGAATCTTCTATATAATAGAGATACACTTCCAATGGGAGAGTTTGCAATTGGAACAAATACGACAGCCTATGTAATGGCAAAAAAATATGATATTTTATATAAATTACCAATTTTGATTGTTGAAAAAATGGGACCGCATTTTGCAGTGGGAGATACATGTTACAGCCACAGTGAAGAAACAGAGGTTCATAATCCTGATGGAAAAGAAATTGTGGCAAAACATAATGAATGTTCAATAGAGGGAGAATATTTCCAGTGTCATACAGATATTACGATTCCTTATGAGGAACTGGATACTATCACAGCAATTGGACTTGGCGGAGAGGAAATACCATTGATCAGGAAAGGTATGTTTGTGCTACCGGGAACAGAAAGGTTAAATGAAGCATTGACGGGAAACGGTCAAGTTAGTAAAATGTAAGTGAAAAAATAAATTAGAATATAAACTTAAGGAGAAAAAAGATGGCAAAAGTAGCAATTGTAATGGGAAGCGATTCAGATATGCCTGTTATGAGAAAGGCAGCAGAATTTTTAGACGAGATGGGAATTGACTTTGAGATGACAATCATTTCTGCACACAGAGAACCGGATATTTTCTTTGAATGGGCAAAAGGCGCAGAAGACAGAGGCGTAAAGGTTATCATTGCAGGAGCAGGAAAAGCAGCACATCTTCCAGGTATGTGTGCGGCATTATTCCCAATGCCAGTCATTGGTATCCCAATGAAGACATCAGATTTAGGAGGAGTGGATTCATTATATTCCATCGTACAGATGCCATCTGGAATCCCGGTTGCAACAGTAGCAATTAACGGGGGATTAAATGCAGGAATTCTTGCAGCAAAGATTCTTGCGACATCAGATTCAGATCTTTTAGCTAAATTAAAAGATTACAGCGAGACAATGAAACAGTCTGTAGTAGAAAAAGCTGAAAAGCTTGATCAGGTTGGTTATAAAGACTATAAGTAATATTTCAAGTCATTTAGGAGGATTTTAACAAATGGATTACAAAAAAGCAGGTGTAGATATTGAAGCGGGATATAAATCTGTTGAGCTGATGAAAGAGCATGTTAAAAGAACCATGCGTCCAGAGGTTTTAGGAGGTCTTGGAGGATTCTCCGGTGCATTTTCTTTGGAAAAAATCAAAGAAATGGATGATCCGGTTTTATTATCCGGTACAGATGGATGTGGAACAAAAGTAAAACTTGCCATGATTCTGGACAAGCATGATACCATTGGTATTGATGCGGTAGCAATGTGCGTAAATGATATTGCGTGTGCAGGAGGAGAACCATTATTCTTCCTGGATTATATTGCATGTGGAAAGAATTATCCTGAAAAGATTGCAACTATTGTTAGTGGTGTGGCAGAAGGATGTGTTCAGTCAGATGCAGCGTTGATTGGAGGAGAAACAGCAGAACATCCAGGATTAATGCCAGAAGATGAATATGATCTGGCAGGATTTGCTGTTGGTGTATGTGACCGTAAGAATCTGATTACAGGAGAAAACTTAAAAGAGGGAGATGTTTTGATTGGTATGGCATCTACCGGTGTTCATAGTAATGGATTTTCTCTGGTCCGTAAAGTTTTTGAAATGACAGAAGAATCTTTAAATACATATTATGATGAGCTTGGAACAACTTTAGGAGAAGCACTTCTGGCTCCAACAAGAATTTATGTTAAGGCATTAAAATCTGTGAAAAATGCAGGAGTTACAGTGAAGGCCTGCAGTCATATCACAGGTGGCGGATTCTATGAAAATATTCCAAGAATGTTACCGGAAGGAATTCACGCAGTTGTTCATAAAGATTCCTACGAAGTTCCTGCAATCTTTAAACTTCTGGCAGAAACAGGAAATATTGATGAAGAAATGATGTACAACACATATAATATGGGACTTGGAATGATCGTTGCAGTAGATCCGGCTGATGTGGATACAACATTAGAAGCATTAAAAGCAGCTGGAGAAACAGCTTATGTTGTAGGTGAAGTCAAAGAAGGAGACAAAGGAGTTACTTTATGCTAAAGTTGGCTGTTTTAGTATCTGGAGGAGGAACAAATCTGCAGGCAATCATTGATGGAATTGAGAACCAGACCATTACCAATGCAGAAATTAATGTGGTCATCAGTAACAATAAAAATGCATATGCACTGGAACGTGCTAAAAAACATAATATTGATGCGGTTGCATTGTCTCCAAAAGATTTTGAATCCAGAGAGTTGTTTAATGAAGCACTGTATCAGGAACTGGTTGACCGAAAGATTGATTTGATTGTACTTGCAGGATGTCTGGTGGTTATTCCGGAAAAGATTATCAAAACATTTGAAAACCGGATTATTAACATCCACCCATCTTTAATTCCATCTTTTTGTGGAACAGGATATTATGGGCTGAAAGTTCATGAAAAAGCACTGGAACGTGGAGTGAAAGTATCAGGTGCAACGGTACATTTTGTAGACGAGGGAACTGACACAGGACCAATCATCAATCAGAAAGCCGTTTATGTTGAAGAAGGTGATACACCGGAGACTCTTCAGAGACGAATTATGGAACAGGCAGAATGGGTTATCATGCCAAAAGCCATTGATGATATTGCTAATGGACGAATTTGTGTAAAAGATGGGAAAGTAAAATTTACTTCTAAGGAAGCATAATGAAAAGATTTCTGATCAGAGCAGTGATCATTATAGGGATTATGGCAACAGCCATCTGGTTTTCTCTATTTAAGAATAATTTTAATAAAGAGAACCCGAAAAAGATCACAAAAACGGCAGAATATAAAACAAAAGAAAAGATTGAGAAGCCAAAGAATGAACAAACCAAAAAGGCGATAGCAGAGGCTTTGGAAATCTATAAAGAAAAACCTGTTTATAGCCAGAGCAAAAGGATGCTTGATGGATATGTGGACTGCAGTTCTTATGTATGGAGATGCTGGTCCAAGGCAGGAATTTCCTTTGGACAGGAGGATTATGCACCAACGGCAGCAGAGATTGCCAGATGGTGTCGGGAAAATAACAGATTACTATCGATGAAAACTGTCAATGGTCATAGTGAGAAACTGGAACCGGGAGATTTGATTTTCTATACAAAGCGAAAAGGAAACAACGGACGTTTCAAAAATATCGCACATGTGGGAATCTACATTGGAAATGGGAAAATGCTTCATGCAGACGGAGCTTCTCCTTCTTACCAGGACCCATGGTACCGGAAAACAGCAGCAGTGGCTAGACCGGCAGGTATAGCAGAAAGGGAAAGATAAATGAAGGTTTTAATCGTAGGAAGCGGCGGAAGAGAACATGCAATTGCCTGGGCAGTAGCTAAAAGCCCAAAAGCAGATAAAATTTACTGTGCACCTGGAAATGCAGGAATTGCAGAATTTGCAGAATGTGTTGATATTGGAGCAATGGAATTTGAGAAGCTGGTTGCATTTGCAAAAGAAAAAGAAATTGATTTGACTATCATCGGTATGGATGATCCTCTGGTAGGAGGAATTGTAGATGCATTTGAGTCAGAAGGATTAAGAGTCTTTGGACCTCGAAAAAATGCTGCGATTATTGAGGGATCCAAAGCTTTTTCCAAGGATTTAATGAAAAAGTACAATATTCCAACAGCAGCATATGAGAATTTTACAGACCCGGATGAAGCATTAAAATATCTGGAAACAGCAAAAATGCCGATTGTTTTAAAGGCCGACGGACTAGCACTTGGAAAAGGTGTATTAATCTGTAATACATTAGAAGAAGCAAAAGAGGGAGTAAAAACCCTGATGCTGGATAAACAGTTTGGTGATGCCGGAAATGAAATTGTTATTGAAGAATTTATGACAGGAAGAGAAGTATCTGTTCTTGCATACTGTGATGGAAAGACTATTAAATGTATGACATCTGCACAAGATCATAAACGTGCAAAAGATGGTGATCAGGGACTTAATACAGGCGGAATGGGAACATTTTCACCTAGTCCTTTCTACACAAAAGAAGTAGAAGAGTTTTGTGAGAAATATGTTTATCAGCCAACCATTGATGCAATGGCAGCAGAGGGAAGACCTTTTACCGGAATTCTATTTACAGGTCTGATGCTTACAGCTGATGGTCCAAAAGTGCTGGAGTATAATGCACGTTTTGGAGATCCGGAAGCACAGGTAGTTCTTCCTCGTATGAAGAATGATATTATTGATGTGATGGAAGCATGTATTGATGGAAAACTTGCAGATGTAGAACTGGAATTTGAAGATAATGCAGCTGTATGTGTCGTACTTGCATCTGATGGATATCCGGAAAAATATGATAAAGGTTTTGAAATCAAAGGTCTGGATACATTTAAGGATAAAGATGGATATTACGTATTCCATGCAGGAACTAAATTTGATGGTGACAAGATTGTAACCAATGGAGGACGTGTTCTTGGTGTTGTAGCCAAAGGAGATAATCTGAAAGCAGCCAGAGCTAATGCATATGAAGCAACAGAGTGGATTGACTTTGCAAATAAATACAAGAGAAATGACATTGGAAAAGCCATTGATGAGGCATAGATATAATTGAAAAGAGACAGAAAACAGGACAAGTCCTTCAGGTTCAGAAATGAATCTGAATGGACTTGTGCGCTTTGTTGATGCTCTGATTGCGTACCGGATTAAAAGTTGACTCGTTTTAAAAAATCATGTATACTAAATAAAAAATAAAATAAGTAGAAATACACGTCAGCCTGATAACAAAGGGCTGGCGGTTTTTTTGAGGGATTTTTTATGAAACAAATAAAACGAATTATAAATATATTGATCATATTATTAACAGCATCATTTTCCACATCTCCTGTTTCAGCAGTGGAGAGTGCTCCTAAAATTGTGGGAGAATCCGCAATTGTCATTGATGTAGAAACAGGTGATGTATTATATGAAAAAAATCCGGATATTAAACATTATCCGGCAAGTATTACAAAATGCATGACAGCATTGGTTGTTTTGGAAAATCGGGATCTTGATGATACGGTGGAATATAGTAATGAGGCATTATTGTCCATTGAATCGGGGAGTAGTGCTGCATACATTAAACCAGGAGAAATTATGACGGTGGAAGAAAGTCTGTATGTTATGATGCTGCATTCTGCCAATGATGTTGCTCATGGACTGGCTTATGAGGTAGGTGGAGATCTTCCTGGTTTTGCGCAAATGATGAATAAAAAGGCAAAAGAACTGGGATGTACGGACACTAATTTTGTAAATGCCAGTGGATTGAATGATTCTAATCATTATACGACAGCATCGGATATGGCTAAAATTGCACAGGCAGCGTATTGTAATGAAATTCTTCAGAAAATCATGGGGACGGTACGCTATGAACAGCCTGCTACAAATCTGACCAAGAATACTCGGACGTGGATCAATGGGAATCGAATGATTCGTGAAGGCAGTGAGTATTATTATGAACCTTGCCTTGGAGGAAAGACTGGTTATACTGTAGCTGCTGGAGGAACTTTGATTACTTATGCCAGACTTCATGATAGAGTTCTTGCCTGTGTCATTTTAAAAAGTCAAAATTCTGCAAAAGCTTATGAGGATAGTATTAAGTTATATAAATATATAGATGAAAATAAAGATTTTTCTGTCTATCAGCAAAGAAGTGTAGAGCAAAAAAATAAAGAATCAGTAGAAGAAAATACCCAAACTCAGAAAACCATAATGAAAGAAACAGGTAACATATTAAAAATTGCCATTGAGAAAATAAAAGATGATTGGATTTTGATTGTTTTCATTGTTTTGCTTTTTCTTTATGTAAAAAGAAGAATTCATCTGAAAAGAAAGGCAATAGCAAGAGAAAAGGCAAGGCAAAGAGCGAAAGCGAAGGCAAGACAACGAGAGAGAGAACGACGTAGAAGATATTATTAAATATAGATGAAAAACTCTTGAAAAATTATTTCATATCCTGTATAGTAAAAAAGTAAAAAATGAGTATCGTTTTTTACAATACATAATTTTGTATCTGTGATAAGATGATTACTATAGAAATTAACGAAGTTCAGTCAAAGGTGTCTGTATTCTATGCAGGCATCTTTTTGTTTTATGGGAGGAAATTATGGATACAAAAATCAAATTTTTATATTTAAGTGAACCCGATATGATTAAAGCCGGTGTAAAAGACATGGACCAGTGTGTGCAAGTCATGGAGAATATGTTGATTACCCTTAAGAAAGGTGATTACGTAATGGGTGGAAATAACCACAATTCTCATGGAACTCAGGTGACATTTCCTGATGACCCGAAATTTCCGGGGATGCCAAAGAACGCAGATGACCGTCGATTTATGGCAATGCCTGCTTATCTTGGAGGAGATACACAAATGGCAGGAATGAAATGGTATGGCTCCAATGTGGAAAATAAGAAAAGCGGGTTGCCACGATCCATTTTAATGATGATGCTTAACGATAAAGATACAGGAGCTCCAGTGGCAATGATGTCAGCAAATCTGGTAAGCAGTTATCGTACAGGAGCTATTCCAGGAGTAGGGGCAAAATATCTTGCCAGAAAAGATGCTTCAACGGTTGCAATCGTTGGACCTGGAGTTATGGGAAAAACCTCTCTGAGAGCATTTGTTAGTACATGTCCAAATCTGGATACATTGAAAGTAAAAGGTCGTGGGAAAAAATCCATGGATTCCTTCTTGAAATTTGTGAAAGAAGAGTGTCCACAGCTTAAAAATATTACAGTATGCGACACAGTAGAAGAAGCAGTGCGAGATAGTGATATTGTCTGTATGACTACAACAGCTCCGGTAAAAGAGAAAGATTTCCAGTATATTGACAAGGCATGGGTGAAGAAAGGTGCATTGATTTGCATGCCTTCTGCAGCGAGATTTGACGATGACTTTTTGATTAATGATTGTAAACTTGTTGTGGATAATTATAAACTGTATGAAGCATGGGCAGAAGAATTTCCATATCCTAGCTATGAAATGGTACAGATTATCGGGTCTAAATTTACAGATCTTATGCATGAAGGAAAAATCCAAAGAGATGACATTATTGATCTTGCAGATATTATGATGGGAAATCATCCGGGAAGAGAAAGTGACGATGATATTATTATTTATTCTGTAGGAGGAATGCCTGTAGAAGATATTGCATGGGGAAATGTCGTTTATCAAAATGCTTTGAAGAAAGGAATTGGAATTGAACTTCCTCTTTGGGATGTTCCTGAAATGGCATAGATTCAGAAGGAGTGAATGCTATGGAAAAAGAAGTGCCATATGATGTTATGGTACAGCCATATGTTTCTATGTATACAAGTAAATATCATTCAATGGTGCAAAGAAAATATGGAATTTCTCATTTTTATGAGTTTACAATAGAACATGAGTCTGAGAAGCAGATTCAGGCAGTTCCAGATGGAAGTGTGGATCTCCTTTTCGATATTGGTCAGAACAATGTTCGAACGTACATTGGTGGAACAGTATTACAGGCAAAAAACTGGCCGTTGACTGAAGGAAAAACATACTTTGGTGTTCGCTTTCAGCCGGGAAAATGTATTTTACCAAAGGAATTAGTGATTCAACAGATCATTGATAAAGATTTGGAAATTGATGGTAACAATTTTGGAGATCATTTAACAGAAGAATTGCAGGAACAAGATAGTCTGAGAAATCGTGCACATATTTTTTTAAAAAAGTATTTAGTGAATCAGGAAGAAGGCTTCCAGCAAAATGATCCAACTATGTTGTTGGAAAATTATATTCAAAGACGAATTTACGAAAGTCATGGAAATATCAGTATAAAACAACTGGCTGATGAAACCAGTTATACTGAATGCTATATAAGAAGAGTATTTAAAAAAGTTCATGGAATCAGTCCAAAAGTATTTGAACGATTTGTACGATTTCAGAATTTATTAAAACAAATGGATGTAATGGGGAAATCCAGTGAAATGGAGGAAATGGCCTCATCATGCGGATATTATGATCAATCTCATATGATAAAAGATTTTAAATCCTTTGCTGGTATGACGCCGGAAATATATTTGCAATTACTAAATAATAAAAAGAAAAACACAGGAGGACTTTGATATGAGTTTATCAAAAATTGAAATTATTACAGGAATGTCAAAATTACCAAATCTAAAAGCAGTTTTAAGTAAAGCTGGAGTGCGTGGAATGACGGTAACTCAGGTATTGGGATGCGGAATTGAAAAAGGAACCCGTGAATACGAAGTAGACGATGATTATGAAATGGAATTGCTTCCTAAACAGCAGATTAGTATTGTTGTTGAAAAAGAAAAGGTTGATGAAATTGTCGAAATTGTAAAACATGAATTATATACAGGACATATCGGAGATGGAAAGATTTTTGTATATGGTATTGATAATGTAATCAGAGTGAGAACCGGTGATGAGGGAATAGATGCATTATAGTTGGAGGCGCATATGGAAAATGAAAAAAAACTGGGATTAAGAAATGTTGTTTCGGTTTCCGTAGGATTGGTTATTGCTACCAGCTGTCTGGTTTCTTTAGGACAAGGTGCTGGAACCATAGGTGTTGTATTTATTTTTGCAATGATTATGGCCTGTCTTTTAAATATGACAACAGTGGCATCACTTTCAGAGTTAAATGCTTTAATGCCGAATACAACAGGAGGACTGGCACAATATACACTGGCAAGTATGGGACCCTTCCCAACGCTTATATCAATGGTAGGAGGATATCTTCTGTGTAATGTTCTTTCATCAGGAGTAGAGGCATCAATTTTTGCTTATGCAATGGAACAGACATTTCATCTGCCGATTCCGCGAATTATTTATACTCTTGTGATGACGGTAGTGTTGCTGATTGCAAATTTAAGAGGTGTGGATATGTTCGCTAAGATTCAGGATCTGGTTGCGTATCTGCTGATTGGTTCTATGGCTCTGATGGGGCTTATGGGAGCATTGGGATTAGGAACAGGAAAAATGGTCCATCAGCCATGGAGTATGGCAACCGATTTTAAATCTGTCATTTCTATGACAGCAGTTGCATTTTGGCTGTTCATTGGTGCAGAATATGCAATACCGATTTCAAAAGAGGTAAAAAATGCTAAGAGAAATGTACCTTTGGGAATGATGCTTGGTCTGGCATTAATTTGTCTTGTTCAGTCTATACTGGTACTTGGATTTCATAATTATACAGATTGGGGAGAACTGGCGGACTCTGCAGCACCACATCTGTTATATGGCGTAAAACTTCTTGGACAGCCAGGAAAAATCTGGATGGCATTTGTTGCAGCTCTGGCAGTTATAAGCTCTCAGAATTCCGGGGTGCAGGGGCTATCTAGTATATGTCAGGGAATGGCAAAGATGAATATGATGCCACAGTGTTTTGCAAAGACTAATAAAAATGGAGTTCCATATGTTGGAGTATGGTTTGTCAGTATTGCCATTACAGTGTTTGCCATTGCAAGTAATGGTTCTACAGATGCCATCAGTTTCATGATTTTAGTGGGATCAGTATTTTGGATGATTTCTTATATTTTTGCACATATTGATGTATTAATCCTAAGGAAGAGGCTTCCTAAAGCACCTCGTTCTTTCAAAAGTCCAGGTGGAGGAATTTTACAGATTATTGGAATTCTGGGTACAGTTTATATGATTTTAAATATTTCTACTGATCCAACAGAAAAACATACCATATGGCTTTTGACTATTGTAGTTTTTGGAATATTGGCAGTATACGCATTTTTCTGGATTAAATATAAAATGAAGCTTCCAGTGTTTAAAAGCGTGCCGGTTGAAAAAGTTATGGCTATGGAAAATAGCATGTATTATGCGACTCGAAGAAAAAGAGGAATTGCAAATTAGAAATAGTATGAGTAAAGATCATGGACAAGAATTGTCTGTGATCTTTTTTTTCTTGACAGGCTGTGCCTTTTATTATAGTCTGAGTATAACACAAACTAAAGAAAAGTAAAAAATAGAAAGAAGGGATTGCATATGGTATTGGAGATTGATTTCAATAGTGATGAAGCAATCTATGTCCAGCTTCGAAATCAGATTATATTAGGAATAGCATGTGAAGAATTTGCAGATGGTGAATCACTTCCTTCTGTACGTCAGCTGGCACAGATATTAGGTGTAAACATGCATACTGTAAATAAAGCATATGCTATTTTAAGAGAAGAAGGATATTTGAAATTAGACCGAAGAAAAGGTGCAGTAGTCAGCGTTGAAACTTTAGAGAAACAAAAAGAACTGGAAGCAATTGGAGAGAATCTCCAGCTGCTGGTTGCAGAAGCTGTCTGCAAGGGGATTACGAAAGAAGAGATGTGTTATCTTGTTGACTGCATGTATCAAAAGCTAGATAGAAATCAGGAGGGATTATGAACAGATTACCATTTACCAAACTTGCTGCAAGAGCTATAGAAGAAGGAAAAGAAATTGCAAAATATCTGGGATTTAAAGATATTAGCAGTATTTTTCTGATTCTCGGATTATACGGGACTGATGGATCTTTAGCCAGTGAAGCATTAAAAATGCATGGTCTTACCAGAGATATGCTGGAGGAATTTGTGCAGCAAAAGGCAACTCGACCTCAAGATGGAAGAAGAAAAGCCTCTCTTACCCCAAAAAGCGAAGCAATTTTAGAAATTGCAGGTGAAACTGCATTAAAATATGGATGTGATGCTATTGGAACAGAACATATTTTAATGGCTATGGTTCGAGATGGAGATAATGAAGCACTGGAAGTGTTAAAAAAGAATAAGATTGCACTGGATGGAATCTATACAGATATCCTTGTGACGGCAGGAATGGATTATAAAGTCGCCAAAGCGGAGTTTACAGAAGCAATCAATTCAGATATTTATGAGGGAGAGGGATCAGGAGATACTATACTGGAGCAGTACAGCACTGACCTGACAGAAAAGGCTTTAGAAGGACAGCTGGATCCTGTTATTGGAAGGATAGAAGAACTGGAACGTCTAATGCAGGTTTTAAGCCGTCGCACCAAGAATAATCCATGTCTTATCGGAGATCCTGGTGTTGGTAAAACAGCAATTGTAGAGGGATTGGCACAGAAAATCTCAAGTGGTATGGTACCATCACTTTTGAAAAATAAGAGAATTCTTTCATTAGATTTGACAAGGGTCATTGCGGGAACAAAATATCGTGGAGAATTTGAAGAGCGTATGAAGAGAATCGTTACGGAAGTAACAGAGGATCCGTCAATTATTTTATTTATAGATGAGATTCATACAATGATTGGAGCAGGTGGCTCAGAAGGGGCAATGGATGCATCCAATATATTAAAACCTGCATTGGCAAGAGGAGATTTTCAGCTGATCGGGGCAACTACCAGCGAGGAATATACAAAGTATTTTGAAAAAGATGCAGCGCTTGTAAGAAGATTTCAGCCGGTTAGAATTGAAGAACCATCCATTCAACAGACTGTGACGATTTTAAAAGGATTAAAATACAGATTTGAGGATTATCATAGAGTGCTGGTACCAGATGAGATTATAAATTTTATGGTTACATTATCAGATCGGTATATCAGTGACCGTTTTCTGCCAGATAAAGCAATTGATTTATTAGATGAAGCATGTGCAAGGAAACGTATGGGACTGTTGAAAAATTCTGAAGATTTTTATGAGGAAAAAAACCAGATCGAAATGCTGGTGCAACAAACAGAAGAAGCAATCTCTGACGGGGATATGGTAAAAGCCAGAAAAATTAAAGAAGAAAAACTGAAACTGCAGAAAGCTTTAGACAGCAAAATTAAAAGAATAAACAAAAAGCAGAATATTATTCCTGAGATTAATGAAGAAGATGTTGAAAATATAATTGCTTTGTGGACAAAAATTCCTGTTAATCAGTTGAAAAAAGGAGATCTGGAACGTCTTCGTAATCTGGAAAAAGAATTGCACAAGCAGGTGATTGGACAGGACCAGGCGGTTAAAGCTGTGGCAAAAGCAATCAAAAGAAGCAGAGTTGGATTAAAAGATCCAAAGCGCCCAATTGGATCATTCCTGTTTCTTGGTCCAACAGGAGTTGGTAAGACAGAATTATCTAAAACACTGGCAAAAGCAATGTTCGGACGGGAAGAGGACCTGATTCGTGTAGATATGTCAGAATATATGGAAAAGCATAGTGTGTCAAAGATTATCGGATCTCCTCCAGGATATGTAGGATTTGGTGAAGGAGGACAGCTAAGTGAGCAGATTCGAAGGCATCCATATTCTGTTATTCTATTTGATGAAATTGAAAAAGCACATCCTGATGTATTTAATATTCTTCTTCAGGTACTTGATGATGGACATATTACAGATTCCAACGGAAGACAGGTAGATTTTAAAAATACAGTGATTATTATGACATCCAATGCAGGTGCCAATCGTATTATTGCACCAAAACAGTTGGGATTTGCTGCATCTATGGATAAAAAGAAGAATCATGAAATCATGACTAAAGGTGTAATGGAAGAAGTTAAACAGATTTTCAGACCAGAGTTTCTCAATAGAATTGATGAAACTATTGTATTTGCAGTGCTTACAAAAGAAGAAGTAAGAGAAATTGCAAAATTATTTATTAGTGATGTTAAAAGTCGTTTGATGAACAGTTATCAGATTTCCCTGAAAGTAACTCCAGGTGCCCTGGACTGGCTGGCAGAGAAAGGCTATGATGAGAACTATGGAGCAAGACCTCTTAGGAGAGTCATTCAAAGTGAAATTGAAGATGTTCTTGCAGACTGGATATTAGAAGGAAGATTAAAAAATGGCAGTCAGATGACTATTGGTAAGAAAGATAAAAAACTGACATTTTCTGTAAAGGAAGCTAGTAAATAAATAAGAAATATTATATAATAATAAAAGTATAAACGGTGCGTAACCAAACATTAATAGGAGGATAAAACAATGGCAGTGGTAACTGAATTATTTCGCAGCGAAGAGAATGGAACCCTTTGCTTTGGTGACTACACATTAGCAGCAAAAGCTAAAAAAGGTGATATCGAATTTGAAGGAGATATCTACAAAATTAAAACATTTAAGACAATGACAAAGCTGGATAAGAATGGACAGCTGATTTTTGAATCTGTACCTGGTTCAGCAGTACATAATTTTGTAGCTACAACAGATGGGGTTGCATTTGATATAGAATCTGACAGTGATGTTCAGGTTACTTTAGAGGTGGAACCACAGCAGGATTATAAAGTATATATTGATAATACGAATATTGGAACAATGAAAGCAAACCTTGCCGGAAAATTAACAATGGGAGTAGAGTTAAGTGAAGGAAGAGCTGTTTCAGTAAGAGTAAAGAAACAATAAAAGTATAAGAGGACAGGGAGAATCTATGGCAAAGCAAAAGACCGTATATTTTTGCAGTGAATGTGGTCATGAATCTTCCAAGTGGATGGGACAGTGTCCTGCCTGTAAACAATGGAATACTTTTGTAGAAGAAAAGATAACAGCAGCCAAAAAAGGAGGGGCAAAGCCTGTAAAGGCTTCTGCCTCTCCTATGAGTATATCAGAGGTTACTGTTCAAAACGAAGAACGATTTCCAACAGGGATTCATGAATTAGATCGTGTACTTGGAGGAGGAATTGTGACCGGTTCTCTATCTCTGGTAGGTGGAGATCCTGGAATAGGAAAGTCAACTCTTCTTTTACAGGTATGCCGCAATCTTACTAATCAGGGTAGAAAAGTCTTGTATATATCCGGGGAAGAATCAATGCATCAGATTAAAATTCGCGCAGAAAGGATTGGTACATTTGAACAGGAAATGTTACTTTTCTGTGAGACAGATTTAGATGCAATCTGCAGTGCGATTCTGAAAACTAAACCACAATTTGTGGTGATTGATTCTATTCAGACTATGTACAGTGAAGAATTATCTTCTGCAGCAGGAAGTGTGTCCCAGGTACGGGAAGTAACATCACAGATGATGCGAATTGCAAAAGAGGAGAATATTGCAGTATTTATCGTTGGACATGTAACCAAAGAGGGTGTTGTTGCGGGTCCAAGAACATTAGAACATATGGTAGATACTGTGCTTTATTTTGAAGGAGAGCGGGAAGCGGTATATCGAATTTTAAGAGGTGTCAAAAATCGTTTCGGTTCAACAAATGAAATAGGCGTATTCGAAATGTGTTCAAATGGACTGATGGAGGTGGAGAATCCTTCTAAGACCATGCTAAGTGGTAGACCATTAGATGCATCTGGCTCTGTAGTAGTTTGTTCCATGGAAGGAACCAGACCGATTTTAATTGAAATTCAGGCATTGATTTCACCTACCAGTTTTCAGATGCCCAGAAGAACAGCGGTAGGTATTGATTATAACAGAGTGAATCTTCTAATGGCTGTATTGGAAAAACGAGTTGGATTACAACTGGGAGGCTGTGATGCCTATGTGAATCTGGCAGGCGGAATGAGACTTGGAGAACCTGCAATTGATCTTGGTGTTATAATGGCTATTGCATCCAGTTACAAGAATATGTCGATTTCGCAGGATACGATTATTTTTGGAGAAGTAGGACTGGTTGGAGAAATTCGTGGAGTATCTGGCGGGGAAGCAAGAATAAAGGAAGCTGAAAAGCTGGGATTTAAAAGATGTATTCTGCCGCAGGCTAATGTAGATCAATTAAAAATTTTCACGAATATGAAACTAATGGGCGTATCAAATGTTCTTGAAGCCTTGGATTTAATTGGCTGATAAGAGAAAAATACAGAGTATGTGGAGATATACTTGATTATATTGTGCAGATAATTTAAGATAAGGAAAGAAATATCATATGGAGGACAGACATGGAAGAAACTGTATCAAAGAATTTTATAGAACAGATTATTGATAAAGATATAGAAGAGGGACATTGTAAAAAAGTGGTTACAAGATTCCCGCCAGAACCAAATGGGTATTTGCACATTGGTCATGCAAAGTCTATTTTATTAAATTATGGATTGGCTCAGGAGTATAATGGAGAATTTCATTTTCGATTTGATGATACCAATCCAACAAAAGAAAAAGAGGAATTTGTTCAATCTATCAAAGAAGATGTAGAATGGCTTGGAGCAGATTACAAAGAACACATTTATTTTGCGTCAGATTATTTTGATAAAATGTATGAATGTGCGGAATTTCTGATCAAAAAAGGAAAAGCATATGTATGTGATCTGACACCGGAACAGATCCGTGAATATCGTGGAACATTGACAGAACCTGGAAAGAACAGTCCATATCGAGATCGTACACCGGAAGAAAATCTGCAGTTATTCCGTGATATGCGTGATGGTAAATTCCCGGATGGAAGTAAAGTACTTCGTGCCAAAATTGATATGACATCAGGTAATATGAATATGAGAGATCCGATTCTCTATCGTATTGCCAGAATGGAACATCATAATACAGGTAACAAGTGGTGTATTTATCCAATGTATGATTTTGCCCATCCATTGGAAGATGCTTTTGAGGGAATTACACATTCTATTTGTACTTTAGAGTTTGAAGATCATAGACCATTATATGACTGGGTGGTAAATGAATGTGAATTTGAAAATCCGCCAAAGCAGATTGAATTTGCAAAATTATATCTGACTAATGTGGTTACTGGAAAACGATATATTAAAAAACTGGTAGAAGATGGAGTTGTAGATGGATGGGATGATCCAAGACTTGTTTCATTGTCTGCGTTGAGAAGAAGAGGATATACTCCTGAGGCTATCCGTAAATTTATGGAACTGGTAGGAGTAGCAAAGAGTCACAGTTCAGTGGATAATGCAATGCTTGAGTATTGTATCCGTGATGATCTGAAGTTAAAGAGACCTCGTATGGCAGCAATCCTAGATCCGATTAAACTGGTTATTACAAACTATCCAGATGATCAGATGGAATATGTGGAAGTGCCGAATAACCAGGAAAATGAAGAGATGGGAACAAGAACTGTTCCATTCTGTAAAGAATTATATATTGAAAGAGAAGACTTCAAGATTGAGAAACCGAAAAAATATCGTCGCCTCTATGTAGGTAACGAGGTTCGTCTTATGAATGCATATTTTGTAACCTGTACAGGATATGATGCTGATGAAGATGGAAATGTAACGACAGTTTACTGTACTTATGATCCTGCATCTAAAGGTGGCAACAGTCCTGATGGAAGAAAGGTCAGAGGAACCATTCACTGGGTAGCAGTTCCTACAGCAGTTCAGGCAGAAGTAAGATTATATGAAAATATCGTAGATGAAGAAAAAGGTGTTTATAACGAAGAAGATGGTACTATGAACATTAATCCAAATTCATTGACGATTATTGAAAATGCTTATGTAGAACCTGCTTTGAAAGAATTCAAGCCAGGAGACAGTTTCCAGTTTATGAGAACCGGTTATTTCTGTATTGATACAAAGGATACCACAGAAGATCATCTGGTATTTAATCGAATTGTAAATCTGAAGAGTTCATATAAACCAAATTAAAACAAAAATTCACATGCTTCTCGGAACGCTTCTTTCGCTGGCGCTTCGTCCAGATGTGTCCGAGTTCGCAAGTGAGATTTTATAGTAGAAATAAAAATGAGATGTCTTATAAAAAAATAAGATGTCTCGTTTTTGTTACTTAATGAATGAAGATATATTAAAGTTAAAAAATTCACATGCTTCTCGGAACGCTTCTTTCGCTGGCGCTTCGTCCAGATGTGTCCGAGTTCGCAAGTGAGATTTTATAGTAGAAATAAAAATGAGATGTCTTATAAAAAAATAAGATGTCTTGTTTTTGTTACTTAATGAATGAAGATATATTAAAGTTAAAAAATTCACATGCTTCTCGGAACGCTTCCTTCGCTGGCGCTTCGTCCAGATGTGTCCGAGTTCGCAAGTGAGATTTTATAGTAGAAATAAAAAATGAGATGTCTTATAAAAAAGTAAGATGTCTCTTTTTTATTTACATCAGTGGAAAAGTTTACACATTTTTTATAAAAAAGGGGGTTGCATTTTTTTTCCTCGGTGTTATACTAAGAAACATAGAGTTAGCACTCGGTTAAAGTGAGTGCTAACAATAAAAGATAAAAAATGACAATTTTCTAAAAATTTTTTTGGAGGTAATACGATTATGAAATTAACACCATTAGGAGACAGAGTTGTTCTGAAACAGTTAGAAGCAGAAACAACTACAAAATCTGGTATTGTTTTAACAACAGCATCTCAGGAAAAGCCACAGGAAGCAGAAGTTATCGCTGTTGGTCCTGGAACAGAAGATGTGAAGATGGAAGTTGCTGTAGGACAGAAAGTAATTTATTCTAAATATGCAGGAACAGAAGTAAAATTAGAAGATGATGAATTCATTATCGTAAAACAGAATGACATCTTAGCCGTTGTAGAATAATTCATTTGGAGGTATGTAAATTATGGCAAAGGAAATCAAATACGGAATTGAAGCTAGAAAAGCACTGGAAGCAGGAGTAAACCAGTTAGCAGATACAGTTAAAGTAACAATCGGACCAAAAGGACGTAATGTAGTTCTTGATAAATCTTTTGGAACACCATTAATTACAAATGACGGTGTGACAATTGCAAAAGAAATCGAACTAGAAGATGCTTTTGAAAACATGGGAGCACAGGTAGTAAAAGAAGTTGCCACAAAGACAAATGATGTTGCCGGAGATGGTACAACAACAGCTACTGTTCTTGCACAGGCAATGATCAATGAAGGAATGAAAAACCTGGCAGCAGGAGCTAACCCAATTATTCTTCGTAAAGGAATGAAAAAAGCAACAGAAGCAGCTGTAGAAGCAATCGCAGAAATGAGCAGTCAGGTAACAGGAAGAGATCAGATTGCCAAAGTAGCAGCAATCTCTGCTGCAGATGAAGAAGTTGGAGAATTAGTAGCAGATGCTATGGAAAAAGTATCTAATGATGGAGTTATTACAATCGAAGAATCTAAGACAATGAAAACAGAATTAGATTTAGTAGAAGGTATGCAGTTCGATCGTGGATATTTATCAGCATATTTCTCAACAGATATGGAAAAAATGGTTGCTGAATTAGAAAATCCATATATTCTGATTACAGATAAGAAGATTTCTAATATTCAGGACATTCTTCCATTACTGGAACAGATCGTACAGAGTGGACAGAAGTTACTGATAATTGCAGAAGATATTGAAGGTGAAGCTTTAACAACATTAATCGTTAACAAGTTACGTGGTACATTCTCAGTATGTGCTGTTAAAGCTCCTGGATATGGTGACAGAAGAAAAGCAATGTTAGAAGATATCGCTATTTTAACAGGTGGTACAGTAATTTCTGAAGAAGTTGGAATGGACTTAAAAGATGCAACTTTAGATCAGTTAGGACGTGCAAAATCTGTCAAAGTTGAAAAAGAGAATACAGTCATCGTTGACGGTGAAGGTGATAAAGATGCAATTCAGGCACGTATTGGACAGATTAAAGGTCAGATTGAAGAAACAACATCTGAATTTGATAAAGAAAAATTACAGGAAAGACTGGCTAAATTATCTGGTGGAGTAGCAGTTATCCGTGTTGGAGCAGCAACAGAAACAGAAATGAAAGAAAGTAAACTTCGTCTGGAAGATGCTTTAGCAGCAACAAAAGCAGCAGTAGAAGAAGGAATCATCTTTGGTGGAGGATCAGCATATATTCATGCTTCCAAGAAAGTTGCAGAAGCAACAAAAGATCTGGAAGGAGACGAAAAAACAGGTGCAAATATCATCTTAAAAGCATTAGAAGCACCATTATTCCAGATTGCAGTAAACGGTGGATTAGAAGGAGCTGTTATTGTAAATAAAGTAAAAGAACAGGAAATTGGAATTGGATTTGATGCACTGAACGAGGAATATGGAAATATGATCGAAAAAGGAATCATTGATCCAGCCAAAGTTACAAGAAGTGCATTACAGAATGCAACATCTGTAGCATCAACTCTGTTAACAACAGAATCTGTAGTTGCAAACATCAAAGAAGAAGCACCAGCAATGCCAGCAGGAGCAGGAGCACCAGGAATGGGTATGATGTAGACGCTGGACACTAAGCGAAAGTAAAGAATCAGATTCGTGGGAAAATCAGAATAATATAGAGAATCTCTTGGTAATTTTTAATTGGGGCTGTCATCAGGGTAACTGGGTAAGTTGCTATAGTGGCAGCCTCTATTTTTTTTGTGTGCAGATGCAGATTAAGACTTAATCTGCATCTGGACTTCAATGATATTTTCATTTTCATCGGTGGTTTCATATTCATTAATATAACCAAATTCAATGGGATCAGATATGATCTTTAAAGAATGTTCTTTGGCATAAAGAAACATTTTATTTACCCATTCTTTTGTGTAATCATAGCTGCCGGAATATATGACAGAAAGGTATTTTCCTGCCGGAAGAGTATAGTTGCTATCACACATTGGCTTTGGAGAATAAAAAAACACATTTTTTGTTCTCAATTGTTTAGATTTTGGATTACTGTTTTTTACATCCAGAGTATAGCAGTCACATGCACCAATGGTATGTATATCCTGGTGATGATTTTGCATATATTGTGTAACAGCATAATCAACATAATCGTTGGGAAGATTCGTATCACTGATCATAACACAATCACGTACAGGTAAGTCCAGGGTACGAATTTGGTTAAGATATTTTGTTTTTTCCAAAGCACTTTGAATATTTGAAAGACGGTTCAGGATACTGTTCTTGTTCTGAACCAGCTTTTCAATGGATTCATCAATGATATCCAATTCTGTCTTTAATAATTTGATAGAATTTTCGACGGTACGATGGTCATCGAAATTTTTGATTTGTTCTAAAGGCATATTCAAAGCCAGCAATTCTCGAATCATTGTTAATTTTCGGATATCTTCCAAAGTGTATAATCGATAATTATTGTTTGGATCTCTTTTTGGGTGTAAAAG
Source organism: Anaerostipes faecalis (assembly GCF_018982945.1). GTDB lineage: Bacteria > Bacillota > Clostridia > Lachnospirales > Lachnospiraceae > Anaerostipes > Anaerostipes faecalis. The sequence continues at coordinate 182,392 of NZ_JABRXE010000002.1, read as the reverse complement.
TCCCACTTGTTCATAATAACGGATAGAGTCCACACCTATATTGTATAACTTTGATAGTTCACCTATTTTAAAATATATTTCTTCGTTCATTTTTTTTTCCTTTTTATACGACTTGTTTATTGATATTCTAACATAAATTGAAAAAAATTGGGAAAAAAGTTATTGACTCTAGTATAATACTAGACTATATAATGCGTTTAGACAAAGAAAACAGCGCAAAGGAGCACTGAGGTTGTAAAACACCTATAGTGTTCCTTTTTTTAAGTTTTCTGAAAATTTCAATGTTCGCCATAATAAAAAGGAGGATATGATGAGTGACGCAAGGATTGATTTTTTATATTTGAATGAACAGGATATGATTAAGGCTGGAGTATTGGATGCGGGAAAATGTGTCGATGTAATGGAAGAGGTGGTATCACTTTTAGGAAAAGGTGATTATCTGATGGGAGGTTCTGATCACAATGCACATGGATTGATGTTGGAATTTCCTAAAGAATCTGATATTAAAGATTTTCCGCTGCAAGATTCCAGAGATCGTCGTTTTATAGCAATGCCGGCATATCTGGGAGGAAGATTTCATGTAGCAGGGCAGAAATGGTATGGATCAAATGGAAGAAACCGTGCAAAAGGTTATCCAAGATCTATTTTAATGGCAACTTTAAATGACGTAGAGACCGGAGCACCGATCAGTTATATGTCTGCAAATTTGCTAAGTTCTATGAGAACAGGTGCTATGCCAGGACTGGTAGCAAAATACTTTGCCAAGAAGGATGCAAAAACAGTTGGAATTATTGGTCCAGGCGTTATCAATCGCTCTTCCATGAGAGCTTTTGTTGCAAAGTTTCCAACAATTGATACAGTGAAAATGGTAGGAAGTACTCCAACTTCTAAAACTGCACAAAAGATGAAAACATTTATTGAAGAGCATTTTCCTCAGATTACGAACATTGAGATTTGCGCTACAGTACAGGAAGCAGTGAAGGATGCGGATATTGTTTGTGAAGCAGCATCTGTAACATATCCAAATTGGCCGGAATTAAAATATGAGTGGTTAAAACCTGGAGCAGTTGTTGTTTCCACCAACGGATTAAATATTTCATGGGAAGATGAAAAGAAATTTTCCAAAGTTGTTGACAACTGGGGAATGTATGAAGAATACGCTCAGGAAGATGGAGATGACTTTTATCCGGATGGAACAAGAAAGAATTGTGGAACTATAGGAGAAGATTTTGTGTTTATGGTCAGAGATGGCATGATCAAAAGAGAAGATGTGAAGAATCTGGCAGACATTGTAAATGGAGAGTGTAAAGGAAGAACATCAGAAGATGAAATCTTCCTTGTATCCATAGAAGGAATGCCAATTCAAGACGTAGCATGGGCTTATGAGTGTTATCATAAGGCAAAAAAGAAAGGCATTGGAACAATGCTTAATTTATGGGAAGAACCAGTAGCCTTTTAATATAAAGATAGGAGGAAATAACATGGGTAGAATTAAAGAACATCCAATTTTAGGAACTGCACCAGAAAAAAAAGTGGTAAAGTTTTATTTTGATGGAAAAGAAATGGAAGGAATGGAAGGTGAACCGATTGCTGCAGCATTGAAAGCTGCAGGGGTTATGGTACATAGATATACAAAGAAACGTCATGAGCCAAGAGGTATTTTTTGTGCGATTGGACGATGCACAGACTGCGTTATGATCGTAAATGGACAGCCAAATGTGAGAACTTGTATTACTCCATTGGAAGAGGGGATGACAGTGCAGACTCAATATGGAGTTACAGCAAAAGAGGAAGGAGGCAGCCTATAATGAAAAGATATGATTTGATTGTAATCGGAGCAGGACCTGCAGGGTTATCTGCTGCCATTGAAGCCGCAAAATGTGGAATGAAACCAATTGTTTTTGACGAAAATGCAAAACCAGGCGGACAGCTGTTTAAACAGATTCATAAATTTTTTGGATCCAAAGAACATAGAGCTAAAATCCGAGGTTTCAAAATTGGAGAAGATTTATTAAAAGAAGCTGAGGAATATGGAGTAGAAGTTGTTTTAAATGCAACAGTTATTGGATTGTATCCTGAAAAAGAAATTACAGTAAAAATTGGAGATCAGGTAAAACATTTTAAAGGTGATTCCATTCTGGTAGCAACAGGAGCCAGTGAAAATATGGTTACATTCAAGGGATGGACTAAACCTGGAGTTATTGGTGCCGGTGCAGCACAGACAATGATGAATCTTCACCATGTAATGCCAGGAGAAAAAGTATTGATGCTTGGAACAGGAAATGTAGGATTGGTTGTAAGTTATCAGCTGTTACAGGCAGGATGTGAAGTAGTAGCACTGGTAGATGCAGCTCCAAGAGTTGGTGGATATGGAGTTCATGCATCTAAAGTATCTCGTTGTGGCGTGCCATTTTATTTATCCCATACAATTAAAGAAGCAGAAGGTGACGAATATGTAACTGGAGTCACCATTGCAGAAGTAGATGATAAGTTCCAGTTTATTCCTGGAACAGAAAAACATTTTGATGTTGATACCATCTGTGTGGCAGTTGGATTGTCACCTAGCTCTCAGTTATTAAAACAGGCAGGATGTAAAATGTTGGATACACCAGGTGGATATATTCCGGAATGTGATGAATTTGGACAGACATCTGTGGATGGAATTTTTGCAGCAGGTGATGTTTCCAGTATTGAAGAAGCAAGTTCAGCTATGATTGAAGGAAGGATAGCCGGTGTCTCCATTGCAGCATCTGCAGGATATCTGACAGAGGAAGAACGTCTGACACAATGCGAAGCGTTGGAACATGCTTTAGGAAGTCTCCGTAAAGGTATGTTTGCTCCTGAAAACAGAGGTAAGATTATAAAAGAAACAGAAGAAGGAATTGAAATTTCTACCAATCTTTTGAAAAAAGGATATGTAGCTGATGATGAAATCGCAAGATATCCTGGTTTTGTAAAAAAATTAGGTGTTCATCCGGTAATGGAATGTACACAGAACATCCCATGTAATCCTTGTCAGGATGCATGTCCAAAAGGATGCATTAGCATTGGTGAAAATATCACATCTCTTCCAGTTGTAGATGTGGAAAAAGAATGTATCGGATGTGGAATGTGTGTAGCTTCTTGTTCCGGACAGGCAATCTTCCTGATCGATGAAGGATACGAGGAAGGATATGCAAGTGTTACAATGCCATATGAATTTTTGCCTCTGCCACAAAAAGGTGACAAAGGAATGGCATTTGACCGTAGTGGAAGCCCGGTTTGTGAAGCAGAAGTTATTGGTGTCAAAAGTGCAAAAGCATTTGATCATACCAATCTGTTAACGATTAAAGTACCGGCAGATATGGTTGATAAAGCTCGCTTTTTCAAAAGATAGGAGGATGCGGATATGATTAGTGTAGATGATAAATTAAAAGAAATTGGAGAATATGTACCGCAGCCGGATGATGATATGTTAGTATGTCGCTGTGAGGAAGTGACCAAAGGAGAAATCAGACAGGCAGTTCATGCGGGAATGTTTACAATAGAAGAAATTCGTCGTTTTTTAAGAAGTGGAATGGGACTTTGTCAGGGACAGACCTGTGGAAAACTGGTAAAAGGAATTGTTGCAAGAGAATTAAAGATATCTCCTGCTGAATTGGAGCCTGCAGTATCAAGAGCTCCAATGCGTCCGATGACAATGGAGATTCTTGGAAGAGATGGAGGTGACCAGTAATGAAACAGACAGCAGAAGTAATAATTATCGGTGGCGGTGTTAATGGTTGTGCAGCAGCATACTATCTTGCAAAACGCGGAGTAAAAGATGTTATTGTATTAGAAGCTTCTGATAGTATTGGGCATGGAGGATCCAGTCGAAATGGTGGAGGTGTCCGTCAGTCTGGACGTGATGTGAGAGAACTTCCATATGCTATGTATGCTATCAAAAATATGTGGCCTACTTTATCTGAAGAATTAGGGGTAGATGTGGAGTACTGTCAGGAAGGAAACCTGCGTCTTGGAAAAACAGAAGCACATTTAAAGAAGTTAAATCAGCTGGCAACAAATGCACAGAGTGTTGGTCTGGATGTGCGAATGATTGATGCAAAAGAAGTAAAAGAAATTAATCCATATTTATCTGATGATATCATTGGAGCCAGCTGGTGTCCAACAGATGGACATGCAAATCCAATGATGACAACTCTGGCATATTACAAAAGAGCAGTAGAATTAGGAGTATCTTTTATCAAAGGTGCACCTGTAAAGAAAATTGAAAAGGTAAGAGGAAAGGCAAGAAAAGTTATAACAGTTGATGGCACTGTATTTGAAGGAGAAACTATTATCCTTGCAGCAGGATATGAAAGCAGAGAAATTGCAAGAACTGTAGGTATTGATATTCCTATGACTAAATATTTTGAAGAAGCTCTGGTTACAGAAATGCAGCCACCAATGTTTAAACAAATGCTTGGAACCGCAGATGCAGATTTCTATGGACATCAGGCTGCTCACGGATCTTTTGTATTTGGTTCTGAATGTGGACTTGAAGAAGCTGCAGATAAAGAGTTAACAGATCTTAGAACATCTTCTTTAACGATGTCAGCAGGATGTCGTGCGATCATGGGATATATCCCGGCACTGAAAGATGCTAAGATTGTAAGAAGTTGGGGTGGATGGTTAGATCTTTGTATTGATGGTGTTCCTGTTATCAGCCCGGTAGAAGAAGTACCTGGTCTGATTCTGGCATGCGCATTTACAGGACATGGATTTGGAACTGCACCGGCAGTAGGACTTATGCTTGCACAGATGGTCGTGGGAGAAGATACCATTGTAGATATCAGTCCTTTACGATATGACCGTTTTAAGGCAGACCGTTAAAATGATGAAAGAAAAGGATATGGCGCAATAGCTGCTTATGTCCTTTTCTTTTGGAAAGATAGGAAGTGAAAAATATGAGTGAAAAAAATATAATCAAAAGGATTCTGTATTATATGAATCCAAAACAAATTGATCCTAAAATGGTAAAACTATGGTCTTTTTATCTGATCATGAATATTATATTTTTTCTGTTGCCCAAAAGTATGATCGAAGGAAATATTCTGATTCTTGCACCAATTGTTGTACTGTTTGTTTATGCGCTGACAACAAAAGATGTAATGAGCAGTTTGATACTGGGTACGTTTTCATCTTATATTTTATGGTACAAATTAGGATGTGTAGGTGGTTTCTTTGATGATTTAATGGTAGTTCTTGCAGATGAAGAAGATATACAGATGTATATGTCCTTTTTCTTATGTGGAGGAATCATCATTGCCATGAAGCGAAGCGGAAGTACAAAGGCATTTGCAGATTTTATTACATCCCGATTTGGTAAAAATGAGAAAATGATTCTTGCGGCATCTGGAGTATATGCGGGAGCAACATCTATTGATGATTATGTATCGGCTTTAACTGCAGGAGCGTCTTTTTCTCCACTGATGGAAGCGATTAGAAAACCTAAACTGGCGTTGGCATATGTTGTTCGAACATTAAGTATCAATGTTTCAGAAATGCTTCCATTTGGCGCATGGGGATATTTTGTAATCTATCAGATTGCAAATGCAAAAAATGTTGAAAGCCGTGCAGAAGCAACGCATATTTTCATACAGACGATTCCGTTTATGTTTTATTGTATTGTTGCCTGTGTGATTGCACTATTATTTGCTGTTGGAATTTTTCCAAAAATCGGACCAATGAAAAAAGCATATCAGATGATGGAAGAAGAAGGAATCCAGATGGGTGCAATTGATGGTGGTGAAGATGATGACGAAGATGATGGGTTTGACGAAAATAATCCAAGAACGCAAAATGTCAGTGTATTAAATCTGATTCTTCCGATTATTGTAATTGTAGTTGCACTGATTGCAACGGATTTAAACTGTTATCTGGCATTTGGTATTGCTGCAATTTTTACCGGAGTATTATATGTACTTCAGGGATTGATGACAATTAGTGATTATGTACAATGTACAGTTGACGGATTTCTTGACATGATGGATATGGTCATGATCTTGATGATCGGATATTGTATGCAGGAAGTAATGTATGCTATGGGCATGGAAGCATTTGTACAGGGGGTTTGTAATGCAATACCTATTCCAAGTCTGATACCGTTCCTGATTTTTGTATTTTTCTGCTGCGAAGAATATTTATTTAGTCTGAATTATACATTGTTCCAGATAGCAATTCCAGTTCTAATGGTCGTACTTAGTAATATGGGGGCAAACGTTCCGTTATGTTTAGGGGCGTTGATTTCTGCAAGTCTGTTTGGTGCTAATGCATGTGTTGTATCTGACCTTGGAGTAGTATCAGCAAGATCCTGTGGTGTAAAGATATATGAACAGTATATTGCCTGTCAGCCATATTTTATTATTTCGGCAGTTATTTCCGGTGTAATGTATCTGGTAGCAGGATTTGTACTAGGATAAATATATTGAAGGAGAAAAATATGATTCAACCATTTAAATTTTATATGCCGACTAAAATTATATTTGAACGTGGAGCTATCAGACAGGTAGCTGACGAGGCGGCAAAGATAGGGAAGAAAACATTAATCGTAACAGATAAGCCAATGCTTGATACAGGTTTGCTTGATCCTGTTTTTGAAGATTTTAAAGCGAAAAATATAGAATATATTTTGTGGTCAGAAATTGTTCCGAATCCAAGAGATGTGGATATTGAGCGGGGAGCAGCTTTTGCAAAAGAACAGCAAATTGATTCTATGGTTGCAGTAGGTGGAGGATCAGCCATTGATACAGCCAAGGCAATAGGGGCAATTCTTGAAAATGGCGGGAAATGTGAAGACTGGAGAGAAGGAAACCTTAAAAATGTAATAACCCCTTTGATTTGTGTCCCTACAACTTGTGGAACAGGAAGTGAAGTTACCCATGAGTCTATTGTAAATAATACAAAAACACTGGAAAAGGACTGTATCTGGGGAGATGAGGTCAGCGCAAAAGTTGCTGTACTTGATCCAGATGTTCTAATAAATCTTCCGAAAAGATTGCTGGCATCCACAGGAATGGATGCATTGACCCATGCAGTAGAAGCATATGTATGTAAAGCGGCAAATCCATTTACAGATGCATTGGCAGAAACTGCCATCAGGCTCATAGGAAAGAGTCTTGTAAAAGCGGTAGAAGAAAATAGTGAAGAAGCTTATGTTGATATGATGGCAGCAAGCTGTATGGCGGGAGCAGCTTTTGGAAATTCAGATGTGGCATCTGTTCATTCTATTTCAGAGGCACTGGGTGGATATTATGATATTCCTCATGGAGTTGCCAATGCAATGATGCTTCCAGAAGTCAGTCGATTAAGTGTTCCAGGAGCACCGGAAAAATATGCAGATGTAGCCAGATTCCTCGGGGTTGTTGTAGAAGGAAAAACAGTTGAAGAGGCAGCATATGCAGGTGTTGACTATATGGAAGAATTGGCTGAAAGATTAAATATACCAAAGTTCTGTGAATTGGATGTTGTGGATCCAAAGGATTTTAAGAGACTTGCTCATACAGCAGCAAATGCAGAAGAAACTTTTGATAATCCAGTCATATTTACAGAGGCGGATTTTGAAAATCTGTTTATTAAATTATATAAGGAGAATAAGTAAAATTATTCTATATACTTCTATAGCATTTGAAGGGAAAAAGGAAAAGCATGTGATTGCTTTTCCTTTTTCTGTTATAATAGTTTTATGGGAGAATGATAGAACGGCAGAAAATTATTATGAAATTATTATTCATCCATTGAGAAAGACTAGTCGTGGATAGATGCTGATAATGAAATAAAACAATTGCATTACACATTTTAAAAAAAGTTCTTTTCTATTGAACTTTTAACATGTATAATGTAGAAAGATATATTTTGAGAAAGAGGTGTACGTGGTGTATAAAATCGTAAAGAAAACGAAACTTAACAATCTTGTTGAGTTAATGGAGATTGAAGCTCCATACGTAGCAAGAAAATGTGAACCTGGACAGTTTATCATCATCAGGGTAGATGAAGACGGGGAAAGAATTCCATTGACCATTGCTGATTTTGACCGTGAAAAAGAAACAGTAACCATTATCTATCAGGTGGTTGGTTATTCAACAGAATTATTGAGTAAAAAAGAAGAAGGAGACTATGTACAGGACTTTGTTGGTCCTTTAGGACAGCCTTCTCCATTACATAAATGTGAACGTGTAATAGGAGTTGCCGGAGGAGTGGGTGCAGCACCTTTATATCCACAGCTTCGTAAACTGGCTAAGATGGGAGTACCTGTCGATGTAATCATTGGTGGTAAGAGTGCAGAATTTGTTATCCTTAAGGAATTATTTGAAGAATTCTGTGATAATGTATATATTGCAACAGATGATGGAAGCCTTGGAACAAAAGGATTTGTTACAACAGTCTTGGAAGAACAGATTAAATCCGGGGTAAAATACGATGAAGTTATTGCAATCGGACCACTGATCATGATGAAAAATGTAGTAAAGATTACAAAAGAGTACGATATTCCAACAACTGTATCCCTGAATCCGATCATGATCGACGGAACTGGAATGTGCGGAGGTTGTCGTGTAACTGTTGGTGGTGAGACAAAATTCGCATGCGTAGACGGACCAGATTTTGATGGATTCAAAGTTGATTTTGATGAATGTATGCAACGTCAGGGAATGTTTAGAGAAGAAGAACATGAATGCAGAATTGGAAGGGGGAAATAGTCATGGCAAATATGAGCCTGAAAAAAGTAGCGATGCCTGAACAGGATCCTAATGTACGAAATAAGAATTTTGAAGAGGTTGCTCTGGGATATACAAAAGAAATGGCAATGGAAGAAGCAACACGCTGCTTAAATTGTAAAAATAAACCTTGTGTAAATGGATGTCCTGTTAATGTACCGATTCCTGCGTTTATTGAAAAAGTTGCAGCAGGAGATTTTGAAGGTGCTTATGAAGTTATCACAAGCGAAAATGCATTACCTGCCATCTGCGGACGTGTCTGTCCACAGGAAAACCAGTGTGAAGGAAAGTGTGTACGTGGTATCAAAGGAGAACCAGTTGGTATCGGACGTATGGAACGTTTTGTTGCAGACTGGCATATGGCAAATGCAAAACCGACAGAAGTGAAAATCGAAAAAAACGGTAAGAAAGTAGCTGTAGTAGGATGTGGACCGGCAGGAATTACCTGTGCAGGGGAACTGATCAAAAAAGGATACGATGTTACTGTATTTGAAGCACTGCATAAGGCAGGAGGCGTATTAAGTTATGGTATTCCTGAATTCCGTCTTCCAAAGGATTTAGTTGCAAAAGAAATCGAGACAGTAGAAAAACTGGGTGTAGAAATCAAGACAAATGTAATCGTGGGACGTTCCGTTACGATTGATGAATTGATGGAAGAAGGATATGAAGCTGTATTCGTAGGAAGTGGAGCCGGACTTCCAAGATTTTTAAATATTCCAGGAGAAAACCATCTGGGTGTTTATTCTGCAAATGAATTTTTAACTCGTGTCAACCTGATGAAAGGTTATAAATTCCCAGAATGTCCAACACCTGTAAAAGTAGGAAAGAAAGTAGCTGTTGTAGGTGCAGGTAACGTAGCTATGGATGCAGCAAGAACAGCAAAACGTCTTGGAGCAGAAGAAGTATATATTGTATATCGCCGTAGTGAAGAAGAAGCTCCGGCACGTCTGGAAGAACTCCATCATGCAAAAGAGGAAGGAATTATTTTCAAATTCTTAAATAACCCTGCATCCATCAAAGCTGATGAAAATGGATGGGTCAATAAGATGGAAATCATCAAGCAGGAATTAGGAGAGCCGGATGCATCTGGAAGACGTTCTCCACAGCCGATTGAAGGATCAAATTATGATCTGGATGTTGATACAGTGATTATTGCAATCGGACAGAGTCCTAATCCTTTGATTCGTCAGACTACACCAGGTCTGGATACACAGAGATGGGGCGGAATTATCGTAGATGAAGACACAATGAAGACAAGTAAAGATGGTGTATACGCTGGAGGTGACACTGTAACAGGTGCAGCTACAGTTATTCTTGCCATGGGTGCAGGGAAGAAAGCAGCTGCAGCAATTGACAAAGAATTACAGAATAAATAGAGGGTAAAAGGAGGATTCCATATGAGTAAAGTAATATTTCAGACAGAAATCATTGAAATGGGAGATCAGATAGAAGCTTTTTTTGACGAAGGAATGTTTGTTCTGTTCGGAGAGAATGTTCCGGATACATTGAAAGATTTTTGTTATTTTATTAATGTTAAAAAAGTTGATGGAACTATTAAAGCAGGTGACAAGCTGATAATAGATGAGAAAGAATACCTGATTACAGCTGTAGGAGATATTGCCCAGTCAAATCTGGAAACTCTTGGACACTTGACCGTTGTATTCAGTGGAGCAAAGGAAGCAGGACTGCCAGGAAGTATCTGTGTAGAAGCAAAACCTCTGCCTAATCTGAATCTGGGAAGTAAGATTGCTGTTGTAGAATAATTAATGCCTGATTTAGAAGAGATGCTTATGCAAGTATCAGTATTATAGAAAAAAAGGGGTTGCTGTAATATCAGTAATTCCTTTTTTCAAAAATAGTAAGTTGAAACATTTAACCAAAACAATCTTGACAGTAAAAAAAATATTTGTTAAGATAACATACTATATAATCAGAACAATAACAAAAGAAATAATCTAATCTTTAAGAGAAAGTGAGGAAAAAAATGGGAAAGTTAATTGGTGAAGGAATTACATTTGATGATGTGCTCTTAGTACCAGCATATTCAGAAGTAATTGCAAATGACGTAGATACATGTACACGCCTGACAAATAAAATTAAGTTGAATATTCCATTAATGAGTGCCAGCATGGACACTGTAACAGAACACCGTATGGCGATTGCCATGGCAAGACAGGGTGGAATTGGGATTATTCATAAGAATATGACTATTGAACAGCAGGCAGAAGAAGTAGATAAAGTAAAACGTTCAGAAAATGGAGTTATTACGGATCCGTTCTCCTTATCACCAGAACATACCATTCAAGATGCCGATGATTTAATGGCAAAATTCCGCATTTCAGGTGTGCCAATTACAGAAGGTACAAAATTAGTTGGTATTATTACAAATCGTGACTTGAAATTTGAAACAGATTTTTCTAAAAAGATTAAAGAGTCTATGACTTCTGAAGGACTGGTAACAGCAAAAGAAGGTATTACTTTAGAGGAAGCAAAAAAGATTCTTGGAAAAGCAAGAAAAGAAAAACTTCCAATTGTTGATGATGATTTCAACTTAAAAGGATTAATTACTATTAAAGATATTGAAAAACAGATTAAATATCCAAATGCAGCAAAAGATGATCAGGGAAGACTCCTTTGTGGTGCAGGTGTAGGAATTACAGCAGATGTTCTGGATAGAGTACAGGCACTGGTTGATGTGCATGTAGATGTTATTGTAGTGGATTCAGCACATGGACATTCTGCAAACGTATTAAGAGTTATCAGAATGGTAAAAGAAAAATTCCCGGATCTTCAGGTTATTGCAGGTAATGTTGCAACAGGAGCAGGTGCAAAAGCGTTAATTGAAGCTGGAGCTGATTGTGTTAAGATTGGTATCGGACCAGGATCTATTTGTACAACCCGTGTTGTAGCTGGTATTGGTGTACCTCAGGTAACAGCTATTATGAGTGCTTATGAAGAAGCTAAGAAAGCAGGCATTCCAATTATCGCTGATGGAGGTATTAAATACTCAGGAGAAATCACAAAGGCAATTGCAGCTGGAGCAGATGTATGTATGCTTGGAAGTATGCTGGCAGGTTGTGATGAAAGTCCTGGAGAATTTGAATTATATCAGGGAAGAAAATATAAAGTATATCGTGGAATGGGATCTTTGGCAGCTATGGAAAATGGAAGTAAAGACCGTTATTTCCAGACAAACGCAAAGAAACTTGTACCAGAGGGTGTAGAAGGACGTGTAGCTTATAAAGGAACAGTTGAAGATACTGTATTCCAGCTGTTAGGTGGATTACGTTCTGGAATGGGTTACTGTGGAGCAAAAGACATTAAGACTTTACAGGAAACAGGAGAATTCGTTAAGATTACTGCTGCTTCATTGAAAGAAAGTCATCCACATGACATTCATATTACAAAAGAAGCACCAAACTATAGTGTAGAATAGTAAAAAAGCAAAGTAGATAAGGCAGCTTTACTTAAGAAGCTTTTTCTATTAAAAACAAAAAAGTTTTGGAAGAGATTCCAAAACTTTTTTTGTTTTGTAAATATAGTATTCAAATTACAACTGATGGGCGAAACGTTCTTCAACATAATCCCAGTTAATGATTGAAAACCAGTTGTTAACATAATCCATGCGACGATTCTGATACTGGAGATAATATGCATGTTCCCAGACATCAATAGGAAGAAGTGGATAGACAGAGCTGGTTAATGGTGTGTTTTGATTTGGCGTAGTAGTAATTTCCAGATTGCCGTTATTCATAATCAGCCATGCATAGCCTGAACCAAATAAACATAAGGCTTCATTTGTTAAATTTTGTATAAAAGTATCAAGTGATCCAAAAGATGTTTTAATTTTATCTAATAACTGTCCTTTTGGAGGCGTCATCTCTTCTGCCGGCTTCATACACTTGAAATATAACTGATGGTTATAAACACCCCCGCCATTATTTTTAATCTCGGTTTTAACAGAATCTGAAACTGTCAGAGGCTCTGTAAGGAGCTGTTCCAGAGTCATGTTATGAAGTTCCTCATGAGGCTGCAAAGCGTGATTTAGTTTTTCTACATAAGTAGCAAGATGCTTGTCGTGATGAAAATGAAGAGTTTCAGCACTGATGACAGGTTCTAGAGTGTGATAGTCATATGGAAGAGGTTCCAAAGAAAAAGGGTAAGTTTCATTCATAATTAAGATCTCCTTGTTTTCTTTTTATTGTACGTGAATCACATAGATATTATTCAAAAATGGTTGACTTCTTTTTTTTACTGAGATAGCATAAGTATATTTGGATAGTATTTAAAAGCAGAATGAACTTTTTGCTTTCATGAGAGAAAAATGGAGCAGAGTTGAATTGTTGTTTCATAACAGGAAAGGTGAAGATTATGATTTCAAAATTTAGTGTAAGAAAGCCTTATACAGTAATTGTAGGAGTTGCATTAATTCTTATTTTAGGAATTGTTTCTTTTACAAAAATGACAACAGATTTGCTTCCGAGCATGGAACTTCCATATGCTATTGTTATGACTACATATCAGGGAGCATCTCCAGAGGAAGTAGAGACAACAGTAACAAAGCCTGTTGAACAGTCTATGGCTACTATTTCAAACATTAAGGAAGTAAATTCCATATCCAGTGAAAATTTATCTATGGTTATCCTGGAATTTGAAGGTGACACTAATATGGATGCTGTATCTCTTGATATGAGAGAGAAGCTGGATATGCTGACAGGGTATTGGACAGATAAAGTTGGAAATCCGACGATAATGAAACTTAACCCTGATATGATGCCTGTTATGGTAACAGCGATGGATGCTAAAAAGCTGGATACAGCAGAACTATCAGAATTAGTGGAAAAAAAGATAGCTCCGTCTGTTGAGGCTGTGGATGGAGTCGCTTCAGTTAATACTACTGGATTAGTTGAAGAAAATATCAATGTTATTATAAATGAACAGAAAATAGAAAAACTGAACAATAAGATTAAAGATGCTTTGAATGGACAGTTTGATGAACAACAGAACAAATTGGACCAGGCAAAAAATCAGTTGGAAACAGGAAAAAATACACTGAATGCCAAACGAAATCAGGCAAACAAGCAACTGGCTAAAGCTCAGACGGCATTATCAGACGGACAGATTTCCCTTGCGCAAAAAGAAGTACAGGTAACCAGTGCCATTACCAATTTAAAAAATCAGAAGACAACACTGCAGATGACGGTCAAAGAGCTTTCCGTTCAGATTGGAAAATGGGAAGACCAGGTAAAAAAACTTCCAGATGGGGCACAGAAAGTTCAGCTGGTGGCACAGCTTACAGAATTAAAGAAACAAAAAAGTACAGCATCTGAATCAATAAAAACAATTGATAAAAATATTAAATCATTAAATAAGGCATTAAAGCAGATTCAGGAAGGGAAAAAAGAAATCAGCGCGAAGATTACCCAGTTTAATATTCAATCTGCATCTGCCGGTCAGCAAATGACAACAGCGGAGATTGGAATTGCCCAAGGGGAGACACAGATTACCACAGGTCAGCAAAAACTGGATGAAGCTAAAGCTCAGGCAGAAGCCTCAGCAAATGTGAAAGATAAATTAACTGTAGAAAATGTAAAAGCATTGCTGGTAGCACAGAATTTTGAAATGCCTGCAGGATATATTACAGAAAATAATGTCCAATATCTGGTTAGGGTTGGAGATAAAGCCGAAAGCCAGAAAGATTTGGAAAATATGGAATTGATGGATCTTGGAATAGAAGGTATTCCAACGGTAAAATTAAGTGATGTGGCTGATGTAGCTGTCGTGAATAATCAAAGTGACATGTATTGTCGTGTCAATGGATATAACGGAGTTATTATGACAATACAGAAACAAAATAATTATTCAACAGCTGATGTATCAGACCGGATTGCAGATAAATTGCAAGAACTGAAGAAAGAGAATAAGGATTTACATTATATTAATATTATGGATCAGGGTATCTACATTGATCTGGTTACAGGATCTGTAATGAAAAATCTTCTGATGGGTGCAGGTCTGGCAGTTATTATTCTTCTTCTGTTTTTGAAGGATATAAAGCCGACACTTGTTATTGCATGCTCTATTCCTCTTAGTGTTATTTTAGCAGTGGTTTTAATGTATTTTAGCGGAATTACATTAAATGTAATATCACTTTCAGGTCTGGCACTGGGGGTAGGTATGCTGGTAGATAATTCTATTGTAGTTATAGAAAATATCTATCGTCTGAGAAAAGATGGAGTACCGGTAAAAGAAGCTGCAATTACTGGAGCAAAAGGGGTTGCAGGTGCCATTACCTCGTCCACTCTTACAACAGTATCTGTTTTCTTACCAATTGTGTTTACAACAGGTATTACAAAGAAGCTGTTTGTGGATATGGGATTGACTATTGGGTATTCTTTGCTGGCCAGTCTGATTGTAGCAGTAACATTTGTACCAATGATGTCTGCTGGAGTTCTTCATAAAGTAACAGAAAAGGACAGTAAATTAATTGATCGTCTGCAGGGTGCATATCAGGGATTCATGGAAAAAATATTGAATCGTAAAATTGCAGTTATCTTGATTACATTGGTATTATTTGCAGGAAGTATATATGGAGCAACGCAAATCGGCAGTTCACTTATGCCAAATATGGATAGTACACAGATGTCACTGACTATACAGATGCCAGAAGGATCATCCATGGAAGATACAGCTGCAATGTCTGATACAGTAATGGAAAAGATTAAAAAAATAAAAGATGTGGATAGTGTGGCAGCTATGATTACAACAGATTCAACTGGTATGGGAATGTCATCTGGAAAAAGTAATACAGATCGTTCCAGTATGTACATTTTGTTAAAGGAAAATAAAAAGAAAACAAACAAAGAAATAAAAAAGGAAATCTTGAAAAAAACAAAGAAGTTTGACTGTGAAATTGAAGTAATGGAATCTAATATGGATATGAGTGCCCTTGGAGGAAGTGGTATTTCGATTCAGGTTAAAGGAAGGGATTTAGATACACTTCGTGCCACAGCAGAAGAGATAGCCCAAAAGGTGAAAAAAGTTAAAGGAACAATGAATGTTATGGATGGTTCTGAGGAAACTACACCAGATATACATATCACTGTCAATAAGAAAAAGGCTGCTCAGTATGGATTAACAGTTGCCAGTGTTTATCAGCAATTGAACCAGAAGCTTTCTGAAGCATCTCAGGCAACAACAATAGTTATTGACGACAAGGAAATGAATGTGAAGGTTGGCAACAGTACTAAAAATACGTTGACAAGAAGTGATTTGAGGAATTTGAAGTTAAGTGGAACAAAAAATGGAACAAGTAAAGAGATATCATTATCATCCATTGCATCATTTAAAAACAGTGATAGTCTTTCTTCTATTAACAGAAACCAGCAGGAAAGAACTATTACTGTGACAGCTGAATTAAAAGATGGCTATAACATAGGAAAAGTCAGCCAGCAGGTACAAAAGAAATTAAAATCATATAAAGCACCAAAAGGTTATTCATATACTATGAAAGGTGAAATGGAATCTATAGAGGAAACAACAGGACAGATTGGACTGATGCTTCTGCTGGCAATCGCATTCATGTATTTGATTATGGTTGCACAGTTCCAGTCACTGAAATTTCCATTTATTATTTTGTTTACAATTCCAATGGCATTTACCGGAGGATTTTTGGCACTATTGATTACAGGAAAAGATTTAAGTGTCATTGCAATGATCGGATTTGTAATGCTGGCAGGAATTATTGTAAATAACGGTATTGTTCTGGTAGATATGATCAATCAGCTGAGAGAACAGGGATATGAATTGCAAGATGCCATCGTGACTGCAGGAACACTGCGACTTCGCCCGATTTTAATGACTGCATTGACTACGATTCTTGGATTATCAACAATGGCCATCGGTTTTGGACAGGGAGCGGAAATGATGCAGCCTATGGCAATTGTCACCATTGGAGGACTGATTTACGGCACGCTTCTCACTTTAATTGTAGTACCATGTATCTATGCTCTGTTTAACAGAAAAAAGAATAAAAGATTAGAAATTCAAGAGGTTGAATAGAAGAATCTTACAAAAATATTAAATATAAGGGCTTTCCTTTACTTTTAAACATAACAAAGATATAATATTACAAGGATCATGTCAGATGTTGGCATGATTCTTGTAGTATAGAAGGTCTTTTATAACTGAATACCAGAACCACATGCCATGAGGGCATTTTAATAAAAAAAGGAGAAGAGGCATAGATAATGAAAGATGGAAAAAACACTATTATTGGTTTTATTCCTAAATATGCTGTTATTCCGCTGATTTCATCTTTTGTATTTAATACATTGGTATACAGTGGAACAATGAAGCTTTGCTCTGGTTTTTATCACCATGATTTTACGACCGGGTTTGATCGTATGGTGCCATTGATACCGGAATTTACCAGTATATATTTAATATGCTACATTTTCTGGGTGATTAACTATATATTAATAGGACGTATTGGCAAAGAGCATATGTATCGCTTTTTGGTGGGAGATTTTATTTCAAGATTTATATGTGGACTTTTTTTTGTCTTTCTTCCCACTACATTGGTCAGACCAGAAGTAACAGGGACAGGATTTTGGGATTATGTATTAAGATTTGTATATAAAGTAGATCAGTCTGCTAATTTATTTCCATCAATTCATTGTCTGGTGAGTTGGTTCTGCTATGTAGGAATCAGGAATCAGAAGGAGATTCCTAAATGGTACAGAAAGTTTTCTGCCTTTTTTGCAATTCTGGTTTGTGTTTCTACTCAGGTCATTAAACAGCACTATATTATTGATCTGATCGGTGGAATTTTTCTGGCAGAATTGTGTTTTGCAATTGGTCAGAAAACAGACTGGTATCAGGGCTTATGGAAATTTTTTACGAAAGTAAATCAATTTTTTGGTTTTGAAAGCAATGAGGATGAATCTGGAGAATTATCAGAATTAAAAGGGTAGGTTCCATGAAAAATAAAAAAAGTATTATAGGCAATGCAGTATTTTTTATTGCTCTATTTGGATTAACAGCATATGCTGTATTGAGGGGAAAAGAACTGCCAGAATTACTGAATGTTATCCATTCGGTTTCGCCGATTTACTATATTGCAGGATTTGTGTTCATTATAGTATTTGTATGCTGTGAATCATACATAATATACAGAATGCTTAGAGTTTTAAAGTATGATCAGGTACCAGGAAGAAATTGTATCAAATATTCATTTGTTGGGTTTTTCTTCAGCTGTATTACCCCTTCCGCAACAGGAGGACAACCGGCACAGCTGTATTATATGAATAGAGATCAGGTTGACGTTTCGGTGGGAACTGTCATATTAATGATCATAACAATTTTATATAAATTTGTTTTGGTTTTTCTAGGTGTATTAATATTTTTGTTTAGACATTTTTTAATAACAGAATATATTTGGAAAGTTTCTTTTTTCTTTTATCTTGGAATGGCTTTGAATATTTTTTGTGTTACATTTATGCTTATTTTGGTTTTTGAGCCTACATTAGCTTCCAGATTGCTTTTGACATTTATGCATTTGTTAGAGAGGATGCACATTCTTCGAAAAAAAGATGATAGAATGACGAAGCTGCAGAATTCCATGGCAAAATATCATAAGGCAGCAGCCGTCATCCAGGAACATCGGGGATTAATGTTTCAGATGTTTCTTGTAACATTGGTCCAGCGCATTATTCATTTTTCTATTACATATCTGGTATATAAGGCGTTTGGACTGACACATCTGGGATTTGTGGATGTTGTAGCGCTTCAGTGTGTAATTTCTATTTCAGTGGATATGCTACCTCTTCCGGGAGGAATGGGAATCAGCGAAGGTCTGTTTTTGAAAATCTTCTGTAAGATTTTTTCTGGTAGTCTTTTATATCCTGCGATGCTTTTAAGTCGTGGAATCAGCTATTATGCATTGGTACTGATCAGTGCACTAATGACTTGTGTTGCACATGTCACAATAAAGGATAAGGGTAAAGAATAGAGGGTATTAATTATGATAGGATTTTATAACGTTTCAGTGATTTTAACATATCTGGGGGTTGTCAGTGCTGTTTTTGGCATGTCAGCGGCTTTTGATGGGAATTTTAAAATAGCGGTTTTGTGTCTGATGATATCAGGATTAACAGATATGTATGATGGTACCATTGCAAAAATGATTAAAAGAAGTGATGATGCCAAGAAATTTGGAATCGAAATTGATTCTTTATGTGATTTAGTTTGTTTTGGAGCTTTTCCGGTGGTAATCGGATATGCATTGGGAATGGATACATGGTATGCAAAAATTGCATATATGATGTATATTTTAGGAGCTGTGATTCGACTGGCATATTTTAATGTTACAGAGGAACAGCGGCAGGCTGCAACCACTGAACGAAGAAAACATTATCAGGGACTTCCTGTTACTTCGGTTGCACTGATTATACCTATTGTATATCAGTTGAGACGATTTTTTCCTGAACAGTTTCCATACATATATGTTTTTATGATTTTTGTGATTTCGCTGCTGTTTGTTATTGATTTTAAAGTTTTTAAACCAGGAAAGAAATCTATGCTTACTTTTGTAATTATAGGTGCAATTGTTGCAGCAAAAATGTTTCTGTTTAAGATTTAGGAGGAATACATATGAAGTATGCAGATATGGATGGGAAAATTTATGAAGAAGAAAATTTCCAGGATCGATTTCTGAAACTTTTGTATTCTACATTTACAGGAAGGTTAAAATTAAAAATACTAACCAGGCCATGGGTATCAAAAATAGGGGGAGCTTTTTTAAGTTCTCCTTTTTCTAAATGTATGATACAAAGTTTCATTGAAAAAAATCATATTGATATGAGTCAATATCAGAAGAAAAAGTATCGGTCATATAATGATTTTTTTACCAGGAAGATAAAAGAGGGAAAACGTCCGCTTCCAGATGATCAGGATGTTTTGTTCAGCCCTTGCGATAGTAAAGTCAGTGTATATCCCATTGAAAAAGACACCACATTCGTTGTAAAGGATACAGAATATTCTGTTGAATCATTACTTAGGAATGATAAGATTGCCAGCTATTTTGATGGAGGCTATGCAGTCATTTTGCGTCTGACTGTAGATGATTATCACCGTTATTGTTATGTTGATGATGGAATAAAAAGTGAAAATTATTTTATTCCAGGGGTATATCACACTGTAAATCCGGTGGCAAATGATTTTGTTCCTATTTATAAAGAAAATGCCCGGGAATTTACAATGATGAAAACCAGACATTTTGGCAATATGATTCAGATGGAAGTTGGAGCTTTAATGGTGGGACGAATTGTTAACCATCATGGATACGGTACTATGAAAAGAGGACAAGAAAAGGGATACTTTGAATTTGGAGGTTCAACGATTGTCCTTCTTATAGAAAAAAATAAAGTAATCATAAGAGAAGAATTACTGGAAAGGACAAAGCAGTGCTGTGAAACCAAGATCCGTCAGGGAGAACCTTTAGGGAGAGCCATTTAACCACTGAATTGTTTCATATCAGATATAAGATGACTCCCGAGAGAGTCTTAAGCTAAAATTTAGAGAAAGGGGATGCAGATGGATCGGAGAGTAATATTTCATATTGATGTTAATTCTGCATTCTTAAGCTGGGAAGCTGTATATAGAATGAAAGAACTGGGTGAGGATGAAGATTTAAGGAAAATTCCGGCAATTATAGGAGGGGATGAAAAGAAACGTCATGGAATTGTGCTGGCGGCATCCCTTCCGGCAAAAAAGTATGGAATCAGGACGGCAGAAACTATTCGGGAAGCAATAATAAAATGTCCGGAAGTAAAAATATGTCCATCCCGTTATGGTCTATATAGTCGTTATTCACAAAGATTTGTGAATGAAGCTTTAAAATTTTCTCCGGTACTGGAACAATATAGTATTGATGAAGTTTTTCTTGATATGACAGAAACGATTCATCGTTATGAGAGTCCTTATATGGCGGCCTGTTTATTAAAGGATACTATTGGCAAAAAACTGGGATTTACTGTCAATGTTGGAGTTGCACCGAATAAACTTCTTGCAAAAATGGCATCAGATTTTGAAAAACCCGATAAAGTGCACACTTTGTTTCCAGAAGAAATTCCGGAAAAAATGTGGCCTTTACCGGTTAGAGATTTATTTTTGGTAGGGAAAGCAACTCAAAAAAAACTGGAATTACTGGGAATACGGACTATAGGAGAATTGGCTTCTGTGGATTTAAAACTCCTACAGGATCATGTGGGAAACAAACATGGGCAGACCCTCTATAATTATGCCAAAGGTATTGATTCTTCACCTGTGGAAAGTGAAGAAGGTTTAAATAAAGGATATGGCAATAGTATTACTTTGGCAAAGGATATATCAGATATTAAAGATGCTGAGCATGTGCTGTTATCATTGGCAGAGATGGTTGCATCCAGACTGCGGGCAGATCATGTGAGAAGTTCCTGTATATGTGTGGAGATTAAAGATACTGAATTTCGGCGAAGCAGTCATCAGAGAAAACTGGATGTACCAACAGATATTACCAATGAGATTTATAAAATTGCAAGAGAGCTTTATAGGGAAAGCTATAGTGGAATTTCTGTAAGGCTTCTTGGACTACGTGTCACGGATATTACCAGAGAAGAGTTTGCCCAGATAAATTTATTTCAACAGGAAAAAAGAGAAAAACTTCGAAAATTAGATGCTTCCATTGATCGGATTCGTCTTAAATATGGTAGAGATTCTATTCAAAGAGCCAGTTTTCTAGATGGAGAAATAGATCATATGACAGGTGGTCATAGAAGTGGAGCAAAATTCGAAAAAGGAAAAAATCAATAAAATTCATACAAATTTAATATTTGAAACACTTGATTAACATAATTAATCTTGGTATAATTCTGTTTAAAAGGAAAAAATGTCGAATTACAGGTTCTACCGGAGGTTTTTATGAGAATCCTGAAAAAAGCAGGCAGATTGTTAGCTGCATTTAGTTTTACAATACTTATGGCATCACAGACAACAGGCGTTATGGCAGGACAGAATCAATATACTTCTTCATTGAAGGTTGTATATTATAATCAGGCTGATTATCCAGGAGAGAAAATTGGTGGAAGTACAATTCAGGCTGCAGGATGTGGTCCCACATCTGTTGCGGTTTGTTATAGCTCCTTAACAGGGAAAAAAGTCAGTGTACCTAAAATGTGCAAACAGGCTTATGAAAATGGATGGTATTATACTGGACAAGGATGTACTCATGATGTGGTTCCGGGACTTTCTAAAATGTATGGGCTAAATTGTGATGGTTTGGGATATAGTTATAAAGCAGTAAAGAAAGCACTGTTGGCAGGACATCCTGTTGTAGCTTTAATGGGACCGGGTGATTTTACAAATAAAGGGCATTTTGTTGTTCTGACCAGGATGGTAGGGAAAGATCAGGTAAAAGTTGCAGATGTTGGAAGCCGTGCCAATACTTATAAAACATGGTCTTTAAAAAAGATTATCAGACAGGGAAAAGAAGGAGCAGATGCCGGAGGACCTTTCTGGGAAATCAGTAAAAAGGAAAAGAAAATTAATTATAAAGAAGAAGTCAGAAAGAGTCACAGCCGATTAGATGCGGTTCCGCTGGCAATCAAGAAAGCAATTCAATAAATAAATCAGGAAGCAGATAAAATTATCTGCTTCTTTTTATTAGAAAATTTCTTCTGCAAATTAAAGAAAACAGATAATTGTATAGAATTTAGTAAATTTTATTTAGAAAAAAGCGCGAAATATGCAAAATAAATAAGAAAAAAAAATAAAAATAAAATTTATTGTGAAAAACGCATAAAAATATTTCCCAAATCATAAGTTTTGTGTTACAATTAGACCAATGACATATGATATGACAACTTAAAATTTAGGAGGTAGAGACATGTCAACAAAATGGGTTTATCAATTTAGTGAAGGAAATGCTGAAATGCGTAACCTGCTTGGTGGAAAGGGAGCCAATCTGGCAGAAATGACAGGACTGGGTCTTCCAATCCCTCAAGGTTTCACTGTAACAACAGAAGCTTGTACAAACTACTATGACTGCGGCGGGAAAATCAGTGACGAAGTAGCAGGTCAGGTTTATGATGCTATGGCAGCTCTTGAAGAGATCCAGGGTAAAAAGTTCGGAGATCTGGAAGATCCTCTTTTAGTATCTGTTCGTTCCGGAGCAAGAGTATCTATGCCGGGTATGATGGATACAATTCTTAACTTAGGTCTGAATGATGTTGCTGTAGAAGGATTTGCAAAGAAAACAGGAAATCCACGTTTTGCATATGATTCTTATCGTCGTTTCATTCAGATGTTTGCTGATGTTGTAAAAGAAGTGGACAAAGCTAAATTTGAAGAAGTCCTGGATGATATGAAAGAGGACAAGGGTGTAAAATTTGATACGGATTTAGATGCAGATGACTTAAAAGAAGTTATTGCTCGATATAAAAAGATTTATAAAAAAGCTTTGGGAGAAGATTTCCCACAGGATCCAAAAGATCAGCTGTTTGAAGCAATCAAAGCAGTATTCCGTTCCTGGGATAATCCTCGTGCAATCTATTATCGTCGAATGAACGATATCCCTGGAGACTGGGGAACAGCTGTTAACGTTCAGACAATGGTATTTGGTAACATGGGAGATACATCAGGAACAGGTGTTGCATTCACAAGAAACCCATCCACAGGTGAAAAGCAGATTTATGGTGAATACCTCATCAATGCACAGGGTGAAGACGTAGTTGCCGGTGTTCGTACACCACAGCCAATCAGCAAATTAGCAGAAGATCTGCCAGAGTGTTATGAACAGTTCATGAATATTGCTCATACACTGGAAGATCACTATCGTGACATGCAGGATATGGAATTTACAATCCAGGAAGGAAAACTGTATTTCTTACAGACAAGAAATGGTAAGAGAACAGCTCCTGCAGCACTTCGTATTGCATGTGAATTAGTAGACGAAGGTATGATTTCTAAAGAAGAAGCTGTATCAAGAATTGAAGCTAAAGCACTGGATCAGTTATTACATCCAAATTTTGATCCAGAAGCAATTAAAGTAGCGATTCCTATTGGAACAGCACTTCCAGCATCTCCAGGAGCAGCAGCAGGTAAAGTATATTTTACAGCTGATGCAGCAAAACTTCATCATGAAGCAGGAGAAAAAGTTGTATTAGTTCGTTTGGAAACATCTCCAGAAGATATTGAAGGAATGCATGCAGCAGAAGGTATTCTGACAGCTCGTGGTGGTATGACATCTCATGCAGCTGTAGTTGCTCGTGGAATGGGTACAGCATGTGTAGCCGGATGTGGAGAAATTAAATTTAATGATGATAACACAGAGTTTACATTAGGTGGAAAAACAATAAAAGAAGGAGATTATATCTCTATTGATGGTTCCACAGGTAAGATTTACCTTGGAGAAATCCGTACAGTTCCTGCAAGCATTAGCGGAAACTTTGACCGTATTATGACATGGGCAGATGAAATCCGTACACTTCAGGTAAGAACAAACGCAGATACACCTGCAGATGCTCTTAATGCAGTTAAATTTGGAGCAGAAGGTATTGGACTTTGCCGTACAGAGCATATGTTCTTTGATGCAGAAAGAATTCCAAAGATTCGTCGTATGATTCTTTCAACAACAAAAGAAGCAAGAGAAATTGCTCTGAATCAGTTAATTCCTTATCAGAAGAAAGACTTCAAAGAATTATATGAAGTAATGGAAGGTAGACCGGTAACAATCCGTTTCTTAGATCCACCTCTTCATGAATTCCTTCCAAATACACTGGAAGAAATTACTGCACTTGCAAAAGATATGAATGTAACAGTAGAAGAAATCAATATGAGACGTGCGTCTCTCCATGAATTTAATCCAATGATGGGTCATCGTGGATGCCGTCTTGCTGTTACTTATCCGGAAATTGCAAAAATGCAGACGAGAGCTGTTATGGAAGCTGCAATTGAAGTAAAACAGGAAAAAGGATATAACATCGTTCCTGAAATCATGATTCCATTAGTAGGAGAAAAGAAAGAACTTGCATATGTTAAAAATGTGGTTGTAGAAACAGCTGAAAAAGTGAAAGCTTACTATGAATCAGATATTGAATACAAAGTTGGTACAATGATCGAGATTCCTCGTGCTGCATTGCTTGCAGATGAAATTGCAGAAGAAGCTGAATTCTTCTCATTTGGAACAAATGACTTAACTCAGATGACATTTGGATTCTCTCGAGATGATGCTGGTAAATTCCTTGAGTCTTATTATGAGAATAAGATTTATGAATCTGATCCATTTGCAAGATTAGATCAGAAGGGTGTTGGTCAGTTAGTTGAAATGGCTGCTAAGAAGGGTAAAGCAACTCGTCCGGATATTCATCTTGGAATCTGTGGAGAACATGGTGGAGATCCATCTTCTGTAGAGTTCTGCTACAGAGCTGGATTAGACTATGTATCCTGCTCACCATTCCGTGTACCAATTGCAAGACTTGCAGCTGCACAGGCAGTATTAAATGACAAATAAGTCTTAAATAGACCTCTATAAAATTTATATAAGATAAAAACCCGTTGTCAAATTTATTTGATAGCGGGTTTTTATTTCAATTAGATAGTCTGAAGACAAAAGAAGAATTGATTTTATGATATAATGTATCTAAAATGAAAAAAATTACTTTAATTGTAGTAAATATCATCCATGAATGAAGACGGAGGTGACAGAATGAATAGAAAAAAAGTCTTAAAGATAATTGTTTTCTCTTTACTGGCATATGTTGTTTACTTTGTTATAGGGATGCTTGCACCATTTATTCAGATGAAATCTGTTAGTTCAGATTATAAAAAAGAAATAGATGTTACATCATTTTATAATCAGAATAATAGGAGCAGTCATGAATATGCCAAAATCATTGAATCCAATAAGGAGGCACTGGATGTGCGACTTGATATGATAAAACGAGCTAAAGAGGAAATCATTTTATCGACTTTTGATATAAGAGAAGGAAATAGCACAACAGATATGTTTTCAGTAATGACAGAGGCAGCAGACCGTGGAGTAAAAGTTAAAATTCTGGTAGATGGACTTTATGGAACTCTTCATATGGAGGGACGAGATATTTTCAAAGCATTTGGCAGTCATCCTAATGTGGAGATACGATTCTATAATACACCGAATCTTTTAAAACCATGGACAGTGCATGGTTGCCTTCATGATAAGTATCTTGTGGTAGATCAGCAGTACCTTTTAATGGGTGGAAGAAACAATTTCGATTATTTTCTTGGAGAACAGAGAAAAGGAAAATCGCTAGGCTTGGATAGGGAAATATTAATATATAATAAAGGGTCAGAAAAAGATAGTTCTGTTAATCAGGTGAAAAATTATTTTAGAAAAGTATGGAATCTTAATGTCTGTAAAACAAAATTTAATAAGTGGTCAAAAGAAAAAAGAACATCTCAAATTCAAAAGTTGAAAAAGCATGCAGAGAAAATACACAATATAGGATATGATTATGAAAAAGAGACGATATCTATAGAGAAAGCAACATTGGTAACAAATCCAACTCATATTTATGGAAAAGAACCATATGTGTGGGAAACTTTGAAGCAGCTGATGATATCAGCCGATCAGCGTATATTGATTCATACACCATACGCTGTTTTTTCAAAGGAAATGTACAAGGGAATGAAAGAAATTAAAAGAAAAGTTCCTGACACAACTATAATTCTGAATTCCATTGCCTCAGGAGATAATATTTGTGCTTCAGCAGATTACAAAAAAAACAGGAAAAACATTGTGGGTACAGGCGTAAAAGTTTATGAGTATATGGGGAAACATTCTACGCATGGAAAGTCTCTAATTATCGATGATGATATTGCAGTTGTAGGATCATATAATTTTGATTGCAGAAGTACTTATGTGGATACAGAAACTATGCTTGTGGTTCATGGTAAAGAGATTACAAAACAGTTGGAGCAGAATCTCAATCTGTTAAAAGATGGTTCCCTGGAAGTTGACGAAAATGAAAATTA
This sequence comes from Anaerostipes faecalis, assembly GCF_018982945.1. Taxonomy (GTDB): domain Bacteria; phylum Bacillota; class Clostridia; order Lachnospirales; family Lachnospiraceae; genus Anaerostipes; species Anaerostipes faecalis. The sequence continues at coordinate 155,609 of NZ_JABRXE010000002.1, read as the reverse complement.
TAAAAAGAATAATGCTGTTGAAGAACGTATGGGTGATGGTAAAAAAGAACGATTAATTACTTTTTTATCCTATATAGTACAGGGATTTCGATATTTAATATAAGATTAGACAGGCCTAGATTTTACATAAAAGGAGTAATTCGTATCATAAAAGAAATGAACAGGCAGCAGTTGGATACTGCAACTGCTGCCTGCTGATGGTAAAAAGTTTTTGCTTTGTTCTTAATTTATGTAAGGAAAGATTAGTTGTTGATTAATTTGTCTTCATTGCTCCAGCTGTATAATTTACGTACTTCTTCTCCAACTACTTCTGATGGATGTTCTGCAGCTAATTTTCTCATAGCTTTAAAGTGTACCTGTGATCCGGCATCAGACATGTCTAATAAGAAGTCTTTTGCAAATGTTCCATCCTGGATATCAGTAAGAATCTGTTTCATTGCTTTCTTAGTATCTTCTGTAATGATCTTTGATCCTGTAATGTAGTCACCATATTCTGCTGTGTTGGAAATAGAGTATCTCATTCCTGCAAATCCTGACTGGTAAATCAGGTCAACGATCAGTTTCATTTCATGGATACATTCAAAGTATGCATTTCTTGGATCATATCCAGCTTCTACTAATGTTTCGAAACCTGCCTGCATTAATGCGCAAACTCCACCACAAAGTACTGCCTGTTCTCCGAAAAGGTCTGTTTCTGTTTCTGTTCTGAAAGTTGTTTCAAGAACACCGGCTCTAGCTCCACCAATTCCAAGTCCGTACGCAAGAGCTAAGTCTAAAGCTTTTCCTGTAGCATCCTGTTCAACAGCTACTAAACAAGGAGTTCCTTTTCCTGCCTGATACTCACTTCTTACAGTATGTCCTGGTGCCTTCGGAGCGATCATTGTTACGTCAACATCTTTTGGAGGTGTGATACATCCAAAGTGAATGTTGAAACCGTGAGCGAACATTAACATGTTTCCAGCTTCAAGATTTGGTTCGATGGATTCTTTGTATAATTTTGCCTGTTTTTCATCATTGATCAGGATCATGATAATATCAGCTTTTTTAGCAGCTTCTGCAGAAGTATAAACTTTAAATCCCTGTTTTTCAGCTTTTTCCCAGGATCTGCTTCCTTCATACAGACCAATGATAACGTTACATCCAGATTCTCTTAAGTTAAGGGCATGTGCATGTCCCTGACTTCCATAACCGATGATAGCGATGGTTTTTCCATCTAAAAGTGATAAGTTACAGTCTTCTTGATAATAAATCTTTGCCATTTTGCATTCCTCCATTTAAAAAATTTATATAAGTTTATATAGTAAAGGGATAATCCCGTTACGTGCATAAAATATTAGTTTAATACGTGTTTTGCGGAAACTTTTTCTTTGTCTGTCCATGAAAAAAATCCAGCCAGTAGAGTACCGGAAATTGAATGCCATACACAGGAAACTGCACAAATAATTGCAGATTCTGGTGTAGATGCAAATTGGGCGGTTGTTGTTGCAAGGTTTGTTGCAAGACCTGCATTTTGCATACCTACTTCAATGGAAATAGTACGTTTCTTTGCGGTATTCATACCGGTAAGTTTTCCGGCAGTATATCCAAGAAGATATCCTAAGCTGTTATGAAGCAGTACTGCGATGAACACTACTACACCTGACTGGAAGAAGTTTGATCCCTGAGAAGAAATAACTCCACCGACAACACAGGCGAGACCTATAACTGCAACACCAGGCATAACCTTTTGTATTTCCTGGAACCATTGTTTGTTTCCGTAAAGATAGTTGATAACAAATCCAATAGCAACAGGTATAATAACTGTTTCGATAATTGAAACCAACATTGGAAATCCCTGAATAGATATTTTTGTACCACTTGCAAGGAAAGAAACCATAAGCGGTGTCATAACTGGTGATAAAATAGTAGATACAGTAGTCATTCCAACAGAAAAAGCCACATCTCCACCACAAAGATAAGACATAATGTTGGAAGATACACCTCCAGGACAACATCCTACTAAAATAAGACCAAGGGCAATACCGTCTGGAAGGTGCAAAGCTTTGGATACGGTAAATGCCAGAAATGGCATGATCAGGTACTGCGCTACCGCACCGATACATATGTCAAAAGGACGTTTTGCAAGTATTTTAAAATCCTCAGTTGTTAAAGTCAGTCCCATACTAAACATGATGATACCAAGGATAATTGACTGACTGGTAAATTTGTTGGAAACCGGATCCAAAAATAACTGATAATTGACCCATCCCATAAGTGTTGGGACAAAAAAGGTAACAATTGCAATAGCGATTACGACTATGGAAGTGTAATCAGATAGTAATTTGCTGAATTTCTGTAATGTTTTCATAAATAATCCTCCTGATATATATAAACTAAAAAGTAATTTAAAACGCAAAGGTGAAAAGTCCATTTCAATCAAAAAAATCCCTTTCAGATATAAACTGAAAGGGACGAAATAATCCGCGTTACCACCCTGTTTCTGCAAAATATTCTGCAGCACTCTAAACGTACCAGTATACGTCGTCCTTGTAACGGAGGATTCCGGCGTGACCTACTTATATTTCAGCCAGCTTCTTAGAGATGATATCTGTCCTTACCGATATACCTGTTTTCACCATCCACAGGCTCTCTGAATATCTGCATAAAAACAGCTTTGTTCTCTTCAACGAATTTCGGTGAACTTTCTTCGATTTGCTATCACTTATTATAGTCTTACAAAAATAAATGTCAAGATAAATTTTTTTCATTTTAAAAAAAAGAACATGGAGATTTTGATAGAGTATGTCAAAAATATCTGAAAATCTGAAGACTTGTCCCTTAAGTTTTGTTAGGATATAATAGAAAACAAAACAGATTAGAAAAGGCAGGTGGTATTTTGAAATTTCTTCATATTGCGGATATTCACTGGGGTGCAAGGCCGGATCGAGATAAGTCATGGGGAATAATAAGGGAAAAAGAAATAAAAGAAACTTTTCAAAGAGTGATAGACTATGCAAATGAGCATCAGATAGATTTACTTTTGATTTCTGGAGATTTTTTTCATCAGCTGCCATCTTATCAGGAAGTCCGAGAAGTGGATTATCTTCTTTCAAAACTTTTGAATACAAAGACGGTGTGGATTGCAGGAAACCATGACCATTTAACAGAAAACAATTCGTTAAGTAATTATCTTTTTCAGTCAGACACAGTATTATTAAAAGGTCCTTCTATGGAAAAGGTTTATTTTAAGGATTTAGAGACAACAGTCTATGGTTTTAGTTATTGGACGGATCAGATTGCAAAACCGCTATATGATGATATACATCCAACCCAAAAAGATGGTATTCATATTTTGCTTGCACACGGAGGAGATCAGACTCATATTCCTATTTCCAGGGAAAAACTGAAATGGTCTGGATTTGACTATATTGCTTTGGGCCATATCCATAAACCGGAGATTATCTTTGAAGATCTTATGGCATATGCTGGTTCTCTGGAACCAATAGAAAAGACAGAAACAGGAAGACATGGTTTTATTGAAGGTGAAATCACAGAAGAAAAGCAGATTATTAGATTTGTGCCGTTTGCCAGACGGAGATATGAAGATTTGGAAATTAATATTTCAGAGGATATGAGTGGTGAAGAAATTCTTGATTTAGTAGAAACAGAAATCAGGAATTATGGAGAAGATAATATTTATCAGATTTTTTTCTATGGCACAAAGGATCCCATGGTTCAGCTGGATTTTGAATGCCTGATGGAGAAATATTATATTTTACAGATACAATTTCATGTGGATAGTCAATGGGATTATGAGGTGTTATCTAAGGAGGACAATCTTTTGATACAAAATATTGCAGAATTACTGAAAAATGAACCGGAAGCATTAGAATATGCTATGGAAGCTTTATCTGTATCCAGGGAGAATTAAAATGGAGATAAAGGAAATAAACATCAGTGGATTTGGAAAATTTTGTAATTATCACGTTCTTTTTTCTGATGGAATTCAGGTGATTTATGGAAAAAACGAGGCGGGAAAAACCACATTACGTAAGTTTATCATTGCTATGTTGTTTGGATTGGAAAAAGGGAGAGGTCTGGCAGCGAGAAACGATGATTATTCAAAATACCGTCCTTTGAAAGGGGGATTGTACGGTGGAAGCATGGTGATCTCTCATGATGGACAGCGTTATCGCATCTGGAGAAATATGGAAACTGGTCAGCAGGAACTGCGTCTGTTTTATGAAGATACCATGGAGGAGATACCTTTACAGGGAAAGGAACTGAAGGATGTTCTATTTGAAAGTTCAAAAGAAGCCTTTTTGAACACTGTATCTATGACTCAGTCAGATATAAGAACAGGGAAAGAGATGCAGCAGATTCTTCAGAATTCTATGGCAAATCTAAGCAGGAGCCAGAATGTAAAACTGGATATTGGAAAAGCAGTCAATTATTTAAAAGAAAAGCGAAGAGAAATAAAAAAGAATGTAGTATTTGCACAGGTGATAGAATACCGTCAAAGGTTAAAAGAACATCCATTTCAAGAGTCCAGGCTGCAGGAATATGAAAAAGAGGAAGAAAAACTTCAACGGAAACTATACCAGAAACGGAAAATTTCTATTTTGGGGAAATTTCTATTATTTATAAAAAGGTTATTTGGAATTGATGAGGAAGCTTTGCGAAAAAAAGAAATTTTTCATGATTTGGAAATCCTTCAGTTGAAAAAGAAACATCTGCTGGAAGAGAAAAAGCGAAAAGAACAGTTGGAACAGCAATATAATCAAAGTCTCCAACAGAGAAATCGGTTGGAGCAGGAAATCCATAGAATAGAAACTGCCATTCATGCCATTCAAGAGGCTGCTGGAAATGTTCAGAGAACTTTTGGAGATGATCTGAATGAAAAAATTTCGGAAACTTTTTCTCAGATGACAGGAAATTACTATGAAAAAGTCGTTATGGATACATCTATGAATATTATGGTAAAAAGAGATTTTGACTATATAGATATGAAATACCTGAGCAATGGTACAGTGGAACAGCTTTATTTTGCTCTTCGAATAGCAACGGCAGATTTATTATATGAAAAGGATGGATTTCCATTACTTTTAGATGATGTGTTTGGAAATTACGATGAGGAAAGAATAGAGAGAACTTTGGCATTTCTAGACAGACAGCAAAAAAGGCAGGTTATTTTCTTTACGTGCCGTCAGGAGATGTTAAAGCTTCTTGAAAATGCAGAGATAGACTATCATTTGATTTGTTTGTAGTAAAGGAGATATTATGGCAAAGCAAAAAATGACTATGGCGGATATCGCAGAATTATCCGGAGTAGGAAAAAGTACTGTATCTCGCTATTTTAATGGCGGATATGTAAAACAGGCCACCAAAGAAAAAATACAAAAGGTTATTGAAGAGTATAACTATGAACCAAATGCTTTTGCCAGATTAAAGGCAAAAAAGAGCAATGTGATAGGAGTTGTTGTTCCCACACTAAATTCAAAAATCACAAGCCGGGTTATTACCAGTATTGATCGTTATCTAAGAGATAAAGAGTATACAACATTAATAAAAAATTCTGATCATGATATCGATTTGGAACTTCAGAATATTCAGCGTCTTATTAATCTGAATGTGGATGGGATTTTAATCAGTTCTATATCTATTACCAAGGAACATAAAAAAATATTTGAAGAAGCACAGATTCCAATCGTTGTTCTTGCACAGGATTACGAAGAAGGTATTTCTATTGTTGATGATGATTATAACGCAGGAAGATATATGGGTCGATATATTGGGAAAAACGGTCATAAAAAAGTTGCATATATCGGAGTATATGAGACAGATGAAGCTGTAGGAATCAGGAGAAAGCAAGGCGTTATGGATGGACTTGCGGAATATGGTATTACAGATATTATCGTGGGGAAAAGTGATTACAGTTTTATTGGAGGACAGAAAGTCACCAGGGAAATTTTAGAAGCGGTTGAAGATGTAGATGCTATTATTTGTGCAACAGACAGATTGGCTTTTGGAGCATATAAGATTCTCCAGAAGAAAGGGAAAAAAATTCCGGAAGATGTTTCGGTAACAGGTTTTGGAGGATATGATGAAAGCAGCTTACTTACACCAGAGCTTACCACATTGAAATTTGATTCCTACGGGATGGGATATCTGGGAGCGGAAACTGTTTTAAAAATGATTAAAGGAGAACCGGTATCTAAAAAACAGATTGTAGAATACGAATTCATTGAAGGGACAAGCGTAAAAAAGAAGAAATAATGATTTCTTCTTTTTTTTAAAATTATATGGAACCGATACCATAAAAGAATTGACAAAAAAGAAAAAGAAATATATAATACAAATATGGAACCGATACCATAAAAATACGAAATAATTTTTTAAAGGAGAGAAGATATGGATTACGCAAAAATTGCCAGTCAGGTAATTGAAAATGTCGGCGGAAAAGAAAATATTAAAAGTGTTCAGCATTGTGCAACTAGATTACGTTTACAGCTTAAAAATAATGATCTGAGAAATGAAGATGCAATCAGCGATGTGGAGGGAGTAAAAGGAGTATTCCTTACACAGTCACAGTTCCAGATTATTTTTGGGTCTGGACTTGTAAATCTTGTTTGTGATGAAGTGCAGAAACAATTGGGTAATCTGGTTGAAACTGAATCAGCCGATGAAGAGGAAGAAAAAAAAGGAAATCCTTTACAGCGTTTTGTGAAAATGCTCAGTGATATTTTTGTTCCGATTATCCCGGCAATTGTTGCAGGCGGTCTTTTAATGGGATTAAATAACATTCTGACTTCAGGACTATTTGACGGAAAATCAGTTATTGATTTATATCCGCAGTGGAAAGGGCTTGCAACGGCAATTAATACCTTTGCAAATGCACCATTTACATTTTTACCTGTATTAATTGGATTTAGTGCAACCAAAAAATTTGGTGGAAATCCATATCTTGGTGCTGCAATGGGAATGATCATGGTGCATCCGGATTTGCTGAATGCCTACAGTATCGGGGTAGCCGAAGCACCTGTATGGGATATTTTTGGATTTAAGATTGCAGCTATTGGATATCAGGGAACAGTACTTCCTGTACTTGCAGTAGCATTTATTCTTGCAACAATAGAAAAAAAATTACATAAAGTAACACCTACTTGGCTGGATAATTTAACAACACCGTTGTTATCCATTATGATTACATCCTTTTTAACATTTATCTGTGTAGGACCAGTATTAAGAGAAGCAGGAAATCTTCTGGCAGCTGGAATTACATGGGTATACAATACATTAGGGTTTATTGGAGGCGGATTATTTGGACTTGCTTATGCACCAATCTGTCTGACAGGTATGCATCACAGCTTTATTGCAATTGAAACACAGCTGATTGCAGATGTTGCTCATACAGGAGGAAGTTTTATCTTTACAACAGCCAGTATGAATAATGTGGCACAGGGAGCAGCAGTTCTTGCAGTATTATTCTTAACAAAAAATGAAAAAATGAAATCTATTTGTTCTGCATCTGGTGTTTCTGCATTGCTTGGAATTACAGAACCAGCTATGTTTGGTGTAACTCTGAAATTAAAATATCCATTCTATGCAGCAATTATCGGGTCTGCAGCGGGAAGTGCATATTGTGCAGCGACAAAAGTTCTGGCACAGGCATTAGGAGCAGCAGGTATTCCTGGATTTATTTCAATGAAACCGGAGGCATATTTGAACTTTGGACTTGGTCTGGTAATTTCCATGGCAGTTTCAGCAGTATTGACTATGATTTTCTGGAAGAAATTTAATATTGAAGGAGAAGAACAGGAAACAAAAACAATTGAAACAAAAGAAACTGTAGAAACAGAAGAAGTAGTTTTAGAAAGCGAAGTTACTTTATATTCTCCAATGAAGGGAGAAGTAGTGCCTATAGATCAGTCTGAAGATCCGGTATTTTCATCTAAGACAATGGGAGATGGTGTTGCAATCAATCCAGAGGAAGGAGTTGTTTATGCACCTGCAGATGGAAGAATCAGTCTTGTATTTCCAACAAAGCATGCTATAGGAATGACACTGAATAATGGAGCTGAAATTCTTATTCATGCCGGAATTGATACTGTAAAAATGGAAGGTGAAAGTTTTGAAGCATATGTGGAAGCCGGACAAAGAGTGAAAAAGGGAGATAAACTTATAACTTTTGATGCGGATCTAGTTGTAAAAAAAGGATATAAGGCACAGACAATGCTTGTAGTTGCAGAAGATAATGGAAAAGAAGTTATCTTGAAACCGAATGGTGTGGCAGATAATGATACAGAAGTTATGTTGATAAAATAGATCCAGAAAGGGAAAAAGATGTTGAAAAAATATGAAAAAGTTCTAAAACATGATTATGAAATATGGTATAAAGAAAATGAAGAATATAGACAAAAAGTTGCAAAAGATCCCAAACGATTAAAATTTCATTTGATGCCGGAGACAGGATGGCTGAACGATCCCAATGGATTATGCCAGTTTAAAGGAACTTATCACATTTTTTATCAATATACACCTTTTGAACCAACTGGCGAGCTGAAATTATGGGGACATTATACAACCAAAGATTTTATTCAATATCAAAGACATGAACCGGCATTATTTCCGGATTCAGATATAGACAGACATGGAGTATACTCAGGTTCAGCGTTTATTAAAGATGATACTATATATTTCTTCTATACGGGAAATATTAAGTATTTTGACCGTGATGATTATGACTATATTAATTCCGGACGTGGAAGTAATACGATTTTAGTGACCAGTAAAGATGGATTTGAATTTTCAGAAAAAGAATTATTGATGACAACGGATGATTATCCAAAGGATATGAGTAATCATATCCGTGATCCTAAGATTTATCAGCGTGGTGATAAGTACTATATGTTTCTTGGTGCAAGAGATCAAAGTGGAGTCGGAATGATTCTGATGTATGTGTCAGATGATATGAAAAACTGGAAATATAAAAATCGTATTACTACCAGAGAAAAGTTTGGATATATGTGGGAATGTCCGGATGTATTTGAACTGGATGGACAGCTGTTTATTATTTGCTGTCCTCAGGGAGTAGAGCAGAAGGGAATTGACTTTGAAAATGTTCATCAGACAACAGTTATGAAACTTTCTTACGATTTTGATACAGATGAATATGACATTACAGATATTAAACTATTGGATCGCGGATTTGATTTTTATGCACCACAGACATTTGAAGATGAGCAGGGAAGAAGAATACTGATAGGCTGGATGGGAATTCCAGATGCTGATTATACAAATCCAACTACAGAGGATGGATGGCAGCATGCTCTGACCATTCCAAGGAAACTTTCAATAAAGAATGATCGATTGATTCAGGAACCGATCGAAGAACTTCATAATCTTCGAAGCCATGATAAATCCGTTTGTTCTTTTTATGATGGACAGGAAATTATTTTAGGGAATGTTGTTTATGAGGCTAATGTGGAGTATAATAAATGCATTAACATGAAAATGACATTAAGAGAAGGCATTACACTGTTTTATGAAAATGAAATCCTTACATTAGATTTAGGTGCATTTGGATCAGGAAGGGAGACCAGAAAGGTTCATGTAAGATCCCTGAAGCATCTTCAGATTTTTGCTGATACGACATCTTTGGAAATTTTCGTAAATCATGGAGAGGAAGTTTTTACATCAAGGATTTACAGTATGGAAGGAAGAATTTCAATTTTGGGACAATGTGAAGGCATAATGACAGTTTATCCATTAAAGTCATTTTCTATAGAAGGAGGATGTAATGAATAACAGATTATGTGGAATTGGAGAAGCTCTTATTGATTTTATTCCAGAGTTAAAAGGTCAAAGACTGAAGGATGTACCATCTTTTACAAGGGTGGCAGGTGGAGCACCTGCAAATGTAGTAGGAGCAGTCACAAAACTTGGAATCCCATCTAAATTTTTAACAAAACTTGGAGATGATCCATTTGGTGATTATATTGTAGAAGTTTTGGATGAAGCAGGAATTGATACATCTAATATTGCCAGAGATCAGGAAGGTGAAACTGCACTTGCATTTGTTTCCCTGGCAGCAGATGGAAATCGTGATTTTAAATTTTATAGAAAAAACAGTGCAGATTTACGTTACAGTGTGGAAGATATCCCAGAAGATATTCTCAATGATTGTGGAATGATTCATTTTTGTAGTGTAGATTTGGTGGATTCTCCTATGAAAGAAGCTCATAAGAAGCTGATCGAGATGGCAATTGAGCAGGATGTTATGGTATCTTTTGATCCTAATTTACGTTTTTCACTATGGGATGATCTGGATCAGTTAAAAAAGACGGTTAATGATTTTCTGCCGTACGCTGATATTATTAAGATTTCTGATGAAGAACTGGAATTTATTACAGGGTATTCAGATATCAAAGATGCAGTACCTGAATTGCTTTCCGGTCGTGGAAAATATGTGATTTACACGAAAGGAAAAGATGGTGCAGAAATCTACACCCAAAATGGTATGGTAGAAGCTCCGGGATATACTATTGAAGTACGTGATACAACAGGAGCAGGAGATTCTTTTATTGGTGCTTTCTTATTCTGTATTTTAAGAGATCAGGTAAAGAATCTGGATTCAGTATCAGAAGAAAAATTATATGAATATCTTGATTTTGCCAATGCATATGCAGCTTATACAACAACAAAGGAAGGTGCATTAGCAGCAATGGCAACCGGTGAAGAAATGATTGACTGGATGAAACAATTGAAAAAATAATTAAAGATCTGATAATAAATATTCTTTTGTTTCAATAAGACAAAGAAAAGACAGTTTTTTTGTTATTCAGAGATAAATATTTCTTTTTTTAAACAATTGTATTGACGAATCAGCAGGAATAGTGATATTCTTCATCCATAGAAAAATAAAAGATTACGGCAAAGGAGCTGGAGTATAAGACTTCAGCTCCTTTTGTTGTTTAGAAAACTTTTTCTATATTATTATGAAAAATAAATTTAAGAATAAACAAAGGCAGGAAGTCAATATGAAAAAATATATAAATGCAAGATTAAAAGGGAAAAAAGAACTGGTACAGTTTTTGGTATGGGATGGAATGATTCAGCAGATTGAAAAGGAAATTCCTGCAGAATGTGAAACTATTGATTTACAGGGAAATCTGGTAATTCCACCATATGTAGATCCACATATCCATTTAGATTATGTTTTTACAGCCAGTATTGGAGAAACCAACGGAACGGGTACGTTATTTGAAGGAATCCAAAGATGGAGTGAATTTAAAGAACAGCAAACGGTTGAAGAAGTAAAAGAACGTGCTATCAAAGGAATTCAAAAAGAAATGCTGCAAGGTGTTCAGTGCATGAGAACCCATGTGGATGTGACGGATCCAAATCAGACTTCATTGAAAGCTTTATTGGAAGTAAAAGAGACAGTGAAAGACCTTGTAGACTTACAGATCGTAGCATTCCCACAGGAAGGAATGTATGCATATAAAGGTGGAGATGAACTGGTAGAAGAAGCATTGAAAATGGGTGCTGACTGTGTAGGTGGGATTCCTCATTATGAACTTGCAAGAGAATTTGGAGAGAAATCCATTCATAAAATTGTAGAACTTGCTGTAAAATATGATAAACTGATTGATGTTCATTGTGATGAAACGGATGATGTCCAGAGTCGGTTTCTGGAATTGTTAAATGCACTGGTCCTTATAGAAGGTATTGGAACAAAGACAGCTGCCAGTCATACATGTTCTTTCGGCTCTGCAGACAACAGTTATGCTTTTCGAATGATGAAACTGTTAAAGCAGTCTGGAATAAACTTTATTTCCTGTCCGACAGAAAATATTTATCTTCAGGGTCGTCAGGATACATATCCAAAACGTCGAGGGCTCACAAGGGTAAAAGAATTAAATGATAATGGAATCAATGTTTGTTTCGCACAGGATTCTATGTCAGACCCTTGGTATCCATTGGGAAATGGAAATATGATGAATATTTTAGATCATGGAATTCATATTGCACAGATGATGTCTCCGGAAGAAATTCAAAATGATCTGAATCTTGTGACGATAAATGGTGCAAAGACTATGAATCTCATGGATCATTATGGTATTGAAGAGGGAAAACCTGCCAATTTTATTGTGCTGGATGCCAAAAACGAATTTGACGCTATCTGTGAAAGAGCAGGAGTTCTGGCATCTGTCCGAAATGGAGAGTATCTATTCAAGAAAGAACCCGAGAAGATTCAGCAGGCAGTAACGTTACTTCAGAAGTAGAAGAAGGGAAGATTAGCAATGTTTCAATGCAAAGATTTATTGGCCTTGCCAAGTATGGCAAAAGCCAGAGTGATTTCAGGTAAGGGAGGAATGAATCGTGGAATACGATGGGCTTATAAAGCAGAAACCATGGATTTTTCTCAATGGATTCACGGGCAGGAACTCTTGATTATCAGTGCACCGGTAATTCAAAAAGCAGATTTTGATTTGTTTGCATTGATACAGGAAGCCATTGAAAACCGGATGTCTGGAGCATTGCTTTTAATAGGTGAAAAGTATGTAGCGGCAATTTCAAAAGAAGTGATGGAAATTTCCAATCGAAATGATTTTCCTCTGATGGTGATACCGTGGAATGTTCCGTTGGTCAATATTTTTGAGGAAATGGGGCATGCAATTTCCTATCATGAAAATATGGAAAATGATGGGGAAGATTTATTGGCAAGTATTATTTTTGGGAATAATATCAATATTCATACATTAGAACTAAAAAGTCAAATGATTGGTTATGATATAACGCCGCCACAGCAAATTTTTGTGATTCACTTTTTTAAGGAAAAAGGAAAAGATGCTTTTCCTGCTATGGAAAATATGGAAAAACAGGAAATTATTCAAAAAATTATTGCTGTTTTTAAAGAAAATGGTTATCAGGTTCTTGCATCCTGCTATAGCAATAATCTGGTAGGAATGATGCAGGCGGAAGAAAAGAAAAGAGAAAAAGCAGAGTCTGCTTATGAAGAAATATGCCAATATTTAGCAGATGAAAAGAAGGAATGGAGCTTTGCAATCGGAGTTGGGAAAAGTTATGAGCATTTGGCAGATTTGCAGAAAAGTTTTCAGGACGCATCCAAATGTATTACTTTGGCAGAAAAACTTCATAGACATCAGGAGGTTCTGTGGTATGACAAACTTGGTTTTTACCGATTATTGATGTCTTTTGAAAACCAAGAATTATTAGAGAGTTATTGTGAAGAAGTAATAGGTGGATTGATTCAGTATGATGAGGAAAATCATACTGAGTTAGTGGAAACTTTAAAAGAATATTTTCTGCAAAACTGTAACCTTCAAAACACATCAGAAAAGATGTTTATTCATAGAAACACAATCAAATATAGATTGCAGCGAATTGAACAGTTAACAGGAAAATCCTTCCATGATGCATTTGAAATATTGGAACTGCATAATGCAGTGATTATTTATACCATGTATCATGAGTAAGTTAAAACATATGTAATCTTAAAAAAGAGACTTTCATAAGTAATTATGAAAGTCTCTTTTTTAATAATAATCTTTATTTAATTTCATTATGTTTTGAATTATACAATTTAAATGTTGACAAATAAACGGAAACGATGTAATATAAAGATACAAACAAAGAATAATAAAACAAAACAAAAGAAAATAAAGAAAGTTGAGGTTACAAAATGGTATCAGTAGAACAATTGGCAAATATGGTGGATCATACAAATTTAAAGGCATTTGCAGATGATGCAGCATTTCAGAAGTTATGTGATGAGGCAAGAGAATATAATTTTAAAATGGTAGCAATTAATCCGGCACAGACAGAAAGATGTAAAGAAAAGTTGGCAGGATGCCCGGTACATGTAGGGGCAGCAATTGGATTTCCTCTCGGACAGACAACTTTAGAATGTAAAGTCTTTGAGACAAAAGATGCTATAGAGAAAGGTGCCGATGAAATTGATTATGTGATTAATATCGCAGAACTGAAAAATAACAATTATGATTATATTAAAAAAGAGATGGAAGAAATCGTGAAGATATGCAGAGATGCCAATGTAATTTCTAAAGTTATTTTTGAAAACTGTTATTTGACAGATGATGAAAAGAAAAAAGTTGCAGAAATTGCCAAAGAAGTAAAACCTGATTTTATTAAAACATCCACTGGATTTGGAACTGGTGGAGCAACGGTAGAAGATGTAGCATTGATGAAATCTGTTGTTGGAAATGAAGTAAAAGTAAAAGCTGCTGGTGGAATTCGTGATTTAAAAACAGCTTTGGCTATGGTAGAAGCTGGAGCAGAAAGACTTGGAACAAGTGCAGGAGTAGCAATCATAGAAGAATACAAAAAACAGAAGTAATTAGAAAGGAATGAAACCGAAATGAAACAGGAAGTAAAGATTTGTCTGATTGGTTCTGGAAGAGCCGGAATGATTCATGGACATAATTTTGTTGGACGAGTTCCAAGAGGTAAAATCGTTGCTGTTTGTGATCCTGTTGGGAATGTGGCAGAAGAAGCAGCAAAAGAGTTAGGAATTGAATTGTCTTATAAAGATTATAACGATGTAATGAAAAACCCAGATATTGATGCAGTTGTGATTGCCTGTCCGACTAAATTTCATAAAGAAATTACAATTGCAGCAGCTGAAGCAGGAAAGCACATTTTCTGTGAAAAACCAATGGCAATGGATGAAAATGAATGTGATGAAATGATCGCAGCAGCCGAAAAAAATGGAGTCAAACTTCAGATTGGGTTTATGCGTCGCTTTGATGAAAGTTTTCAGGAAGCGAAAAAATTAATTGAATCAGGAGAAATTGGAGAAGTTGTTTCCGTAAAATCTCATACGAGAGGACCAAGTAAACCAAAAGAATGGATGTATGATATTTCTATCAGTAATGGGCCTCTTGGAGAGGTATGCAGTCATGACATTGACACAGTCCGATGGTTTACAGGAAGTGAAATCAGCAGTTTATATGCTGTAGGCGGTAATTATCGAAACAAAGAAGTTGCAGAGAAATATCCTGATTTTTACGATAATGTGATTATGAATGTGGAATTTGAAAATGGAATGCAGGGAATTGTAGAAGGTGCTCAGTATGTTCAGTATGGATATGATGCAAGAGTAGAAATACTTGGAACAGAAGGAGTAATTTCGTTAGGCGATATTCATGAGAAGAAAGTTATGACTTGTACAAAGAATCATGATATAAAACGTCCGACGATGCATAGCTGGACCTATTTGTTCAAAGATGCATATGTGGCAGAGGATACAGCTTTTGTTGATGCAATTCTTGATGATACTGAGGTTTTGGCAACCGGGCATGATGGGAAAATGGCAGTACGGATCGTAAAAATCGGAAATGAATCACTGAAAGAGAAAGCAATTAAAATATTATAAAGGAGGATAACTATGGGAAACAGTAGTACAGGATTTCGTGCAAAAATCCAAAAATTTGGAGGTGTGCTAAGCGGCATGGTAATGCCAAATATTGGCGCATTTATCACATGGGGATTAATTACAGCAATTTTCTTAGAGACAGGATGGGCACCAAATGCAAAAATTGCTAAATTAATTTCACCAATGTTAACTTATTTACTACCGATTTTAATTGGATATACGGGAGGAAAGAATTTCTACGGTGATCGTGGAGGAGTCATTGGTGCAGCAGCTACTATGGGTGTCATTGTAGGCTCAGATATCCCAATGTTTATGGGTGCTATGATTATGGGTCCAGTTGCAGCATTGTGTATGAAGCAGGTGGATAAACTATTTGAGGGAAGAATTAAGCCAGGATTTGAAATGATTGTAAATAATTTTTCCTGTGGAATTCTTGGAATTTTCTTGGTATTAGCCGCATATTTTGGAATTGGACCATTGGTACAGGCATTAAATGCGGTTCTATCTGGAGGTGTAAACTGGATTATTGCAAAAGGTTTAACACCGTTTGCAAATGTATTTATTGAGCCGGCAAAAGTATTGTTTTTAAATAATGCAATTAATCATGGGATTTTATCACCGATTGGTATTACACAAGCAGCCAAAGCTGGAAAATCTATTTTGTTCATTTTAGAACCAAATCCAGGTCCAGGTGTTGGTGTACTGTTGGCATATAGCTTCTTTGGAACAGGAACAGCTAAGAGAACAGCACCAGGTGTAGCAATTATCCATGCATTTGGTGGAATTCATGAGCCATATTTTCCATTTATCTTAATGAAACCTCAGATGATTCTCGCATCCATCTGTGGTGCAGTATCTGGTAACTTCGTATTCCAGACATTTAACTGTGGATTGGTTGCAACAGCATCTCCAGGAAGTTATTTTTCAGTATTAGCAGTTGCTCCAAAATCTGATTATATTCCAATCATCGCAGGTATGTTGTTATCTACGGCAGTATCATTTGTTGTAGGATCTCTTATTCTAAAGGTTTCCAAAGGTGGAGATGACTATGATGATGCAGTGGATAAGAAAGATTCTATGAAAGAAGAAGGAACAAGTAAAGTAGTAGAAACAGCAGTTGATTTGAAAAATAAGGTAATCAAAAAAGTATTCGTTGCATGTGATGCGGGAATGGGTTCTAGTGCCATGGGAGCATCTATTCTCAAAAATAAAATAAAGGAAGCAGGATTTGATGATATTGAGGTGAAAAATGTAGCTATTCCTGATTTGCCGGAAGATGTAGATATTGTAGTAACTCATGAATCATTAACTCAAAGAGCAAAAGATGTAAGACCAAATGCTGTACATTTCTCTGTAGATAACTTCCTTGCAGGAGAACAGTATGATGTGATTATTGAGAAAATAAAGGCAGCTAGAAAATAAAATTTAATCGCATTCATTTACAGAAATTCAGGAATGAGATATAATTTTTTTTAAAGATATCTTTTAAAGGAGAAAATGCGATGTTTGCGGAAGAAAGACAGGAAAAAATCTTAGAATTGTTGAAAAAAAACCGACGGGTTAGCAATACAGAATTGATACAGGAATTTGGAGTCAGTGGAACAACGATTCGGATTGACCTGACAGAGCTTGAGCAGAAAGGGTTACTTTCCAGAACTCATGGTGGAGCGATTGTAAGAGAAGATCCTGTTTTTGGAGAAGACTCCATTTCTTCTCGAAAGGAGAAAAATAAAAGCGAAAAAGAACAGATTGCAAAGAAGGCCCGTGAGGAAATCCAGGATGGAGATACCATATTACTAGACAGTGGGACTACAGTTTTAGAGCTGGCAGCATTATTAAGTGATGTGAGAAATTTAACGGTTATTACCAATGACCTTCAGGTTGCTTTAAAGCTTCAGAAATTTCCAGAAATACATTTGATTCTTTTAGGAGGACGAGTTCGAACTTCTTTTGAATGTACAGTTGGCGGAATGGGAATACGAGCATTGCAAGATTTTTCCGTGGATAAAGTTTTTATGACGACCAATGCGTTATCCGTTGCAAAAGGGGCAACTACTCCGAATCTTGATAATGCTGAAATAAAGCGGGAAATGATGAAAATTGGTAACCGAAAATATTTGTTATGTGATAGCAGTAAAATTGGGACAAAAACCGTATGTTCTTTTGCTAAAATTTCTGAATTTGATGTGATTATTACAGATAATCATATTTCGCAGGATATGAAGAAAGTAATGGAAGAACAGGGAGCTTTGGTTCGGTAAGTTCAGAAAGGAATGGCTGTGAGCAATATTTTTGATAAAGATAGTATCGTGTTAGGTGCAAAATTCAGCGATAAAAAAGAAGTTATTGAAGAAACAGGGAAACTGCTTTTGAATCGAGGACATATTCAACCAGAATATATAGATGCCATGTTGGAGAGAGAAGAAAAATTTTCCGTATATATCGGAAATGGAGTGGCTATTCCGCATGGGGTTGGAGGTTCTGAGAAGTATATAAAATCATCAGGAATTGCATTGATTCAAGTCCCAGATGGAGTATCCTTTGGAAAAAATAAAACAGCTTATGTTATTATAGGAATTGCAGGAGTTGATGGAGAACATTTAGACATTTTAGCAAAACTTGCAATTACCTGTTCTGATATAGAAAAGGTTGAAAAAATTCGTATGGCAGTTTCTAAGGAAGAAATATTAAAGTTAATTGATATGTAAAATAAAAATGTATAGGAAAAATCCTGAGAATATGTAGAAAAATATTCTCAGGATTTTTTGAAAGTCTTGAAGGATTGTGTTATTCTTGATAGAAAGACGATAATGGGAGGTGTTTTTATGAATCATAATGTAGATTGTCTGCTTGAATTTATCAGAAAAAGCCCCAGCTGTTTTCATGTAATAGAAAATGTAAAGAAACAACTATGTGCACAAGGCTTTGAGGAATTATCAGAAAAAGATCATTGGAATCTTCAGGAGGGAAACAGGTATTTTGTTACGAGAAATGACAGTTCCATTCTTGCTTTCAGGATTCCCAAAAAGAATTTTTCCGGATTTCACTTGATTGCCAGTCACAGTGATGCTCCGACTTTTCGGATCAAAGAAAATGCTGAGATAAAAGTAGAAAAACACTATACAAAGTTAAATACAGAAAAATATGGTGGGATGCTTTTAGATACATGGTTTGACAGACCGTTATCTGTAGCAGGCCGTATCATCGTCAACGAGAACGGGAAATTGAAAAGTCATTTGGTAAATATTGACCGGGATTTATTGATGATCCCACATCTGGCAATTCATATGATGAGAGGCATAGATAAAAAAGAATTAAATCCACAGGTGGATTTACTGCCTTTATTTGGAGGAAATTTGGAAGAGGGGACACTGCTGAAATTAATTGCAGAAAATACAGATGTTTCAAGAGATGATATTTTGTCTTATGATTTATTTTTATATAATCGTATGAGTGGGACTGTTCTTGGAGCTGATGAAGAGTTTATTGCATCTCCGAAACTGGATGATTTGGAATGTGCATTTGCATCCCTTCAGGCATTTCTTGAGTCTAAATCAGAAGATTATGTAACCATGTGCTGTATTTTTGATAATGAAGAAGTAGGAAGTGGTACAAAACAGGGAGCAGGTTCTACATTTCTACCGGAAGTTCTTCAAAGAATATGTTATGCGACAGGAAAAGATCAGGAAGAATATTTAATGGCAATTGCAGACAGTTTTATGTTATCTGCAGATAATGGACATGCAGTTCATCCTAATTATACAAATAAGACAGATCCTTCCAATCGCCCGTATTTAAATGAAGGAATCTTATTAAAATTCAATGCTGCTCAGAAATACACAACAGATGGACAGTCTGCTGCAGTAGTAAAATATCTTTGTCAAAAGGAAAATATTCCATATCAGACATTTTTTAACCGTTCAGATATGCCGGGAGGTTCAACTCTTGGAAATATTTCAACTGGACAGGTATCTATGCGTTCAGCAGATATTGGACTGCCGCAGCTGGCGATGCATTCGGCATATGAGATGGCAGGAAGTAAAGACTTAGATGATATGATACGTCTTATGACAGCATTTTATTTGTCAGGAAGGGAAGTGAATTTCTAATGGAGGAACAACGACTCCAGATGTCGGAAAGTTTTCTTCTGACAGCCTTATTGGCAATCGTAGGTGGATTTTTAGATGCATACAGTTACCTGCTTCGAGGAAATGTTTTTGCCAATGCCCAGACAGGGAACATTGTATTGTTCGGTGTATATCTACAAAAAGGAAATCTGCAAAAGGCTTTTTATTATTTTATTCCAATCCTTGCATTTGCATTTGGCGTTATTCTGGTAGAAATAGTAAAAAAACTGTTTAAAGAAGAACATAAAATACATTGGAGACAAAGAATTATTTTGCTGGAAATCATATTGATAACGCTGGTAGGTTTTATACCTTTGGGGAAATTGAACGTTATTGCCAATGTATTAATTTCTTTTGTATGCTCAATGCAAGTTGAAACTTTTCGTAGAGTACACGGACATCCCTTTGCCAGTACCATGTGTACAGGGAATCTTAGAAGTGGAACAGAATCTCTGTTCCAATACCTGGAAACAAAAAATAAAGATTATCTGATAAAGGGATATCGGTACTATGGAATTATTGTATTTTTTATTTTAGGTGCTGCCATTGGAGGATATATGACTGGAGTAATAGGGAATACATCTGTTTTTTTATGTAGCATATTACTTCTAATAGCAATGGTGATCATGATAAAAGAGTATAGAATATAGTTTTACAAACATTTAACATAGTTGTCCGTTAGGAATATTACTGTATATGCTAAAATAAAAACGCGGTATTATTAAAAAAATATTTTAATTTTTTGTAGAAAAATTACAGGAGAAATATAATGGAAATCAGTATTAAGATATTGATAGAAACGAAATATGGAGACTTGAGGGCATCAGAACAAAAGGCGGCAGATTATATTCTGGAAAATATAGATGAAATTCCTGGTCAATCCTTACATAAACTGGCGAAAGAATGCAATGTGAGTCAGCCAACTATTTTAAGGCTGCTTAAAGCCCTTGGATTTCAGGGATTTAAAGAATTTCGCCATGCGTTGACTGTAGAAACAGCTCGAAAACAGGAGCCGAAGCTACCTCAGCCCATGTATGGATATTCATTAAATCCAGATGACCGACTGGAAGATATTCCAAGAAAGATTTTCATGACAACAACAAATATGATGGAAGAAAACTTAAAAAATATATCTATAAAAACTTATAAAAAAGTTATAGAAGTTTTGAATGAGGCAAGAATCATTGATATTTATGGTGTGGAAAATTCCAATGTGACAGCACGAGATTTGCTGACAAAATTATTATATCTTGGATTAAACTGCAGACATATGGATGATGACTATCATCAGAGAATTTGTGCCAGCAATCTGACAAAGGAAGATGTGGCTATTGGAATTTCTTATTCCGGCTGTTCTGCGGACACTATTGAGGTTATGAAGATTGCTAAAAAGAGTGGAGCAACAACTATTGTAATAACTAATTTTAAAGATTCTGCAATTAGTAAATATGCAGATCTTCTGATTTGTACCAGTCAGGATCAAATGTTCTATGGAGATGCTATTTTTTCGAGAACAAGCCAGCTTTTACTGGTTGATATGATTTATATGGGATTGTTGATATCACGTTATGAAACTTATTCACAGAAACTTGACAGAAGCAGTAAGATAATAAGCGATAAAGCTTATTTAGAACATTAGAATTTTGTAATTTTACTACAATTTAGCAGAGTAAAAACCATGTAAAGATTTACATTCTCTTTACATGGTTTTTATTTTTTTATGATAGTTTAAGGGAAAATCGGTTGCTATAATCATCCATGTTTCAAGACAAAACCAGAAGGTTAAATCTGATTGATCAAAAAAATGAGTTTCATTTTATGTTAAAACTGGAGAATATAAAAAAATCATATGACCAGACAGTAGTATTAGATGGGATTAATCTGGAAATCCAGGATGGAGAGATTGTCTCTATATTAGGTCCATCTGGATGTGGAAAAACAACGTTATTAAATCTGATTCTCGGGATAACAGATGCAGACAGTGGAAAAATCATTTATAACGGTGAAGATATGACAAATCTTCCAATGGAGAAGAGAGGATTTAATATTGTATTTCAGGATTATGCATTATTTCCTAATCTGAATGTTTATAAGAATATTACTTATGGATTGAGAAATAAACCTGATATTTCAACAAAAGAGGAAGTAGAGGATTTAATAAACCTGCTTGGATTAAGAGAACATTTATCAAAGAAAATAGAACAGCTTTCTGGAGGACAGAAACAGAGAGTTGCACTTGCAAGAACAATGGTTATGAAACCTAAAATTCTTTTGCTGGATGAACCATTGAGTGCGTTGGATGGTGTTATTAAAGAGTCTATAAAAGATCGTATCAAGACAATAGCGAAAGAATATCATCTGACAACTATCATTGTTACACATGATCCGGAAGAAGCGTTGACATTATCTGACCGTGTATTGATAGTAAATGAAGGAAAAATTGCTCAATTTGGAGAGCCGGAGAAAATTATAAATGAACCTGAAAATGAATTTGTGGAAAAATTTATTTTAAATCAGTTGAGAATAAAGAAAAATAATATCTTTAATTTGTTTGGTGGAAATGAAGGCAAGATGGAAAGGGATATTCTAGTTTCTTGATAAAAGAGATGAAATATTGATTAGGATAGAAGGATGAAAAATAGAAAAAATATAGAGATTAAGCTGATATATACCATTATAATGCTGGTTTTCCTTATGTTTCTGGCAGTGCCGTTCTTTAAACTTTTAAATCAGGCTTTTTTAGGAGAAGGTTCTTTTACGCTTAAATATTTTAAAGATATTCTTAGCGGAACAGGTTTTATAAGGGCCTTGAGAAACAGTCTGACGGTATCATTACTAAGCTCTCTTATTACAACGATTCTGGCTTTTATACTGGCATATACCATTTATTATACGAGAGTGCCGGGATTTTGGAAAAAAATCGTTCACTGGATAGCATTACTTCCCATGCTGCTTCCAACGATTACCTATGGATTTGCCATTATTTATTCTTTTGGAAAACAAGGTCTTCTGACAAAAATCTTTGGACATGAAATTTATATGTATGGATTTCCGGGATTGACTCTCGGTTACGTAATCTATACGATTCCGACAGCATTTATGCTGATTTATAACACTATGGGATATATTGATAAAAAGTTCAGTGTGGTATCCAGACTAATGGGAGATAGCGCGATAGCAAATTTCAATATTTCTGTACTAAGGCCGTTGCTTGGAACTTTGGCAACTTCAATGATACAGTCGTTCTTTTTAAGTTTTACAGATTTTGGTATTCCGGCTTCTGTTGGAGGAAAGGTGGATACTATTGCAGGTATTCTTTATCAGGAGATGCTTGGAAGTATTCCGGATTTTAATCGTGGAGCAGTGGTGGCAATTGTTATGCTGATGCCATCAGTGATAAGTATTCTTATTTTAAAATGGCTGGAGAAATATAACATTCGTTACAATAAAATTTCTTCTGTAGAGATTAAGAAGAATCTGATGCGTGATGGAATATTTGGAGTAATCAGTGCATGTATTATGCTTGCTATATTATCTGTTTTTGCAGTTATATTTGTGATTCCATTTGTTGAGGAATGGCCGTATCGATTAAGTTTCAGTATGGAGCATGTAACAGCTGTATTTGAGGATCCTAACTTAATTGGAGTATATACAAATTCTTTATTTGTGGCAGCAGCCACAGCGGTTGTGGGAGTTCTTTTAAGCTATGGAGCTGCTTTGATTACAGCAAGAAGTACATTAAATGATAAATTAAAGAGTGTTATAGAAGCAATAGCTCTGGTAATTAATACGATTCCTGGAATGGTTCTTGGTATTGCATTTTTATTGACGTTTAGCGGAACAAATCTTCAGGGAACATTCATTATTTTAATTGTGTGTAATGTGGTTCATTATTTTTCAACACCATATCTGATGGTAAAGAATTCTTTATCAAAAATGAATGCATCATGGGAAACAACGGCAATGCTTATGGGTGATACATGGCTGAAAACCGTCATTCGTATTGTAACGCCAAATGCTTTTGGAACTATTCTTGAAGTGTTTAGTTATTACTTTGTAAATGCCATGGTAACCATCAGTGCAGTTATCTTTCTTGCAGGAGCACATACTATGGTAATTACAACAAAAATCAAAGAGCTGCAGTATTATAACAAATTTAATGAAGTCTTTGTTTTATCTATATTAATTCTGATAACCAATATCATTGCGAAATATTTATTCCAATGGTTGGCAAATAAAAAAACAAATTATAAAGGAGAAGAAAAATGAGAAAATTTATGAAAAAAGTGTCTATTGCCCTAATGGCAGGATTGATGGCTACAACTGGTCTGGCAGTGACCGGATGCAGTTCAAAAAAGGCAGATGAAAAAGTAGTTATTTACTCAAATGCAGATGACGAAGCTGTGGAATCAATGAAAAAAGCGCTGGATGGAAACGGATATAAAGGGAAATATGTATTCCAGACCTTTGGTACATCAGAACTTGGAGGAAAACTAATTGCAGAGGGGAAAAAGATAGAAGCGGATATGATTACTATGAGTACTTTTTATGTAGAAAGTGCACAGGATAAAAATAAAATGTTTAAAGATCTTTCTTTTGACAGAAATCTTCAGAATGAAAATAAATTTGAAAAGTACGAATCTCCAATTACTGCACAGGAAGGAACTTTAATACTGAATACAGAAGTTATGAAAGAAAATAAACTTCCAGCACCAAAATCTATCAAAGATCTGGCAAAGCCTGTCTATAAAGGATTTATTTCTGTGACAGACGTAAAAGCATCTTCTACAGCATGGCTGCTGATTCAGGGACTTGTTTCTGAATATGGAGAGGAGGAAGCTCAGAACATTTTAAAGAATATTTATGAGAATGCTGGAGATCATATTGAAGATTCAGGTTCCGGTCCAATCAAAAAAGTAAGAGCCGGAGAAGTGGCAATTGAATTTGGATTAAGACAGCAGGCAGTTGCGGACAAAAAAGATGGACTTCCAATTGATTATGTTGATCCAACAGAAGGAAACTTTACATTAACAGAATCTGTAGCAGTCGTTGATAAAGACGATAATAATAAGAGTAAACTTGCAATGGAAATGGCAGAATGTATTATTAAAAACGGCAGATCAGAACTTATTAAATACTATCCGGTGCCATTATACAATGGAGAAAAAGAAGATACAGAACAGAAATCAGGTAATCCAAAAGAATTCAAAGAAAAATTAACATTAGATTTATTGAAACAGCATCAGCAGTTATCAGAAAAAGCAATGGGGAAATAAAGTATGAATTATAAATTATTAACACCAGGTCCGTTAACCACAACGGATACTGTGAAAAAAGAAATGATGTTTGATCATTGCACATGGGATGATGATTATAAAAAAATCACTTTGAATATCCGGAGCGGACTTTTAAAGCTTGCCATGCAAATGAAGATGATTATACCGTGATTCTTATGCAGGGAAGTGGAACTTTTGGCGTGGAGTCTGTGTTAACAAGTGCAGTAGGTTTGGAGGATAAACTTCTGATTGTTGCAAATGGAGCATACGGAGAGCGTATGGAGGATATTGCAAAGCATGCAGGATTATCTTATGTTATTTATCATCAGGATTATGATAAGGTGCCTGATGCTGAAGAAATTGGGAGAATTCTTGATCAGGATATGTCCATCACCCATGTATCCATGGTACATAGTGAAACAACATCTGGTATTTTAAATAATATTGGGGAAGTAACAAGAGTCGTAAAACAGAAAAACCGTACCATGATTATTGATGCCATGAGTAGTTTTGCCGGTGTTGACATTAAAGTGCAGGATCTTGGAATTGATTTTCTGATCAGCAGTGCTAACAAATGTATCCAGGGAGTTCCGGGATTTTCATTTATTATCGCCAGGAAAAATGCTTTGATGAAAACCAAAGGGCAGGCAAGAAGTCTTTCTTTAGATTTGTATGACCAGTGGGAAACTATGGATAAGGATGGAAAATGGAGATTTACATCTCCTACGCATACAGTGCTTGCATTTGCAAAAGCAATGGAGGAACTGGAACAGGAGGGGGGAATCGCAGCACGTTCCAAACGTTATTATGATAATAACCGGGAAATCATTCGTAGATTTAAAGAAATGGGCCTGGAAACCTATATCAAAGAAGAACAACAAGGTCCGATCATAACAACATTTTTGTTTCCTGAAAATGCTGATTTTACGTTTGAAGAAATGTATGATTATATCAAGAAAAGAGGATATGCCATTTATCCTGGAAAGGTTACAGAAGCAGCAACATTTCGTATAGGAAATATTGGAGAAATATATAAAGAAGATGTGGATGCTCTTTGTGACATTATGAAAGAATTTCTGGAGGATAAGAAGAATGGATAATAAAATAGAAGCAGTAATATTTGACTGGGCAGGAACAACTGTCGATTATGGATGTTTTGCACCTGTACAGGCTTTTTCAGAAGTGTTTGAGGAATTCGGAGTGAAACCAACTATGGAAGAAGTCCGAGAACCTATGGGAATGTTAAAAATTGAACATATTCGAACAATGCTCAAAATGGAACGTATACAGAATTTATGGCAGGAGAGATATGGTCGACCGTCAAATGAAGATGATGTACAGGCCATGTACAAAGTTTATGAGGAAAAGTTATTTGGAGTACTGAATCTGTTTGTAGATGTTAAACCTTATGTACTGGAAGCAGTAAGAGAACTTCGTGCCAATGGGATAAAAATCGGGTCTACTACCGGTTATACAGACGAGATGATGGAAATTGTGACAAAGACCGCAAAAGCCAATGGCTATGAGCCGGATGCATGGTTCAGTCCGGATTCTGTAGATTCAAAAGGACGTCCTTATCCATATATGATTTTCAAAAATATGGAAGCTTTAGATGTTACTTCTGTAAAAAATGTTGTTAAAGTAGGAGATACGATTTCAGATATAAAAGAAGGAATTAATGCAGGAGTTATATCAGTAGGTGTGATTGAGGGAAGTTCAGAAATGGGTCTCTCTGAAGAAGAATATAATAATCTGTCAGAAGATGAAAAAAATAATCTTTGTCAGAAGGTAAAAGATTCTTTCCTTAAAGCAGGAGCAGATTATGTAATTAACAATATGTCAGAATTGCCATCATTGGTTTTATAGAATGATTGATGAAAGAAATGAAAAAAGAAAGGGCTGATATGGTTTAATCAGTCCTTTTTTTTCCAAAAACCTGTTCTACAAGGTAACAATATTCAGTATATTGATGAAATTCTTTTAAATCCTCAAAGCCGTCAATTAAACTTTTATAGTACCATCCTTGCATGTCCTTGTCTTTCATATTAAATCGTTGCCAAAGTTCTTCTCCTATAGATTTGTAATCACGGGAAATTGCACGGATATTAGCAAGCTTATCCCCCATGGCCAGAATTTTGGAATTTAAAGAAGCTTCATTTTTTAGAAATTCAATGGTTCGACCTTTGCGTTCTACCCATGTTTTACTTTTATCTTCACTTTCCTGCTCAACATAAGAAGCAATTTTGTCTCCGAATTCTTTTCGGATATCTTCTATTGATACGTCTTCACAATCTTCTACAACATCGTGGAGAACAGCGGCACACATCATATCTTCATCCTTTGTCATTGTGGCAACGATTGAGGCTACTTCCAAAGGATGGATGATAAAAGGAAGATGAGTTCCTTTTCTTTTTTGTCCAGTATGGGCATCTGTAGCAAAAATAACGGCTTTCTCAAACATGACATGCTCCTTTATATAATCTAATTAAGTATAATCCATATTTATCATAAATCATTTTTTGACTCCATTCAATACAATTTTTTTTGATTTTTTACTTTTCTGCTTTAAAGTGGGAAATTGTTGACTTTTCAAATATGTAACGGTAAAATGAAAAGAAGAGTTTAAGGAGAAAAATGATGAAAACAGACAATAATTTTACGATTGGTTTTATTGGTCTGGGCTTGATTGGAGGCTCAATAGCCAAAGGAATAAAACGAGTCTTTCCTAATTATAAGATTATAGGATTCGATGAAGATAAAGAAACTTTAAAAGAAGCATTGAAGGACGGTATTGTTGATCAGATATCGGATGGAAATGAAAATGATTTTAAGGATTGTAATTATGTTTTTTTGTGCGCTCCGGTACAATATAATATAATGTATTTACAGGGACTGAAGAATGCCATTTCAAGTA
Organism: Anaerostipes faecalis; assembly: GCF_018982945.1. Classification (GTDB taxonomy): domain Bacteria; phylum Bacillota; class Clostridia; order Lachnospirales; family Lachnospiraceae; genus Anaerostipes; species Anaerostipes faecalis. The sequence continues at coordinate 127,892 of NZ_JABRXE010000002.1, read as the reverse complement.
ATTGTATTATTACAGATGTGGGAAGTGTAAAAGGAGAAATACATAAAAAGGTTGAAGAACTTCAGATGGAAGAATGCTTTATTGGAGGTCATCCTATGGTGGGATCAGAAAAAGCAGGCTTTTCTTTCAGCTCAGACCGTTTGGTGGAGAACGCATATTATTTTATAACTCCAACAAAAAAAGTAAATGAAGAAAAAGTTAAAGAATTTACCAGTTTTATTGAGGAGTTAGGCGCACTTACGATTTTACTTGATTATAATCAGCATGATGCATTTACTGCTGCAATCAGTCATGTACCTCATATAATTGCAGCTGAACTGGTTCATCTTGTAAAGAATATGGATACAGATAATGGAATATTAAAGCAGCTGGCAGCTGGAGGATTTAAAGATATTACTCGTATAGCATCTTCTTCTCCGGTGGTTTGGGAACAGATTTCCCTTTCAAATAAGAAAAATATCAAAATGTTACTTCTTCAGGCCAAAGATCATCTGGAGGAGATAATTGAGGCATTAGATGAAGAAAATCATGACTATTTAAATACATATTTTAAAGAGGCAGGGGAATATCGGGATTCTGTACCGGATAGTGCAGTAGGTCTTATGGAAAAATCATATGAAATCTTTGTTGATATTCCAGATGAACCGGGAACATTATCTACTACGACTACATTACTTGCGCTGAATAATATCAGTATAAAAAATATTGGTATTATCCATAACAGAGAATTTGAAGAAGGTGTTCTGAAAATTATGCTGTATGATGATAAATCAGCAAAAAGAGCAAAAGAAATTTTAAGAGACAAAAATTATATAGTATATGAGAGGAAATAACAGATGAAACTTACAAGAGTAAACGGACTTCAGGGAGAATTATCAATTCCAGGAGATAAGTCGATTAGTCACCGTGCGGTTATGTTTGGATCCCTTGCAAAAGGAACAACCCATATCAGTAATTTTTTGTCAGGCGCTGATTGTCTGGCAACCATCGACTGCTTTAGAAAAATGGGAGTAGAGATTGAGCAGAATGGAACTGATGTAACAGTTTATGGTAATGGGCTTCATGGGTTAAAACAGCCAGAGGAAATTTTAGATGTAGGGAACAGTGGAACAACCACTCGCCTGATTTCCGGGATTCTTGCCGGACAGGATTTCCAGGTAACACTGTCTGGAGACGCATCATTAAATAAACGGCCAATGAAGCGAATCATGAATCCGCTGAAAATGATGGGAGCAGATATTGAAAGCGTTAATGGAAATGGATGTGCTCCATTGCATATCTGTGGTGGAAAATTAAAAGGAATTCATTATGAATCGCCAGTTGCTTCAGCACAGGTAAAGTCCTGTGCATTATTAGCAGGACTTTATGCAGATGGAAAGACAAGTGTGACAGAACCGGTACTTTCAAGAAATCATACAGAATTAATGCTTCGTTCTTTTGGAGTTCAGGTAGATTCAGAGGGTACAACGGCAACCATTACACCTCCAGATGAAATGTATGCTACGGATATTACTGTTCCAGGGGATATTTCATCCGCAACATTTTTTATTGTTGCCGGACTGATTACTCCAAATTCACATATATGCTTAAAAAATGTTGGAATTAATCCGACTAGAGATGGTATTCTTCGTGTATGCAGAGATATGGGAGCAGATATCACATTGGAGAACATTGTGGACAATGGTGGAGAACCAACGGCAGATATTATTGTAAAAACCAGTCATCTGAAAGGAACAGTTATTGGCGGGGAAGTAATCCCTACTTTAATCGATGAGATTCCGGTTATTGCATTGCTGGCAGCTTTTGCGGATGGAGAAACTGTCATTAAGGATGCTGCTGAATTAAAAGTAAAAGAGTCTGACAGAATTGCATTAACTGTAGATAATCTTGTAAAAATGGGTGTTGATGCAACAGCAACGGATGACGGAATGATTATTCGTGGAGGAAATAAACTTCATGGTGCAAGCATCCATTGTAAATATGATCACAGAATTGCTATGACATTTTCCATAGCAGGAATAAATGCAGATGGAGAAACAATTATTGAAGATGCAGAATGTGTAGATGTATCTTATCCTACATTTTATGACCAGTTAAATAGTTTGCAAATCAAATAAAATATATTCATTATCAAGAAAGGGACACATTATGGAAAAAAAATATTTCTTTTTTGACATCGATGGAACTTTAACTGACAGGTCAACCAATGAGGTTGTACCAAGTGCACTGGAAACTTTAAGAAAACTTGAAGCAAATGGGCATTTTGTTGCTATTGCCACAGGACGAGCTCATTATAAAGCAGAAAAATTCACTAAGGCCTATGGATTTAAAAATATGGTTTGTAATGGTGGAAACGGCTATGTAATTGACAATGAATTTGTTGAAAACATTCCTCTGGATAAGGAAGGGTGTATAAAGATTGCTAATCAGGCAGAAGAACTAGGATATGGATGGTGTATTGTTTCAGATGATACCAGAGATGTATATATGAAAGATGATTTGTTTCTTCGTCAGGTTGGGAAAAGAAAAGAACCAACTAGATATATTATTGATGATCAGCTTGATCTGGAAGCTGTAGAAAAATATTTCAAAGTATATGTGGCAATTCCAAAAGAGGAAGAAGAAAAACTTACAACAAAAGAGTTAGTAGGACATCTTCGATTTGAACCAGAATATCTGATGTTTCAGCCGGATAATAAAAGGGGGGGAATTATCAATATGATGAAACATCTAAATGCAGATATTAAAGATGTTGTGGTATTTGGCGATGATTACAATGATATGGATATGTTTTGTCCGGAATGGTTTTCTATTGCTATGGGAAATGGATGTCAGGATCTGAAAGATGTTGCAAGTTATGTGACAGATACCAATGTAAATGATGGAATAAAGAAAGCATGTGAGCATTTCCATTGGATTTAGACATTATAGTTTCAAAGATTTAATTAAATATAGAGGGGTTATATGATGAGAATAGGGAAAATCCGTTTGACAGTATTGCTGTTAGTCAGTGCTCTGTTTGTAGATCTTTGTAGCCAGACAGTAATTGAAGCAGCTGGTACAGAGGAAACAACGGCTGTAGAAACAACTACAACAGCTGCGCCTGTAGAAACAACTGTAGCTTATGAAGAATATAAAGGATTTTGGTTTTCTTTTTATGATTACGATGCTTATCGTGCAAAATATAAAAAATGCACAGCATCAAACTTTCGATCTTATTTTACTGGAGTGGTAAAAAAAGGGAAAAATCTTGGAATGAATCATATTATTGTTCAGGTGAGACCTTTTGGAGATGCTATCTATAAGTCAGAATATTTTCCATGGTCAAAATATATATCCGGGAAACAAGGGAAAAGTCCGGGATTTGATCCACTAAAGATTATGGTATCAGTGGCTCATCAAAATGATATGAAGATTGAGGCATGGGTGAATCCATATCGTGTGACAAATGATTCCACAAATTACAAAAGATTATCAAAAAATAATCCGGCAAGGATATGGCATGCTGAGAAATCAACAAAGAGAAATGTTCTTTCATACGGAGGAAGTCTTTATTATAATCCTTCCAAAAAAGCAGTAAAGGACCTGATTATTAACGGAGTAAAGGAAATCGTACAGAACTATGATGTTGATGGTATTCATATGGATGATTACTTTTATCCGTTTTTTACCAAACAAAACGTTAAAACTGCATTTGATGCAAAAGAATACGAAGAATCTTCTTATAAGAAGAGTGGAAAAAGTATCTATGCATATCGTCGTGCACAGGTAAATAGTCTGGTCAGTCAGATGAAAGCTGCTATCAAAAAAATTAATCCGAATGTGACTTATGGCATCAGTCCTGCAGGAAATATCGATAATCTGACCAGCAAGTATTCCTATTATGTTGATATCTATCGCTGGTTGAATTCTACAAAGTATGTAGACTATATATGTCCGCAGATTTACTGGGGATTTAAACATCCAACAGCAAAATTTGATAAAATGACCGATCAATGGATTAATGCGGCAAAAAGTAAAAAGGTAAAACTTTACATTGGAATTGCCGTATATCGAGCGGGGTATTACACAGGAGAAAATCCAAGAGAAAAAAAAGAATGGAGATATGATACCAGTGTTTTGAAGAAGCAGGTATTATACGGACGCGGAAAAGGTGCAGATGGATTTTTATTCTTTGACTATCGGGATTTAAATAGTAAAAGGAGCAGGAAGGCAGTAGCAAAATTAAAAACAGTTTTATAATAATTTATAAATTCGGTATTCCATACAATTGGAATAATCTTGCACTTTTACACTTTATTGTGCTATAATTGATATCATTATTTTAACCAAGTCAGAGATGACTTGGTTTCTTACATATAAAATAATAGACAGAAGAGGAGAGAGACTATGAAAATACCTATTTTAATTGCCATGATATTATATATGGCACTAGTTGTAGGAATTGGTGTTGTATTTAGTAAGAAAAATAAGACATCAGAGGATTATTTCCTGGGAGGAAGAGGTCTGGGACCGTGGGTAACAGCCATGAGTGCAGAGGCATCTGATATGAGCAGCTGGCTTTTGATGGGACTTCCTGGACTTGCTTATGCAACAGGATTCAGTCAGGCCGGATGGACTGCTATTGGACTGATTCTGGGAACTTATTTAAACTGGAAGATTGTAGCAAAACGTCTTCGCCATTATACAGAAGTTTCTGAGAATTCCATCACATTACCGGATTTTTTCAGTAATCGTTTTAAGGATGACAAAAAGATCTTAAGCAGTATTGCGGCTATTATGATTCTGGTATTTTTCACTGTATATACAGCATCAGGATTTGCAGCATGCGGTACATTATTTAACTCTGTATTTGGATTGAATTATCAGGCAAGTATGATTGTTTGTGCTATTGTTATTGTCCTTTATACATCACTGGGAGGATTTTTAGCAGCCAGTACAACGGACTTTATTCAGGGATTATTAATGTCTTTTGCAATTGTAATTGTTTTGGCTGTTGGTGTTTCAGCGGTCGGCGGTGTAGGACATGTTATTGAATATGGAAAAGGGCTGGAAGGATTTTTTGATGTGATGAAATATCATGATCCGGCCACTGGACATGCAGTATCACAGGGAGTTATTCCTATTCTTTCCGGATTGGCATGGGGACTTGGATATTTTGGAGTTCCACATGTTCTTGTAAGATTTATGGCAATCCGTAATCCTGAAGAGATGAAGAAATCAAGAAATATTGCAATGACATGGGTTGTCATTTCTCTGACAGTTGCAGTATGCATCGGATTTACAGGAGCTGCATTATATCCTAATGTAGAAGAACTGGCTGGTTCTGGAAATCAGAGAATCTTTATTTATATGACAACACATTTATTTAAAGGACTGCTTCCATTGTTTTTAGCTGGTATTATTTTATCAGGAATTCTTGCAGCAACTATGAGTACATCAGATTCACAGCTGCTGATTGCATCTTCCTGTGTATCAAAGGATTTATTCCAGGGACGTTTCAAAAATAATGCTACAGAAAAACATATTTTAGTTGTGTCAAGAATCACGACAATTGTCATTGCTATTGTTGGTGTTATCATTGCTATGGATGAAAACAGTTCTGTATTCGGACTGGTGGAAAATGCATGGGCAGGTTTTGGTGGTGCCTTTGGACCACTGGTTTTATTTTCATTATTCTGGAAACGTACCAATCTGAAAGGTGCTGTTGCAGGAATGCTCAGCGGAGGTATTCTGGCATTTATCTGGCCAATGACCTTTGCAAAACTGGGCGGTATTTTTGAAATTTATTGTCTGCTTCCTGCGTTTATAGTTTCATCAATCTTTATTATTGTGGTAAGTCTTTGTACAGAAGAACCGGATGAAGTCATACAGAAAGAATTTGAGGAAGCAAAACAATTAAGTAAAAATGAATAAATAATACTGAGGACGAAAAAATTCGTCCTCTTTTTTTGAAAAACTTGTCTTTTTTTCCATAGTATCTTCTTATTGGAATCTGCACATTCTGTTATTGTTCACATAAACTGTTAGTACAGAGAAGAAAGGAGAATGTTTGTGGAAAAATATATGGGGCAGAACTGTTCTTGTCAGAGAGAGCGTTCTATGGAACCAAGATGTGAATATGATACACCTATGAGAAACCACGGAAGATGGAGTCATCGGCATGCCGGTGTTGATTCTATGGTCGTTGCAATGCAGTATGTTCCGTGGCAACATTGGAACCAGATTTATTGTCCGGAAGAAGGATTACGATATGGAACCATTTTTCCTGAACTGAATAAGCCATTTTATGGGAAAGGAGCCTGTCGTCGATGAATAAATATGATCAGAAAAAATTACTGGATTATATTGATGCAGTTAGCTTCGCTCTTATTGATACTACCATGTATTTAGATACTCATCCGGATGATCAGGAAGCAATCCTTCAGTTTCAAAAGTATCAAAGTGCAAGAAATAAGGCTTTAAAAGAGTATTCCCAATATTTTGAACCTTTAACCGTTGATTCAGCAGAAATTACGGATACGTTTACCTGGGCAACGACAAAATGGCCATGGATGAAGGAGGGATGTTGAGATGTGGAATTATGAGAAAAGACTGGAGTATCCGGTAAATATTAAACAGAACAATCCACAGCTGGCAAAAGTTATCATTACTCAGTATGGAGGCCCTAATGGAGAACTGGGAGCCTCTATGAGATATTTATCACAGCGTTTTGCTATGCCGTATAAAGAGGTTTGTGGAGTCCTTACTGATATTGGAACAGAAGAACTGGCACATCTGGAAATTGTTTCTACCATCGTCCATCAGCTGACCAGCGATTTAACACCAGAGCAAATTGTTGCAGGAGGATTTGACCAGTATTATGTGGATCATACTACAGGAGTATGGCCTCAGGCAGCCAGTGGAGAGCCGTTTAGTGCTTCTATGTTTCAGTCTGTTGGTGATCCGATTACAGACTTAAGTGAAGATCTTGCTGCGGAACAAAAGGCACGGACAACGTATGACAATCTGCTTCGCCTGATTAAAGATCCTGATGTGAGAGATCCTATTGCCTTTTTAAGACAGCGGGAGGTTGTGCATTTCCAGCGTTTTGGTGAAGCACTTCGCAGAGTTCAGGAACATTTGGATTCTAAAAACTTCTATGCCTTTAACCCGGCATTTGACTGTAAGTCATAAGGTGAAGAGTAAATTTTTTGCAAAGAAGAGCCATTTTATCGTGGCTCTTTTTGTGTTTTAACATAAGGTATGATAAGATAAGGACAACACAGTTATGATTCAGAAAAAGAAATAAGAGATAGAGAAAAAGGAGGAAGAGAAATACTTCTTCCTTTTCTGTTGATTTTAGAGTAGAATAGAATGAGGTGTATTTAAATAAGGGTATTTTAGGAGGAAAAAATGAAACGAAATTCTGATTTTATGCTTAGAAATATTGCAGGTGAAGTTGTTTTGGTACCAACCGGTCAGGCAACCCAGCAATTTAATGGGCTGATCACATTAAATGAAGTCGCAGCCTTTATCTGGAAAAATCTGGACGAAGCAGGAACCAGAGAACAGCTGGTTAAAATGATCCTGGATGAATTTGAAGTTGATCAGAAGACAGCAGAGGCTGATGTTGATGGATTTATAAATGCTTTAAAAGAACATGATATGATAGTTGAGTAATTGAATGATGAAAATAGTTGATAATGAGAAACTGATTCCGGTATTAAGGGAATTGATACAGCAAGGAAAATCTGTAAATCTACTGATTAGTGGCAGCAGTATGAGTCCCTTTTTGATTCATCACAGGGATTATATTATATTTGAAAAGCCAGAAAAGCCATTAAAGAGAGGTAATATGGTTTTTTATCAGAGACCTAACGGCGCATATGTGATGCATAGAATCCATCATATTGATAAGAAGGGTAATCTGTTTATAATTGGTGATGCACAAACACAGATAGAAGGACCTGTGGATCAGAACTGTGTATTTGGAATCGTCACGAAAGTAAAGAGAAAAGGAAAATGGATAGAACCAGGAGATTTCTGGTGGGAGTTTTTTGAACATATATGGGTTCATATGATACCAGTACGTCATCTTTGTACAAAACTATATGGAATAATATACAGAATACGTTCAGCCGTATCTGTAGAAGATAAAAAATAATAAGACTTTAAAAGGAGGAAATGTTATGGGACAGGTTTTTAAGTTTCATAATGATGTAGATACTGACCAGATTATTGCATCCCAGTATTTACTTTTGCCAAATATTGAAGAAATGAAAGTGTATACTTTTGAATCAATTGACAAAGATTTTGCAAAAAAAGTGAAGGAAGGGGATATTGTTGTTGCAGGAGAGAATTTTGGATGTGGTTCTTCCAGAGAACAGGCACCAAGTGTATTAAAAGCACTGGGTGTGAAAGCAGTTGTTGCTAAATCTTTTGCACGAATTTTTTATAGAAATTCAATTAATATCGGGCTGCCGGTCATTATAAGCAAAGATCTGTATGATAAAGTGGAAGATCAGGACCAGATAGAAATTGACTTGACTAAAGGATTAATAGAACTGGATAAGGAGACACTTCCTTGTACAAAATTACCACCATATATGCAGAATATTTTAGATAATGGTGGATTGATCAGTTTTTTGAATAAGGAGGAAGCATAAATATGGGAATGACCATTGGAGAAAAAATTATTGCACGTGCTGCAAAGGTTGATCAGGTGAAAGCAGGAGAAATTCATACCATTGAAGTGGATCGTCTTATGAGTAATGACGGAACAACACATCTGACCATTGATATGTATCATAATCAGCTGAAAAATCCTCGTATTGCGGATAAAGATAAACTGGTGTTTATTATGGACCATAATGTACCGGCTGAGAATCCAAAGACAGCAGCAGCTCATCGTAAAATGCGTAATTTTGCCAAAGAACATGATATTAAGCTGTATGAAGGAAAAGGTGTCTGTCATCAGATCATGTTGGAAAACCATGTATGTCCTGGAGAATTTATTATGGGTGCCGATTCCCATACATGTACATATGGAGCACTGGGAGCTTTTGGAACTGGAATTGGATGTACAGATTTCCTGTATGCCATGGTAACAGGACAATCCTGGGTACTGGTGCCTGAAACCATTCGTTTTGAATTGACAGGTAAATTAAAAGAGGGAGTGTATGCCCGCGATCTGATGCTTTCCATTATCGGAATGGTTGGAGCAAATGGCTGCAACTATAAAGTTATGGAGTTTGCAGGTGAAGGTGCTCATAATCTTGATATTGATGAACGTCTGGTACTTTGTAATCTGGCAGTGGAAGCAGGAGCAAAAACCGGTATTGTAGAGCCAGATGAAAAAGTAGTGGAGTATATTGAAAGTCGCGGACGAAAAGCAGATAATCTGTTTGTCAGTGATGATGATGCGGAATTTGAAAAAGTATATCATATTAATCTTGATGAGATTGAACCGGTAGTTGCAAGACCTCATCAGATTGATGATGTAGTTCCTGTTGGTGAAGTGCAGGATGTCAAAATCGATGAGGCATTTTTAGGTTCATGTAACAATGGGCGAATTGAAGAACTGCGTGTTGCCGCAGAAATCTTAAAAGGTAAAAAAGTTAATGACCATGTAAGATTTATTATTGCACCGGCATCAAATGAAGTATATTTACAGGCATTAGAAGAAGGACTCATTGATATTTTCATGGAGTCAGGAGCTATGGTGATGAACTGTAACTGCAGTGTCTGCTGGGGAAGCTGTCAGGGGGTTATTGGAGAAGGAGAAGTATTAATATCTACCGGAACCAGAAACTTTAAAGGACGTGCAGGACATCCGGATTCCTTTGTATATCTTGGATCAGCAGCAACAGTAACAGCGTCAGCAATTGCAGGAACTATTGTAGGCGCATAGGAATATTTTATATAGAAAAGGAAGTTTAATATGGAACAGTTTACAGGTAAAGTCTGGGTGCTGGGTGATGATATTGATACGGATATTATTATTCCTACAGAATATCTGGCACTTCCGACAGTAGAAGATATGAAACAGTATGGATTTTCACCACTTCGTCCGGAACTTGCAGGACAGATTGGTGAAGGAGACATTATTGTTGCAGGGAAAAACTTTGGATGCGGATCTTCCAGAGAACAGGCACCAGAAATCATCAAGGCACTGAAAATTAAATGTGTCATTGCAAAGTCATTTGCCAGAATCTTTTTCCGCAATTCCATTAATAACGGGTTGCTTTTAATTGAAAATGACAAGATTCAGGATGCAGTAAAAGAGGGAGATACCATTGATGTAACCCTTGGAGAAAAAATTGTACATAACGGTGAAACATATGAGATTCATTCTCTTCCGGATAATCTGATGGAAATCATCAATGCCGGTGGATTAGTGGAAGCAATGAAAAAAAGAAACGGGGTGAAATAAGTATCATGGGAAGTACAATGATTGAAAAGATTATCAGCAGAAATATTGGAGCTGAGTCAGTTAAACCAGGACAAATTGTTACGGTAAATGTGGATCGTGTTATGATACATGATATTTTTATCCCTTTTGTTGCAGATAAATTTGAAGAAATGGGATTTACAAAGTTATGGGATCCTGACAAAGTTGTTTTGATTTATGATCACATGGTACCGGCAAGTACTGTGGATGATATTCGTCATTTCAAAATTGGAGATGCATTTGCTGAAAAATACGGAATGACCCATGTTCACAGAAGTGATGGAATCTGCCATCAGCTAATGACAGAATGCGGTTATGCAAAACCAGGAAATATTGTGTTTGGAACAGATTCACACACAACAACTTATGGATGTGTCGGATGTTTCTCTTCAGGTATCGGATATACAGAAATGGCATCTATTCTTGGTACAGGGGAATTGTGGGTAAGAGTTCCTGAAACCATTAAAGTTGTGGTAAATGGAAAATTACCGGAAAATGTCAGTGCAAAAGATATTATTTTAAGACTGATTGGTGATTTGAGAGCTGACGGAGCAACGTATAAAGCATTAGAATTTTCAGGAAGCACTATTGATGAAATGAGTGTTGCATCCAGAATGAGTATGTCTAATATGGCGATTGAAGCTGGTGCAAAATGTGCTTTGTTTGCACCAGATGAGAAGACAGCCGAATATTCTAATGTTGAACTATCTGATGTGGATTGGATTTACGGGGATGAAGATGCCCAGTATTGTCAGACGATTACATATAATGCGGAAGATCTGGTACCAGTGGTTGCCTGTCCATCTCAGGTGGATAAGATTCGTAATGTCAAAGAAGTTGAAGGTACAGAACTTGATCAGGTCTTTATTGGATCTTGTACCAATGGACGTCTGGAAGATTTGAAAGCAGCTGCAGAGATTTTAGATGGAAAGAAGGTTGCAGATTATGTAAAACTCATTGTAACTCCAGCCAGCAGAAAAATTTACAAAGAAGCTGCAAAGGCAGGTTATTTAACCATTTTAGCCAAGGCTGGAGCCATTATTACACAGCCGGGATGTGGACTTTGCTGCGGACGTGCGGGAGGAATTCTTACTGACGGAGAAAAAATTCTGGCAACAAATAATCGAAATTTCCTTGGAAGAATGGGAACATCTAAGGTTGAAATATATCTTGGATCACCAAAAACAGCAGCAGCTTCTGCTGTTGCAGGGAAAATTGTAGAAGCATAATGTTTAAATAGATGTTCCCCGTTTTATGTGCGTAAAGCTATAAGCGGGGGATAACAAATATATATGAAAGAATAGGACAGAAAATAAGATGACGAATTTATTAATTTCTTTTTTTATTAAAGATAAGGATAATGTAAAGGATGCAAAGGTACGAAACGCATATGGCGTGCTTGGAGGAATCGTAGGAATTGGCTGTAATATTATGTTATTTATCTGTAAGTTTTTTGCAGGAATTATTACCGGAGCAATTTCTATTACGGCAGATGCATTTAATAATCTTGCGGATGCGGCTTCTTCCATTATCACGTTAATTGGTTTTCATATGGCGGGGAAGCCTGCAGATGAGGATCATCCATTCGGACATGGAAGAATGGAGTATATTTCAGGACTTATTGTTGCATTGGCAATTTTGATGATGGGTGTAGAATTATTTAAGACTGCAGTATCTAAGATTGTGAATCCAGAAGAAATAACCTTTCAGGCAGTATCAATTATAATTTTAGTATTATCAATTCTTGTAAAATTCTGGATGTCTGTATTTAATAATAAAATAGGGGATAAAATTCAGTCAGAGACAATGAAAGCTACCGCAATGGATAGTCTGAATGACTGTATTTCCACAGCTGCTGTTCTTGGTGGAATGCTTATCTTCCATTTTATGGGATATAATCTGGATGGATATATAGGAATTTTTGTAGCATGTTTTGTCCTTTGGGGTGGCTATGGTGCAGTCAGAGACACGCTAGATCCTCTTTTAGGTGAAACACCGGATCCAGAGCTGGTTGAGAATATTGAAGATATGGTTATGCGTCATGATATGATTATTGGAATTCATGATATGATAGTCCATGATTATGGCCCGGGTCGGAGAATTGTATCTCTTCATGCAGAAGTTCCATATAATGTTGATATTTTAGAAGCTCATGATCTGATCGATCATGTGGAAATGCGTCTGATGCAGGAATATCGATGCGAGGCAACAATTCATATGGATCCGGTTGTAATAGACGATGAAGAAACTACTAAGAGCAAACAGCTTGTGGAAACCTTGATTCATAATTACGATGAGACATTATCCATTCATGATTTTCGTATGGTGAAAGGAAAGACTCATACAAATGTAATTTTTGATATGGTAATCCCATATGGGGAAAATTATCAGGTAAATAAAATTGTGAAAGATGTCCGACAAAAAATTCAGCAGGAGCTGCCGGGAAATCATTTTGCAGTGATTAAGGTTGATCGAAATATGGTGATGTAGTGAAAATTGAAAAAACAAAAATTTTATTCAGAAAATAAAGAGAAAAAGAAAAGATAGATTGGTATATAATCTGTCTTTTTCTTTTTTTTCTTGACAGTTCCCTTACGTTACCCTTTATGATAGACTAAAGAGAGAATCAGGAGGTATGGCCATGACCAAAGATGGATATTATACATCCGGGGAGTTTGCCAGAAAGGCGAATGTAACTCTTCGCACGATTCGTTATTATGATCGGCAGGGGATTTTAAAACCCAGTAAAGTTGCAGATAACGGATATCGTCTATATACAGATGCTGATTTTGCTAAGCTTCAGAAAATTCTGTCTTTAAAGTATCTTGGATTTTCTCTGGAAGAAATCATGACAATGACAATTAACGATAATGACAGAGATTATATAAAAGAATCCATAAGACTTCAGTTGAATCTGGTACAGAAAAAGATGGAACATTTAAAGATGGTAGAACAGTCCCTGAAGGATACAGCGAAACGTATGGAGAATGCGGAAGAAATTGATTGGAATGAGGTCATCAACTTACTGCATGTAACTAATATGGAAAAGAGTCTGGTGGAACAATATAAGAATTCTTCTAATTTAAATATTCGGATTGGACTTCATCAGAAATATTCACAGAACCCGGTTCCATGGTTTGACTGGATTTTTCAGCAGATTCATTTGCAAAAAGGAGAAAAAGTTCTAGAGCTTGGTTGCGGTACAGGAGAACTGTGGAAAGGACACGGGAAAGAGATTCCAGAAGGAGTAAAGATTATTTTATCTGATCAGTCTAAAGGAATGGTTGAAGATGCTAAAAAGAATATAAATGATGATTCTGGAATGTTTTCCTATGAGACATTTGACTGTAATGTAATTCCAAAAGAAAATCATAAATTTGATAAAGTTATAGCTAATCATGTGCTGTTCTATCTTCCGGATCGGCAGAAAGTATTTCGGGAAGTGCATAGGGTTTTAAAGCCGGGAGGCTGTTTTATCTGTAGTACATATGGATCACAGCATATGCAGGAAATTACTCAGCTGGTAAAAGAATTTGATAAGAGAATTATATTATCTGCCAATACATTATATGATGTGTTTGGACTGGAAAATGGAGAAAAGCAGTTAAGACAGGTTTTTACGGAAGTAGAAGAAATTGATTATCAGGATGAACTTCTGGTAGATCAGCCGGAACCGTTGATTTCTTATATTTTATCCTGTCATGGAAATCAGCATGAATATTTAAATCACAGATATCTGGAGTTTAAAGAATTTGTCCGAAAAAAAATTGCAACAGAAAAAATTATGAGAATAACCAAATCTGCAGGAATTTTTATTTGCAAATAAGAAAGGAAAAGATATGAAAGTTTTTGTAACAGGTGTAAAAGGTCAGCTTGGTCATGATGTAATGAATGAGTTGAAAAAGCGGGAAATTCATGCCATTGGTGTGGATATTGATGAAATGGACATTACAGATGCAGATCAGGTGGAAAAAGTAATTAGAGATGCGGCACCGGATGCCGTGATTCATTGTGCAGCCTATACAGCAGTGGATGCAGCAGAAGAAAATGTGGATATTTGCCGAAAAGTTAATGCACAGGGAACAGAAAATATTGCAAAAGTATGTGAAACATTGGACATTAAAATGATGTACATTAGTACTGATTATGTATTTAATGGACAAGGGGAAAGACCATGGGAGCCAGACGATGAAAGGGAACCATTAAATGTTTATGGACAGACCAAATATGAAGGTGAACTGGCAGTTGAAAAATATGTAAAGAAATTTTTTACCGTCCGTATTGCATGGGTATTTGGAATTAATGGAAAGAATTTTATTAAAACAATGCTGAACCTGGGGAAAACACATGATAAATTGACGGTTGTCAATGATCAGACAGGTTCTCCGACTTATACTTATGATCTGGCAAGACTTTTGGTTGATATGATTCAGACAGAAAAATATGGAAGATATCATGCAACCAATGAAGGGCTTTGTACCTGGTATGAGTTCGCCTGTGAGATTTTTAAACAGGCAGGAATGGATGTTTCTGTATCACCGGTAACAAGTGATGAATATCCATCCAAAGCAAAACGTCCGGCAAACAGTCGGATGGATAAGAGTAAATTAGCAGAAAACGGATTTCAGCAGTTACCTGAATGGCAGGATGCTTTAAAGAGATACTTAAAAGAGATTGAATATTAGGAGGAAAATCATGGGAAAAATCACAGTCACACCTTGTGAAATCGAAGGACTTTATGTTATTGAACCAACAGTATTTAAAGATGAAAGAGGATATTTTGTAGAAACTTACAATCAAAATGATATGAAAGAAGCCGGACTTGATATGGTATTTGTACAGGATAATCAGTCCATGTCAACCAGAGGTGTTTTAAGAGGTCTTCATTTTCAGAAACAGTATCCTCAGGGAAAACTGGTTCGTGTGGTCAGGGGAAAAGTGTTTGATGTTGCAGTGGATTTAAGATCAAATTCTAAAACTTACGGAAAATGGTTTGGTGTAGAATTGTCTGCTGAAAATATGAAACAGTTTTACATTCCAGAAGGGTTTGCACATGGATTCCTGGTTCTTTCAGACGAAGCAGAATTCTGTTATAAATGTACTGATTTTTATCATCCGGGAGATGAAGGTGGACTTCTTTGGAGTGATGAGGAAATCGGTGTAGACTGGCCTCTGGAAGAAGGAGTTGATCTGATTATTTCAGAAAAAGACCAGAAATGGAAAGGTTTAAGTGAAACATTTAAGTTTTAAATGGAAAAAGAAAGGAATGGTGAACTGCCAATGAAAGGAATTATACTTGCCGGAGGATCTGGTACAAGATTGTATCCACTGACAATGGTAACATCTAAACAGCTGCTTCCAATTTATGATAAACCTATGATATATTATCCTCTTTCTGTGTTGATGAATGCAGGAATTCGTGAAATTCTGATCATATCCACACCAGACGATACACCAAGATTTCAAGCTCTTCTGGGAGATGGACATCAGTTTGGAATAAATCTCCAATATGCAGTACAGCCTTCTCCAGACGGACTTGCGCAGGCCTTTATTATCGGAGAGGAATTTATCGGGGATGATAGCGTTGCCATGGTTCTCGGAGATAATATTTTCCACGGGCATGGATTAAAGAAACGTTTGCTTCGTGCAGCTAATAAAAAGCAGGGGGCAACAGTCTTTGGCTATTATGTGGATGATCCGGAACGATTTGGTATTGTAGAATTTGATTCCGATGGGAAAGCAGTATCTATTGAAGAAAAACCAGAAAAACCTAAATCAAATTATTGTGTGACAGGATTATATTTTTATGACAACCGTGTTGTAGAATATGCAAAACAATTGAAACCGTCAGCTCGTGGAGAATTGGAAATTACAGATTTAAATAAGATTTATCTGGAACATGGAGAGCTGGAAGTTGAACTTCTGGGGCAGGGATTCACATGGCTGGATACAGGAACTCATGAATCTCTTGTGGAGGCAACTAACTTTGTAAAAACGGTAGAGACACATCAGCATAGAAAAATAGCCTGTCTGGAAGAAATCGCCTATTTAAATCACTGGATTACAAAAGATCAGTTGATGACAGATATCGAACCGTTAAAGAAAAATCAGTATGGACAATATCTCTTGGATGTAATGGCAGGAAAATTTTTGGATAAGTAAGGAGAAGTATTAATGAAAATATTAGTAACAGGTGGAGCCGGGTTTATCGGCGGAAATTTTGTTCATCATATGGTAAACAAATATCCTGATGATGAAATCGTAAATCTGGATCTTCTGACCTATGCAGGAAATCTGGAAACATTAAAACCAGTGGAAGATAAATCCAATTATAAATTTGTAAAAGGTGATATTGCAGACCGTCCGTTTATTATGGATTTGTTTGAAAAAGAAAAATTTGATATTGTAGTAAACTTTGCAGCAGAAAGTCATGTGGATCGTTCCATAGAAGATCCATCTATTTTTGTGAAAACTAATGTTGAAGGAACTGTGGTCCTTTTGGATGCAGCAAAAAAATATGGTGTGAAACGTTATCATCAGGTATCTACCGATGAAGTATACGGAGATCTTCCATTGGACCGACCAGATTTATTCTTTACAGAAGAAACCCCTCTTCATACTTCAAGTCCATATAGCAGTTCCAAAGCAAGTGCAGATTTATTTGTTCTTGCATATCATAGAACCTTTGGATTGCCAGTGACGATTTCCAGATGTTCCAACAACTATGGACCATATCACTTTCCAGAAAAACTGATTCCTTTAATGATCAGCCGTGCACTGGCAGATGAAGAACTCCCTGTTTATGGAAAGGGTGAAAATGTACGTGACTGGCTTCATGTATCAGATCACTGTGAAGCCATTGATCTGATTATTCACAAGGGAAAAGTTGGTGAAGTTTATAATGTTGGAGGACATAATGAACGTACAAATCTGGAAGTTGTTAAAACAATCCTTAAAGCGCTGGATAAACCGGAAAGTCTGATTAAGTTTGTTACAGATCGTCCAGGACATGATATGCGTTATGCTATTGATCCAACGAAACTGGAAACAGAGCTTGGATGGAAACCGCAGTACAATTTTGATACTGGAATTAAACAGACTATTCAATGGTATCTGGATAACAAAGAATGGTGGCAGAACATTTTATCCGGAGAATATGCAAATTATTTTGACAAGATGTACGGAAATCGTTTATAAATATGATGATATATGAAAGAAAGGAACGGCTGTTATACTGGGGTATAACAGTCGTTCTTATGATAGTTATTTTTTTATTTTCTGCCAAAACAGGAGATTCATCTTCGAAAATGAGCATTGGATATGCAAAAGTATTAGCGAAACTTCTTGGACGAATTGGCATTTTTGATGTTTCTACTCCGGCATTGCTGATGATGCATGCAGAAAGTGTTCATACCTTTGTGCGAAAAATGGCACATTTTACAGAATATGCAGTGCTGGGATTTTTTAGTTATCAGGCAATCACCTGTGATCTGCCAAATTCTAAAAAATCAGTCATTACGGCTCAGATACTTTGCACAAGTTATGCCATA
Organism: Anaerostipes faecalis; assembly: GCF_018982945.1. Lineage (GTDB taxonomy): Bacteria > Bacillota > Clostridia > Lachnospirales > Lachnospiraceae > Anaerostipes > Anaerostipes faecalis. The sequence continues at coordinate 109,910 of NZ_JABRXE010000002.1, read as the reverse complement.
ACAGATGAAATTCATCAAATTTTTGTTCCAGGAAGAGAAGGAAAGGTATTTGATGTGGGCATCGATAGTTTTGGGGCGTTGACTGGAATTATTCTGGCACATTTTCTGTTTCAGTACATAGAATATCACAAGGAATCAATGTGAGGTTTTTATGCCAGGAGTAATTTTAGATGCGGGGCATGGTGGTTTTGACAATGGAGCCCAATATAATGGAAGAAGAGAAAAAGATGATAATCTTCGTCTGACTCTTGCAGTTGGAGAGATTCTTGCCCGAAATGGAATACCTGTTTCTTATACCAGACAAAGTGATATTTATCAGTCTCCATCGGAAAAGGCAAGAATTGGAAATGCCAGTGGAGCAGATTATTTTATTTCATTTCACCGGAATTCCAGTCCCAATGCCAACCAGTATCATGGAGTGGAAACGCTGGTGTTTGATGACAGTGGAAGAAAAGCAGAGATGGCCAGGAATATAAATGCACAGCTGGAGAATATTGGGTTTCGAAATATCGGAGTGCAGACAAGGCCGAATTTAACAGTACTTCGAAGGACTAATATTCCTGCAGTGCTAATTGAAACGGGATTTATAAATTCTGATCAGGATAATGAACGATTTGATGAACGATTCCAGGATATTGCTCAGGCAATTGCTGATGGAATTATGGAAGCCATAGGAACGGGACAGATGCCTTTAAGTGGTATTTACCGGGTGCAGATTGGGTTATACAGAAATTTTTCCAATGCGCAGTATGCGTTAAACGAGGCAGTTGCTCAGGGATTTGATGGAGATATTGTATATGAAGCACCTTATTATGCAGTTCAGCTGGGAGAATTTGATACATTAGATGAAGCTGTAAATCTGGAAAATCAGCTAAAGCAAAAAGGATATGATACGTTGGTTGTAAAAAAGTAAATATTTAAAACAAAGAGCCTTATTTCAAAAATTATGAAATAAGGCTCTATTCAATAAAAATATAATTTGTTATAATGCTTGCTGAGAATGTCTGAGAGAAAGGAAGATGAGAAAAATGGAAATTATACAGATGTTGTCAGGTCCTTTTATTGGAGCATTGATAGGATATTGTACCAACTATATTGCAGTGAAAATGCTGTTTCGCCCGTTAAAACCTGTAATGATTGGAGGAATTCAACTGCCATTTACTCCTGGAATTATTCCAAAAAGAAAGCCAGAGCTTGCAAAAGCAGTTGGAAAAGCGGTGGGAAATTCTTTGCTTCGTACAGAAGATCTGGAACAGGTTCTGATTTCAGAAGAAATGAAAGATACAATTACAGAAGGAATCATGAACTCTCTTGAAGCAGAGATTCATGGGAAAAATATAGAAGAATTTCTTCAGGGAGTTATAGAGGAAGAAAAATATCAGGGAAAAAGAGAAAAATTAAAAGATTATGCAACAGAAAGAGTCGTAAATGCAATATCTGATATTGATATCGGAACTTTGCTTGCACAGAAAGGACAAGCGGTACTGAGTCAGATGGGCGGTATGCTGGCAATGTTTATAAATGAAGATACTATTCAGATGATCACACAGCCTTTGGGAGAAAAAATAAAAGAATATATTAATAATGAGGGGAAAGAGCTGATTGAAGAGCGCATATCAATTGAAATCCAGAGAATAGAGACAATGGGAATGGAAAATGTTTTTAATGATAGTGTTAAGGAGCATATGAAGGAATCAATAAAAGAAATGTATGATCGTCTGGTCAAAGGAAATATTACTATTATTATGAAACATTTTAAAATACAGGAAATTGTAGAATCCAAGATTAATGATATGGATGCTATTCAACTGGAAAAACTGGTTATGTCAGTGATGAAAAATGAACTTGGAATGATTGTAAATCTAGGTGCTATCATAGGATTTGTGATTGGAATATTGAATGTATTTATTTAACAGACTTCCAATGGGCATTTTCAGCTTGTTGCCAATAAGATGGAAAAATTATGTAAATAAAAGCATAGACTGTTAAAAAAGATTGGGAATGATTTTTTGAAGCCTTATCATAAGATTTTATCCAAAATAACGGTTATTATCATTTTTTGTCTCTCTGTGTTCGGTGTGTTTAAAAATATGCAGGAATTTCTTCAGAAAAATATTTATGTCTGGGATGAGAGAGAAGAACGGAAAATTCCTATTTACTGTGTAGATACCAAAGAAAAGGTTTTAAGTCTTACTTTTGATGTGGCATGGGGAAATGAAGATATGAATGATATTCTTCAGATACTGAAAAATGAGAAGGTAAAGGTCACATTTTTCTTTTCTGGTGACTGGATAAACAGATATCCCAAAGATGTGAAGAAGGTATTTAAAGAAGGTCATGATATTGGAAATCATGGTGATAATCATAAATATATGACTAAATTATCCAAAGAGGAACAGCAAAAAGAAATTCAGGGAGCTCATGATAAAGTAAAGGGTTTGCTGGGAATTTCAATGGATTTGTTTCGTCCGCCATATGGTGACTATAATTCTGAAGTTATAAAAAATGCGGAAGAAATGGGGTATTACAGTATTCAATGGAGTGTAGACAGCCTGGACTGGATGGAACCGGGAGTAGATGAAGTTATTAATAAGGTATGCAATCATAAGGCACTGGAAAATGGAGCTATCATTTTGATGCATACAGGAACAAAATGTACGAAAGAAGCATTGCAGCCAATGATTCAGGATTTGAAGAAAAAAGGCTATAAATTTGTACCGGTGTCTCAATTGATTTATCGCAAAGGTTATCGGATAGATCCAACAGGAAAACAGAAAAAGTATAGCTATTGACAAAAAACAGAGAAATAGGGATAATATTAAAAAATAAACAAATTGCATAATTTAATGGTTGTTCTGTAATGGAGCATGAAATTGGAATCAGGTGTGAATCCTGAGCGGTCCCGCCGCCGTGATGAGGAGTCAAAGCAAAGATACCACTGGGAAACTGGGAAGGTGCCAAGACGTTGAATCAGAGCCGGAATACTTGCCATTATCTAAGGATATACTTTACGATGAATAGAGTCGTTCTCTTGATGCAAATAATAATGCCATATCTTTTTTGTGCAAAGAAGGATCAGTACATGGATACTATAATTTTTCTTTGGATTGAAGATGTGGTTTGTTCTGTGTACTAAAGTAGATCCTTAAATGCAAAATGATAAGCATGGAGGATCTATTTTTTATGAAAAAAATTATTACATGGCTGTTGATCGTAATGATGATGATTTCTGTTACAGCCTGCACCAAAGAAGATGAAAGCAAAAATCAGGCAAAGCAGGAAACTGCAACACAAAAGACCTTATCAACAGAAACGAAGAAAGAAAAGAGTACGGAAAAAAAGCAGGCTAAGTCAGAGAAAAAAGGAAAAGAAACACAAAAAAAGAAAAAGTCAAAGAAAACGGGAAAAAACCAAGAGGTAACAGAGACAAAGAAATCTGAAAAGAAATCTACAACAAAAAATGAAACAAAAACTACCGAGAAAAAGAAAGAACAAAGTACCACCGCCAATACTACAAGTGCAAAGGATGAACATTATTGTCAGATAGTGATCAGCTGTAAAACTGTACTAAATCATAAAGAACAGCTTCAGTCTAATTATCAAATCCCATCTGGTGGAAGAATTTACAGTGGGAAAATAAAGATTGAAGAGGGGGATACAGCTATGACGGTTCTTAGAAAAACCGGTGTGGAAATTGACACATCTAAGGGTTATGTTCAGGGCATTGATGGATTATATGAATTTGACTGTGGAAGAAATAGCGGATGGATGTATAAAGTCAACGGGAACTTTCCTAATGTAGGAGCATCACAGTATAAGCTCGACGATGGAGATGAAGTACAATGGTTGTATACCTGTGAAAAAGGGGATTTATAGTATGAAAAAAGTACTGGAACGAACGCATCCAGCAGTACTTCTGGTTTATTTTCTGGTGAATTTTGTGGCAGTCGTATGGAGCAGACATCCATGGATGACCGGTATTCAGACCGTTTGTTTGTGCACCATGTATTTATACCATCAAAAAAACATTAAAAAATTGTTACCTTATGGAGGGGTTTTCTGTCTGGCAGCAATAACAAATCCTTTGTTTGTACAAAGGGGACGGACGATTCTGTTCTATATCGGAAATATACGTATTACCTGGGAAGCGTTCCTTTATGGAATTCATTATGGATGTCTTCTTGTTAATGTATTATGGATGTTTTCTATTATGAATCGATATTTTCGAAGGGAACATTGGATTTATATATCCGGATCAGTATTCCCCCAAACAGGTGTTATCTTGTCTATGGCTATGGGACTGATTCCTAAATATAAAAAACAGGCAGGTCTTATGATGGAGGCACAGAAAAATTTAAAAAAAGAGTTCATGTTCCGAAGGGTAATGAAAGTTTTTTCTATGGAAACAACCTGGGCTTTTGAAAATTCTATGGACCAGCTGGATTCAATGAATGCCAGAGGATACGGAATGAAAAAACGCTCGCATTTTCATTTGTTCCAATTTGAACGAAAGGATATGTTCCGGCTGGTGCAAATCCTTCTCCTGGCAGCATTTAACGGATACGGATATGTAAAATATTATTCCAGGTTTTTCTTTTATCCAATGATTATCTGGAATCCAGTAAAAAATGTAGATTGTATTTTTATAATTTTGATGGCAATACAGATTTTATTGCCATTTTTGTGGAGGGATGGGAATTATGTATCAGATTAAAAATCTTTCCTTCCGGTATGCACTTGCAAAGGAAAATTCAATTAGAGAGGTTTCATTAAATATTGAGGAAGGAACCATGGTTTTAATTGCAGGACCAAGCGGATGTGGAAAGACAACCCTGCTGCGTCATTTAAAAAAGGAACTGATGCCGAAAGGGAAAAGAAAAGGTGAGGTTTTTTATAAAGGAAAACCATTAGAACAATTAAAGCCAGAGGAATCTGTGGGTGAAATTGGTTATTTATTTCAGGATCCTTCCAGTCAGATGGTAATGGATACTGTATGGCATGAAATTGCCTTTGGACTTGAAAATCTGGGAATGCATTACCAGCAGATGAAACGGACTGTGGCAGAAATTGTGAATTATTTTGATTTGCAGGAAATATATAACAGCAGAACGGATGAATTATCCGGTGGACAAAAGCAAATGGTAAACTTGGCGGCATTGACTGCAATGCATCCCAGGGTACTGGTACTGGATGAACCAACGGCACAGCTTGATCCCATTGGCAGGAAAAATTTTCTAGCAATGGTTGAAAAACTTCAAAAAGAATTTCAGATGACGATCATTATGGCAGCACACAATCTGGAAGATGTAATGGAAATGGCAGATCAGTGTATTTTCATGAAAGATGGAAGGGTTTTTACTCAGGGAACAGCAAAAGCGGTTATTGAAGATTTGATTCACAAAAAATCAGCAATGGTACAGTATCTTCCCCAGATGATTCGTCTGGCAGGAAAATTTCATATAGAGCCAACATTTTCTATGATGAAAATGAGAAATGCCATACAGGATTGTTCTTATGATGTGCTGGTAAAGGAAAAACAGGGAAATGGAATTGCTATGGAAATAGCCCATCTGTATGCAGGATATGGGAAAGATTCAGTACTTAATAACTTATCCTTAAAAATAAAAAATCAGGAGATATTTGCGGTAGCAGGAGCCAATGGAAGTGGAAAATCCACTCTTCTAAAATGTATTGCAGGACAAATGTCTTATGATGGAAAAGTAAAGTGTAAAAAGAGAATAGTATATCTGCCTCAAGATCCGACAGTAGTGTTTGTGAAAGAACGTCTTATAGATGATTTGAAAGAAACAGGTGAAGGGCAGGAAGAAAGGATGGATAAGCTTTTAGAGAATAGTGGATTAAAGGAAAAGCTTCAGAGTCATCCTTATGACCTTAGCGGAGGACAACGACAGATGGCGGCTTTGATCAAAGTTCTTTTGGGCAATCCGGAAATTCTTTTGCTTGATGAACCTACCAAAGGAATGGATCGGCAGCATGTGAGGCGATTTGGGCATTTTCTTTTTGAATTACAGGAAGAGGGTGTAACTATTTTATGTGTAACCCATGATCTGGAATTTTGTGCAGAGTTTGCGGATCGAATAGGAATGATGTTCAATGGAAAGATTGAAAGTGTAGATGTACCGGAGAAATTTTTTCAGGAGAATTATTTTTATACCACTGCTTCTGCAAAGATAACAAGAGATATGGATAAAACGGTAGTATTGCCGGAGAATGTGAGGTGCCTGTGAATATTGTGATGATAGCATTTGCAGGAATATCCTGTATTCCATATTACTTTAAATATGAATCCAGAAAGCCACAGACAAGGGAGACAGTAGTTTTGGCAGTTATGGTTTCATTAACAGTTATGTCCAGAATTATTTTTGGAATAATACCAGGGTTTAAGCCGGTCAGTGCCATGGTAATCATATGTGGTATGGTTTTTGGCAGAGGGTCAGGATTTGTATGCGGCTCCATGAGTGCGTTTGTTTCTAACTTCTTTTTTGGACAAGGTCCATGGACAGTGTTTCAGATGTTTTCATGGGGAATGATTGGATGGATTGCCGGTATTTTAAATCGGAAACAAATATTAGAAAAAAACAGATTAGCACTGATGATTTATGGAATTCTGGCAGGAATATTCTTTTCTATGCTTATGGATGTCTGGACTGTTCTTGCTGCAGGAGAAGAGTTTCAATGGACACGATATATAGCAATACTGGCAACATCAATACCTGTAACAGTAGAGTATTGTGTATCAAATGTAATATTTTTATGGATATTGACCCCTGTATTAATAAAAAAATTAAGCAGGGTGAAATATAAATATGGATTTTTCGATGAAAGGGAAATTCAGTAATAAGAACACGGAGAAATAAGGAGGAAATGTATGAAGTTACTAAAAAAGACAGCAGTGATGCTTTTGGTGCTGATAATGACAATTACAGGAAATATATCTGTTGATATGGTGAAAGCTGCAGATTGGTCACAGTCTGGCAGCTATGGTGCAGTGGTAAATTATCAGACACCGAAAAATGAAAATGAGGCGGAATTAAAATGGTCATATCAGCCAAAAGAAGGGTGGTATGCAGAAACAACACCGATCATTGTTGGAGATTATATCTATGCAGCAGATAGTAATAGTGGATATTTAGTGAAATTAACAAAAGATGGAACTCGTGTAAACGAAGAAAATGGAAAATTAGATGAAGATGGCTCTGCTTCTTTGTATTGGATCGCTAATATCTGCTATGGAGATGGGAAAATATTTGTTCCTTTGGATAACGGAAAGATTAAGGCATTTGATAAAGATACATTAGAGGTAGTATGGACAAGTGATTATCTTGATGGAACTATTACTTCAAAGCTGACCTATGCTGATGGTGTTTTGTACGCAGGAACAATGGAAGCAGATGAAAGTGGTCATTACTTTGCTTTATCTACAGAAGATGGAGCCGTTCAATGGATTCATTCTCCAAAAGATCAGGAAAAAGAAAATCATTACTGGAATCAAGGCACGGTCATTGGAAATTATATTGTTGTCGCAGAAGGTAATGGAAAATTAATGGTTATTAATCGAAAAAATGGAAAATCAGATGATTCGATTGCACTAGATGGAGGAGTCAGTGGAGGAATAACTTGTGATGAGAATTCCAATGAATTATATCTGATTACTAACAAAACAACGTTATATAAATTTACTATAGATAAGAATACAGGAAAATTAGATCAGATAGGCAATCCAAAAACACTGGTAGAGGGAGGATACTCTTCTAATACGCCAACTATATATAATGGAAGATTATATGTGGGTGGAAGAACGGGAGGATATGGATCAAACGGATTTCTGGCTGTGGTAGACACTGACACATTGAATCTGGAATATAAAGTTGATGTACCAGCAGATGTACAGAGTCAGCCTCTGGTAACAAGTGCATATGCAACTGCAAATAATAAAAATCAGGTCATCGTATATTTCACTGCAAATAATAAACCGGGATGTATATATTATATGACAGATTGTGAAGGTGCACTAAACGGGACGGTAAAAGAACTATATATTCCTGATGATAACAGACAAAATTATTGTATGAGTGATATTATTGCTGATGAAGATGGAACTCTTTATTATAAAAATGATTCAAATTATATTTTTTCTGTGGGAAAGAAAGTTTCAGAACCATCACAACCATTAGAACCATCAACACCATCACAACCATCAACACCAGTTGTATCTTCCAAGCCGGTTACATATCAAAAAACCTCTACAAGAAAAGTTAAAGTTTCCTGGAAGAAAAAGTCTGGCGCAAAAGGCTATGTGATTTATGCTAAAGCAGGTAAAGGGAAATATAAGAAAATTACAACAGCCGGTAAGGTTTCATCAAAGACTGTAACTTTGAAATCAGGATATTCTTATAAATTTAAAGTCAGACCATATAAATATGTGAAAAAAGGGAAGAAAAAGGTTCGTAAATACTGGAAATCTTATCAGGCAAAAGGTAAAAATGGATCCAAAACAGTGAAAGCAACATATCGTAATGTTAAAGGATATGAGGGTTATGTAATTTATCTGAAAGAAGGGAAAGGTTCTTATAAAAAAGTAAAAACAACAACAAAAGGAGGAACCATTACTTATACAAAGAGCAAGGCTAAGACTGGAAAAACATATTCTTTCAGGTTAAAAGGATACAAAACAGTCAACGGTAAAAAAGTGTATACAACTTTGAAAGTAAAAACAATCTAAAGATTTGAAAATCCGATATTCTCCTTTACTTTACACAAAAAAATGTTTATGTTACCATATTTAAAAGACATAAATCATTATTTATAAAATAAAGGGAGAGTATTATGCAGTTTCAATTTGATTTTGGTAATTTCGATGGATTTGGTTCTGGTAGATCTGGTCCCAAAGTAAAGAAACCAGGGAAAAAAACTATAAGTTTTCTTCTTTTAATTGCTTTGATTTTTATTGGTATTTATTATTATATTGCTTTGCCTGCAGTTAATTATCAGGAAACAGGATTCTGGAGTGTACTTATTACCATACTGATCTTATTGACGGTAATTTTTGCAATTGAAAGAGGTATTCAAGGAGAGGAAAAAGCAAAGGTACTGTTTAAAATATCTAGTATTATGCTGGTTATTACAATTGGTGCTTTTGCAATTGGAATGTTATTATCATCCCAGATTATTTCTTCAAAAAAATATGCTGGTAGACTGAAAGTTGAAAACAAAGCCTTTGAAAAGGATATGAAAGAAACAGAACGTATTACAGATATTGCATTGATGGATACTGCTGGAGCAAGAATCATAGGTGACAGAGCTATTGGTTCTCTGTCGGACGTTGTCAGTCAGTACGAAGTCAGCGATTCCTACAGTCAGATTGATTATGATGGTAAACCGATGAAAGTGGCACCATTGTATTATGCAAGTTTTATTCGATATATGAATAATCGGAAAGCTGGAATTCCAGGTTATGTACAGGTAGATCCGATTACCAATGAAGCAAAATATGTAAAACTAAAGAATCCAATGAAATACTCACCATCTGCATATTTTTCAAAAAATCTGAAACGACATTTGAGATTTCAGTATCCTACAGCGATGTTTGAAGGCTATTATTTTGAAATTGATAATCAGGGAAACCCTTATTATATCTGTCCGGTTTTGAAAGCATATTCAGGACTTTTTGGAGCAAAAGATGTGAAGGGTGCCGTAATTTGTGATCCGGTTATAGGAAACAGCAGGTATTATGATGTAAAAGATATTCCTCAGTGGGTGGATCATGTTTATGATGGAGAACTTTTGCTGAAAAAATATAACTGGAAAGGACTATTATCCGGAGGATATATTAACAGTATTTTTGGCAAAAAGGGCTGTAAGGTTGCAACAGATGATTATGGATATCGTGTGATCGATGGAGATGTATGGGCGTTTACCGGAGTAACATCCGTAAATGGAGACAGTTCAAATATTGCATTTGTAATGATGAATATGAGAACTGCCCAGTCAAAATACTATCCGGTATCTGGTGCAAATGAACAGTCTGCAATGGAAGCTGCAGAAGGTCAGGTGCAGCATTTAGGTTATTCATCAGCATTTCCGTCACTGATTAATGTTTCAGGAAAGCCAACTTATGTTATGATTCTTAAAGACAAAGGTGGCCTTGTCAAAATGTATGCAATGGTTAACGTTGAGAAATACAACATTGTGGCAACATCAACCACACAAAAAGGTGTGTTGAAGGAATATAAGAGATTACTGAAAGAAGAAGGATTGATTTCTTCAAAAGAAGCTGGTACTGAATCAGAGGAGACAAAAGAAATTACTGTTGCGGATATAAAATTTATTCCAATTGATGGAAATACTTATGTTTATATTACGGATCGTGATGGTCAGGTGTATAAACAGGAATTTTCCAAAAATGAGGCGTCCATTAAGTATAAACCGGGAATGAAGATTAGGATTAGGTATGAAAAGAGTGATGATGGAATTAATTTAATTCCAGATTAGCCAAAAAAGTGATTTTCAGGAAAAAGAGTGATAATTGCTTAATATAATTAAAAAATATGTACCGTATTTGATAAAATACAAAAAAACACTTGATTTTTATAAAGAATGATTGTATTCTATAACCAATGAAGTTACTGACAAGGGCGTCAAACAATTAGGTTCATATTGTTTGTCGCCCATTTTTTTGTTTATATAATCAACGATTATAATAATGCTTCAAATGCTATCAAAGAAAGGAAGAAAACCTATGAAGGAAAAAATCAATGTAGCAGAAATTTTTGGTTCAAACGTGTTTAATGACAGTGTTATGAAAGCTCGTTTACCAAAAGCAGTTTACAAAGACTTAAAAAAGACAATTGAAGAAGGTACAGAATTAAATCCTGCAATTGCTGATGTAGTTGCAAACGAGATGAAAGAATGGGCTATTGAGAAAGGTGCAACACATTATACACATTGGTTCCAGCCAATGACAGGTGTTACAGCTGAAAAGCATGATGCATTCATTAATCCAACAGATGATGGAAAAGTATTATTAGAGTTCTCTGGAAAAGAATTAATCAAAGGTGAACCAGATGCATCTTCTTTCCCTTCTGGAGGATTAAGAGCAACATTTGAAGCAAGAGGATATACAGCATGGGATTGTACATCTCCAGCATTTATTAAAGAAACACCAAGTGCTACAATCTTATGTATTCCAACAGCTTTCTGTTCTTATAAAGGAGAAGCGCTGGATAAGAAAACTCCATTACTTCGTTCTATGCAGGCTTTGGATATTCAGGCTACAAGACTTCTTCATCTGTTAGGAAATGAGAGTGTTAAAAAAGTTAATACATCTGTAGGTCCTGAACAGGAATATTTCTTAGTTGATGAAGAAAAATACAGACAGAGAAAAGACCTGATCTTTACAGGACGTACACTGTTTGGAGCAATGCCTCCAAAAGGACAGGAAATGGATGATCATTACTTTGGAATCATCAAGCCAAGAATCGAAGGTTTCATGAGAGATCTGAACATTGAAGCATGGAAGCTTGGAATCAGTGCCAAGACAGAACATAATGAAGTGGCACCAGCACAGCATGAATTAGCACCAATTTATGATTCTAATAACGTGGCAACAGACCACAATCAGTTATTAATGGAAACAATGAGACGTGTTGCAAGACGACACGGATTAAAATGTTTACTGCATGAAAAACCATTTGCAGGAATTAATGGTTCTGGAAAACATAACAACTGGTCTATGGTAACAAATGAAGGTAAAAACCTGTTAGATCCTGGTAAAACACCTCATGAAAACCAGCAGTTCTTATTAATCCTGGCAACAATCATCAAAGCAGTTGATGAACACGCTGACTTACTTCGTATGTCTGCATCTACACCAGGAAATGATCACAGACTTGGAGCAAATGAAGCACCTCCAGCAATCATTTCTATCTTCCTTGGAGAACAGTTAGAAGATGTTGTAAAACAGCTGGTAACAAGAGGAGAAGCTACAAGCTCTAAGAAAGGTGACAAGCTGGCATCTGGAGTACATTCTTTACCAGAATTCGAAAAAGATGCAACAGACCGTAACCGTACATCACCATTTGCATTTACAGGAAACAAATTTGAATTCAGAATGGTAGGTTCTACACAGTCTATTTCTGATCCAAACGTTGTATTGAATACAATCGTTGCAGATGCAATTGCAGACGTATGTGATAAGCTTGAAAAAGTTGAAGGTGGAGCAGATGCTGTTGCAATGGAAGCTCATGAATTAACAAAACAGATGCTGACAGATCATCAGAGAGTTATCTTCAATGGAAATGGTTATTCTGATGAATGGGTTGAAGAAGCTGAAAGAAGAGGTCTTCCAAACTTAAAATCCATGGTAGATGCAATTCCTACATTAGTAACAGATAAATCAGTTGAAATGTTCGAAAAATTTGGAGTATTTACAAAGGACGAACTGGAATCCCGTGCAGAAATCTTATTTGAACAGTACGCACAGACAATTAATATTGAAGCTTTAGCAACTTTAGATATTGCTAAGAAACAGATTGTTCCAGCAGTTATGAAATACCAGAAGAAACTGGCAGATTCTGTTTCAGTATTAAAAGAAACAGGTGTAGATACTTCTGTACAGGAAGATTTACTTGCTGATATTACAGAAAATCTGAAAGCTATGTTTGCAGCAATCGGAGTACTGGAAGCAGATACTGCAAAAGCACAGGCAATAGATGAAGCACAGGCACAGGCAAGATTCTATCATGATACAATCTTTACAGAAATGAATGCCGTTCGTGAACCAGCTGATAAACTGGAGATGTTAGTTGCAAAAGAAGACTGGCCATTCCCAAGCTATGGAGATTTAATTTTTGAAGTATAAAAAATATATAAATTTTTGAAAAAGATACCGGATTTTACCGGTATCTTTTTTTTTATTTTTCACATGCTACTTTTAATACATTAACTATGATAAAGTGAGGGAAAAACATGAAGAGAAGAACAGCTGGATTTGTTATGGTTTTATTGTTTGCATTAGGATTTTTCAGTCAGATTTGTTCTTATGAAAAAGTGAATCCATTGGGAATTGCGGGACAGGAAGATGGAGAAAGCGGAATGCTGGCTAATAACTCTATCTATTCAAAGAAAGTATATCTTACCTTTGATGATGGACCATCTGATCACACCGATGAGATTCTGGATATATTAAAAAAAAATCAGGTTAAAGCAACATTTTTTGTTGTGGGAAAGAAAACAAAAAAGGCTCAGAAACAATATCAGAGAATTGTTCTAGAAGGGCATACGCTGGCAATGCATTCTTATAGCCATAATTATGATCAGATTTATTCTTCAGTTGAAGCATTTGGAAAAGATTTAAAAATGCTCCAGGACTATTTATATCATGTTACGGAAATTAAGCCGTTTATTTATAGATTTCCTGGAGGAAGCAGCAATACTTGTGCCAAGAATATTAAACCATTCATTCAGTATGTCAACAGCCACGGATTGTTATATTTTGACTGGAATGCATTAAGTGGAGATGCGTTGGATTTTAGTATTAGTTCTGAAAAGTTAAATGAGAATATCTTAAAAGATGTTCGAAAACAAAAAAACAGTATTGTTTTAATGCATGATCTCCATGAAACAAAAAATACTGTTGCAGGCCTTGATAATCTGATTAAAATTTTAAAGAAAGAGGGATATCAGATTTTGCCCATTACCCGGAATACAAAGCAGATACATCATGTATCCGTTGACAAATAAAGGCATGTAACGTAGAATATTTTTTATTAATATAAAAAAGAATAGAAATGGGGAATTATATGGAAATATTATTACAGCTAGTATTTTTGATTGTGGGATTTGTACTGCTGATGAAAGGTGCAGATTATTTTGTAGAAGGAGCATCGATGATAGCCAGTAAATTTGGAATTCCGCAGATTGTAATCGGACTGACGATTGTAGCATGTGGTACAAGTGCTCCAGAGGCTGCAGTTAGTATTTCAGCAGCTTTTAAGGGAACTGTTGGAATTACCATAGGAAATATTGTAGGAAGTAATATTATGAATATATTACTGATTCTTGGACTAACAGCTTTTCTTACAAAAGTACCAATAAAAGAAGGAACAGTAAAAGTTGAGATGCCTTTTGTTATTGTCATAACATGCTTATTGCTTGGATTGGGAATTATAGGTGGTGATTTGTCAAGAATCGATGGGGGAATCTTCTGGATCTTTTTTATTGGATTTTTCGGTTATCTGATCTATCTAACAAAAAAAGATAATGTTCCAGATGAAGAACCTCTTCATCAGATGGGTATTTTTCAAATGCTGCTATACACAGCCGGAGGCTTGGCGGCAATCGTATATGGAAGCAATCTTACAGTTGATGCGGCTACTGCTATTGCAAAAGTATTAAGTGTATCAGATCGTATTATTGGATTAACTGTAGTGGCTTTCGGAACTTCTCTTCCAGAACTGGTTACATCTGTAACAGCAGCATTAAAAGGAAAAGCAGATCTGGCAGTGGGAAATATTGTAGGAAGCAATATTTTTAATATTTTATTTGTTGTGGGCTCTGTTTCGGTAATTCACCCAATCCCATTTTCTGTCAATTTTATTCCGGATATTGTTGTGGCAATTGGTTCAGCAATTATCTTATGGCTTTGTTCCGTTAAAGACAGACAATTGGGAAGAGGTGCCGGAATTATCATGCTTGTATGCTATGGGGTATATCTGACACAGCTGATTTTTAGATAGGAGATTATTATGATAATAAAAAGTGTAAATTTGGAAACTGTTTGTGGTATTACCAGCAAGCTCCCTGAAAATACTCTTCCTGAAGTTGCTTTTGCTGGAAAATCCAATGTTGGAAAATCATCGCTGATCAATGCGCTGATGAATCGAAAAGCTTATGCAAGAATTTCTGCACAGCCTGGGAAAACTCAGACTATCAATTATTATAATATAAATGATGAGCTGTATTATGTGGATCTTCCAGGTTATGGTTATGCAAAAGTAACAGAAGCCGTAAAGGAAAAATGGGGAAACATGATTGAAAATTATCTCCAGACATCAAAACAGCTTCGATTGGTATTTTTATTAATAGATATTCGTCACAAACCTTCAAAAAATGATGTTATGATGTATGACTGGATTTTACATAATGGATACCATCCTGTGATCATTGCCACAAAATTGGATAAATTAAAGAGAAGCCAGGTGGCAAAACACGTAAAAGAAATCAGAGAAGAACTTCAAATGAATAAAGAAACACCGGTATTTCCTTTTTCTGCATTGACAAAACAAGGCAGAGAAGAAATCTGGAATTTTATAGAAGAAAAAATCCTAAACTCTGAAGAAGTTTAGGATTGAGGATCATCAAATAATAATTTTTGAATCAGAGTTGAATAGATTTCTGAATGCATCTGATTCCAGTGATCACAAATATGGACAGCTTGTTCTCTTGAGACAACATTCAAGTTTAGCTCAAGAAGCAGGCTGTCTTTTTCTTTAATCCTTAAATGAACAGTATATTCGTCTCGTTTTGCAGGAAAAAAGTCTGCCTCAAGATCCGTTTCTTTTCTCAGTTCGTATTCTTTTTCGTCTAGAAATTGACCAATGTCTTCTTTAATGGAATTTGGAATCTGGTATTCAAACATATCAATAGCTTCTTTTCCTTCTTCTGTTAAAGAATAATGGCTCATATTCCGAATTGTTTTTATTCGAAGCATTTCCTCTTCCTCAAGTTCATGAAAGGCACGTTGAACATTGAAATAGTTTGTATAGCCTTTTTCAATAATAAATTCTGAGACTTGAGAATTACTTAATGGGAAATCAACTTTACCGATTAAATATAATATCATCAATTTATATAAAGTTAACTGATTTTGTTCCATATATAACTCCTTTTCTAATAGAAACAGGTGTTTCGTTTTCTGTTAAATATCTTTTAAATCATAACATTTACAGCCTTTTCTTGCAACTTATGAATGAAATAGAAAAAAATACAGATAATAATTCCGAGGTGATGATAATGAAACATAATATTCAATGGTTTATCTGTATTTTTTTGATTGTATTTGTAATTTTAGCACTATGGATATTGGATGGACAGAAAAAAGACCGGCTGGAAGATGGAACATTAGTATTGGAAAGGACATGGAAGGATGACGGTTTATATCAAGGCGGAAGACAGTGTCTGTTTGAATCAGCCCAGCGTACAGCTTAAGGATGTAATATCTTTGTATTGTTCAGACAATGATCTGACATATAAAATGAAACATGCAAAATTATATCGTTTTTCCAGCAAAGGGAATCAAAGAAAGATATTTTCTGTTCTGAAGATTGTAGAAGTAATAAAAGAAGTTGATAAAAATGCTGAAATAGTTAATATGGGGCCAGAAGACTTTATTGTTTACTTTAAACAAAAAAGAACAGAAAAAACGTGGATGAATAAATTGAAAATTGCGGCAGTTGCACTGACTGCCTTTCTTGGTGCAAGTTTTTCAATCATGTCCTATAACACAGACGTCGGTATTGATGACTTGTTTTTTAAGGTATATCAGCTTGTAATGGGAGAGCCGCCTCAGGGACCTAATCTTTTGCATTTATCTTATACTATTGGACTAGCCATAGGCATTATCGTATTTTTCAATCATGCAGGAAAGATTAAATTGTCAGATGACCCAACTCCGTTTGAGGTACAAATGCGTTTATATGAAAGAGATGTAAATGATACTTTAATGATGGATGCAGACCGGAAAAAGGAGGAAGAGGATGTTGATTCGTAGTGTGATTCTTATGGTTTATGGATTAGCAGCAGGTGCATTGATTGCAGCCAGTTTCTTAGCATTTCTAAGTATGATAGGTGTGATACCGCGATTGGCAGGTCTTACAAAAACTATAAAATATGCCAGAACTTATGAAAATTGTATTGCTTTAGGAGGAATTCTTGGAACTGCAGTTTATATTTATCGATGGCATATTCCTTTAGGATGGCCGATCCTGATAATTTATGGATTATTTGGAGGAATTTTTGTCGGGTGTCTCGTAGGCGCACTGGCAGAAATGTTAAAAAGTTTACCTATATTTTCAAGGAGACTGATTATTAGGGATGGGATTCCTTATATAGTTTATGCAATTGCATTAGGTAAAATATTTGGATGCTATATTCAATTTTATCTGGAAAGGAAATAATCATGAAAAATGAACCTAGCAAACAGGAATATTGTCAGATGGTAGAAGACATAACACCAAAACATAATTGCTTTTTAAATTGTGTGAAAGCTTTTTTGGTAGGTGGTGGATTTTGTCTTTTAGGAGAAATAATGAAAAAAACTATGATGAAATATTGGGGAATTGGGAAAAAGGATGCTTTACTGTATGTGACCATTGAACTGATTTTATTAAGTATTATTCTGACAGGATTCAATCTGTATGGTAAAATTACAAAGTTTGGTGGAGCAGGAGGTTTGGTTCCTATTACCGGATTTGCAAATTCTGTTGCATCACCAGCAATTGAATATCAAAAAGAAGGTCAGATTTTTGGAATCGGAGTTAAAATCTTTACCATTGCAGGTCCAGTTATCCTATTTGGTATTTTTTCATCTTTTGTCATTGGAGTTATATATTTTCTTGCAAAACAATGGGGGTGGATGTGATGAAAGTTATCAAGGGAAAGCAAAGTATTGAATTTGAACAGCCGCCATATCTTCTTTCCTGGGCATCTGTAACAGCTGAAAAAGAAGGAGAGGGACCATTGGGAGATTCTTTTGATCAGGTGATAGATGATCCTTTCTTTGGTGAAGATACGTGGGAAATGGCGGAAGGAAGATTTATGAAACAGGCCGCTTTACTTGCAATTCAGAAAGCAGGTTTAACCAAAAAGGATATTCGATATGCTTTTGCAGGAGATTTACTGGAGCAAAATACAGCTACATCCTATGGTTTAAAAGATCTGGAGCTTCCATTGTTTGGGCTGTTTGGAGCATGTTCTACAGCTGGAGAAGCTTTATCTCTGGCATCTATTACAGTGGCAGGAGGCTTTGCAGAACACGTTTTGGCAGTGGCATCCAGTCATATTGGAAGTGCGGAGAAACAATTCCGTTTTCCATTGGAATATGGAAATCAGAGACCTTTGTCAGCAACATGGACTGTTACCGGTTCCGGTGGGTTTATTGTATCAAAAAAGAAAAGTCCTATAAAGATTAGGGGGATTACCACAGGAAAGATTGTTGATTATGGAATGAAAGATCCAATGAATATGGGAGCATGTATGGCACCGGCAGCGGCACAGGTCATATATCAGCATTTTCAAGATTATTCATTGTTACCAAAAGATTACGATGCCATTTATACAGGCGATTTGGGCCAGGTTGGAAAAGACATTTTGATTAAATTGCTTAAGGATAATGGATACGATATTTCAAAGGTTCATGGAGACTGTGGACTGGAGGTTTATCATAATGAAGCTCAGGATACCCATTCAGGTGGCTCAGGATGTGCCTGCAGTGCTGTAGTGCTGGCGGCAAAGCTGGTTAGAAATTTTATAAATGGAAACTGGAAGAGATTGCTGTTTGTTCCAACAGGGGCATTGATGTCCAAAACCAGTTTTAATGAGGGAGAAAGCGTGACAGGAATTGCTCATGCAATTTTACTGGAGAAGGAGGAGCAGTGCTGATGGAATATTTAAGAGCATTTTTAGTAGGAGGTTTTATTTGTATTCTGGTACAGATTCTAATGGATAACACAAAACTCCAGCCGGGACGAATTATGGTAATTCTGGTAATTTCCGGAGTAGTCCTTGGGGCTTTGGGAGTATATGAGAAAATAGAACGATTTGCAGGATGTGGTGCAACAGTTCCTTTATCAGGTTTTGGATTCAGCTTGTGGAAAGGAATGAAGGAGGCAATCGATCAGCATGGATTTCTTGGATTATTTGAAGGTGGATTTACGGCAGCAGCAGTAGGAACATCAGCAGCATTAATTTTTTCTTATATCGCTTCATTGATTTTTCAGCCAAAGATGAAAAAGTAGCGGCAAAGAAATACTTTGTCATTGCTTTTCATATAGCAGAAGTCATGTGCATATTGCACATGACTTCTTTATAGTGAATATTTTATTTATGGGCCTTGCAAACCTGGTTACGATATTTTTCAGGGAGCAGATATGGTGTGTCTGCCGTTATTCCGGGACTGTTTTTCTGTCGTACAATATAAACCTTTTGTTTGCGATATTTTTCTGGACAGTGTTTATTGGCAAGGCTGTCGGATTTTTTACATATTTCTACAGCAACATGAGTGTCACAGGTCTGAGTCGGAACAGTACCTTTTTCAAAATATTCGGTTACGATCATGTTTCCACGAGGGTCGTGATCACAGACGCCGTCAATAGCAAGTTTACCTGATTTTTTACATACATTTGCTGTCACAATAGAAGAAGGTTTCTTAAAAGAGATTTTCTTCTCATTTTTGGTAGTGCTGATTTTATCCATAATCTTACTCCATATCTTTTTGTGGAGATCATTTGAGTCAAAATCTGTATTTCGATCATATCCCATCCAGACAGATGCAGTATGATAAGGAGTATATCCGCTGAACCAGTAATCATAATTATTGGTTGTAGTACCCGATTTTCCGGCAGCAGTCATACCAGAAGCAAGACTTGCTGATGTACCGGTTCCTTTAGTAATAACATCTTCCATTGCATCTGTCAGAAGAAAAGCGGTACTACGCTTCATTACTCGCTGGCTTTTAGAATCTGACTGTAGAAGTATATTACCATTTTGATCAACTACTTTTGTATAAAGAGATGGTTCGTGGTATGTTCCACCGTTGGCAATAGCTGCAAAAGCATTGGTAAGTTCCAGATTTGTAACACCATAAGTCAATCCTCCCAAAGAAAGAGATTGATTAATATCTGTATAGGTTTTTCCATTGGAAGTAATCTTGTTGGCAACGATAGTAGAAAAACCAAGGTTCTTTAAATATTTATAGGATATATTTGGTGTAACATCGGCCATTGTTTTGGCGGCAACAATATTCATGGAGTCTGTAATAGCATCACGAATAGTTGAAAAACCTCGATAACCACTGTAATAATTATTAACAGGCCGATTTGAATCCAGATAGTGATAAGGAGCATCGTCATAAACAGTAGCCAGAGTCATTTTACTATAATCCAATGCCGGTAAAAAGGTAGATAAAACCTTAAATGTAGAACCAGGCTGTCTGGTAGTGCGTGTAGCACGATTCAGACTTAAATTACTTGTTTTTGCACCTCGTCCTCCAACTAGTGCTTCAACTTCTCCAGTTGACTGATTGATAATCGTTATGGAAATCTGAGGTTGTATAGGAGTTGAAATAAATTCATTTAAAATAGTAGCACCAGTTCGCTGGATGCTTTTCCGGAATTTTTTTGAAACTGCTTTCGCTTTTTTTGAACTGGAAAAAATCAGACTGTTTCCCAGGTTATGTTTTTTCATATAATTTAAAACATTATTCTCTGTGTATGTGACATCTGTACCATTTATATCCTTTACAGAAAGTGTATAAGTTAATGATACTTTAGTGCCAGCAGGGTAGTTTTCCGGATTGTTTGATATCTCATTGGCAATCTTTTGAATCTGACTGTCCTGTGTAGAATAGATCTTAAGACCACCGCTGTAAATGGCATTGTAAGCTTTAGTAGCGTCATATCCAAGCTGAGATTTTAAATCATTTACCACCTGGAGAATAAGAGCATCTTCAAAATAGGTATTAGGTTTATTCTCGTTTGATGGATTGCTTGCATTTTTTTTGATGCGCTGGTATACATCATCACTGACAGCTTTTCGATATTCTTCTTTTGTGATATAATGATGTTCAAGCATTTTTTTTAAAACAAGTAATCTTCGGGAAGCATTGTTTTCCGGATGGGTGATTGGGTTATAACGAGTAGGGTTTTTTGTTATGCTGGCAAGGACTGCACATTCTGATAATGTAAGATCAGATACATCCTTGTTGAAGTATTTCTGAGAGGCAGTCTGCACACCCAAGGTACCTTCCCCAAGATTGATTGCATTTAAATATTCTTCCAGGATATATTGTTTGGAAGCAATCTTTTCCAATTCAAGAGCCAGTGATTGTTCTTTGATCTTTCGCTCTATTCGTTCAATCGTCGTTTTTTCCGGCTGAATACCTAAAATATTATTTTTAATTAATTGTTGCGTTAAAGTACTTCCCCCTTGACTTAAAGATTGAGTTTTTATACCGAGGAAGGTTGCACGGATAATACCGTATAAATCAATTCCATTGTGTGTATAGAATCTTTCGTCTTCAATAGAAATAAAGGCATTCTGAAGATTCTGTGGAATCTTTGATAAAGGTATATAAATTCTGTTTGAATCATGATTTGATAAAGTCTTTATCTTAGTTCCTTTATTGTCATAAATTGTGGTGATATAACCTTTTGAATGAACCGATTCCTTGGATATCTGTGGAGTGGTTTTTAATATCCCACGAACGAAACCAGCTCCTAAACCGAGAACAGTCACGATTAACACAATAGAGATGATTAAAATATACTTAAATAGAAAAAGAGAAATCTTGGCGTGTCTGCGGACTTTGGCTGAAGATAACTCAGTTCTTTTTTTCTCAATATTATTTTTTGTATATTTCATAAGACACCTCCTAGCGCTATTTATTATATCAGATAACAATATTTAAGTAAACTAAAGGAAAATAACAAAAGAGGAAGGAGTATAAAAATGAAAAAGAAATTAAAAGGGAAAAACCAGATAACAGGTGACAGAATGCAGGAATTTATAGTATCCTATTATTTAATGGAAGATAACAATGAAGAAGTTTATGGAATATCTTTGGAAAAATCTCAAGAAGGAACAGATTATATTGAGGTGGAGGAAATACCAAAGATTTCATATTCTTTGCAGCTTGTGGAAAAAGTGGTTGTATTGCTGATGAAATATCAGGTTACTCCGATTTCACTGGCTGAAGCTGTAGATACTATATTGTTAATGGAGGAGATGGATGGAAAAACAGTCCTATAAAGCCGTATATGAAGGCGGTGAAGCAGAAATTGTAGAAAAAAAATCGCGATTTATCGCACATGTTGCGCCAGCAAAAACAGAAGAAGAGGCTCTGGAATTTATTGAAAAAATAAAAAAGCAGTACTGGGATGCCAGACATAATTGTACGGCATATTGCATAGGGGTTAAACAGCCTGTACTTCGATGCAGTGATGATGGAGAACCTAGCGGGACTGCCGGAAAGCCTATATTGGAAGTAATACAGGGAGAGGAACTTCACAATGTGGTAATCGTTGTTACAAGATATTTTGGGGGAACATTACTTGGAACAGGAGGACTGATTCGTGCATATACAAAAAGTACACAGGAGGGAATCAGGAACAGTAAGATTATCACAAAAAAACTGGGACAGAAAATGCAAATACAATGTGATTATACAATGTCTGGGAAGATTCAGTATCTGATATCCACTGAGCAGATACCTCTTCTTGGAACGGATTATACAGAAGTTGTTGATTTTGAATTGATGATTCCTGTGGAACAGATAGAAAGAATAAAAAAACAGTTTATTGAAGTATCCAGCGGGAAAATAACAATCATTGAAAAGGAAAAAGAATTTTTTGCAGAAATTGATGGGCAGGTAAAAATTTTAGAATAATAGTTTTTTGCGGGCTTTCGTTATTTCATTGGGAAAAACCTTTTTTTTAAGAAAAAGGGAAGAAAAAAACTACTAAAATTTCAATCAGATATTTGTTAAAAAATACTAGAAAATACAATCTGGAAAAAAATAGAAAAAGGAAGTGAAATCAGAATGAATTCACTTCCTTTTGTTTTACTGTAATAATTTTTATCAAATAATTGTATTAGTTGCTTAACCTGTTTACAGCACTGATCAAAGCGAGAACAGAGGCTGTGATGATATCTTCATGAATTCCTGCACCCCAGGTAATAGTTCCGTTTGGTTCCTGGATGGCAACATAAGCACATGCCTGGGAGTTGGATCCAACATTTAAAGCATGTTCCTGATATGTGACGATAGAATAATTCATATCACTATGGCGTTTTAATGCATTGCTGACAGCATCAAGGCGGCCATTACCCTTTCCATGGTAAAGTTTTGGAATTCCAGCTTTATCAAGTGAGATTTCTGTTTCAATACCTCCATCTTTTTGAACAAAATGAACTTCTTTCAGTTTGCATGGAGAATCGACATTTACATATACATTTTTAAAGACTTTTAAGATATCTCGAGGAACCAGTTCCTGATGACGTTTGTCTGATACATCTTTTACGGTGTAACCTACATCTTCCCGCATCTTTCCAGGAATATGGAAGCCAAAGTTTTCTTCCAGAACATAACTGATTCCACCTTTTCCAGACTGACTGTTAATGCGAATAACATCACTTTCGTATTCACGACCGATATCTTTTGGATCGATTGGAAGATATGGAATATCCCAGTGATCAGGATGCTGTTCATCTCTCCAGTGCATACCTTTGGCAATAGCATCCTGATGTGAACCGGAAAATGCTGCAAATACAAGCTGTCCTGAATATGGCTGACGTTCATATACATTCATTCGTGTTAAACGTTCATAAGCTTTTGTTAATTCTGGAAGATTAGAGAAATCCAGCTCTGGATCAACGCCATGTGTGTACATGTTTAATGCAACTGTGATAATATCTACATTTCCAGTACGTTCACCATTTCCAAATAATGTTCCTTCCACACGGTCTGCACCAGCAAGTAATGCCAGCTCGGTATCTGCTACACCACATCCGCGATCGTTATGTGGATGTAAGGATAATACAACATTCTCGCGGTATTTCATATGTTTGCTCATATATTCAATCTGGCTTGCGTATACGTGAGGCATAGATAACTGAACAGTAACAGGAAGGTTAATGATAACTTTCCAGTCTGGACGAGGTTGCCAGATATCCAAAACAGCATTACATACATCCAGTGCATAATCAATTTCTGTTCCTGTAAAGCTTTCTGGAGAATATTCAAATAAGAAGTTACCTTCTGTTTCATCAGCCAGACGTTTTAATAATTTTGCTCCATCGGTAGCAATCTTAAGGATTTCATCTTTGGATTTTTTAAAAACCTGTTCCCTCTGGGCAACAGAAGTTGAATTGTATACGTGAACAATAGCCTTTTTTGCACCTTCCAGTGCTTTGAAGGTCTTCTTGATAATGTGTTCTCGTGCCTGGGTTAAAACCTGGATAGTTACATCATCAGGAATCAGATCCTGTTCGATCAATGTTCTTAAAAATGTATATTCAGTTTCAGAAGCGGCAGGAAAACCAACTTCTATTTCTTTGAAACCGATTTTTACAAGATATTTAAAAAATTCGATTTTCTCATCCAGGCTCATTGGAATGATCAGTGCCTGGTTTCCATCTCGTAAATCAACACTGCACCAGGTAGGGGCTTTTGTAATATATTCTTTGGATGCCCACTCCATAGATGGTTCTGGTGGCATAAAATATTGTCTCTGATATTTCTTTGGGTTCATATGAATGAATCTCCTTTCTTATAATAAAATCTCATAAAAGATGGATAAAGGAATTACACAGATGATTTATGTAAAGTTATAAAATCCTGTGATGCAAAAAAAAACTTCGAATCTAATCCCCACAGGGATAGAGACGAAGAAAATTCCGTGGTACCACTCTATTTCACACAATCTTAGTGTGCACTCATTACCGATACGGGTTCTAAGACCGATATCTCTCCAATGTAACGGTTGGGACCGGCAATACCTACTGTCAGTTCAGCATGCTACTCAAAGGCGAGTTCAAATATCTTCTGCAACTGCTTTACACCAGCCAGCAGCTCTCTGTATACTTAGGATATTCTACTATTCCTTATCCATGTATTTAATATTATTTCGTTAATGACAATCTAACACAATTCAATGTATGTGTCAACATACAAAATTATACTTTCAAGGCTTTTTTTCTATGGGATATTTGTGATACAGTAAAAATACAAAAATTGATGAAAAGAAATAATGAAGGGGGATAATGATGCATTTCTGGGAATATCTGAAAAAACAAGAATCTTCAGAAGAATATGAAAAGGCAAAGAATAGAATATCAGAGATTCACAATGGAAGGGATAGTCTCTCCTATATAAATCAGATGTATCCAATAAAAGATGATACCGGAGAAATGCTGGTTGAATTTGTGAAAGGAAAACATTTAGTAAATCAAGAGGGAAAAATATATGATTGTAATGGAGAAATTTCTGGTAAAATCATAATAAAAGAAATATTGGTTGGAGAGAATGAGGATAGGGTAAAATGGTCAGAAACAGGGGAAAATGGAAAAATTATCTTCTGTTATGAGGAACCTGTAAACGCGAATTTCTGGAGAGCTCAATATCTTTTGACTAAAAAAATAAAAAAAATTGAAAAAAACTGTTGACATATATCATATTGTCATGGTAATATAAACGAGCTGTCAAGTTAATGGGGTATCGCCAAGTGGTAAGGCCCAGGATTCTGACTCCTGTACCGCTGGTTCGAATCCAGCTACCCCAGTTTCTCGGGTGTGTAGCTCAGGTGGTAGAGCACTTGACTTTTAATCAAGTTGTCCGGGGTTCGAATCCCCGCACGCTCACTTTTGACAGCATAATATAATGGGGTATCGCCAAGTGGTAAGGCCCAGGATTCTGACTCCTGTACCGCTGGTTCGAATCCAGCTACCCCAGTTTCTCGGGTGTGTAGCTCAGGTGGTAGAGCACTTGACTTTTAATCAAGTTGTCCGGGGTTCGAATCCCCGCACGCTCATTTTTTTATAAAGCTATAGTACTGATATGAATCGGTATTATAGCTTTTTTTGTTATATAGGAAGTTCAAAGGAATTTCCTATGTAACAAAAAAGTTCCGTGTGGATGTGCAATGAAATATAATTAAATTATCAGGTATTGAAAAAAACTATAGCCTGTTAAAGATTACATGTATTATACAAAAACCTAGTAGTCTGATATGATTTAGGAAGTCTAAAAACGGACTTCCTTTTTTCGTGAGGAATGATGGAATACAGATATTCCGGAATTATTTTGTGAAACAAGGAAAGTTTATTGTAAAAGATATGGGAAGGAAAGAGGAGGAAGTTATATGCAACAGCTTAGTAAATCACTGGATGGTTTTGGAGAATCTGTAATTCGGAAGATGACAAGAATATCAACAGAAGATACCATCAACCTGGCACAGGGATTTCCGGATTTTGACCCGCCAAAAGAACTTCTGGATGCTTTGAAAGAAACTGCAGACTATGGACCGCATCAGTATGAAATCACATGGGGATCTAAATTATTCCGAAATAATCTGGCAAAGAAACAGTCCAGACGGATGGGATTTGATATTAATCCGGAAGAAGAAATTGTAGTAACCTGTGGTTCTACAGAAGCAATGATGGTGGCCATGGAGACGGTCTGTGAACCTGGAGATGAAGTTATTATTTTTTCTCCGTTTTATGAAAACTATACAGCTGATACAATTTTATGTGGTGCAAAACCCATTTATGTACCTTTAAATCCACCGGATTTTTGCTTTGACAAGGATGTACTCAGAGAAGCATTTGAAAGAAGACCGAAGGCACTGATTCTTTGTCATCCATCAAATCCTACAGGAAAAGTGTTTAATAGAGAAGAACTTAATTATATGGCACAATTATCCGAAGAATTTGATACATATGTGATTACTGATGAAGTGTATGAGCATATTGTATATGAGCCAAATGAATATATTTATTTTGCCAGTCTTCCGCGAATGCGCCAGCGAACAATCTGTTGCAGTTCGCTTTCGAAAACTTATTCCATTACAGGATGGAGACTTGGTTATGTTATTGCACCAAAGGAGATTATTGATGTGTGTAAAAAGGTACATGACTTTCTGACGGTTGGAGCAGCAGCACCTCTTCAAAAGGCGGCAGCCGTAGGATTGGAATTTGATGATTCCTATTATACACGGTTTCGAGAAATGTACACACAAAAGAGAGATTTATTTTTAAATGGACTAAAGGAGATTGGTTTAAGATATTATGAACCGCAAGGTGCTTATTATGTTTTAGTTGATATTTCAAAATTTGGATTTGACAGCGATATGGAATTTTGTGAATGGATGATTAGAGAAATCGGCGTTGCCGCAGTTCCAGGATCCAGTTTCTTTAAAGAAAATGTAAATAACTATGTGCGGTTCCATTTTGCAAAAAAAGAGGAAACACTAAAAGAGGCAATCAGAAGATTGAAAAAATTGAAAGATTATGAGGTGAAATAAAATGAAAAAATTATGGAAAAAAGCGTTAGCGATTGTATTATCAGGAACATTTATTACTGGAGCATTGACAGGATGTGGAGTGAAAAAAGAAGACAGTTCAGAAAAAGAAACAAAAAGGATTGTAGTTGGAGCTAGTCCATCTCCCCATGCAGATATTTTAAAGGTTGCAAAAAAACAGCTGAAAAAAGAAGGATACGAACTGGTAATTAAAGAATATTCTGATTATGTTCAGCCAAATACTGCATTGGAAGCAGGGGATTTAGATGCAAACTATTTTCAGCATAAACCATATTTAGATGATTTCAATAAACAAAAGAAAACACACATTGTATCTGCAGGTGTTATCCACTATGAACCGTTTGGCATTTTTCCTGGAAAGATAAAATCATTAAAAGATTTAAAAGAAGGATCAGTTGTAGCGGTACCAAATGATACAACCAATGAGGCAAGGGCATTATTGCTTTTAGAGGCACAGGGACTGATTAAATTAAAGGATGGTGCTGCATTAACTGCAACGAAAAAAGATATTGTAGAAAATAAAAAAAATCTGGAAATCAAAGAACTGGAAGCAGCACAGATACCAAGATCCTTAAAAGATGTTGATATTGCTGTTGTAAATGGAAACTATGCATTAGAGGCTGATCTGGAAGTAAATAAAGATGCTTTGGCAGTGGAAGATGCGGATTCACTTGGAGCAAAAACTTATGGAAATATTGTTGCTGTTAAAAAGGGAAATGAGAAAAGTGATGCAACAAAAGCATTAGTAAAAGCTTTAAAAAGTGATGAAGTAAAAGATTACATTGAAAAAAATTATAATGGTGCAGTTGTTCCATTATTCTAAGGAAAAAGGAGGAAAATAAAATGAAATCATTGAAAAAAATATTGGGAGTTGTTATTATTGGGATATTGGCAATTAGTGCATTAACCGGGTGTGGAAATAAAAAAGAAACAAAGGATATCACTATTGGAGTTTGCGCCGGACCTTATGGAGAAATGGTAAAACAGGCAATATCACCAATTCTTGAGGAAAAAGGCTATAAAGTGAAAGTAACAGAATTTAGTGATTATGTTCTTCCGGATAAAGCATTGGCAAATGGAGAAATTGATGCTAACTTAATGCAGCATACAGTTTATCTGGAAAAATTTGCATCAGACAATAAACTTGATATCAAAAAAGTTATCAGTGTTCCTACAGCTGGAGCAGGAATTTTCTCAAATAGTATTAAATCTTTAAAAGATCTGAAAAATGGAGATACAGTAGGAATTCCTAATGATCCATCAAATCTGGCAAGAGCTTTAGGTATTCTTGCAAAAGAGAATGTGATAACATTAAAGAGTGGAATTGATGACACAAAGGCTACAGAAAATGATATAGCATCCAATCCAAAGAATTTGAAGTTTAAAACACTGGATGCAGCACAGATTTCAAGAAATCTGGATAGTCTTGCAATTGGAGTAATTCCTGGAAATTATGCATATGCAGCCAATCTTGATTTTGGAGATGCACTGGCAGTTGAGACACTGGCAGAAGGATATAAAAATGTAATTGCAGTAAAAGGTGATGATATTGACAGTCAGCTTGGAAAAGATTTGAAATCAGCAGTTGAGTCCAAAGAATTTTATGAGGCAATTACAAAAAAGGACAGTAAATTTAAAGACTTTCAGAAACCGGAATGGTGGATTGAAAAATATGGAAAATAGTTGACAAGAAAGGGTGGAAAGACGTGATTGAATTAAAGAATATTGATGTAACTTTTCAACAAAATAAACACGATTTTAAAGCGGTAAAGGATGTTAGCCTTACAATCGAAAAGGGAGAAATCTTTGGGATTGTTGGACCAAGTGGGGCTGGGAAAAGTACATTGGTGCGTGTGATCAATCTTTTGCAGCAGCCTTCAAAAGGACAGGTATTTATAGAAGGAAAAGAAATTACAAATTTAAATCGTAAAGAGCTAAGGAAAGTCAGATTAAATATAGGTATGATTTTTCAGCACTTTAATTTAATCAGTGGTTCTACCATTGCAGAAAATGTTGCTTTTTCACTTTATGCCAATAATTATCCAAAGGATAAAATTCCAGAAAGAGTGAAAGAACTTCTGGAGATGGTACATTTACCAGAAAAAGCAAATGCATATCCTGCAAATTTAAGTGGAGGACAAAAACAGAGAGTTGCAATTGCCAGAGCACTGGCAAATAATCCGGAGATTCTTCTCTGTGATGAAGCAACTTCTGCATTGGACCTTGAAAACACAGAAGAAATTGTAGATTTATTAAAAGAAATTAATGAAAAAACAAAAATTACCATTGTATTTATTACCCATGAAATGGAAGTTGCGAAAAAATTATTTGATCGTATTGCATTTATGGAACAGGGTGAGCTGAAAGAAGTAACAGATATATATTCAGCATTTACAGAGCCTAAATCATCAATTGCAAAAAGTCTTGTAGAAAGAGTTCTTAATGTAAATGTTCCAGAGGCATTATCAATAAGTGATAATGAAACTTTGATTCGTTTAAGCTATACAGGTGATGATTCTTATGATCCTGTCATAAGTATGGCATCAAAGAATTATGATATTACAGTGGATATTATCAATGGAAAAGTAGATTATATTCATGATAAGCCATTTGGTGTGTTAATCGTTATTTTAAGAGGATCTGGCGAAGAACGGAAAAAAGCGTTGGAATATATTCAGAAAAATGTTTACAGACTTGAAATTTTAGGAGGAAATTAAGATGAATGAGACAATTGAAATAATTGAATCTGAGTTTGCTCAGGCAGCACTGGAAACTTTTCAGATGGTGCTGATTTCTATGATCGCTGCTGCAATTGTTGGAACTATCATAGGGCTGGTACTTCATTTAACATCAAACCCATTGTTCTTTAAAAATAAAATCATAAATGGAATTGCAGGAACCATTATTAATATCATTCGTTCTATGCCATTTATTATTTTGATTATTGTGTTGATTCCTGTAACAAGGATTCTTGTTGGAACATCCATTGGAGCGCTTGCGGCATCAGTATCATTATCTATTGCGTCTATTGCATTTTTTGCAAGACTGGTTGAAGGTGTCTTTAGTGAAGTGGATAAAGGAGTTATTGAGGCAGCTGTTTCCACAGGTGCAAGTACATGGCTGATTATCCGTAAAGTTTTGTTTGTAGAGGCAAAACCAGCATTGATCCGTGCTCTGACAGTTACCTTTGTCAGCATTATAGGATATTCTGCTATGGCGGGTGCTGTCGGTGGAGGAGGAATCGGTAATCTGGCAATTATGTATGGATATAACCGTTACCAGACAGGTGTTTTACTATTTACGGTTATTGTATTAATAATTATCGTTCAGCTCGGACAGTGGATTGGGGATAAAATTGCATTGGCATTTACCAGAAAATAAAGGATGATGACAATGAACCGATTATATGACATTATAAAAGACCCTAAACGTGTTATTTTAGAAAATATTGAAGAAAAGTATTTGACAGATACTCTTGGAAGAGTCGCCGGAACTGCACAGGCATTGGTTTTTCCGAAGACTACAGATGAAGTAAGCAAAATTATGAAATATGCATATGAAAATGATATACCTGTTACACCAAGAGGAGCGGGAACAAATTTGGTTGGCTCTACAGTACCATTGGAAGGTGGAATTGTACTGGATGTATCTCAAATGGATCAGATTCTGGAAATTGATAAAGAAACATTTACGGCAACTGTTGAACCAGGAGTCGTCTTAAAAGATTTTCAGGCTGCTGTTGAAAAAGAAGGATTATTTTACCCTCCGGATCCAGGAGAAAAGACAGCAACTATTGGTGGAAATATCAGCACAAACGCAGGAGGAATGCGTGCGGTAAAATATGGAGTTACCAGAGATTATGTTCGAAGTCTTGAAATCGTACTGCCAGATGGACAGGTAATGACAGCAGGTACAAAAACAGTAAAGGATAGTTCCGGTCTGCCATTAAAGCATTTGATTATCGGATCAGAAGGAACTTTGGGGATTATCACAAAAGCAGTGGTAAAACTTATTGTAAAACCACAGATTTCTATAGGAGTTCTTTTGCCTTTTGCAGATCTGAAGACAGGAATCCATGCAGTATTAAATGTAATTCGTGGAAATGTAGATCCTACGGCAATAGAATTTGTAGAGAAAAAAGTAATTGCATTGGGGGAAGAATATACAGGATTGTCATTTCCTTATCCAAAGGCGAAAGCTTATATTATTTTAACATTGGATGGAGATAACAAAGGCGAGATTCTAAAAAGAATTGATAAAATAAGAGATATTGCAAAAAATAACGGGGCACTGGATACATTAGTTCTGGAGGATCCCCGAATTCAAGATACTGTATGGCAGATTCGTGGATGTCTGGTAAAAGCAGTAGAAGCAAAATCAGAGCAGATTCCTGTAGACATTGTAGTTCCTATTGATAAATCAGCAGAATTTATTGATTATGTAAATCATTTGGAAGAGAAAACTGGTGTTACAATGGTAAGTTTTGGACATGCCGGTGATGGAAATGTTCATTTATGTGTTGTCCGTGGTAATCGCAACGATGAGGAATGGGAGCAGATAAGCAGCAAGGTTATGGAAAAAATTTATGATAAAAGTCATGAATTAGGTGGACTGACATCGGGAGAACATGGTATAGGTATCAGTAAAAAAACGTATTTTCTGAAGGCAACACCATCTGTAAATCTTCAAATAATGAAACAGATCAAATCAGCAATAGATCCTAAAAATTTATTAAATCCAAAAAAAGTTTTCCAATAGCTTATATTTTCTATTTCTTTGGAAACAATAGTTTTATAAATTATTGTTGAGAAGAAAAGGAGAATCTACATGAAAAAGAATATTTGGACTTTATGTATGGCGGCGGTCATGATTTTGGGAACTTCTATTTTGTTCACTGGATGTGGAAATAATAATAATAATAATACAACGGGAAATGCATCAGGAAATGCATCAGGAAATGCATCTGCAGATGCTACTGATAATGACAGTCTGGCAGATGACGTTGGAGATGCTGCAGATGATATTGCAGATGGAGCCCAGGATGCGGTTGATGACGTTGCAAATGGTTTTAGTGACTACGGTGATGCCAGAGACTATCTATTAAATCGATTGGGAAGAGATAATACAGATGGACAGTATGAAGTCCGGAATGAATCACAGGATGTAACAGAGTATAAAAGCGGTGCAAAAGGATATCATTTTGAAATATATGATACTTCTGATGATTCTGGGAAAAAATATGGAGATTTCTATATAGATAAGGATACTGGGAAAATTTATAAGAAAAACACAGATACAAATAAGGTTGAAGAATACAAATAAGAAATTAAAAAACAAGCGCAGGATTATTTATTCCTGCGCTTGTTTTAATGCGTTTTTGATGGCCTGTTTTAATATGGTATTTGTATACTGGTTTTGTTTTTCAAATTTAATATTATCAATATTTTTTATTTTTGGAAGCTGTTTGTTAATTTCTTCCAGGGATGGTTCCACTAAAGGATACATGGTTTTAATGGATTTATTTAAATGTTTCAGAGTAACAGATTGTGGTTTTTGGTTTTTAACAGTAACTCGTAATTCCAGTTCATTTTCCCCTAGTTTTAGTGGCGAGGTATAGGTTCCATCTATGTAGCCGGAAGTTTGTTTGGTCTTTTTTTGTTCTTTTGATGGTATAAACATAAAAATCAGTAAAAGAATCAGCAGGATTCCCAGAACGACGAAAATCCCTGTATAAATCAGTTCTCTTGCCTTAAATACGACAATTTTCGTTTTTGATGACATAATTTCCTCCCAAAAAGATTCTTCTATAATATATGAGGTATTTTTTTTTCTTAGAACACATTATTGAGGAAATGTAGTATAATTGTCAAAAGCAAAGAACCGGAGGAAAATATGTCATTACAATTTATTCTTGGATCTGCAAGATCTGGAAAAACAAATTATATATATGAAAAGATGATCAGAGAATCGATAGAACATCCGGAACAGGAATTCTTTTTTATTGTACCTGATCAGTCTACGTTAAATGCCCAAAAAGAACTGGTAACACGACATCCTGCTCATGGAACAATGAATATTGATGTGGTAGGTTTTTTTCGTCTTGCATATAGAATATTTGAGGAATTATCCTATGTGCCTGAGCAGTTGTTAGAAGACGAAGGAAAATCTATGGTCATCCGAAAGGTAATGGAGAAACATAAAAAGGAGTTGAAAGTATTTGGTTCCAGTATGGGAAAACAGGGATTTATTGATGAATTAAAATCTTTTTTCTCTGAAATGTACCAGTATGATATTGAAAAAAAAGAGCTGGAGCAGGCGATGGATATAATACAAAAGCCAGGACTTCAGGCAAAAATGGATGATATTCTTTTGATAATGGATTCTTTTGAAAATTATATAGGAGAGAGATATCTCATATCTGAACAGCTGTTAGATGTGCTTGCAAAAAAAATGAAGGAATCCAAAAAGCTCAGGAATGCAATTTTCTATCTTGATGGATTTACAGGGTTTACACCAATTCAGCGAAAAGTTATCAGACAGTTAATGGAGCTGGGTAAGCAGGTGAATATTTCATTTACAATAGACGCTAAAGATGTATCAACTCCATATAGGGAATATGAGCTATTTGCTATGTCTAAATATGAAAAGCAACAGCTGATTGAGATTGCGAGACAGACTCGGACAATTGTAAAACCAGATATACTGTGTTACCCAGACAAACAGGGTTCACCTGAATTACGTTTTATGGAACAGAATCTGTTTCGATATCCATATGGGGTATTTCCGGAGCAAACAAAAGATATTCAGATTCAAAGAGCTGTGAATCCAAGAGCAGAGAGCAGGATGGTTGCCCATCAGCTTGAACGGCTGATACGGGAAGAAAATTATCAATATAAAGATATCATAGTTTTGACAGCAGATCTGGAAAATTATCAAAGTGAACTGGAAAGAAGTTTTCAGGATTTGAAGATACCGTATTTTGTGGATGTGAATAGAAAGTTACAAAATAATCCATGTATTGAGACAATTTTATCTGCATTGAAAATGATACAGATGGATTTTTCTTATGAAATGGTATTTCGTTATTTAAAATCCGGCTTTTCATGTTTGTCCATGGAAGATGCAGATTTGCTTGAAAATTATGTAATTGCCACAGGGATCCGAGGATATACAAAATGGAACCGGCCATTTAAGTCAAAAGCTTTTGAAGAAGATGAGTTACAGAGGATTGAAGCCTGCCGGCAGGAATTTATAAAGGAAATTAAACCGTTAAAAGAAGGAGTTAAGAAAAGAGGGAGTACGGTACTTGATAAACTGACATGTCTGTATGAATTTTTTGAAAGACTTCAGCTGGAAGAGAAAATGAAAGAACAGCAGAAAATTTTTGAAGAAAGGGGAGAAATTGCCCAGGCAAAAACCAGCGAGAAGATTTTTGGTCAGATACTGGATCTTATGGATCAGATGGCAGACATTTTGGGAGAAGAAAAACTTTCTTATGATGATTTCTTAAGTGTGCTGGAAAGTGGAATGGAAGAAATGACGGTTGGGGTTATTCCGCCAAGCCTGGATCAGGTTTTAATTGGAGATATGGAACGAACAAGGGCAGAGGGAGTTAAAGTTCTGTTTTTCCTTGGAATCAATGATGGAATCATTCCTAAGCAGTCTCAAGGCGGAGGAGTTGTCAGCGATGATCAGAGAGAAATTCTTAGAAATCAAGGCATTATGCTGGCCCCTACTGCGAAAATGTCAGCATATACGGAACAGTTCTATTTATATCTGGCATTGTCTAAACCATCAGAAAAATTGTATTTATCTTATTGTATGATGAATGCTTCAGGAGAGAATCGACAGCCTTCTTATGTACTGGAACGTGTTCGCAAAATTTTCCCTGAAATTTCACTCTATGAGGATGAGAGTGTTCCAGAAGAAAGTTTTTCAGTGGAAGAAGCAACGGATCATTTGGTTTGGTTGTTACAGCAGGATACCGATGATGAAACATTTCAGGAGTTACAGACACTTTACTTTGCATTGGATGATTTTGCCCCTGCAGTTTCTTATATTGACGCAAAGTTCTACCAGAATGAGGCATTACCGATCAGCCAGGAACTTGTAAAGAAACTTTATGGAGATACACTTTCTGGAAGTGTTACCCGAATGGAAAAATTTGCTGGATGTGCCTTTTCTCATTTTATGCAGTATGGGTTGAGATTAAAAGAACGGTTAAAGCATGAAATATTACCGGTGGATATGGGTCAGGTATTTCACAAAACCATGGAACTGGTTGGGAAACGGACGGATTGGAAATTTGCAGATGATGCATCAAGAGATTCATTTGTAGATAAGATAGTAGAAGAAGCCGTATCAGATGTTCAAGGGGAAATTCTTCACAGTACCAGTCGAAATGAATATTTGCTGGATCGAATGAAAAGAATATCAAGAAGAGCAGTCTGGGTTATGGAAACCTATATCCAAAGAGGGGAATTTACACCAGAGGAATATGAGATAGCATTTTCTGAGCAAAATCATCTCGAATCTATGCGGTTTACACTGGATGATGGAGGAAAAATGACCTTCTCTGGAGTGGTAGACCGGATGGACAGCATTGAGGACAGTGAAAATAAATATATAAAGATTATTGATTATAAGTCTGGAAAAATGAAATTTGACTTTGCAAAAATATTTCATGGACTTCAAATGCAGCTGATTATTTATATGAATGCCATGCTAGAGCTGGAAGAGAAGAAAAATAATAAAAGGATTTTACCGGCAGGAATGTTTTATTTTCATCTGGATGATCCTATTGTGGAAGAAAAAGATCCTGAAGAAGCAAAAGTGCAGTTATTAAAATCAATGAAGATGAGCGGAATTGTCAATGAAGATTATAATCTGATTCCTCAGATGGAAAATCCAGGAGAGGAAGGATTTCTTTCATTACCTGTAACTGCCACAAAAAATGGATATAGTAAAAATTCTTCTGTTTTAAATACTAATCAGATGATAACCCTGGGAGGTATTGTTGAAAATAAAATGAAAGAACTTGGGAATTCTCTGATGAAAGGAGAAGTATCCATCCGACCTTATGAATATAATGGAACTATGCCGTGTACCTATTGCAGTTTTCGAAATATTTGCGCATATGAATCAGGTGTAGATCCTGTAAATAAAATTGATAAAATGTCACTGGAGGAGGGAAAGTATGCCTTGGACAAAGGAACAACAAAAGGTTATTGATCAGAGGGATGCCGATATTTTAGTGTCCGCGGCAGCAGGATCAGGAAAAACAGCGGTTCTTGTTGAGAGAATCATACAAAAAATTACAGATGAGGCTCATCCGTTGGATGTGGATAAGCTTCTTGTAGTGACATTTACGAAAGCTGCAGCAGGTGAAATGAGGGAAAGAATTGCCAGAGCATTGGAGTTAAAGGTGCAGGAACATCCTGAAAATGCTCATTATATCAGACAGCTTTCTTTAATACATAAAGCACAGATAACCACGATTCACAGCTTTTGCATGGAATTGATCCGTGATTATTTTTATGTGATTGGAATGGATCCGGGAATGTCTCCTGGGGACGAAGGCCAGTTATCTCTTTTGCGGGAGCAGGTATTGGATGAAATACTGGAAGAAGCTTATGGAAAACGTGAAGATGGATTTATCAAGCTGATAGAGTCTTATTCTCCAGGAAAAAAAGATGATGTGATCAGTCAGTATATCTGGAAATTATATTTAAATGCAAGGAGTCATGTACAGCCTGAAAAATGGCTGGATGAAGCAAGACGCAATATTTCGGTGAAAACATTGGAGGAATTTAGGGAAGCCCCTTTTGTGAAGATTATTTTGACAGATGCAAAGAATATTATAGAAAGTGCAGGAAGAATGATCAGGGAAGCAAAAGAGCTTGCATTACAGGAAGGAGGACCATACTTTTATTTAAAAACACTGGATCAGGATTCAGAAATTATAGAAAATATGACAGAGGCAGAAGGGATTTCTGATTTATGCAATCAGTTTATGAATATGAAAAAACCTCGTTTAAGTGGCAGAAAGAAAAAAACAGATCAGATTATTCCAGAGCTTCAGGAACAATGTAAAGAACTTAGAAATAGGGCATATAAATTAATTGTAGATATACAGGCTTCTTACTTTTATCAGGAAGAAAAAGAACTTTTTAGAGAACTGCGTGTTTTAAGAGAACCTTTAGAAGCATTAATTGATTTAACGGAGCGGTTTTTGGAAAGATATTCTCAGCGAAAGTCCGATGAGAATTTAATGGATTTTGATGATATGGAAC
The DNA here is from genome assembly GCF_018982945.1 of Anaerostipes faecalis. Classification (GTDB taxonomy): domain Bacteria; phylum Bacillota; class Clostridia; order Lachnospirales; family Lachnospiraceae; genus Anaerostipes; species Anaerostipes faecalis. Next base: position 72,286 of record NZ_JABRXE010000002.1, on the reverse strand, counting down.
ATTTTGCTCTGCAACTATTAATTGATCATTTTGACGAAGATGGACAACCTGTACCAAGTCAGATAGCAAGGGAGAAAGCCGAATCATATGAAGAAATATATATAGATGAATATCAGGACAGTAATTTTATTCAGGATGCCATTCTTCGAAGTGTTTCAAAGGAATTCTCCGGTGGACACAATATGTTTATGGTTGGAGATGTAAAGCAGAGTATTTACAGTTTTCGTCTGGCCAGACCAGATTTATTTTTGGGGAAATATTATAATTATCAGAGATGGGATGAACAGTATCAGCTGATTGAGTTGCAAAATAATTTTCGAAGCCGCAAGGAAGTTCTTAATTTTGTAAATAGTATTTTTTATCAGATTATGCATGAAAGTCTTGGGAATATTGAATATACCAAAGAGGTATCACTGGTACCTACCATGTCTTTCCCGGAAACAGAAAATATTTTGCCGGAAATTCTTTTGGTGGATTCAAAAGAGGTAAAAGAAGCGGAAGATGATGCTGTAACCATTGAAGCTAAGATGATCGGAGCCAAAATTAAAGAGATGGTAGATGGAGAGCATCCTTATATGGTGACTTGTGAAGATGAAGAAGGAAATCGTGTACTCCGTAAAGCTGAATATGGTGATATAGTAATTCTTCTTCGATCCATGAAAGGAAATGCAGAAATTATTCAGAAAGAATTAATGAATGCAGGAGTTCCGGCGTTTTGTAATAGTGAAAAAGGTTATTTTGACACAGTTGAAATTCGAACTTTACTGAGTTTGCTGTCTGTTGTAGATAATATTTATTTGGATATTGATCTGGCAGCAGTACTTCGTTCACCAATGATCGGCATGTCGGAAGAAGAACTGGGATTGGTCAAGGCAGATGGAGGAGAAAAGTATTTATATGATTCTCTGGTAAATGTACGAACATCCATGAAGAAGGCTGAGAAAACATTGGAACTGCTGGATAAACTAAGAGATGCAAAAACATATTTAAGATTAACAGAACTGATATGGATGGCACTGGATGAGACAGGATATTATCATTATGCCGGAGCTATGCCTCAAGGAAAAAAACGTCAGGGAAATATTTTAATGTTAATTGAGCAGGCAAAAGGATTTGAAACCAATCAGATGAAAGGATTGTTTCATTTTATACGATTTATGGAACAATGCCAGGAATATGATATGGATTTTGGAGAAGCCAATACTCTGGGAGAAGAACAAAATCTAGTGCATATTTCCAGTATTCATAAAAGTAAAGGATTGGAGTATCCTATTGTTTTTGTATCAAAAATTCATCAGAAATTTAATCTAAGAGACAGCAGTGGAAGTTTGATTTTTCATCCTGATTATTATATTGGTGCAGATATAATAGATCCAGTGTTAAGAACAAAAGGAACTACCGTTTTAAAAAGCATGATTCGACGGCAAATGTTAAAAGACTCACTGGGAGAAGAGTTAAGGGTACTTTATGTAGCTATGACCCGAGCAAAGGAAAAACTCATTTTAACCGGAATAAAAAAGAGAGATATTGACTGGTCAAAAAATGGGATGGTTTCTTATGTTGATTTGTTCACAGGCAGTTCATACATGGATTGGATTTTCTGCGCTCTTCCATATATTTCTGAAGATGATTTTGAGATTAAGATATATTCAATGGAAGCACTGACCTGGATGCATGAAATGAAGGAAATTGATAAAAAAATAGAAAAACAAAAGTTTATGGAAAACCTTTTATCTGATAAACCTGAACAAGCTATCCGGAAAATGAAACAGAATTTTTTATATGAATATGAGAATAATCCGGAAACAACAGGACAGTTGAAATATTCTGTGTCTGAAATAAAAAGGATGAGCCAGCAGGCAGACCAGGAAGAACGGATATTTAAAAGAATCTGTGAAGATGAAAAAAAGGTTCCTAAATTTATAAAAAAAGACCAAAAGGTTTCTTCGGCATCCAGAGGGACAGTGATTCATAAAGTCTTTGAATTGCTAGACTTTGCTAAAAAATATACAAAAGAAGAATTGGATGTGCAGATTAGTCAATGGATTCATAAAAAGATAATAGATCAAAATTATGACTCTGTGATTGATCGTAATGAAATTATGGCATTTTTAGACTCGGATTTGGGAAGAAGAGTCAGAGAAGCGGCAAAAAGAAATCATGTATTTAAAGAGAAACAATTTGTTATGGGAATTCCTTTTTCTAAAATGAATCCTGAAAGTACGGGTGATTCCTATGTAGTAGTTCAGGGAATAATAGACCTTTATTTTGAAGAAGACGATGAACTGATTTTGGTAGACTATAAAACCGATAGGATTCCAAAAGGACAGGAAAAGATTTTGGTTGACAGATATCAAAGCCAATTGGATTACTATAAAAGGGCACTGGAGCAGACTACAGGCAAAACGGTGAAAGAATGTTGTATTTATGCAGTAGGGCTGAAAAAAATCATTAATTTATAATTTTAGGGTCATCAGAGGATTGTGATTAGGCAGATGAATGGATAGGTCTGTTTTGGAGATGCTATGGATGTTACCTGTTTTTATCTCGTTGGAGAAGACTCCCACTTCTATAAGTGGTGAGTAAAGGATAAATTTCATCAAGTGGGATTATCAATCTCCGACTTCGATAAAAGCCTTCGGCGGATTGCAGAGATGCGCATTAGAATTATGTCATGCTAACGCATGACGCGCATCTCGCAGCAAGAACGCCGAGGCGTTCTTGAATTACAGCATACAGAAAGGATGGTCTTATGTCAAAAGAAAAAGATTTTACCCAAAAGTCATTTGAAGAGATGACAGAAAATGAAAGATTAAAATTTGAAACTGCGAAAGAGCTTGGATTGGCAGACCGATTGATGGAAAAAGGCTGGAAGTCGTTATCTGCCAGTGAAACTGGTAAAATCGGCGGAATTATGAATCGAAAAATGAAAGAACATGAAAAATAGCAGAAAAGAGAATCGGATAATTGTGTCCGATTCTTTTTTCATTTATAATAAATTGGATAAAGGAGGGTTTTAATGATAACAAAAGACGAATTTGAAAAGAGCCTGGAAGAACGCCAGACAAAGGCTATAAGGGATCGTTTAAAAAAAGGGAAGGTGGCAATAGCGGGACTGGGGGGATTAGGTTCTAATATTGCTTTAATGCTTGCAAGAACAGGTATTCAGAAGATGATGCTGGCAGATTTTGACACAGTAGATATATCTAATCTTAATCGTCAGGCATATACAATAGAACATATTGGAATGAAGAAGACAGAAGCCATGGAACGTCTGATCAGACAAGTGAATCCGTGGATAGAACTGGAATTTTATCAAGGGAAAATTACAGGAGAAAATGCAGCCGGATTATTTCAAAATTATCCTATTGTCTGTGAAGCATTTGATGATCCTCAGGCAAAGGCTGAGCTTGTTACAGCTGTTTTGGAAAAGCTTCCTAAGACATATATTTTGTCTGGAAATGGGATGGCGGGGACATATAGTTCTAATCTGATTCAGACGAAGAAAATGATGAAACGTTTATATATATGCGGAGATGAAAAACATGGAATCTCTAAAGAAGAATCATTGACATCCGCCAGAGTATCAATTTGCGCAGGGCATGAGGCAAATATGGCAGTTAGACTGATTCTTGGAGAAACAGAGGTATAGGAGGATTTATATGGAAAATAGGAATTTGATTGCAGTGACAAGCAGGGTGTTATGTAAGAGACCGTTTCTGGAAGTAATGGAGGATTTGGCTAAAAAAGATGTGAAAACCATTGTTTTAAGAGAAAAAGATCTGACAGAAGAAGAATATGAGCATCTGGCAAGGAAATGTCTGGAAATTTGTCAGGAAGCAGGTGCTGTTCTCACATTGCATAGTTTTATTAATGTTGCAAGAAATCTGGGGATAAAAAGGATTCATCTTCCTTATCCTGTATTTCAAAAAGAGGCAGAAAATTTAACAGATTTTGAATCAGTCAGCACATCCATACATAAGCCGGAGGAAGCCAAAACTGCGGAAAGATTAGGGGCAGATTTTGTATTTGCCGGACATATTTTCCAGACAGATTGCAAAAAAGGATTGGAACCAAGGGGACTGGACTTTCTTAAAAGTGTAGTTGAAGCAGTGGATATTCCGGTTTATGGAATTGGAGGAATAAATAAAGATAATATTGATATGATCATGGAAACAGGGGCAGCTGGAGGATGTATCATGTCTGGTTTTATGAAATAGGAGGGTTTGAATAAGATTAAACTTTATGCTATGATACTAAAATACCTTAACATGTATAAGGAATGATAGTTGGAAATTAGGGAGAGGGTTATGAAACTTACCAAAAATATGGCGAAATTGATTTCTAAGATTTTAAAATTTTTATTAAGGCGTCTTGTAATTGTTGTGGTTTTGATTGTACTTCAGCTTATATGGATGACATATGTTTTTATTGTTCTTGGAGAATATTCTAAGGTTATCCAGGTGGTTTTCCAGATTTTCAGTCTGGTGGTGGCAATCTATATCGTAAACAAAGAAGAAAATCCGGCATATAAACTGGCATGGATTATACCGATTCTTTTATTTCCGGTATTTGGAGGGTTATTGTATCTGATTCTTGGAGATAAGCAGCCGGCAAAAAAATTGAGGATTTGTCTGGAAGAATCAATTTCAGAGACTCAGTTTCTTCTGGGACAGGATTACGGAGTCATGGAGCATTTGGAAAAGGCAGATTATCAGGTTGCCACCCAGGCAAAGTATATTACTCATTATGGAGGATATCCTATTTATGAGAATTCCAATGCCAAATATTATCCATCTGGTGAGGCAATGTTTGATGATCTTTTGGATGCTTTAAAATCTGCAAAACATTATATTTTCATGGAGTTTTTCATAGTTTCCCAAGGATATATGTGGGATACCATATTGGAAATTTTAAAAGAACGGGTCAATCAGGGTGTTGAAGTTCGTTTTATGTATGATGATGTGGGATGCGTTGATCTGCTTCCGTATAAATATTATAAAGAACTTGAACGTTATGGTATTAATGCAGTAGCATTTAATCCAATCAAACCGCTGGTTTCTACAGCATGGAATAATCGTGATCATCGTAAGGTTGTAGTTATAGATGGACATATCGCATTTACTGGCGGATTGAATCTGGCAGATGAATATATTAATCGTATTGAACGATTTGGTTATTGGAAAGATGCCGGTTTGAAAGTAACCGGAGATGCTGTATGGAATTTTACAGTAATGTTTCTTCAGGTGTGGAATGCGATAGGTAAAACAGATGAAGGATATGGTGCATTTGTTCCTCATAAACATCATATGGAACAGTTTACTGGGAAAGGATTTATTCAACCTTATGCAGATAATCCCCTTGACAGAGAAACTGTTGGTGAAAATGTATATCTGAATATCATTAATGCATCAAATCATTATGTTTATATGTATACGCCATATCTGATCGTTGATAATGAGATGATAACAGCTCTCTGCCTTGCAGCAAAACGGGGTGTTGATGTTCGAATCGTTACACCGGCTATTCCTGATAAAAAAGCAGTATTTCTGCTGACACAGTCTTATTATAGTCAGCTGGTTGATGCAGGAATTAAGATATATCAGTACTCACCAGGCTTTATTCATGCAAAGTGCTTTTTGAGTGATGATAAAGTGGCAACAGTGGGAACCATCAACATGGATTTTAGAAGTTTATATCTTCATTTTGAAAATGGTGTTTTTATGTATGACAGCGAAGTAATTGAGGAGATGAAGTATGATATGATCAGAACATTTTCTGAAAGTCAGTTGATTTCAAAAGAAATGTGTGCAGGAAGCCTTCCGAAGAGACTGGCACAAAGTATGTTAAGGCTTTTGGCACCATTGGTATAGGAGTTGTTATGGAAAGTTATACAAGTTTTGCACAGGTTTATGATGAATTTATGGATCAGACTCCTTATGATCAGTGGCTTTGTAATATTTTAGGGACATTTAAAAAGTATGGAATTGAAGAAGGAAGTCATGTTCTGGAACTTGGTTGTGGTACAGGAAAAATGACAAGAAGACTTCGGGAGTCAGGATATCGGTTAACGGCTGTAGATAATGCGATAGAAATGCTGGAGATCGCAAAAAATACCCATGTGGATGATATTCTTTATATATTACAGGATATGATACAATTAAATCTCCCTGAAAAAGCTGATGCTGTAGTCAGTATTTGTGATTGCATGAATTATATTTTGGAATCAGAGGATATGCTGGAAATTTTTTTAAAGGTTAGAAAATATCTAAATGTGGCGGGTGTATTTATGTTTGATATGAACAGCCGTTATAAATATGAAAAGATTTTAGCTCAGAATACATTTGCTGAAGACAGAGAAGAAGCCAGTTTCATCTGGGATAATTTTTATGATCCCGGCGATAGGATTAATGAATATCAGCTGAGTCTGTTTATCCAAAATAAAATGGGAACATATGATAAATTTGAAGAAATTCATTATCAGAAAGCTTATGAGGCAGATGAAATATATGATCTGCTAAAAGAAGCAGGTTTTGAAGAAATACAGGTTTTAGATACTGAGACAATGGAAAAACCAAAGAAGGATACAGAAAGATTGTATTTCATTGCCCGGTAAAAATAAAAAAACAGAAAGGTTATGAGAATGAAAGATTATATTGTTAGAGGAACTGCTGCAGATGATCAGATTCGTTTTTTTGCAGCATATACAAAAGAGGTTGTGGAGACAGCCAGACAAAAACATGATACCAGTCCGGTTGCAACAGCAGCTTTAGGACGTTTGCTGACAGCAGGAGCCATGATGGGAAGCATGTGTAAAAATGACAGTGATGTATTAACATTACAGATCCAGTGCAGTGGACCAATTGGCGGACTTACTGTAACAGCTGATTCAAAAGCCAATGTAAAAGGATATGCTATTCATCCTGAAGTTATGCTGCCTCCAAGTAAAGAAGGAAAACTTGATGTTGGGAAGGCTCTGGATCTTGGAGTATTGACTGTAATAAAGGATATTGGATTAAAAGAACCATATTCAGGACAGACACATCTGGTTTCTGGAGAAATTGCAGAAGATTTGACATATTATTTTGCAACAAGTGAACAGATTCCAACATCTGTTGCATTGGGAGTATTGATGAATAAAGATAATACAGTTCGTCATGCTGGAGGATTTATTATTCAGCTGATGCCATTTGCAACAGAAGAAACCATCAGTGCACTTGAAAAGAAAATTGCTGAATTTAAATCTGTTACGGCATGTCTGGATGAAGGTCATACACCAGAAGAAATGATGGAATTACTGCTGGGTGATCTTGGAATGAAGGTTTATGGAACCATGCCAACCAGATTTTATTGTAATTGTTCAAAAGAACGGGTAGAGCAGGCTGTTATAAGTATTGGAAAAGATGAGATTCAGTCAATGATTGATGACGGAAAAGATATAGAGGTAAATTGTCATTTCTGCAATACACATTATAATTATTCGGTGGATGAATTAAAAGAAATGTTAAAAGAAGCAACAAGATAACCCGGATCTTTAAAATAAGGGAGGGCTTATGAAAAAAATCCTTATTATGATGATGACCGTGATTTTAATGTTATCTATTGCTGTTCCGGTAACTGCATCTGAGGATACTGCTGCAGATGATATTGAAATTACAGACTATACAGGTGATCCGCCTTTTGAGAGAAATGGAGAAAAAGTATATTCTATTACAGCAAAAGAAAGAGCTGTTGATGGAAGTTTTGAGAGAATCGAAGATAAGACTTTTTTATTACAGTCAAGCGAGACGGATTTGCATGGCATTTTTGCTGAGATGGAATCGGAAACAGGGAAAAAAGATATCAGTGTAAAGGTGGATTCAGATAAAATATCAGAAGATGGTAAGAAGGCAGAAGTATCTGTTAATTTCACCAGCCGGTATGTTGCAACTTCAATCAATATGAATGAGGCAATTTTAATAAAGAAAAAAGTGGTGTCAGGCAATGAAGAAAGAACGATACTGTTAAAAAGAATCCCTTTTGCATATAGTACGCCATATTATCAGGATGAACATTATGAAGGATTTAATTCTCTCGAAGCGTGGTCTGGAACATGGGAATATGATTATGAATCTGGAGTAACCTGTAAGACTTCAGGAACTGTAGATGTATATCAGAAAAATCCGATTTTAGTCTATAAATATACTGCACAGGGAAAACAGGGAGTAAAAGCTTTTCATCTGAATCCGGATGGAAAATTTACATTTGCAGATGGAACGACAACTCTTACAAAAATTAATCATCAGCCTAAAGCGGTAAATCAAATATCACTAAAGTGTAAGGATGAGTATCTGAAGACATTAAAATCCGATTTGCTAAAGCAGATGGCATATGATGAGGATGGCTGGCAGATAAAGGTAGTCTTTGATGATCTTGTTGTGGAATATGAAGATGGATGCTATATTGGAGGAAGTATAGACCCGATATATCTGGGGCATACTGCGTCTTTTAAACCTTATGGGAAAACTTCAGTGACAACATCTAAAAGAAGTACTTCATCTATCAAAATACAATGGAAAAAAATATCTGACATTAGCGGATATTGTATATATAGATCTTCAAAGAAAACGACAGGATATAAAAAAATAAAGACAGTGTCTGCAAGAACTTGTAGCTGGATAGATAAAAAAAGAAAGTCAGGAACAATTTATTATTATCGTGTGCGTCCATACCGTACGGTAACATATAAGAACTATAACGGATCCACAAGGACTAAAAATATATATGGAACCTACTCTGATCCCCACAAATCCGGAACAAGGCCTGGAAAAGCGTATGCTTCTGTAAAAGAGACTGGACGGAGGGTTAAAATTACAAATAAAGTGGTTCCAAGAGCAACAGGTTATTGTTTCTATATAAAGCAGGGAAAGAAAGGGAAATATCAAAAAGTTAAAGAATATATTGGAAGCAGAAGTCGTACTTATACGTCAAAAAAGTTGAAAAAGGGAAAAACCTATTATATTAGAATCAGAGCCTATCAGCAGATTAGTGGAAAAAAATATTTTGGTGAGGCATCAAAAACTAAAAAGATAAAGATATAAAAAAGTTGTACTTTAATAGTACAACTTTTTTATATCTTTAAAAATTTCAACAAGATTCCGTAAATTGATGGGGAAAGAGTTGAAGCAGACTTATTGAACTGTATCAGATGCCTCTTCTTCAGATGCCTCAGACTCATCATCTGTATCAGATGTTTCTTCCTCAGATTCGTCATTAGTAATATTGATGGAAACATAGTCGCGGTCATCTTCAGATGGCTCAGGGAAAATATCATCATCATCAAAAGGTTCATCAAAATCATCATTTTCTGGTTCACTGGAAGCAGTGACTTCTTTAATTTTATCAATGATATCTTTGATCTGATCCCGAGCGATATAGAGGATTCCGCCTATAGTAGCGATTGCTGTTACAAGTTTGCATAAAGTCTTGAATTGTTTTTTCATAATGGACTCCTTTCGCTTTTTCTAGTAATATTTTAATATGAAATAAATGAAAAAGCAATGTAGGATTGACAAAATAAAATTTCGTGATAAAATAATTAAAAGAAACTAAGTTTTACAACATAAAGGAGGAATCAAGTGAAACGTTTATGTGCCAAAGAAGCACTCCAACTGGTGCCGGATCACGGAATGATTGGTCTTGGAGGGGGAGAAACCATTCGTTATCTTGCAGAATATGTAAAGGAGGCAGGAAAAGAAGTTACTGTTGTAACTCCATCAGAGGCAACTAAAAAAGTCTGTGAGGAACTGGGAATTATGGTTGTTCCAACAGAGGAAGTATCATCTGTGGAGATTGCTTTTGACGGTTGTGACCAGGTGGATTCGGATTTAAATGCTTATAAAAGTGGAGGAGGCATTCATACTCTGGAGAAAATCATTGCCCGCATGTCAAAAGAATATGTATTACTGGTGGATGAATCTAAAGTGGTAGATAAATTAGGTTTTGATATACCGATTGTATTAGAAATTGTTCCAGAAGCTATTCACTATGTGACACAGCAGGTAGAGAAATTGGGCGGAAGTGTAAAAATCAGAGATTTACATTTGCTGGAAACTTATTTTAGAGAAGGCAGAAATTTGGCAACATTGGATAATGAATTAAAAGAAATTACCGGAGTTATTGAAACATCACTGTTTTATCAGGTAGCTACAAAAGCTATTGTTGCAGGAAGTAATGGAATCAGAATAATATAAAAAGGAGAAACGAAGAAATGAGTACATGGGGAATCTTAGGTTGTGGAACAATTGCAAATGAAATGGCAGAGACATTTCAGAAAATGGGACATGAAATCTATGGAGTAAGTAATCGTACTGTTGAGAAAGCAGAAAAATTTGCAGAAAAATATGGAGTAAAACATGTGTTTACAACATATGAAGAAATGCTTGCAGATGAAAATATTGATATTGTTTATATTGCAACTCCACATAGTATGCATTATGAAAATATGAAGGCAGCGGTTGCAGCAGGAAAACATATTCTGTGTGAAAAGGCGATTACAGTAAATGCAGGTCAGTTAAAAGAAGTCCTGGAAATGGCAGAAAAAAAAGGAGTCGTTGTGAGAGAAGCAATGACAATTTCACATATGCCTTTATATAAAAAATTGAAAGAACGAATTGCAGAAGGTGCTATTGGAAGGACCAAGATGGTTCAGGTAAACTTCGGAAGTAACAAAGGATATGATTCTACCAATCGTTTCTTTGCATTGGAAGCAGCAGGAGGAGCCTTACTGGATATTGGGGTATATGCTACAACTTTTGCAAGAACATTTTTGGACGAGGCGCCAAATACCATTTTAACAACAGTAGAATATCTTGAAACCGGTGCAGATGAACAGTCTGGTGTTATTATGAAGAATACAAAAGGACAAATGGTTGTTATGTGTCTGACTCTGCGTGCAAAACAGCCAAAACGAGGAGTTGTAACTGGTGATGAGGGCTATATAGAAGTTTATGAATATCCAAGAGCATGTAAGGCAACCATTACAAACACAGCAACAGGTGAAGTAGAAACAGTGGAAGCAGGAAAAACAGAAGAAGCACTTCAATATGAGGTGGAAGCTATGGAAGCAGCTGTGGCAGGAGAATGTGATGATGATTGTCAGGAAATCACCAATGATGTAATGAATATTCTTACAAGTATTAAAACCCAGTGGGGAATGAATTATCCATTTGAATAAGTGATAAAAAATTTTAAATGTCTATATATCCTTCAGACTGGACGAAAAACCTGTGATAAGGTATACTAGGGAGCAGGAGGAAGTAGATATGATTCGGATTTTTAAAAATTATGAAGGACAAAAAGAGTTACAGGAATTAAATTCCATTGAATTGGAGTCCTGGGTGGCATTAACGAATCCGACATCAGAAGAATTGAGAAATATTTCAGATAGTTATCAAATAGATTTGGATGATTTAAAGGCAGCACTGGATACGGAAGAAAGATCACGTTTGGAAAATGAAGATAATTATACTATGATTCTGGTGAATATTCCGGTAGTACGTGAAGAAGATGAAAAAAAGTGGTATGAAACAATACCTTTAGGAATTTTTATTACCAGAAAAGTAGTTTTTACTGTATGTCTGGAAGAAACCAATATTCTAAAGCAGTTTATCGATGGTCTGGTTCCTAATTTTTATACATATATGAAAACCAGATTTGTTTATCAGATTTTATATAACAATGCAACATTATTCCTGTATTATCTGAGAGTTATTGATCAGCGGGCAAATCAGGTTGAAGAAATACTTCATGAAACTTCCAGAAACAGTGATCTGATACAGTTGTATGATCTTGAAAAATGTCTGGTATATTTTACCACTTCTCTTAAATCCAATGAAGTAGTTCTTGAGAAGCTGCGAAAGCATATAGGTTTAAAACATTATGAGGAAGATCAGGAACTGTTGGAAGATGTTATTATAGAAAATAAGCAGGCAATGGAGATGACTTATATTTATCATAATATTTTGAGGAGTACCATGTCCCTGTTTGGATCGATTATTGATAATAACCTGAATCAGGTGATGAAATTTCTGGCAGCCATAACCATTGTTGTAGAACTTCCTACCATGATTTCCGGATTCTATGGTATGAATGTAAATGGAGCAGGAATGCCTTTTTCACAGAGTCCTTTTGGATTTGCAATTATATCTGTTTTTTCTTTGATTGTATGTCTGGTTGCAGTATATATTCTTAAGAAGAAGAATTTGTTATAAATAACAAAAGCCGTTTGTACCAGGTAATAAATCTGTACAACGGCTTTTTCTGTTTCATGAGAAAAGTATTTTTTTCTATTTAATTTAGATAATTTCTCATATGCTTTAATGCATTTTTTTCCAGGCGGCTGACCTGTGCCTGTGAAATACTGATTTCATCAGCAACTTCAGTCTGGGTTTTTCCATCGAAAAAGCGTAGTTTTATAATGTTATATTCTCTGTCAGACAAGTGATCCATGGCTTCTCGCAATGCGATAGATTCAATCCATAAATCTTCTCGATTTTTTTTATCTTTTACCTGATCCATTAAGTACAATGTATCGCCGCCATCCTGGTATACAGGTTCATACAGGGAAAGAGGGGTTGCGATTGCATCCAGTGCAAAAAGAATATCTTCCTTTTTTATATGGATTTCTTCTGCAATGGCTTCAATGGAAGGCTCCTTGTTCATTTTTTTTGTAAGAGCCTCTCTTGCGTTTATGGCTTTGTATGCAGTGTCCCGGAGTGAACGACTGACCCGCATGGTGTTATTATCCCGGAGATAGCGTTTAACTTCTCCAATGATCATTGGGACGGCATAAGTTGAAAATTTAACGTTGAGACTTCGATCAAAATTGTCAATTGCTTTCATTAATCCGATGCATCCGACCTGAAAAAGATCATCTGCATTTTCACTGCTATTGGAAAAACGTTGAATGACACTTAATACCAGGCGTAAATTGCCTTTGATATATTGTTCCCGTGCAGACTCATCACCTTGTTCAATTCGTTCAAACAGGATTTCTTTTTCCTCATTAGTTAATAGTGGTAGTGCGGAAGTATTTACACCGCATATTTCAACTTTATTCAGTGCCATAATGATTCCTCCATTTGTAAATTGTTCTAGTAAAATCATTTACAAATGACCACAGGTTTATACAATGAAAAAATTGCCAGGGAAATTGACTTATATTTTTTGTGGTGATATGATAAATGAATCAAAGAATGTAAAAAGGAGATTTCTATGAAAAAAATAATAGCATCCTTAATGATGATAACTCTTGTATTAAGTTTAAGTGGATGTAATATGCCATGGAAGAAACAGGAGACACAAAAAGAAGAAAAAAAACAGGTAATTGAAGCTTCAAAGGTTGAAGGAACTATGAAAGGAATGAAATTAAAGATTTCTGTATCCGATGAGATGCCACCGTTTTCATTTTATAATACCGAAAAAAAAGAAATTACAGGGTTTGATATTGATTTGATTGAAAAAGTCAGTGAATATCTTGGGTTTGAATATGAACTTTATCCAATGCATATTGGAGAGATGATGCAGAAAATACAAGATGGAGATGTTGACCTGGCAATCGGAGCTGTTTCTATAACAGATGACCGGCAAAAAGATTTTTCATTTACAGATGCATATTATGAAAATTCATTAAAGATTATGGTAAATAGAAATACCGGAATTAAAGACCGAAAGGAAATCGAAGGAAAAGTCATAGGTGTGGAAAAGGGAATGACTAATGCACAATATGTACAGGATTATATGTCTGAGAATAATAAAATCAAGTATTATGATTCTATGGAACAGGTTTTTAAAGACTTGGAAAAAGGCAAGATCGATGTTACACTTTATGACTCAACCGGTGTAGATTATTATCTTGTGAATAATGAAAAAACCAATCTGGAAGCTTTGGATGAGAAATTAAATTCTGAGGAAAGCAATTATGGTATTATGTTTAAGAAAGGGTATGAATACCTGGATCAGTTCAATGTAGCGCTTCAGGTGCTTAATACCAATGGAGAATATCAGAAGCTTAAAGAAAACTGGTTAAAAGATGAATAGGAGTTTGCTTTGAATATTGTACTAATTGTATTTCGTCAGATTCTGATGATGTTTATTATGATGAGTATCGGAGCCTTTTGTTATAAAATAAAATTTATTTCAAGAGATGGCAGTAAAACATTATCAGATGTGGCATTATTTATTGTTTTACCTTGTGTGGTTTTTACATCCTTTCAGATACAATATGATCGGAAAATTTTATATGATATTTTAATTTCTTTTTCTTTAGCATTTGCGGCTCACCTGATTGCAATGGGAGTCGCTTATCTTTTGGTAAAAAACAGAAATGAAGAACATAAGATTATTGAAAGGTTTCATGTTATTTATCCTAATTGTGGATTTATGGGTGTTCCTATTGCGCAGGCTATGTTTGGCGATAAAGGAGTTATATACATTACAGCATTTATGTGTGCACAAAATTTTCTCATCTGGTCACATGGAGTATCTTCTATGCAAGGCGGTTTTAAAAAAGAATCTCTGCTAAGTATTTTAAAAGCACCAGTTATTATTGCACTTATTATTGGAATTCTATGCTTTGTTTTTGGGATAACTTTGCCGCCTGTTGTTGTAGATTCATTAAAAGCGGTGGGAAATATGAATACACCACTGGCCATGATCGTCTCAGGAACAGCCATTGCTCAGACAAATATAATAAAGGCACTTGCCAAACCGAGAATATATTGGATGTTATTTCTGCGGCTTATGGCAGTGCCTGTAATTACTGTATATTTTCTTTCGATTGTATCCGTATCTGAAACAATACGTCTGATTACAGTTTTAGGAATTTCTGCTCCAACAGCTGCAATTTCAACGATGTTTGCGGTAAAATATCAGAAAGATGTAGGTTATGCGGCAGAACTGTTTGCGATTTCAACACTTTGTGCGATTATAACAATGCCCTTGATGATATCTTTAGCAAAGCTGCTTTTTTAACCAGGCAGATTCATCTTCGTTAAGGTAAGGAGAGATTGTGTCGAATACCAATTGCTGGTATTGAGATAACAATCTCTTTTCTTTTTCATTAAATAAAGAGAAATCTATTCCATCCAAATCAATAGGAACCAGAGTCAAATGCTCAAACTCAAGAAATGCCCCATATTCATTTTGAAGTTTCTTTTTGCACAAGAGCATATTTTCTGTTCGAATACCGTATTTTCCAGGAATATAAACTCCAGGTTCATCTGTTGTTACCATGCCAGGCTGCAAAACCGCATCCAAGCGATCTGGACTGGTTCTCCATCGAAAAGCGTTTGGACCTTCATGTACACCTAGAAAATATCCTACTCCGTGGCCGGTTCCGCAGCGATAATCCAGACCGCATTCCCAAAGAGGCTCCCGGGCAATGACATCAAGGTTACTTCCACGGCATCCAGAAAGAAATTTTGCATCTGCCAAAAGAAGCATGGATTTACATACAAGAGTAAAATTCTGACGCTCTTCATCAGAAATCGGTCCCAGGATGAATGTTCTGGTAACATCAGTTGTACCACCAGAATATTGTCCACCGGAATCAATCAGAAGCATACCTTCAGGATGGAGAGTCACATCTGACTCTTCTGTGGACTGATAATGCATCATTGCTGCATGTTCCTTATAGGCACATATAGTCTCAAAGCTTGGTCCGTTGTAATCTGGCAGTTTTTTTCTTTCAGATTCCAGATAATCACTTACAGATCTTTCAGTCATTGGGATCTGTCCAATATTTGTTTTTAGCCAGTACATAAATTTTGTCATGGCAACTCCATCGTGGAGGTGACATTTTTTTAAATGTTCAATTTGTACAGTGTTCTTCACTGCTTTTAATAATTCTGTCGGATTATCTCTGCAAATGATTTTACATTTAAAAAGCAGCTGATAATGAAAGTAATTAACATAGTCAGGGTTCAGCATAACCGGAAGATGCTGAAGTCTTAAAAAAGAGACAATTTCAGAATATTCCATCAGTTTAATATGCTGTTTTTGCAGATTCTGAAATACTGTAGCAGAAAGATAACCTTTTCGTATAAACAGATAACATTCATCTAACGTAATCCATGCATAGCTATAAAAGAGAGGGGTGCATTTGATATCATCTCCGCGCAGATTAAAAAGCCATGCGATGTCTGGAAGAGAAGATAAAAACAAAGCCTGAGCACCCTCTTTTATAAGAATTTCTCGAATAGTTTTCAGTTTGGAAGATGTATCTTCTCCGGAATAAATAAGTTCGTGTTCATAAATCGGGTTTTTAGTAAGGGAAGGACGGTCTTCCCAGATTTCTTCTACATAATTTAAATCTGTGTGGAGTTTGGTTTTGTGCTTTTTTGTAAGCTGACTGAGCTTTTTTCCGTAAGTAGCGGAAATCATCAGGCCATTCAGACCAAGAGTGTCTTTATCGGTCAGGTGCTGGTCTAAAAACTCGAGGATTGTTGGTGTACCTGAAACACCTTGTTTCATTAGATGAATTTTTAAGGGAGCAATCTGTTCTTCTGCCTGTGTAAAGTATCTTCCGTCAGTCCAAAGCCAGCATTCTCTTTGTCCAACAAGAAGCGTTCCCGCTGATCCGGTAAAGCCGGAAATAAATTCTCTGCATTTGAAATAGTCGTCAACGTATTCGGATTGATGAGGGTCTTCACTGGGAATCAGATAGTAGGTAATTTTTCTTTCGCGCATTAAAGATTGCAATTTTTTCAAATTTGTTTTCATAGGGAACCCTCCGTTTTAAAAATTCGATGGGATATCCCATCATTCATTATTTGATATAATTCATTATAACTTGTATATGAAAAAAAAACGAGTCCTTTTATGGTAAAAGTCATTGAGCAATATTAGACTAAATTATTTAAAAAAAAGAATAAAATAGTGTATAATAAAACACAAACAATATTGAAAAGTAATTTTTGAAGGAGGAAATACATGAAAAATATTTTGGTTGCACAGTCCGGAGGCCCTTCTGCGGCAATTAATGCTACGATTACCGGGGTTATTGATGCAGGTATTGAAAGTAATCAAATTGAACATGTTTATGGAGCACTGAATGGAATAAAGGGAGTATTAAATGAAAACTTTGTAATGCTGGATAAAGTGTGTGCCAGTAAGGAAAAGAGGGATCTTCTTGCTATCACACCAGCTGCTGCACTTGGTTCCTGCCGCTGGAAATTAGAAGATCCAAAGAAAAATGTAAAAGAATTTGAAGAGATTATACGAATTTTAAGAAAAAATAATATCGGGTATTTTGTTTATACCGGTGGCAATGATTCCATGGATACAGTTTATAAACTTTCAGTTTATTGTAAAGAGCACGGGATTGAAGATATTAAAATTATGGGAGCACCAAAAACCATAGATAACGATCTTGGGGAAACAGATCATTCTCCGGGATTTGGATCCGCTGCTAAATTTATTGCAACTGCATTTACAGAGATTGCCTGTGATTGTTTTGTATATGATGTTCCTTCAGTTACCATTGTGGAGGTCATGGGAAGAAATGCAGGATGGCTTACAGCCAGTGCTGCATTGGCAAGAAATGGAAAAAGACGGGTTCCTCAGCTGATATACCTTTGTGAAAAGGTTTTTGATGAAGAAAGATTTATTGATGATGTAAATAAAGCCTTGGAAGTGGATAAAAATGTTATTGTTGCAGTCAGTGAAGGAGTAAAAGATGCTTCTGGAAATTATGTAGGAGAAGAAACCAAATCAGGAAAAGAGGATGCATTTGGTCATAAATATCTTTCAGGAATCGGAAAGTACCTGGAAGGTCTGGTGGGAGAAAAAATCGGATGTAAGGTTCGTTCAGTGGAACTGAATATTCTTCAGAGATGTGCAGGATATATGTTAAGTGAAACAGATATTATTGAATCAAGAAATCTGGGAGCTTATGCAGCAATCAGTGCAATTCGTGGTGAAAGCGGAAAAATGTCAGCTATTGAAAGAGTATCCAATGATCCATATCAGGTAAAAATAAAATTAGCTGATCTGTCTAAAATAGCCAATTTTGAAAAGACTGTTCCAGAGGAATGGATTACAGAAGATGGAAAAGATATTAAAGAGGAGCTGATAGAGTATCTGAAACCATTGATTCGTGGAGAAGTAAATATTCCATATGAAAACGGTGTACCGAAACATTTTATTTTATAATCTGTGATAATTTAAAAGGTCTGAAGAATTAATCCTTCAGACCTTTTTTTGCACGTTGCTGCATGAAATAGAAGTTTATTTCTGCACCGATAAAAAGAATCATCATACACAAGTATAACCACATTAATGTCATTAAGATACTGGTTAGTCCTCCATACATAATGTTAAACATTGTAAAATTATCAAAATAAATTGAAAAAAAGAATGATAATATGATCCAGCCAAGGGAAGTAAGGAAAGCTCCTGGAAATATGTGTTTTATCCTAAAAGTATCACTTGGCAGAAATTTAAACATAACGATAAATACGATTAAAAAGGTAAAAAATGCCAAGAAAAATCGAATCAGAGCAAATATTACATGCTGGTTTTCCAAAATCGGCTGAAATTTATATAACTGAATCAGCAGTGAATTTCCAAATAAAAGAAAAACCATGCCAATGACCACAGCAATAGCTACTAAACCAATGTAGATACTGGATATAAATCGAAGCACAAAATAGTTTCTTTTTTCTTCGATTTCATGGATGGTATTTAATCCTGTCATCATAGATAAGATTCCTTTGGATGCGGACCACAGTAATGTCAGGATAGTAAAAGACATATATGTGGTTGTCAGTTTCCCGTTAAGTGATCTGATGATCGGAATTAAAGCTCCGCTATATTGTGCAGGCAGATACGTTTTTGCCAGTTGAATCATATCCTGCGGGGTAATTGGAAAAAATCGCATCAAACTCAAAAGAACAATAATAAATGGAAAAAATGAAAGGACTGTGAAAAAGGCCGCCTGTGCAGAGAAAGCTGTAATATGATCTTTCTGGGCTTTTTCAATAATAGATCCAATCATTGAAATCAATTTTAACATGATATATACCTCATAAATGGAGATTTTATTAATTATCAACTTATAGTATCATAGTTATGAGAAATATACAAGTTGTGTGAAATGTAGAAAAAAGTATTCTAAAATATTAAAAAATTATAAATTGTTTCTAAAAAAAAGAGTTGACACACAGGGATAAACTTGTTAAAATAAAAACAAGTTAAAAGAGTAAACGAGATGGATTGTTACTGGTGATGCAGGCTAAACCAACTTATTAGATTTCACAAAGGAAGAATTCTATAGGGGTGGTTTATTTTTTTGCCCTGTATTAGAACAATCCTTTGGAATAATGATAAGAGGTAGAGCTGTGCAAATTACAAAAATTATAAACAATAATATTGTAATTTCCAAAGATAACAGTCATCGAGAAGTTGTATTGATGGGAAGAGGTTTGGGATTCAATGCCCATAAAGGTGATATAATTGATTCAAAGAAGATTGAAAAAACTTATATCATGAAGGATCATGAAATGACCCATCGTTTTCAGCAGATGGTTGCAGATATTCCTATTGAGAGATTGGAAATATGTAATGAGATTATTCAATATGCAAAAGATACTTTGCAGAAGAATATCAATGATAATATATATATTTCTCTGACAGATCATATTAATTTTGCTATTGAGAGAGTTGAGATGGGGGTTCCGTTTCAGAATCCGTTTATGTGGGAAATTAAGAAGTTTTATTATCAGGAGTATCTGATAGGAAAAGTTGCAATTGCTATGATTGAAAGAAAGCTTAAAGTTACTCTTCCACAAGATGAAGCAGCATTTATTGCTCTTCATATTGTAAATGCAGAGCTTGATCTGGATATGACAAGGATGGTTTCCATGACCAAACTTGTAAATCATATATTGAAAATCGTAGAAGATTGTTTCCCTGATCAGCTTGATAAAGAATCTGTCTTTTATGAAAGATTCATTACTCATTTGAAGTTTTTCGCACAGCGTGTTTTTGCTGGAAAAGAAGTGGAAAGCAATGATACGGAATTTCAGGAGATTATCCGGAACAAATACCGGGAATGTCTGGATTGTGTAGAAAAAATCAGAGTATATATAAAGGAAACATGTAATCATGATATAACAGATGAAGAAATGATGTATCTTACTGTTCATATAAAAAGGGTTACTACAAAATAAAAGTTCATATAAAGTAATGATCAAGATTGTTACTGGTAATGCAGGCTAAACTTGGTTCAAATAAGAGGTCGCTTAAAGGGATTCTGGATTTTTGCGGAATTATTGCAGATTCTGGAAACTTTGAGGAGGACTGGTTTATTTGAAGCAGGTTTTTTTGCTGTTATAAGATATTTTTTCTTATAAAGAATATAAATTCAAATAAAAGAAAGGGAGGAATGTAAAAATGGTAGGAATTGTTCTTGCTACCCATGGTGATTTCGCTGCTGGAATTATGCAGTCAGGATCCATGCTTTTCGGAGATCAGCCAAATGTTGCAGCTGTTACATTACAGCCAAGTGAAGGCCCAGACGATCTTCGTAAGAAAATGGAAGATGCAATCGCTTCTTTTGATAGTCAAGATGAAATCTTGATTATGGTTGATCTTTGGGGAGGAACTCCATTCAACCAGTCAAATGGATTGATTGCAGGGCATGAAGATAAGTGGGCAATTGTTGCCGGCTTGAACTTGCCGATGCTGGTTGACGCATATGCATCACGAATGACTATGGAGTCAGCTCATGAAATCGCTACACAGATTGCTGGAAGCGGAAGAGAAGGTGTTAGAATCTATCCTAAGGAATTGGAACCTGCTGCACCAGAAGCTGCAACAGCAGCATCAGCACAGCCAACAGGTGCTATTCCAGAAGGAACAGTATTAGGAGATGGACATATTAAATATGTTCTTGCTCGTATCGATTCTCGTCTGTTACATGGACAGGTAGCCACAAACTGGACAAAAACAACACAGCCAGATCGTATCATTGCAGTTTCTGATTCAGTTGCACATGATGATCTTCGTAAGAGTCTGATTATAGAGGCAGCGCCTCCGGGTGTTAAGGCTCATGTAGTTCCGGTTAAGAAAATGTGTGAAGTTGCAAAAGACCCACGTTTTGGTGCAACAAAAGCATTGTTGCTTTTTGAAACACCTCAGGATGCTCTTAGAGCAATTGAAGGTGGAGTTGATATTAAAGAGATCAACGTTGGATCTATGGCTCATACAACTGGAAAAGTTGCAGTTAATAAGGTATTGTCCCTTGGAAAAGAAGATGTGGAAACTTTTGAAAAACTGAAAAAACTTGGTGTTACATTTGATGTTCGTAAAGTTCCAGCTGATTCTAAAGAGAATATGGATGAACTTTTGAAAAAAGCAAAAGCTGAATTAGGTTAATAATGAAAATATAAATAGGAGGTATTCACAATGTCAGTTGTTTCAATGATATTAGTAATTATTGTTGCTTTTCTGGCTGGTATGGAAGGTATCCTGGATGAATTCCAGTTCCATCAGCCACTGGTAGCATGTACATTAATTGGATTAGTAACTGGTCAGTTAGAAGCTGGTATTATTCTGGGTGGCACACTTCAGATGATGGCATTAGGATGGGCAAATATCGGTGCAGCCGTTGCACCTGATGCTGCATTAGCTTCAGTTGCATCAGCAATTATTCTTGTTCTTGGTGGACAGGGAGTAAAAGGTGTAGGTACAGCTATTGCTGTAGCAATTCCTTTGGCAGTAGCAGGTTTATTCTTAACAATGATTTGTCGTACTCTTGCAGTACCTATGGTTCATTTCATGGACGCTGCTGCAGAAAAAGGTGATTTTAAAGCAGTTGAGTTATGGCAGATCGCAGCTATCTGCATGCAGGGACTTCGTATTGCAATTCCTGCAGCATGCTTATTGGTTATCCCATCTGATGCAGTAGCAGGATTCTTAAATTCCATGCCTGCATGGCTGACAGAAGGTATGGCTATTGGTGGTGGAATGGTTGTAGCTGTTGGTTATGCAATGGTTATTAACATGATGGCTACAAAAGAAGTATGGCCATTCTTCGCAATTGGTTTCTGTATAGCAGCAATTTCAGATTTAACTCTGATTGCTCTTGGAGTTATCGGTGTATCTTTTGCCCTGATTTACCTGACACTTTCTGAAAAGGGTGGATCTTCAAATGGCGGAGGAAGCAATACAGGCGATCCATTAGGCGATATTCTGAATGATTATTAAAATTGAAGGAGGTAAGAAAAATGGCAGAAAAAGTTACATTAAGTAAAAAAGATCGTTTATCCGTAGCAATACGTTCTACTTTCCTTCAGGGTTCATGGAACTATGAACGTATGCAGAATGGTGGCTGGTGTTTCGCAATGATTCCGGCTATTAAGAAATTATATAATACAAAAGAAGAACAATCCGCAGCATTAAAGCGTCATCTGGAATTCTTTAATACACATCCATATGTGGCTTCTCCAGTTATTGGTGTAACATTAGCTTTGGAAGAAGATCGTGCAAATGGTGCTCCGGTTGATGATGCAGCTATTCAGGGTGTTAAGGTTGGTATGATGGGACCTTTAGCTGGTGTTGGTGATCCAGTATTCTGGTTTACTGTAAGACCTATTTTAGGTGCTCTTGGTGCATCTCTTGCAATGGGTGGAAGTATTCTTGGACCAATCCTGTTCTTCGTATTATGGAATGTCATTCGTTGGGCATTTATGTGGTATACACAGGAATTTGGTTACAAAGTTGGAACAAAGATTACAGAAGACCTTTCTGGAGGATTGTTACAGAAGATTACAAAAGGTGCATCTATCCTTGGTATGTTTGTATTAGGTGGACTGGTTGATCGATGGGTAAGTATTTCATTTACTCCGGTTGTATCAAAAGTAACATTAAGCGAAGGTGCATATATTGACTGGAAAGCTCTCCCAGATGGAGCAGCAGGTATTCAGCAGGCACTTTCACAGTATGCATCAGGTTTATCTTTAACACCTGAAAAAGTTACAACTTTGCAGGATAACCTGAATTCTCTGATTCCAGGATTTGCAGGACTGTTATTAACATTATTATGCTGCTGGCTATTGAAGAAAAATGTTTCTCCAATCGTTATCATTGTTGCCTTATTTATTGTAGGTATTGTTGCACATTTGATTGGATTAATGTAATCATATTGAAAATCAAAGCCCGGAGTATTCCGGGCTTTTTGTATCATAGAAAATCTGATATAATCTTCTATGATACAAGAAGCCCGACAGGTAAAAAAAGAATTGGAAAGGGGAATATTATGCCGCAATCATTAAATTCAAAAGTTGATCTAGTTGCAAAAGCGACATCATATCACGGTCTTACCACATATGGAAAAATCATGGTAGGAGATAAAGGATTTGAATTCTATAATGACAGGAATGTAAATGATTATATACAGATTCCATGGGAAGAAGTGGACATCGTTGTTGCATCTGTCATGTTCAAAGGAAAGAAAATTCCGAGGTTTGGAATTCAGACAAAACGTAATGGAACGTTTTCGTTCTCAGCAAAAGAGCCAAAAAAGGTATTAAGAGCTGTAAATCAGTATATTCCATCAGAACGTATGCTTCGTTCTTTAAGTTTCTTTCAGGTATTAAGGAGAAATATTAAAATGAAAACAGATCGTTTGCTGAAAAGAGGATAGGAGAGTAAATCATTATGGGACATGTATTAAAAATGAAACCGGTATTTAAAGAAATGATCTGGGGAGGACATAAGCTAAAAGATGTTTATGGATATGATATTCCAAGTGATCATACAGGAGAATGTTGGGCAATTTCAGCACATAAGAACGGAGACTGTGTAATTGGAGATGGCGAATTTGAAGGAAAGACATTATCCTGGTTATTTGAAAATCACAGAGAGTTATTTGGAAATATTGAAGGGGATCAATTTCCGCTTCTGGTAAAGATTATTGATGCAAAAAATGATTTATCTGTTCAGGTGCATCCAGATGATGTCTATGCCAAAGAGCATGAAGATTCTCTTGGAAAAACAGAATGCTGGTATGTATTGCAGGCAGATGAAGGTACCAAAATGGTTATGGGACATCATGCAAAAACAAAGGATGAATTTGTAAAAGCAATCGAAAAAGATGATTATGAAAATCTTTTGAATTCTTTTGCAATTAAAGAGGGAGATTTCTTTTACATTCCTTCAGGAACATTACATGCAATCTGTAGTGGTTCTTTGATTTATGAAGCACAGCAATCCTCTGATATTACATATCGTGTATATGATTATCATAGGAAAGATGCAGAAGGAAATGAAAGACAGTTGCATGTCAAACAGTCTATTGATGTAACAAATGTGCCGGCAGATATTAATCAGAACAAAAATTTTGCAGAAACCCAGCTGGAACATGGAACAAAAACCAGATATGTAGAAAGCGAATTTTTTAAAGTTGATTCTTATAAAATGAATGGGAAAAATGTAATTGTCAATGATGTACCTTTTCAGATGGTGAGCATCATTAATGGAGAGGGAACACTGAACGAAGTGAAAGTCAAGAAAGGAGATCATTTTGTGATTTGTTCTGATCAGAAAGAAACAGTTTTTGATGGTACAATGGATATTATGATTGCAACACTTTAAGGAAGTGCTTATGAAAGATAAGGTTTTTGGTATTTTTCAAAGGGTAGGACGTTCTTTTATGCTACCCATAGCTATTTTGCCGGTGGCAGGTATTTTGCTTGGGATTGGTCAATCGTTTACAAATGAAACAATGCTCCGGACTTATGGTCTGATGAAGATTATGGGACCAGGGACAGCTCTTTATGCTGTTTTGAGAGTCTGTGGTGACTGTGGAAATGTAGTATTTAATAATTTACCGCTTATTTTTGCTATCGGTGTTGCAATAGGAATGGCAAGAGCAGAAAAAGAGGTGGCAGCATTATCTGGAGCTATTGCTTTTTTTACCATGCATACAGCTGTTTCTACTATGATAGCAATTCATGGAGGTGCGGAAGCCTTGCCTCAAGGTGCAACAGATTCTGTGCTGGGAATTACATCTCTTCAAATGGGAGTATTTGGAGGAATTATTGTTGGACTTGGAGTTGCGGCATTACATAACAGGTTTTATAAGATTAAATTGCCGGATGTTTTGTCTTTTTTTGGAGGGACCAGATTTGTTCCTATCATATGCACGGTGGTATATGTATTTATTGGAATTATCATGTTTTATATATGGCCGCCTATACAAAATTCTATGTATACAATGGGAAATGTGGTTAAAGCGTCGGGATATTTTGGGACATTTATATATGGAATTATGGAACGGGCATTAATTCCTTTTGGATTACATCATGTGTTTTATCTGCCCTTCTGGCAGACTTCTCTGGGTGGAACTATGGAAATTGCAGGAAGGACTGTAGAAGGTGCTCAGAATATTTTCTTTGCCCAGCTTGCAGATTCATCAACAAAACATTTTGCAGTTGAGGCAACAAGGTTTATGACAGGTAAGTTTCCGTTGATGATTTTTGGTCTTCCTGGAGCGGCTTTTGCAATGTACCGATGTGCAAGACCTGAAAAGAAAAAAAAAGTTGGCGGTTTGATGGTTTCTGCAGCATTAACTTCTATGCTGACAGGGATTACAGAACCACTGGAGTTTACCTTTTTATTTGTGGCTCCGGGGCTTTATGTTATTCATTGTATTTTTGCAGGTGCTGCGTATATGCTTATGCATATTTTAAAAGTCTGTGTAGGAATGACATTTTCCGGTGGAATCATTGACATGTTTTTGTTCGGAATTCTCCAGGGACAGGAAAAAACCAACTGGTTTATGTTTGTTCCTGTAGGTATTGTATATTTTATTGTGTATTATTTTGTATTTGGATTTTTAATTAAAAAATTTGATTGGAAGACTCCGGGACGTGATGTGGAGAAAAAAGAAATCAAATTATTTACCAGATCTGATCTAAAAGAGCGAAATGCTGGAATTAGTGATACAGATGGAAGTGAAATTTCTGCACTGATTGCAGAAGGACTTGGCGGAAAGAATAATATTAAAGATATCGACTGTTGTGTTACAAGGCTACGATGTACGGTAAAAGATGCCAGTCTTGTACAGGATAGTCTTTTAAAGCAGAGTGGTTCCCGGGGAGTTCTTAAAAAAGGCGATGGAGTTCAGATAATATATGGACCTCTTGTTACGGTTATAAAATCAAATCTGGAAGCCTATCTTTCCTGTGATTTTTCACATACAGAGGAAGTTTGTGTTCCAGAAGATGATTCCTTACACATAGCGGAACCGAAAGTCGAGACGGAACAGGTATATATGCCGGTAAATGGTCAGGTTATTGAACTTGAGCAGGTAGAAGACATGGTGTTTTCAGGTAGGATGCTGGGAGAAGGATTTGCTGTTATTCCTCACGATGGGAAAGTTTTTTCACCGGTAAACGGTACTGTGAGTGCAGTTTTTAACACAAAGCATGCCATTGGATTTGTTTCAGAAGGCGGAGCGGAAGTCCTAGTTCACATAGGACTTGATACTGTAAAACTTGGTGGAAAATATTTTCATGTTATGGTTGAGCCTGGAATGAAAGTAAAAGTGGGAGACTTGGTTTCTGAATTTGATTTGAATGCTATTCATGAAGCTGGTTATTTATTAACAACACCGGTGGTAGTAAGCAATAGTAATGATTATACAAGTGTAACGATTAATAATACAGGCTTGCAGAAGTCAGGACAACAGATTCTGACCTTGAATAAATAACAGTTAAAATGTTGATATAGAAAGCTTGCAGTCTTATATATACTATAGTAAAATTAGAAAATATAAAAAAGAGGCAGGTTATTTTATATGAAAAAACAACAGATTAGAAATTCTTTTTTGCTATTACTGACAGCTGTTATATGGGGGAATGCCTTTGTGGCACAAAGTGTTGGAATGAATTATGTAGGTCCATTTACATTTAACAGTATACGATGCTTTATTGGAGGCCTTGTGCTGATACCGTGTATCGGATTTCTGGAAAAGCAGGAAAGAGATACGGCAGGTATATCAAAACCGGAAAACAGAAAAATGCTGATTTTGGGAGGTGTTTCCTGTGGAATTGCTCTGGCAGCAGGAAGTTCTTTTCAGCAGTTTGGAATTTTACATACAACCGTTGGGAAAGCAGGGTTTATCACGGCATTTTATATTATCATTGTGCCAATCCTGGGGCTGTTTCTAAAGAAAAAATGCGGTCCATTTGTATGGCTGGGTGTTGTTATAGCACTGGCGGGACTTTACTTTTTATGTATAACAGAATCGTTTTCCATTGGACAGGGAGATATTTATGTGTTTATTTGTGCCATAATGTTTTCTTTGCACATTCTGGTTATTGATTATTTTATCCAGTTTGTCGATGGAGTAAAAATGTCCTGTATCCAGTTTATTGTCTGCGGAATTGTTTGTGCAGTTCCGATGATGATATTTGAACATCCTTCCATAGGGGCGTTGGTGGCGGCATGGAAGCCTCTTTTATATGCAGGAGTTTTATCCTGTGGGGTAGGATATACTTTGCAGATTGTTGGACAAAAAGGAATGAATCCGACGGTGGCATCTTTAATTTTGAGCCTGGAATCTGTAACATCGGTTATTGCAGGATTTCTCATTCTTCATCAGAAGCTGAGCGGCAGGGAAATGTTTGGGTGTTTGCTGATGTTTGTTGCTATTATTCTGGCACAGATACCGTCAGGAAGTGTAAGAAAAAAGGATAATATAGCTATTAAAAATGATATTTTATGTTGACTTTTTATTAGCTTGTGTATAGAATAAGGAATGTTAAAGGCATTGATGGTGCACAGTAAGAAGAGAAATCTTCCGAATTTCACACCGTAGCTGTATCTTTGAACGTGATAAGTTTCATCAGTAGGAGATAACGGAAGCTGCCCGTTATGCAGAAACTAAGTGCTTATGGTAAAAATGGTTTATCATAGGAATTAGGGTGGTACCGCGAGTAAATACAAGGACTCGTCCCTTTGTGGACGGGTTCTTTTTCATTACATAGGAAATTCCTTTGAATTTCCTATGTAATAAAAAACGCTCCGCGTGGATGTGCACGATGTGCAAAGGAAAGCAGTTAAAACTGCTGCACATCGGCACGCAAAGCGGAGCAAGTCCCTCATGATTGAGGGATACAGGGAGTTGATAGCGGACTTGTCCGCGTTGTTCTTTTTTCAATAGGAGAGACCTTGTTATGCTAAAGCGGATTTAGCCGCTTTGTTTTTACTCAAAAAAGGAATTCGTCCGAATATAAATACAATAATATAAAGGAGAAAAGCAATGAAAGAGAGATTAGAGGCAATTAAGAAAGCAGCCTTGGAAAAAATCGAACAGGCAGATGCTATGGATGCATTAAACGATATCCGTGTTTCTGTGCTTGGTAAAAAAGGTGAACTGACTCAGGTATTAAAAGGAATGAAAGATGTTGCCAAAGAAGAGCGTCCAATTATTGGACAGATGGTCAATGATACCAGAACTGTCATCGAAGAAGCACTGGAAAAAGAAATGACTTTATTGAAGAAAAAAATTCGTGAAGAAAAGATGAAAAAAGAGGTCATTGATGTAACACTTCCAGGAAAGACACATGAAAAAGGACATCGTCATCCAAACCAGATTGCATTGGAAGATCTTGAACGTGTATTTATTGGTATGGGTTATGAAGTAGTAGAAGGACCTGAAGTAGAATATGATAAATACAATTTTGAGATGCTGAATATTCCTGAAAATCATCCTGCGAAAGATGAACAGGATACCTTCTATATTAATAAAGATATTCTTTTGAGAACACAGACATCACCTGTTCAGGCTCGTATTATGGAAACTGGGCAGATGCCAATTCGTATGATTGCACCTGGAAGAGTATTCCGTTCTGATGAAGTTGATGCAACTCATTCTCCATCATTCCATCAGGTAGAAGGATTGGTCGTAGATAAAGGCATTACATTTGCTGATTTAAAAGGAACCTTAGAGCAGTTTGCAAAAGAGTTCTTTGGTCCGGATACAAAAGTTAAATTCAGACCGCATCATTTTCCATTTACAGAGCCAAGTGCTGAGGTAGATGTAACATGCTTTAAATGTGGCGGAAAAGGATGCCGTATGTGTAAGGGAAGCGGATGGATTGAAATCCTTGGATGTGGAATGGTACATCCAAATGTATTAAAAATGTGTGGAATCGATCCGGAAGTATACTCAGGATTTGCATTTGGAATCGGATTAGAACGAGTTGCACTGTTAAAATACGAAATCGATGATATGCGTTTATTATATGAAAATGATAAGAGATTTTTAAGTCAGTTCTAGAAAAGGAGATTAAGAAAAATGGATACACCTATTTCATGGATTAAGGCATATGTGCCTGATTTGGAATGTACTCCACAGGAATATGCAGATAAAATGACATTATCTGGTTCTAATATGGAGAGCATCACATATTTAGATAAAAATTTAGAGAAAATTGTTGTTGGTAAAATATTGAAAATTGAAAAGCATCCGGATGCGGATAAACTGATTATCTGTCAGGTGGATGTTGGAACAGAAACAGTTCAGATCGTTACAGGAGCCCCAAATGTATCAGAAGGTGACCTGGTTCCTGTTGTCTTAGACGGAGGAAGAGTTGCCGGTGGTCATGACGGTGGGAAAAATCCTGAAAATGGGATTAAGATTAAAAAGGGAAAACTTCGTGGAATTGAATCCTGTGGTATGATGTGTTCCATCGAAGAACTTGGAAGCAATAGAGATATGTATCCGGAAGCTCCTGAATATGGAATTTATATTTTCCAGAAAGATGTGAAACCAGGAGATGATGCGGTAGAAGCACTGGGACTTCGTGACGCGGTAGTAGAATTTGAGATTACTTCCAATCGTGTAGACTGCTTTAGTATGATTGGAATGGCAAGAGAAGCAGCTGCAACATTCCGTAAGGATTTTTATCCTCCTGTAGTAACCAAAACCGGAAATGATGAAGATGTAAATGATTATATTAAAGTAACTGTAGAAGATCAGGATCTTTGTCCAAGATATACAGCAAGGGTTGTGAAAAACATTAAGCTGGCTCCTTCACCAGAATGGATGCAGAGACGTTTATCAGCAATGGGAATTCGACCAATTAATAATCTGGTGGATATTACAAATTATGTTATGGAAGAATATGGACAGCCAATGCATGCGTACGATCTGGAAACCATCGCTAATAAGGAAATCATTGTTCGGCGTGCAAAAAAAGGTGATAAGTTTGTTACATTAGATGGGGAAGAACGTACAATGGATGATTCTGTTCTGATGATCTGTGATGGGGAAAAGGAAATCGGTATTGCAGGTATCATGGGTGGAGAAAATTCTATGGTAACAGATAACATCCAGACTTTATTATTTGAAGCGGCATGTTTTGATGGAACAAATATCCGTCTTTCTTCCAAGAAGATTGGATTAAGAACAGATGCTTCTGGTAAATTTGAAAAGGGATTGGATCCGGAAAATGCAATGGCAGCCATGGATCGTGCATGTCAGCTGATTGAAGAACTTGGAGCTGGAGAAGTTGTAGGTGGAGCAGTGGACGTATATCCAAACCCAAAAGAACAGGTTCGTCTGCCTCTTGAAGTTGATAAGATGAATGCACTTCTTGGAACGAATGTTTCAAAAGAAGAAGTTTTAGAATATTTTAACCGTCTGGAACTAAAATATGATGAAGCTGCCAATGAACTTCTGATTCCATCATTCCGTCAGGATCTTGGATGTATGGCTGATCTTGCAGAAGAAGTTGCAAGATTCTTTGGGTATGATAATATTCCGGTAACTCTTCCAAGAGGTGAGGCAACTGCAGGTAAGAAACCATTTAAAATCCGTGTGGAAGATGTATGTCGAGATGTGGCAGAGCGTAATGGTTTCAGTGGAGGAATGACATATTCATTTGAAAGTCCGAAAGTATTTGACAAACTGTTATTGGCAGAAGACGCAAAAGAACGTCAGGCAATTGAAATCTCCAATCCGCTTGGTGAAGATTTCAGTATTATGAGGACCATTTCTTTAAATGGAATGCTGACATCTCTTGCAACAAACCTTGCACATAGAAATACTAATGTAAGATTATATGAATTTGGAAATATTTATATTCCAAAAGAACTTCCGCTGACAGAACTTCCAGATGAAAGAATGCAAATGACTCTCGGAATGTATGGCGACTGTGATTTCTTTACATTAAAAGGTGTTTTAGAAGATATGATGGAAGCTCTTGGATTGAAAGGAGCAACAGAATATCTCCCAACAACAGAACATCCATTTCTCCATCCTGGAAGACAGGCAGATGTAATGCTGGGAGGGGAAAAACTTGCCTATATTGGACAGATTCATCCGGAAGTTATGGACAATTACAGTATGAAAGGCGAAGTTTATGTAGCAGTGATCGATATGCCTGTGCTTGTAGAAAAAGCAACATTTGATCGTAAGTATGAAGGTGTTGCAAAATTCCCTGCAATGAAACGTGACTTAAGTATGGTAATGAGAAAAGACATCTTTGTAGGACAGATTGAAAAAATCTTCAAAGAAAAAGGCGGAAAACTTCTGGAATCCTTTGAATTATTCGATGTATATGAAGGAAATCAGATTGAAGAAGGATATAAATCTGTTGCATATTCTCTGACATTCCGTGCTAAAGACAGAACATTGGAAGAGGCAGAAGTCAGCAAGATTGTAGATAAGATTCTTGGGGAACTGAAAAATTTAGGAATTGAATTGAGAGCATAATCTGCTAATTAAAAATGATAAAAGGGTCAATACTTTAATAAAGGTATTGGCCTTTTTTATTACATAGGAAATACTTTTGAATTTTCTATGTAATAAAAAACGCTCCGTGCGAATGTACACAATGTTAAATATAGGTTGCGAATGTTAAGAAAATATGACATAATATTACAAAAATATTTTTTGGAGGGAATTATGACACACATAAAAGATATAGTAGAACGGGAGAATCATAAGAAAAAGAAGAAACAGATTATGGTTTCTATTATTTTGATTGCAGGTTTGATTTTGGGATTTGTAGTAAAAAATATCTATCATAACTATAAAGAAGAACAGTTTTTTAAAAGTGTCAAGCAGAAGGAGATTAAGGTAACACCTAAAACTGTAAAACATGAAGTTTCTGATATTTTTACGGAAGAGTATCAAAAGGAATCAGATAATCAGCTGGAAAAATGGAAGAAGGATAAGAATTACAATTTTTCAAAACCACTGGTGGTACAGAATGCCTATGGAACTTATACCACTTCGTTATATTATTATGCAAAAACCAATCGAGCATCTTATGCAGTCTGTACTGTGGAAGCTGAAGGAGCAAGTATTTATCGTCATAAGCTGAAAACGGCATCAGGAAAGAAATATGTTACAACTCATGAATATGAGATTATTGGTCTGGTGCTAGGTCAGAAAAATAAAATTACCATGGAATTTTATAATGAGGACAAACGTGCAGTGGGAAAAACCTATTTTTATGTGAATATGCCTGAAGATGATGTGATTCCTGCTGTTTTAAGTAAAAATACAGGAGAGAGCAAGGTGGAGATGAGTGATGGATTATTTGCACTTCTTGGACATGATAAGGCGAATGTATCCAATATTTATTTATATGATAATAACGGGGTTAGCAGAGGAAGAATGCCGTTAAATAAATATCGCACCGATCGTTTTCTGTTTATAGGAAAAGAGATGGTTTATTCCTATGATTTTAATAAGATCGCATTTACCAACCGCCTTGGAAGAGTAACAAAAACTATTGAAATTGGCAATTATGAATTCCATCATGATTTCATGTATGATAAGAAACATAATAAAATTCTTTGCCTGGTAAATGACAAGTCTAAAGATACTATAGAAGATGTAATTGTATCTGTAGATGTAAAAAGTGGAAAAACCTCAAAATTATTTGATTGTGAAGAAATACTTCCTTTGATGCGGAGTCTTGCCGTACAAAGAAAAGGTGGGTTAAATACCTATGGGGGAACAGAATTAGATTGGATTCATCTGAATTCTTTTGATCTGATTGATGATGACAGTCTGATTTTAAGCAGTCGTGAACACAGTTCATTAATTAAAATCAAGAATATTTATGATAAGCCGGAACTGGACTATATTATTCACAGAGGGACCATTTATAACGGAACAGATATTGCAAAATATCAGCTGAAGAGAGAAGGAACACTAATTCCAAATGCAGGACAGCATACTATTACGGTAGAGCATGATGATTCATTGCCGGAAGGACAATATTATCTTTATATGTTCAACAATTATTTTGGAAGGGCAACATCAATACCATCCTTTGACTGGAGTCTGTATCCAAATGTCGGGAAATTTACAAAAGGGACATCTTATTATAGCAAGTTTTTGGTGGATGAGAAGAATAGAACCTATAAACTTGAACAGCAATTTGCCCTGCCATATTCTTCCATTGTCAGCAGTGTACAGCATTTAGATGGAAACATTCCATTTAGCAGTGGTATGAGCAAGATGTATGGAGAATATGACAAAGATGGAAAATTAATTAAATCTTTTTCTTACGAAGCAAATAAATATTCCTATCGTGTATTAAAATATAATTTTAAAGGAATGTTTTTCTGGTAAAATGTTTCCAAACTGTGAAACATTTGTGGAGACATTGTGAAAAGCCTTATTTTATGCGGATTCCATGCTATAATATCTGCGAAACAAAAAATTATAAAATGGAGGAAACCATGAGGCAAGAAGCGATATCAGATAATAACAAGACAGGCAAGAGGGGTCGGGAAAAGTATTATCTTACGATATTGATCATTGTTTTAGGAATCTGCAGTTATTTTGCGTATAGAGTGTATGCTCAGGAAAATTTTTATAACAATGTGAAGCTTCAGAAAGTTAAGACAGCAGTTGAAAAAATAACTCATCAGGAAAAGGATATTTTTACAGAAGCTTATCAGAAAGAAGCACAAAAGAAAATTGATGAGAAGAAAGAAAAGAAAGATTATACGATATCTTCTCCTCTGCTTATCAGTAATCCATATGGAACCAACAGTACATCAATTTACTATTATGGAGTATCAGATCGTTATTCCTATGTAAAATGTACCATTGAAGCTGATGGAGCAGAGACAATCACACAAACCTTAAAAAATGATAGTAAAAATAATCTGACTCTTCAGCATGAATATCAGATTACAGGTCTTGTGGCAGGAGCCAAAAACAAAATAACCATGAACTTTTATGATCGAGAGAATCGTGCCATTGCAAAGACTTATTTTTATGTGACAACAGCAGCTGATTCTGAAATTCCAGCAATTACCAACGTTAAAGAGGGAAGTTCCAGTACAAAGATGAGCAATGGTCTGTTTGCTATTCTTGGACATGATAAGACGGAAGCGGCCAATATTTATTTTTATGATAATAATGGAATCAATCGTGGGAAAATGCCATTGAATAGTTATCGTACTGATCGAATTCTTACTGTGAATGGAAAAATGATTTACTCCTATGATGTAAATAAAATCGCCATGATGAATCGTATCGGAAAAATTGTAAAAACTATTAATCTCGGACAGTATGAATTACATCATGATTTTTGTTATGATGAAAATTCCGGACGAATTTTATGTTTGGTAAATGATACAAAGAAGGATACCATCGAAGATGTTTTGATTTCTGTAGATTTAAAAACCAATCAAGTGAAAAAACTGATTGATTTTGAAGACCTTTTAAAAGAAATGCGGGAAAATGCAGTACAAAGAGAAGGTGGAAAGAATACCTACGGGGGAACAGAGCTGGATTGGCTTCATCTGAATTCTATGGATATCCTGGATAATGGACAAATCATTGTCAGCAGTCGAGAACAAAGTGCTTTGATTAAAGTTTCGGATATTTACGAAAATCCAAAAATCAGTTATATCATTCATAGCGGAACATTATATGACGGGACTGCTTATGAGAAGTATCTGTTGAAACAGAAAGGGAATTTTGTAGGACAGGCAGGACAGCATACTATTACAGTAGAATATGATAATTCATTGCCGGAAGGACAGTATTATTTATATATGTTTAACAATAATTTTGGAAATGCTGCAACCATTCCGGACTTTGACTGGAGCAAATATCCAGGAGTTGGGGAATATGCAAAAGGTAATTCCTCTTACTATTATAGATATCTGGTAGATGAGAAAAAGGGAACTTATCAGCTGGTTCAGAAAATATCATTACCGTATTCTTCTATTGTCAGCAGTGTTCAGCATTTAAGCGGGAATATTACATTCAGCAGTGGTATGAGTAAGTCATTTGGTGAATATGATAAAAATGGAAAATTAATCAGATCATTTACATATGAAGCAGATAAATATTCTTATCGGGTTCTGAAATATAATTATAAAGGATTCTATTACAAATAATCAGGTAAGAAAAAAGGAAGAAAGTTCATTTGTTGCTTTCTTCCTTTTTTAACTAGCTTATTTATTTGGAATGATGATTTAACCACTCAGTCGCACAGTGTGCTAGGCAGCAGGCTCCATATGGGCAGACATCCTCATTAAATTGAACTTTAGGGTTATGTGCATTATAAGTGCCTCGTTCATCCATATATCCTGCGGAGAGATACATAAAGGAAGAAGGGATTTCATTGGCAATTAATGCAAAATCCTCAGAGGCGCTGGATGAGGCATTTGGTACTGGAACCATTTCCGGAATATTTAAATCCTTCATATAACCGGCAATTTCTGTTGTAAATTCCGGATCACAGATTAAAGGTGGAACATTTGATAAAAATTCAATTTCAGCAGTTCCTCTATATAATTTTGCAGTTTGTTTTACGACTTCCTGCATTCTTCCTACAAGGAGTTTTCGTTGCTCCTTATCATTGGTACGAATGGTTCCCTGAAGTACGGCGGTATCCGGGATAATATTTGCGGCAGAACCTGCAGAAAAGTTTCCTATAGTTAATAAACTGGATTTTGTTGGGTCACATTCTCTGGCAATCAGTTCCTGAAGTCCTAAATGAATATGGACCCCGATATTAATTGGATCAATGGAATTTTGTGGATAAGCACCATGAGACCCCCTTCCATGAATTGTAATTTTAAATCCATCTACAGAGAACATCATAGTTCCTGTGTTGTTGTACATATACATGCCGATAGGCATTTGTCCGGCAGTGACATGATAAGCCAGGGCAGCATCAGGTTTTGGATTTTCAAGAATTCCATGTTCCATCATATCCCTGCTTCCTTCAAAGGTTTCTTCTGCAGGCTGGAACATAAATTTAACAGTACCTTCCAGTGCATCTTCATTTTCTTTCAGCATTTTTGCAGCGGTAAGAAGCATAGCAGCATGGAAATCATGACCGCAGGCATGGGCTTTGTCTCCGGTTGGGCATGCAAAATCCAGACCACTTTCTTCCGGCATTGGAAGAGCATCCATATCCGCACGGAGAAGAATACATTTCCCTCCTTGCCCAAGAGTTGCTGTAACACCATGACCGCACGGCTTAGGGTTAAGGCCATATTCTTCTAGTTTTTTCATGATAAAGGATTGTGCAACTGGCATATCCAGTCCAACCTCTGCATTGGTGTGGAGATAACGGCGATTGGAAATCGTCTCATTTTTTAGTTCTTGTGCACGTTTGAAATAATCCATTTGAATCCCTCCTGTATTGCTACAATATAAAATTGTTTCTGTTAAAAAGGTAAAGGGAATTATACATAATAATTGTAATGCCGTCAAGGATGTTTTCTTATAGCAGCTTATTTGTATAATTGCAGGTCCTTCTTATTCATGTTATACTTTAATTTACGTATTAGAGCAAAGGAAGGAAATGTTAATGAAAGTATCAGATTTTAAATTTGATTTACCGGAGGAGTTGATCGCCCAAGATCCCCTTCTTGATCGTTCAAGTTCAAGACTGCTCACTCTGGATAAACATACAGGTGAAATAGGACATGATATTTTTCGAAATATCACCAATTACTTAAAACCAGGAGATTGTCTGGTGTTGAATAACACCAAAGTGATTCCTGCCAGACTCATTGGTGCAAAAGAAGATACCGGAGGAAAAGTGGAAGTTCTTCTCTTGAAAAGAAAACAGGACAACATCTGGGAAACACTGGTGAAACCTGGAAAGAAAGCAAGACCGGGTGCAAGGATTTCATTTGGTGATGGAATGCTTGTTGGAGAGGTTCTTGAGGTAGTGGAAGAAGGAAATCGTTTGATCCGTTTTGAGTATGAAGGAATTTTCGAAGAAGTGCTGGATCAGCTTGGTCAGATGCCTCTGCCACCATATATTACTCATCAGCTGAAAGATAAAAATCGTTATCAGACTGTTTATGCAAAATATGAAGGATCTGCTGCGGCACCTACAGCAGGACTGCATTTTACAAAAGAGCTTCTGAAACAAATTAGAGAGATGGGAGTAAAGATTGCCTATGTAACTTTGCATGTAGGTTTGGGAACTTTCCGGCCTGTGAAGGTAGATAATGTGCTGGATCATCATATGCATTCTGAATTTTATCGAATAGAAGAAGAAGATGCCAAAATGATAAATGAGACAAAAGCAGCAGGCGGAAGGGTCATATCAGTGGGAACAACAAGTACCCGTACACTGGAATCGGTGGCAGATGATGACGGAACTATTTGTGCCAGGAGCGGATGGACAGATATCTTTATTTATCCTGGATATAAATTCAAAGTCATTGATGGATTGATTACGAATTTTCATTTACCGGAATCTACATTATTAATGCTGGTTTCAGCATTGGCAGGAAGAGAACATATTATGAATGCTTATGAAGTGGCGGTAAAAGAAAGATACAGATTTTTCTCCTTTGGAGATGCAATGTTTATTCATTAAAATATAGATATTAAGATGCCTGGAGGTAGACTGTTATGGAAAAAATGATTGAGATTGGGAAAAGTGGTATAAAAGTTCCTTTTTTAGGTATGGGTACCTGGGCCATTGGAGGAGGAAGCTGGTGGGGAGAAAACGATGACCAACTGTCCATTAAGACTATCGAAAAAGCCATAGACCTTGGTATTGCATGGATTGACACGGCACCTATTTACGGATTATATCATAGTGAAAATGTTGTAGGAAAAGCCATCAGAGGAAAAAGAAATAAAATTGTATTATCTACTAAATGTGCTTTAGAATGGCGTCATGAAACACCTGTTTTCCATAAAAATGTAGACGGGACAGATGTTTACAGGGACTTATCCAAAAAAAGTATCATGGATGATTTAGATCATAGTCTGATAAATCTTGGCACCGATTATATAGATGTATTGTATACACATTGGCAGACAACAGATTATAATCTGTATCCCATAGAAGAAACTATGGATGCGCTGATGACTTTGAAGAAGCAGGGAAAAATTCGTGCAATTGGAGCATCCAATGTAACTGCTGAAGATATAAGAGAATACTGTAAATATGGACAGCTGGATGTAATTCAGGAAAAATACAGCATCGCAACCAGAAGAATTGAAAAGGAACTGGTTCCTGTATGTCAGGAACTGGGTGTATCGATTCAGGCATATTCTCCTTTGGAACAGGGACTGCTGACAGGAAAGTTCACAACAGATACAGTATTTCCCAAAGGAGATGTTCGAAATAATAATCCATCATTTCAACCGGAACGCAGAAAAATCATTCTTGAAATTTTAAAGGAATGGGAGCGATATCTGGAGAAATATAAATGTTCATACAGTAGCCTTATTATCGCCCTGACAGCTAATATGATTGATAGTCTTCATGTTCTTGGAGGGGCAAGAAAGCCGGCTCAGATTGAAGATAATGCTAAAGCAATGCAGGTGGAATTAGAAGAAAAAGATATTGAGCAGATGAAAGAATGTCTTGATAAGAGAATTATATAAAAAGGATGTAATATATGAAGGTAATCATAATCGGTGGAGGAGCTGCCGGCATGATCGCTGCATATCAGGCGGCGAAAGAAGGAAATCAGGTCATCCTTCTTGAAAAAAATGAAAAACTTGGAAAGAAAATATTTATTACAGGAAAAGGCCGTTGTAATGTTACCAACGCCTGTGAAATTGAAGAACTTTTTGATAATGTTGTAACTAACAGGGAATTTTTATATAGTGGTTTTTATACTTTTTCCAATGATGCAGTAATGGAACTGTTTGAAAGTCTTGGATGTCCTTTAAAGATAGAACGGGGAAACCGGGTTTTTCCGGTATCTGATCATTCTTCAGATATAATTGCTGCTCTGGAGCGAGAACTGAAGCGGCAAAAAGTAAAAGTATGTCTCAATATGGAAGTAAAAAAGATTTTAATCTCTGCGGATGGAATTGCCTATGGAGTTGGTTTGTTATCAGGAGATACTATAACAGGCGATAAGGTTATTGTGGCCACTGGCGGTATGTCATATCCTTCCACAGGCTCAACAGGAGATGGGTATACTTTTGCAAGAAAGGCAGGTCATCATGTAACTCAGGTAGTACCGGCTTTGGTGCCATTTGAGATAAAAGAGGATATTTGCAAAAAACTTCAAGGTCTTTCTTTGAGAAATGTAAAGGTAAGCATGACATCTAATGGGAAAAAGGTACATGAAGACTTTGGGGAAATGCTATTTACCCATTTTGGAGTCAGTGGACCTGTTGTATTAAGTGCCAGCAGTTATGTAGCAGGATATCGGGGAACGGAACTTAAATTCCATATTGATTTAAAGCCTGCTTTATCACGGGAGCAGCTGGACCAGAGGGTGTTAAGAGATTTTAAAGAGGTTATGAATAAAGATTTTAGAAATTCTCTGGATTCTCTTTTGCCCAAAAAGCTGATTCCTGTTATGATAGAACTGTCAGGAATTCCGGAACATAAAAAGG
The DNA here is from genome assembly GCF_018982945.1 of Anaerostipes faecalis. Taxonomy (GTDB): domain Bacteria; phylum Bacillota; class Clostridia; order Lachnospirales; family Lachnospiraceae; genus Anaerostipes; species Anaerostipes faecalis. The sequence goes on along the minus strand of NZ_JABRXE010000002.1, from coordinate 32,415 downwards.
TTAATGAAATTACAAAAAAGGAAAGAATACAGCTGGTTTCTTTATTAAAGGATTTGGAATTAACCATTATCGGAGTAAGAGGATTTAAAGAAGCAATCATTACCCAGGGAGGAATTGATGTAAAAGAAATCAATCCTGGAACGATGGAATCAAAGAAAATAAAAGGATTATTTTTTGCAGGAGAGGTCCTTGATCTGGATGCGGTTACAGGGGGATTTAACCTTCAGATTGCCTGGTCAACAGGATATCTTGCAGGATCAAATTAGGAGGATTATATTATGTATAGTATTGCAATCGACGGACCAGCAGGTGCAGGAAAAAGTACAATTGCCAAAACAATTGCCAAGGAACTTGAGTTTGTATATGTGGATACAGGAGCTATGTATCGTGCTATGGCATTATATTTTATCCGTCACCATGTGGATGAAAAAAATGAAGAAGCTATTAATGCAGCCTGTGATGATATTCATGTAAGTCTTGCTTATGAAGATGGTATGCAGCAGGTGCTTCTTAATGAAGAAAATGTTACAGGATTAATTCGTACAGAAGAAGTAGGAAATATGGCATCCAAGACATCTGCGTATAAAAAAGTCAGAGCAACACTTTTGGACTTGCAGAGGGATATGGCTAAAACAGCTAATATTTTAATGGATGGAAGAGATATAGGAACAAATGTTCTCCCGGATGCGGATTTGAAAATTTATCTGACCGCTTCATCAAAAGTTCGTGCAGAACGAAGATATAAGGAGCTGATCGAAAAAGGTGTGGATGCAGATCTTAAGCAAATCGAACAGGATATCATTACTCGAGATAAACAGGATATGGAGAGAGAGATTGCACCATTAAAAAGGGCTGAAGATGCAGTTTTGGTAGATTCTTCTGATATGACGATCCAGCAGGTTGTTGACACAGTTGTCAATGAATTTAATAAAGTAAAATAATGGAGGGACAATGGAAGTAATATTGGCGAAAACAGCGGGATTTTGTTTTGGTGTAAAACGGGCTGTGGATACAGTGTATCAGGAAGCAAAAAAGGATCATGTATATACATATGGTCCTATCATACACAACGAACATGTTGTGAAGGATTTGGAAAAAAAGGGAGTTCGGGTGCTTCATTCAAGAGAAGAACTTTCCAATCTTTCTGAAGGCATTGTTATTATCCGTTCCCATGGAGTTCCCAAGGAGATATATGAGCTGATTGAAAATAAAGGTCTGACTCTGGTGGATGCAACTTGCCCATTTGTAAGAAAAATCCATAAAATAGTACATGCTGCAGGAGAAAATGGAAAGCAGATTATTATTATCGGCAGTGCAGAACATCCTGAAGTAGAAGGAATTCGCGGATGGTGTACCGGTGAAGTTCATGTAATAACAGAGGCATCCCAGTTAGATCAGATTGATTTCAAAAAGCCAACTTGTCTGGTTTCCCAAACGACATTTAATTACAAGAAATTTAAAGATATAGTTGAAATTATCAACAAAAAGGGTTATGATATAGAAGTATGTAATACAATATGTAATGCCACAGAAGAACGTCAACTGGAAGCAAAGTCTATCGCTAAGGATGTAGATGCAATGGTTGTTATTGGAGATAAACACAGCTCCAACAGCCAGAAGTTATTTGAGATTAGCAAGAATGAGTGTGAAAACACTTTTTTTGTACAGACACTTAGAGACCTGGATTTGAAACTTTTTGAATCGACTGGTAAGGTGGGTATTACAGCGGGGGCCTCAACCCCACAGAAAATTATCAAGGAGGTTCATGCTAGCATGACAGAAAAGAGTTTTGAACAATTATTAGAGGAAAGTTTAGTTACGATTCATAATGGAGAGGTAGTAGAAGGTACAGTCATTGATGTAAAACCAGATGAGATTATCTTGAACATCGGATATAAAGCAGATGGTATTTTAACAAGAAATGAATACTCTAATGATTCTGCCAACGTGGATTTAACAACAGTAGCCAAAGTTGGTGATACTATGGAGACAAAAGTCCTGAAAGTTAATGATGGAGAAGGACAGGTACTCCTTACTTATAAGAGGCTGGCAGCTGAGAAGGGTAATAAGCGTCTTGAAGAAGCTTATGAAAACAAAGAAGTTTTAAAAGCACCTGTAGCGCAGGTATTAGATGGTGGATTAAGTGTACTTATTGAAGAAGCACGTGTATTTATTCCTGCAAGCCTTGTTTCTGATTCTTATGAAAGAGATCTTAAGAAATATGAAGGACAGGAAATTGAATTTGTTATCAGTGAGTTCAATCCTCGCAAGAGAAGAGTTATTGGTGACCGTAAACAGTTATTAGTAGCTGCTAAGAAAGAAAAACAGAAAGAATTATTTGAAAAGATCGAAGTTGGAATGAAGATCGATGGTGTTGTTAAGAATGTAACAGACTTTGGAGCATTTATCGATTTAGGTGGAGCAGATGGATTACTTCACATTTCTGAAATGTCCTGGGGACGTGTTGAAAATCCTAAGAAAGTTTTCAATATCGGAGACAAAGTTACTGTATTGATCAAAGATATTCAGGGTGAAAAGATTGCTTTAAGTCTGAAATTCCCAGAAGAAAATCCTTGGTTAAAAGCAGAAGAAAAATACAAAGTTGGTAATGAAGTAACTGGAAAAGTTGCTCGTATGACAGACTTTGGAGCATTTATTGAACTTGAATCTGGAATTGATGCATTACTTCACGTATCTCAGATTGCAAAAGAACATATTGAAAAACCTTCAGATGTTTTAAGTGTTGGACAGGAAATTACAGCTAAAGTTGTTGACTTTAAGAAAGATGAAAAGAAAATCAGCTTAAGTATGAAAGCTTTACTTCCAGCAGAAGAAAAAACTGAAGAATAAGAATTAGTTATCAAAAGTTCCTTCTCTAATTTAGTGAGAAGGAACTTTTTTTAGATACGACTATTGTAAAATAGGATTTTATGAGATATAATTGACCTTAAAAATATCATTTTTTATTTCATAGAACATTACTTTGCAATGTTTCGAAATAATGGTATTAAGAAATTTTAATGTTTTTAAAATCATTTTGAAAAGAAAAACTAGAAAAAGGAGCTAGAACCATGGAGATAAAAAAGTTCAAAAAAGTATTGGTTGCTAACCGTGGCGAAATTGCAATTCGTGTCTTTCGTGCTTTAAGTGAGCTTGGAATTACCACAGTTGGTGTATTTTCCAAAGAAGATCGTTATGCACTGTTCCGTTCCAAGGCAGATGAATCATATCAGCTGAATCCTGATAAGGGACCAATTGATGCATATCTTGATATTAATACGATTATTCGTATTGCAAAAGAAAAAAATGTTGATGCTATTCATCCTGGTTATGGATTTCTTTCAGAAAATCCAGAATTTGTAGATGCCTGTGAAAAGAATGGAATTACATTTATCGGGCCTTCTTCTGACCTGATGCGCAAAATGGGAGATAAAATTTCATCCAAACAGATGGCAATCGAAGCAGATGTGCCGATTATTCCTGGTGTAGACCATGCAGTTCATGAACTGAATGAGGTCTTGAAGATTGCAGATCAGGTTGGATATCCGGTTATGTTAAAGGCTTCCAACGGAGGAGGCGGACGTGGAATGCGTATCGTAAACTCTGCAGAGGAAATGCCTAAAGAATATGCCGAAGCAAGAGATGAATCCAAAAAAGCATTTGGAGATGATCAGATCTTTGTTGAAAAATACTTAAAGAGTCCAAAACATATAGAAGTGCAGATCATTGGAGATCAGTATGGAGAAGTTGTCCATCTGTATGATCGTGATTGTTCTGTACAGAGAAGACATCAGAAAGTTGTAGAATATGCACCTGCATTCAGTGTACCGGAAGAAGTACGTCAGCAGATTTTTGATTGTTCTATCCGTCTTGCAAAACATGTAGATTATAAGAATGCCGGAACATTGGAATTTCTCGTAGATGCAGATAATAATGCATATTTTATTGAAATGAATCCTCGTGTCCAGGTAGAACATACAATTACAGAAGCTGTTACAGGTATTGACATCGTTCAGACTCAGATTCTTGTGGCTGAAGGTTATCCGTTGGATTCCAGCGAAATTGGAATTAAATCACAGAAAGATATTGTATGTAATGGCTATTCTGTTCAGACACGTATTACCACAGAAGATCCTTTAAATAACTTCCTTCCAGATACAGGAAAGATTACAGTATATCGTTCCGGAGCAGGTAATGGTATTCGTCTGGATGGTGGAAATGCTTATGCAGGAGCGGAAATTACTCCATATTATGACAGCCTTCTTGTAAAAGCAATTTCTCATGATCGTACTTTTGAGCGTGCAGTTGATAAATCTATTCGTGTATTAAAGGAAACAAGAATTCGTGGAGTGAAGACAAATATTCCTTTCCTGATCAATGTACTGAATCATGATACATTCCGCAGCGGAAAATGTTATACAACATTTATCGAAGATACACCGGAACTGTTTATGCTTCCGGAAAGCCAGGACAGAGCTACAAAAATTCTGGAATTTCTTGGAAACAAGATGGTTAATGTTCAGCATGCAGAGGATAAGCCATATTTTGAAAATACAACAGCTCCTAAATATGATAAAGAACGTTCTGTATATGGTTCCAGAGATGAATTTCTGAAGCTTGGTGCCAAAGGATTTACCCAGAAAATCCTGACACAGGATAAATTATATATAACAGATACAACCATGCGTGATGCTCAGCAGTCATTGATGGCGACACGTATGAGAACGAGAGATCTGGTTATGGCATCTGAAGCAACTAATGCATTTATGCAGGAAGCTTTTTCTGTTGAAGCATGGGGTGGGGCAACATATGATACAGCATATCGTTTCCTTAAGGAATCACCATGGAAGAGACTATCTGCATTAAGAGAACGTATGCCAAATACTTTGATCCAGATGCTTCTTCGTGCATCCAATGCAGTAGGATATAGTAATTATCCAGATAATGTGGTTCAGCAGTTTATTATGGAAGCTGCCGGACATGGTGTGGATGTTTTCCGTATTTTTGACAGTTTAAACTGGGTGGAAAATATGAAAATGCCAATTGAGACTGCTTTAAAAACTGGAAAGATCGTAGAAGGTGCTATTTGTTATACAGGAGATATTCTTGATCCAAATGAAACAAAATATACATTAGATTATTATGTAAAGAAAGCCAAAGAACTGGAAAGCCTTGGTGTTCATATCTTTACTATTAAGGATATGGCAGGTCTTGTAAAACCATATGCAGCTGAAAAACTGATTTCAACATTAAAATCTGAATTAAAGATTCCGGTAAATCTTCATACACATGATTCTACAGGAAATGGTGTCAGTACATTACTGAAAGCTGCAGAAGCCGGACTTGATATTGCTGACTGTGCTATTGGATCTATGAGTTCCATGACAAGTAACCCATGTATGAATTCACTTGTTGAAGCTTTAAAAGGAACTAAGAGAGATACAAAACTGAATCCGGATGAATTGACAGAGTTAAGTCAGTATTATGCAAGAATTCGTCCAGTCTACAAGCAGTTTGAAAGCGGCATGGATGCACCGAATACAGAAATTTATAAATACGAGATTCCTGGAGGACAGTATTCTAATCTGCTTGCACAGGTTAAGGAAATGGGTGCTGCAGAAGATTTCGAAGCTATAAAAGGTCTTTATAAAGATGCAAACCATCTTCTGGGAAATATTGTAAAGGTTACTCCATCTTCTAAAGTTGTTGGTGATTTTGCCATCTTTATGTTTAAAAATGGATTGACAAAAGATAATATTCTTACAGAAGGAAAGAATTTATCATATCCTGATTCTGTTGTAGAGTATTTTGAAGGAATGATCGGACAGCCGGAAGGTGGATTCCCGAAAGAACTTCAGGAAATTGTTTTAAAAGGAAAGAAACCTATTTCCGTACGTCCGGGAAGTCTGCTTCCAGATGAAGACTTTGATTATATTAAAAACGGATTAAAAGAAAACTTCTATATGGATAGCATGGAAGACCCTGAGGTTCTTCATCAGAAGGCATTAAGTTATGCTCTGTATCCGAAGGTTTATGAAGATTACTGCCGACATTTCGAAGCTTATAATGATGTTACAGGGCTGGAAAGTCATGTGTACTTCTATGGACTTCGTAAGGGAGAAGAAACAGTCCTGAAACTTGACGAAGGTAAATTTCTGATTATCAAATTTATTGATATGTCTGAACCAGATGAAGATGGCTACCGTTGCCTTGACTTTGAAGTAAATGGATCTATTCGAGAGATTAAAGTTCTGGATAAAAATCTTGAAGTTAAAGCAGACAGAAGAGTAAAAGCTGATAAATCTAATCCGGGACATCTTGGATCTACAATCCCTGGAACTGTTGGAAAAATCCTTGTTAAAGAAGGAGATGAAGTAACAGTAAATATGCCATTGATGACAGTGGAAGCCATGAAGATGGAAACAACGGTTGTATCTAAAGTAGATGGTACTGTTGATAAGATTTATGTCAAAGAAGGAGAACAGGTAAATCAGGAAGATCTGTTGATTTCTTTTGAAATTGATGAATAGAAAAGAAAAATAACGAAAAAATAAGAAGAAGGAAGTAGATGAAACTTCCTTCTTTTTGTTTTTTCTATCAGAAAAATTTTTTAAAAGTGAGGTATGGCAATGGATGAAGAACGAAGAAATGAGATAAAAGATTCTGGTTCAACAGATATAAATGGAATTCATATTATGACCATTATTGGAGAAATCGAAGGACATCAGGCAGCTTCTCAAGGTGCAAAAACAACAAAATATGAGCATATGATTCCCATGCTTGCAAAAGTAGAAAATGACGATAAGATTAAGGGAGTTTTGATTTTGATCAATACCATAGGAGGAGATGTGGAATGCGGTCTGGCACTGGCAGAACTTATTGCTTCCTTAAGCAAGCCTACAGTTTCACTGGTATTGGGTGGAAGTCATTCTATTGGTGTTCCACTGGCTGTTTCAGCTGATTACTCTTTCATAGTAAAAAGTGCTACAATGATGATACATCCGGTAAGAACAGGTGGAACTTTTATTGGAGTAATTCAAAGCTATCGTAATATTGAGAAAATCCAGGACAGAATTACCAGATTTATCAGTGATCATTCTGGTATGAATCAGAAGCAGGTTGAGGAACTGATGCTTGCTGTTGGGGAACAGGTAAAGGATGCAGGAACGATTCTTGAAGGAGAGGAAGCAGTAAGATATGGACTGATTAATCAGATTGGAGGAATGAAAGAGGCATTTAAAAAGTTAAGTGAGCTTTGTGAAAATAAATATTGTTGAAAATGAAAGAAATGTATGAAATATTGTGCAATTTTTTGGAGATAAAATACAAAAAAGTACTTTAATTTTTCTCTCTCATCGTGTAAAATAAAAGAGGATTGTTTTTTATTTAACAAACATTTTGAAGGAGGATAAGATGAGAGGAATTGAAACCCCTGTTCGCGACATTCGTAAACGAGTATTTAAGGAAATTGCAAAATTTGCTTATGAAAAAAAAGATTTAAGCTTAATTGAAGATTTACCATATGAAATTGTCCCTGGAGAGGTTGCCACATATCGTGATAGTATTTATCGTGAAAGAGCAATCGTTGGTGAAAGAATTCGTCTTGCCATGGGGATGTCTTTAAGACCTGCAGATAAACCGGCAAGAATTACAAAAGGAATTGATGAAAGTAATATTTCAGAAAAATATTATGAACCACCTCTTTTACAGGTAATTCCATCTGCATGTAATGCATGTAAAGATAAGGCATTTATTGTCGGTGGTGAGTGTCAGGGATGTATGGCACATCCATGTATGGAAGTCTGTCCTAAAAATGCAATCAGCTTTGTAGATGGATATTCTTATATTGATCAGGATAAATGTATCAAATGTGGACAGTGTAGAAAAGTCTGTCCTTATGGTGCAATTCATGAAAGAAAAAGACCTTGTGAAGTTGCCTGTGGTGTTGGTGCCATTGAAACTGATTATGCAGGACGTGCGGTAATCAATCCTGATAAATGTGTATCCTGTGGTATGTGCATGGTTAACTGTCCATTTGGAGCTATTGCAGATAAATCCCAGATTTATCAGCTGATTAAAGCGATGAATGAAGGAAGTGAAGTTATTGCTATTCTTGCACCTGCTTTTGTTGGTCAGTTTGGACCGAAAGCTTCTCCAAATAAGATTAAAGCCGCATTGCTGGATATCGGATTTTCGGATGTATGGGAAGTTGCAGTTGGTGCGGATGCAGGAGCTCTTGAAGAAGCAGAACATTATGCACATAGTGTTGCAACTGGAGAGGTTCCGTTTTTACTGACATCCTGTTGTCCATCATGGTCTATGCTCGGAAAGAAATATTTCCCAGAAGTAATTGATCAGATTTCCAATGCCTTGACACCAATGGTTGCTACAGCGAGAGCAGCAAGACAGACAAATCAGAATGCAAAAATCGTATTTGTAGGTCCATGTGTAGCAAAGAAACTGGAAGCATCTAGAAAAACTGTTCGCAGTGAAGTGGATTTTGTTATTACATTTGAAGAGTTAGCAGCTATGTTTGAAGCAAAAGAAATCGATTTCAATACTTACGATAAAGAAGTAGAAATGAATGATGCTTTTGGTGCAGGTAGAGGATATGCAGTTGCCAGTGGTGTATCCACAGCAATCGAAGCTTGTATCAACGAATATTATCCAGGTACAGAAGTGAAGATCGATCATGTTGAAGGACTTGCTGAATGTAAGAAGATGCTTCTTCAGGCAAAAGCCGGAAAGAAAAACGGATATCTGATCGAAGGTATGGGATGTCCTGGAGGATGTGTTGCCGGAGCAGGAACCAATATACCAGTTATTAAAGCTGGAGTACAGGTTAAGAAATTTGTCAATGAAGCAGAATCCTTTGTTCCACCAGAAACAGCAAAATACTAAATTGATTAAACTTTAATTAGAGATTACTTGAAACTCCTGGAATTCCAGGAGTTTCTTTTTGTATGGAAGAGATTTTTAAAATAATTATTCGGAGATCTTTCTTCTATGATTGAATATTGCAAATATGGATCATCATGGATTAAATATTACGGAAGTATTACAAAAACATTTGAAAAACAAAATCAATATGGTATAATATATATAGGTAAAAGATTATTTTACTGAATATTTGCAGGAAGGAGGAAAGCCGCGAAAAAAATATTATGAATAAGAAATCTTTAAGAATTGTTTTACTGAGTATAATCTGTGGACTTATGCTGGCAACATGTTTTGAAATTAAACATGTTGATGCTGCAACAACTTACAGCAGATATGTAACAGCTAGTTCATTGAACATTCGAAAGAAAGCATCAAACGGTGGAGCAGTTGTAGGTTCTTATAAAAAGGGAACAAAAATAACCTGTTATGGAACCAGTGGCAGTTGGACAAAGGTAAAATATAGTGGATCTTATCGATATGTATCTACACGTTATCTGTCCAGCAGTGCACCGAAAGTTACGACAAGTATAACCTCAACGTACACAAGATACGTAACGGCCAGTTCGTTGAATATTCGAAAGAAAGCATCAAACAGTGGAGCGATTGTAGGTTCTTACAAAAGAGGAAGCAAAATAACTTGTTATGGAACCAGTGGCAGTTGGACAAAGATAAAATATAGTGGATCTTATAGATACATATCTACAAGTTATCTTTCCAGTAAAGTGCCAAGTACTGTGAGTTCCACAGCTTCGATTACCGGAAGTTCTGTAGCAAGATATGCGTTGCAGTTTGTTGGAAACCCATATGTATGGGGAGTTTCCAGCTTGACGAAAGGAGCGGACTGTTCTGGATTTACCATGGCAGTGTATGCACATTATGGATATAGTCTTCCACATAGTTCTATCAGTCAGAGATCTTGTGGGACACCCGTTAGCTGGGCAAATAAGCAGGCAGGAGATTTGATCTGTTATAATGCAATCAACGGAGTTGGACATGTGGGAATTTACATAGGAAATAATCAGGTGGTTCATGCGGGAAGTAAATCTACAGGTATTCATGTATCCGCAGCTGATTATCGGTCAGTAAACTGTGTAAGACGAATTATAAAATAATTTGTATAATAGTGAAGGATAAAAAAGAAAGTATGTAAGTTGAAGATGAAAAATCGGAAATTAACATACTTTCTTTCTTTTTGAAAATGGTTTTCTGGTGTAATGACTTGCGTATTTTGATAAATAATTGTAAAATGGATTAACATAAAGCATAATATATGCTCTGTGAGGATTGAAAATAAGAGAGGTAAAAGTTTCTATGGCAGCAAAAAGAAGAAAGAAAAAGACATCTGGAAGAAGTCGGAAGAAGCAGAAAGATTTCGAGCCCTTTTATAAAGAAATTGCTGTTTTGATTGTTTTTGCTCTTTTTCTTTTTTTATTTTTGAGTAATTTTGGTATTTGCGGATATATAGGAGACAGTATCAGTACATTTTTATTTGGCTTTTTTGGAACAGTACATTATATTGTTCCGGTAGCCGGGTTGTTTTTGTCATTGCTCCTGATTTCAAATGATTATAGCAGCCTTGCAATAAAAAAGACTTTTTTTTCTATTTTATTAATATGTATGATAGCTACAGCACTACAGATGATTCTAGATGTTCGGGTGCAAAATGTTAGTGCAGCATTTTTTTATAGCAGCAGACATCATACCGGTGGAGGAGCTGTAGGAGGTTTCATCTGTTCAATACTATATAAAGAGATTGGAATTGCCGGAGCAGTTGTTGTCATCCTGTTTGTTTCTGCTATTTCATTAATTCTTATAACAGAGAAATCTTTGTTATCTTTTATAAAAAAAATCAGTGGAAAGACTTTTGCCAAAAATAAAAAAAGGAAAGAAAATAGAAATCAAAGGAAGAAGGATAGGTCGGAGGAAAAACAGAAATCCGATATGCCACAAAAAATCTTACACAAAAAGTTACCGGATTTCCGGATTGGAAAACCAAAGCCGGAAGATGCAAGTCCAGTACCTGAGATACCTAAGGAAAATGAAGTCCCAGATTTTGATTTCGATTTAATAGGGGATCAAGCAGAAGATGATTTATTATCTGAAGAGATTTCTGCAGTAGAAGAACCCAAAATCAGATCCTCAAAAAAATCTTTTGTAAACATGAAAAAGGAAGAACCGAAAGAAGTTGAGGTTCTTTCCCGTCCAGAGGTTCAGGGAAACTATGTGTTTCCACCGGTTTCATTACTGAATAAAGGGAAGATTTCTAAAGGAAATAACCAGATGGAATTAAAACAGACAGCCATGAAGCTGCAGCAGACATTGGCAGATTTTGGTGTTGATGTAACCATTACAGATATTAGCTGTGGTCCATCTGTAACCCGTTTTGAATTACATCCGGAACAGGGGGTTAAAGTAAGCAGAATCGTAAGTCTTGCAGATGATATAAAATTAAATCTTGCAGCTCCTGATATTCGTATTGAAGCTCCGATTCCCGGGAAAGCGGCTATTGGAATCGAGGTTCCTAATAAAACCAATCAGACTGTTATGTTTAGGGAGCTGATTGAAAATAATGAGTTTAAAAGAGCACGTTCTAATATTTCCTTTGCAGTAGGAAAAAATCTGGCCGGACAGGTCATTGTTTCAGATATTGCAAAGATGCCGCATTTACTAATCGCAGGAGCAACAGGTTCTGGAAAGTCAGTATGTATTAATACTTTGATTATGAGTATACTGTACAAATCCAGTCCAGATGATGTAAAATTAATTATGATTGATCCTAAGGTTGTAGAGTTAAGTGCTTATCAGGGAATTCCTCACTTACTTATTCCGGTGGTTACAGATCCAAAACAGGCTTCCAGTGCATTGAACTGGGCTGTTATGGAGATGGGAGACCGATACAAAAAATTTGCAGAAGTGAATGTAAGGAATCTCAAAGGATATAATGACAAAGTAGAAGAGATGGCAAAGCAGGGTATGGAAGGAGAAGATTTCAAGAAACTTCCGCAGATTGTTATTATCGTAGATGAACTTGCAGATTTGATGATGGTAGCACCTGGAGAAGTAGAAGATGCAATTGTTCGTCTGTCTCAGCTTGCCAGAGCGGCAGGAATTCATCTGATTATTGCAACTCAGAGACCATCAGTAAATGTTATTACAGGATTGATCAAGGCAAATGTTCCTTCAAGAATTGCTTTTTCCGTTTCATCGGGAGTAGATTCCAGAACGATTATCGATATGAACGGGGCAGAAAAACTGCTTGGAAAAGGGGATATGTTATTTTATCCATCTGGGTATCAGAAACCGATTCGAGTACAAGGTGCTTTTATCAGTGATGAAGAGGTGGGAAGAGTCGTTTCATTCCTAAAGGAACAAAATATTGATGATGATTATGGTTCGGATGTTCAGGAAAAGATACAGACAGCTACTGTTAAGGCAGCTTCATCCCAGGAAAGGGATGAGTATTTTGAAGATGCAGCCATGTTCATTATAGATAAAGACAAAGCATCTATTGCCAGTCTGCAAAGGGTGTTTAAAATCGGTTTTAATCGTGCGGCGAGATTGATGGATCAGCTGTGTGAGGCCGGAATTGTAGGGGAGGAAGAGGGTACCAAACCACGAAAAGTATTAATGAGTGCAGAAGAATTTGAACAATACAAAGAAGAATATTTATAGAAAGGATACATTATGAAAACAGATATTCAAATTGCGCAGGAAGCAGAATTAAAACCAATCAAAGAGGTTGCAGCATCAATTGGAATCAAAGAGGATGATTTGGAATTGTATGGTAAATATAAAGCAAAATTCTCTTCAGGTTTTATGGATGAAGTAAAAAATAACGAGGATGGTAAACTGGTTCTTGTAACAGCTATTAATCCAACTCCTGCAGGAGAAGGGAAAACAACAACAAGTGTTGGTCTTGCACAGGCATTAAACCAGTTGGGAAAGAAAACTATTTGTGCATTGCGTGAACCATCTTTAGGACCATGTTTTGGAATTAAAGGTGGAGCAGCCGGAGGTGGATATGCACAGGTTGTTCCAATGGAAGATCTGAATCTTCATTTTACAGGAGATTTTCATGCAATTACATCTGCCAATAATCTTCTGGCAGCAATGATCGATAACCATATTCAGCAGGGTAATCAGCTGGATATTGATACACGTAATGTTGTATGGAAAAGATGCCTGGATATGAATGACAGAGCTCTTCGAAATATAGTTGTAGGATTGGGACGTAAGGTAGATGGTGTTGTGCGAGAAGACCATTTTATCATTACAGTTGCCTCTGAAATCATGGCAATTCTTTGTCTTGCAAATGATATGGAAGATTTAAAAGAACGTTTAGGGAAAATCATTGTTGCCTATACTAGAGATAATAAACCGGTAACAGCAAAAGAATTAAATGCAGTAGGTGCTATGGCAGCATTATTAAAAGATGCTTTAAAGCCAAATATGATTCAGACACTGGAACATACACCTGCATTTGTTCATGGTGGACCGTTTGCTAATATTGCTCATGGATGTAATAGTGTTCAGGCTACAAAACTTGCATTAAAATTATCAGATATTACCATTACAGAAGCTGGATTTGGTGCAGATCTTGGTGCAGAAAAATTCCTGGATATTAAATGTCCAATGGCAGGACTTCATCCGGATGCGGTTGTTCTGGTAGCTACAGTACGTGCATTAAAATATAACGGAGGAGTTGCGAAGGATGAACTGGCAACAGAAAACATTGATGCTTTGAGCAAAGGTATTGTAAATCTTGAAAAGCATATTGAAAATCTCAAGCAGTTTGGTGTGCCGGTTGTTGTAACACTGAATCAGTTTGTTACAGATACAGAAGCTGAATTAAACTTTATTAAGAATTTCTGTGAAGAAAGAGATTGTGATTTTGCATTATCACAGGTATGGGCTGATGGTGGAAAAGGTGGAATTAATCTTGCAAAGGCGGTTCTTCGTACATTGGATACAAAAGAAAGCAATTATCATCAGTTATATGATTATGATTCAACAATTGAAGAAAAAATTGAAACTATTGCGACTAAAATATATGGTGCAGATGGTGTTGTTTACGCACCTGCAGCAGCAAGACAGAAGAAAACTTTAACAGAACTTGGATATGGAAATCTTCCAATCTGTATGGCAAAGAATCAGTATTCTCTGTCTGATGATCCAAAGAAACTGGGTCGTCCTGAAGGATTTGATATTACAATTCGTGAAATCTATGTAAATGCAGGAGCAGGATTCCTGGTTGCATTAACAGGGGATATCATGACAATGCCAGGTCTTCCAAAGAAACCAGCAGCAGAAGGAATTGACGTAAATGAAGATGGTGTAATTACAGGATTATTTTAGAAGGTGGAATAAGATGACACAGATAATTGACGGAAAAAAGATTTCAGCTGAGATTAAAGATGAAGTAAAAGCTGAAGTAGCAGAATTAAAAAAAGAAGGAAAGGATATTGCTCTTGCTGTTATACAGGTTGGGGCAGATCCTGCTTCCAGTGTTTATGTAAGAAATAAAAAACGTGCCTGCGCTTATACAGGGATTGAATCTGTAAGTTACGAACTTCCTGAGGAAACAACTCAGGAAGAACTGCTTGCAATTGTTGATAAATGCAATAAAGATCCTAAGATAAATGGGATTCTCGTGCAGCTGCCTTTACCAGCACATATGGATGAAGATGAAATTCTTTTAGCTATTGATCCAAAGAAAGATGTGGATGGATTCCATCCGGTTAGTGTAGGAAACATGGTAATTGGAGAAGATGGATTTCTGCCATGTACGCCGGCAGGAGTAATTCAGTTACTGAAACGTTCTGGAGTGGAAATAGAAGGAAAAGAATGTGTTGTTGTTGGAAGAAGTAATATTGTTGGAAAACCTATGGCAATGCTTCTTTTACGTGAAAATGGAACAGTAACTGTCTGTCATTCCAGAACAAAGGATTTAAAAGAGGTATGTAAGAGAGCAGATATTCTTGTGGTTGCAATCGGAAAGCCAAAGTTTATTGATGATTCCTATGTTAAGGAAGGCGCAGTAGTTATTGATGTTGGAATTCATCGCAATGAAAATAATAAATTATGCGGTGATGTGGATTATGAAAAAGTAGCGCCAAAAACATCAGCAATTACACCAGTACCAGGTGGAGTTGGTCCAATGACTATTGCTATGTTGATGAAAAACTGTGTAGAGTCTAAAAAACTGTTTGGAGAATAAGATGAAAATATTATTTATTTCACTGGGATGTGACAAAAATCTGGTTGATAGTGAAGTTATGCTGGGGCTTTTGACCAAAAACGGATATACTCTTACGGATGATGAGACTCAGGCGGATGTTATTGTCATCAATACGTGCTGTTTTATTCATGATGCGAAAGAAGAAAGTATTAATACCATTTTGGAAATGGCACAATATAAAGAGCAGAACTTAAAGGCTCTGGTAGTGGCTGGGTGTCTTGCTGAACGTTATAAAGATGAAATCCTGAAAGAAATTCCAGAGATTGATGCGGTTCTTGGTACCACAAGCTATGATTCCATTGTAGAAGCAGTCAATAATGCATTGGCAGGAAAAGTATATGAGCATTATGAGAGTATTGACTATCTTCCAGATAACTCAGATACCGATAGAGTTGTCACAACAGGAAATCATATGGCATATTTAAAAATTGCTGAAGGTTGTGACAAAAGATGCAGCTATTGTATTATTCCCAAAATCAGAGGTCATTTTCGAAGTGTTCCAATGAAAGAACTTTTGGAAGAAGCGGGTAGACTTGCAGAAGATGGTGTGAAGGAACTGGTTCTGGTTGCCCAGGAAACAACGCTTTATGGTAAAGATCTGACAGGAGAGAAGCAGCTTCCGCTCCTGCTTCGCAAATTATGTGAAATTGAAGGCATTGAATGGATTCGATTATTGTATTGCTATCCGGAAGAAATTACAGATGAGCTGATAGAAGTGATGAAAACAGAAGAAAAGATTTGCCATTATATTGACATGCCAATCCAGCATAGCGAGAATAGAATTTTGCAGCGAATGGGAAGAAGAACTTCCAGAGAAGATCTGATAGAGGTTATTGGAAAACTTCGGAAAGAGATTCCGGATATTGCGATCAGAACCACATTGATTACCGGTTTTCCTGGAGAAACCCAGGAAGATCATCATGGACTGATGAAATTTGTGGAAGAATGCAGATTTGAGCGCCTTGGTGTTTTTACTTACTCACCTGAAGAAGATACGCTGGCAGCTGAATTTGAAGATCAGATTGACGAAGAAGTAAAAGAACAGAGACGAGATGAGATTATGATGCTACAGCAGGAGATCTCATTTGAAAATGCCCAAAAACTGGTTGGAAAAGTCATCCGGGTAATGGTAGAGGGTTATCTGTATGATGATGATATATATGTTGGACGTTCTTACATGGATGCACCAAAGGTAGATGGATGTGTTTTTATAAATTCTCCAGAAGAACTGATGACAGGAGATTTTGTATATGTTAGAATTACTCAGGGAAAAGAATATGATGTAATAGGAGAAGTAGAGTATGAATTTACCAAATAAGCTAACAATATTAAGAGTACTTATGATACCAGTCTTTTTAGTCTTTCTTATGACAGATGTGGCTGGGGAAAATGGAAAATGGATTGCTGTAGCAATATTTATCATTGCAAGTCTTACAGATTTTCTTGATGGCTATATTGCAAGAAAATATAATCTTGTATCAAATTTTGGGAAGTTTATGGATCCTCTGGCAGATAAACTTCTTGTCTGCTCTGCAATGATCGCACTGGTTGGTATGGATCGTTTATCTTCATTGGTGGCAATTATCATTATTGCAAGAGAATTTATCATCAGTGGTTTTCGTCTGGTGGCATCTGATAATGGTGTTGTAATTGCAGCAAGCTATTGGGGGAAATTTAAGACCAATTTCCAGATGTTCATGATTATTATGCTTATTATTGATCTGGGAACTAAAACAGCAGTTATGATTGAGAATATTTTAATTGTTATTGCAGTAGCATTAACAATCATTTCTCTCATTGACTATTTAGCAAAAAATAAAGAAGTATTAGCAGAAGGGAAATAAATCAAATGACAGCAGAAATTATTTGCGTAGGAACTGAAATCCTACTGGGAAACATCGTAAATACAAATGCTGCCTACTTATCAGAACGCTTAGCCGCTTTAGGCATAAGCGTTTTTTTTGAAACAACAGTAGGCGATAACCCGGAAAGGTTAGAATCTGTTATAAAACAGGGGCTGGAAAGATCAGATATACTGATCTTATCAGGAGGATTAGGACCGACAAAGGATGATTTAACCAAAGAAATTGCAGCAAAAGTCTGTGGTCAGAAATTAATAGAAGATCAGGAAGCATTAAAGCGATTAAAGGAGTATTTTACATCTACTAAGAGAAAAATGACAGAAAATAATTTAAAGCAGGCTATGGTACCAGAAAATTGTACAGTTTTATATAATGATAATGGAACTGCACCAGGAATGGTAATTCATGCGTCAGACGGTAAAAAAGTGATTTTATTGCCGGGACCTCCAAGTGAACTGCTTCCAATGTTTCATCGTCAGGTAGAACCTGTTTTGCAGGAAATGCAGCCTGGGATTTTATATTCTAAAGTAATTAAAATCGACTGTATGGGAGAAAGCGCTGTAGAAACAGAGATTCTGGATTTGATTGAACAACAGAGTAATCCTACTGTTGCTCCATATGCAAAGCTGGGAGAAGTTCATCTTAGAGTAACTGCGAAAGCAGATACTATGGAAGAAGGAAAAGAACTTGTAAAACCTATGGTAGCGGAACTTAGAAACAGATTTGGAAATAAAATTTATACAATAGAAGGGGACAGGACTTTGGAAGATGTTCTGGTGGAAATGCTGGATCAGAAAGGATATACCATTTCGGCAGCAGAATCCTGTACAGCGGGTATGTTTATGTCACGTTTGGTCAATGTTCCTGGTGCTTCTAATGTAGTAAATGAAAGTTTTATCACTTATTCCAACGAAGCGAAAATGAAATATCTTGGTGTTAAAGAAGAGACATTAATGAACTATGGAGCAGTATCAGAAGAGACAGCAAGGGAAATGGCGGAAGGAGTGGCACGAAAGGCCAGTGCCAATGTAGGTGTAGGAATTACAGGTCTGGCAGGTCCTGGAGGAGAGACACCAGAGAAAAAACCGGGACTGGTGTATATAGGTGTTTGCATTAATGGGAAAACGAAAGTCAATAAATATCAGCTAAAAGGAAATCGTCAAAAAGTGAGAGAAGTATCTGTAAGCCGTGCTATGACAATGGTGCGTCTGGGAATGTTAGAAGAAAAATAGAGAGCGAACAAATATTCGCACGAACACTTGTTTTCTTTACCCCTTTATGATATACTAAATGCCATAAGAAATTGGGAAGATAGAAGATAAGTATCATATTGAAATAAAGGAGAACATATTATGAAACAGGACGAGAAATTGAAGGCCCTGGATGCCGCATTAGTGAAAATTGAGAAAGACTATGGCAAAGGATCTATTATGAAGCTTGGAGAATATCAGGCAGATCGTACCATTGAGGTAACACCTACCGGATCCATTAGTCTAGATATTGCACTTGGTGTTGGAGGAATTCCTAAGGGACGTATTATTGAAGTATATGGTCCTGAATCCAGTGGTAAGACTACAGTTGCTCTTCATATGGTGGCAGAGGTACAGAAGAGAGGCGGAATTGCAGGATTTATTGATGCTGAGCATGCTCTGGATCCTGTATATGCAAAGAATATTGGTGTAGATATAGATAATCTTTATATTTCTCAGCCGGATACAGGTGAGCAGGGATTGGAGATTACTGAAACTATGGTTCGTTCCGGTGCAGTGGATATTATTATTGTGGATTCTGTTGCCGCTTTGGTACCAAAAGCCGAGATTGATGGAGATATGGGAGATTCCCATGTGGGACTGCAGGCAAGACTGATGTCTCAGGCGCTTCGTAAGCTGACCGGTGTTATAAGTAAGTCCAATTGTACGGTTATTTTTATTAATCAGCTTCGTGAGAAAGTAGGAGTTATGTTTGGTAATCCGGAGACTACAACTGGTGGACGTGCGTTAAAATTCTATTCTTCCATTCGCCTGGATGTTCGAAGAATAGAAACATTGAAACAGGCAGGAGAGATGATTGGAAACCGCACAAGAATTAAAGTTGTAAAGAATAAAGTGGCACCTCCATTTAAGCAGGCGGAGTTTGATATTATGTTTGGAAAGGGAATCAGTAAATACGGAGATTTACTTGATCTTGCTGCCGGTGCGGATATTATCCATAAAAGCGGTGCATGGTATGCCTATAATGGTGAAAAAATTGGTCAGGGACGTGAGAATGCTAAAAAGTATCTGGAAGAGCATCCAGAGATTGCGGATGTTGTGGAACATGGAATCCGGGTGCATTATGGATTGATCGAAGAAGAACCACAAACAGAAACAGAAGAAAAGGCTGAACAGTAATGGTTATAACCAAACTTGAACAAGTAGGAAAAAAGCAGGTCAGAATCTTTTTTGATGAAGAAAGGTACTGCCTGCTTTATCTTAGTGAAATTAGAAAATTGGGCGTAACAGAACAGCAGGAGATTCTTCAGGAAGATTTTCAGGAATTGAATGGAATGTTACTGCATCGTGCAAAATTAAAGGTTTTATCTTTGCTAAAATATAAAGACAGAACCAGAAAAGAGTTGAAGGAGCGACTGCTTCGATTGGAATTTCCTGAATTTATAGCTGAAGAAGCAATTATTTATGCAGAATCCTATGGATATGTCAATGATAAAGAGTATGTTCGTCGGTTTATGGAGTATAGATCCCAGACTAAAAGTCGTATACAGATTCGACAGGAACTGGTAAAAAAGGGAGTAGCTTCAGATTTAATTGATCGGGTGTGGGATGAGTATGAATATGAATATGATGAGGAAAGTGTGTTAGAAGAGCAGATACAAAAGAGAATTCGACAGAAAGGTCCTATAACAATGGAGAATTTTCAGAAAAATTATACATATTTTGCAAGAAAAGGATATTCTTCCAATTCCATTCTCCAATTATTAAAAAAATATAAACAATAAATTTTTTTCTTGCATATAATCAGAAAACTATATATAATCGGTTTTGTAGGGTGTGAACCAATAATTAATCAGCTTATATTTTATAAGGAGTATATTTTTATATGAGAAAGAAATCACATATTTCGTTAGCAGGACAGATTATGGATTCATTGGAGCTGGGAGATGTATTTGATTATAAATTTCCATTTTATGTGGGAAGTATCTGGCCGGACTGCAGACCTTCTTTTATAACCACACCCCATAAATTTAGTATCACATATGGCGATATTGAGAAGCAGTTATCAAAGTTTGTTTCCAACTATAATCCGGAGAACGGTATGGATATGCGTCACTGTGCAAAACTTGGTGTGATTATTCACTATATTGCCGATTATTTTACTTTTCCTCACAATGATCACTATAAAGGAAATGTAAAAGATCATTGTTATTATGAAAGAGATTTAAAACATGAATTAAAAGCATTTCTTGCTACAGAAGAAGCACAGGATGTGAAAAATCATGTAGTAGCATATGACTCAGTTGAAGAGTTGTCTTCATATATTTCCAGTATTCATAATTGTTATATGAAGCTGGCGCATACAGTACAGGAGGATATCCGCTATATTGTACATGCTTGTACAACGGTAGTAAAAAGTGTTCTGAATATGGTAAGCCGAGTATTTTCTCCTGTTACAGTAAATATTCAATATATATAAAAAGTAAAGCATTTGGCTTAAGAACCAAATGCTTTTTTTATTACATAGGAAATTCTTTTAAATTTCCTATGTAATAAAAAACGCTCCGCGCAGATATGCACGATGTGCAAAGGAAAGCAGTCAAAACTGCTGCACATCGGCATGCAAAGCGGAGCAAATCCCTCATGATTGAAGGATACAGGGAGTTGATAGCGGACTTGTCCGCTTTTTATTATATTTTATATTAATTCTTTTATTTCATCTGCCTGTTGGGCTACTTCCTGAGAATGGGTTACTATAATAATACATTTTCCTTCAGATGCCAGGTTTTTAAAAATTTTCATAATCTCGTTTTCAGTTTCCTGGTCTAGATTACCGGTAGGTTCATCGGCAAGGATTACTTCTGGTTCATAGGAAAGTGCTCTGGCAATAGCGACTCTTTGCTGCTGTCCACCGGATAATTTTAAGACACGTCTCTTGGCTTCATCTTCATTTAACCCTACTTTGGCAAGAAGTTCCATTGCTTTTGCTTTTTTATCAGGGTATTTTATTCCAGAAACATCCATAGAAAGAATAACATTTTCCAAAGCAGTTAAATGAGAAAGCAGATTAAAACTTTGAAAGATAATTCCTACATATTTACTTCGGTAGAGATATCGGTCAATCTGTCGAATGTCTTTTTCCTTAAAAAGAATAGTTCCTTCTGTAGGTGTTTCCAAACCGGATAAGAGAGAAAGCAGAGTTGTTTTACCTGCTCCGGAACGACCGACAATTGCATATATGTTACCTTCATTGAATTCGTAAGATAAATGTTCAAAAACTTTTTTTGTATTTCCTTCATAAGAATAGGAAATATCGTTTAATGTTAAAATTTTCATGCAAGCCTCCTAACTTCGGTTGGTTAAAATCTTTAATGGTTCATATCGTACAATAAAAATCACAGCAGTTAAACTGGATAAGATTGTAAGTATGATTCCCACAGCCAACAGTTGCATCATTACAGTCATATTAACTGTGGCAGAAATATCAGAAACATAGTTTACCGTTTGGTTCATAAATCCGCCTTTTCCCTGAGTGTTTGACGTTTTGTCAGATGATTGCTGTGTATTGCCTCGCCCAAAATTATTTTCCTGATTTTCTATCTGCTCCTGCTGATTTTCAATTTGGGAAGCCAGTAACTGGTTGGAAATTGGTACAGAAGCAGCACTTCCTATGCCCAGTCCAATGACCATAGAAAAGATAGTAACAAAGAATAATTCTGAAACAAATTGTGTACATACTTTCCACTTTTTCATGCCGATGGCGGTCAGTACGCCAATTTCATATTTACGTTCACGAATATTAAATATATTAATGACTGCCAGAATTACAGCACCGATAATTAATACAATTATGAAAAAGTAGGATGCAAATTTACTTAAGTTTTCCAACGGAATAAGACTTTGTTCATAGTTGTTTACATCTTGTGATGTTACAGTATAAGTGTCATCAAGCCCCATTTTTTTTACATCTTTCTGGAAAGTTTCATAACTATCAAGATCAGCAAAAACATAAGTTCCACTTGTCTGAGTCATAATGGAATCAATATTTTTTACCATAAAGTTGAGAGCTTTATAACTGGTGTAAATCTGGTTGGCAGGATCGGCTCCGGCATTGAAGCGATTCATGACACCATTTTCTCCTGAAGTGGAACTGCTGTTGTGGTAGATTCCAACTATCTTTAAAGTAATAGTTGCAGAATCATCTGTTGGGCTTTCTAATTTTATAGAACTGCCGACCTTCAGAGAATTATAAGTGGCAAGCTCATCGCTGATAATGCAGACATTTTCAGAGGTATTTTCGGTGAAAATAGAACCATCTGTGATTTTACAGGTGCCGTTGACAAAGTTGGTCATGGCATCTTCACTGCTGTATCCGATGAGAGAAAAGGCTCCCTGATTTTCCATTTTACGATCATTTCCACCAGGGCCAGACTGGGAAGAAGCAGTGGATGAATCTGTAGAAGTCTCTTCTGTACTAACTTCATCGATATTGTTGCCATTTAGTGATGTTGTCATAGTATAATAGAAGTTCTTAACAGCATCTGATTCAGCATATTTTTTCAACTGACTCACAGATAAGCTTTGCATTTGTGACATTTTTTCTTTCATTTCTGACCTATCAGCACCAGATTGGTTCATATCTTCCATTAATGATTGACGGTCTACTGCAATTTGGCCGGTAATTTCTGTATTTTTCAAACCATCTTTTTTTGCATTTTCTGCAGCTTCTCGGATAGAAAGTGATATACAGGCAGATACTGAAATGATAAGAACAATCAGACCGATTAATAAATTTCTGCCCTTGGAGCGTATGACATTTTTCCAAGCGTTTTTAAGTAAATACATAGGTCCTCCTTATTGAATTATGATATTATTGGTTTCTCATATAGAATACATGAGAGTCTGTGTATATTTTGTGAAGAAAAAATGAGTAAATTGTGATAAAAAAAAACTCATGATATATCTTGCGATATACCATGAGAATTAATTTTGAGATTATTCTTCATTGATTTCTACGATTTGACGTTTTCTTGCATCAGCATCATTTTCCAGATATTCATCATAAGTACCTTCTCTGTCGATTAAACCATTGCTGGTAATTTCCATAATACGGTTTGCTGTGGTCTGAACAAACTGATGATCCTGAGATGTGAATAATAAAGCTCCACTGAAGTCTTTCAAAGCTTCATTTAATGCGGTAATTGATTCCATATCCAGATGATTGGTTGGTTCATCTAAAAGAAGAATATTGGCACCACTGATCATTAATTTAGACAGCATGCAGCGAACTTTTTCACCACCGGATAAAACTTTTACATTTTTCAGTGCATCTTCGCCGGAAAACAGCATACGACCTAAGAAGCCACGGACAAAAGTTGCATCTTTGTCTTCAGAATATTGTGTCAGCCATTCTACAATAGATAAATCATCACTGAAGTCTTTGGTATTGTCTTTTGGGAAATAGGACTGGGTTGTTGTAACTCCCCACTTATATGTTCCTTCGTCTGGTTCCATTTCCCCGGCAAGAATTTTAAATAAAGTTGTTGTGGCCTGTGTATTTGGCCCAACAAAAGCAATTTTATCTGTTGGTTTCATAAGGAAGGAAATATTATCAAGAACTTTTACTCCGTCAATGGTCTTGGAAAGATTTTCAACCAGTAATGCATCATTTCCGATTTCACGATTTGGCTTAAAGTTAATATATGGATATTTTCTGCTGGAAGGTTTTAATTCATCAAGCTGAATTTTGTCTAAAGCTTTTTTACGTGAAGTTGCCTGCTTTGATTTGGATGCATTAGCACTAAATCTTGCAATAAAGTCCTGGAGTTCTTTGATTTTTTCTTCTTTCTTCTTATTAGCTTCTTTCATTTGTTTTGTCAGAAGCTGGCTGGATTCATACCAGAAATCGTAGTTTCCGGAGAATAACTGAATTTTTGCATAATCAATATCTGCAATATGTGTACATACCTTATTTAAGAAATAACGGTCATGGGAAACAACGATAACGGTGTTATCAAAGTTGATCAGGAATTCCTCAAGCCAGTAAATCGCATCTAGATCCAAATGGTTGGTAGGTTCGTCTAAAAGCAGAATATCAGGATTTCCAAAAAGAGCCTGGGCAAGTAAAACCTTGACTTTTTGAGAACCATTTAAGTCGGCCATTTTCATATAATGGAGTTCGTTTGGAATTCCTAGTCCGTTTAACAAGGTTGCAGCATCTGATTCTGCTTCCCATCCGTTCATGTCTGCAAATTCACCCTCTAATTCACTGGCACGGATTCCGTCTTCGTCAGTGAAATCTTCTTTTGCATAGAGGGCTTCTTTTTCTTTCATAATTTCATATAGACGCTGGTTACCCATCATAACAGTATCCAGTACCAGATGGTCATCATATTGATAATGGTCCTGTTTTAAAACGGAAAGACGTTGTCCAGAAGTAATGGATACGTCACCTTTGGAAGGTTCAATTTCTCCGGAGAGAATTTTTAAAAATGTAGACTTCCCAGCTCCATTGGCCCCAATCAGTCCATAACAGTTTCCTTCGGTAAACTTAATATTTACATCTTCAAACAAAGCACGCTTACCTAAACGCAGTGTTACATTATTTGCCTGTATCATAGTATCACCTTTCTGTTTCTTCTATAATAATCGAGTCACTCTTCTTCATTTTACAGAAAATTGAATGTTTTTCAAGTAAAAAATTGATTGTGCAAGTAAAAATACTTGACAAAGCCGGCATGATTGGGTAAACTAACACATGGTAAAGGAAAAATGCTTTACAGGAGTATTAGATGGAGCGAATTGTTGAACAGAATTTATTATATGATTTTTATGGTGAATTACTGACGGAACATCAGAAAGAGGTCTATGGAGAACATGTTGAAAATGATATGACTCCTAGTGAGATTGCAGCCGATTATGGGATTACCAGACAGGCGGCTTATGATATGATTCGCAGATGTAACAGGATTTTGGAAGATTATGAAGAAAGACTGCATCTGGTACAGAAGTTTTTAACTACTAAGGACAAAGTAAAGGAGATTCATTCTTTATCTAAAAGGCTTCTTGACGAAGATAAGGAGCAGATGAAGGAAGATATCAGGCAGATTGAGTTTGTTTCCAATAAGATTTTGGAAGATTTATAGATGAGGTGTATCTATGGCATTTGAAAGTTTATCTGAGAAACTTCAGAGTGTATTTAAAAATTTAAGAAGCAAAGGCCGTTTGACAGAAGATGATGTTAAGATGGCTATGAAGGAAGTAAAAAGAGCTTTACTGGAAGCCGATGTTAACTTCAAAGTTGTAAAGACCTTTATCAAATCTGTACAGGAGAGAGCTGTTGGGCAGGATGTGCTGAACGGATTGAATCCAGGACAGATGGTTATTAAAATTGTAAAAGAAGAGATGGAAACTCTAATGGGTTCTACCATGACAGAGATTTCTCTTAAGCCGGGAAATGAAATTACGATTATTCTTATGGCAGGTCTGCAGGGAGCAGGTAAAACAACAACCTGTGCAAAGCTTGCAGGACAGTATAAAAAGAAAGGTAAAAGGCCTTTACTGGTTGCCTGTGACGTATATCGTCCTGCTGCTATTAAACAGCTGCAGATAAATGGTGAGAAAGTTGGAGTTCCTGTGTTTACTATGGGTGATAAACAAAGTCCTGTAGACATTGCAAAAGCATCTGTTGAACATGCTCAGAAGAATGGCAATAATATTGTGATTCTGGATACAGCAGGTCGTCTTCATATCGATGAGGATATGATGTCTGAACTGGTTGCTATCAAACAAAATGTAGATGTGCATCAGAGTATCCTGGTTGTAGATGCTATGACCGGACAGGATGCAGTAAATGTTGCTAAAGAATTTAACGATAAAGTTGAAATCGATGGTATTATTGTTACGAAACTGGATGGTGATACCAGAGGTGGAGCAGCGTTATCCATTCGTGCTGTGACAGGAAAACCGATATTGTATGTTGGTATGGGAGAAAAGCTGGAAGATCTTCAGAAATTCTATCCGGACCGTATGACAAGCAGAATCCTCGGAATGGGAGATGTTCTGTCATTAATCGAGAAGGCAGAGTCTGCAATTGATCAGGAACAGGCAATGAAAATGCAGGAAAAGATGCGCAAAGCTTCTTTTGATTTTAATGATTTTCTTGATCAGATGGATCAGATGAAAAAAATGGGTGGATTATCCAGTATGTTATCTATGATTCCTGGTATGAGTGGAAAACTGCAGGGATTGGATATCGATGATGGTATGATGGATAAAACAGCCGCAATCATCTATTCTATGACAAAGGAAGAAAGAGCAAATCCAAAGCTGATCAATGCTTCAAGAAAGAAAAGAATTGCAGCAGGTGCTGGAGTTCCTATTGCTGAAGTTAACCGTTTATGTAAACAGGTTCAGAACCAGAAGCAGATGATGAAACAGATGTCTGGATTGTTAGGTGGTAAAGGTGGTAGAAAAGGTGGTTTCCGATTACCTTTTTAAACCTTGATAATAACGCTTGGCGTTATAGATAAATTATAAATGATAAAATTTTTAACGGAGGTGAAAGAGAAATGGCAGTAAAAATGAGATTAAAGAGAATGGGACAGAAAAAGGCTCCTTTTTATAGAGTTGTTGTTGCAGATTCAAGATCTCCTAGAGATGGAAAATTCATCGAAGAAATCGGTACTTACGATCCAAATCAGGATCCTAGCGTAATTAAATTTGATGAAGATGCAGCAAAAAAATGGTTATCTAATGGTGCTCAGCCAACAGAAACAGTAGCTAAATTACTGAAAGCTGCAGGGATCGAAAAATAGTTAGGAGGCAAACGCATGAAACATTTATTAGAAGTGATTGCAAAAGCCCTCGTTGATCAGCCGGACAAAGTAGTTGTAACAGAGAAAGAAACAGCAGATTCTGTTGTTCTGGAACTTCATGTTGCCGAAGGTGACATGGGGAAGGTTATTGGTAAGCAGGGAAGAATTGCAAAAGCAATTCGCACTGTTGTAAAGGCTTCGGTTGACAAAGGTGACAAGAAAATTGTCGTTGATATCAAATAAAAGAAAAAGCTCATAAATGGCGGAAATACGTCACTTATGGGCTTTCTTTTTTGCGTTTTTATATACTGCAGTTTTGTTAAAATATATGTAATATGCAATAATGGCTGTAATCAATTCGGAGATCCAGAAAGCATGCCATACTCCAACAGCACCAAAAATATTACTTAAAACAAATGCTGTTGGTATTGTTAAAACAGTATATCGAAGCAAAGATATAATTAACGAGGCACCCCCCCATACTTAATCCCTCTAATGCACCTGAGGATATAACTGATATTGAAGAAACTACGAATCCGATGCTGATAATACGCAAGGCAACACTTCCGGCATAAATAGTTTCTTCGTTTGAAGAAAATAGACTGATTAGTTGTGTTGGGACAGACCAGCATAAAACTGTTCCAAAAACCATAATTATAGCTGTTAATATAAGGCTGATTTTATAAATGTTCTTAACACGATTATGTTCCCGGGCACCAAAGTTAAATCCGATTAAAGGTCGTATTCCTTGCACTATTCCATTGGAAGGCAGATATAGGAATGTCTGCAATTTATAGTAAACACCTAAAACGACCACATACATTTGAGAATAGGCAGAAAGGATTATATTTAATGCAGAAATCAATAGTGATGGCAAAGCTAAATTTAATACTGCAGGAATACCTATGGAATATAATTTTGTACACATTGTTTTTGAAAATACAATATATTTTGGGGCTATATGTACATGAATTGGATTTATAGCATAAATCAAAATATACATCAAAAGACTAAGTGTTTGCCCAATTCCGGTGGCATATGCCGCACCCTCTATTCCCATTTCTGGAAATGGTCCTAATCCAAAAATCAAAATTGGATCTAAAATAATATTTGTTATACATCCACATAGCATACTGAGCATTGTAATGAGCATTTTTCCAACAGATTGAAAAATTTTCTCGAAAGACATTGATAATGCAATAATGATAGAAAAACTAAATGCAATTTGAGAGTATTTTAATCCTAAATCTATTACTTGTGTTTCGGTAGTAAACATTCTTAAAAAGACAGGGGTTATTGTAATACACCCAATAGTCAATATGGTCCCGTGTATTGCATTAAGCACCAACCCTTGTGTTGCGGCAATATTAGCTGCTGTATTTTTTTGAGCGCCCAAAAAGTATGAAATAGTGGAATTGATACCAATAGAAAAACCTATTGTAATTGCGTTTATAAAGTTCTGAATTGGAAATATTAATGATAATGCAGTCATAGCATTTTCATTGATCTGAGCTACGAAGAAACTGTCAACGATATTATAAAGTGAAGTTACCATCATTGACAGCACCATTGGTAGAGACATTGATAAAATCAATGGTAAAATTGGTTTTGTTTTCATAAAAGTTTGTTCCATTTTGCTACACCTTTTCTAATGAAATAAAGCGGACAAGTCCACTATCAACTCCCTGTATCCCTCAATCATGAGGAATTTCCTATGTAATAAAAAAACCACGCAATTATCCAATAGATAACTGCGTGGCGAAAAGTAAACATTACTAAAAATCCACAATCGTCTACTAAAGAGACGGTTTTATTGTTTCATGATATAGCGATTTGATTTTTTTGTCAAGCTGTAATCATAATGAAATCTGTAAGATCAAAAGATACTACAGGTTACTCATCCAAGTTAATCAGGAAGATCCAGTTTTGTGGATTCATCATATAAAGAAATAATATGACGCAGGGAATCTTCCATCTCTTCCTGGATTTTATCCATTTTATCAGGGTCAACATTATAATTCAGGAATAGCTTTTCAATATTTTCTGTTACATGATGTCCTAAGTGAGAGATAATAAGGAAAGTATCGAAATTATGACTCTTTTTAGCGTTTTCAAATCTTTTTAAATCTTCTGTTATAAAGTCAATGATTTCCTGATCACTGGCGAATTTTCCATGAATCATTGCATATGGCTGCACTCGTTGAAGAAAATATTTGTTGTGACGTGTAATATTAAATACATAAGAAACAATCAGTCCGTCACCCAGATCAAATTCCGCTATATGCATAATACTGTTGAATTCTTTAATGGATGTGGCACCAAGCTGACGAAGATTGATGTTGATATAATCACCGGTAATTGTGTTTTTATTCATTTAAATAATCCCCTTTCAAAATAAATTTGGCTTTATGCAAAACGAATCAGCAGAAAAACAGAGCAAATGGCAACAGATAAAAGCATCATTGGAAATCCGATTTTAAAATATTGTCCAAAAGTAATTGGATATCCGTGATTTTTGCTGATTCCAGATAAAACTACATTGGCAGATGCTCCGATTAAGGTACCGTTTCCGCCTAAACATGCACCAAGGGATAATGCCCACCAAATTGGAGTTACATCAATACCTTTTGATTGCATTGTGATAATCATCGGTATCAGTGTTGCAACAAAAGGTATGTTATCTAAGAAAGAAGAAACGATAGCAGATACCCAAAGGACAACCAGCATCGTTATGATAACATTTCCTCCGGTGATGGAAATCAAGCCGTTCGCAAGAATTGTAATGACGCCAACTTTTTTAAGACCTCCGACAACAATGAAAAGTCCGATAAAGAAAAGAATTGTTGGCCATTCTACGCTGGCAATTATTTCTTCTGGTTCCTGTTTTCCAATCAAAAGCATGATACAGGCTGCAGCGATAGCAATCGTACATGACTGCATTCCCAGCTGGTCATGGAAAATAAAGCATAAAGCTACAATTAATATTATAATAACACTTTCATGCATTAATTTCTTGTCTTTGATAGCTTTTGTTTCATCCAATAACATAACTTTTTTTATTGCTTCGTCTGTAACAAGAAGATTCTTTCCATATATAAAGTAGAAACATAAAAAAGAAATAATTAGTACAAAGATTACAGCAAATCCGGTGTTCAAAATAAAGTCAAGAAAACTCAGATGGGCAGCACTACCAATCATAATATTTGGCGGGTCACCAATTAATGTTGCAGTTCCACCGATATTTGATGCCATTATTTGAGTGATGATATACGGGACCGGATCCACTTTTAAGATGTTTGTAATAGCAAGGGTCATTGGACCGACAAGCAATACTGTAGTAACGTTATCCAGCATTCCAGACAATAAAGCGGTGATAAGAATGAAAGTTACCATAATAGGCCATGGCCTTCCTTTTGATAATTTTGCGGCCTTGATGGCTATGTATTCAAAAATGCCGGAATTTTTAATTACTGCTACCAGCAACATCATTCCGACTAAAATGCAGATAGTTTCAATATCTACTGCTGCTACACAGTCTTCAATAGAAAGAACATGAGTTAGAACTAGTAAAGCGGCACCTGTGATTGCAGCCACAGTGTTATGTATTTTACCTGTGATGATTGCGGCCATCGTGAAAAGAAAAATCACAATTGCTAAAATTTGTTGTAGTGACATGTTGTTATCCTCCTTTAAAATTTCATATAATATCATAGTCCTTTTATTTTGAAAAGCAAGTTATTTTTTCGTTAAGAAATAAAAAAAGGAGCCTAAAAAGCTCCTTTAAAAAATAAAAAACTTATAAATTTGTAACAATCTTGTCGTATAAATCTAACCGACAGTGCTCTTCAGAAGTTGAAAAATGCTTACAGTTTAAACAGCTTGCTGATTTTGTATCGTCTCCAGTGCTGACGTTTTTGACAGAATGATCACATCCACAAGGACAATATTCACTACATTCTTCAGCTACTTTCTGATAAACTTGATTTTGAGTTTTCATAAATAAAAGCCTCCTTATATAATTGGTACTTTTATATTATGAACATATTTAAGCGGGATAATTCAGATTATTTTCATCGGCAGTGTAGAGTGCTTGTTCCAGATATCTGTTTGCCAGATATTTTGCCATTGGAAGATTCATATCAAGATAGTTGCCGCAATCTCTGGCAGAAGCTCCAGGAATATCTCCTTCAAAGTCGCGGATAAATTCAAATGTACTTATTATAAGAGGAAGAATTTCATTTGATGTAAGATTATCGGCTATAATAAGATAAAAACCTGTTCGGCAACCCATTGGACCAAAATAAACGACTTTTTCTTTCCAGTCAGAATGGTTACGAAGAAATGTTGCAGCAAGATGCTCAATGGCATGCATTTCAGCTGTATTCATTACAGGTTCTCGATTTGGTGCAGTCATTCTTAAATCAAAAGTTGTTAAAACTTCAGAACCAATGAAGTCCTGTCTAGAAACATACACTCCTGGTAATAATGATAAATGATTGATTGTAAAACTTGCTATCTTTTCCATATAAAAGAGTTCCTTTCATAAATGTTTTCCATATATTATACATTGAAAATAGATAAAATTAAATAGAATAAAAAAAACCTTAGAAGAAATAAAAAAATGAAAAAAAGATATTGACATAATATAAAAGAAGTGATAATATATTCAATGTTGCTGATGAAACAGCACCAACGATTATGAATATTGGATTTTATATTCTGTATTTAAATATAAAAAAGTATTGACAAATAAGAATAAAACTGGTATGATGTAAAAGTTGCTGACAGAGATTGATCAGAACAACATCAAAAAGTTTAAAAAGTTCTTGACAGAATGAAATAAAACTGATATGATGTAAAAGTTGCTGACAGTGATTAATCAGAACGTTACAAAAAATCATCTAAAAAAATAAAAAAAGTTCTTGACAAAAGAAATGAGAGATGATAAAATATAAAAGCTGTCGCAAAAAAACGACAGAAAAGAACATTGACAACTGAACAATAAGACAACCTTGAAAATTCTAATGAATTTTTTCTGGGATGGTTTTTGAAAAAACCAGACGAACGTTCTTAAACAGAACAGTAATGACAAGGATAAAGAAGCTAGTGCTTCTTGGACTTGGATACAAACTATAACATGAGAGTTTGATCCTGGCTCAGGATGAACGCTGGCGGCGTGCTTAACACATGCAAGTCGAACGAAGCACTTGAGACAGATTCCTTCGGGATGACGTTTCTTGTGACTGAGTGGCGGACGGGTGAGTAACGCGTGGGTAACCTGCCTTATACAGGGGGATAACAGTTAGAAATGACTGCTAATACCGCATAAGACCACGGTACCGCATGGT
>NZ_JABRXE010000019.1 GCF_018982945.1 Anaerostipes faecalis | reverse complement strand
TTTTTATATACGGCTAAAGCCAAAATCGTGCTCCACCAGCAGAGCTGGTGGTTTATTATTTCGTGCCGGAGCATTCTCCTTCTGAAGAACACTCCAGCACTCAACAGACTAAAGTCACCAATAAAAAAGAAAGCGTTAATTTTTTACAATTAACGCTTTTCCTCTTACTCTTTTGAATCAGGAAAATAACCTGCAATCCTTCCTGCAAAATCATTGAAATTCATTGTCTGTAAAATAATTTTTCCTGGACCTGTAAGTTTCGTCAAAAACAATCCTTCTCCTCCAAAAAATATATTTTTCACACCTTTTACTCTTTCTATTTCATAAGATACACTTTCTTCAAATGCAACAACGTTTCCTGTATCTACAAGAATCATCTCACCTGGAGCCAGTTCCTTTGTGATAGCATCTCCATCAATTTCAAGAAATGCTGTTCCTGTTCCGGAAAGTTTTTGAAGAATAAAACCTTCCCCGCCAAAAACACCTGCACTAATCTTTTTTGTAAATACCGTACTGAGCTGGACCGTTTTCTCTGCACATAAAAATGCATCTTTCTGACAAATCAGACTTCCATTTCCCTGAAAATCAACATTCATAATTTTTCCCGGTACAGAAGACGCAAAAGCGATTTTTGCTCCTTCCTTTTGTGCACTGTAAGTAACTACAAATAATGACTCTCCTGCAAATTTTCTTCCAAGTCCCTTTAGCAGTCCGCCTTCCATCTTGGTATCCGCCTTAACAGATGAATCCATCCAGGTCATAGCTCCTGACTGGGTAAACATTGATTCACCCTTCCCAAGTTCCACTTCCACAGCTGGTACTGTACTTCCAATAATTTCATATTTCATAACGTTCTCCTTTCGGGACCAGTTGATGCTTTATTTCTGATGATCTAAAGCAGCCTTAATAAATCCTTTAAATAACGGATGGGCCTTATTTGGTCTGGATTTAAATTCTGGATGAGCCTGTGTTGCCACAAACCAAGGATGAGATGGAATTTCAACCATTTCCACTATTCTTCCATCTGGTGAACATCCTGACAGCATCATTCCATTTGCCTGTAACTCATCACGGTATGCATTATTTACTTCATATCTATGACGATGTCTTTCATGGATTTCCTTTTCTCCATACAGCTGTGCTGCCTTAGAGCCTTCTGCCAGCACACAAGGATAAGAACCTAAACGTAAAGTTCCTCCAAGATTCTTTAATCCATCTTTATCTGGCATAATATGAATCATTGGATGTGTTGTATCCGGATCAAACTCCTGACTGTGTGCATCTTCGTATCCAAGAACATCTCTTGCAAATTCTACAAGAGTCAGCTGCATTCCAAGACAAATTCCAAGATAAGGAATCTTATGTTCTCTTGCATATTTAATAGCACAGATCATACCTTCAATTCCACGGTCTCCAAATCCTCCTGGAACAAGTATTCCATGAACTTCTCCAAGCATCTCATCCACATTGTATGAACTTACTCTTTCAGAGTCCACCCAGCGTATATTCACATCTGCAGAATTGGCAACTCCTGCATGTTCCAAAGATTCAACAACACTGATATAAGCATCATGAAGAGATACATATTTTCCTACCAGCGCAATCTCTACTTTATGTTTTGGATTCTTCCAGTTATCAATCATCTGTTTCCAGTCATCCAGATCCGGTTCCGGACATGGCATATTCAGACATGTACATACTTCCTGTGCCAGATGTTCTTTCTCCATCATCAATGGTACTTCATAGAGAACTTCTGCATCCAGATTCTGAATAACACGGTCTCTATCTACATTACAGAACTGTGCAATCTTTCTTTTAATTCCGTCATCCAGAGGATAATCAGAACGACATACAAGAATATCCGGCTGGATTCCCATTCCCTGAAGATCTTTTACACTTGCCTGTGTTGGTTTTGTTTTTAATTCTCCTGAACTCTTCAGATATGGAATCAGAGTCACGTGAATTAAAATACAGTTTTCATGTCCAACTTCATGCTGGAACTGTCTTAAAGCTTCCAGAAATGGCTGACTTTCAATATCTCCTACTGTACCGCCAATCTCGATAATGGCAACTTCCTGACGGCTGGTATCATCGCTTCTGTAAAAACGGCTTTTAATTTCATTGGTTACATGTGGAATGACCTGTACTGTATTTCCGCCATAATCTCCACGACGTTCTTTTGATAAAATACTCCAGTAAACCTTACCTGTGGTAACATTTGACTTCTTGTTCAGGCCCTCGTCGATGAATCTTTCGTAATGTCCAAGATCCAGGTCAGTTTCTGCCCCATCATCTGTTACAAATACTTCTCCGTGCTGAATTGGATTCATTGTTCCTGGATCAATATTGATATATGGGTCAAACTTCTGGCTTGTCACATGATAGCCTCTTGCTTTCAGTAATCGTCCCAGAGAAGCAGCTGTGATTCCTTTTCCTAATCCGGATACCACTCCACCGGTAACAAATACATATTTTACTGGCATGATATTTTTTCCTCCTATAT
Source organism: Anaerostipes faecalis (assembly GCF_018982945.1). Classification (GTDB taxonomy): domain Bacteria; phylum Bacillota; class Clostridia; order Lachnospirales; family Lachnospiraceae; genus Anaerostipes; species Anaerostipes faecalis. The sequence goes on along the minus strand of NZ_JABRXE010000019.1, from coordinate 11,559 downwards.
GTGAATTATTCTTTATAAATCTTCTAACTAAAGTATTATGATAACATATTCTTTCTTATTTGTCATTTACTGATTGAGAAAAAAATGAAAGTGCTCATACAGCTGCTAAATAGATAGAGGATAGTATGAATGATTGATGATGATTTTAAGAAATTCGGGGGTATGTATGGCTGAAATGCCAAAAGGAACCAAGATCTTAAAATAAGGGGATCTGTCAAAAAACTTATGTGCTACTATATAAGCACTTTCTACTGATAAGTTATCATATTATATTTTCCTTGTCAACCCATTAATGTAAATATTTGTAATTTTGTATAATTTAAAACAGGAGCCAGATTTTCGTGACTCCTGTTTTACTGAATTGTATGAATATATAGAGGTTAAATTGATATTATAGTAATTCTTTTGCTGCGGTTCCTATGGTTGTGATAATGAAATAGCAGCTTGTTGCTCCTGCATCCAAAACTCCTCTGGAACGTTCTCCAAGACGGCTTGCACGTCCGATCTTTGCTACAAGATCTTTTGTTGACTGCCATCCTTTTTCTGCTGCAGCATTCATTTCGTCCAGACATTCAGCAAATTCTTTTCCTGCTTCTTTGGCTGCTACAAAAGCTTCTTTGGCTGGAACTAAAGTATCTAACAAAGATTTATCTCCAACCTGTGCAGGGCTGATATCCTGAATTCCTTCTACTGCACCTGTAATCATCTCTGCAAATACATCTGCATCAATATTTTCTGCATCTTCACATGCCATTGACATTTCATCAAATAACATTCCGTAAAGAGGTCCCATTGATCCACCAATATCCTCCAGAAGAGTAGCACCAAGGATAGATAGACCTTCTGATAAATTATAAGTCTGTCCTTCCAGTTTCTTTTCACACATGGTGAATCCTTTGTTCATATTGATACCATGATCTCCATCACCAATTTTTCCATCGATTTCACTTAAGTAATCTCTCTGTTCCTGGATTGTTTTGATTAATTTATCCACAACTACACCTGCATCTGCATTTTTAAAACTTGACATATTCCTTCTCCTTCCAAAGTCTCTTTCGTTACTGACTTTATTTTATCACAGTATATTTTTTTCCCCAAACAGTTTTAGGTTCAAATATGGCACAAATAATTGTGCCATATTTTACCTTGAGAATGTCTTCTCTATATTTATGAAAGAATTATCATTTTAAAACTGCTTTAATCCTGCAGAATTAGCCGGCATATCTATGCATTCTTTTAGCTCATCATCTAACTTCATGACTGTCAAGGTAACCCCCATCATCTCAAGCGATGTAAAATAATTTCCTACATATGAACGATGTACTTTAATTCCCTTTTCTGACAAAACTTCTTCAACTCTGTCATATACAATATACTGTTCCATCACTGGTGTTGCACCCAGTCCAGATAACAGTACAACTACTTCATCTCCACTTTCAAATGGGAGATCCGGAATAATAATATCCAGCATTTCATCTGCAATTTCACTGGCAGTCTTTAATGGCTGTACATTAATTCCTGGTTCACCATGATGTCCGATTCCAACTTCCATGGTTCCGTCTTCAATCTGGAAATTTGGATGACCTACTGCCGGAATTGTGCATGGTGCTGTACCAATTCCAACAGAACGTGTATTGTCAATTGCTTTTTGTGCTACCGCAATAACCTCATCAAGACTTCCTCCCATGGCTGCTTTGGCGCCGCCGACTTTCCACATAAGGACTTCTCCGGCAACACCTCTTCTTTTTTCGATTTCATCTTTTGGTGCAGAAGCACAATCATCATTGGCAACAACTGTTTTTACTTCAATTCCCAGTTTCTTTGCCTTACGCATTGCCATTTTTACATTCATATTATCTCCTGCATAATTTCCATACAGGCAGGCAACACCTTTTCCAGAATCTGCTTCTTTCATTGCATCTAAAAATGCCTTTGCAGTTGGTGAAGAAAAAATTTCTCCTACTGCTACTGCATCACAGAGATTTTCTCCAATATATCCTATAAAAGCCGGTTTGTGTCCAGATCCTCCTCCGGTTACGATTCCAACTTTTCCTTCTACCGGTGCATTTTTATATTTAATAACTCTTTCATTTTCTGTTGTTGATACAATATCTTTATGAGTTTTTACAAACCCTTTTAACATATCTTCAACAACATAATCAGGATTATTTACAATTCGATTCATGACCTGTTTCCTCCTATAAAGCATCTGCAATTGCTTTCAGATTTTTCAATCCTTCAATTGCCAGCTCTTCTCCTGTATCTGCAAAATTTCTCCAGATTGCACAGTTTCCTGCTAATTCTTCAAAGCTTGGATCAAATGACTCAATAACCAGAGGTCCTTCGTATCCAATTTCTTTTAATGCAAGGAAGAATTCTTTAAATGGAACCAGACCGGTTCCTGGAATTCCACGGTCATTTTCATTTACATGAACATATCCGAGATATTCTTTTCCACATTCTTTTACTGCTCCTGCAAAGCTCTTTTCCTCACGAATCATATGGAAGCAGTCAAGATGTACTTTCATATTGTCAACTCCCACGTCTTTACAAAATTGAACAGCATCTGCTGCAATATTCAGAAAATGTGTTTCAAACCGGTTAACACATTCTACACAAATGTTCACTGTTCCTGTTTCCTTTGCATATCGGGCAACCTGACGCATACATTCAACGCCCCATTCCCATTCCTGGTCTGTTCTAGGTTTCTTTGTTATATATCCCCATCCGGCATAATTTACTCCACCAAGAATAGGAGCTCCTAATTCATTACAGATATCTACACATTTTTTCATAGCTGAAACTGCTGCCTGACGGATTTCAGCATCTGGAGAAATCGGATTTGTTTCCAATGTTAATGTTGTGGTACATACACAATCTATTCCTACTCTTTCCAATTCAGCTTTTACTGCTTTTGTTGGAAAAGTATATGGATTAGCGATTGCAAAATCAATAACTTCAAATCCAAGTTCTTTTGCTTTTGGGATAATCCAAAGATGCTCTTCTTTGAAATTTTCAGCCCAGATAAATGTATCTACTCCAAATTTAAAATACATACCTATATCCTCCTATTTTCCACAAAACTGGTTTTCATAGTGCATGATACGTTCAACTTTTTCTGTAGACGGTCCATCTTTAAAAGTAAGCCCCATCCAGATATCCAGTAAATATAAAGCCAGCTGTGGTGCAATAACTCTTGCACCCATACACATAACATTTCCATTGTTGCTTAAGATAGATCTTTCTGTTGAAAATGGATCATGGCAGACTGCTGCACGTATTCCCGGAACTTTATTTGCTGTCATGGCCATTCCAATTCCCGTTCCGCATACAAGAATCCCACGATCACAAGTCCCGTCTGTTACTTTTTCACAGGTTCTCACTGCAACATCCGGATATAATTCAACTTCTCCTTCTCCTACACCATTATCAATAACTTCATGTCCTGTTTCCTGAAGTCTCTTTTTAATAGTTTCTTTTAACTCATAAGCTGCTTCATCACATCCTAATGATATTTTCATAATGATCTCCTTCTAAACTGTATAACAGTTCTGTTTCTGATTATTAATACAGGATGATAGGGTTTCCCTATCATCCTGATTTTTCTTACAGTTCTGTAATGGCAAATACTACTTTAACTGGTTTATTTTCAAAATTCACTAACTGATATTTTGTTCCTGCTGGAAGGAAGAATGTATCTTCTGGTTCCAGAACAAAGCTTTCCTGAGCATCTACCAGATTTACTGTTACAGGGCCATCAACACAATATAATGCACCATCTCCTGCATGAACATCTGGATCTGAACATCTTGGTCCATAACCACCTGCTGGAAGAATCATTTCTCCAAAATGTCCATAATCATTACTTGTAATGAATCTTAACATCATTGGATGAGTTGTTCCATGTACATTATTCAGTTTTTCAAAATCACGTACTGCATATACAGCACCTGTTTTTCTTGCTTCTTCAGGATCTACTGGCCAATGTCCAATATCATCCGTACATCCCTGTCTGGAGATATCTTTGATAGCTCCTCGCATATCAGGCAGGTTTTCATTATTTGGTCCTTTGTAGAATTTAGTTTCTTCTTCAGTTGGAATTACTGCTGGAGGAATGGATTCACTCCATGCTTTTGGTGTAATGAAATAAAGAATCCTTGCTTTTTCATCAGAAAAGTTGTGACAGCAATGCCATGCACCTTCTGGCATGAATAAACCTTCTCCTGTCTGCAGATAAGCGAACTGTCCATTACCACTTCTCTGAAGTACAGGTCCATTTAAGATATAATAGGATTCATCTCCAGGATGGATATCAAGCGGTGCAAATACTCCTCCTGGTCCTAATTCGTAAATTCCTAACATGAAAGTATCGGTTGTAATCATCGTAAATGTATTATCTGATGTAAATGCATTATCCGGTGGATACAATGCTGTAGAATAATCCTGTTTACGGATTAACATCGGTTTTTTCTTGTCCGGTTCAAAAGGGAATCTTCCCATAATATCAAATAATTTTGCCATTTTTATTTCTCCTGTCCTTTTTTATAAACTCTATTTTTCTTCTTCCGGTTTTGTAACCAATACGATCAGTGCTGCAGAAATTGCACCTGCAATAATCAATGTAATGAAGAATGGTACTACTTTATTCATCGCAAATACTACGAATACACCACCATGAGGTGCTCTGATGGTAATTCCCCATAAATAAGAGATTACTGCTCCAACTGCAGAACCAACCATGTAACATGGAATATATTTCAGATTTTTAGCTGCATATGGAATTGCAAACTCTGTGATCATACATAATGCTCCTGCGAAGCATCCTGGAATACCATCTCTGTCTTCCTGTGTAAATTTCTTAGGTGCAACTAACATAGCAAATGCCATTGCTAATGGAGGTGCACAGCAAGCAACAAAGTTTGCAGCCATTGGTGCAAAGTTTCCTGTTTCCATACATGCCAATGCAAATGCATACGCAACCTTATTACATGGACCACCCATGTCAAATGCAAGCATACATCCTTGCACAATACCAAGAAGTACCAGGTTTCCTGTTCCAAGACCATCTAGCATTTTTGTTAACCATTGTGTCAATGCTCCTAAAGGCCCACCAATTACATAATGCATCAATAAACAGATTACTGCACATCCAATAACCGGAATAATTAATGTAGGAAGAAGTGATCTTAAAGCGTTTGGTAATGGAATCTTCTTTAACCAGTTTACAAGATATCCTGCCAGGATTCCTGCGATCAAAGCACCGATAAATCCGGAACCATATCCCATTCCCCACGGATCCGTTGCCATCCAGCCTCCGAACATACCAACACAGATACCTGGTTTATCAGCAATTGAATATGCTACATACGCTCCCAGAATTGGTACCATAAATGTACCTAATCCGATTTTACCAATCCAGAAAATAGTAGATGCAAAATTTCTTCCCGGTTCTACTGTATTCGGGATATTATATCCTCCTAATAAAAATCCTAATGCTACCAGGATACCTCCGGCTACTACGAATGGTAGCATGTACGATACACCTGTTAAAAACGCTTCTTTGATATCATCAATAACATCTCTCATTTATCTTTCCGTCCTTTCACAAATATTTTTCATTTTCCTCAATTTTTGAATTTTTACTATTCCATTCCGCTAAAAATAATGTTTGGGTCCTTAATTACGTCATGTGGTTTTGTCTGAAAGATTTTGTCTTTGTAAGGTTCGAAGCGTTCTGCCTTTGTAATACCAACGTCATTGGCAAAAACGATCAAATCTGCTTCTTTGATCTCACGGGTCTTTAGCTTGTCCTCAATTCCTAAAGCTCCCTGTTTTTCAACTTTGCACTCGTGTCCCCTCTCTTTACATACTTTCATAATGGCTTCCGCTGCCATGTAGGTATGTGCGATACCGGTTGCACAAGATGTGATTGCTACTACTTTCATAAGTTTTCACCTCCCGTTTTCTTTTTCTGGCATGAAATAACATACCGATTACATATTGCTTATGCCATGAATCAGATCTTCATAGCTTTCTGCCGTTCCAAGAAGTTCTAAAAACTCTTCGTGTGCTAACATTCCTGCTAATGTTGCAAGAACTCTTAAATGGTAATCATTGGCTTGATTGTCAGAAATAGCCAATACAAAGATGTATTTGACCTCGCCCGACTCCCCTGCAGACTCATAGATGAAAGGTTCTTTACATCTACAGAATCCAATTCCTGGTTTTATAACTTCTTTACATTTTCCATGGGGAATTGCAACAAAGTTTCCCATATATGTCGGACCAAGTGTTTCTCTGTATTCAAGTGCTTCTTTGTAAGCCTTTGCGTCTGATACAAAGCCCGCTTCTTCAAATTTACGGGTCATTGCATCAAACATATCTTCTTTGTCTTTAAAAGGCTCACAATCAAGGATTACCATTTCATTAAGCAACACTTCTGCTAAATTAATGCCGCCCATGAAAGACCTCCTTATTTTCCATTTTTAAATGCGCTGATTACATCTTTTGCATAACCTTTCATAAATTCGTAAGCCGCTTCCTGTAATTCATGATATGCAATTTTTCCTTCTGTTTCTGCTACTTTATCTGCAACAAATTTTGTAGCTGCTTTTGCCATATAAGAATAGTAGTTAATCTTAGAGCATCCTGCACTTATTGCATTTTTAACCTGATCAAATTCTACTCCTGAAGCTCCATGCATTACGACACGGCATGTATCAGGAATTGCTGCACGTAAAGCTTTTACTCTGTCAATATCCAGTACTGGAGGTTCTGCATAGATTCCATGCATTGTTCCAAAACATACAGCTAATGCATCACATCCTGTTTCTTCTGCAAATACTTTAGCTTCTTCCGGCTCTGTGAAAAATTCTTTAATATCTTCATTTGTCAGAACTCTGCTTTCTGCATCTTCCCCATGTGTATCTTCTTCTGTAGATGCCATTACACCTAATTCAGCTTCTACTGTAATTCCTGCCGCATGTGCAAACTGAACAAATTTTTTAACTTTTTCCAGATTTTCTTCAAAAGGAAGTGCACTGCAATCATACATGATAGATGGGAAGCCAATCTTAACAGCTCTCATAACAAATTCATAATCGCTACCATGATCCAGATGTACACATACAGGAACTCTCGCTTCTTTTGCATATTTCAGCATAACTGGCCCGATTCTCTCAATTGGAATCAATGTATCGTGTACCTGTGCGTGGTCAATGATAATTGGAGTATTTAATTCTTCTGCTGCTCCAATAACTGCACGAACAGTTTCCTCATTAGGGGTGTTGATACAAGGAATTCCATATCCTTCTTTTTCGGCAATTTCCAAGATTTCTTTCATGTTTACTAACATTTTGACTTCCTCCTGTTAAATATAGTTAATATTTTTTATAATCTCTTTTTGAAATAACTATCTGATTTCTTCCATTAGTATTTCATAAATATCTTTTGATTCTTTAGCACTGATAATTTTTTCTATGGCCTTTTTATTGTCAATGAGACTGTACAAAAACTTAAATAATTCAACAACTTCCTGCGAATTTTCAAAATTAATAGCAATAAAAAATACAAGTTTGACTTTTGATGCAAGTGACCATTGCACCGGATACTTCATCTTCAGCAATGCAATTCCACTTTCGACTACATTTTCCTTATACACATGAGCCATGGCAATCTGGCTTCCAATGGTGGTAGGCCGTCTTTCTTCCAGCTGAAAAACTTTTTCTGTCACATCAGCGTCCAGACATCCTTCCTGACATAATAATCTGCTTGCCTCCGCAATGGTTTCCTTTTTCGTCGTTGCCATTACATCAATTAGAATCAGTTCTTCTCTAAATGTTTTTCGAACTGTATCTAGCATCTGTCTCTTTCTTTCTGTTCTTGTATAAACATCCATATAATTCATAATCTTATTCAAATCAAGCTGAGTTACATGTTTAGTTATTTCTATTGCATTACTTTGTTTCTTTTTCAAAGGTACAGTTGAAATCACCAGCTTGCCCTGAGTTTTTTCTACATCATAATCGTTTATATGAACTGTTTTTACTATTTCAAGATTATCTATTGCATTTTCAATCTTCATCACATCGTAGTTAGATGTGTAAATATCAGTTGCAGTTACCAGAATACCTTGTTTTTCATTTCTACTTTCGATAGATGCCTGATGGATCAAAAGAGTTATCCATGCAATTTCATCTTGTGTCAAAACAAATTCAAAGTTATTTTCCAGATAAAATGAATAAGTAAGGCACACTGCATAAATACTTTGAAGATTTTGCTGAATATCTTTATGTAAATCGTCCCACTCAACTAGCATATAATCGTGTTTTACTTTGACTTTCATTAAAAAAGTAGCAATCTGCTTTTCCAGCTCCCGGCGTTTTATTGTATTTTGCTTCTGCATAGCATTGAGAACAATAGAGACATAATCATTAACCAGATCCATCAGTTCATCATCTTGTACATCTGCCTGTACCTGACATGTTTTTGCCACATATAACTTAGCAGCCAGAAACTGATATTCCAGTTCCATATTTTGTTCATCTGGAAAAAATCTGTCTAAAATATCTTTTGCCGCTTTCATATAAGCTGAATCCAATTGTGTCATTGTCCGATTTTCTGAGTTGGTTACCTTTTTGCCTTCCAGAATACGTCTTTTTGCAAGCAGCAAATATTCAGTAATTCTACAAAATGCAATATCCACAAAAACCACTTTCAATTCTTTTTCTACCTCAGCAAGACAACTTTGCGTCTGCATAATATCTTCTTTTGAGTAGTAATCAGAAAAGAATGTAAAAGCTCTTTTGCTAATCCGGTAATCCAAGTTTTCTGGTAAATCGTCAATATAAGCATGTTTCCAGTATTTTGTATTTTGTGTATCTACAATTGCTTGTCTTATATCGAATTCACGGCCAACAATTTTAATTCCCTGATTTTTTCTTTTTGACAATTCTAAATGAAATTGTTTCAAATATTCTTTTACAGAATCCAGATCTTTCTGAATTATTTTCCTGCTGACACATAACTCTTCTGCAAAAAGCTGTATAGTATAGTTGGCTGGAAAATTAAACAAAATATCTAAAATATAATTTTTCCGGTAGAAAAAAGATTCCGGATTACTATTTGCGTATGAATCAAGTTCTTCCAATATTTTTTCACGCTGCTCATCTGTAGCTACAAGGCAGATTCCCTTCCTTGGTACACATAACAATTTTGCACCAAATGCTTCTACCCCATCTCCTATTTCGCTTAATGAATGCTTGATGGAACTTACAGATACTCCTGTCATTTCTGACAATTCATCTGTGGAATAAAATCCATACATATCAACCATAGACCGGATGACTTTTTCCTGTAAGTTATTCATGACAGGCCTCCTCAATGAATAAAACTTTCTGTAGCAGTTGTATGTTCTAACTACTTTATGTCTATATTATAAATGATTTTTGTCGAATTTGTACACAGCTCATAAAATCCGTTTTTGTACTGAAATTAATACAATTAGTGCAAAAAAATGATTAATTTGCCCTTACATTTTTTAATTTTACCTTTTGTATATATCAATAAATTTAAATAACAAACATTACATAAAAAGTCTTTTCCAGTGAAATTATCTAAGAACAAAGCGGACAAGTCCGCTATCAACTCCCTGTATTCCTCAATCATGAGGGACTTGCTCCTCTTTGCGTGCAAATCCACGCGGAGCGTTTTTTATTACATAGGAAATTCCCCTGAATTTCCTATGTAATAAAAAAGGGATTACAAAATAATTATTTTGTAATCCCTTTGATTTCTATATAATATTTAAATTAATTTACAATTCTTCTAACACAAACAATTCTACGATAATTTGCTCTTGGAGAAATTTTAATTCCTGTTTTTCTTGAACTTGCATGGACAATACGACCGTTTCCAATATAAATTGCTACATGTCCATCATAACAGATAATATCCCCTGGCTGTTTACTACTATAAGAAACTTTTCTTCCTGCTTTTCTAAGCTCATAAGATGTTCTTGGAAGATTATATCCAAAACAACGATAAATAGATCCAACAAATCCTGAACAGTCAGCTCCATAATTAAGATTTGTTCCTCCATATACATATGGATTTCCAACAAATCGCTGAGCGAAGCTTGCAACTTTCTGTCCTTTCTGATATGAAGTACCTGTTAATGCAGGAGCATTTGTATTAATGTAAACATATTTCTTTAAAACATAACCTGTTCTATTTCCAACTTTTACCTTACGCCAGCTTCCGCTTGTACCGTATACTGTAACAGGTGTTCCAATCTCCAGTCTTCTAATAACTCTGGATTTCTTAGACTTTCCGGTTCTTAATTTACACCAATGACGAAAAATCTTTCCGCTATATCCAGAAGCTGCTTTCACTTCCTTCTGTGGTGCTGTTCCTACACCTGCTGTTAATATAAATAAAAATACGACTACTAATACTGTAATCTTTTTCATTGTCGATTTCATTATCTTCCCTTTCAATTAAATGTTACGCTTGTATTACATTTCTATAGAATTTTACCACAAAGTGAAATAAATGTAAAGTTTTTGTCGTATTGTTCTGATTTTTATAATGTAGGAAGATTTATCTTATGATGCAAGATAAAATAGCTATATAATACAATCATAGAAGAAAGCGGAAAATCCCGCTTCAACTCCCTTTGCACATCTGCGCGGAGCGTTTTTTATTACATAGGAAATTCAAAGGAATTTCCTATGTAATAAAAAAAGGACTTACATAAGTAAGTCCTTACCGTGGGCGAGAAGATTCGAACTCCCGGCCTTCTGGTCCGTAGCCAGACGCTCTATCCAGCTGAGCTACGCCCACATTTGTTGCCTTAGACAACATCAGATATTATACTATATCTAATTATAAATGTCAATGTATTTATTAAATACTTTTAACATTCATGCCGCAGACCGGAATCGAACCGGTACTCGATTTAACTCGAACAGGATTTTAAGTCCTGCGCGTCTGCCAGTTCCGCCACTGCGGCATATATGCAGCATTTTCTGCATATAAATGGGACCAACAGGGCTCGAACCTGTGACCCCTTGCTTGTAAGGCAAGTGCTCTCCCAGCTGAGCTATGATCCCACAAATAACATACTATTTTTTAAATAGTAAACGACCCGGATGGGAATCGAACCCACGACCTCCGCCGTGACAGGGCGGCGCTCTAACCGGCTGAGCCACCGGGCCAAAATAGTTATATTATAAAAAATTTCAATGGACCCTCGGGGACTCGAACCCCGGACCGATCGGTTATGAGCCGATTGCTCTAACCAACTGAGCTAAAGGTCCTTTGAAGCCGTTGACCGGACTTGAACCGGTAACCTGCTGATTACAAATCAGCTGCTCTGCCAATTGAGCCACAACGGCACACATGAGACTATACTCATTACATGCTGAAAAGCAATGACTCCAACGGGATTTGAACCCGTGTTACCGCCGTGAAAGGGCGGTGTCTTAACCACTTGACCATGGAGCCTTTTTTCTGACCGCTTCACGGCCTTCTTTTCCTGATACCTCCCGGTATCTTGAC
>NZ_JABRXE010000018.1 GCF_018982945.1 Anaerostipes faecalis | reverse complement strand
TGTGACTATATGTCTCCAAATGAGTATGAAAAGTTGTATCGTAAAATCCAGAAAAACGAATTGCAGATGACAAGTTAGGATGAGGAAAAACTCATTTTAACTTGTACTAAATCTTGACATAGGACCAATTTTCATTAACCCTATAAAAAAGCACATATGATATATTTGTATTTTCCATTTTGAAAGGTATTTCCTTTTCCATTTTGTTGAATAACCCAGAAATCATTCCCTTCCATTCCGGAACATGAAGTGTTTTATACACAATTCCCCTTACATCACATACATTTACCTCTTCATATTCCGCATTGTCTCTTTTATAAAGTTCTTTTTTTATCTCCGCAAGCAAATACATAATAATATCTATAGCCGCCTGTTCCTTTGTTTTATCTTTTATTCCTTTGACAGAAGTAAACAGATTTGCATCTATTTTGTATACACTGAATTGAGTTTCAATTTTTTCCATATTTCTCCTCACCTCGATTAATTCTAAGTGTTTTACAAATGCAATAAATTATTGCGACCTAATAGCATCTTGCTACCCATTATTTTTAATCAAAAACTATATTTATTACCCAGGCTTCTTGATTGCCATTTCAGACGATCCTCTTTTTATAATTTTGTTTTTCACGACAATGTATTTCCAAATTAGCAAACCAAAAAATATAATCTACAACTCCTCCGACAACGGTTTCCACCTATCATCCGACATATCATCAACAAATTCTGTATTATTGATATAAAGTTCATCATCGATATCTCGTACAAATCCCCAGTGCAGGTTATATTTTTCGGCATATTGTTTAAATGCATTGAACTTGTTGCCCATCTGCATATCTATATTCTTGCTATGTCCTGATGCTTCTCCACCCTTTGTTTCAATAATCCAATCCGTTCCATCTTTTAGATGTACAATATAATCAGGATAGAACAACCATTGCTTTAGAAGATTATCTGTATAAACAATGGAAAGATATTGTTGACCTGTATCTCCGTTTTTATAAACCCATTCCACTGAATCATTATGTTCACAATAACGCTCAAATAATCTTTCCGGATGACTTCTCGTCTTATCTGTAATGAACTCATTCGTGTATTCTCTATATGCATTCATACGAAGTAACTGCCTATTCTTCACCTCACTATACTTATAGATTTCCATCTCTGGAATATGAAAATCAGATATCTTTGGATGAATCATAAATGACATCTGTTTTCCACCCATTTGAGATGTAACATTCTTAAAGTCCATCTTAAGTTTCTTCACATTATTAATTACAAATGCATAAAAATCTGAATTCTCCAATAAAATAAAATTATACTTTCTTTTTTTACTTTTACTGAACATTCTTCTAAGAATATTCTTTACTTTTTGTGACTGCATACCTGTCACTTTTTTAATCTCATCAACAGAATGCAACAGATAAATACCGTGTGTATGAGTATTTACGGCTGTTTTTATTTTTATCTGATTATCTGAACCACCATGTGCTAAATCTTCTGTTGTCTTGAATATTCCCTGAAGAATTTTATTATCAATTTCATGACTGAAATTGTAACCACCAGCTTCAAGATTTTCCTGATTAACTTTTTTATCAGAACCAAGGTTATAGGTTTTCTTAAAATAATCATATACCTTTTCTAAAGTCTCTCGTTCTCCAAGTCCATCAAAATCCAAATCTCTCATTTCTTTTGTAAGAGTAAAAGACTTTGCCTCATCACGAAGAAATAAGCGTCGTACCTGATATGCTTTATCAAGAGAAGAAAGCAACCCCATCTTGTACTGGGTATCTAAAGTATAAATATAGCAATAGTCCAAAATATTCGTACCATAATGTTTTCCTTCCGGCATTCGTCGAATTCGTCCAATTGTCTGAATCTGAAAATCTTCACTTCCGCCTTCTCTTAATTTGACAAGTATCTTTGCTCTCGGGCAGTCCCATCCAGTAGATATTGCCTGCTTCATTAAAAGAAATGCCGGTGAACCATCAATATTTGTAAGGTCATCACTTACAATTTTTTCATCACTCATCCATATATTGACCATTCCGTTATCGTATGTGTATCCCATACTAGCAAGTTTTTCTTCCACTGCCTTAATGGTCTCCGGCTGTCCCATCGGAAACTGTATCAATACGAGAGGTCTTACATTTACCTCTAATTTATCATATGCCGCAGCAATCTCTTTTCTCTTTGCATCCGCTAAATCAAGCAAATAATCATAATCATCTACTATTTCTTTACGTTCATCTACCCCTTCATTAACATAAATTGCTCTTGTAATCAAACCTGCTGCAATAACGTCATCCTCACTAATTTCATAATACTCTTGATGCGGCACTTTGTTTGCAGTAGCGGAAACACGAATAATGTTTTTAGCCGCAAAGGCACTTATCACATCATCCGCTTTCTTTGTATTATTCAAATGTTCCTCATCAATAATTACAACAAACTCTGTTCCATCTTTGTGTGCTTCAGAAATTTTCTCAAATAGATTAGACCTTTCGCTATCCTTTAAAGCTGTATTACCTTTTTTCGTAACAAGTTCCCAATTGATAAAAGTTACACTTCCAGCTTCAAAACCAGACATCATAGAATACATAAGATTTCTGGTATCTAAATGTGTAGCTAATTCTTCCATTCTTTCTTTGCTCTGTTCTTCCAGATTCCCTTTACCCGGACACAACCATACAAATGCAGTATTTCTTGCCGTATTTTTTAGAAATTCATCTACATATTTAATTAATATAACTGTTTTCCCTGCACCTGTAGGAGCCTTTACTGTAATTACCTGCTTACTGGTTGTCTCAACCGTCTTATCAATTAAATATTCGACACATTGTGCCTGAAATTCATAATCCTTTATCTTGCTTACCATAATTCTCCTACCTCCCTCAACTCAAAGTCAAAGTAGCAGTCCGGAATAATTTTTGTATTTATATCCTGCAACATTTTTTCCTGTGAAGTAGTCATTAATACATCCTGATTGATAAATACTGCTTCTATGTGTTCGTATTCATTGAAATGTTTTTCGAACTTGTCCATCTCTTCATCGTCCATAATCATAATATACTTCTGATTATCTACCTTTACACCATACTGAAGTTGAATCATTTCCTTGGTATGTTCCAAAAGGTCATCATAAATTTCTTCACTTTCTTTATCAACAAAATCCGTTTTATAATACTTTAAATTCGCCTTCCTTCCCTCAGAATATTCAGTTCCATCAACTCGTTTTCCAGTTATAACTGTCTTAATTCTCTGATAAGTAACTTCTTCACATATATTATTTTCGTTGTTGGTACACAAAATAAATTTTCTGTTTCCACCATCTTCGTTATTTAAGTCCATAACAGCCTGCCCAGTTGTACCTGAACCTGCAAAAAAATCAAGGACAACTGCATCTTTTCTATCGTAAGTTATCGCATCAAATAGCATTTTTATCAATGAAACTGGCTTAGGATATGCAAATGCGCTTTTTTTTCCAAAAATATCTTCCAACACCATGCCCCCATCACTCTTAAGGCTAATTATAGAGCGTAACAACATTCTGTCTACTTCATCTAAATAATTCACTGTACTCGGTTGCATATCATCTTTGGATGAAAACCATATTCCCCCACAAATAATGCTTCCATCCGGCAAAATCTGTTTATTACTGTAATCTACCACTTCATCAAATGTCTTCTTGCTCCATCTCCATCCTCTATCAGGTACTTTAACAGGTTTTTTTGTTATCGGATGAAGCACATCATATCGTGGTCCAAAAGTATTCCCATTAGGCCAACTCATATTTATTTTTCCAAAAATCCTATAATTATTGTCTACATTATTATACAAAGTTATTGCTCTCGGATAATCATTTTTCTTATAGAGTTTTCTTAGTTGTGTTTCTGTCTCTTCAACTGACAATCCTTTTTCTTTCGCTTCTTTTAAAAGGGTCTTTACATCTTCTATTCCTTCTTTAGGACACATTAATTTATACTTATAATTAATATCATTTACATAGACCAAAATATATTCATGGATATTGCCAATTCCTTTGTCATTTTTAGGAACTCTTTTATTCCAAACAATATTTTCCACCATACAGTTTTCTGACCATATTTCATCACAAATAAGTTTCAATTGCGCATACTCATTTTCATCCACACTAATAAAAATCATTCCCTGCTTAGATAATATTTTTTTAGCTAGTTTTAGTCTCTCATACATAAACGATATCCATTTACTATGCCTAAAACTGTCTTTTCCATCAACCTTCTCATCTGAATACGTAAATCCATCATTCATCGTGTTATATGGTGGATCAATATATATAACATCGATTTTTTCTTTATGCGTTTTTTCCAACAACTTAAGTGAATGCAAATTATCTCCTTCTAGCAAAAAGTTGTACTGTTCACTATCTGGATCACCAACGATTTCCTTGTCTTCCACTTCTGTAAACACTGGAATATGTGTCTGCATTTTTACATCCACTTCTTCTTCGTGTTCTTCCCACACAAGTCCATATTTTTTTGATGTGAGTTCTTTCTCTATCTGATTGATTGCAATCAATGATGCATCATCCTTATGCTGTTCCTTTAACGTTTCAAGGAAATTCAACATTTTCTCTCTTCTTTGTTGAGATAAATTAGCCATAATATCCTCCTAAATTGCGTATTGTTTTTTCTCTGTTTTGCTCAAACACAAATGATTCAAATGACATTTTGAACAATTTTCTTTATTACATTTTCTCGGTAGATTATTGTTTCTGATATTAAATGCCGCATCAGTAATTTCTTTCCTTACATCTTGAATTACTGTTTCATTAACATTCTCTTTCAGACTTTTTTCAGAATCTAACTGATATACCTCCATGTAATCCGCTTTCTCCCCGGTCAATTCCTGATAGCCCAGAGCATATATTTTTAACTGTTCTTTATTAATTGACTCTGCCGCTTCCTTATTGGCTGTTTTAAAATCAACAATTGCGATTTGCCCCTTGTCTCCGGAATCTATCTTTTTTACCAAATCAATACGACCATTCACCTTAATGCCATCACCCATATCTATCTCAATATCCGTTTCTGCCATTTTCACATTTTTCATTTCATCTCGATTACGATCTACATAATGATTAATTGCTTTGGTCACACTCTTATACATATTTTCTTTGAGTTTGGGTGTTGCAAATGGGAGGTAGAAAGAATCGTCAATCATCCTTTTAACATCATCTTTAGTTAAATTTTCTCCATTCATTGCGGCTATATGTATGTTCCTTACAATCTCATGTAATACATTTCCATATCCGAGTGCTGGAACAATCGGCTGTTCAAAACCATAAAACATAGATAATTTAAATCTATATGGGCAATCAAAATAATCTTCCAATAATGAAAAATTCAACGAAAGTGGCATACACTCATATTTGATGCTAGGTAAATGTTCGGAATTATATTGTATATTCCCATCATATTTCACCAAGTAGGATGATTCTCTAGCTTCTTCAAGAAATGGTGAAATATATTTACCATGACTTGTTTCAGAGCGTGTCAGATATAAATATTTCTTTGCTCTTGTTACTGCCACATAAAATAATTTCCGTTCCTCTTCTATATCACCATCAAATCTCTCCGAATTTGTTATCCATGACCTATCAATAACATGCCAGATTCCTTTACCACCAACACGTTGTGCCGGAAAGAAATTACGATTAAGTTGAGGGATAAAAACTGCTGCAAACTCCAAACCTTTAGACTGATGTACTGTCATGATACTTACCGCATCCGGTTTAGCATATGAATTCGTCAAATATCCTTCCGGATAATATTGTGCGGCTGTATATTTTAAGAAAGAACAAAAATTATTCAGCTTTGTCCTTGGTTTCAAGGTATAGTTTATAACCTCATAATCAGCAATCACCTGACTAAATTTCCCCAGATTATACATAATAATTTCTGTTTCAGGTCTTTCATCTTCAACAATGGAAATTCTTCTAAGGAATTCATGATATATCCCCTGTATATTAAATTCAGAATATAACTTTATTTCCTTTACATCTATTGTGGCAAGATACTGAAGGGCGTCTGCCACTTCTTTTTTGTCAATAGGATAATCGATTTCCAACCACCTTTCAAAAACTTCCGTTGCCGTAATATCACCGTTCAAATATTCAAAGATACCTTTTGCTGCCTTACATTCTTTTGTCCCAAATAAATCATTGACACCTTCTACGACAAACGGAATATCATAGTCTTCCAAAACCTCTGCAATTTTACCGCTTACCTTCCTTTTTCTCAACAAAATAGCAATTTCCGAATAAGGAACACCTATCTCATGTAATTTTACGATACGCTTTGCTATAAAGTTAAATTCATCATCCATATCCTGATACTGTTCATATGCCAAATCCCCAATGTCATATGGGGTTGTACACCCAGATGTCATAGTCTTAGGTAAACGCATATCATTATTTATAATAACTCTACGTGCTACATCCACTATGCCCTCTGTACTTCTATAGTCCTTATCCAATACTATATATTTCTTAATTCCATACCTTTCCTTAAAAGTCAGTATATTTTTAGGATTACTGCCTCTAAATTGATAAATTGTCTGGTCATCATCTCCTACCACACAAATATTGGCACCAAATTTTTTCAATATACGTATTAATTTTTCTTGCACAGGATTTGTATCCTGGTATTCATCAACAGTCAAATATTTCACATTATTCTTGACAATTTCGGCAAACTCTGCATTTGTTTCAAGCTGATTTATCATCTCTCTCAAAATCAAAGAATAATCAAATTTCTTTTCCTCATACATTTTCTTCTGGTACTTTTCAAAAGCAGTTCGAGTCTTTTCATCCCACTTATCCTTTTCGAACCAATTCTCATTTAATACACTCATTACTGTAATAAAAAGAGACGTTTCAATATATTTTTTCAATTCTAAATCTTGCATTCCGCATTCTTCATAATATCTTTCTACAAACAGCTTTGTCTGTATCTCATCAAGTACCGAAAATTTCTGAAATTCCGGAATGTAGTTTTGCAACATTCTAATGCAAAAACCATGAATTGTACCAACATACATATGCGCAAATCCTTTTGTATGTCCCAGTACAGCTTTTCCATACGCATTGATACGGTTTTTCAATTCTTCTGCTGCCTTTTTTGTAAATGTGAATGCGACAATATTCTCTGGCAAAATATCTGGTTTAGATTTCAAAATATTGATAATTCGCCTTGTAACAACACCAGTCTTTCCAGCACCGGCACATGCTATAATTTCTAAATCTTCATCAATAGTCTCTACTGCTTCCTTCTGGCTATCTGAAAGGTTATCAAATAAATTCATACAAGCACTCCCTTTCCAATACAATGATAAATTTATCAAATGCAAGTAGACCCCTTATAAGTGCATCTTACTAAATTAGGTATCTCAAAAGCACACCCATCGCCCATTTTACTCTACATCTGTTTTTCTTTCTCCGGAATATATTCCATAATATCTCCATAATCTGTTCCAAGCGTTTTACATATTTTATCCAGAATAGGCATAGCAACATATTCATTCCTACTAAGTTTAGTCATAGTATTCGGTGCTATTTCCGCTTTCTTTCTAAGTTCTGCTCTACTCATTTCTTTTTCTGCCAATGTTACCCATAATTTCTTATACGAAACCGCCATGTATGCTCCTCCATATAAAACTTCAACAAATAATTCTATTATTAATAATATCATACGAACAATAAATTCACAATATATTCTCGCAAGATTGTGCGAATTCCATTACAACACTCAACCAGAAATATAATGTATCGCGCGTAGCTTTCAAAGTGGTTTCAAAGTGGATTTCGTAAGGGAAATATCCAAAACATATTATTACTGAATTAGAATTCGATATTCCAGTTTGTGAATTAAAGTACTAATTCAGGCAAATCACTTGCAAATGTAATCGTGATTTCCAATAAACCAATGTTCTTTCCCCCTCCCCTCCCGAAGCCATCAACCATCCTAAAACACTGAATTTTGGCTTCGCCAGATACGCATTTTGTATGACAAAATGCTTCTGGTCAGAGGGAATCTCCCCCTGAAACCCCCAAATACACCCTTCGGGTGCCAAAAATACCCAAAAATGTCAAAGTGATGTGACAATGTTTCACTTTGATGTGACATTTTCTCAAAAGTGATGTGACATTGCTTCACTTTGATGTGACATTTTGGACACCATATTCGAAAGTGATGTGACATTGCTTCACTTTGATGTGACATTTTTCCAAAAGTGATGTGACATTGCATCACTCTGATGTGACATTTCAGCAGATAAACTACCTTGCATATTTAAGACCAAAGAATTTTTCATAAATCTCTAAACAACAAAAAAGCCAAGCCGCAATTGATATGCTTCCCTTAAAACCGGAGACATATCAAAATACCACTTGGCATTTCATTGTTTATTGCTTGATTGCTAACAAATTCTATTCGATTACGAATGCCTATTCCATAACTTATCCAGAATACGTTGCCATCCCGAACGACTTTCAAGTCAACTTTTGAATCAGCCCGTAACCCTGCGAATTACAAATTGCCAGAACCGTTTTCCTTTGCTATAATTGTTTTGTTATACATATAGGAAGGTTGCTCACCAGCTACGCCAATAGCCGGAATACGAGCAGCCTTTTCTTTTTGTTTATCCGTCATACTCATTCACCATTCCCTTCATAATCGTTGCAATCATTTCCACTACAATTATAAGTTCTTCATTGTCATTGCTGACCTTTTCCAGACGTTTCAGTTCTTCATAAATCTGCGTCATTTGATGCTTCAATGCCTTGAACACTTTTGGATTGCCCTGAACCACCACTTCACGATTTAATAATCTTCGCAAGATATAATCCTGCTTTGCAAGTCCGGATAATTCTACTAAATCATCCAGCAGCTTTGCCTCTTCTTCAGATACCCGAAATCCTACATTACGATTTCGCCATCTGCCTTTACTATCTACATTCTTCTCCATAAATCTTAATCCTCCTTTGACATTCTTTCAATTTCCAGTTTCTCAGCCATCTCATTTTGCACAGTAGGAAACAAATGTGCATAACGATAAGTGATTTTCTCTGTTTCATGCCCCACACGATTTCCAATTGCCAACGCACTAAATCCCATGTCAATCAGAAGAGACACATGTGTTTCACGTTCTAAAGGATAATTCTAGGAAACACAATAATTTATTAATACAACCGGCTTATCTGTAATAAAAACGAAAGGACGAAAAGGTATGAAACTTATATATGCTACATATAACCAGTACTGCAATAGTATAGATATAACCACATTTGATAATATACTTTTACGCATTGATTGTAATAAGGCGGAGGATGGGTTGAAAACTACACCTAATTCACAATGTGCGTTGAACGCTCTTGCAATTGATGAACCTATGGAGTATGCACGCTTAGTGTTAGATGGAGAAATGCAAGCTTGGATTGATGCAGAAGATAGTTTAGAAGTGTGGTAATTTTTCAGGTGGATTGCTATAGATTAGCAGTCCGCCTTTTTCAAAATCTTTACAAAAATATAAGTGGAATGTAAGAGATGTGCGTGGTACAATAGGAAGTGAAATAGCTACGGAAACAATCGGTGTCAGAGCGAAGGAAAAAGCAGATCCATTTCTAAATCTACTCATTCCTTCGATCTGCAGACCGATTTTTCCATATTGAACTACAGTCGCGTCCGTTTTCCGTAGCCTTCTGTGGAAATTCAATCCACTTTCTTCTGTCTAAAAGTTTATCACATAATACGTTTTCTTGCTATTACTTATCATTTTTTTGCTGCTTTTCCTAAATCCAGGCATGACTTTAAAGCCCTAGTATTAGGACTTTTCGAAAATATATCATTTTATTTTTCAACATAGCATGTATCTTCCATCTACCCGAAATGTATGCAAAGGTTCACCACATTTCTCACAGGTGCATATATCTTTTTGGTACAGAATCATCAACTTTTCGGCTACCGTTTTGCCACGAAGAAGTGATATATATTGCTTACAGCCCAAGATATTTCTGCACAATGTCATCTTTTCTTTTTTTATTCTACAAGACAACAATCCATAGTATCTGATTCTCACAAATCCTTTGGGGAGCACATGCATTAAAAATCTCCGAATAAACTCTGTTCCTGAAAGTTGCATCGGTTTGTAATGAACTTTTTTCTCTTTATAATCTTTCGCCATAAAAGTTACCGTATCTTCATCCATATCTACAATACGTTTATTACTTATAGCACTTCTATGAGTATAATTACCTAGATATTTTATAACAGAGAGCGCTCCATTAAATGCCTTCTTGGTATATACAACCCATTCCAATGTATAAAGCTTGTTTATTAATTCCTTGAAAGTATAGTGGTTTCTCAGTTCTTTAGCATTGCCTTCAAACTTTAGCTTATCTGCTTTCCATAAGCTTTTCAGTTCTTCCAGATAGAATCCTCTAAAAAGCTTTCCCATGACTTTTACTGAGAAGAAAAATTTCTTACCTTTTTCTTTCCAGTGATTTTTCTCATCCAAACCACCACCAAGGATGATTGCATGAAGGTGTGGATGATAGTTTAGTTTAGAACCCCAGGTATGAAGTACAAAAATATATCCAATCTTTGCTCCAAGATGTTTTTTATCCTTTGCAAGCTCTGATAATGTTTTATTTGCAGCATGATATAATGCATCATACAACAGTTTTTGATTCACATATACAAGAGGATATAATTCGCTTGGTATCGTAAATACAGTATGAAAATATGGTGCTTCCAAAACATCTTCCTGTTTTTTATCAATCCATTCATCAACCTCCATTCCCTGACACATAGGACAATGTCTATTCTTGCAAGAATTATAATGAACATAGGCACTATGGCAGTTTTCGCACTCACTCACATGTGCTCCCATTTCCGCTGTCCGACACTTCAAAATACATTTCGTCGCAGTGTATTGTTCATCACTAAAAACACCTTCATAACAAGGAATAAATCTATCGAACACATCTTGAATAGTTACATCAGCCATTTTTCAATCCTCCCTTCCACCGACAATTAATTTTTCTTTTGTCGAGAGGATTTTCTCCCTCTTTTTTCTTTTGAGGGTGGTCGAGAGGACTCTTAATTCCCATCAATGCTTTATTAGCCACATGTATATACTGATGTGTTGAATCTGAATCACGATGTCCCATCATCGCCTGTATATATTCCAAACGCACACCTTGCTCCACCATATGACTGGCGAAAGAATGACGTAGCATATGGGGATGAGCATGGTCAATACCTACTATATTTCCAAGTTTTCTTATCATTATTTCAATTCCACTTGTTTTTAATGGTTTATGCGGATTCTTTAATCCAACAAAAAAGATATCCCTTTTCACAGGATAGGAATACCAGTATTCTTTTAGATACTCTAACGATTTTTCAGACAAAATAGTGTAATGATCCTGATGATTTTTTCCTCCGCGTATATGAACTTGCATTGTTCCCATATGTATATCTCCAGCCTGTAAACGACACAGTTCTCCCACGCGAAGACCTGAAGAATACAGAAGTGCAATAATCGCTTTATTGCGAACCTCATTAGAAGCATCAATCATCATCTCAACCTGTTCCAAAGTCATAACTCTTGGCAATGTTTTATCATTTATCATTCTGGGAACCACATCCTGATCCCATGATTTTTTCAAAACAAAGCGAAAGAAAAACTTCAACGCTGAATTAATTCCATTACAATGCTGTGTTGACATCTTTTTTTCAACACGAAGTTCATAAATATAGTTTCTGCAATCCTCAAGAGTTAGTTCCTCTGGACGTTTGTCTGACCAGTCCAAAAACTTCTTGATATTAGCTGTGTATGTTGCAATAGTACCTTCTTTGCGATTTCGCATAAGTGCTTCTTTTCTTAAAATTTCAAAATATTTTTCGTACATAAAAACCTCCATAATCTTTGTAGTAACCGACTTTTTACAATCACTACCGATTATGGAGGTTCACGATTTTTATAAATCATCTTGCTATGAAGATGAGATGGTGGTATTCTTTTCATGGGCAGTGGTTTCCTTTGTATTCAGTTTTGGGTCGCACTTAAACTATAAATACTTTTTAAGGAATCATCAACTGCCTTTTTATTATTCAATTTTAGAGAATGCAAAACTGCGCCACAGCCTTGGCAGGCCGTCGCGCAGCGACTTAGTTCAATTTGAATTTTACGGTCAGTAAGGAATGAGTAAAGTTATATGATTGTATTATAAGCGATTTGTTAAAATTTTTGTAACCACTTGTATTTGCCTGCAATTTATGGTATAATGTTTTAGAATTTAGAAAGAGGTGGAAAGATGATTAACTTTTCTTGCAAATAAAATCAAAATATGCGGTAGTGCTATACTTTGGCATTATTGTGTCTATTGCAAGAAAGTTATATGTCTATCTTACTCAATATAGTGCTGTTGCCACTTTTGCTTAGTGGTGTTATTATGCTATGACGAGCTGCAAGGATAAACTTTCTTGCGGCTCTTATTTTGTTTTGGAGGTGCTTTATGAATAGTGCAGATCAGATAGTTACACATGATTCACTCCGTATAGTGTCGGTTCCTTTTGGTGAAATCTATACGGAGTAAACATTCACCGAACCGACTTTATATCGTATGACAGGCAAAGGAGGATAATATTTATGTCAATGATTAAAATTGAAAACCTTACGTTTTCATATCCGACAAGTTATGATAATGTTTTTGAAAATGTCAGTTTCCAGGTTGATACCGATTGGAAGCTTGGTTTTGTGGGCAGAAACGGACGAGGTAAAACAACCTTTCTGAATCTTCTGCTTGGGAAATATGAGTATAGCGGAAAAATCCTATCATCCGTACAGTTTGATTATTTTCCTTATCCCGTTTCAGATAAGAATCGTATTACAGAGGATATATTGCAGGAGGTTTGCCCACTTGCGGAAGAATGGGAACTTATGCGAGAACTTTCTTATCTTGATGTTGATGTCGATGTGCTTTGGCGACCTTTTGAAACACTTTCCAACGGAGAGCAGACAAAGGTTTTGCTTGCCGCTCTTTTTCTTAATGAAGGGCATTTCCTACTGATTGATGAACCTACCAACCATTTGGATGCCAAAGCGAGAAAAAGTGTGGCGACATATCTGAAAAAGAAAAAGGGATTCATCTTAGTTTCTCACGATCGTCGCTTTCTTGACGATTGTGTTGACCATATTCTATCGATTAACCGAGCGAATATCGAAGTGCAAAGAGGAAACTTTTCATCATGGATGTCAAATTTTGAGCGACAGCAAGAATTTGAACTGGCTCAGAACGAACGTTTGCAAAAGGACATCAGACGATTACAGCAGTCGGCAAAACGCTCTGCAGTATGGTCTGAACGTGTAGAAGCTTCCAAAATTGGGGCAGGAGATAAAGGTTATGTCGGTCATAAAGCCGCCAAAATGATGAAGCGTTCAAAATCTATAGAAGCGAGACAACAACAGACAATCGAACAAAAATCAGCATTGCTGAAAAATGTGGAAACCGCAGAAGCCCTCAAGATACAACCGCTTAATTACCATACAGATTTGATTGCATCATTATCGAATGTAGTAGTTTGTTATGATGGCATTTCAGTTTGTGAACCTGTTTCGTTTGAAATAAGACAGGGAGAACGCATTGTGCTTGACGGGAAGAACGGCAGTGGCAAAAGTAGCCTGTTAAAGTTGGTAGTCGGGCAGTCCATAGATTATACGGGTACAGTAACACTTGGCTCTGGGCTTGTAATTTCTTATGTGCCACAGGATACATCGTATTTATGTGGAACCCTTTCCGAGTTTGCAGAAGAAAACAACCTTGATGAAAGTCTGTTCAAGGCAATTCTTAGGAAAATGGACTTTGAGCGTGTACAGTTTGAAAAGGATATTAAAGACTTTTCTGGCGGGCAAAAGAAGAAAGTCCTAATTGCGAAAAGCCTTTGTGAAAAGGCACACTTATATGTATGGGATGAACCGCTCAACTTTATTGATGTGTACTCACGTATGCAGATTGAACAGCTCATAACGGAGTTTGCCCCGACCATGCTCCTGGTAGAACATGACAATGTTTTTCGAGATACTGTGGCAAGTAATATTGTGAATATCTAAATTAAAATAATTGTATGGGTTAATTCCAGTTTTACAGAGACTCAAATTTCAGTTTGAACCGCCTTTGTATTACTCTCCCGTGAGCAGATTTCATCTGCCCATGGGAGTACTTTTATGCCTTAATGGTAACTGCCCTTACAACTGCCATGATACAAAAAATTCAGACCTGCCGAAAGAATAAGCCACCAGCTTAGCACATTAATATCTACCGGAATCAGTGAAACAGATAAC
This sequence comes from Anaerostipes faecalis, assembly GCF_018982945.1. GTDB lineage: Bacteria > Bacillota > Clostridia > Lachnospirales > Lachnospiraceae > Anaerostipes > Anaerostipes faecalis. The sequence goes on along the minus strand of NZ_JABRXE010000018.1, from coordinate 8,473 downwards.
ATTGATAATGTAACACTGATAACACAAAGTGCTACGGACACAGCCTTTCTAAGTTCTGCAACACCAGTGTTTTTGTAATATTGCCATCGGTCATCACACTTTTCTGTAATCCTGTCAAATGCTATTTTCACAAGTACAAATACGCCTGCCGCAATCCCAACAGACACTAAAGCAATAATACCAACTGCCACATAGGAATGGACATACTGAGCCAGATATTCATAGCACCACTGATACACCCTACAAAGCAAGTTTGAAACGTTCATCACATTCCTGCCACGATGCAGAAACCAATCAGGTATGGTGGCAACTACATCCTTGTTGACAAAAAAGATATAAACAGTTTGAACAATGCTGATAAAAGCAATTACCCATGTCCATACGCCAAGTGTAGCGGTTTGCGTTCGCAACTTTTCCTGTAACTGCATTTGCATATCTGCTTTTACTTGCTTGCAGATATGCTTAGCTTCAACGGAAATATGCTTGTTAAAATCAGCTTCCAATGCCTTCGCTTTCATTAAGACAACATTAGCGTTCTCTGCCTTTTTCTCGGCTTCTGCAAAGATTCTCTGAGCCTTCTCTTTCTCTGCCAGCACTTGCTGATTTTCCTTTTTCAACTTCTCGTTCTCCACCAGTACCAAATCGCTCTCGGCTAATCTGGCGATATGAGCGTTCAGCTTCTGAATCTCTTGCCCTTGTTCTGCTATCGTCGATTGCATGGAGCGTATCTGCGATTTCAGCTTTTGCACATCGGATAAATGCATCTGTATCTGATTCTCCTTTTGTGCCAGCAGTGAGCGGTACTGCTCGTTCTCTACCTGTAAATCCTCCGACAGCTTCAAAAGACTGTCTACGTTCCATAAGTTTTCTGATTCGTTCATCACGATCCCTCGCTTTCTCTTTTATTCTTTGCATAATTCCTGCAATTGTCTGTTCTGTGCTACTAATTTCTGATTCTGTACGGTCAGATTCCGATTTTCGGCTGAGAGCCTCATGTTCTCGGCATTTAATTTCTCCAACAATTCCTGCTGTTCCTGATTCGCCAGTTTCAACTGCTCCAGCTGATACTGCTGGTTCTCCAGAATATCCAGCATGTCTTCCTGACATTTGAAAATCTCCATGATTTCCTCTAAAGTATCCTGTAATTCGTTCATATAAAATCCTTCCTCTCTCCATAATGGTTTTCTGTAATTCCTTCACCGTAAGAAGCCATTTACCTTTCAGTTCATTCAGCTTTTTTACTATGCGGTTGTATTCGCACCGATTAGAAACAAAGCCTGCCTTCTCCATCTTGCGGGCACGATACCCTTCGTGGATGGTAGGCTCTAAATCCAGCTCCTGCCGTTTGTAACTTCTGTGGTCAATCTGTTGTTCCAAAGACAGATATTCGTTACAAATATCTGCCCATGACTTTCTCCAGATTTCCGCTTTGGTTTGGTCGTTCCAGTCATTCGGTTCTACGGTAATGCGTTTCCACAGCTTCTCATTCCGTTTACCAAGCTTCTGTTCTCCGGTAGCCGGGTCAATGAGCGGAATACGGTTTCCATCTTCATCAAGGGCATAAATCTTCTTTTCCTTCTGTGCCCATGAGCCATCGGGTTTTATGCCACGCATGGTCAGCATAATGTGAGCATGGGGATTGCCATCACCTTTATCGTGTAATGCCCAGTCGGCACACATGCCCACAGAAACAAAATTCTCCTGCACATACCTTCTTACAATCTCAATCTGACATTCCCTTGAAAGCTCCTTTGGAAGTGCCACTTCGATTTCTCTTGCAAGCTGTGCATTGGATTTCTTTTCTGCCTTTTCCACCGCATTCCATAATACATTCCAGTCAGCATATTCCGGCGGAGCATGTGCCGGAAGTGCAACTTCTGTAAATACAACTCCACGCTTTTTCGTAAAGTCATGAACAAGACCTGTGCGGTCATCCATGAGCTTTTCGCCGGAGCGGTAGGCAGAAGAAGCAACTGCCGATTTTCCGTCGCTCCTGCTAATGATTTTGATACTGCAATGATAAATTGCCATAGTGCATATCCTCCTTCGTGTATAGCGCATATTCCATATGGAAGAATGCCTGCATTTGGCATTCTTCCTATGTGAGACTTAGAATTTCTTTGCCTGTGTTTTTGGCAGGCTTAGAAATTCTTCTCACATTTGCCTCGCAGAGCGCGCGCAAGAGACAGGCTCTGCCTGTCTATAAGTGCGCCCTTCTATCTAAAGAAAGAAGGGAATCAGGAAACTCCCGACTCCCCACATTCTTCTTTTTTCATGTCCGTATCCGGACTTTTCTGCATTGCCTTTGAGAAAAATTTTCCGTTAGTTTCCTGCTTATTTAAGAATGCAATCAGCTTTGGAATTTCTTCCAGCTCAATACATCTTCCAAGCACTGACTCCACAGCTGCACCGATTTCGATTAAACGGTGGGTACGGATTTTCCGTTCTTCCTCCTTCTTTCGTTTCTCCAGCTGCTTCTTTTGTGCCTCATAACGCTTCAGTTCCTGTGCCAGCTTCTCAATCCTTAAATCCTTCTCCTGGATTCTTTCTTCATAGGTTTTGGTTGATTTACCCATACAAAACTCCTTCCTGCTGATGAAATATCAGCTTAAAAACAATTGATTTGTGTAACTATTACTCTGCATCCGGTATATCCTGCTTCCGGTTGGCAATCTCATTTGCCATCAGATGCAAAAGTTTATCCTCAAAGGTAGCTGTGGTATTCTCTGCGAAAAACACATTTACCTTATAGGTGGTCTGTCCTATCTTTTTAGTTAAAGAGGACATCGCCCGCTCCTTACTTGCGGTCTGCTCCATAATAATTTCACCTCCTTCTTGAAATACAAACATATGTTTGGTATAATCAAAGTATCTTTGACGGACTGCGACAACGGATAAAATAAATCTTCATAAAGTCCGGCTCCTTTCTTCTGGTTTTGAGTAATCCTTTTTAGATAAATAAGATTACTTCCTCACCTATAGGAGAAATGCAGCCCCAAAATCGGAACTGTTTTTAATAAAAGTTTTGAAAATAATTTTTGAAAGGTGGTAAATCCCTGTTGAAGGAATGTACAAATGATTATTTTGAAGATGACATACCGGAAGATGACCTGACGGATGCCCTTGAACGGGAGAATGCCGCCATTCTTGAAATAGAACTTGAGATGGAAAATGAGCCGGAAGTAACAAAGATACCGGAAGCGTCAACGAGGAAAAAGCTGAAACGTGAACTGGAACAGGAAGCGCTGGTACGTCTTGAAGATTCTGCCAGAACCGAGGAAGATTTTGAGAACGTGGTTACATGGTGGAACAGGCTTGATGCAAACCGTGAACGGAAGGAACGCTACCACGAGATAGGAAGGTCGGATGTTCCTCTGGAATGGGGAATTTCACCGGATGAGATTGTAATTCCTGCTCCCATCCGGCATGTTTTCTGGAAACAGATTATGAAAGGGGATTTCCTTGATGCCATTTATGACTGTCCCTTTGAAATGCATGAGCTGGTGACGGATGAGGATATTTCCAAAGCAATTTTTGCATTGAAGGATGTTCAAAAAGAGCTATTGTACCAGCTTGCCATTAAGGGATACTCCTGCCAGTTGATTGCAGCATTTAGGGTGCAGACTGACAGAAACATCCGTAAAATCCGTGACACCATGTTAAAGAAACTTCGTAAATCCTTTATTCAGGCACTACAAAACAGAGTGGATAATCACATTTCCCTGACGAAGACAGAGCAGATTTTTTATGATACCTATCGGTCACTGATTACGGATAAAAAGAATAAGAAAATGAAAGAAATCACAAATACCATTTGACCTTGTAGGACATGCTTGGTATGATAGTAATATATTTTCTGATGATACAGATTACATTTTAAAACAGACAGATTGGAGGCTTTTATGAGTAACCTATTCAAAAGAACCAGCTCCAACTGGGCACGATATGACAAATATGAATGGAAGGAAGATAAAGAAGGTACGTTGTACATCACACCTTCACCGGATGCGAAAGTGTCTCTTTATAATCCGCTAAAGGATTCGGAGCAGATGGTATTAAAGGCGGTAAATCTCGGACTGATGTGCATGGACAAAAATAATACACAGGAATGTTTGCAGAATGCCATTATGGATTTTGTTACCGGTTACGGACTGCTTGGCTTTATGACCGCCCTTCCTACCACGCCGGACTTCGTTACTTATCATGCGGTATATTTGCCGAAAAATCATTTTATCAAGGCAGAAAGCATGACCACGGAAAAATATCTTTCTTATTTCTTTCCCTTTGATAAGATTGATTTTGTGAAAAAAGGAATGGAATCTTCATGGAGTACGGATGATGTGCAGATGATGGCACTGATTATGACCATGAAAAACAAACCGCAGGCAGTGATGATGAGTTTCCAAAAGGAATATGCGGAAAGATATGACTGGCTTGTAACACTGTTCAAGGATTGGGCATTTACCTTTATGTCAAGCTTTCTCTACTATCAGGACTTTGACATGCTGGATGATATGCAGAAACAACTTTACCGTCAGGGCATGGTGGCATTTGGCGGTATTGCACCAACCTATCACATAGAGCTACTTGAGCATCCTACCATTGTCTGGGACTTCCATTCGCTTCTGTTAGGTGTGCAGATGATGTTTTCTTTTATGCTTACAGATGAAAAGTCCTCACTGAAGGTATGTAAACACTGCGGAAATGCCTTTGTTGCCAGTAGACCCAACAGCGTATTTTGCAGTGGCAAATGCAAGAACCAGTATAATGTGTATAAGAGCCGGGCGAAGGATAGGGACAACAATAACTAATTTACCTGCTATAAGAAAGAAGGCTTTATATGAATACAGATATTACAAAACAAATGGAAATGGTACTGTACAGAACCGAAGATGATAATGTGACTGTCAGTGCCTTAATAAAAGATGAAACTATCTGGATTACCCAAAAGGCAATGGCTGAATTATTCGGTGTTCAGACACCGGCAATCAGCAAGCATTTAAAAAATATTTTTGAGCAGGGAGAACTTCGTGAAGAAGTGGTAGTTTCCAAAATGGAAATACCCACTCCACACGGTGCGATTCCCGGAAAAACACAGCTTTCCCCTACCAATTATTACAATCTTGACGCCATTATTTCTGTAGGTTACAGAGTGAACTCCATTCAGGCAACCAAGTTCCGTATCTGGGCAACCGGTATTTTGAAGGAATATATGATTAAGGGCTTTGCTATGGATGATGAACGCCTGAAACAGGGCAAAACAGCTTTTGGAAAAGACTATTTCCGTGAATTGCTGGAAAGAGTTCGCTCCATCCGTGCCAGCGAACGCAGAATATGGCAACAGATAACCGATATCTTTGCAGAGTGTAGCATTGATTACGATAGGAACTCTGATACTGCATATCAATTTTATGCCACCATACAGAACAAATTCCACTATGCCATTACCGGTAAGACTGCGGCTGAAATTGTGTACAATCAGGCTGATCACACCAAAGAGAATATGGGCTTGACCACATGGAAAAATGCTCCCGATGGTCGTATTCTCAAATCCGATACCCCGATTGCTAAAAACTATTTGGACGAAAAACAGATTCGTCAATTGGAACGTGCTGTTACAGGGTATTTTGATTACATAGAGGATTTGATTGAACGGGAAAACGTATTTACAATGGAAGAATTTTCGAAAAGCGTGAACGAGTTCCTTGAGTTCCGCAGATACGATATTCTGAAAGATAATGGGCGAATTTCCCATAAACAGGCGGTGGAGAAAGCATATCAGGAATATGATATCTTTAATAAGACGCAACCTATAGAATCTGATTTTGATAGAATGGTCAAAGGATTGTCAAAGGCTGGAAAATAAAATACCATTAATTTTTACGGAGGAATGCTAATGTCAAATGCAAGAAATAAAACACATAAGAGAAATATAAGAAAAAAGAAAATGGCTTTCGAAAATACAAAAGCTTCTTTTGTTGCTGGAATAGTAGTTGTTATTACAATACTAAATGATGCAATAAGTTTGCTTATATCTATTCCTCGTATGGTAGAATGGATGGAAGTAGCCATTTGTTTATTGTTGTTTTATCTGGCTTTAGGAACAAAAAAATTAAACCATATTTTGAACAGGATTGGCGTTGAAAAATTTGGCAGCTTTCTTACTGTATATTCTGTTATTATATTTTTACTTGAAAAAACACTTATTAGTCAAATGGCGAATATCGAGTTAGTGATATCATTATCAAATGAAAAATTTCAAGCATTCATAATGTTTCTACTCTTGGGGTTAGTAGGCATAGGAGGAGCAATTTATTTATTGCTATGTAAATACCCAAAAGATGCATAGTATACTATACATCAGACCGAAATACATAGTTTTCTAATCTCATCGAATTCGTGAGAATAAAAAATTTACATGATTCACAAAACAGTTCCGATTTTCTATCGGATTTCTCCTATTAGTGAGACAATAATTATTTTTACACAAACCAGCTTATTCGTGGTAGAATAAAACCACAGATAAGCTGGTTGTTTGTTTTGAAAGGAGAATCTTATGAAAACCAAACAACCGGAACTTAACAAAATCACTGCACTCTACGAGAGATTATCCCGTGATGATGAGCAAAGCGGTGACAGCAACAGTATCGTAAACCAGAAAAAGATGCTGGAGAGATTTGCAAACGAGCAGGGATTTACCAATCTCCATCATTATACGGATGACGGATGGTCGGGAACCAATTTTGACAGACCGGACTGGAAGCGTATGCTTGCGGATATTGAAGATGGCACTGTAGGATGCGTTATTGTAAAGGATATGAGCCGCATCGGGCGTAATTACCTTGAAGTAGGCTTTTATACGGAAGTGCTGTTTCGAAAGAAAAATGTGCGATTTATCGCTATTTCCAACAATGTGGACAGCGCCCTGAACGATGGAGTAACGAATTTGCCCCATTCCTTAACATTATGAATGAGTGGTATATAAGAGATACCAGCCGGAAAATCAAGTCCGTACTTCATAACAAGGGGATGGATGGAAAGCATCTGACAAGCAACGCAATCTACGGGTACAAGAAAGATCCCGATGACCCAGACCATTGGATTATTGATGAAGAGGCTGCCGCTGTGGTAAGACGTATTTATCAGCTTATCATTGAGGGAAACGGACCGATGCAGGTAGCAAGGATTCTGAAAGATGAAAAAGTCGAAAGACCTTCCTATTATCTTGCAAAGCAGGGACTTGGAACCTGTCGGGGAAGCTGTGACATGAACAGACCATACACTTGGACTGCTTCTACGATTTCAGACCTTGTAAGAAAACCTGAGTATATGGGGCATACTGTGAATTTCCGCACCAAGAAGTTATCCTATAAGGATAAGAATTCCGTGCACAACTCACCGGAGGACTGGATTATTTTTGAAAACACGCAGGAAGCAATTGTGGACGAAGAAACGTGGCTTACTGTTCAGAAAATCCGTGAAACCAAGCACCGCCCTACCAAGAAAGGTGACATCAATCCTTTAACCGGACTGATATATTGTGCTGATTGCGGTGCCAAGATGTTCAACCACCGCACCGGCGGTTATGAAAAGAAGGATAAGGATGGTAATCCAACCGGAAAGTACACCAATGCACAGGACAATTACACCTGCTCCACTTACAGTAAGGCAAAGAGCAAGTTTGAAAACAGATGCACACAACACCATGTCCGCACGGATGTTATCAGGGATTTGCTTTTGGAAGTTATTAAAGCTACCAGTACTTATGTGATAGAGCACGAATCAGAGTTTATCGAAAAGGTTCGCAGTGCAACGGAGCTTCAACAGGAAAATGAAGCAAAAGCACAGAAAAAGCGTCTTTCCAGAGAGCAGAAACGTATCAACGAACTAAATATCCTCATAAAGAAAATCTATGAGGACAATGTAAATGGGAAGCTAAGTGACAAGCGGTTTGAAATGCTTTTGGCTGACTACGAAACAGAACAAAGTGAATTGGAATTATCAGTAGATACTTTAGAAAAGGCTTTGGCTGACTATCAGGAGAATGCTGATAATGTAGATAAGTTTATTGAACTGGTACACCGATACACAGATTTTACAGAACTTACTACTCCTATGATCCATGAATTTGTTGATAAAATCGTGGTACACGAAGCGGACAAATCTTCCGGTGACAGAATCCAGCAGATTGATATTTATCTCAAGTATGTAGGAAAGCTGGATGTTCCAATGCCGGAGCTTACTCCTGAACAGCTAAAAGAAGAAGACCGCAAACGCCGTAAGCGTGCATGGAATCGTACCTATATGCGCCGCAAATATGAGCGTGAAAAGGCGGAACGTGAGGCAAAATCATAACCTCCACTGACAAGTGGAGGTTTGCTCTGTCCCTGTAAGGGACTTTTACCTGCTTAGGTCTCAAAGACCTCTCGAATAAAAAGCCTCAACCGCACCATATTTACATGGCTAATCCTTA
>NZ_JABRXE010000017.1 GCF_018982945.1 Anaerostipes faecalis | reverse complement strand
GTTGTGGACGAAAGTTCTTAACAAATTAGTATTCTTGTAGTATAATAAATTTGTAAAAAGAATGATTCGAAAAATTGAATATTGTTTCACCATTTCCGTTTTGTCAGAGGTTTCCGGTGATCGATATTTATGCCTTCGAACTTTCTCGTGAACATTCCCCAAATGGTGGCAAATGCCAAAGGTTTGTTAACAAAAAGGGGTGTACAGCTAATAACAAAGAATAACAAGGATTGTCTCGGACGGGATTCGGAACCGAAAAAAGCCTTGATTTTACTTGACTTAGGAGCACTTCGCTTAACTGTGTTTGACACCGTAGCGTGGTGCTCCTAAGCGGTAGGTCGGGTGTTCGAATCACCTCGGGAACATTTTATGTGTCAGATTTCTCTGACACTTTTCTTTTTTTTTCCGTTGTTCGTGTTTCCAACATATGGTACAATTAAAACTAATCTAAAATTAGGAGGCATATCAATGAAAGGTTTATTTATCATTAATCCATCTTCTGGAAAACAAAATATTGAAACTATGCTGAAAGAAATTACATCAACCTTGATTCTGGAAGAGATTTCTCCACAGATTGATGTATTTTATACTAAGAAAAAAGATGACGCTAAAAACAGAGCTGCCCGGTTGCAGCCAGGTGAATATGATTACGTTGTATCTGTAGGAGGAGACGGCACTTTAAATGAAGTAACCAATGGACTGATTCTCAGCAACAGTGATATCCCATTGGCAATTATCTCTGCTGGTACTGTAAATGATTTTGCTACATATATGAAGCTTCCACAGACCGCCAGTGATTTCTGTAAGATGATCAAAGAGTTTCAGACAAAACGGGTTGATGTTGGAAAAGTTAATAACGAATATTTTATTAATGTTCTTGCGGCAGGTATGCTGACAGACATAGCCTATAAGGTTCCAAAAGATAAAAAAGCAGTTCTCGGAAAAATGGCATATTATTTAGAAGGGGTAAAAGAATTTCCAGCACAGCTGACACAGAATATGACTTTGGAATTTCAAAGTAAAGAATATAATGATACTCAGGATATTATGCTGTTCCTTGTAGCAAATTCCAAAAGCGTTGGAGGATTTGGAGATGCTGCACCATTAGCTTCTGTTTCTGATGGCTATCTTGACGTACTGATCGTGAAAAAGATGAATCTGTTTTTAGATGCTCCTGACCTTGTTGTTAAATTTCTGCAGGGAGAACACCCAAAACATCCGGCAATCGAATATTTCCAGACAAAGGAATTATCTGTTCAGCCTACAGAAAAAACAGCTGAGATTGCTATCGACTATGACGGTGAAATATTAGAAGAAGGACTTCCGATCGATATTTCTATCATACCAGAAGCCCTTAATCTGATTATTTTAAGATCTAAAAACTAAGTTTTACTGTTCCAATCTTTTTACCATTATAACTGATTTTCACTTTATTACTAACATATTTATATGTCAGTTTAGATGGATCTTCATTTCTGGCAAGTAATACGGATATATTATTTAAATTTTTTAAAGGCAGGGTATAAGGTGATAACTTATTCCCTGTTTTTAATATACCCAGATTATCATCCTGCAGGGTTTTACTGACACCTTTAAACGGTGTAACTACCTTATAATTCTTAAATGCATAATTCATCATTTTAATGGTATCACGATACAGCTCATAACCATTTCCTCGAAGCACTACACTGATCAGTTCCTGTTCTCCCCGTTTTACAAATGTAACTAAAGTTCCACCTGCTCTTGTAGTATAACCGGTCTTTCCACCTTCTGCTCCCCTATAAAGAAACATTGTCCTCTTTACCATTTTATGATGATTCCAAAGCTCTCTTCCCTTTTTTTCTTTATTAGTAGGTGCCATGAAATAATTGGAATTATTGGCAATACTACGAAATGTTTGATTTTCCCATGCTGCTTTTGAAATCTTAGCCATATCTCTGGCTGTCACATAATGATCATCATTATGTAAACCGTTTGTAGTAACAAAATGAGAATTGGTACATCCAAGCTCTTCTGCCTTTTTATTCATCAGCTTCACAAAATCTTTTGTGCTTCCCGATGTTGCTTCTGCAGCACCATTACAGGCTTCATTGGCAGATTCCAGCATGATTCCATATAAAACATCTTTTAAAGGAATTATTTCTCCCGCTTTAATTCCGATATGAGTACTTCCAGGTTCAATACTGTTTACTGCATATCGTGAAAAAATTACCTCTTTATACAGATCATCATTGTTCTCAATGGCAACCAAAGTAGTCAGAATCTTTGTAATACTTGCCGGATAACTTTTCATATCTATATTCTTTGCAAACAAAATCTTTCCTGACTTTGCATCAATAACAACTCCTGATTTCCCGTCAATAGATGGCTGAACAGCATTTACTTTGGTTTCTGTAGCAACTCCATTGGATGCCGCAACGGGAACTGATGTAGAAAACATCAGACAAGCTGCAATTGCCATGATTTTTAATCCTTTTATCATTTATTCCTCTCTTCCATCTAATCAATTAACCCGAACCGTTTCAGACCTAAAGCAATTCCATCCTTATCTGCACATTCTGTCTTATACTCTGCTGCTTCTATTAACTCTGGCACTGCATTTCCCATGGCTACTCCATAATGAACATACTGGACCATGGCAATATCATTGGCACTGTCACCAAAAGCATATGAATCTTCCCAACGGATTCCGGAATCCTTTAATATCTCTTCAATTCCTTTTGCTTTATTTACACCTGCTGGCAGAAATTCAACAGAATTAGCTGGCTGATGATATGTTCCCACATACTTTCCATCCAGAATATCTTCAATAATTTCCTTTCGGCTGGGATCCATATGGTGATATGTCCATTTTGGAATATCTGCCGCCTCCTCTAGCGGGTGCATCTTAACTTCACAATCCCTTTCCGTTTTCTCCACCATTTTGAGATAATATTCTTTTTGGTTATCTGTCTCATAATACCCAAAATGTTCTCCTTCGAGAATAATTCCGATATCTTCTTCTTTCCCCCAGTTAACAACTTTCCGGACTTCTTCCTCAGTCATCAACTGATGGTGAAGAACTTTCCCTTCATATTCCACATAAGCTCCACCCCCTAAGATCATTCCATGAAAGCCCATGTGAAAATACTCTTCCGGCATCATTCCTTTGCTTCGTCCGGTACACATAACAATCTTATGTCCATTTTCAATCAGCTTCTTCAGTGCATCCAATGTTGATTGTGGTATTCCAAGTCCCGAACAATGCAATGTTCCATCAATATCAAAAAAAATTATTTTACTCATTTCACTATCTGTCTCCTTAAATATTCTCTATCTGCCAGTCAATTGGCTCTAGTCCGTTCTTTTTCAGAAATTCATTGGTCTTACTGAAGTGTCTGCATCCAAAGAAACCACGATATGCTGAAAGCGGACTTGGATGTGGTGCTTCAAGTATCAGATGTTTCGGATTATTAAGCAATGCCTTTTTCTTCTGTGCAGGACGCCCCCACAATAAAAAAACCATTGGACGATCCTGCTGATTCAATACCCTGATAGCTGCATCCGTAAATTCCTCCCATCCTATTCCGCGATGAGAATTAGCCCGATGTGCCTGTACGGTCAGCACAGTATTTAACATCATAACACCTTGCCTGGCCCATTTTGTAAGATAACCGTTATTTGGAATATAACATCCCAGATCTTCATTCAGTTCAGTATAAATATTTACCAGTGAAGGGGGTGCCTCAACTCCTGGTCTGACTGAAAAAGAAAGCCCATGTGCCTGTCCATCTCCATGGTATGGATCCTGTCCTAAAATCACTACCTTTACATCCTTTACCGGAGTAAAATGAAATGCATTGAAAATATCATCTGCCGGTGGAAAAATCTGTTTTGTCTGATATTCATGCATAACTGTTTCATATAACTTTCTATAATACGGTTTTTTATATTCTTCTTTCAGGTACTGTGCCCAGTCATTAGTAATTGGCGGCATAATTCGACCTCCTTCGCAAAATCTTTTCATATTATATCATAGTTTTATGTTAAAATAAAATAGATGTGTATGAAAAGAGCAGGAGGCTGAATATTATGAAACAAAAAAATAATTTACTTGAAAATCCTCATGGTTTTTCTGTCTCTCTTGTTGCAGATGGAGTGCTTGTAGGAATTATGGCTGGATGTGTTTCCGTCATTTACCGGCTTTTATTAAACAACGCTGAAAAAATCATGTTCCGTGTAATAGAATTTACAAAAGGAAATCATTTCTACATGTTTGGATGGTTTCTTATTCTTGCAGCCATGGGATTTCTTGTGGGAAAACTTGTTGCATGGGAAGGAATGTGTTCCGGAAGTGGTATTCCCCAGGTTCAGGGTGAAATGAAAGGCTATCTGAATCAGAAATGGTGGCGTGTACTGATATCCAAAATCATTGGTGGTACTTTATGTATCCTGGGCGGATTGTCTCTTGGAAGAGAAGGTCCATCTGTCCAGCTTGGTGCTATGGCCGGAAAAGGTCTTGCAAAAGTTACAAAAACCACTGCCACCAAGGAACGATATATGATTGCCTGTGGTTCGGGAGCAGGACTGGCTGCTGCATTTAATGCACCTTTAGCTGGTGTAATGTTTTCCCTGGAAGAAATCCAGAAAAACTTCAACAGTTCTATGCTTGTCTGTGTTATTTCCGGATGTGTAACTTCAGACTTTATTTCCAAAAATATTTTTGGATTATCTCCGGTTTTTGATTTTCATCTGGAGAAGATTCTCCCTCTGGGGAATTACTGGATGCTGATCTTACTAGGTGTCATATTAGGATTATGCGGTGCCTTTTATAATTTTGTTATGCTGAAAGGACAGGACTTTTATGGAAAATTGAAGATAATTCCTTCGGAATATCGTATTATTCTACCTTTCCTTGCTGCTGGTATACTTGGTTATATCCTTCCGTCTGTACTTGCCGGTGGACATGCTATGATTGAACTGATTACCGGACATCGTCTTCTGGTATCTGTTATGCTGGTACTTTTACTGGTCAAATTCCTCTTTTCTGCTTTTTGCTTTGGTTCTGGAGCACCAGGGGGAATATTCTTCCCTCTGCTAATCTTAGGGGCATATATAGGAGCAATTTACGGAAGCCTGATCATCAGCGGAACCGGCATAGATCCATGTTACATAACAAACTTTATTACCATTTCCATGGCTGGATTTTTTACGGCCATTGTCCGTGCACCTATCACAGGAATATTACTAATTGCTGAAATGACAGGAACATTTGAACATTTTCTGTCTCTGGCTGTTGTATGTATCATTAGTTATATTGTTGCACATCTTCTTAGAAGCGAACCTATCTATGAAAGTCTTCTTGGACGTATTCTTGCTAAAAATGGGATGGTGGAAAACCCGGGTCCAGACAACAAGGTTTTAAGAAGTTTTGCTGTTGGTACTACTTCCATAGCCTGTGGACAAAAGATTAAAAATGTTCCATGGCCTGATCATTGCCTTATCGTTACCATTAATCGTGGCCAGGAAGAAATTATTGCAAAAGGAAGCACAGAAGTTCACTCTGGGGATGCTTTGGTTGCATTGATTGACGAAAGTTATCTTGGTATGGTAACCGAAAGTATCCAGTTAATCTGCGGAGAAATTACTCCAGAATAGGAATCAAAAGGGACTTGCTCCGCTTTGCATGCCAATGTGCAGCAGTTTCAACTGCTTTTCTAATGAAATATAAAAAATCCGGCGACAGATACCAAACGGTTTCTTCGCCGGATTTTTTCCATTTTCTTATTTTACTCTTGCTGTCAATTGTCCATTTTCCACATCAATCAAAATGGTATCTTCTGCATCTACACCATCACTTAAGATCAGACGTGCAGCCAGTGTTTCTACACTCTTTTGCAGATATCTCTTCAGAGGTCTTGCTCCATACATTGGATCATATCCATTATCTGCAATAAATCCCTTTGCAGATAAAGTGAGTTCTACTTTTAGCTCTTTGTCTTCCAATCGACGATTTAAATCTTTTACAAGCAAATCAATGATATTGGTAATATTATCTTTTGTCAGCGGTTTGAATAGAATTGTTTCATCCAGACGGTTTAAAAATTCCGGACGGAAATGATTCTTCAAATCTGCCATTACCATATTCTGTGCTTCCTCTGTAATATTTCCCTGACTATCAATACCTTCCAGTAAATAAGAGGAACCAATATTAGATGTCATAATTAAAATGGTATTTTTAAAGTCTACAGTTTTTCCTTTGGAATCGGTAATTCGTCCATCGTCTAATACCTGCAATAATACATTAAACACATCTGGATGTGCTTTCTCAATTTCATCGAATAATACAACTGAATATGGTTTTCTTCGAACAGCTTCTGTTAACTGTCCTCCTTCCTCATATCCAACATATCCTGGAGGTGCTCCGATCAGTCTGGCAACAGAATGCTTTTCCATATATTCGCTCATATCAATTCGCACGATATTCTGCTCATTATCAAATAAACTTTCTGCCAATGCCTTTGCCAGTTCTGTCTTACCTACACCAGTTGGTCCAAGGAACAGGAAAGAACCGATTGGTTTACTAGGATCTTTGATTCCTGCTTTAGAACGAATGATAGATTCTGTTACCAGTTCTACAGCTTCATCCTGTCCTACAACTCTTTCGTGAAGTACCTGATCCAGATGTAATGTTTTCTGTCTTTCACTTTCTGTTAATTTTGCAACTGGAATTCCTGTCCATCTGGAAATAATCTTCGCAATTTCATCTTCTGTTACGCTTTCACGTACCATAGAACGATCTTCTTTTGACACACGTTCTTCCTCTTCTTCCAGCTGTTTTTTCAATTCCGGTAATTTTCCATACTGAAGTTCTGCTGCCTTATTCAGGTCATAATTTCTCTGGGCAATCTGAATTTCACTATTGACTGCTTCAATTTCTTCTCTTAACTTGGAGACTTTTTCTACTGAAGCTTTTTCATTTTCCCATTTTGCTTTTCTTGCTTTGAAATCTTCACGCATTTCAGCAAGTTCTTTTTGAAGCTCTTCCAGACGTTCTTTGCTCAAACGGTCATCTTCTTTTTTAAGAGCCGCTTCTTCAATCTCCATCTGCATAATCTTTCTCTGAACTTCATCAAGTTCAGCAGGCAAAGAATTCATCTCTGTCTTGATCATAGCACATGCTTCATCCACCAGGTCAATGGCTTTATCCGGCAAAAATCTGTCAGTAATATATCGATTGGATAATGTTGCAGCAGCAACAAGAGAACCATCTGTAATTTTTACACCATGATACACTTCATAACGGTCTTTGATACCTCTTAAAATAGAAATCGTATCTTCTACTGTCGGCTGATCCACTGTAACCGGCTGAAAACGCCGTTCCAATGCCTGATCTTTTTCAATATACTGACGATATTCATCTAATGTAGTAGCACCAATGCAATGAAGTTCTCCTCTGGCAAGCATTGGTTTCAGCATATTTCCTGCATCCATAGCCCCATCTGTTTTACCTGCACCAACAATGGTATGCAGCTCATCAATAAACAGGATAATCTGACCATCGCTCTTCTTTACTTCCTCCAGAACTGCCTTTAGACGCTCTTCAAATTCTCCTCTGTATTTAGCGCCTGCCACAAGAGATCCCATATCCAGTGAAAAAATGGTTTTATCTTTCAGCTGTTCCGGAACATCCCCGCGAACAATCCTCTGTGCAAGACCTTCCACAACTGCAGTTTTACCTACACCAGGTTCTCCAATTAATACCGGATTATTTTTAGATTTTCTGGACAGTATTCGAATCACATTACGAATTTCACTATCACGTCCGATTACCGGATCCAGTTTCTGCTCTCTGGCGCGTTTTACCAGATCGTAACCATATTTCTCCAGGCTGTCATAAGTAGCTTCCGGATTATCACTGGTTACTTTCTGACCTCCACGTACTGTAGATAATGCCTGAAGAAATCTCTCTCTGGTAATTCCATACCCTCTGAAAAGCTCTTTTACTATTTTATTCGGGTGCTTGATCATTGCCAGGAAAAGATGTTCTACGGAAACATATTCATCTCCCATAGCCTTCATCTCATCTTCTCCATGCAAGAGAACCTGATTCAGATCATTGCTCATATAAACCTGACCACCAGATACTTTAGGCTTTTTAGCCAGCAGTTCCTGAACCTGCCCGATAAATGCTTCCTTATTAATATTAATCTTCTCCAGAAGACTGGATATTAAACTTTCATCTACTGTTAGCAGACTATATAGAAAATGTTCCTGATCTATTTCCTGATGTCCATAATCATATGCAATCTTCTCACACTGATTAACTGCTTCTATGGACTTCTGAGTAAACTTGTTAATATTCATGATTATCCCTCCTTTAATCTATCTTATCCCAAAAGTCTGGGTTTTATCCTTTTATGTTCTATTTGTAATATAACACCGATTATTAGCACTGTCAAGAGTCGAGTGCTAAAAATGTGATTTGCATTTCTTACTTTTTTATGTGATAATAATCTTCATAATATGCTTTTGTATTTCGTATACAATACGCAGATCAACAGAAAGGAGATTACACCATGATTTTACAACACGACCTTTTATTTACTCCAACCGGACAGATGCGTACATTACATATTTATTTACCTGACAATTATGACCAGACGAATGAACGCTATCCTGTAATGTACTTTTTTGATGGTCATAATCTATTCTTCGATAGTTATGCGACATATGGAAAGTGCTGGGGGCTGAAAGAATTTATGGACCAGTGGGAAAAGCCTATGATTATCGCAGGAATCGAATGCGGACATGTAGGCGATGAACGTTTAAGTGAATACTGTCCATATGATGTTAAGAAAAACAAACACTTTGAAGATATTAATGGAATTGGTGCACAGACAGCTCAGTGGATCGTAGATGAGGTGAAACCTTTTATTGATAAAGAATATCGTACATATTCTAACCGTCAGTGTACTGCTATCGGCGGTTCCAGCATGGGTGGATTAATGTCTCTTTACACAGTAATACATCACAATGATGTATTTTCAAAGGCAGCATGTCTGTCCAGCTGCGTTTCTATCTGTCAGAAAGGATTAAAAGCTGAGATTGATAAAACTGATTTAAGTCCTGACACAAGAATCTATTTATCCTGGGGTACAGATGAGCTGAAACCTTCCAAAGACAAACCAAAATATAATCAAAACAGTTATATGGCACGTTGTAACAAAATGTATGCAAATAAACTTAACAAAAAAGGTGTTACAACACGTCTCTACTGTCAGGAGGGTGGACATCACTGCGAGGCAGACTGGGAAAAGCAAAATAAAAAATATATGGATTTCCTCTGGATGGAATAACAAATCGGACAAGTCCTTTTCAGCTCTCTGCATTTTACTGCAGGGAGCTGTTTTCGGCTGCGGAAAAAAAACTTAATATAACATTATATACCTTTTCTACATCATCTTCATTTAATATTTCATGTCTCCTGTTCAAAAATAAAGTTCCCTGTACATGATTATAACCCTGGTGTTTCAGGAAATTAATTGCCTGTGTAAATTGTTTTTTAGAACCAATACAAGGATCTTCTGCTCCTGCAATAAACAGAATCGGAAGAGATGGATGGCGAAGATCCCATCCCTTTTTGCTATATGTATTTTTCATCAGTAAAAACAAATTCAAAAAACCATTATTAGTAAACATAAATCCATCCAATGGATTTTCATCATATTTTTTTACATTTTCTTTGTTATAGCTAATCCATCCGTTAGGTGATTCATCCTTTTCAAGAATTTTACCATATGTAAAAAATGCTATTTTATGAAATAAATTTCCCGGTTTTTTATCCCCGAATCTGCACATGATTTTTGCAAGTCCCACTGCAAATCCCGCCATGGGATTTTCACTTGGACTTCCACATACAACCAGTGAATCCAGTTCTTTATCATATTTTTTCAAATAGCATCTCACCACTAAAGATCCCATGCTATGTCCAAATAAATGATACGGAATTCCCGGATATTTCTTCTTCATCCACATAGTCAGCTGATGAGCATCATCAACAATGGCTTCCCCTGTATCATCATAAAAATACCCCAGATCTCCATCACTGCGGATACTCTTTCCATGTCCCCGATGATCATGTATAACCGTTACATACCCTTGTTCACAAAGAGTTTCCATAAAAGCAATGTATCTTTCTTTATGCTCTGCCATTCCATGACATATCTGAATAATTCCTTTGGGCGCTCCCTCTGGCTCCATTAAAAGAACATGCAATTCCAGCTGATCTACATCTGACATTAGATAAAAAGACTTCTCCATAAGCATCACCTCCAGTTTTAGTTTAGTTCCTATAATTTCCAATGTCAAATATTTCTCTGTTTACCCACATGACAAAATGGCATATAATATAAGTAAACAAAATAGCCATCTGGCTGACATTTAAAAGGAGGTAGCTATGCAAAAGAAAATCAAACAAATATCTGCACTTTTACTTGCATGTATTCTTATTTTTTCCGTGACTGCATGTGCAAAAAAACGTACCCCAAAAGAAGTTCTACAAGCTAGCATAACAAAATCTAAAGACATGACTTCTGCTGATATGGCAGGCAAAGCAAAATACAAGATCGAATCGTCAACATCATCCAGTATGAATTTCACTATGGCTTTCACCGCAAAAGTAGTAGATTCAAACAAAGATACCATGAAAATGAGTATGGATACTTCCATGTCTGTTCTGGGACAATCTATTAATTTTAAAATGTACTATTCTGATGGATACTATTATATGAATGGTAATGGTACCAAGCAAAAAATAAAGATGAATATCTCAGATATGAAAAAACAGGTAGAAAATATTACCGGAAGTTCCTCAATACCTGCAAAATATTATACAGATTTAAAACTTTCAGAAGATGACGGCAATCAGGTACTCAGCTACAAGCTAAGTAAAGATGGGCTGAATAAATATGTAAACAGCCTTTTAGCTCAGGCAGGTTCTTTAACAGGCAGTTCCGATGCCACATCTGAAACAATGGATGAATCCATTAAAATCAGCAGTTTTTCTGGAAAACGTACTTTAGATAAGGATGATAATATTTTAAAAGAATCTGTTAAAATGGTAATGGAAAGCAGCACTGGCGAAGATGGAAAAATCACCATATCCATGGATATATCCTACAAAGATCCTGGAAAGAAAGTAACCGTTACCCTCCCGGATGATCTTGACTCATATCAGGAAGATTCATCTTCCACGGCACAATAAATGTAAAACACAAATACAGCAACAAAATCAATCTGATTTTGTTGCTGTATTATATTTTCCAAGACTCACTGTCTGATACAATATTCCTTAGCTGACTATCCTGATTACTTTGTACATATTATTATCTTTCATCCAATGGCACATATTCTGTAGCAGGCGCAACAGCCTTGTATGCCGGACGGATAATTCTATTTCCATTAACCAGTTCTTCCATTCGATGAGCAGACCATCCCGCAATACGCGCAATGGCAAACAATGGTGTATACAACTCGTGTGGAAGTCCCAGCATACTGTAGATAAATCCACTGTAGAAGTCAATGTTTGCACTGACTCCTTTATATATTTTTCTCTCTTGGGCTATAACTTCTTTTGCCAGACGTTCGACGGAAGTATACAAATGATATTCTTTCATTC
Source organism: Anaerostipes faecalis (assembly GCF_018982945.1). GTDB lineage: Bacteria > Bacillota > Clostridia > Lachnospirales > Lachnospiraceae > Anaerostipes > Anaerostipes faecalis. The sequence goes on along the minus strand of NZ_JABRXE010000017.1, from coordinate 12,799 downwards.
TTCCTTTCTCTTCAGATAACTGTTTTACAAATCTGGACAAAATCTTTGATCTAGGGTCAGAAATTGAATATACTGCATGCCCCATACCATAAATAAGCCCTGCTTTATCAAATGCCTCCTTATGAAGCAGTTTTAAAAGATATTCACGAATCTCATCTTCATTTTCCCAGTCTTTAACATTTTCTTTTAAATCATCAAACATCTGAACAACTTTAATATTTGCACCACCATGCTTTGGTCCCTTCAAAGAGCAAAGAGCTGCCGCAATAGCAGAATATGTATCTGTTCCTGAAGAAGAAACCACATGAGTCGTAAAGGTTGAGTTGTTTCCTCCACCATGTTCTGCATGAAGTACAAGTGCCATATCCAGAAGCTTTGCTTCCAGCTTTGTATAACTGCTATCTGGTCTTAACAGATACAGTATATTTTCTGCAGTAGATAAATTTTCCTGTGGCAAATGAATAAACAAGCTCTCTCCTCGCTCATAGTGAGAATATGCCTGATAACCATATACTGCAAGTACCGGGAACAATGCAATCAGCTGAATGCTCTGTCTCAATACATTAGGCAATGAAATATCACTGGCATGATCATCATAAGAGAACAGTGTAAGAACACTTCTTGCTAATGTATTCATCATATCACGGCTTGGTGCCTTCATAATAATGTCACGCACGAAATTTGTTGGCAACTGACGATATTCTGAAAGCATATTCTTAAATGAATCTAATTCATCTGCGTTTGGAAGCTCTCCAAATAAAAGAAGATACGCAACCTCTTCAAATCCGAAACGATCCTCTGAGATAAATCCCTCTACGATATCTTCAATATCAATTCCCTGATAATAAAGCTTTCCTTCACATGGCACTATTTCACGATCAACCATTGTGTATGACTGTATCATGGAAATATTGGTAAGTCCAGCTAATACACCTTCTCCATTTTGTTTCCTGAGTCCTCGTTTTACGTCATATTTCTCAAAAAGCTCCCCATCTATCTTTTTGTTACATTTTTCTGCAAGCTGTCTAATTTCAGGTGTTACCTCTGAAAACTTGTTAGGCATATCCTTTACCATAGTATCTCCCTTCTAAAATACGATTTCTGTATTACAACATTACTGTATGTCATGGTATTTGCCAAGGAACTCTCGTGTTCTCGCATTTGATGACTGGAACACTTCATCCGGAGATCCGTCTTCCACAATGATACCTTTATCCATGAAAATAACTCTGTCTGAAATTTCTTTCGCAAAAGCCATTTCATGAGTTACGATTACCATAGTCATATGCAGATCTGCCAGAGATTTTATTACTTTTAAAACCTCTCCGGTCAGTTCCGGATCAAGTGCAGATGTGGGCTCATCAAAAAAGAGAATCTTGGGCTCCAGTGCAAGAGCACGGGCGATTGATACTCTCTGAGACTGTCCCCCTGATAATTCACAGGGATATGCATCTGCCTTTGCTTCCAATCCAAGCTTTCTCAACAGTTCCATAGCTTTCTTTTTAGCTTCTTCTTTTGGAACACCGGCCACACAAACCGGCGCTTCCATAATATTTCTTAAAACACTGTAATGTGGAAACAGATTAAAATTCTGAAATACAAATCCTGTTTCCATTAAAATACTCTTCTGCACGTCTTTCCCTGCATAAACAGGAACTCCATTCTGAGTATCCACCAATGTTTTTCCATTGATTTCAATAGTACCGCTGGTTACTGTTTCCAGCTGATTCATACATCTTAATAATGTAGATTTCCCTGAACCTGAAGATCCAATAATGGAAATAATTTCACCATCATTTATCTGAAAGGAAATATCTTTCAGTACTGTAAGATCTCCAAACTTCTTCTGTAAGTTTGTTACTGATAAAATACTCATTTCCTCTCTCCTCCTTAACGGTAATAATCCATTTTCTTCTCAATGATTGAGAATACTTTGGATACAACTGTATTCATGATCAAATAGAAAATACCTGCCACAACCAGATAAATCATTCCACGGCTTCTTGCCATCTGATTAGTTGCAACAACATAAATTTCCATAACTCCTACAACATGGGCAAGAGATGTATCTTTTACAAGAGTCATACATTCACTTCCCATAGATGGAATGATAATCTTAATTACCTGAGGAAGAACAATCTTGAAAAATGTCTGTGATTTACTGAACCCAAGAACTTTTGCAGCTTCATACTGTCCCTTTGGAACCGCCTGAATACCACTTCGGTAAATCTCTGCAAAATATGCTGAATAGTTTAATGTAAAACTTATAACTGCAGCTGTCATACGATCAAGACTCAATCCAGCCACATAATAAAGTCCAAAATAGAAAGCATATAACTGCAGAATCAAAGGTGTTCCTCTCATGATCAGCAGGAAAAACCTTACCGGCATCTGCACAATCAGTAATTTTGACATTCTTCCTTTTGCAACAACAAGTCCCAGGATTAGTCCAAATACCAATGTCAGAGTAAAAAGAGTCAATGTTTCTTTTAATCCATTTTCAATTAACAGCTTTACAATCTCCGGAAAACTTTGTATTTGATCCATAATTTTTCATAACTCCTATACTTCTTTTTTAAGTAAATATCTTAAAAAGACAAAAAGGGACTTTTGCCAACAAAAGCCCCTTCCTTCATTGTTCTTTTCTTATTTAATCGTTGTAATATCTTCGTTAAACCATTTCTTGCTGATTTTTGCTAAAGTTCCATCTTTTGCCATGTCTTTCAGCTGGTTTTCAATTTCTTTACAAAGTGCTTTGTCATCTTTTCTAAATCCAATGACATAATCTTCTGTTGCCAGATTTGCTGCCAAAACTTTGTATTTACCTTTGTCTTTTGCTGTGTAATATTTTGCAACAACCTCATCCATAACAGCTGCCTGACATCCATGTCCAAGATCATTTAAAATCTGAACATTATCTGCCATAGTAATGATCTTAGAATCTTTCAGATCATCTGTCTTATCAACTGCATCAGCTGCAGTTGAACCCTTCTGAACTTCTACTGTCTGTCCTTTCAGATCTGTCAGCTTTTTAACTTTGCTGTCGGCTGGAAGTACCAGTACCTGATGATTTTCCATATATGGAGTGGAGCATAACATTTTTTCAGCTCTTTCATCACTGTATGTAAGTCCATTCCAAATACAGTCGATATTTCCTGTATCCAGTTCCTGTTCTTTTGAATCCCAGTTAATTGGCTGTAATTTCAGCTTAATATCCATTCTCTTGGCAACTTCTTTTGCCAGATCAATATCAAATCCGATAATGTCATTATCCTGATTTGTAAATCCCATTGGCGGGAATGATGCATCTAATCCAAGGACCAATTCTTTCTTTTCCTGAATCTTTGTCAGAGAATCATCCTTCTTTGTTTCCTCTTTTTTGCTTCCGCATCCGGTAAACATGGAAACGGCAAGTACAGTAGTTAATAATGCTACTAAAACCTTTTTCATCCTTCGCTCCTCCAAATCTATTCTGTTAGCACATTAGTGTACTAAAATCTTTGTATTTCATAATAGCAAATTTTCTTTCCTTTGTCAATTCTGTTCCATTTCTATTTTGTGTAAATCATTATAAAATTTGCATTATGTCTTACGTCTTCATTTCAAAGTCATTGCGAAATAATTGAAAAATCATGACTTCTATGTTAAAATTTTACAAAACAGGAGGAGCATTCAATGAAAATAAAAAAACTGGTTGCCTGCTTACTGACAGCTTCATTTTTGGCTTGTATAACACCACCTGAAAACGCACAGGCAGCACCCTTAAAAATTCGTTATGGTGGTAAAACAAGATATTATACAGGCAAACAGCTTTCATTTACTTACGCAAAGAATAATCTTTCTTCTAAATATCCTGGAATCCAGATCAGCGGAATCAATATGATTCCTTATTATGATTATCTGGTATCCAGCGGTCCACAAGTAAAACGAAGCTACAACAAAAAATCTGGAAAACTGGTTTTAAAATATGGTACCAGGACACTGACTGCATATGTAGGCAAGCGTACTTACTATTTAAATGGCAAGAAGAAAACTTTTTCCAAAGCTCCTACTAAGGTCAAGTACTACACAACCGGCAAAACAATAATTTTGCTTCCTGCTAATGCTCTGATTTCCAATCTGGGACTGGAATATTCATATATTCCATATGAAAAAAGAATACATATCAACAAAACTGGCTATTACTATTTATATAGTGCTAACACCTCAACCAGGTACCCGCAAAACTTAACCAATTATATTAAAGCACAATTACAACAGACTGGTTTCTATAATGGTGAAAAACTAACTGCTGCTACTTATAAAGCCCAAATCGACCCGGCATCTGATACTACCCATGGTTATCAGTTTCTTCGGTTAAATGTTTACCGTCCGGTTCGAAGCACCACATATAACTCAATGTTAGACAGTAAACTAAAATCTGGAAGTGTTTTAAAAAACAAAGGATCATCTCTATGTTCCGCAGCAAAAACATATAACATAGACCCGGTATATTTCCTTTGTCAGACAATTTTCGAAACAGGTTATGGTACAAGCACCTTATCTCAGGGAAAATATATTACAAAAGTTGTTTCCGGTTCTTCTGTTGTTCGTGATAAAAACGGAATTGTAACAGGTTTTAAAAAGGTAAATGGAAAATACATTACAAAAACTATTTCCAGACAGAAAGTATACAATCTTTATGGCCTTAAATCCTATGACGACGATCCACAGCTATGCGGCTTCAGCTATGCTTATTATATGGGATGGACCAGCATTGACAAAGCCATCAATGGAGCTGCAAAATATATCAGTCAGGAATACATAAATAATACAACTTATAAACAAAATACTCTTTACAAATACAGATACAATCCTAATACTTCATATTTCTGGCATCAATATTCAACAGATCCTGCTTATGCACAGAGAATTTCCTTAATCATGTATAACCAGTTCCGCAGTGCTTATGCCACTGGAAATATCTTAACTTATGATAAACCAGTGTTTCCTTAAAATCTGGAAGAGATTACCAGAAACAGCGTAACAAGTTTTTTCCTAATGTAATAAAAAAGAAATACCACAGCCGTTAATGTGGTATTTCTTTTTTTAATCCCCATCTTTTGGAAAAACAATTGTAATCTTTGTTCCCTCTCCAATTTTACTTTCAATACTCATATCTGCATGATGGAATTTTGCACCATGTTTTACAATAGAAAGACCAAGACCTGAACCTTTTTTCTGATTGGAATGACTTTTATCCACTCGATAAAACCGTTCAAAAACCCGATCGATATCTTCGTCTGGAATACCAATTCCAGTATCTTCAAAAATAACAGTAGGACGATCCTCTATAATAGAAACTGTAATTGCAACTTTTCCGTCAGGTTTATTATATTTTATTGCATTCTCACACATGTTAAAAAACATTTCATATAAAATCTGGTATACGCCTCTCACTGTTGCATGGATTCCTAAAATATGAACTGATACATTTTCTTCCAATGCTCTTAGACTTAAATCTGATTTTACCTTAAATGCCAGTTCATATAAATCTACATTTTCTCTTTCCAGTTCAACCTGATTTTCATCTAGTTTTGACAATTTAATGATATCCTCGATCATGGCAATCAATCGTCTTGCTTCCTCATAAATCGTTGCCGAAAAACGTCCCATATCTTCCTGTTTCACAAATCCATCTTTCATCAGCTCTGCATATCCGGAAATGGTTGTCAGCGGAGTTTTTAATTCATGAGAAACATTGGCAGAAAATTCTTTCCTCATATTCTCTGCCTCTTTGATTTCTTCAATCTGATGTTCAATATCAATATTCTGTTTTTCAATTCTATCTAACAATGGCGTCAACTCACTATATGTCTGATTTTGTTTTGGATGAATCAAATCAATTTTGTTAATTGGTTCCACAATACGATCTGTAAGAATTTTAGAAAGTGCAATGGCTAAAACAAGAACAACTCCAGTCATCAAAAGAAATACCGGAATATAATCTACCATCTGCTTCACTATGGTCTGAGTCTCCCTGCTTAGTCTTAAAACTGTCCCATCACTTAATCTGATAGCATAATAATACGTTTGTTCATTTAAGGTTTTAGATAATCTGGTATCTTCTCCTTTACCTTTTTCCACAGCAGTTTTCACTTCTTCACGGTTCTTGTGATTGGCCATTTTGTTTTTCTGTCCTTCGCTGTCATAAATAACGATTCCATCAGAATCAATCCATGTAATTCGACTTGCAGTCAAATCCTTATAAGCATCTAAATTCTGTCCTTCATGAAAATTCAAAGAGGTTGCCATATAAGCAGCCTCTGTTCTGATTTCCTCTTTAATCTGCTCCATGTAGCGATAATACGAAAGCATAGACAGCAAAATGGACGTCATCATTACTCCAACTAACGCTATATAGACCATGCTGTTATATACTTTACGTTTCATTCACTACCTCCGATACGATATCCTATTCCACGTACCGTCTCGATCAGACTTCCACAGGAGCCCAGCTTCTGCCGAAGAGAACGTATATGTACATCAACAGTTCTTGTCTCCCCGTCAAAATCATATCCCCAGATATTAGTAAGAAGCTGGTCCCTGTTTAAAACATTTCCTTTACTTTCCACAAGGAGACTTAACAATTTAAATTCCTTGTTAGTCAAAGAAACTTCCTTCCCTGCTGCCTTTACTTTATGCTTATTAGGATAAATATGCAGGTCACCTACTATCATTTCATCTTTTTCGTCTTTTTTGGAACGACGCAATACCGCTTTCACCCTTGAAACCAGTTCCATCATACCAAAAGGTTTTGTAATATAATCATCTGCACCACTATCAAGCCCCAGAACTTTATCATATTCCGTTCCTTTGGCTGTCATCATAATAACCGGCAGATCTTTTGTTGCTGATTTGCCACGAAGTTTTCCAAGAATAGAAATACCGTCCTCTCCTGGCAGCATAATATCCAGCAATACCAGTTCCGGCATTACACCATCTTTAATTGTCTGTACAAATTCTGTCCCATTTTCAAAACCACGGGCTTCAAATCCAGTACTTTGTAACGTGTAAGTTACAAGTTCTCTAATGTTTGGATCATCTTCAACAACAAATATCACAAGCTTCCTCCTTTATATTCTCCTGTAATGGAAAATTCAACCCATTCAGCAATATTGCCAGCATGATCTCCAATACGTTCAAAGTATTTTGCGATTAATACGATGGCAACATATTCTTCTCCTTTCTCAGGTTCCTCATGAATTAACTGAATGGCTTCTTTCTTAACCTGACGAAACAGGTCATCCACCACATCATCCTGTTTAATAACATCATGAGCAATATCAAGATCCTGTTTTACAAAGGATTTTACACTTTTACTAACCATATCTATGGTTTCCTTTGCCATCTTATCAAGATGGGTATTCTCACGTAAAACTAAAATCTCTGATTCCTTACGGATAATCCCTGCAATATCTGCAGCCTGATCTCCAATACGCTCCATATCAGATACCATTTTTAAAGCTGCTGAAATTACTCTTAAATCTGTTGCTACCGGCTGCTGCTGAAGCAAAAGCTTCATACAGATTCGCTCAATATCTCTTTCTTTATGGTTGATTTCCTCTTCCATATTTTTTATATCTTCTATAAGTTCCTTATCTTTTGTGGAAACAACCTTAGCTGCTGCTGTAATTATTTCCTCACAAAAGGCTCCCATATCGATCATTTCCTGATTCAGCTTCATCAGCTGCCTGTCAAATCTGTTTCTCATAATATATCAACCAAACCTTCCTGTAATATAGTCTTCTGTTCTCTTATCCTGTGGCATAGAGAATAAAGCATCAGAGTCTCCAAATTCTACCATCTCTCCCAGCAGGAAGAATGCTGTTTTATCTGAAATACGAACAGCCTGCTGCATATTATGAGTTACCATAATAATCGTATACTTTGATTTTAATTCTACCGCAAGATCTTCAATTTTGGAAGTAGAAATTGGATCTAAAGCAGAAGTTGGCTCATCCATCAGAAGTACTTCAGGTTCTACTGCAAGTGCTCTTGCAATACATAAACGCTGCTGCTGTCCTCCAGATAGCCCTAATGCACTCTTTTTCAGGCGGTCTTTCAGTTCATCCCAGATTGCTGCATTTCTCAGTGACTTTTCTACAATTTCATCCAACTCTGCTTTTTTATGGATTCCATGGGTTCTTGGTCCATAAGCAATATTATCATAAACACTCATAGGAAAAGGATTTGGTTTCTGGAATACCATTCCAACTCTTTTACGAAGGACATTTACATTCATATCTCCATAAATATCTTCTCCATCTAATGTCACACTTCCTGTAATCTTACATCCTTCTACAAGATCATTCATACGATTCAGGGATTTCAGTAATGTAGATTTCCCGCATCCAGAAGGTCCAATAAATGCTGTAATCTTATTTGATGGTAAATCCAGATTAATATTTTTTAATGCTTTAAATTTACCATAATATAAGTCTAAATTATCTATTTTAAATTTTGTTGTTTCCATCCTTTTATCCTTTCGAAATTCGTTTTGCTATAAACGCTGAAATCGCATTGATCAGTAATACTGTAACCAACAGAATAACAGCTGTTGCATATGCCTGATTTACATGCAGACCCTCACAAGAAAGTGCATACATATGAACAGATAAGGTACGACCGGATCCCATGATATTTTTCGGAATCTCAGCTACTGTACCAGCTGTATACATTAACGCAGCTGTTTCTCCTACAATTCTTCCTACTCCAAGAATGACTCCTGATAAGATTCCAGGTACCGCAGAAGGAAGTACAATACGAAATACTGTTCTAAGTTTTCCTGCTCCTAAACCAAAACTTCCTTCACGGAAAGAATCCGGAACTGATTTTAATGCCTCTTCTGTTGTACGCATAATCAAAGGAAGAATCATAATAGCCAGAGTCGCTGCTCCTGACAGAATAGATAATCCCCATTTTAATGCAGTTACGAAAAATAACATTCCAAAAAGTCCATAAACAATAGAAGGAATTCCCTGTAATGTTTCTGCTGTGATTCGAACAATGTCAACCAGCTTATTTCCTCTCTTTGCATATTCCACAAGATAAATCGCTGCAAAAATTCCAAGAGGTACAGCAAACAGCAGTGCCAGTCCGGTCATCATCAGGGTATTAATAATCGCAGGGAATAATGATACATTATCACTTGTATATTTTAGTGCAAAAAGGTCTTTGTTTAAGAAAGGAACTCCTTTTATCAATATATATCCAATCAGGAAAAACAGTACAAGCACAGTCAATAGCATTGCCAGATTAACTGCAAGCCATAGAAAAAATGATAACGGTGTTCTTTTATATGATTTCATTTTCTGTTTCCAGGTAACATGATTGATTCCCTGAATTTTATCTTCTGGTTCCATCATTTTCACTGCCTCCATTTTAGAAATCCTCCTTTCTCTTCAATGCTGCAAAGGAGAGATTGATTAACAGGATAAACACAAACAATACTACTGCTGTTGCAATCAGTGCTTCTCTATGAAGATCAGTTGCATACCCCATTTCCAATACGATATTAGATGTTAATGTTCTAACCCCTTTAAAAATACCATCCGGTACTACTGCCTGATTTCCTGCTACCATTACAACTGCCATGGTTTCTCCAATAGCACGACCTATTCCTAAAACCACCCCTGCAAGGATTCCTGATTTTGCTGCAGGAAGAACTGCAAAAAACACACTTCTTTCATGACTTGCTCCAAGTCCAAGAGATCCTTCATAGTAACTGTTAGGTACTGCACGGATAGCACTTTCAGAAACACCAATAATAGTTGGTAAAATCATGATTCCAAGCAGAATAGATGCTGTAAAGATACTGTTTCCTGTTCCTCCAAATGCCTCACGAAATGTTGGAACCAAAACTACCATACCAAAGAATCCATATACAACCGATGGAATTCCTGCAAGCAGCTCTACTGCCGGTTTTAAAATCTTATATACTTTATCATTACAAAATCTTGCCATATAAATTGCTGCCAGAATCCCAATAGGCACACCTACGATAATAGCTCCTGCTGTTATGTAAAGGCTTCCCAGAATCATAGGGAAAATGCCAAAGAATCCATTCTTTGGCATCCAAATCTTACCCGCAATAAAATTGCCGAATCCAATTTTCCCAATGGTAGGAATTCCATTTACAAACAAGAAAGCACAAATCAAAGCAACCGCAAGGATAGAAGCACATGCTGCAATTAAGAATACAACATTCATAATTTGTTCTTTATATTTCTTCATAAACTACATTCCTCATTTAAATCCAGCTGATTATTTAACATCAGCCCATGTTGTTGTTTCACCTGTAAAGATTGCTTTTACCTGATCACTTGTCAGTTCATCAGTTTCACTATCTTTGTTTACGATTACTGCAATACCATCTTTTGCAATAACTGTAGCTTTAACTCCTTTTTTAGCTTCGCTGTCAGCTAAGTCACGAGATGCCATTCCGATATCACATACACCATCAATTGCATTTGTTACACCAGTTGTAGAATCGCTCTGCTGAACTTCAACAGTTACATCTTTGTTAACTTTAGCATAAGCTTCTTTGATTTTTTCCATAACAGGTGTTACAGAAGATGATCCAGCTACAACAACTTTTCCTTTTGCTCCATTAGCTTTGTATGCTGCTGCATTTTCATCAGCTTTGATATATCCGTTATCTTCAACGATTTTCTGTCCTTCAGCACTCATGATGAAGTTCTGGAAATCCTGAGCCTGTTTGCTTAATTTTTCTTTTGTTACAATGTTAAATGGACGAACGATTTTGTAAGATCCATCTTTTACTGTATCAACGCTAGGTTCAGCTCCATCAATTTTTACTGCTTTAACTGTATCGTTCAAAGAACCTAAAGATATGTAACCAATAGCTGCTTTGTTTTCTGCAATCGTAGTCATCATTACAGATGTAGAGTTTGTAATCTGTGCGGAAGTTGTTGTCTTATCAACTTTATTTCCGTCTTTATCTTTTTCTTCAATTCCAAACAGTTCAATAAAAGCCCCTCTGGTTCCAGAACCATCTTCTCTGGATACAACAGCAATTTCTTCGCTTTTTGTATCCTTACTAGATGATCCTCCGCCACATCCAGTCAAAAGTGTTGTTGCTGCAACAGTTGCTAATAATAATGATAATAATTTCTTTCTCATCTGACTCTCTCCTTTTGAGTAATTTCATTTACAAGATTTATCTTACCGTTGCTTTGTAAAATCAAAAAGTCTGGTTATGTAAACTTTCTGTTAAATGTAAAATCCAAAATAAACCTTTTGTAAAATCTTTAAAATGAAAAAACTCCAACTTTTCTCATATTTCCCCTCCTTTAAATTGTTTCATTATAAACAACTTAACAGATACAAATATGACAAAAACATTGGAGTTTTTCTTATTTTTTATGACTCAAAAATCGATTGCGAGTCATTTCACATCTAATTTGCTACCTTTCCATTACAAATGGTATACTTCACTTTTCCAGTCAGTTCCCATCCGGTAAATGGAGAATTGGATGCTTTTGATTTGTACTCTTTTACAATCCATTTTTCTTTTGGATCAAAGATTACTATGTCTGCCGGTTTTCCTTCCTGAAGTCTTCCCTGTTCCAAACGATAAAGTTTTGCCGGATTTAATGTCATCTTTTCTAAAAGTTCCATCATGGATAAATATCCTTTATCCACCAGTTCTGTAATTCCCAGCCCCAGAGAAGTTTCAAGCCCTGTGATTCCACTTGGTGCAGATGCCAGATCCTTTTCCTTCTCTTCTTTTGAATGCGGTGCATGATCTGTTGCAATAATCTCTATGGTTCCTTCCTGAAGACCTTTTATAATACGCTGCCGGTCTTCTTCCGTACGAAGAGGAGGATTCATTCTTGCTAAAGTGCCATATTTTAAAACCGCCTCCTCAGTTAAAGTAAAATGATGTGGAGAAGCTTCCGCTACCACATGAGCTCCTGCCTCTTTCGCTTCTTTTACATATTCCACCGCCTGGGCAGAACTGATGTGCTGAATATCCACTGTTGCACCTGTTTCCAAAGCCAGTTTACAATCCCGCTCTACCATCACTGCCTCTGCAAGATAGGAAGCACCACCATAATTTAACTTTTCTGATACATTTCCCTGATTTACACCAGGCTGTTTAATATAAGAAGGATCCTCTTCGTGAAGACTGATTGGAACATCCAGCCGGGCTGTTTTCTCCATAGCTTTTTTTACCACATCCGGATTCATTAATGGAAGTCCGTCATCTGTAAAACCTTTTACTCCGGCTTTATACAAAGCATCCATATCAACCAGCTCTTCCCCTTTAAATCCTTTTGAAACAGCTGCGGCCTGCAATACTTTGATTGGAAGTTGTTCACAGCGTTTCTGAATTTCCTCATAAATATCCACAGAATCCACCACTGGTTTTGTATTTGCCATACAAACCACCGTTGTAAATCCACCAGCTGCTGCCGCTGCTGAACCGGTTTCCAGATCTTCTTTATAAGTAAATCCAGGATCCCTGAAATGTACATGTACATCAATAAGTCCAGGAGCTACGATACATCCCTTGGCATCAATTACCTGTTCATATATTTCTGTTTCTTCTATCTCACCAATCCTGACAATTCTATCTCCATCCAGTACCACATCTGTTACTTTATCAAAATCTGTCTCAGGATCCATAACCCTTCCATGCTTTATTAAAATCATCTTTCCACCTCCTGCTTCATTTCTCATTGGTAAAATTATATCTTATTCCAATTAAACCCACAAGTATTTCCTAGTGAAA
>NZ_JABRXE010000016.1 GCF_018982945.1 Anaerostipes faecalis | reverse complement strand
GTTTAAATTGTTTGTCATAGTGCTTTGCCATAATGAGATCCTCCTTCAGTGCGGTACTTACATTGTACCATGAAATAATAGATTGGTAATTCTCATTTTGACTTGTACTATTTATATTCTAGCACCAGATATAGTTTTTTTGGTAATGGAAGTAATAAATCATTTGAGATAATAAAATAGCAATGTTAAAATAATAAGGAACACTGAAACAAATCAAAAATAAAGAGGTGCTGACTATGACACTTAAAAATATGATTGAATTAGCAGATGGATTAACACCAATTGAAACAGAAATAGGATATTACATTCTAAAAAATCAAGAAGATATCTTAGAGCTGTCAGTTGTAGAACTTGCAGAGAGAACATATGTATCCAAATCAGCGATTCATCGTTTCTGTAATAAGATCGGATTAAAAGGATTCAATGAATTAAAAGTCATACTAGCGAAAGATATCTCAGAAATGCGATCAGATATTGAAATGATTGATGTGAATTATCCTTTTGAACGAAAAGATGGACCGCAGATGATCGCAAAGAAATTAAGCAAATTATATGAGACGGCGATTTATGATACCTATGATTATATGGACTTTATTGAGTTGCATAAAGTAGCACAACTATTGCATAAGGCAGAAGTTATTGATATTTATACACATTCACATAATATGAATGTTGCAGAAAATTTTCAGGATAAGATGCTGACAACAGGGAAAAGCAGTGTAGAATGTCCAAAAGGATTTTATAAACAGAGATTGACAGCATTAGCAAGTAATTCTAAACATGCAGCGATCATTTTATCCTATTCAGGAAAGGCAACGTTTGTGAAACCAATTCTGAAAGTATTATATCAAAAGAAAGTACCAGTCATATATGTCGGAAAATCAGGTGGGAATTTATATCCACAATATGTTACTTGTGCTTTAACGATCAGCGGCAGAGAAAATCTAAGAGACCGAATCTCTCAATTTTCATCTCATATTGCAATGCAGTATATGATGGATGTTGTTTTTGGCTGTATTTACAATATGGACCGTGAAAAGAATATTGAATATCTCAAAGAATCCATAGGATTTATGGATGATCGAGATATTCAGGATGAATGATACTAAATTATAGTTTGTTATAGATCATAGAATTTGTATATACATCTTTAGCATGTTTCGAATGATAATTCTCCATATAATTTTTCTGGAAAATGATAGAATAGATGTAATCAAAAATAAAATCCATATTTGTTTGAGAGGCAAAACTGGCAACTTTTTCATCAAAGGATTCATCATCAGGAAGTTGTAATACAATATCAGAATTCACAGCCAGTTTGGAATGAATATTACTTGTAACCGTAATGATCGGAACGTTATGATCTTTTAAAACTGGAAGATAAGAATTGTAATCATGATGCATAGCACTATAAGTACAGAAGATCACAAGGTCATTAAAGGTAATATTGCCGACTGTATAAAAATTATTCTGATATTCATCACCAATAATAAAATATTCATTTAATTTGATCATTTTATTTTTAAAATTCTCAAGAGAAATTCTGGAGTCACCTTTTCCAAACAGGAATACACGGTGGCTCTTTTTTATATTATAAGCAGTCATTTCTAATTGCACGGGATCTAACAGATTCCGTGTTTTTTTAATTCCATTTGCAAGAATTTCAGATAAATGAAGACCGATATCTTCAACAGAATCATCTGGAGAAAAAGGTAGATTAAAATTAAGATCCTGACCAGAAATAGATGCTTCTCGGATCAGTTGTAATTTGAAATCTTTAAATCCATCAAATCCTAATTTTTTACAAAAACGTAAAACAGAAGAAGTCGAAGAAAAGGATTCTTTTGCCATTTTGTTTAAAGTGACTTGATCAAAAGAGTTTAAATTGTTTTGTAAAAAATAAATCATATTCTGTTCAGAATTATTAAAAAAATCAGGATTTTTAATTTGTTCTAGTATCATATCAATCATTCTCCTAAAAAAGTATAGTTTTCAAATATTTCTTTTTTTATTGTGAATTTGCACAAATAACCGGAATAAATTTATGCAGATTGTTCATGAAATAGTTGTGATGTTCCAAAAATAGCGTGAACTATTGAGCCTGAAATTTTCAAGAAATATAATCAGGGCACATGAAATAATATGACGGATATGGAGGAAAAAATCAATGAAAAAAGAATTTAAGATTGTGATATGTGGTGGTGGAAGTACTTATACCGCAGGGATTGTAAAAAATCTTTTGGAAGAGGAAGAATTAAAAATCAAAGAATTATGGTTATATGATATTGATCAGGAACGACAAGAAAAAGTGTCACTGATCGTAAAAGAAGTTGTAAAAGATTTAAGACCTTCTTTGGAATTGAAAATTAGTACGGATGAAGAAGAGGCATTTACAGATGCAGACTTTATTATGGCACAGATGCGAGTCGGTGGACTGAAAATGCGAGTAAAAGATGAACAGATTTCATTAAAACATGGATGCATTGGACAGGAAACATGTGGAGCCGGGGGAATGGCATATGGAATGAGAACGATCGGACCAATGGTACATCTGATCGATGTTTGTGAGAAATATGCATCAAAAACTTATTGGATCGTTAATTATTCAAATCCAGCTGCGATTGTTGCTAAGGCAACACAGACATTACGTCCAAATGCAAGAATTTTAAATATCTGTGATATGCCAGTTGAGGTAGAGGCAAGAATGGCAGAAATCCTAGACACAGATCTTAGCAATCTGGAAGTGGATTATTTTGGATTGAATCATTATGGATGGTTTACAAAAGTACAGTGTAATGGCGAAGATGTCACAGAAAAATTAAAGAAACATGTGGCAGAGTATGGTTATGTATCAAAGGCAAGTTATGAAGATGCCTTGGTCAAAGATCCAGACTGGTTACATACATTTACGAATGCAAAGAAGATCGTCAACTATTTTCCAGATTATCTGCCAAATACATACTGGCAGTATTATCTTCTTGGAGATGACATTGTAGATTACATGGATATTAATAATACAAGGGGAATGCAGGTTATTCATGGAAGAGAAACAAAGATTCGTGAGGCAGTTAAGAAACTAGAAAATGGAGAAAAAATCGATTTGACACAATTTTATGTAGGAGTTCATGGAAAATTTATTGTAGAAGTGGTAAAAGCACTTGCATATGACACGAGAAGCAGACAGCTTGTCATCGTAAAAAATGACGGAGCAGTCAAGAATCTTCCAGATGATGCCATGGTTGAAATTCCTGCATATATTACAAAAGACGGACCAGAACCAGTAAGAGTTGGAGAAATTCCAAGATTTTATAAAGGACTGATCGAACAGCAGGATGCTTGTGAAGGGTTGGTCGTAGAAGCAGTGATCGAAGGATCATATAAAAAAGCATTGCAGGCATTTACTTTAAACCGCACAATTCCATCTGCAAATGTGGCAAAAGAAATTTTAGATGAAATGATCGAAGCAAACAAAGAATACTGGCTGGAATTGAAATAAAGTTTCAAAAAGTTTCAGAAATTTTCATGATTCTGAAACTTTTTTTGGAAAAAAATATCCGCATCTACTAAATCCATTGTGAGAAAAAAGCTGACTCTATATGATGTAAACAGAACAAAGAAAACGAACATATTTGAGGAGGCATAGAACAATGAAAGGTACAGTGAAGATCGTAACGATTGGTGGAGGAAGTAGTTACACACCAGAGCTGATGGAAGGTTTCATCAAACGATATGAAGAACTTCCAATTAAAGAAATCTGGCTGGTCGATATCGAAGATGGAAAAGAAAAAGTAGAGATTGTAGGAGCACTGGCACAGAGAATGTGGGATGCATCTCCATATGATGTAAAAGTTTATACAACATTAGACAGAAGAGAAGCATTAAAAGATGCAGACTTTGTTACAACACAATTTCGAGTAGGACTTTTAGATGCCAGAATTAAAGATGAAAGAATTCCATCATTGTATGGAATGCTTGGTCAGGAAACAAATGGAGCAGGAGGAATGTTTAAAGCATTTCGAACCATTCCAGTGATCGGACAGATCATAGAAGATATGAGAGAATTATGCCCAGATGCATGGCTGATCAACTTTACAAATCCAAGTGGAATGGTAACAGAAGCTGTAATTAAACATTTTGGATGGAAAAAATGTATCGGACTTTGCAACGTGCCAACGATCGCAATGATGGCAGAACCAAAGCTCCTTGGGAAGGATATCAGCCAGTTAAATTACAGATATGCAGGAATTAACCATTTTCACTGGCATAAAGTATTTGATGAAAATGGAAATGATATGACACCAATTTTGATCGATCATATCAATGAAAAAGGTGGTGGAACACCAGCCAATATCTATCAAGCTGAATTTCCATTGGAATTACTTCACAGCATGAATATGGTGCCTTGTGGATACCACAGATATTACTACATGAAACAAGCAATGCTTGAGCATGCGATTGAAGAATTCAATGAAGGTGGTACTAGAGCAGAGCAAATGAAACAGGTAGAACATGAGTTGTTTGAAATTTATAAAAATGCAGAACTTCATGAAAAACCAGAACAACTTGGAAAACGTGGAGGAGCATATTACAGCGATGCAGCTTGCGAATGTATCCGTGCAATTTATGCAAATAAGAAGATCCATATGGTAGTAAGTACACAAAACAATGGAGCAATTTCATGCTTAGATGATGACTCTATCGTGGAAGTATCAAGTATCATTTCAGCGACAGGAGCACAGCCAATGGCATTTGGAAAGCTTCCATCAGCAGAAAAAGGATGGCTTCAGATGATGAAAGCAATGGAAGAATGTACAATTGAAGCGGCATTGACAGGAGATTACGGAAAAGCATTAGAAGCATTCGTATTAAATCCATTAGTAGAAAATAATGAAAATACAACAAAAGTTTTAGATGAACTGTTAGTTGCACATGCAAAATATCTGCCACAGTTTAAAGAAAAGATTGAAGAACTTAAAGCAAAAGGAGTTCATTCTACAGATCCTGTTGTTATGGACTTAATGGAACATGGACACTAAGCAGGAGGCTGATATGAGTGTAACAAAAGAAAGTTTTGGCTTTTTAGAAGATAAAAGAGAAGCATTTCTATACACGATTGAAAATCAAAATGGATTTGCAGTCAAAGTTACTGATTTTGGTGTAAATATTGTTTCTCTCCTTGTAAAAAACAAGGAGGGAAACATCAAAGATGTAGCCCTTGGATATGACACCTTGGAAGAATATTTTGAGAATGGAATTATGTTTGGAGCAACTGTCGGACGGAATGTAAACCGTATCTCAAATGCCAGATTCGAAATTGATGGGAAAGAGTATCATGTAGCAAAAAATCGTGGAAAACATAACATTCACAGTGACAAAGAACATGGATTTCACAAAGTCTTATGGGATAGTGAGATCATTGATGATCATGCAGTGAAGTTTACTTATGTAAGTCCAGATGGGGAACAAGGATTTCCGGGAACATTGGTAACAAATATCATTTATACGGTAACGGAAACAAATGGATTGATCGTTTCCTATCATGCAGTCAGCGATAAGAAAACGCTGATCAATCTGACAAATCATAATTACTTTAACTTGGGTGGACATGAAAGCGGAACGATCGAAAATACAAAAGTAAGGATTTATGCAGATGAATTTACACCGATCAATGAAGATACGATCCCAACAGGAGAAATCAGAAAAGTAGAACATACACCGATGGATTTCCGTGAATGGAAAAAGATTAAGAATGATCTATATGCCGAAGATGAACAACTAGAAAAAGGCAAAGGATATGATCATAATTTTGTAATTCGGAATAAAGATTGTGGTTTCCGAAAAATGGCGGAAGCATTGGATGAAGAACAGGGTATTAAAATGGAAGTTTATTCAGATCTTCCAGGATTACAGTTTTACACTGGAAATACAATGAAATCAACAAAAGGGAAAGGGGGAGTGATCTATGGAAAAGGATGTGGATTTTGCATGGAACCACATTATTTCCCAAACAGTATTAACACAAAAGAGTTTGATGCACCAGTATTTGACGCAGGAGAAGTGTATCAGACAGTAACCATGTATCAATTTGTCACAAAGGAGGATTAAAATGGCAAAGAAAAAGAAAAGTTCAGCATTTGCGGTAGTACAACAGATCGGAAAATCATTTTTTCTTCCAGTATCTGTGTTACCAATTGCAGGTATCTTACTAGGACTGGGATCTTCATTTACTAATGCTGATACGATCGCAGCGTATCATTTACAAGGAATCATGGGAGAGGGAACTATCCTGAATGCGCTTTTAACAATCATGTCACAGGTCGGTAATACAATCTTTGGAAATTTACCATTGATCTTTGCATTAGCAGTAGCATTAGGAATGGCAAAAAATGAAAAAGCAGTCGCAGTACTTTCTGCAGGTATTTCATTCTTTGTAATGAATTCAACAATTAATGCGATGTTAAAATTATCAGGAAAGATTTTAGCGGACGGAACATATGCAAAGAGTGTCTTAAACGGACAGATCACGAGTGTCTGTGGTATTGATTCTCTTCAGATGGGAGTATTTGCTGGAGTTATCGTAGGACTTGTAACAGCAGCATTACATAATCGCTTTTATAAACAGCAATTACCAGCAGCATTAGCATTTTTCTCAGGAGTGCGTTTTGTGCCAATTATTAGTGTAATCGCACATATCGGTGTAGGTATTATCTGCTTCTTTGTATGGCCAACGATTCAGAGTGGAATCTTTGCACTTGGTAATCTGGTTATGCATTCTGGATATTTTGGAACAGCAATCTTTGGATTCTTAGAGAGAGCATTAATTCCATTCGGATTACATCATGTATTTTATTTACCATTCTGGCAGACATCTCTTGGAGGAACAATGGAAGTTGCTGGAAAGATGGTAGAAGGTGCACAGAATATCTTCTTTGCACAGCTGGCAGACCCAAATACAAAACATTTTGCAGTAGAAGCATGTAGATTCATGACAGGAAAATATTCTTTCATGATGGCGGGACTTCCTGGAGCAGCTTATGCAATGTATCGTTGTGCAAAACCAGAAAAAAGAAAAATTGTTGGAGGATTACTATTCTCAGCAGCATTAACATCATTCCTTACAGGAATTACAGAACCGATTGAATTTACATTCTTATTTATTGCACCAGGATTATTTATCTTACATTGTGGATTAGCAGGTTTGTCATTTGCATTAATGCATATCTTAAAGATCTGTATCGGAACAACATTCTCTTGTGGATTGATCGACTTTATGTTATACGGTGTATTACAGGGACAGACAAAGAGTAACTGGATGATGATCCTTCCAGTATTTGCAGTTTATGCAGTATTATATTACTTTGTGTTCAAATTTGTCATTGAGAAATTTGATCTTCCAACACCAGGTAGAGATGATGACGAAGAAGAGGTAAAATTATATACAAAAGCTGATTACCAGGCAAAAAAAGGTGCAGCAAATGAAGATACAGACGCACCAGAGGATCCAATTTCCTTTATGATCTTAAAAGGACTTGGTGGAATTAAAAATATTGAAGATATTGATTGCTGTGCTACAAGACTTCGTATCACAGTAACAGATGAAACTAAGGTGACAGATCAGTACTTAAAACAATCTGGT
Organism: Anaerostipes faecalis; assembly: GCF_018982945.1. GTDB lineage: Bacteria > Bacillota > Clostridia > Lachnospirales > Lachnospiraceae > Anaerostipes > Anaerostipes faecalis. The sequence continues at coordinate 20,038 of NZ_JABRXE010000016.1, read as the reverse complement.
TCCAAAGGAATCATCAAAAAAGGAACAGGAATTCAGATTATTTATGGACCACAGGTATCTGTGATCAAGAGTAATTTTGAAGAATATGTGGAATATTATGCACAGCATGGAACAGATCCTTCCAAAGAAGAAGAGGTAACACCCATAGTTTCCTCCAAAGAAGAAGAGAAAAAAGAAATCAGACATGGTAAATTAGTTGCGGTAGCAACAGGAAAAGTTCTTGCAATGACACAGGCAAAAGATGAGGCATTTGCAACTTGTGCTATGGGAGATGGTGTTGTGATCGAACCAGAAAAAGGTGTCGTTGTTGCACCAGCAGATGGAAAGATCACAGCATTAATGAAACCATCTTTACATGCGATTGGAATCGAGACAAAAGAAGGATTAAATCTTTTAATTCATATCGGAATTGACACAGTCAAATTAGATGGAAAAGGATTTAAGGCTTTTGTCAAGAGTGGACAAGAAGTAAAGGCAGGAGATAAGTTGGTAGAGTTTGATATCAATCTGATCAAGAAAGAAGGATATAGCCCAGATATTATGGTTGTTGTCTTAGAAGATTCTAATCTGCCAAAAGTAGCCTATAAAACTGGAGAAAAAACAGTTGCAGGAAAAACAGTTGTTGCGGAATTTTAGTAAAAAATGATTGACAACAAACTGTGAATAAGGTAAATAATGACTGTTCTGAAAAAGGAACAGTCATTATATGCGATACCGGAGGGAGTAGATCCAGAATTGCTGATGAAAGTTCTGGGGAATCCAGAGATGGCAGCGTTGCGTACATCATTGGCAAAGACAATGTAAGTATAATAAGAGAGTGTGAAACTTTTTCTGTAAAATAGCATTTAGAAGGTTCTTCTATGATAAAATAAAAATCATAGGAGGGCCTTTTATTATGGCAAGACAAAAGAAACCTGTACACAGAGTACAAATGACAGAAGGAAAACGGAATATTATTCATCAGCTCTTGGAGGAATATGATATTCAGACAGCTGAAGATATCCAGGATGCATTAAAAGATCTTCTGGGCGGAACCATCAAAGAAATGATGGAAGCTGAAATGGATGATCATCTTGGATACGAGAAATCCGAGCGTTCGGACAATGACGATTATCGCAATGGCTACAAGCGGAAACGTGTAAACAGCAGTTATGGAGCTATGGAGATTGAAGTTCCTCAAGACAGAAAATCTACTTTTCAACCTCAGGTAGTAAAGAAACGTCAGAAAGATATTTCTGACATTGATCAGAAGATTATCTCCATGTATGCCAAAGGGATGACTACAAGACAGATATCTGAGACGATTGAGGACATCTACGGTTTTGAGACATCAGAAGGATTTATTTCAGATGTTACAGACAAGATTCTGCCACAGATTGAAGACTGGCAGAATCGACCGTTAGACGAGGTATATCCAATCTTGTACATCGATGCAATTCATTATTCTGTCCGTGACAATGGTGTGATCCGTAAGCTGGCAGCCTATATCATTCTTGGCATCAATACTGAAGGGAAGAAAGAGGTATTGACAATCAATGTTGGAGACAATGAGAGTGCGAAATACTGGCTCTCTGTGTTAAATGAGCTGAAAAATCGAGGTGTAAAAGATATCTTAATCCTCTGTGCGGATGGCCTTACCGGAATAAAGGAAGCAATTGCGGCAGCATTTCCGAAAACAGAATATCAACGTTGCATCGTTCATCAGGTTCGAAATACCCTGAAATACGTTCCGGATAAAGACAGGAAAGCTTTTGCAACTGATTTAAAGACAATTTATCAGGCGGCTGATGAGAAAAAAGCACTGGCAGCCCTTGAGAGAGTGACTGAGAAATGGACTCCAAAATATCCGAATTCCATGAAACGATGGAAAGATAACTGGGATGCTATCTCTCCGATTTTCAAGTTTTCAGCAACCGTCAGAAAGGTCATTTATACGACCAATGCCATTGAATCGCTGAATTCAACCTATCGGAAACTCAATCGCCAAAGAAGCGTATTTCCGAGCGATACAGCACTGCTGAAAGCCTTGTACCTGGCAACCTTTGAAGCAACAAAAAAGTGGACTTCCACAATCCGGAACTGGGGACAGGTCTATGGAGAGCTAAGTATTATGTACGAAGGACGTCTTCCAGAATAGGTAATATTCCATCGCTAAAACAGGCGGCAGAACCGCCTGCTCTTGACATGCGTTTTAGTAACTGTTATATATAAACCAAGGGCGAAAAGCTGATATTTCAAGCCTTTCGCCCATCATTATCATAGAAGAATCTAATTTACAGACTTTTCTTCATAGTCTCGACGTAATGGTAAACATCCAATACGTCCATTTTTTTAATCTTACACCTATCTTTTTTCGCCACGGACAGGAGCATAGAAAATCAATAGATCAATATACTTTTCCCCGTCTCCCTGCTCTCTATAGTCATACCGTACTATATAATCTCGGATACTATATCCCCGGTACGGATTGGACAGAGTATACAATTCTTTTGTCTTAAAATCAATCAGACAATATCCTGTACTTTCCAAATATTCATCATTATCACTGTTTACCTGATCTTCATAAAAATCACATACCTTATCCAAACAATCTTGGCACAATTGATCAATGAGCGAGTCACAATCTATTGTATCTTTCTCACCAAGGTGTATATTTGGTTCTGCAATACATCTATCCGGTTGAGAGTGTGTCATAATAGAACCATAATCCTCTCCAAAAGAAATTACCATTGTGCTCATATGCCCAGAGTCAATCTTTTCATTTCCATCATCATCATATTCTCGGATCCGAATGTCAGTAACCGACATATCCTCCCAATGAATAATCCCGATAGAATCGAATTTATAATAGTAATCAAGAAGTCCCCCTGCAGGATTTCCGCATATAAAGCATTGCTCCTTTCCAATGGAGGATTGTAGTAATAGTTTTAAATCTTTCTCGTCTTTTACTTTCTGTTCTGATTGTTGATTTTTGTTTGAGCTTTCAACTGTCTGTATCTGGCAGCTACAAAGGATAATCCCTAAAAGAAATACACAGCATAAATAATGATATCGTTTCATAACAACCCCCGAAACAAAAATAAGGACATGCTATGCCATTTCTTAAGCACAGCTGTCCTTATTTTCTAATGACACCCTGTATATATGCTTTAACCAACTCTTTTTGATGATCATCCATTGCATTCCAGTCAGAAAGCAGCTGTTTTTGATCAGATGTTAAATCAGGATATTCTTCATCCTCCGTAAAAAATTGAGCGAGAGTAATATCTAATCCATCACATATTTTCTCAAGAGTTTGAATCGTTGGAACGCTCTTTCTGTTTAACAATGTAGAAATAGATGACTGTGCGATTCCAGATTTCTGAGCTAGTCTGTATCTGCTGATATTTTTCTTTTCACACAACTGCTCAATCTTAGCAATAATATAGTTCTCAGCTTGCAAGTATTCTACACCTCTTTTCCGATATGATACCTTTATTTTACTGAGAAACAAGGTAACTTATCAGATTATATATACCGATGCATAATACTTAGGTATTGCGATATATACAGTCAAAAAAAATAAGGAACAATATCAGTATATCATATTTATTTCTTAACTTACACCAGTTTTATTATGATGGTTTGATATTATTATCATCAGGCTTATCGATATATTCCTCAAATAGATAATAAAGGGCGACAACGAACTGTTCTGCGTCTCTTTTTTCATCTACCATCTGTTCCAGAGTCCATCCTTCGATAAATTTACATCTATACACCCAACATGCCAGATCACATGCCTCCACAATAATATCATTAATAATCTTTCCCATGACCTTATCAAAATCATTGATTTCTTCCTGTGGCAGATTTTGAAGTAATTCAAGTGGTGGAAGTATTCTGCTTGCTTTATCTTTTTTTATCTCATTCATAATAGTTAAAACATGTTCTCTCTCTTCATCTGACAGCCTTACATATTCCCACAGTGCCATGATCACTCTTAAATCGGTGTCTCTTTTTAATGGTGGCAACTGAATATATTCATTTTCCATTTTGTTCATTAGTTTCCCTCCTGAAAATCTATTTTATGAAAAAACTCTTTTGACATATTTTCGCACGAAAGCATCATTTTTATATTTTACCATTCATCGCTTTTTCGATAAAGTAAATGCCTCCTTATTTGAACCCGGTCATTTTTGACCGCCTTCAATTATGATAGTACAAACTTACTTAATCTGCTAATTCCTGATTCCAGTATTATTTCCAAAAATATTCCGGCAGCTAAGATAGATATCCCAATACATGAAATAATTACCAGTAAACCGATCTGTAACCAATCCTGATAGAAAATGACTGTAAGAATCACCAGGGCACCGATCAAAAGACCGAACAGCGCCCTTGCAAAGTTATAAATTCCAACACATACTTTGACGATTCCCAGAAGAAACGCGAATACTACGATCGCTGGTAATACGCATACTTTCCCGATTAATTTTAAAACGAACATAGTCAGCTCTCCTTTTTATTTTGCTGCTGCATATTGTGGAAAATCATGATTAACTTCTGCTCTGTAATAACTTTCTATCGTGGTTGGAGCATTAAAGAGTGAAGCCAATATGTATTTCTTAATATTTCGTACCTTTGTCGTGTTTGATCGCAGCATATCTAAAACGTATTGAATATGATGATAATTAAGCTTCATGAACTTACCCTTCACTAAAGATGCCGGATACCAGTTACTTGCGATAAGGATCTTTTCACTACTGGTCATCATGGTCTCCACAATCAACGCATAGATACCTTCAATGGTTTCTTTCTCTGTTGGATAGGTTATGAGTAGATATTCATATTCGATATTCTCTTTGATCAGAGATTGATATGCCTTAAGCTCTGATTCCTCATCACATCGCTTATCGTCACCAGATATGATTCGATTAGAATCATCAGTCTGATTATTATTTGTTTTATTATTATAAGTATTATTATGGTCCATATTTTGTACTCCTAGAAGTTGATTTTTTGGACTTTTAGAAGTCCTTATTTTGGACTTCTTGAAGTTTAAATTTTGGACTTCTGAAATTGTATCAGCATTCGATTGCTGCGAGATCATTTCCTGCGGAATAAGAAAATTCTTTACATACATAATCGTATTATTTCCTTGCCCCAGACGACGTTTTTCTATCAGCCCGATTCCTTTATCTGTGTCCAGTTCTTGAAGTGATTTTATTGCTTTATTTCGACTACAATTCAATAATTCTGTGATTTCTTCAATACCGCATACGATATAAGCTCTGTTTTCTTCGTCATACCACTTATTTTTCTGAGAAAGACTCATTCGATCTAATAATAATCCATACAGAATCTTGGCATCATTCGATAGTCCTCGGAAAATCTCATGCGTAATCAGAAGCTTTGGTATTTTGAAGAAACTGAATTGCTCAGATTCATCACCATAATAATAACGAAACTGTAGCTTCTGTTGTTCCATGCGAAGCTCCTCCCTTCCTGAATTTGCACCTCTAGGGGTGTCGATTTTTAAACTTCTGAAATGCTTATGCCGGTTGTGAAACAACGAAGTTTTTCACATACAAATGATTCGGTAATCCAAAACCTTTTACCTTTTTCTTTACTAATCCAACTGTTTCAAGTTCTTTCAGGTATTCGATTGCCTTTTTCTTTGAAACATTCAGATCCTCTTGCATTTCGGAAATCGGATAAACTACATAAACTCTGTTATCATTATCAATCCATTGATTCCTTACGGACATTCCCATTCGATCTAAGAGTAATCCGTAAAGAAGCTTTGCCTGCAGGGATAAATCTCGAAATTCATCCCCGAACATCAGGCTCTTTGGAATCCTGTAGAAGCTATATTGATCAGCTGATAAGCCATAAATATAATCAAAAGCCATTCTCTGCACCTCCTTGTTTTTTCCAGTTGGTAAGAAGTTCCACGATTACTTTTTCCATTTCTGCAGATGTATAATGTGGTGGAAAGTATTGAGATAATTTCTTTTCTGAAAGAGTTACCTTCTTTTTTGGAATTCTTCCGATCGCATTCTCATTTAAAATATCGATCAGCTGTCTTTGTGTAATTGCTCCATTTAACAATTCTTGACGAAGAATGACTATCTGGTTCTGTTTTACATTTCCATTCTCATGGATGTATTCACATATCCATTGTTGGATTTCCTTGTCAATGTAGGAGATTTCGACACCGGCAGTGAACTGCAATCTTTTTGAATCAACCATATCCAGTAATTCGGGAATCAGTTCTGTGAGATGGATATATCTTTTTACTTGTGTGCCTGAAATACCATTATCTTTCCCTATGGACCAAGCTGCCAACTTTGGACCATTATGGTCCGAAGTTAAATCTTGTCTTGCTCCTTGTCGTCTTAATGCATCCATTTTCATTTTATATGCAAATGCTTTCTCGCTAGGAAGTAATTCTTCTCGTTGGATATTAGAATCTACCATATATACAATGGCTTCATCATCTGACATTTCCCTTACAATGGCAGGTATCATAGTTAATCCAACAATCTTTGCAGCATGCATCCTTCTGTGACCGGAGATCATTTCATAACTGTCTTCGCCATCTGGACGTACCAAAACAGGAGATAAGATACCATTAACTCGAATACTTTCAACCAAATCCGACATTTTCTCATCATCCAATACTTTAAATGGATGATTTTTAAACACATGGATCCTATCAATATCTATCTCTGTCGATGACTCAGTAGCAGGAACTCCCAATAATTCTTCTACAGTCGTTAATTTCAATTTCTGTCCAGTTCTAGTTTTCATGAGATAAAACCTCCTCTGTCAATTTCTTATATGCTTCGGCAACCTTTCCTTTTGGCTCATGGATGTAAATACTTACTCCTTCTAAACTGCATTCTGCAGCTTTGACCGAAAATGGAATGTACGTGCTAAATACACCTATTGTTGCTTCATAACCTTCACGTAATTTTTGTGTGATATCCTTGGCATAATTGGTTCTGTAATCCACCATCGTAAGAACTATGCCCTCAATCTTTAACTTCTTATTGAGACGTTTCTTTACCATGGAGATGGTTTTGATCAGCTGACACAATCCCTTTACTGGAAGATAGGCTGCCGGAACCGGAATCAATACAGAAGTAGCAGCTACCAAAGCATTGATTGTTGTCATACCCAAGGATGGCATACAGTCAATGATGATGTATCCGTACTGATCTTTGATCTGCTCAATATATTCTTTCAGGATGTTTTCCCGGCTCATTACATTCGCAAGAAGAACTTCCAAACCGGATAACTCGATATTGCCTGGTATCAGATCAATTCCTTCCTGATGATGAATGATCCCATATCCCGGTTCAATTGGTTCATCGTTAATGATCTTCATCATTACAGATGCAAGAGTATCACTCATATCATCAGGTTCTTCATATCCTAAACTGGCTGTAAGGTTTCCCTGCGGATCATTATCAATTAACAAAACTTTCTTACCTGCTCTGGCAAGTCCTATTCCCAGATTTAATGATACGCTTGTTTTTGCACATCCACCTTTTTGCATTGCAACTGCGATTACTTTACACATAAAATACAATCCTCCTTATAAATCCCAATATTTATCCATCCATATTTTCAGGATATCGATGATTTCACGTTTCATTTTTTCCACGGTATAATCTTTTGGAAAATACTTCTTTAGCTGTTCAGTCTTAAATGTCACCCTTGAAATATCTTCCCTTTTTATTTCACAAAGAATGTCTTTTAGATCATCCTCTGTTAGTTCATTGCTTTGACTTAACTTTTTGATTCTCTGTGCCTGAGATAGTGATGGTGTTGCCTGTGCATAGTCCATTGCTTCGAGAAACCATTTCTGTTCTTCTTCTTTTAGAAAGGCAATCTCAACTGCAGCACTAATTGATAATTGATCATCATCTAGCTTGGTAAGCAATTCCGGAATAAGCTCCGTAAGTTTTAGATATCTTTGTATCTGCTTTGTGCTTTCTCCAAATTCCTCAGCCAGTATTTCAACAGTTCTTTTTCCTTTTGTTTTGTGGACGACTCGTCCACGAACATTGGTATTTCCTTTCTTTTTCATCACATCGTATCTCATCTTATAAGCATGAGCCTTTTCACTGGGGCTGATATATTCTCTTTGAAGATTCGAATCAACCATGGCTACAATAGCTTCATCATTTTTCATGACTTTGATGATGACCGGAACCTTGGTATATCCAAGCTGCTTTGCTACAAACTTTCTCCTGTGACCAGAGATAATTTCGTAATAGCCTTCTGGAACAGGTCTTACAATCAAAGGATTGAGTATTCCATATCTCTCAATACTTTCTTTCAATTCCACCATGCTCATGTCAGCAGTTACTTTAAATGGATGGTTCTTGAAATCCCTTAGCCGATTGATATCCAGTTCCAGTACCTGATCTCCCTCTGTAGATCCAATGTTCATTTTTCCTTCTGACATCTGTAACTCCTTTCTTTTGCGAACGACAAAAAAGCCCGTTCAGTCCAAATCATTCTCGATAAAGATTGATTCGAACCAAACGAGCTTGTCGATCGTTGGTGGTGGCAGTGCCATCAAAATGAAATTGTTTCCTGCTAACAGCTGGTGGCAGAAATTATGCTTTCTCTTTCTTTATTTCTACAAAAGCTAATATTTACTCTGATTGACAGACCTGATAATCACTTTCCACAAGGCTCTTCCCATTTGGTGGCAATTACCCTTTCAAAACGTTGGTGGCATTTCGATATATTTGGTGGCATTTGACAAGATTTCTGCCATCAATTGGTGGCAATTATCATGAGATATTTGCCTTTCTGCTAACAAAAGGCGGACGCACGTGAGTCAATCAAAACCACTGCATTTCCGCCTTTGTCTAGCGTCTCCGGGAGGATTTGAACCTCTGACCCCTCGCTTAGGAGTTCTCTGCGAACCGTGGTAGCTAGAAGTTCGATTATCCTCTTGGGAGCGTTTAATGCCGTAAATTAAAGCATAAGTGCTTGTTATGTTTAATTGTTGATACTCTCTGGTGTACCCTCATACACCGTAGAGTGTTAGCAGGTTGTTAGCAACAAAGGCTAATTTAAAGCTTTAATTTATCAGAAAACATTACAAACAAACTATAAATCATTTATCACTAGAAATCAAGATACTCGTATGTTATAGACGTTCAGAAATGAGCGTCTATTTTTATACCAAAAATGAAAGGAGTATTAAAATTTATGAAAAAGACATTGAAACGATTGTGTACGGGCTTCTTAGCTCTTGCAACTATCGTTACTGCTTTACCGACTACACCCGTTCATGCAGAAAGTAAGCAATACTGGACAGAAAGTGCAGAGCGTGTCGGTATCATTGAAAAAGTAATGAATGACGGTTCTATCGGCTCGACATTCAATGAGGGCATGATGAAAGTTGAGGGCAAAACAGCCTATTGTATCGACATTAACACAGATTTTAGGAATGGCTACAAGACCAGAGCTGACGCAAGCTCACGCATGAATGCCAACCAGATTTCAGATGTGGCGTTATCCTTAGAGTATGTCAAACAGTATGGCGAAGCTCACAAGGAACTGAACTACAAGCAAGTCTATCTGTTGGAACAATGTGTAGTCTGGCAGAGATTGAGCGTACATCTTGGCTGGCAATGCGATAACGTGCGAGCTTCTTATGATGAAATTCCAAAGGCAACGCAGGACGAAGTTTTCTCTGGTGCAAGAACCTTTGTCAAAGAAAATAAAGGACGCTATGAATGTGGCGGTTATATCTACTCTGGCGAGGGGCAGGAATTGGGGCAATTCTGGGCGAAGCTGAATGTTGGAAATGCGAAACTTAAAAAGACTTCCAGTAATGCCAGCATTACAGACGGTAACGGGAATTACTCAATCGCTGGTGCGACCTATGGTGTCTTTACTGATAAGGACTGCACGAAACAGCTTGCCACCCTTACGACTGATGAAAACGGAAATACAGATGTTGCAGAGGTAAAAGCAGGCACAGTCTATATCAAGGAATTATCCGCACCAGCAGGATATAAAGTAGATAAAACTGTATATTCCTTAAAGATTGAAGCTGGAAAGACGGCGACTTTGAACGTATCTGATACGCCAAAAGTAACGGACACTTTGATTGAGCTTTTCAAGATAGATATGGAAACAAAGAAAGACAATCCGCAAGGGAACGCTTCTTTAGCAGGTGCGGAATTTACATGGAAGTATTATGCTGGCTTCTATAACAAAGACAATCTCCCTGCCGAAGCTACTCGAACATGGGTTACAAAGACAATCGCTGAAACAGACAGCTACGGGACAACTCATTACATCACAAAATTAGCGGACGCATACAAGGTGTCTGGCGACAGCTTCTATATGCAAGACGGAAAAGCCGTTCTTCCACTTGGGACACTAACCATAGAAGAAACAAAAGCTCCAAACGGCTACTTGTTAGAGGGTGCATATATGCAGGCTGGCGATAAGTCCGAACAGATAAAGGGCTTATATGTAACACAGATTACCGAGGACGACGACCTTGCCGTATTATCTGGAAGTAACCAGTTTTCCGTATCAGACAAGGTTATCCGTGGCGGTGTGAAAATTCAGAAGCGAGATTTAGAAACGGGCGATATGAAGCCACAAGGAAGTGCAACCTTGAAAGATACTGCTTTTGACATCATTTCCTTAAATGATAATTCTGTTTTGGTTGAGGGCAAGCTATACAAGAAAAATGAAGTGGTAAAGACAATTCGTACCGATATTGAGGGTGTCGCTTCTACTTCTGCTGACCTCTTACCTTATGGAAAATTCCGTATTGTTGAGAGTGAAGCTCCCGACGGTTACTTAACTGACGGTGCAAAGCCGATTGATTTTACAATCACAGAAAATGGAAAAATCGTGGACTTAACCGACAAAGCCCATTCTATCTATAATCAGATTAAGCGTGGAGATATTGAGGGTGTAAAAATCGGTGCAGGCACACACAAGCGTCTTGCTGATGTTCCCTTTAGGATCACAAGCAAGACGACAGGAGAAAGTCATATCGTGGTAACTGACAATAACGGGCAGTTCTCCACTTCTGCTGACTGGGCTTCTCATAAGCACAATACCAACGCAGGCAAGACCAGCGAGGACGGTGTGTGGTTTGGAACTTCTGAACCAGACGACAGCAAAGGTGCGTTACCTTACGATACTTACGTCATTGAGGAATTACGCTCTGAAAGCAACAAAGGCTTTGAACTTATCCCACCTTTTGAAATCGTGGTATCAAGAAATAATCTTTTGATTGATTTAGGAACGCTGACTGATGAATACGAAAAAGAAATCTCTATCCATACCACAGCGACCAGCAAGGACGGCGAAAAGACTATCCTTGCAGGAAAAGAGATTACGATTGTTGATACTGTCAAATTAGACGGACTTACAAAAGGCACAAAATATCAGCTCAAAGGCTGGCAGATGTTAAAAGAGGAAAACGCCGAGCTTATCATTGACGGGAAACGTGCAGAAAATGATTATACCTTTGTCGCTGATGAGGAAGAAATGAAAGTGGAAATTGCCTATACATTCAATGCGTCTGCTTTAGGTGGCAAGAACCTTGTTACCTTTGAAGAATTGTATGATTTGAGCAATCCAGACGAACCCGTGAAAGTTGCGGAACACAAAGACATTGAGGACGACGGGCAGACCGTTTTAATCACAGAGCGTATCATCAAAATTCATACGACTGCTACGAATAAGGACGGCAACAAAGAGCTTGAAGCTGGAAAAAACGTTACAATCATTGATACCGTAACCTTAGAGGGCTTAGAAGTTGGTACACAGTACAAACTTGTGGGCTGGCAGATGTTGAAAGAAGAAAATGCAGAACTTCTTATCAATGGAAAATGTGTGGAAAATGATTATACGTTTACTGCTGACAGCGAAACTATGAAAGTGGAAGTTGCTTTTACGTTTGACGCTACTTCTCTTGACGGTAAACAGCTTGTAACTTTTGAAGAATTGTACGATTTAAGCAATCCAGACGAGCCGAAGAAAGTTACCGAGCATAAGGATATTGAGGATAAGGGACAGACGATTACCTTTAAGGAAAAGCCAGAAGAACCAGAGAAACCCGAAACACCACAGATACCAGAAAAGCCGAGCAGACCGAGCGACAGTCCCAAAACGGGCGACAGTACAAATGTAATGGCATTTCTTGTGATGTTGCTTGCGTCTGCTGGTGGACTGGCTGGAACATATCTTTACAAACGCCGTAAAATGAAGAAATCATAAGGCGGTAACGGTATGATGAAAGAAAAATCACGCTCTCCGCCGAAGCTGTCAAACGGCAGACTTTTGCTTATTCTGGCTTGTCTGCCACCAACCTGCAAGAACACGGATAGTCAAGGGTGCGAAGCATTGATTTTACCCTTTACTATCTGGGGGATTGCTGGTACTTCCCAAACCGCCAGAATAAGAAATTACAATCAATTTATCAAAATAGAAAGAAACGAGGTAAAACATTATGGAAATGAAATATGTCGTGCCAGATATGGCACAGTCTTTTGGAACTCTTGAATTTGCAGGAGAAAGCGAGCCTATCTTTGAAAGAGATAAAAATAACCGCAGGGTCTTAGCCAGACGAAGCTATAACCTTTATTCTGACGTACAGAAAGGCGAAAATGTTGTAGTGGAAATTCCCGTGCAGGCTGGCGAAAAGAAGTTCAAGTATGAACAGAAAGTAAAACTTGTCAATCCGAAGTTGTACGGCAGAGGTTACGCAATCGGGGATATGGGACATACCGATTATGTATTAGTTGCTGATGATATTGTAGCAGTTGAAGAAAAGTAAAGGAGTGAAGAATTTATGAGATTATCAAACGGGTTTGTTATTGACAAAGAGAAAACATTTGGCGAATTAAAATTTACAGCGGTGCGTGATGTGTTTATGCAGAATGAGGACGGGACACCGAGTACCCAGCTTAAAAAGCGTATCTATGACTTGAAATGTAGTCTGCATGGTGGAATTATCCCCGTGTCCGTACCGCCAGAAGTGCCGTTAAGGGAATTTCCGTACAATGCAGTTGTAGAGCTTGTCAATCCCGTAGCCGATACGGTATCAAGAAAGACGTTTGGTGGTGCAGATGTGGACTGGTATGTAAAGGCAGAGGATATTGTGTTGAAGAATAAAGGCAATCAGAACGCAGGCAATCCACAGAACCATGTACCGCAGGGACAGACGAAAAAATAAATCTAGGTCATAGATTATACTCTGAAATTACAGTATAATGAGCCAAAAGAGCCGTATTTAAGCTATGTAAAATAATTTTGACAAGGAAAAAAAGGATTTGTCGAAGATATTGGATAGACATTTGAGGGTTAATATATGACAATGACACCGAAAGGAGCAATCGGAATATGGAAATAGGTAAGAAACTTAAAAATGCACGAGTACAGTCTGGAATGACACAAGAAAATGTTGCAGAAAAAATCAATGTATCAAGGCAGACAATTTCAAACTGGGAAAATGAAAAATCTTACCCAGACATTATCAATGTAATAGAGTTGAGCAACCTATATTCTATAAGTCTTGACGAATTGCTAAAGGGTGATGAAAAAATGATTGAACATTTAGAAGAAAGTACAAATGTTGTAAAAAGCAACCAAAAAATGATATGGGCAATTATTGTAAATATCATTGTCGTAGCATTGCTGATAGCATTAAATATGTTTATACCAGATAACCGTTATTTCTTAGTTGGAATATTTTGTCTTATGGTTATCACTTCATCAGCATTACTTTACCAGATAATCAAAAAATTTTAAGGAGGATATTTTGTTATGAATTTGAACATAGTTTTAGCGGTAATTTGTGGAGCAGTTGCACTTGTAGGAGCGTTTTGTGTTGTGTTTCAGATTTATCATATGACTGTTATAGACGCAACAGCCAGAGGATTAAAGCACCCTAAATTTTGGGGAGTATTTACAATGAGTGGGAATAATTCAAGTGGTTTGCTTATGTATCTAATCGGAAGAAGAAAATACCCTATTGTAAATATGAGTGAAAGCAACTCAAAAGAATTAGAAAAACGTAAAAAATCAGCAGGTATTGGACTGTTATTTTTGGCTATTGGTGTAATTGGCATTATATGTGCGACCTTAATATAACTAAAAATGCAGATTTATGATTATATCTTGCAACATTTACAAAGCAGTTAGTCTATATGATTGACTGCTTTTTTCGTACCCAGAAAGGAGTGAATGATTTATGCGTAAGATTTGGAATAGAGGACACCGTATCAGAGCCAGCGACAAGCACCTTGTCTACCATTTTTCCATAGGGACGCTTCTGTTTTTATTCGTGGCGGTTCTCCTGCTACTGAATATCAAACAGCTCATGCGTACCGACTGGGAGCATTTCAGCTTGTTAGAGAACGGCTTGACGCTTTCCCCTTACAACTTCATAACCATACTGATAGCGACTGGTGTTTGTGCATTGGTCGCTTTTCTGTATTACCGCTTCTGTTACGACAGTTTCAAGAAGCTCCTGCACCGTCAAAAGCTGGCGAGAATGATACTGGAAAATAAGTGGTATGAAGCCGATACCGTACAAGACAGCGGTTTTTTTACTGACCTGCAAAGCAGATCAAGGGAAAAAATCGTCTGGTTTCCAAAGATTTATTATCAAATGGAAAAGGGACTGCTTCATATCCGCTGTGAAATTACGCTGGGAAAATATCAAGACCAGCTTTTACGGTTAGAGGATAAATTGGAAAGTGGATTATATTGTGAGCTGACCGACAAGACCTTACATGACGGTTATATCGAATATACCCTGCTTTATGATATGATAGCGAACCGCATTACTATTGATGAAGTACGGGCAGAAAATGGCTGTCTTAAATTGATGAAAAATCTTGTCTGGGAATATGACGCACTCCCTCACGCTCTGATTGCTGGTGGGACTGGTGGCGGTAAAACCTATTTTCTGCTGACGCTCATTGAAGCCTTACTGCATACCAACGCTGTCCTTTACATCTTAGACCCGAAAAATGCGGACTTAGCAGACTTAGGGACAGTTATGGAAAATGTGTATCACACCAAAGAAAAAATGATTGATTGCGTCAATGCCTTTTATGAGGGTATGGTACAGCGAAGTGAGGAAATGAAGCGACACCCGAACTATAAGACGGGCGAAAACTACGCTTATCTGGGACTGCCACCCTGCTTTCTTATCTTTGATGAATATGTGGCGTTTTTTGAAATGCTGGGGACAAAAGAAAGCGTGGGCTTACTTAGCCAGTTAAAGAAAATCGTTATGTTAGGACGGCAAGCAGGATATTTCCTTATCGTTGCCTGCCAGCGTCCAGACGCAAAGTATTTCTCGGACGGTATCAGAGATAACTTCAATTTCCGCGTGGGACTTGGGCGTATCAGCGAATTAGGTTACGGTATGCTGTTTGGTTCAGATGTGAAAAAGCAGTTTTTCCAGAAGCGTATCAAGGGGCGTGGCTATTGTGATGTGGGAACAAGCGTTATCAGCGAATTTTACACGCCTTTAGTCCCGAAAGGACATGACTTTTTGCAGACTATCGGCTCTCTTGCACAAGCAAGGCAGGACGGGACGGCGACGTGCGAAGCGAAAGGCGACGGCACGGACTAGCCGTTGCTGGTGTGGCGTAAGCCACGCCAGCAGGTAAAACCCCTCGGTATCTAACAGAGGGGTACGTTTGCAAATAGACAATAGACGAAAAACATAGGAAACATAAGGCTTCTGGCATGATTTCCCAGTAAAAATCGGCTGTGAAGTCGCCTTAAAAAACTTCACACTTGACAGATTGGGGGTATGGTTCTGAATGAAGAACAATGGATAAAAGAATTACGGGAGAAACGGATTGCTTACGGTATCTCACAAGGCAGGCTGGCGGTGGCTTCTGGTATCACAAGGGAATATCTCAACAAGATAGAAAGCGGAAAAATGAAGCCGTCAAAGGAACTTCTGGAAACTCTGCATAAAGAACTGGCAAGGTTCAATCCAGAAGCACCGCTTACCATGCTGTTTGATTATGTGAAAATTCGTTTTCCCACGCTGGATATACAGCACATCATCAAAGATATATTAAAACTGAATATCAACTATATGCTCCATGAAGATTACGGACATTACAGTTATACGGAGCATTATTCTTTAGGGGACATCTTTATCTATACGTCGGCTGACGAAGAAAAAGGTGTCCTTTTAGAGTTAAAGGGGCGTGGTTGCCGACAGTTTGAGAGTTACCTGCTGGCACAGCAAAGAAGCTGGTATGACTTTCTCATGGACGCACTCATAGACGGTGGCGTGATGAAGCGTATCGACCTTGCTATCAACGACCATACGGGCATTTTGGATATTCCAGAGCTTGCGGAAAAATGCAGAAAACGGGAATATATCGGAAAGTCCAGAAGTTATAAGTTTTACCAGTCGGGCGAGCTTATCAAGCACAGCGAGGACGACAGAGAATATATGGGACGTACCCTTTATCTTGGTTCGCTGAAATCTGATGTATATTTCTGTATCTATGAAAAGGACTATGAGCAGTATGTCAAGTTAGGGACACCTCTGGAAGAAGCCGATATTATCAACCGTTTTGAGATACGGCTTAGAAATGAACGTGCCTATTATGCAGTACGGGATTTGCTGACGTATTACGACGCAGAGCAGACCGCCTTTTCTATCATCAATCAGTATGTACGGTTTGTTGATGAAGAACCAGACAAGCGGAAAAATGACTGGAAACTCAATGACCGCTGGGCTTGGTTTATCGGCGATAATCGGCAAAGTCTGAAACTGACGACAAAGCCAGAACCTTATACCTTAGATCGTACATTGCGTTGGGTACAAAGGCAGGTAGCACCGACCTTGAAAATGCTGAAAAAGATTGATAAGGGAAACGGTACAGATTACATGGAGACAATCGAACAGCAGGCAAAGCTCACAGAAAAGCATGAAATGATAATCAAACAGCAGACGACCCCTGCAAAAGATTTAGTAGAAATTTAGGAGTGATGAAAAATGTGGGTATTATTAAAAGACTTCCTGCTGGTATCTATGGGAATGGGTATCGGCATAGTCTTGATGTGTATTTTGAATGTCGGCAAAGAAGCTGACTATAAAATGAAACAATTAGAAGAAAGCGAGGACAATTAAATGAATTTCGGACAAAATTTGTATCAATGGTTTTTAAGTAACGCACAGAGCTTAGTGCTTATGGCGATTGTGGTTATCGGTATCTACTTAGGGTTCAAGCGTGAGTTTTCCAAACTTATCGGCTTCTTGGTAGTTGCCTTGATTGCTGTCGGTTTGGTATTCAATGCTGGCGGTGTGAAAGATGTATTGTTAGAGCTGTTCAATAAGATTATCGGTGCATAAAATTTTATTGTGGTACTGATATGCGAATGTTATAATTTGAATGTTGTATTACATAAAACGCTGTACTTACCAGAAAAATCTATGAATTTTGTATATTATACAAGGTTGCAACTTGAAGTTGCTAATGTGCATTTCAAAAAATATAGAATATAACATTATGGCTTGATAAAATTTATTCATCAAATCATAGGAGGTATCACACAATGAGTTTAGGAGAAAAAATCTTCAAGTTAAGAAAAGAAAAAGGAATATCGCAAGAAGCACTAGCTGAACAAATAGGCACTACTAGGCAGGCAATTAGTAAATGGGAAAACAATCAAGGGTTTCCAGAAACAGAAAAGCTTTTACAATTATCAAACATTTTTGAAGTATCTACGGATTATCTTTTGAAAGACGAAAAGAATGTAAAGAATAGTGAAGAACGAGGATATTATGTAAGCAAGGAAATGTCGGTAGGGTTTATCGCTAATCAGAAAAAATTAGGACTTTATCTTGCTTTAGGGGTTATGCTTTGCATTTTTGCTGGAATACCATATACCTTGTTTTTAGATAATATGACTTGGCGTTATTTAGGTATGGCATTTTGCTTTGTGGCAGGAATTATATTTTTTGTCGTAGCAATTTTTTATGAAAAACAAGAATACAACATTTTAAGGCAAGAACCTTTACTACTTGATTATGAATATCTAAAAGAATTGAAAAGCGAATACACTTCAAAAAAGAAAAAATATGTAATAGTTGCTGTTCCTTGTACTGTTCTCTTTATAGCAGGACTAATTTTCTTTCTATTTACTGTGAAAGGCTATATTTCATGGACAGAATATCATTCCTTTGCATTTTTCGGTCTTGCTGTTGGAATGTTGGGTTTTGTATATACAATCAATGTTATGGAAACCTATGAACTATTAGTGAAAAACGAGCAATATTCAACGAGTTTCTTTTTCAAACTAAAAAGAAAGATTAAAAAGAGATTAGGATAAGCTATAATTTAATATTCACACAAAGCAGTTAGTCTTATGATTGACTGCTTTTTTCATACCAAAATTTCAGATTGGAGTGATTACATGAACGATATTTTTAAGGATATGCAGGCAAAAGTCGGCTGTGAATACATTTCTGACCTGCCCTCTTACAAGCGTAAGGTGTGGCGTGAAATGAAACGGCTGAGCCCTGCCGATTATGAAGAAAGACAATTAGAAGATTTTTCAAAGTTTGTGTTTGGTATGCCGTACCAGACCTTAAAAGATGTGATGAAACAACAGAAAGGACGTGAAGAACAATGCAGGAAACAAGGGTGCTGGTGGAAACGAGAGAAACAACTGGCGAAGAAACAACATCATACTGGTTCGACCTGCCGATAGATGTTGCCGAGTTTGAAGAAAAGTTAGGTGTCGGTGCAGAAAGCACGGCGTACCGCATTATCGAAAAGGTGTTGCCTTATGCTGATGAAGTCCACGAACATACAAGCGTGTACCAGCTTAACGAATTAGAGTTTATGTACCGCCAGCTTTCAAGCGATATGCAGGAAGAATATGTATCACTACTTACGGTGTTTGAGAATTTAGAAGCACTTTATATTTGCAGGAACGTGATTACGGTTTATCCCGACTGCAAAAGCATGATAGATGTTGCAAGGCAAAAGCTGATGAATGACTCGACGTTCAAACATTTATCCGAGGACTGTCAAGAATACTACTTTGACTTTGAAGCCTACGCTTCTCACTTGCAGGAACACGGGAAATTCTTAGTAACGGAACACGGTATCTTTGAACTACCAGAGTAGGAAATGAGGTGGTGCTTATGATAGATGATATGGCGGTTTACATTGCTAATCTCGGTAAATACAATGAGGGTTATTTAGTCGGTGCTTGGTTCACGTTCCCCATTGACGAGGAAGATGTAAAAGAAAAAATCGGCTTGAATGAACAGTATGAGGAATACGCTATCCATGATACCGACAACTTCCCCATTGCGATTGGCGAGTATGTTTCCATTGAAGAACTCAATGAGATGTATGAAATGATAGAGGAACTTCCCGACTATATCGTAGAGTGTCTGGACGAATTTATCAGTCACTACGGGACGCTGGAAGAAGTCGTGGAACACAAGGACGATATTTATTATTATCCCGACTGTGAAACCATGACAGATGTTGCCTATTACTACATAGACGAATTGCAGGCACTTGGGGACATTCCACCCAGCTTACAGAACTACATTGATTATGAAGCCTACGGGCGAGATTTGGATATGGGCGGTTGCTTTATTGAAACAAGCCGAGGGATATGCGAGATACCATATTAACGCTGGAAGATCAGCAACGGCATGGTTGCTACTGACAGCGTATTTCTCTTTTAAGGGACAGTCTGAAAATGGCTGTCCTTTTCTCTTTGAAGAACTTACGAAAGGAGCTGAAAGAACTTGAAAAAGATTAAATCTTATACGGGTATCTGGAACGTGGAAAAAGTCTTGTATGCAATCAATGACTTTAACCTGCCTTTTCCCGTTACCTTTACACAGATTACATGTATAAAATGTCAAGACCTAATGTACAAAAAATATTATATAAAAATGTACAATTAGTCTGTTTGTTTTAAGTGGTCTTTTAACCTGTATGACTTTCCTGATATTGGTATTACATGTGCATGATGCAAA
>NZ_JABRXE010000015.1 GCF_018982945.1 Anaerostipes faecalis | reverse complement strand
TTAAATTGTTTGTCATAGTGCTTTGCCATAATGAGATCCTCCTTCAGTGCGGTACTTACATTGTACCATGAAATAATAGATTGGTAATTCTCATTTTGACTTGTACTATTTATATTCTAGCACCAAAAAATCAATTATGTTATCCGTGTTCCAGAACTGAAAGGTAAATAACCTTTCATCCCATCCTTTTTTATGAAGCTTATCCAAAAAGTGATTGTAGTTTCGGCAAGTTATCCACATCGCCATCCTGCACTATCCCTGCTCAAATAAAAAATGTTGATAAATTTTACATTTTTCACTTGGCAGGCATCACCTTCTTTGCTAAACTAAAGTCAGTTTGGAACTGCTTCATGCAGCTCACTGCTTATATCTTCTGTCCTTGTTAGTTGCCGTCCAAAGCTTGCTAACAGTTCAGAAGATATTTCTTTTTGTAGCTTTTTGATTCCGTTCTTCTTTAAGAAAAAGAATTCATACAGTTGTTTTACGAAATCCGCTATCTGTTCCATCAGGTAGTGATTTTTTTGTGCCGTTTCATTCCAGCTGCAGGCATGTCCGATATTTCCCTGCCAGTGCTTCTGACGGTTAAATCCCTGATTTTCTATCTTCCAACGTAATCGTCCGGACTTGATGATTTTCTTCACGTTGCTCTTTGTAATACGGATATTTGTGATCCATGCAAATTCTGTCTGAACCTCGTTGCCGGATTTCTTTTGCCTTTCCCGATAATAGACCAAATTGACATCACGTTCCTGGAACATTATGTCATTCTGAAATTCAATATCATCATCAATCACTTCTTTTTCCGGTAGAGAACGATATTCTTTTGCTATCGACGATGCACATCCTTCTTTGTACCGTATAATATAATCCCAGCCGTTATTCTCACAGATCTCCAATACCGTCTGGCTTACATATAATCCATCTGCAAGTATAATAATCGGAAGTCTTGGAAACCTGTCTTTGATCTTCTTTGCCAGCCTTTTGAAGGCCTTACTTTCGCAGTCTTGTTTTACAGCATCACGGCTCTTATTGATATATTCCTCAGAATTCTCTATTGTTTCACTTCCAATACTGCAGACGATGTCATTTCCGAAGTAGATTTTTGCCTCCAGGACGCCTCGGTGATATCTTGTGTACTCATTCGTTTCCCCTCTATGGTAAGTCCGGCTCAGATAGGCGGGATTCTTTTGAGTATTTCCTTCATCCAGTTCCGTTGCATCAAAAATAACGAGCCATTTTCCGAAAACCTTTGCTTCATCGAATGTCTTTCTTCGGATCATCGTATAAACGCTCTCTTTCTGGATTTTTTCCAGTTCTTCCGGTTTCAGTTTTTCCAGAAATTCATTTTCCGTAACACTGTGTGGAATAAACATACGTGCATCTCTTTCCATAAAGGAATAAAGATTTTTCACTACAGCCTCATTTTCTGAAAGGCGATCCATAGCGCGCATACTTGAAACAGCACCAATCGCTTTATAGTACATTGTTCCAAGCATCTCACGTATTGAATAAGTGATGTAACCCTGGTGACGTGGATCAGCTACTTTATCAAACCATTTGAAGAGGTTTGGCAGATACTTATTCTGAATCTTATTGCATTCTACAATCGGATTCTGCTCCATTTTTCGTTTCATTCGATTTTCTAATCTTCCCATGTTAGCCACCTTTGCGAAAAAGTTTTTCTTCTATTTTACCGCAAAGGTAGCCAATTCTTTACTATTGCAGGAAAATTTAGTGCGAATTATTTTTACCTTTCAGGACTGTCCGTGTTCGTTTCAGTTCGTTTCCATGATAGTTCACTCTTTAATTCAAATAGTTCAGTAAAATATTGATTAAATCATTAATTCTTGGAATACTCGCAATCTAACCTATACCCTAAATGGACATTGCGTTCCTTTGATCATTTTGTTAAAATAGAGTCATAAAATCTAATTTTGAACAAAATGCAACCAACATTATAAACGTCATTGGACAAATAGGGGGGCTTGTTTATGGCTAATGGTAAGAATATCGCATACGTGAGAGTATCCACCCTGGAACAGAACGAGGCGAGACAGCGTGAGGCCCTGCAGCCTTACAATATAGATAAGTGGTTCATCGAGAAAGCATCTGGCAAGGACACTCAACGTCCGAAGCTTCAGGAGATGCTGGAATACATCCGCGAGGATGATACCGTTTATGTAGAAGAGTTCTCCAGACTTGGCAGATCCACAGCTGATCTACTGGCAACGGTGAAGCAGATCGAAGATACCGGTGCAAAGTTCATCAGCCTGAAGGAGAATTTCGATACACATACTCCAGCCGGTAAACTGCAGATGACCATGATGGCTGCCATAGCCGAGTTTGAGAGAGCGATGATCCTGGAGCGTCAGCGGGAAGGAATTGCCATTGCAAAAAGGGAAGGCAAATACAAAGGCCGTAAGGCCGTCAGCGTTCCGAACATAGGAGAGTATTACCAGAAGTATATGTCCAGACAGGCTACCAAGACTTCTATCGCAGAAGAGCTTGGCATCAGCCGAACTACTCTGGATAAACTTTTCAAAGAGCATCTGGAAACACAATAGCAGAACATGTATCATTTCCAGAAAATTGGAAATCTTCTATATTAATATGTACAAACAGCAGAAGCGCCAACTACTGATCACTTCGATCAATAGCTGACGCTTCGCTTCATTATATTAATACACCGGGATTGTCTTCACATTTTTCTCACGCCAAATGCAATGCCAGAAGAAGCTACAAATCTTTCTGATTGCATCACCAGTTTCATCTCGATCACACTGAAACAGAGGAAAATCATGAACCAAAGTTGGATCTTGATACTCTTCAAAACTAACAAGAATATCATTGAACAATAGTAGTGCTGCGGCAAAGGAATGACTGTGCTTATTTAAGAAGTCCCCTTCACTAGTGATGAATATGCAGGGTGGAAGAGAGCCAGCGACCTCATTTCTTTCCGGACTTCGATATCTCTTCACTGCATCCTTTTTCGTATTCTTCCCCGAGAACAAGAACTTATAGAATAATTCACACGGGTTATTCCTATCTGCATAGAACATGCCACAGATCAGAGCCAGTCCTGTAATGCGTACTTTGTAGGGTCCGGTCTCGATACCAAACTCATCTGCCAGCTTGGGATTATGAAGAATAGCGGTTGCATATACTGTAAGAAATGCTCCGGCACTGTCACCTACAATAAATACACTTTCTGGATCACCCTCCATGGCAGCTGCAGAGTAAACAATCATTCTGATGGCAGTCACAATAGCTTCTACAACCTCATCAATGGTATGCTCCGGAAGCTTAGGATACTCGATTGCATATACCAGAAACTCCTTTGCTGCAAATTCACGGCACAGGTATTTGTTGAATTCCTTATTGCCTGTAATGAGCCCTCCGCCATGAATACTGATGATGATTGGTAGCTTTCGCTTGGCCTTTTCATCGTAAAACAGATCCATCCGATAATCAGGATCACCTTCTTTCTCCAAACCAACATCATCTGACCCAATTCCATGACCATAATATACATTTGATACCTGGTAAACATTCGGATATCGCATCGGCACAAAGGGTTGTTCTGCTTCCTGTTTCTTGAATTTCTTGCGTTCCTGATTGCACAGGAACTGCTTGATAGCCTGAATCATAATCTACCTCCATTTCTTTTCCTCATGAAAATGTATCGGTATGGGATCTAATCAGATCAGCCCGTCCAGACGACAACTAATCATTTTTGATTAAATCCCACACCTAAATTGTAGAAAAATCCTGATTACGACATTTGCACCGGCAGTCCAGATTCCAACCTGCTATCAGCACAAATAGGCAAGCCAATCAAATCAGGCTTCGTCAAGAAGCTTTTCAACATCCTTCAGAAGTGACATGGCGATACGAACTCTCATCATTGCGGCTTCTTTGGGTTTATCCTCTTCATCTTCACCTAACAGGTAATCCAGGGTTACGCCAAATGTATTGGCAATTGCCACATAGATATCGATGCCTCCAATTCTCTTGCCTATCTCAATCTTGCTGATATAACTATGGGATACGTTCAATTCCGCTGCCAGATCATACTGGTTCATTCTTGCGGCGTCTCTGAGTTTTCTAATCTTTCTACCGGTTGCTACGGGATTAAATGTCATTGCTTATTTACCTCCAAATTTCTGAAATCTTGTTAAGTTGCAAAATTCAGAAATCAGAGGTGGACCATGGCAATGGACAAAAGAAAAGAAGCTGCAATTCCTGCCTGTATAAGCAAGAACTACAGCTTCGTGATAGATATGCTGATATTTCACGGGATCAGCCTCCATTGACAGAAGTCAAGAGTATCAGCTCTTGCTTCTGCCAATATCAGGTATGGCCCATCCCAAACTTATCCGAAAAACATCCCATTTTCATCCCATGAAGAAAATCAGAAAAAAAGCATCCCAAATCCATCCTAAAGACGGGATGAAAATGAGATGCCTCTTATTTCACTCAATATTCAGTTATTTTTGTCAAAAAACATAATCCGGATCCATATCATCTCTGCTATCCAGACGCTTCACCAGATACTGGTACTCCTCATCCGGAATGCATTTCTGAGCTGTCTCCTGTAAGCTGTTCGCCTTATCCAGGTTCGATGTCATGCGATAAGCTCTGATCTTCCAGTAATATCCTTCCGTATTATTGGCAACGATTGCCATGGATTTAGCCGCATAGTGGTGAAGAGTTTCATAATCTCCTTCATGGTAGAGAATATGAAGAAGTCTCTTGATTGCCATAAGATATAAGCTTTCCATATGATGCTGTGCCTGCGTCAGCCAAGATGGCGCCTTAGCTTCCATACGGATTGGCCCCTTATACATCGCCACCATATCTTCCAGTATGTGTCTTCTTGTAATAGAATCCGCTACCCGGTTAACCATCTCAGACATCTTCATGAATTCCTGGACATCGACTACCACCTTCAGATTCGGATTAAACTTGTATCCAGCATCATCTCTGTAAATGAGTGGCAGCTTAAGCAGAGTACATTTGTTTACAATAGCGTTAACTGCTCGTCTTACCTTTTGACCTTCCTGCAGATAATCTTCATATTCCTTCCATATTTCTATTTCCATCTCTCTGGCACTTTTCGTTTTAGGATAAAATGCCATGTATGCCAGAACGATTCTCTGATCTGGCGTAAAATTCTCATGAATATACTGACCACCGATATGGGTAATCTTCACACCATCAAACAACCCCAGGCGAACTTCATTTTCATCTGAGATATTGAAGTTTTCAGCCTGCAGACGAATTGATTTCGTTGTCTTAAATTGGTTCAGCTCCATCATCAAAGCATAAGTGCAAAGCTGAAGAAGAGCAATATCACCAAAATGCTTCTTCGGATTTCTTACAACTACAAAGCCCTGGGAAATCTTATAAAACGGAAACCCCATGACCGAGGTTGCTTCCAATCTCGTGTATAAAGCATACTCCGCAGGATCTACATCCTTTACTGCCTCCACATCTTCAACCAGAATAGGTTCATTCCTGTAAAATGCTCTGATCCAGGACTTAGCATAGTGGGTGTACTCTTCAGGAAGAAGCAGCTTCTTGATATTAGCCTTTTCGATATCATCACAGCCTTCACGAGAACCCCAACGCATAAACCAATAATCCAGATCAAGATTAATCTCCAGAACACATACAAAATCAGATTCGTAATACTCCCTTAGCATATTCATTAGATGGCTACTGATAACCTTCGAATCTGTTGATCCGTGCAAAGCGACAGCACACTCCTGGAGAAGCATTACGGAACCATCTCCAGATAAATGAGTAGGCTGAGCAACATCCATCTCTTCCTCAGTTACCAACGTTGTTTCATCAGCATTTTCTTCCTCTTCAGATTTGAAAATGTTGCCCGCAAAACGCATAAAATTAGATCCAAACCCCAATTGCATCCCCTCCTATGTAACCGTGAAATTAAAAAAGCCGCAGTACTGTCTGGTCATTAACCTGACAGCCATGCGGCAATAACGTTCATTTTAAGTTTCTTATTCGTCTTCTTGTTCAGTCGATTTCATCTCTGCTTCAATCTCTTGCATTCGTTTCTCTGCATCAGCATTTCCATGTTCCAAACTCCAAAGATGCTTACCTAAATCCTCCATGATATCCACAGATGGTTCTGAAAGTTCTTCCATCAATTTTGCAAGAATTCGTATTCTGTGCCTCAATTGAAATTTCAGTGATGTCCCCTTGTAAAAATACTCCAAGGTCATATCATAATACTCTGCCAAACGGAGTATCATTGTTGCACTTGCAGGTTTTCTGCCGTTTTCGACTGCACAAAGGTGATTATCCGAATAATCTATATGGCTTGCCAAGTATTTCTGAGTGTGATTATTATATTCTCGCAATCTACGAATGTTTCCACCAATAATCAAATCATCTTTTGTTACGGCTACGCTTGCCATCGGACATCACCCCCTTCTCGACATAGTTTTCTACTTTCATTATAAAATAATGAAGCATTTCTCATAATTTCGGTTTTGGCGCGAATTAGAGCAGTATGCTCTAGTCCATTAGATGTCATCGGCGACTCTTTCGTCATGTGGTACGTCCCTTTCAAATATGTATTCTAAGCGCAAAAAACCCACAGACTATTCTTCGTAAAGAGTAGTCTGTGGGATTCAAGATTCAGGCTTAGTTATATTATTGTAACGTACCGGTGGCGGAGCAGGTACCGGAAGTGACAGCAATACAAAAGGAGCCCTTTCGGACTCCTTCTCACGTTCAATATTCTATTCGTCATCTCCACGATTCTCGGTGCAGATATCATCCAGCCACCCTTCATCGTAAGAGCTTCCGCAGTCCTTGTATGGTACAGCACGAGGTCTGCCCATCTTATACAAGGAGCAATTTTTCGGTCCATAGCAAAATGTTTCAAACCGGAACTTCTGAGTGACACCCCAATTGTACTCGATCGTAACATTTGCCATGCAGGCCCATTTACAGGTAAAGCATTTACCCTTCCAACGGGACTTGTCTAGCATACGGCATCCACGCCAGTCATACACAGAAAGAGCAGGAAGATCACCTATCCAAGGTTCAGATGTTTCTTCTTCACTAACCGGTGCCTCTTTCAGTTTCTTCAATGCACTGGCACGGTAATAATCTGCATATTCCCATTCCGGATATTTCTTTGTCCAGGCTGTACCTTTGATTTCATCGCCAATATGGCAGCAAAGCTTTTCATATTGTTTCTCAGAAATCGCAACAGAGAAATCGCCTTCAGTCCCATTTGCCACACCGGTCAGGAAAATGTTGTAGCCGGTCATAGAATGCGTGCGGTTGTCCAGACGATATCTCCATACATTGGATCTTGGCTGCCCGGAGCGGATTACTCCCTGAAATGCAATTTTTACCGGCATCTGTTCCTTCATAATTCTTATTCCTCACACTGATCAATCAATACTAACTCAATACCAAGTGCTCCGTACTTCATTTCCGCTTCCATGGAATAGTACTGACGCATAGCATCAGCCGCTTCTTCTGAAGACAATGCTCCATCAAAGCCACAGACAGAAAATGGAATAGTACTGAACAACTCTACAAAAGACGGAGCGTGATGCAGAGCAGTTACTTCTGTGAAAAGCTTCTGCGCTGGATTAGTTGTATTGGTAAATGTAATCGTATCTCCAATATTTATCAGCTGGCGTTTCTCATCGTTCAAGCGGAGTTCAATATTCTTTTTTCCGGTCTCGATTGCAATGAATGGATCCGGATTCAGTTTCATGTTGTGGTTCATAAGATCAGATTCCTTCCAATGATTATTGTTTTTTAGCCTTAAAAGAATCTGGCAACAGTTACAGACCCCCATCAACAATTGGAATTTACTATTTTAGCAATCCCATCTTGAAGATTTCGCGAAAAAGCATATATTCCATCTTTCTCAGATATAGACCCAAACGATACATATGCAACATGCACTTTCACGTTTTGAACTATATACGTTGAACATAGGCGCACATATCCAGGATCTCTAGATTGCTTAGCTTCTTCTGGATATACTAATATGATTTCCTGGCTACCAGTCGCACTGCAAAATGCATAAGCTTCATATAAATCGGCTCTTTCAATCTCACCAGTCTTAGGAGTACTTAAAGATTTATATTTAGCATCTACCAAGAACAATGTTTTTCCTGATAAATCTTTAGAATATATTTCTATATCGGGATATACATTGACATTATATTTTTTTCCATCAACGTATTTCATTCCCCATAGATTTTGACTTTGTGCAACTGCTTTATATGTCTTATTGCTTTTACTCATGCCTAATGTAATAAGCCATTCCCAAAGTTGCCATGTATCTACAATAAATCCTGGAGCCATTAGTTTTCCATTCTCTAACGATGCACCTAATCCATTAATAATATCATAGGACAAATCATATGCATTTTTCCATTCTCGATTACGCACAGGAATAGTTAATCTTGATTTACTTGGATATCCTTGATTACCAAATTCAGTAATGGCCGAACTTAATATGTTCTTGGTTTGAATATCCGCAGTAAAAGGAGCTACTATACGCATAGCTTCTCTTATAGTTGCATTATAAGCATTGAGCCTATCAAATCTTACCAAAGATTGCTGAATCCCATCTGGATGACGTTCAAAAACCACACTAAAATCAATATCACCTTCGATAGAATAATCATGTATTTTTTGGTTTCTGTATTGCCTAATAGGCTTTCTTCTGCAGGCCAAATATTCATATGCCAAAATACGTCCAGCCATTTCATACAGAGAATTAGAATAAGACGCCGAAGAAGTAATTCGATCGGAAGACAGGATAGTACCATGTTTTGACAACGTCGACAATAAATACAAGGCCTCTTGCCAATTATCATTGGAATCACTTTTAATGAACTTAGGACGTATTTCTAATTCAATATTATGAGTTAATTGAATAACACCAGCTATACCCAAAGCCCGAATTTTTCTATCGGATAATACCAGGGCATCTCGATTAATCTTGAGATATGAAGCGATTCGTCGATTTGCCTTTTCAATTCCAGCAATGATTTCATTGATCTCAGCGTTATTTTTTCCCAGTAAGTCAACAGAAATACCTGTGCTATATTCTATTAGTACGGCTCTCATTTCACATTACTCTCTATAGCTAAGTACAGACCGTAAATGGTATCTCTATTGATATCATTGTGTTTTAACAACACTCTCGTTTCACCAGCAAAATTAATTTCTTCTAAACTATATGGTGAATTATCGTCCTCAGCATTTAAAATATACGCCAGAGAAATACTATCTCCAAAAAATAGTTCTTGCAAATGTACGTATATCATT
The DNA here is from genome assembly GCF_018982945.1 of Anaerostipes faecalis. Classification (GTDB taxonomy): domain Bacteria; phylum Bacillota; class Clostridia; order Lachnospirales; family Lachnospiraceae; genus Anaerostipes; species Anaerostipes faecalis. The sequence continues at coordinate 28,747 of NZ_JABRXE010000015.1, read as the reverse complement.
GCCCACACTTCACTAACGAAATCTAAAGCAGCTTCTTTCGTTTTATCTCTGGGCAATGTGGATAAAAACACCCCTTGACCAATCTGATATTCAGGGCCTCTTCCGGTACTAATTAAAGAATTAATTCTTTCCAGTGCAGCGAATGATACTCTATATACGTCTTCTGCGCATCCACATACAGGCGATATAGCAGAAGCTTTATCGATATTAAACATCGTATAAAGAACATTATAATCTGGCTCAAGAGTATAACTTTGCCATCTTCTAAGAAAGGCGACATCAAGTGGAGCTACTGATGCATCTGCCTGATTCATTGCTGCAAGAATATAAAGATTATCAGAAAATGCATACTCTACCATTTTTCCAGATTTAGGATCTAAAATCTCGAAAAATTGAGTTGTAGGAAGTATTTCGTTATTATAACCTAAACGCTTGTCGCTCTCGATGGCAACAATACTTCCTCCAAACACTTCTATTGCTGGACCTCTATTCAATTCATCAATAATAAGCAATGCTGCACTATCTGGTTGCTTTGCATATTCATTTGCTCTATACAAAATACCTTCGTTTACAGTATAACCACCTGCAGTTCCAAATTCCGGGACAATTCCGGTCAGGAAATCTCGGTACTTTGAGTTCTGATGTAATGTTGTTCTAAATACTTTTCTATGCTTCTTATTAAGCATTGCAAGGTTAATTCCTGTCGGTAAGGTTACAGCAGGGATTGGAATAGCTGACCCTTTAACATGTGTAGGTACATCAAGTTTCTCGCCGCCTTCAAGGAATGCTTTTGCGACTTCGTTCATCACCTTTGATTTACCTGTTCCAGGCGCTCCTAAAAGAAGCACGTTATGTTTATCATTTAACAAACCGAGTAATTTTTCTTTATTTTCCATTAGTAAAACTAACCCCACTCTCTACATCTATATATCCCATTGGTGTAGTTGCTGATTGGTATCAAACAGGGATTTCATTTCAGTTTGGGAAAAAACTATAAATTTATGAAGCAATATGTCCCAGAGGAATTGTGGGAACGACTTATGTCCACTTATAATATGGATTCCTATCCCCATATGTGGGAATCCTTTGAACAATGTATGGCATTGTTCCGGGAGGTTTCGTCAGAAGTGGCATGCCAGTTGGATTACCAGTATCCACTATATGATGAAAAAATCAGTAATTATGTGATTCGGCAAAAGAAAAAATATGGCATTGAAGATGATAACAAATAAAATTTTTTCAATCGAAAAAATTTATTTTGATTATTCAATTTTGAAAAACTGAATACCTCAAAATCAGAAAGAGAGCGGCCAAGCACTTTGAGGGATTGGCCGCCTTGTCCACCCATCCAGCGGGACAGCGGGCGGAGGTCAAGGCCGGGTGTAAACCCGTTCATTTCAGCCTTGACGGTTGCCCGTTGTCCTGCTACTTTTCCGGGAGTGTGGCCACAACTTCGGGACACTTTGTCCACAAGTTGGAGCGTAGGACGAGGAACTGGGGCTTTCATATACGCCCTGTCTGCTGATGAGTCCAGACCTGCGCTTGCGGCTCCACGCCACGCAAGCACAGCCCTGTTTTCCTGCCGCTTCAAATGCCCTTGCCCTCCCCGGCGGCAACGGCATTTTCACGGCAACGCCGGCAGAGCGTATAACACACTACACTTTGCTTCGCAAAGTCGTGTGCCAAATGGGGGCGTTGCCCCCTTTGGAAACCCCCACAAGAAAAGGCGGTACGCTACCCCTCCACGGGGCGCATACCGCCTTTTCTTGTTATCCAGCCCTCCGGCTGTATCGGTTGAGCAAAAGTCCGCGTGGGATTGATGTGGTATCTTTAACTTTGGGAAACTCCCCTTTCCCATTTTGAGATTGTTTTATCGCTGATACTAAGCTTATCTGCCAATTCCCGTTGAGTATATTTTTTTGCTTTTCTTTCTTCAGCAATAAATTTCCCTATCTTAATTTGGTCCATAGGTTCGTGTCCTCCTTTCTGGATTCATTGTATAAATTTCCACTGTTTATTTACACCCACGTAACGTAGAATATGGTGAGTTTTAGCGGTTTCTACGCTCCGTAGAGTTGTAATTTACTTAAGAAACTTCAAATAATCGCATGCATTCAGACTCTTTGCAAAGGCTGAATACACGCATTATATAAAATAAATAGTTACTCCTGATGATTCAATACCCACCTAAGCATAGCACCATACTCCAAGCTACCATCTGCTACTGAGAGAACCATTTCGTATAGTTCTTTTTGTGTATAGCGTAATTCAATTCCATTCAAAGCAAAGAATACAAGCATCGCATGCGTTCCTATACGTTTATTCCCATCCAACATACAATGATTTTTAATCAAACCATAGCCCAGACGTGTACCCTTTGCTTGTATCGTTGGATATAATTCCTCTCCGGCAAATGCTTGAAATGGAGCCTCAATGGCTGATTCCAACAAATTGAAATCTCTCACACCAGGGGTTCCTCCAGTCTGTTTAATAAGCTCTGAATGGAGCATTAAAATCTGCTCTTTACTCAGTCTTTTCATTTAGCAAGCACCTCATAAGCCTCTTTATTCTGTGCAAGCAATCTTTTTGAAATCTCGAGCACATCCTCATCCTTCGCTACTGCACTTTCATCCGCTTTGCTAAAATCGATCACTAAATATCTTGGTGCATTATTCTTAAGTATAACAACTGAGCCAAGCTCATCTACTAACCTTGCAACTTTTGAAAAGTTCTGATTTGCTTCTGTAATTGAAACCATTGTGTTTGTATCTATTGTCATGCGAACACCTCCTAAATCTTATATGGTTAGTATATTACTTTTCTAGGATAAATTCAACCTATTTCAATATATTATAGTAAAATATCAGCCATAAAATGACTTGTTTAATTCAGTTCTCTCTCGTAAAATCACTATGAAATATGTTTTCTATGTGACAGCTTCACGTTATTTTGATTTACCATAGCATATCTAAGCGTGGTGTCAATCTGCTCATGTCCAAGTATCTTCTGCACTTGTTCAATTGGCATCCCCTTTTCTATCGCTCTAGTTGCCATAGTCCTCCTGAATTTATGTGGGTGCACCTTTTCTACACCTAACTTCTTTCCCATTTCTCGCAAGCGTAATTCCACACCACTTTCAGTGAGCCTACTGTGTGGTTTATTCAAAGAAACAAATAATGCACTATTATTATCGGTCCTTGAGTCAATATAGTTTATCAAATGAATCTTTGTCTTTGCATCAAAATATGCTTTTCGTTCCTTATCTCCTTTTCCATAAACAACACATTCACGTTCTGAGAAATCTATATCATCAATATTCAATCTTACCAACTCACCTACTCGAATTCCTGTCGAAAGCAAGAAATCAATCATTGCTCTGTCACGTAAATTATTACAATTATCCCTAAGAATCTCAACTTTCTCATCTGAAATAGTATCTTTTACAATAACCGCTGTCTTCACCTTATGAATTCTTTTCATCGGGCTTTTTATTATATAATCCTCTTCTTCCAACCACGAAAAGAAAGTGGAAAGGCTCCTACGAATATTATCTATAGTCACCTTTCCACAATTATTTATTGATTGATACTCAACAAGATATTTTCGTAACATTTCAGTAGTTATTTTAACTACCGGAACACTAATAGTATCTAGCATCTTTTCGATATTACACCTATAATAACGTATTGTTTTGTCTGAACAACCTTCTAAATGCTTGGCTGTCAAAAACATATCCAAAAACTCTTCATTACTGGTTTGAAAATAATCAGATATACTATTTTCAGACAATCGATTTACCAACACTTCCTGTAATTTCTGCATCTGTGATGCATTTAAAACCTCTGCCATATCGTTGATGATATTATAAATTTCTTTACCCATAAGTGACACACTCCTTTTTTGAAGAAGTATATCGCAGAAAAATCGCTATCTCAACCAGGCGTATTACTGAAAGTTATAATGGTTATTATGCTTTATTCTCTATCATAGCATACAATAATTGCAATGTTTTTTGAATCATCACACCGGATAGAAGTATTGTACAAATAGTACACATTCCAAACTTTCCGCCTAAGAACATACCGAATAGCACCACCATGGCATCAAGTGCTATACGCACATATTTGATCTGCCAGGAATGCTTTTTTGCCAATGCAAATGTTACCGCTTCATAGGAGCCTCTTCCCCAATCAGCATAAGAATAGATGGCTGTTCCTACTGCAAACAGAACAATCCCCATCAGCATCATAAAGAAATTAAAGATTTTAGTTTCTGTGTAGTGCATCAACGGCTGAAACAAATCTGTACATCCACTATAGATGATTTGATATAAAATAGTACCCAGATAAATCTGGCTGCGATCATAGAACAGACAAAAGACAATCATTCCTACTGCAACCACAAAGGATGCCTGTCCCAATGTGATATGTAACACATAAGAAACTCCTTGCCATAAAACAGCCAGAGTAGCTCCTCCAAATCCGGCATAGATTGCCAGATCTATTCCAAATGCAGCAATCACAGAACCGATTACAACATAGATTATTTTCTTGATGATATTCATATTCTATCCCTTCTTTAATACTTTTTTCATTAGCAATGCTGAAATCAAAGCTGCTGTAAATTCTGTAAATACAAATGCTACATACACGCCATTCGCATCCCACATCTTACTGAAAATGACGGAAGCTGGAATAATCACTACGATATATCGTATTAAGGAAATGATCAAGGAAATAAGTCCCTTTCCAAGAGCTTCACAAACTCCCGATGTTACAACTGACAATGAAGATATGGCAAATCCAAGACTGATGATCGTTAATGCAGTTACACCATACTGCACAATGGCAGCATCTTCAGAGTAGATAGATATCAGCTGTTCCGGAAAAAGCTGACAAGCTGCAGTTCCAAACAACATAATTCCTATAATAAAAACTTCTGCTGTTCCCGCGATTTTTTTCACTCTCTCCCACTGCCCTGCACCGTAGTTATAACTGATTAAAGGTCGGATTCCCTGAATGATTCCATTGGCTGACAGATAAATAAATGTCTGTAGCTTATAATAGATTCCTAAAATCAAGATATAGGTATCTCCAAAAGCAGTTAAAATTGTATTTAATGCAGAAATCAGCACGGAAGGCAATGCCATATTTAAAGTTGCCGGGATGCCGACACCATAAACACTCTTGAGTTCATTGTTTTCAAATCGTATGTATTTCCAGCTGGTTTTTGCAGGAATCGGAGTCATAAAATAAAAGGATAAATATGCAATTAGTGTGCATACCTGTCCAATTCCCGTTGCAATTGCAGCACCCTTCATGCCCATTGCAGGAAACTTCCCAAAACCAAAGATCATGATTGGATCTAATACAATATTTACAATAAATCCCACCATCATGCTGCACATCGATACTTTCATCCTGCCTACCGATTGAAAAATTTTTTCATAAGCTACAGAAACCTGAATAATAACTGTAAATAACAAAACCCAATTTGCATATTCTAACCCTAAATTTATAATTTCCTGTTCTTTAGTAAAATGTTGCATAAATGCCGGCATTCCAATGAAAAAGCATATAGTAAGTATGATTCCATGTATCATACTCAAAAATACACCTGTTGATGCGATATGGTTTGCTTTTTTCTCCTCATTTGCACCTATCGAATATGCAATCATAGCGTTCAAGCCAATTCCAAAGCCGACTGCAATAGCATTGATCATATTTTGTACCGGAAATACAATAGACAAAGCTGTCATTGCATTTTGACTGATTTTTGCCACAAAGTAACTATCTACAATATTATAAAGTGCGTTCACTGCCATAGATAAAATCATAGGTACGGACATTTGTAATACAAGCGGAACAATTTTTTTCTCTTTCATAAATTGCTGATTCATTCGATTCCTCCATAAAAAAAGACTATACGGCCTAGCTGTTTATATCAGAAACAGTGTAAACCCTATAGTCTTATTATAGTCTGACGGACTTTTATTTATTTTTCAAACAATATTCTAGTAGGAAATCTCTATCTTGTCAATCTGTTTATCCTCTACAAAGCTGATTCAACGATAACTTCCAATTTCTTACGCCAGCTTTACAAACTTGAATTTGACTTGCCTATTTTCTTAAAATCTCATGTGGAGCTTCTATTTCATTTGCCAAGGTATGCTCTGTTAATTCTGACATCAATTTCAATTTTTTATTAATCAATGGTCGCATACAATTAGGAACATGTTCCTGATGCGCTCTGTGGATTGCTACACATTCCTTACAGTTTCCGTGATAACGACAGGCTTTCAGGCAAGGACAGTGATCTTTGTCTTTATACTCCTTACGAAATTCCGCTGCAAATTCTTCTTGCAGTCTCAGCCCCTCGACACGGTTTCCCTTATGAAATTCTACCATTGCATCCAGTTCTTTCTGGTTCCCTTCAATCTTCATGTTATTATAGCGCCTCCATTTCAACTATTCCTCATTTTCTGATAAATTCCGATTTGAGCAAAAAGCCCAAGGGACATTAATGCCCCTTATGCTTTTTTCTCTTCTTTTGCTGTTTCAGTTCAAACATTCGCAGTTTTTCCGCTTCTTTTTTCTCTTGGCTTCTTACCTTGCGCTCTTGCTTGTTCTGTTCCTGTTGTAATTTCAAGGCCTGTTGCGATTTTGTGCCAATGCCTATTTCCTGCATCTGCTTTTTCGCTTCACGCTGCATCCTTTTCGGATTTCTTTTTATATCCTTTGCAACAGTATCAACAGCCGGACTGAATTTCAAACTGAAATAGTATTTTTGAACATATTCCTGTACTTCGTAATCTTTTGGCTCTGCACCAAAAGTCACTTTTGCCACAGATAATTTACCATTTTCGATACGTTCAAATATTCCTACCCAAAATGGTTCTTCAAAATATACTGTCAGCTTTCCACTTACTTTGTCCATAAGAATCCCTCCTAAATAATAGTTTAACAAAGAATGGACAACCCGGAGGGGCAGGTTACTTACCCTATTAGAAATAGGACGGCTGGGCTACCTACCAGCTCTAGTACATTTTTAGGTGTACATTGCGTTTTTATCTTTGCATTTATAATCAAGCCATATGGCAGGATTAACTTATTTAGACAAATTCAATTTTTCACTTTGTATCAAAACTTTGTCTTACCACATTTTCAATTGTCTTTATTGGCAGTTCTTTGTCGTATGGGATATAAATCGCATTTTTCTTTATTACAAATTCGCTTAATTGTGGTTTAAGTATTTCAATAATCTCCATATCCACATACAGACTAATGTGTTTTTTGCAGGCAGCTAAAGATATCGTATGCTTGTCTTTTTCAAACAATGGCATACTCCAAGCTATTCGTTCTCTTACTTCAGGAACACAATGCCGAATTAAATTTCTTAATTCCACAACATATGTTCTCGCTTCTGGAATCTGTAATTTTACATATTCATCAACACTTTCGGGAGCCTTACCACAATAGTGTCCTTGGTTTGTTCTTTTAAATTCTCTTCTACATTTAGGGCATGTCCACACAACAAAACCTCCACAAAGCATTTGTTATTTTCTCAATATTTTCTCCAACGTTTTTCCTCTTGCCAGCTCATCGACTAATTTATCAAGATAGCGTATTTCCTGCATCAGCGGTTCTTCGATTTCTTCTACACGAATACCACAGATTTTTCCTGTAATCATTTTCCGATCAGGATTAAGTTGTGGAGCTTTCAAAAAGAACTCTCCATATTCAACGTCATTTACCAAAAAATCTGCTATCTGCTCTTTATTATATCCCGTTAACCAACAGGTAATCTCATCTATTTCATCTCTTGTTTGTCCCTTTTTCTCAGCCTTTGCAATAAGAAGAGGATAAACCTTTGAAAAGGACATCTTATATATTTTATTGTTTGTCATATCAACACTCCTTTAACTTCAAATCTTCTCCTTCTTAATTTCTGCTCTCTCTGTTTCTCTATCATTTTCTTATGACTGTAATTCAGTCATAAAATTGACTGCAGCCTCCAGGTCTTTTTCATTTAGGCCAAAGCTATTGGCACCTCTGCTTCACCTTCACTGTTTATACCATACTCCAGTTTCAAAGGTTCTAACCATTTCGCATTCCATTGTTGTTTACTTATTCTTTACAGCCCATTTCTGTAAATCTCATTGATCACCGCCTGGGCATGTTCCATCTCTTTTTTCTGTATGATTGCATCTCTGTCACTTAAGATTGCAAGCATTTCATCTACCAGATCCTCGATTCGTGGATTACTTACCCGATACAAATAGCCAAGCATCCGGGTGGCAGTATAATCTGTATTCATATTTTTATAGGCTATTTCCGCACAGAACTCTTTTGGATATCCTCTGTCCAGCAAAACCTTGTATAATTCGTCCGTTCGTTCCGATGCCATAAGCAGTCACTCCTGTTATTTCAAAAATTTCTTAAATCAAAATCCCTTCCAGATGATCCAGCTCATGCTGGCAGATCTGTGCCGGCCAGCCGCTCAGTTTCTGCCGCTGCTTTTTCCAGTTCATATCATAATATTCCACTTCGATATTTTCATATCTTGTGGTTTTTCTCACGCCGGTAAGGGAGAGGCAGCCTTCTTCCGTTTCATACGGAGTATCCTTACTCAGCAGTACCGGATTAAACATTACGATATCTACGAATCCCATATTCACAATAATGACTCGCTTTTTCACTCCAATCATATTCGCAGCCATACCCACACAACCGGCGCGATTTGCCTGTAAGGTATCCTGCAAATCTTTTCCCACCTGCAGATCTGCCTTTGTCGCCGGTTCTGATTTTTGTCCCAGAAAGAACACGTCTTTCATTATCGGTTTTACCATCTATCATTCCTCCACGTCATATCATTTCTTCTTTTTCTTTGCATCGCTGAATTCATCCATCATATAGGAAACACTGGTTACTTCCCAGAATGCATCCTGCTTTTGCTTTCTTTTTTGTCTTATATTTTCTTTCTGTGTTTCATTTCTGCTTTCAATCTGTTGGTTCAGACAGTCGATCTGATCCATTGCTTCATCATATAATTTCAACTGATCCGCATCTGCAAAAGGAAGCAGTGTCTTCAAGTGCTGGTATCTTCCTTCAATTAGTTTTTTCCGTTTTTCACGAACCTCATAATCAGAAGAACGCATGACAATCTGAACACTTTCTCTAATAATCCGGCAATCATTTCTGATACTCTGATCGGTTGCCTGCTCCAAAACCGCTTTGTCTATTGGCATTCCCTTTTTATATCCCTGTATCATGACTTTTGCCCATGCGTCTATGTCAGATCTTCCTTTTTTCCAAAATAATCCCATCTGTTCACCCTCCAGAATCATATTCTGATTATATCAACAAAATCATATTTCTTCCATAGCGAGGTTTTTTCATTTCCATGTTGTATAAGGGGCTCTCTTTTCCCATATAAGTGAGAGGTTCTTTTTCTAAGAGCAAGATCCACCCGTGTTTAACAGTAGTGCCATTTTGGCAACTGTTGCACTTACGGGTTTTCATTTGATGGGGATTCCGTTTCCCCATGCCCTCGTTTTTGACATCACAGATGTCTTTTGGCTTCCACTGAAAAAGTGGTCGCAGCAAAAATGGTACAAATGGAAGGGGCAGCCATTTATACCTATGTTGGCATCACAATGTGATGAATGATTCCGTTGGAAGGGAGGAATATGGAGAGAAGAAATAAAAGAAAAGAAGTTACACATCCACATTTTGTAGCTGTACGACTTACTGATGCAGAGATGGCTCTTTTAGATCAGGGGGCATCTATTCTTGGGATTTCCAGATCAGAGTATCTAAGAAAATTACTTCTTGAAAAGGAAATTACAAACACCATCGAGGTGATAGCTGACATGGATGAACTTCGGAAGCTGGTCAGTGAATACGGTAAAATCGGATCGAATCTCAATCAGATTGCAAGGTATTTTAACACCGGCGGAGAATGGTCTGAGGAAATAAAGGATGGGATCCGGCAATGTATTTCCGAGCTGTTCTCTTTGAGAAAAGAAGTATTACGAATGGCAGGTGAATTGCATGGCCATAATCAAACACATTAAAAGCAGAAATGCGAACTATTCTGATGCCCTGGAATATCTGCTTTTTCAACACAATGAAAAAACAGGAAAACCGGTTCTGGATGATTCCGGCAGAAAGATCCTGCGGGAAGAATTTTATATGGATGGACTGAATTGTGATCCGATGTCTTTTGACAAAGAGTGCGAGAAGACTAATCAGTTTTTTCACAAAAATCAGAAAAGAGGAGATATCAAAAGCCACCATTACATCATCAGTTTTGACCCGGCAGATGCAACAGAATGTGGACTTACCGGCAAAAAGGCCCAAGCTCTGTGTCTGGAATATGCCCGAAAAAACTTTCCCGGCTATCAGGCACTGGTAGTCACTCATACGGACGGACACAATGGATCCGGTAACATTCATACCCATATCGTCATTAACAGTGTCCGCAAATATGCAGTTGAACGACAGGACTACATGGACAAGCCCCATGAGCAGGAAGCCGGATATAAACACCGCTCCACAAACAAATTACTGGATCATCTGAAACAGGAAGTCATGGATATGTGCAACCGGGAAGGACTACATCAAGTTGACCTTCTTTCTCCTGCTCCCGCAAAAATAACTAAAGAAGAATACTGGGCAAAGGCGCATGGGCAGGATGAACTGGATAAAGTGAATGAGAAAATCCGTGCTGCCGGACTTAAACCGGCTTCCACCGTATTCCAGACACAGAAACAGTTTCTGCGGGATGCGATTGATGAATGTTCCCAACTGTCCGGAAGTTTTGATGAATTCCAGTCGCTGCTTTTGGACAGATACAATATTTCTGTCATCGAGAAAAGAGGAAGTTATCGTTATCTTCATCCGGACCGAAACAAACGAATCTCTGCAGAATCTCTGGGTACCAACTATGGAAAAGACTTTCTGGAACAGGTATTTCAGAATCATGAAAACAGGAAAAATCTTTCTCACGAAAGGACACACAAATCGGAGAGTGCTTCAAAAGCCGATTATCATACAGATCCATTTGTCATCTTTTACATAAAATCAGAGCTCCGTCTCGTGACAGATCTCCAGACAAATGTAAAGGCTATGCAGAATCAGGCTTATGTCCAGAAGGTAAAAATCGGCAATCTCCAACAAATGGCAAATACCCTGATTTTTATCCAGGATCATGGTTATGACACCAGAGATGATCTGGAAAAGCAGGCCTCAGATATTCAGGAAAAAATGGAAGATGCTCAGGATCAGCTTTCTGAACTCACTTCCAAAATGAAAACGCTGAACTCACAGATCCACTACACCGGTCAGTATTTTGCTTCCAAATCAGTGTATGCAGAATTTCTAAAATCACGAAATAAAAAGAAATTCCGGCAAGAGCATTCTTCAGAAATCAGATCCTATGAGGAAGCCCGCGACTGGTTAAAAGCGTTCTATCCGGACGGAAAGATGTTGTCAATGAAGGCACTGAAATCTCAAAAATCAGAATTAAAGGAATCTATTGATGCCCAGAAATCGGTTGTAAAACGCTCGATATTCAATCTCTTTCGCTCTTTTCTTTGCCTCTGCCTTCGTGTCATATGTTTCCCATTTCTGTCTGCGTTTTCCCTCACTGTCATTGTAATGATAGATCACACAAAACTTGTTTCCCCGTTTTTTAATTGATGCCATGTATTATTTCGCCTCCATATTCTCTCTGTAATTTAACCAGTCTTCAAATTCTGCTCTAGGTATCACTGGAATTTGTCAGGTTAAAAAAACAACGTCATTTCAATCTGTATGACGGAATAATCACTTACCCAACACTTCCTTCACGATATCTTTGATGCTCTCAGCCATATCCGCATTAATACCTACTGCTCTTTCTCCAAAACTCTCCGGTACAACTGCCTGGTCAAGATTCAGTCTTATCAGACTGATATTATCATGTTCTCTTACAAGTTTTTCAAACGGAAACCGGATAATTGTCGGTGTATTAAATCCTACTCCCAGTTCCAGAAGAACCAACTTCTTATTAATTGCTTCTGACAAATAATTAGAAAATCTTTCTTCTGCCTCATACCAGGCAACATCCTGAACAAAAAAGTTATCCTTACGGAGATTCATATCCATAGGTCCTCCACAAACAGGACACTTTGGTACCATGGAGGATGGAATCTTGCAGTCAGTTCTTGCCTGATCCATCTGGCAAAACAGCTCAACCGCATCATAAGTTTTATCATGACAGCCTTTGCCACACTGGATATGAAAATAATCCCCCTGGGTACAGAAAATCTTTTCATCCGGCAGGCCTGCTTTTACGAACTGTGCATCTGCATTTGTGCTTAATACAAATAGCTTCTTGTCAGATAACGATTCCAAAAGTAGTCTATGAAGTGGTGTTACATTAAGAGTTATTCCGGCGAGCAATGCCTGTTTCGACCAGTATCCCCAATAGCTTTCCTCATCTGGGAACGGATAAAAGCCTGCAGAATACATATCCTGCATGTACGGACCTTTCCCATATTTTTTCTGAAACTCTCCGAAGTTCTCTTCAAAGAACTTGCCGCCGTACTGTGCTCCGGCAGCCGTACTCATTCCGGCTCCAGCCCCGATCAAAACATACTCTGCATTTCGTATCATTTCGGCAGCGTCTTTTATCTGCTGGTCATAAGGGGTGTATTGATTGATATAGTCCCTTGCAGGTATCCCGCAGAGAAAAGATTCAAATGTCATTTTCTTGTTGGGAAACTTCATCCATTTCAAAAGCATCACCTTCTATCTTAACAGTTCCCTGTAGATTTCTTCATCCTGATCTTTGAACACATTAAAAACCACCTTAATGGAACTGTTTGTTTTCTCTTTATATTCTTTGATTGTTTTCACAGCAATCTCGGCTGCCCGTTCATTTGGAAACATAAATACCCCTGTTGAAATACAGCAGAACGCAATGGAGTCCACTCCATTTTCATTTGCAATTTCAACGCAGGATTTATAGCATGACTCCAGCAATTCCTCATGCTTTTTCGTCAATTTTCCCTGAACGATCGGACCTACCGTATGGATCACATAGTCACATGGAAGATTATATGACGGTGTAATCTTTGCCTGACCGGTTGGCTCTTGATACCCTTGCTCTTCCATGATTTCAGCACATGTAAGCCTCAGTTGGATCCCGGCATAGGTATGGATACAGTTATCAATACAGTTATGACATGGCTGATAACATCCTGTCATGCCGCTGTTTGCCGCATTTACAATGGCCCCAACCTTAAGCCTTGTGATATCTCCCTTCCAGATATAGATATCCTGCTGTATCTCTTCCATATCCGAAAGTGTGACAACACCTTTTTCTGCATTAATCTGCCGTAAATATTCATCCTGAACACTTAAAAAATCTTCATCCATTGTGCCAGGCATTCTGATATTCATTAGGGATCGGAGCATAGCTTTCTGCTCATCGGTACCTACCGGTATCTGTATATTGCTATATCTCGGCTGTTCCTTTAATAATCTCTTAATCAGAAATAAACGTTTTTCACTCTGATTCATCTCTTCATCTTCTTTCAATGGCTTTTATCGGACAGTTTTCATAACAGTTTCCGCAGTGAAGGCAATGATTCTGTCGGATCTTAAAAGGAGAACCATCCTCTATACACCTCTGGGGACACATTTCCCTGCAGGTTCCGCAGCCAATGCAATTTTCGGTTATGAAATATCCTTTTTCTTTCAGTTTAACATCTCCTAATCGGTATGTCTCCCGAAAAATTGGATTCACACCGAGATTAAAATACTCGATTTCAGCAGTATCAATGCAAAAGATGATTCCAATGTTTCTGGTATCTCCCGGATACACATTTGCAAGATACGGCTGTTCCTCAAAGATTTTATCCCTCCACTTAATCTGTTCCTCTTCGGGAACAGCATATGCTTTTCCTGACAAACGGATCATTTCTTTGTATTTGGTATAGCATAGTATCTGAACTCTTCCATCCTCCAGCAGTTCTTTACAAAAATTCTTTCCCTTTGCTGTAAAAAAATATAACGCATCCGGTTCATAATGGATGGCGCTGATATTTCTGATCTGAGGTGCACCATCGCTGTCTACTGTTGCAAACGCGAGCACACCGACCAATTCCATTTTCTTAAGACATGTTGCCAGATCCATATGGCACCTCCTACTCAATAGCCTTTATTCTGCCGGGTTTTCTTGGTTTACTGTGCGACTGCTCTTTCGAGACAAAGCTTCCGCCTAAATGTGTACGGTCAAAATTAGCCATATTCATTTTTCCTACATGAGACGCCAGTTCTTTGTCATGAATCGCAACCATCATGCTTCTCTGCCCACCGCCTGCATTTGGAGCAAAATTACCAGCTTCCAAAATTGTCTCAAGTTTCTCTCTGCTTATCTGCTCATTCGTATATTTTCTGATAGAATGCCTTGATCAAATCCATTAACATGATAGTTCCTCCCCGGTTATTTCATTCTTCGTTTTCCAGCACTGCGGATCTGCTCCATAGAAATCTCCATTTGTTCCATTGGCAACAGCAGGGCAGCCTCTGCACCATGATTTTAATTCGCACTTACTGCACTTCGTGAATTTATCATACTCTCTATAGTTTTCCATCTGACAGATCCATACATCTGCCAACCTGTCTTCAAACACATTTGCCACCTTACTATTCGTAACCCTTCTGCACGCCATCACATGACCATTTGACGAAATCGTGATATGGCAATTACCACAATTACAGCCGCCGTAAATCATCCCTTCTTTTGCATTTGAAGGCAGTTTAAACTGTCCTGTCTCATATTTGTAAAGAGTCCACAGGTGGTCTTTTTTATTAAAATAGGTCTCACATCCCGCTGCTTCATATACCTTATACTTTGCATCGCATATTTCCAGAAGATTTCTGTATTCCTGTGGTGTCATGCTGGTATCCACTTCTCCACCAGTCGGCACATAACGGGAAAATGCAAAGACCTTAACATTCGCTTTTACAACTGCATCAATAACATCTGGTATCTCATCCATATTTGTCTTTGAAACAGTACTCATAATAATACTTTTTATCCCAGCACGATTCAGGCAGCCAACTTTTTCCAAGGTAAGATCAAAGCTCCCGGGCTTTCTGAACCAATCGTGCGTTTCTCTCATTCCATCCAGTGACATCTGATATTTTTCACAGCCACAGACTTTCAGCATTCTGCAGATTTCATAATCTAGGTGGAACGGATTACCCATAAGCGTAAATGGTATATCCTTACTCTTTAACAATACCATCAATTTCCAGAAATCAGGATGAAGGATAGGATCTCCCCCGGTAATGTAGAAGTATGGCACTCTATTGTACACTTTACAGAAATCCTCACAATTCGCTACCACCTCCTGCATCTGTTCCCAGGTCATGCTCTTAAGTTCCCTGCAACCTTTTCCCGAGAAAATATAGCAGTGCTTGCAACGCTGATCACATTCATCTGTAATATGCCATTGAAAAGCAAAATACTGGCTCATCCTATCTCACTCCCTTCCCTTGATTTCTACTTACTTATCAGATGCTCCGCATGCTGTTCCACATGCTGCCGGTTTCTCTTCCGGTTTGTCAGCTACTCCGCACGCTGTTCCACATGCTGTTGGCTTATCAGCTGCTCCACATGCACTTCCGCATGCTGCTGGCTTGTCTTCTGATTTGTCAGCTGCTCCACATGCTGTCCCGCATGCTGCGCTTGTCTGTTTGTTCTCGTCTTCGTTCCATCCTGCAATGTTTGTTAATGACATTTTAGTTACCTCCTGCAATATTATTTTGGGGCTTTGCTCTGTTGCACCTTTAGAATAGCAAGACCGGGCTTCAAAAAAAAAGTACGCACATTTTTATTACAGAGGCACAAAAAAGTAACCCAGGTCACCTTTTTGTAACTGATTGACAGTTCTATGAGTGCTACATTATAATTTGATATAACAATCAAAATGCATCTAATATAAGGAGTTGATTCTATGCTGACAAAAGAAGAATTGCCAGAATGTCCGGTTGCCACTACCGTCGCCCTGATTGGAAGTAAATGGAAGTTGCTTATCATAAGAAATCTGTTAGAACGCCCCTGGCGTTTCAATGAACTTAAGAAGGATTTAGAAGGTATCAGCCAGAAGGTTCTCACCGACAGCCTCCGCTCCATGGAAAGTGATGGCTTGATTACAAGAACTGTCTATCCGGAAGTTCCGCCAAGAGTAGAATATGCCTTAAGTGATTTGGGCAAGTCCCTTAAGCCAATCCTTGATTCCATGGTTGAGTGGGGGAATGCCTATAAAAAAATGTAATATAAAAGAGTGAAGATAATTTCGTATTAAGAGATATCTTCACTCTTATTTTTGTGTACATATTGTCCTAAATATCAATTTATACCACAGTATATCACAAAATCCCTTATTACATATACTTTTCAAGCTATGATAATACTTCGTTCATCAAGTCAATCATTTAAAAAACATGTTTGTATTTATTTAAGATATTTCCTTGACGATGCTTTTTACAATCTTATGCAACCGGATTCCATCCTTAAGGCCCAGACGATAAAAGAACTGCTCGGCATCTGCGCCACTATCGAAAATAGCATCTGTACTGGTCAAGCTTTTTTGTAACACTTTGTTCGATAAATATTTAACTGTAACGAGCCTCCATAGGTGCATTATCATAAGGACATCCTGCCTTGCTCATACTTTGAGTAACATTATTATCTTTGCAGAAATTTACAAAATCCCATGAAGTAAACTGTACACCTTGATCTGAATGCAGAATCACTTTAGGATAATGTTCCTGCTTCCTGCTCCAAAACTTTTTTGAGAGTTTCTATTGCCAAATCAGTATTTATATAATTACTGTTTAACGATGCTACTGCTGATCTGTCAAATAAATCAATGATAGAGCAGTTATATCTGAATTTTCCGTTTGGCTGGCGCATATAAGTAAAATCTGTACACCAAACTTTGTTTTTACAATCGACTGTGAAGTTTTGGTTTAAGAGATTATCAAATATTTTGTGTTTCTTGCCTGTTTTATATCCAGGCTTAGAATGCATAATTACAGCACACAGATTAAGTTCTTTGTTCATGTATTTATGCATAGTGGTATTACTAACTTCATACCCGTAGCGTTTAATAAAAATGCGCATAGCCCTATAACCTATAACACGATTATTATTGTAATAAACGTACTTTATAAGTTCAAAAATGTGTGCCAAACGCTTGCGATATTCTCGCTTTGCATCCTTTTTGTAACTGTAATAACAGTTGGGACTAATACCAAACTGTTTACATAACCATCTTAAACCAAATACATTTTTGTTTTCATCAATGAATCGATATACCATTAATCGATTTCCTTCGCGAAGAATGCCGCTGCTTTTTTTAGGAAAGCAATCTCTTTATCTTTTTCGTTGAGAAGCTGATTTAATCTTCGGATTTCCTTGGCTTCATTGGATTCAGATGTTGTGCTAGTGGTATAAAGGCATTCTTCCTTGTACTGGTTAACCCATTAGCTAACAGTACTTTTGGCAATAAATCAGCAGCAATCTGAACTGTTGATTTATTGCCAGCCATGTAGGTTCTAACTACTTCTTTTTTGAAGTCTCCGTTGTAACGTACTGACATAGTGATTTCCTCCTTGATTTGAATAATATAATACTATATTATTCGAACAAGTTGTTACAAATTTATTATACCACTACATTTATTTTTCTTCTTTTTCTACCGGACGAATTTCTTTTGTGTCAATTTCTTTTTGAATCGCTGTTAAGAAATCATCCATAGACATCTGTCCTTCGTCTCCTTTGAAACGGCTTCTGACAGAAACGACCTGATTTTCCTCTTCTTTACCACCTACAACCAGCATATATGGAATCTTATGAAGCTGTGCTTCACGGATCTTGTATCCCATTTTTTCTGCTCTTGTATCAATTTCAGCACGAATACCTGCATTCTTCAGCTCATCCAGAACTTTATTTGCATATTCAAGATGTTTATCAGAAATAGGGATTACCTGTACCTGAACAGGAGCCAGCCATGTTGGGAACGCACCTGCAAAATGTTCGATCAGAATACCGATAAAACGTTCGATAGAACCAAATGCTACACGGTGGATCATGATTGGACGATGTTTTTCACCATCTGCACCAATATATTTTAAGTCAAATCGTAATGGAAGCTGGAAGTCTAACTGAATCGTTCCGCACTGCCATGTTCTTCCAATGGAGTCTTCCAGATGGAAATCGATTTTTGGTCCATAGAAAGCTCCGTCTCCTTCATTTACCACATAATCTAATCCAAGATCATCCAACGCACCACGAAGAGATTCTGTTGCTAATTCCCAATCTTCATCACTTCCCATACTGTCTTCCGGACGTGTAGATAATTCCACATGATATTTAAATCCAAACAGGCTGTATACCTGATCAATCAATGCTGCAACCCCTTTGATTTCATCTTTGATCTGCTCCGGTGTCATAAAGATATGGGCATCATCCTGAGTGAAACAGCGAACACGCATCAATCCATGAAGCTGACCGGATTTTTCATGACGATGTACCAGTCCTAATTCTCCCATACGCAATGGAAGATCACGATAAGAACGAGGTTCAGACTCATATACAAGAACGCCTCCCGGACAGTTCATTGGTTTAATCGCAAAATCTTCCTCATCAATGACGGTTGTATACATATTCTCTTTATAATGATCCCAATGACCGGAAGTTTCCCACAAATGTCTGCTTAACATAATTGGAGTTGATATTTCAACATATCCTGCTTTTTCATGTATTTCTCTCCAGTAATTCAGCAATGTATTTTTCAAAACCATTCCTTTTGGAAGGAAGAATGGGAATCCAGGTCCTTCTTCACGCATCATAAAAAGTCCCAATTCTTTTCCGAGTTTTCTATGATCACGTTTCTTTGCTTCTTCCATCATAGTCAGATAATCTTTTAATTCAGATTTCTTTGAAAAAGCAGTTCCGTAAATTCTTGTAAGCATCTGGTTTTTCTCATCACCACGCCAGTAAGCACCAGCGATACTTGTTAATTTAAATGCTTTGACAGGTTTCGTTGTCATTAAATGTGGTCCGGCACATAAATCTACGAATTCTCCTTGCTGATAAAAGCTAATAACAGAATCTTCTGGCAGGTCTTCGATTAATTCCACTTTATATGGCTCGTTGCGTTCTTTCATAAACGCAATGGCTTCCTCTCTTGGTTTAGTAAAGCATGTAATTTCCAGACCTTCTTTGACGATTTTTTTCATTTCTGCTTCGATTTTTTCCAGATCATCCTGTGTAAAAGGAGTGTCTTTTTCCATATCATAGTAAAAACCATTGTCAATGGATGGTCCAATTGCCAGTTTTGTTTCCGGATATAAACGTTTTACAGCCTGTGCTAAAATATGAGATGCTGTATGTCGGAAAGCATGTTTTCCTTCGTCAGAATCAAATGTGAGAATGTTCAGTTCACAATCGTCTTCAATCACAGTTCTTAAGTCGACAACTTCTCCATTCACTTCTCCTGCACATGCTACTCTTGCAAGACCTTCACTGATATCTTTTGCAATATCAATGACTGACATGCTTTCTCCGTATTCCTTTACGGATCCATCTTTTAATGTAATCTTCATTTTTATGCTTCCTTTCTTCATATGGTTTTTTAGGAAAAAAAAGCCCATGGATTAAAAAATCCATGGGACGTATCATCGCGGTTCCACCCTGGTTATCTGTAAATATATACAGACCTCTCATTATGACGATAACGGTGTCGGCCGGGCTGGTTTACAGCCACTTGGAGGTGGTCTTCATCTGCTATGACACTTAAGATACTCTCAGCAAAATGTATCTCTCTCTGGAAGTTTTTCGCAGATTACTCTTCTCTTCAACGCTTTTCCTATTTCTCACACATTATAGCACTGTTAAATTCTTAAATCAATCCTTAATTATAAATTTATATAATCTGTGCTATGTCTGTTTCTTTTGCCACAACATCCTGATCATTCACAAATGTAATCTTCTTTGCATTTCCCTGATCAAGAACAACCATCATCGTAATATCATCATAATTTCCTGCTTTTAACTTTTCTCTGTCAAATGTCATGATCAACTGCCCTGCTTTAACTTTATCGCCTTTTTTTACCTTTGAACTACAGATCCCTGTTAGATTTACTGTATTAAGTCCACAGTGAATCATCACCTGCACACCATTATCCATGACGATTCCTATCGCATGTTCTGATCCTTCAAAGACGACCTCAACCGTACCATCACAAGGAGAATAAATCTTGTCATCACTAGGTTTGATTGCTATTCCATCTCCCATCATTTTCTGTGAAAATACATCGTCATTTACCTGATCAATGCTTACTAATTTTCCTGTTAAAAACGCCTTCAAATTTTTATTTTTCTTGAAAAAAAAACATATTTACACCTCCTAAAAATTATCTTATAATTAAATTAAAATTTATGTCCATAACACAGGATTTTTAACTATCCTGTATATTCGTGGCCGAAAGGAGCATCCTTTTCTAATGAATCTGAATTTAAATTTTCCACTGCAGTCACTGACACCCAAAGAGCTTGAGATCATGCAGTACGTCCACGACCACTCAGATGAAGTTACTTCTATGAGCATCCAGACATTTGCTAAAAAAATCAATTATTCCACATCAACTGTGATTCGTTTCTGCAGGAAAATTGGCTTTAGTGGTTTCCCTGAATTTAAATATTATCTCAAAAACCTGAACATTCAAAAAGATTCAAATCCTGTATCCTCTGATATCTCAATCGAATCGATCAAGAATTCCATTAAAGCTGATCTTGAAAGTACTTCAAGTCTGTTAAATTCCGATGATATCTTTCAGATTGCCAGACTTTTTGCAAGCAATCCACCAATTTATCTTTACAGTCCTGCAGGTCTTACCGATATTGCTGTCAGTTACCTTGAAAGTATGTTATTTATCTCTGACTGTCAGAAAGTATATAAAACTACTGCATCCAAAGCTCTACGACATTTTATACAGACAGCTAAGAAAGAAAGTATTTTTATCTTTATCAGTAATTCCGGCCGATTTGAATCGACACTGAACCTTGCGAAAGAAGCAAGACTTCATGGCATGACCGTGATCTCAATTTCGTCCATTGAAAATAATGATCTGGCTGAAGTATCAAATTATAATCTCCGTTTCTTCTCAAAGAAACATGAGAATGATGGTGCGGATCTTACTTCCAGACTCAGCTCTTTCTTTGTATTGAGCTCATTTATTGAATACTTTAGTTTCTATAAGAAAGGCCTTGAACATGAAAACTTTTCTGAATCAGATTGATTCCTCAAAATTTACCGAAAACGATAAACTAATCTTCGATTATTTCATTGAACATAAAAATCATCTTCCTTATTTTTCATTAAGTGATATTTGTAAGGATTTATATCTTTCCAATGCAACCATCGTAAGGTTTTGTCAGAAACTTGGATTCAAAGGATTTAATGAATTAAAATATACTCTTCGAAATGAATTAAATTCTTCTTCTGACTTTTCCAATTCATGGAAGATATTGCAACGTCGCACTGCTGTTTTGAAAGATTTTATTGATAATATTGATTCTTTAAGAATCAAAAATATATGTTCTCAGATTTTGGAAAGCGAATCTCTTTACATCTATGGACGTAATATGTCTTCGCTTCCTGCAAAATATTTATATTCCATGTTAAATTCCATGGATATTCCGTGCATTTATATTGACTGGATTGATTTTCTTCGTGCACTTTCAAAGTCATTACCCCAAAATGCTACGCTTATTATTCTTACAAACTATGGAGAAAAATCTATCTATCAGTCAATCATAGACTCTTGTCATCGCAATCATGCAAATATCATTTGGATCTCTAGTTCTGAAATTGAACCTTCAATGATCGCTCCTTCAGATACTTATATCTGGACGCAGGAACTTCCACTTGAACATGTTCATCTTCGTACGAAAATGACTTCATTTCTTGTTGTCCAGCTCATTGTAGAATATCTTCGCCACAATATCAAAAAGCAGGAAGACCCTCGTTAAATAGTCTTCCTGCATTTTTTGTTAATATTTTAATACTGTCCTTACTGCATCAGCTATTTTTTCTACTTGCGGTCCATAAATAACCTGTATATGTGATTCACTCGGTTTTACAATTCCAAGACAGCCTGTTTTCTTTAATGTATCTTCATTTACGATTGACATATCGTTTACATCTACACGTAATCTTGAAATGCAGTTGTTTACAACTTCAATGTTGTCAAATCCACCAAGACCATCAATAATCGTAGTTGCAAGATTCTTCATCTTTTCATCAACACTTAATCCTGTAGAATCGTCTTCTTCCTCATCATCAGCTACATCAATTGAAATGTTTTTGCGTGATAAATACCATTTAAATACAACATAGTAGATCACTGCGTAGAATACTCCAACAACTGGAATCCAATACCAGTGAGAACCTGGCTGGAATACACCCCAGATGAAGAAGTCAATGATTCCTCCACCAGTATTTCCAACGATAACTCCTAATACTGACATCAGCATGAAAGAAATACCGCCCATGATGGAATGGAATAAAAACAGCATTGGTGCAATGAACATAAAGGAGAATTCCATTGGTTCTGTAATACCGGATACAAAACTTGCTGCCACTCCGGCGATCATTAATGCTTTTACTTTTTTCTTCTTTTCCTCTGGAGAAGTCTGATAAATTGCAAGTGCTGCTCCTGGAAGTCCAAACATCATAAATGGCATTTTCCCTTGTCCAAGGAACTGTGTATATTGCTGAAGGTCTGTCAGTGGTACTTTATCTACATATTGTAAGAAAATATTTAAGCATCCTTCCACACCTTTAAATGTCCCACCTAATGGTGTTGTTCTAAATAATGAGTTTAATACATGATGAAGTCCTGTTGGAATCAGTAATCGTTCTAGTGTACCAAAAATGAATACTCCAAATGCTCCCGCTGAATGGATCATTGCACCAAGTCCATTGATTCCAACGGAGATTGGCTCCCAGATTAGGGGCATTACTAATCCGATCAGTGACATAGTTACAATAACGATCAACGCTACAAATCTTTTTCCTCCATAAAATGCAATCGCAGCTGGAAACTGTATTTTATGATACTTATTGTGTAACCATGCTGTTACAAGTCCTGAAAGAATACCTGCTGTTGCACCCATATCGACAGTTTCTACTCCTAATGTTGGAGAAATTTTCATTGCACTGAAATCTATGATACCTGTTCCAATGATACAGCTGCTGGCTACTAAAAAAGCATAATATCCTAAAAATCCTGCAAATGCTGCAACACCTTTATCTTCTTTTGCAAGTCCCATTGCAATTGAAATTGAGAATAATACAGGCATCAATGTAAATACGATATCAGAAACTTTATTTAATGTTGAAATAATGAAGAAAGGTACACCTGTTGCTAACAGTGGTAGCGCTCCCTGCACCTGAGGCTTCATTAACGCAGACGTCAGTCCAAGCACGATACCGCACGCAGCAAGCGCTGCGATCGGCATCATAAGGCTTCTTCCTAAGTCGGAGAAGAAATTCATAATTTTATTTTTCATATCAAACACCATTCCCTGTCTTACAATACATTTATATCTCTTTTCTTATGAATAATCCTGTTATCTTAATTCTGGCCACATACCTTTGTTTGCTTCAATTAAAGCATCTAAGATCTTTCTTGCCATCTTCGCATCATTAACCAGACGGTTTAATGTAAATGCCTCTAATGCTTTCTGATATGAATTCTCATAGAATGCATCAACGAGAAGTTTTTCGCAAGACACCTGCTGTACTAAAAGTCCTAAATAGAACTGAGGGATATTTCCAACTCTCATTGGACGTGGTCCGTTGATTCCAAGTTCACAAACCACTTCTACCATCGCGTCATCCTGCATATTAGCGATTGCTCCATTATTTTCAACAATCAGGATGAAACGTCCTAATGTGTTGAATGCAATTGCTTCTGCAACTTTGATCATCATTTCTGCATGTGCATCAGAAATAGCGTGGAATTTATCTCCTAATTTTCCTTCTTTGATGACTTCTGCACATTCTTTAAATACACGAGTTTCACGTCCATCAATTACTTCATCTGCACGAGTGTAATCTGGATTTAAATGACTTGCTTTATATTCTGGATACAGGTAATATCCGTCATATGTATTTGGCAGATAATCTGGGAAGTCTTCTAACATTGTCTGAACAAATCCATAAGTATCAAGCCATGACTGATCTCTCTGTTCTGCGTCCTGCGGAAGGAATCCTTTTTCTTTTACAATCTGACGAACTTTTGGAAGTAAATCTTCTCCTGTGTTACGATCATAAATATGGGTGAACCATCCATAATGATTTAATCCAAAGTACACTGGATCAAGATCTTCCCAGTCATATCCTAACAGACGGCTTGTGGAACGTACAACGTTTTCTGGCTGATCACAGATGTTAAGGATTTTTTTATCATCTGGAAATTCTCTTCTTAGTGCTTCAGCTACGATCGCTGCCGGATTTGAGTAATTTAAGATCCATGCTTCTGGGGAATACTGACGGATCTGATGAATTGCTTCGATCATGTCTACGCAAGAACGAAGTCCGTAAGCCATACCACCTGCTCCACATGTTTCCTGTCCGATCTTTCCGAAGCTTAGTGGAATATGTTCATCTTTCTGTCTCATCTGAAGTCCACCGGCACGCATCTGCATGAAGATAAAGTCCATATCCTGATATGCTTCTTCTGGGTCTGTTGTATAAGAAAAATCTAATTCCGGATATCTCTCACCAAACATGATGTCTCCGTATTGTCCGATTGGTTTCTGTCTTTCTCCATCGATATCAAATAAGACAAGTTTGTTTAATGGAAATTCTTCCTGCATACGTGCAAAAGATTTTAAAAATCCAAGTGTGTATGTGCTTCCTCCACCTACGATACATACGTTATATTTTTTCATTTTTGAATTCTCCTTTTTTAGTGCGTTCGCAAGATATCCGGCCAGATTTATTTACGAATTTGTTTGCATCTCTTGTTTACATTTATACTATATCTAAAAGGATTTGACTTGTAAATATTTTTGCATATTGTAGGTTTAGATATTTCATATTGTTATTTATTACTTTTTGTGTAATTTTTTACACGTTAGATTACAAAGAAACTTTCCATCTCTTTTCCGGTCTCTAGATTCGTAGGAGACATCTCTTTGACTTTGCCGTAAGCATCATATGTATAGGTGCGAACCGTCTTTTCTGTCGTGGGACTTCCTGTTTTAATTCTGCAAATTCCGTCATCTGTCCCCAGCTGTCATAATGGTATTCGGTATAGAGGTAAACAGTCTCCGTATTTCCGGTGATTTTATTTTCTTAAATTTTCCTGCTTCAGTTAGCATAACTTATAATGTAAATAATTTTCTATCTTCTTTCATAAAAGCTATTGTATTTCCTTTACATAAAAAGCAACTAATATATTCAAACAAAATAGAAAAAACCTAGCATTCCTCCTAAAACTATAAATATTATTTTATACTTCATATATTTCTTACCTGTGAAGCAAAAAACAATTATCAAAGTTAATAAATTGATAATAATTCCTAACAGAAATTGATCCTCCCACTGATAAGAAATCAAAGTAAATGAGCAATACATGACAGGTAATCCTGATAAAATTAATGATAAAATACCTTCTTTATGATAATAATATAGAATCATTCCCAGCCCCCAAAAAATTACAGGAATAATAATTGCTTCACCTAATCCATATAAAATATAATCATAATTCTGTTTTCCAAATCCCAAAAAAAGTTCTATATTCTTAATCCATGTTGCACCAATAACAAATGATAGTCCAAATATGGCACAGTTTATACCTAATTTTATTTTCTCCTTAGTTATAACCATGATGATTGTAATACATAACACAATCAAAATACCATCCCCGAAAATACATTCTAAACTGATTGACATATCTGTTCTTTTTGATGTTAAATATCCTAGTACAATCCCACACAGCAAAATAATTACTCTTTTTAAATGCATTACAATTTTCTCCATCTCTGTATCTCCTCTTTTTATGCTTCAATAACACCACTAAGGTTTATATTTTTTTAATGGATTTTCATGATTATAATAATTTTGTTTTCCTCCATATCTAGGATCATACACTTTTTTCTTTTTATCATATCTATAAGATAATCCATATGGATAATTAGATGCATACACAACACATTGACATTTTTTAGCCATAATTTTAGCCACACTATTCTTGTTATCTCATTTTATATAATTAAGGATTCCTTTCCGATATATTGTACAGATTATAATTTATAATCATTTCTCATTTAACATCATCCTTCATTTTCCAAGATTCCATACAGCTCCTGTTTCCTTAGCTATATCTTTACAACTTCTTCCACTAGAATCTTTTTTCGTAATATCTCCTCCTTTCTCCTTTAAATACTCTGTTATTTCTACACTGTCTCTCCCATATGCCATATTCAATGAAGTCCATGAAAAATCTTCTGTCTCATCTTTTACATATTTATTAATATCGGCTCCCTGTTTTACCAAATATTTAACCATCGGAAAATCGCCAACATTAATCGCAGATTGCAATAAGACTTCTTTTCTTATATTACCCTGATACATTTTCTTTTCTAATACTGTCCGCACTAAATTACTTCTTCCCATCCAAATCAGATTATTCAATTCGCTTTCCTTTGCCCTAAGCCCCCATTCGCAAAGTTTTTCAAATTTTGGGGTTGTTTCTAAAGATGCACTGCAAAGAAGTCCATCTCCATATTCTTCATAATTTATAGAATAACCATTTTGGTATAACCAATCGAAAACATCTTCTCCTGCGTCTTCATATCCATGAAATATTTCTATTTGATTTGGAACATATCCTAATTTTAATACTGTTTCAAAAGATTTTACATTACCATAATCCAGTAAAAAACTCCATGTCCTGCATTCTCCATTTTGTATATTGTCCTGAAATTTCACTTTACCTCTTTTTTCCAGTATTTTTGCATGATTCAAATGACCTCCCAAAGCAGCAAAAGATACAGCATCTGCCTGATAATAATCTGTCTTAATATTTCCGTTAAGTCCTTGATTTAAAAAGAATTCTACAACTTCTGCTTTGTTACATAATGCTGCGATTTGCAGCAAATTGACTCCATCCTCATCTTTCCACCCAATATCATATCCTTGTTTTTTTATTAATTTCAATGTTTCAATATCACAATATGCTGCAGCAAAAGCTAAAATTTTTTCTTTCTCTGACTCTTTAACTTTATTGTTCTTAATCAACGTCTGAAGTTTTTTATTTTCTCCTTTTATGGCAAAAACAAGTGCTTGAGACATTTTATTATGTACATACTCTTTTGGTATAATTTTAAGAATTTTCGGGGCAAAATAATACTCCATACCATAATCATTATTATTAAAAAAATAATCAAATAATTCTTCGTCTGCTTTTGCTCCTTTTTTTAGCAAATTCTGCCATAATGTTTTCTTTTCTTTATAATTTTTTAAAGAAAGACGGCTGACTGCTGCTTTCAACGGAGTAACTCTTTCATCTCCTTCTTTATTTACATTTTCTCCATAATCAATCAGTATTTTTGCTAATTGATACCGCTCATTCTCAATTGCCCAACAAAGGTTTGTATTATTATCTTTTCCAATTTGATTTACATTTGCTCCAGCATTTATTAAAGTTTTGCAGATCTTTATTTGAATCTCTTCACTTTCAATCTCTCTTACTGCCAATTCTAACGGCATTGCTTTTGAAGTCAATTTCATTTTTTATTCACAATAGCTGAATCGACATCCAATGCTTCTTTCACACCTTGAATATTTGGTGAAAGAATAGATTTATATAATTGTTTTTTTGCTATATTGTTTGTATTTACACATCCGGTAGTCATACAAATAATTATCAATAAATGAATAATAATACAAACCTTTTTCATAAAACTTTATCTTCCTTTCCAATCAAAATGTCTTTTATAAACTGAACCAGTCACATGTAAAGCTTTTACTTTCTTTAACTTTTTGGATAAACTTTTCATTCCTTTTACATATTTCCCTTTTTTAGGAAACCAAAGTGTTCCTTTCATTCTAAGAGAAGTTTTTCCCCATACTTTCTTTTTAGGCAAATATTTTTTAGGAGTAAATGCTGTTAACCACCATGCTTTCCCTTGAGCCGTTGACGTATCACTATCTCTTTCAAATAATCTTTTTCCGTTCGCATACAAGGACATCTTCATTCTTATTCTTCTATCTTGTGGATATGCGCAATACCAATGTGCTGATTTTTTATTATTTCTATAATACAATCCAATTTCACAACCATTTGCAACTGCTGGAATATATGGTGGACCATATTTTCCTTTCCAAAATTGTAATCTCCAATATGTAGTTTGTGCTTTTTTTGTTACCAAATCACCAACTGTCCAATCCATCATATCATATAGATCATTATATCCTGCATACTTTTGTGGAGCATTCTGGTGCTAGAATATAAATAGTACAAGTCAAAATGAGAATTCCCAATCTATTATTTCATGGTACAATGTAAGTACCGCACTGAAGGAGGATCTCATTATGGCAAAGCACTATGACAAACAATTTAAACTGGATGCAGTCCAGTATTATCATGATCACAGAGACTTAGGA
>NZ_JABRXE010000014.1 GCF_018982945.1 Anaerostipes faecalis | reverse complement strand
GAGGTTTTTTATATACGGCTAAAGCCAAAATCGTGCTCCACCAGCAGAGCTGGTGGTTTATTATTTCGTGCCGGAGCATTCTCCTTCTGAAGAACACTCCAGCACTCAACAGACTAAAGTCACCAAGAAAAAGGGTTATCTGAGACAGTCGGATAGACTGTCCCAGAAATAACCCTTAGACAATGAGACATGACTATGTCGCAGATCATGAATTCTAATCTTCTTCACTCCGCTTTCTTTGCATCCTCTTTCCATCTCGTGCCCAAGATACGATTTAGTAAAGCTGAACATTCGCTCATTTTCACCAATCTCATAAAACATCTCAAGATAATCTTTGATTTCATCACACAGAAATGGTGGTAGCATTATGATTCGATTACTTTTTGCTGTTTTGGGTGACGTGATAATATCCTCACCCCTAGAACGATGAAATGTCTTATTAATTCGCAATGTCTGATTTTCAAAATTGAAATCACTCGGTGTAAGTGCAAGCAGCTCTCCGGAACGGATTCCTGTCCAATATAAAAGCTCAAAAGCATAATAGGAACGCGGCTTGTCCATCATTACCTCTGCAAATTTTAGATACTCTTCTTTCGTCCAGAACTGCATCTCCTTTGGTACTTCCTTCCCAATATTCCCTGCAAGGGAAGAAGGATTCTTGGGAAGATTATAGTACTTTACAGCATGTGCAAAAATCGCTGTAAGTTGTGCTTGAATCGTTCTCAAATAATCCTGAGAGTATTTCTCTTCTTTTCCCTCATCCTTAAAGGCTGCCAGAAGCTCATTCTGCCACGCAATCACATCTCTAACTTCAATTTCATCTATCTTTCTATCCGCAAAATAAGGTAAAATCTTAGTTCTTATGATATGACTTTTTGTCTCCCAGGTGCTTCTCTTTAATCGTGATGCCTTATCCGCTTCGTATATCTCATAGAAGCTACCAAAGGACATATCCAGCTTCGCCTGAGACTTTAGCATCATCTCATGTTCCCAGGCTACTGCTTCACGTTTTGTTTCAAAGCCACGTTTTTGTGTCTGCTTTCGTTTTCCTGTGATATCCGTATATCGGTATATCACACGCCACTTCCCGGTGGCATTGTCTTTATAAACCGACATATAATCAACTCCTTTCCACTACTCTTTGCTATAGCACATTCTTTCATCAAAATATGCTCTGCTGACTCTTGCTGCAACTGTAATAAATCCTTTCGCTTTCAATTCCTTATTCAACTGTCTTACAATCTCATAAGCCTTTGACTTTGAAACTGATAATAGCTCAGCAACTTCATCCACTGTTAAAAATGTCTTTTCGTCCATATTTCCTTGTCCTCCTTTCTTCGGGATTTTAATACTTAACTTTTATCCGTTAAGTTCGTGTGTAGTTATTATATTAACTCTTTTTAGTTAAGTCAATACCTTTTCTGCAGAAAATTAACTTTTTTTGTTAAAGTTTTTCTTGATTACATTATTTACAGGTGTTATACTACACTTAAACAAATTGATTTAACTATTTGCCAATGGCAACATCAACGGACAAAAGGAGGCAACTATGTTAGGAAAAAGAATACGATTATTCCGAACTAGAAAAGGATTAAAGCAGAAAGAACTCGGTGAAATGGTTGGATTCATGGGAAAAACTTCAGATGTACGTATCGCACAATACGA
The DNA here is from genome assembly GCF_018982945.1 of Anaerostipes faecalis. Lineage (GTDB taxonomy): Bacteria > Bacillota > Clostridia > Lachnospirales > Lachnospiraceae > Anaerostipes > Anaerostipes faecalis. The sequence goes on along the minus strand of NZ_JABRXE010000014.1, from coordinate 39,894 downwards.
AACCGAAGCCCGTACTCCAAAAGATGACCTGATTAAACAATTAGCTGATATCTTTGGTGTCACAACCAAAGCAATCACAGTACCTAATATTGATTCCTATCTTGGATTGATGCATACCTTCTTCGCTCTTGAGGATGAATATGGATTCCAAATCACCACAGATAAGGATGGACGTCCGTGTATCACTCTCGATGAAGACCATCAGGCTTATGACCATATCGCCCCTATGTTTCTAGCTTGGCTCAGCCAATACTCCAAGTATAAACAAGGCGAACTTTCCCAAGATGACTATGACAATTGGAGATATAATTTCCCAAATATCCAGCCAACTGCCGGCTTCGTAAGAAATCCTATTTCTGACGAGTTAGACGTCGAACTTCAAAAGACACTTAACAAAGAAATGAAGAAACGAGGTCTGCTTTAATTCCATTTTCTATTGGCAACAGACCATACAAGTAAGGGACAGATAAAGAAAAAGACCTTACCAAAATTCCTTTCCAGTTTGGAAAAGAACTTCAGTAAGGTCTTCTTTAAATGCAATTAATATCATATTTCACTTAACACATTTGCGTTAGATTCTGTTGCCAAATCGTTGCCAAAACTTAACACTTTTTGTTTGGAATATGTGTAAATAAAGGCTTGATTTTCACAAATGGTTATTCAAACTCCTTTGCGGACTGCGTTTCATGACACGCAAAGGCTGTTATTAGAGGTTTATATTTCGAACGTGCGTTCTGTTTTTGTGTTTTTCGCACCGCTTATGAAGAAATAAACTCCAAAATAACTCCATTTTACTCTTTATTATTTTGTTGTTCTTCTCTTGCGTAAAGAATGTCCAACGCCTGGAATATTACATTACTCATAGTCTGATAATGTCTCTCTGCATAAGATACTAGCTTTTCTTTTTGCTCTGGTGACATCCTAATTCTCAGACTAGAATCTTTGCCGTCTAATGATGGTTTTCTAGGCATCTTTCTCTCCTCCTTACATTTCATAGTTTAACACGAATTGATACAAGTGTCAATCTCGTTTTGTTAATATCACCCATTTCCCTTTTTGGCTACTTCCCTGCCTCTTCAGATAATTCTTTTCCTTCAATTTGGTTATATAATACTTCACACTAGCAAGATTCCAATCTAACGCATTAGCCATTTCTTTCTGCGTGATTGAAGGTTGCATACGTACAAGATTCAGAATTTCTATTTCTTTCTCACTCAGTACATTTTCATCTTCCACTTGGTCTAATCTCTCTAAATCTTGGTTAGCTTGGTTAGTAGCTTGGTTAGCTTGGTTAGTAGCTTGGTTAGCTTGGTCAGTTATTGGATTGACTCGGAACAACTCTACCCGAAACATATTATCAAATTCCTGAAATCTCGGCTTTGGAAGTCCATACTCTTCTGCAGCATTAAGGATTCTTTTTATTCCGCTTCCCCATGCCTCTACAAGTCCCATCTGACTGAATATATTGGCAATGCCTTTATTCCTGATCTTCGAATGACCATTCATGACTTCCTCATAAGTTAATCCGTTATATAATCCACCCGGAGATGTCACCTCCAATCTGTCATCATAAACTGCGACCTGAATACAGGATTCATCTAATAGGTTACGGTGACAATGGGCATTAATAATCATTTCCCTGATTGCTTCCGGTGGTAACTCATATTTCTCTTTTCGCACCAATCCGTCAATTGTTGCTCCAAGCCGAATATTTCTCAATACAAAATCTACTGCTTCTTCGATTTGTGTATAGATTGGTCCTGTAAATTCTCTCTTATCCAGAAACATTGCACGATCTGTTCCCTTGAATACCGCACATTGTGTTTTGGAGAATGAAAAATAATCCGATGTCAGCAACGCATAGGCATTCGTTGCCAGAAGCTGTCCCTCGCTCTGCTTCAAAATTTTCCAGTTTATCAGCTGCTCTTTCTTTACAGAATGTTCTGACATTCCTGCTTTCTTCCGGAACTTTTCAATATCCTGACAAAGTTTCTCTGTTGCTTCCTCTGAAACAGGATAACCCACACAAGTAAGCTCATCCCATGAGATTCTGGCCCCTTCCATTTCCAGTTCTTTTATCTTCTCCGGAAATGCCTGTCTTGATGTACCTGCTACACGGATATAAGTGCCATTATCTTTTCCCTTTGATTTTAGATAATACGGTCTGTTCTTTCCAGCTTCTACTGATACAACAATGACCGTTTTCCCGTCTACTGTCTGTGGCTCAATATCAGGAATGATCTGTGGCACACAGGAATCAGAAACTGCATTGGCAATTCCATCCATCAGCTGAAACAACACATCATTTTCCACACCAACAATCTGGTGTGTTTTATCATCTACTCCAACAATCAGCTTGCCACCTTGTGTATTGGCAAAAGCTACGATTGTCTTCATGTACTTTTCACTTTTATCAGGTAAGGATACCTTGTACTCAATATTTTTCGATTCCCCGGAAAACATAGTATCTTCTACCATTCTTTCACTCCTACTCTATACTCGCACCACTGGTACGAATAATTCTATTTCCAGAGCAATCTTCTCTGGATCATTAACACTATTATACGTTCTATTCTTCTTTTCTATCAAGCAAGAAAACAAAACAGTTCATTTCTTCTTACCATTTTCTTCTGTTCTTTTTTGATGCCAGATAAAGTCTCGTCATCTCATCCATGAAAATAGTTTTGTCCTCATTGGTCATAGTTCCACTGGCAAATAAAGCAGCTACCTGTTCAAGAATCTGCCTTGCCTGTTTAGCACCAGCATATTCACTTGGCTCATCATTACCCAAGCACACGGTTTCATTATCATTCATAAGATAAGAAACCTGACACTGAAATGCATCTGCCAGTTTTTGATATAAACTACTCTGCTTCGGATATCGTCCTTCAACTTCCCAAGATCGAATTGTTCTATGAGAAACGCCCACCATATCACCCAGCTTTTGTTGAGTCATTTTTTTCTCTTTTCGCAACTTCCTAATTTTATCACCAAATGTTGTCATAAGTATACATCTTTCTCCTATGAGTTTTGTACATGCTTTATTTTTCTAACCACAATAAAAGTATATCATTATGCAAATAAAAAGAGAACCCGACATCACAAGCAAATTTGATGATGCGGGTTCCCTTCCCTCTTTATAGATCAATACCTTTTATTTTTTCATCTTATGATCCGATGGCAATCTCACTTCTTAATGACAACTGTGGCTTCCACATCCATGCTCGCCACATGTATGTCCTTCCCCGTTGTTGTGCTCGTGATGAGAACATTTCACATCCGGATTATACTCAAGTGTTTCATTGATAAAAGCTTCTACTGCTTCATCCGCATCTCCGGAAACTCCTCCGAAAAGCTTGATGCCTGCTGCCGCTAACGCTGTCTGTGCGCCGCCTCCAATTCCGCCACAAATCAAAACGTCTGCATTCAATGCATTAAGAACTCCTGCCAATGCGCCATGTCCACTTCCATTCGTATCTACTACTTCTGAATGTACTACTTTTCCTTCCTCTACATCGTAAATCTTAAATGTCTCTGTGTGTCCAAAGTGCTGGAAAATCTGTCCATTTTCATATGTTACTGCTATTCTCATGATACCTTCTCCTTTTTCTGCTGCATATTTTTTGTAAATTTCCTGTTTGTAACATCCTCCAAAGCTGCAGTTGCCGCTCTGACCGTCACAGATTCTGAAATCTCCGCCCTCAATTTTGAGTGGATGCCCGTCGATAAGTGCATCTGCAATCTTTTTCCTGGCGATCTCGTAAATTCGCTGGACCGTTGTTCTTGCGACTTGCATAGATGCTGCACACTGCTCCTGACTGTAACCTTTCTTGTCCAAAAGACGGATTGTCTCGTACTCATCTACCGTTAGAACAATGGGTGTTTTTTTCTCAGTATCATCTGCCGGAAGAAATTCTAAAACATTGGGGAAATGACAGACTTTTCTGCATTTTACTGGTCTCGGCATAAACTGCTCCTTTCTCGCTTTTCTTATATAATAGCCCTATAAAAGGCATATGTCAATAATGTTTTTGACATATGCCTTTTATGAATCACCTTATAGTATTACTTCTTTTCATTATTTTTTAATTTACAGATACCCTGCGTCATTGTTCCCATTGGACAAAATGTACACCAGGTTCGTGGCTTATATAACACCATTACGATCAACCCTAACAACAAAGATGTAAGCATCAAACTATAAAATCCAAAACTAAACTGTGCCACCCAATCAGCTACTGTTCCGGCAGTGTATGTCCATCCCCACGGAACACGGAAGGTCCAGAATAATTTGATGGCTTCACGCAAGGATGATGATCCGGCACCAACTAAATATGTCTGAAATACCATATTCCCAAACATTGTAAGGAAAAATATCAAAAAGCCGTATCGGAACCATTTTGAACTCATCCATCGCGGGGTTGGTTTATTTCTTGAGCATTTTAAATCCCCACCGAGCTTACTAAAAAGCTGGCCACGTCCACACAAATGATTACAGAAAAATTTATTTTCACCGAATATCGCTATTCCTAACGGCAACAGGAAATCAATCATCCCAAACCAAGCAAACAAAATATTAAAAAAACCGAGAGCAAAATAAAGGATCGCCCATATCCATAAATAATCATACCAATGTTTCTTTTTCTTCACATCGCTGTCCTCTCTTTCATTTCAATACAACCTGCCGGACAGGACTTTGCACATTTTCCACATCCTACACACACTGTTTCTTCTACCACAGCATAACATCCATGGTAAACTTTGACAGCTGCCAGCGGACAAGTATTTTCACATACTCCGCAGGCAACACATCTTTTTTTATCGACACTTGCCATTCTTTTTGCCAATGCTTTGTTCCCCTTTCAAATTTTGTATCTCTATTGTACCTGAAAAAGGTAAATCCTTCTGTGATATTATTACATAAGAATTTACCTTGAACGCTAATCATTACAATGACATATTTTTATTATACATTACCTTTATATTTATATATGATGTTTAGAATTTCCTCAGTTGTTCGAATAATTTCTTTTTGTTTTTCTTTCATTGTTATAGATTTGCTTTCTTCTTCAGCTAACGAAGAGTAAAGGTGAATGGTATTAGCATGATTCCATATCTCATCGTAAATTTTCTCGATTTCATCAGCACTCCGAAATGCCTGGTCTGTTTGCATTTGCAAGTGTTCTCGTTGCTCTTCCAGATGATTCATCCGTTCTTGTAACTGATCCCTTTCTTTCTGCAATCGATCATGTTGTGCTTGCAGTTGATCTATTTGTATTTTAATTTCGCTCATCTTTTCTTTCTGTCTCCGCATAAGCATCATCAAATATACAACTACAACTACAAATACAAATAATAGTATTATGTACAGCATAAACTTCTCCTCACGACACATATATTTCGACGGTTTTCCGCAAATCAACTATTGATAATGGCATAGAAAGAACAGTTAGTTTTCCTGAATTCTTTTTAATTTCAACAGCATCAGGATTGCCTGTGATTAAAATTACAGGTGTTGTCCTGTCCGCACGCCATGGCTGATTCGGTTGGCTCGTCATATCTTCGGTAACAATCCAAAGATCCGGCTTATGTCTGCCTAATCTTGTTTTAGCACTTTCCGGTGTGTAAAACAGCATGATCTGATCTGAAATAAATTGCAATGTTTCTTTTAATCCTTTTGCATAACGTTCACTGCCACAGACCAGTGCAATAATAGAAGCAGCTTTCTTTTTTTGTGTTACCTGAATAAAATCCAAAACTGGTGTATTATAGAGACTAAAGTCTTTTTCCAAATGAACTTTATCATAATAACTCTTTGCTGCCTTGCACATCCTCAGACAAAACTGTTCTATGTCTATACGAATATCGTTTCCGTTCTCCTGTATGTTCATACTTTCCAACTGACAAACTGACATTCCACAGTTTAGTCCAAGATGAAAGCGTATATTATTTTCATCATTCAAAAATCCTTTATTTTGATGAAGATATTCACATCGAAGCTGCCAACAGCGTTCTCCGCAAATATATGGCTTTTCATCGGATTGAGATAGTTTAAAGTAGTCCCCTGCATATTCATCAAACCAGCGAATATACTGGGTTCCCACATCACGGGTCGGATTCTTTTGCCGATCCAGCATAACCCGGCCATCTCGATAATGTTTAACAATTTCCGGGAAAGCAATACCTCCGCAAATATCTGGCAAAGTCAATGCCAATGCCAGTGCAGACTGCCATCGTCTATCTACAATATTCAGTTCTACTTCTTCAATTCGGTCCAAAAATGTAAAACTGACATCTCCCTGCATTATTTATCCCTCCCTCATATTCACAACAGTCATGTACTATAGTCAGTATATTTTTATTTATGGCATATGTCAATTATATAATTGACGCATCTAAAAAAAGTAAGTATACTATGTTCGTAAAGGAGATAACTGTTATGAGCTTCGAAAATTATTTTCCACTATGGAATGACTTAAATACAGCACAGAAAAAAGTAATTTCAGACAATTTGATTACACGGGATGTAAAAAAAGGAACGATCATTCACAACGGAAACCTGGATTGTACTGGATTATTACTGGTTAAATCCGGGCAGCTTCGAACTTACATACTTTCAGATGAAGGACGAGAAATTACACTTTACCGCCTGTTCGATATGGATATGTGTCTTTTATCCGCCTCATGTATCATGCAGTCCATTCAATTTGAAGTAACCATTGAAGCAGAAAAAGATACTGATCTTTGGATCATCCCTGCTGAAATCTATAAGGACATCATGAAGGAATCGGCTCCCGTCGCAAACTATACCAATGAATTAATGGCTAGCCGTTTTTCTGATGTCATGTGGCTGATTGAACAGATCATGTGGAAGAGTTTGGATAAGCGTGTTGCTTCATTTCTTTTAGAAGAGACCTCTATCGAAGGAACAAATGAACTGAAAATCACTCACGAAACTATCGCAAACCATCTTGGTTCCCACAGGGAAGTGATCACTCGAATGCTTCGATACTTTCAGGGCGATGGTCTCGTCAAACTCTCACGCGGCAAAATCACCATCCTTGATTCGAAAAGACTGGAAACACTACAAAGATCATAAAACTGTTTTTCTATGACATCTAAAGAATCCTCCATTTATCAGAATTGTGAAAGTCATTCTAATAAATGGGGGATCTTTTTACGCTACAAGTAAATTATAAAATTATTGTGATTATTTTTTAATAATCCATACCACATGCATATGCCCTTTCAATCAACGCACGGTCATTAACCACTGCATCATAGAAGCGGAATCCACCGGAGAAGTTGTATGTTTCATAACCGTTTCCTTCCAGAATACGGCTGGCAATGTAGCTGCGCAGACCACTTTGGCATATCAAGTAAACAGGCTTTCCCTTCTCAATTTCATTGATACGTTCCCTTAGTTCATCTACAGGAATATTTCTGAATCCATCCATATGCCCCCTGTTAAACTCACCTACAGTTCTCACATCCAGCAATACAACACTTTTATCTTTAGAAATCTTATCCATATCTTCCAGATGCCATTGTTTTAAGGTACCTTTTGCTATATTGTCTATCATGAATCCTGCCATATTTACAGGATCCTTGGCAGAGGAATACGGCGGTGCATATGCAAGATCCAGATCTTTCAGCTGGGTTGCCTTCAGCCCTGCATGAATTGCTGTTGCCAGCACATCAATACGTTTATCAACTCCTTCATATCCAATAATCTGAGCACCAAGCAAACGATAAGTCTCTTTTTCAAAAACCACCTTCATGGTCATCACTTTTCCACCAGGATAGTAACCGGCATGACTCATAGGAGAAAGAATTACTGTATCTACATCTAATCCTGACTTTTTGGCATTGGTTTCATTGATACCTGTAGTGGCTGCTGTCATATCAAATACTTTGATAACGGAGCTTCCCTGACTGCCCAGGTAACGGCTGTCACCACCACAAATATTATCAGCGATGATCCTGCCCTGCTTGTTGGCTGGTCCGGCCAAAGAGATCAGCGCATCATCACCCGTAACATAATGTTTTACCTGAACTGCATCACCTGCTGCATAAATATCCGGTACAGAAGTTTCCATTCTGTCATTCACTACGATACTTCCCTTGATGCCAAGTTCCAGACCAGCTTCTTTTGCTAATGCTGTGTCTGGTGTAACTCCGATTGCCAGCACCACCATATCAGCCTGAAGGGATGGATTATCTTTTAATAGAACCTCTACTCCATTGTCCTTTTCTTTAAATCCTTCTACTGTATAGCCCAGTACCAGTTTTATCCCATGCTTTCTCATTTCATTATGGATCATGGATGCCATATCCGGGTCAAATGGGTTCATCAGCTGCTTAGGCCGCTGGACAATTGTAACATCCATGCCAAGCTCCCTCAAATTTTCTGCCAATTCCAGACCAATAAAACCGCCACCTGCCAATACAGCCGATTTTGGATGATTCTTATTTATATATTCCTTTATCCGAAAAGTGTCTTCTACAGTACGAAGTGTAAAAAGTTTATCCATACCTACTCCGGGAAGTCTCGGCTGTGTTGGCTTTGCACCTGGAGAGAGGATCAGCTTATCATAGTTTTCTTCAAATATCTCACCATTCTCTAAATTTTTCACTGAAACCGTTTTTCGTTCCGGATGTATGGAGATAACTTCATGATGAATTTTCATGTTAATACGGAATCGTTTAAAAAAACTCTCTGGTGTCTGTAGTGTAAGTTCTTCCGGGTCTGTGATCACGTCTCCGATATAATATGGAAGCCCACAATTCGCATAGGATATGTATCCGGATCTTTCAAACACAGTAATTTCTGCATGTTCATCCAATCTTCGTATTCTTGCTGCAGCTGTAGCTCCTCCGGCTACACCGCCTACGATTATTACCTTCATCTTATTTTTCCACCTTTCCTGAATAAGCAGCAATGCCACCAATATTATTTACTTTAGAATATCCCATTCGTTGCAACATCCCAGTTGCTTGACGACTTCGGGCTCCGGAATAACAGTATACAAACAGCGGTATTTCTGTATTCTTCACTACCGAAACAACATTGTTAAGTTGTTGCAATGGCACATTTTTACTTTCTGGTATATGCCCTTCCTGATATTCCTGCGGCGTACGAACATCCAGCAGAACTGCACCAGCAGTCTTTTTATATTCCTCTATCCCTTGATTAATATTCGCCTGTTTTAAAAAATCAAAAAATCCCATTAACGCACCTCCTTAAAGCATCTCTAAGATTGCCTTCTTAGGTCTTGCCCCTGAAACTTTTGTTACAATCTTCCCATTCTTCATAACCACCAAAGTTGGAATACTCATAATACCAAATTTACTTGCCAGTTCTGGCTGCTCATCCACATTGATCTTTCCAACTTTGATATCAGGGCGTTCACTTGCTATCTCCTCTATGATAGGAGCCACCATACGACAAGGAGCACACCAAGGAGCCCAAAAGTCTAAAAGAACGGTTTTCTCGGAATCCATTATTTCATTCTGAAAATTATTTTTATTGATATTAATAGCAGACATTTTACAGTCCTCCTTGTTTTTTCTTTTGTGGCTTTATTATAATCTGAAATTCATTTGTTTTCTGTGATATCATCACATTATTATCATGATTAATTTTTAACTAATTTATTTTTTCATCTTATGATCTGATGGCAGTCTCACTTCTCCGGTCCTTTTCTTCATAATCGAGTTCTGTGTCTCCATCTGTGTTGGAATATAATCGCTTTCCTGCAGAAATGCACCTGCCGCCTCAGCATATGATTCATATCCAGCTGCTTTCATCCTCTTCAACATTTTTGCCAAAGCACTGTTCTTGTCTCTACTCACCTGACGTGTGCTGATGCCCAGTTCCTCTGCTGTTTCTTTAACCTGTTTTCCCATGATAAAATAATCGCTCACGATTTTCTTTTCTTTCTCTGTCAGATCGCTGAAGAGTTCTTTAAAGAAGATCTCAGTTGTAATATCCGATGCAATGTCACGTCCACTATCTGCGATAAAGTCTGTCGCACAACCGTTTTCTGATTCTAATCCACAAAATAATACTGTATTATTTCTCTGATGCTGCTGATCAAACATATAATGTTCCTTATTATAAAAAATATTAAGAACTTCCAGCTCTTCTGCTGTAATATTAGCGTATTTCACCTTCTGATATCTGTCGTAAAATGTGTATTTTCTTTCTTCCATGATTGTTTCTCCGATTTGTCGTTTTTGTTGATTTGATTTGTGACAAATCGAAAATCATGGATATCTGGCATAATGCCTGCCTCTTCCCTGCATCTTGATATGCTCTTCCTTTCCGGCATCTACCTGTTAAAAAGGAAGCTTTTTCAAATCTGCAACCTGTTTTTGGGTATAAAAAAAGGCCATGCCCTTCCGGGCACAGCCTGACGCCTTAAAATTTGAGAAAAGAAAAACCTCCGCAAACATTACGTCTGCGAAGGTCTATTTCTCTCAGCATATCAATTCTAACATGCACGTATTTTCATTGTAATACCATTCACATGCCAGTTTACTGTCAGTTCACTGCCACTTTACTTCCACTTTTCTTCCAGTTTATTTCCTCCATCTTATTCTGTATCTTTTCCGGACGTGTAAATGCCCAGAGCATTGTTGCATACAAACGGATTGCTTTCTTACGGTTTCGATAATAAGTAGTGCTTGGCATATCATCCAGCATCAGCATCACATCTTCATTGGTATTTCCTGCTTCAAAATATCTATATTTCAAAAGCCGATAATACAGCTGTCCATTTTTTGGATAATCCCTCAAAGCTATCAGGGAATCTCTCATGATTTCCAGCAAACAGAGATTCATATCATTATTCAGAAGCTTTTCCTGGATTCTGCGTTTCTCTGCAGTCGCATCGAAATCTACCAGATCATATAACATTTCCTTCAGATGCTTCCCTTCCTCTGCATACATTTCATAATCTATATCCACAAGGTTCTTCTCAATACGGAACATTACTTTAGTATACTGACTCAGCAATAATTCCGTATTCTTATAAGCATCCTCTGCCACTTCTTCCATATTGATAAACATATCCTGTATTCTCTGCATAATTGTCCTCCTTCCCGACCGCTTCCGCAGCCAGACCAATCATTGTATTGTTTGTTCCATTCACAGTCTGTCACTGTCCTAACATCTCTTCATGCAGATTCCGCAGAAATATCCGCTGTGGGATAGCTTCTATTTCTGGCTGATCGGCAACTGTATGATCTATTGAAAGCAATCGGTTCTCACGGGAAAGGATGTATCCCCGACTGCTGATGTTCTCATCGAATATCTATCTCTCCAAAGGGGGCCCTGATTCAGGGCTCCCTTTTAGGACGCCGTTATTTACGTTCCATAAACCATTTATAATTTTCTTCATAAGTCAGATGACAGATTTTTCCACCCACCTGACAGGTATAACGATATCCGGTTCCGCCAGCTTTTCGGCTGGCACAACGCTCCGGTTTTGAAACCTTATCAATCGCATACTTACGTCCATCTTCCCAGACAAACGCTGTAGGGATCAATTCTCCTTCCCGGCTGAATACTGCCAGGACATCTACATACACTTTAGCTGTCATTACAAAACACCTGCTCTCTCCTATCCATGAAAATATGCCTGTGGATGAACCGTATGTTCCTTAGCATTCAGCTGTGCCAGTATCTTATCCTGATACATAAATGCTCTCTGAATACTCTGATAGCCAAACCTTCCACGGATCTCATCTACCACCTGGTCCATCTTTTTGATTTTTTCTCTCTTCGTTTCATCCATAAATAAATCAAGCTGATACGGCATCTCTTCTGATACCAGATCACATCCTCGAACACCAAGACTACGAATTGGATGTTCCCAATTATAGTTTTTCTGGAATAACTCAAATGCAGTTCTGGCAATTTCTTCTGTAAGATTACTTGCCCTGTCCAACTTGCACTGTCTCGTGAAATGATACAATCCATTATCCCGAATCGAGATTTCTACTGTCCTGCATTGAAAACCATTTTCACGAAGCCTGGCTCCTACACTTTCTGAAAGAGCCATCAAAATAATCTTCACGTCCAATTCACTAACAAGATCTCTTGGCGTTGTTGTACTGTTCCCGATAGACTTGATCGGTACTTTATATCCTTCTACCAAAACTGGAGTTTCATCCCATCCATTTGCAAAGGTATGAAGTACCAATCCCATCTTTCCAAGATATGTTTCTAATATAGAAGGTTCTGCTCCTGCCAGATCTCCGATTGTACAAATGCCAAGTTTCTTCATCGTCCGTTCAGTGCTTCTTCCGACCATGAGTAAATCACCTACTGGAAGTTTCCATGCAATATCCTTGTAATTGTCTTTGGAAAACTCTGTAATGGCATCCGGCTTTTTATAATCAGAACCGAGCTTTGCAAATATCTTATTCCAGGAAACACCAATACTTACGGTAACCCCCAGTTCATATTTAATCCGACTGCTGATCTCTTTTGCAATCTTCATTCCGTCTCCCTTGATAGAAGTACTGGCGGTCACATCCAGCCAGCTTTCATCAATCCCAAATGGTTCTCTCTGATCTGTGTATTCACTGTAAATCTCCTGTGCCATTCTGGAAAACCTCAAATAAAGATCCATGCGAGGCGGTACAAAGATTATTTCTGGGCAAACCTGTCTTGCCTGCCACAATGCCATGCCTGTTTTTACTCCGGCTCGCTTCGCAATATAGTTTGCAGTCAGCACAATTCCATGTCTTGCTTCCGGATCACCACCGACTGCCATCGGCTTCCCGGCAAGTTCTGGATGATGCAGCATCTCAACACTTGCGTAAAAGCAATTCATATCTGAATGAAGAATTGTCCTGCTCATAACATTCACCTACCAGTCTTAAAAATCATAATAAAAGTTCTTTGCTTCATATTGACTTTGTGAAGTTTATAGATTATAATTTCTACTAACTTCACGAACATTTGTTTGTATTTTATACGTGATAATGAACTCTGTCAATAGTTTTTATAAAGTTGATGAAGTTACGATTTCAAAAACTTGGAAAGGATCCCACTATGAATTTTTCAGACAAGATTAAATATCAACGAGAACAAAATCATCTGACACAAAAAGAACTTGCAGAACTGGTCGGCGTATCCCAGCGTGCGATCGCAGCTTATGAAAGTTCCGGCACCATCGCACGAATCTCTACTATGAGAAAGCTCGCTCATGCATTGAATGTCTCTTACGATTATTTGAAACATGATGAGATCACAGATCCTTCTTACGGAATTGAAAAAATGGATTATATTGATGAAGTCAATGGACAGCTTGGTGAAAAAGGAGCCAGGGACATCAATGAGATTCTCGAAGCCAACCGTGCTCTTTTTGCTGGTGGCGAACTCGACGAAGAAGCAAAAGATGCTTTCTATCAGGCTGTAACCAAAGCATATCTTTCCTGTAAGATGGAAGCCAAAAAGACATTTGGACGGAAAAAGAAAAACACTGAAATGGAAAGTGATTCATAGGTGTCCGTATTTTCGTACAGCACTTTTGCTACTCTATACTTGCAGCAAACTATCTTATGAAATATCGAGGTGTTTTTATGAGTTCAAAATGTATAAGAGACACTGTTAATAAAGTAAAAGCAAAATATCAGGAAAGTGATCCGTACCGCCTTGCAGCCGCTATGCATATTATTGTTAAAAAGCTTCCGCTTGGAACTGATCCAAACTGTTGCAAAGGCTTCTGTATGCGGGAATGTCGAAAGACCTGCATCGTCATTAACTGCGACCTACCGGAAATCATACAGCAGATTATCCTGATCCACGAGATCGGTCACGCACTCCTTCATCAGAAACCCCTTCAGATCAAGTGTTTTCATGATTTTGAATTATTCGATGGAGTGTCACAATGTGAATATGAAGCGAATTGCTTTGCCGCTGATTATCTTCTGGAAGATGAAGATGTCCTGGAGATGCTTAACGCTGATATGTCCTTTTTCCAGGCTGCCGCAGAACTGAAAGTTCCACCGGAACTTCTTGATTTCAAATTCCGAATGATGAAACGAAGCGGCGTTCAGATTGTAGATTCTCCGATTACTTCCAACAGTGACTTTTTAAAAGATATCCCTACTTCGGGAATAATAGAAAATTACTAAATATGCTATTTTTGAAAAAGGAGATTTTTGAAAATGATCAACTTAAATAAACATAGAATAGACTTTGGAAAAGGGGATGTAGGCATTGGTGTCATCGGTAACACTACAGATTCCGCACAACTGGCATTTTATAATCAGAGTGCACGTCCCATCCATATACTCAAGAATCCAGATCAGAATCCTGGGTTCGAACCCATGGAATTTAAAGAAGAACCTTTTATCATGAGCTTCTCCAATCCTGAAAGCATTGATGCAGTTATTTCAATTTTACAACGTGCCAAATATATTAATTTCACTTCCAAAAACGAACCGCAAAAAACAGAATAGATGAATGATGTATCTTATAAAGAATGGCTGTCTTTTCTCCAATGAGCAGGCAGCCATTTCTCATGTAATTCTTTAATACAAGTCTCCCACATATCCATCTGCTTCCAGATGCATATAGCACTCGTCCACCTTCTCTGATTCCAGAATCCGCAAAACGTGTTCCATACCTGTAGCAAGTTCTTTTGTTTTTAACTCTTCCAGCGGAATCCAATAAACTCTTCCTTCCTCAGAACTCTTTAATTCTCCGGTAAACTTATCCGCTTTATACAAGGTAATAACATAGTGCACTCCGCTCTTATGCCAATGATATAATCCTCCAAGCTTCGGTGCTTCAACCGTAAGTCCTGTTTCTTCCCAGACTTCCCGAATCATAGATTTCTGAAAAATCTCATTTGCTTCTACGTGACCGCCTGGAAAAGTTGTACCGGTATAGCTATCATTTACTTTATCCAGAGCCAGTACATTCCCTTTATGATCCTGAATCATACACATATTCATAAAACAGACCTTCTCAATCTGACTCTCTTCTTTTTCATTCAGAGATTTTCTGACACGTTTGTTGATATCCGATCGTTTGGATTTATAATGCTTGAAGACCTCTCCATACGGAATCCAGATTTCTGCATCTTCAATTTTTTCATAAACAGAATCCACCACTTCTTCCAGATGTTTGTCACTCGGAAAAGTACATTTTTTCATATAATAATCTCTGGTTGCCTGAAACATCCATTCCGCAATCTTTTCTTTCTGCTTCATTTTTAACTGGGAATACTTCTTATTCGTTTGCAGTAATCTCCCATCTATCATCTTATGGTTTTTCCGTGACATCGGTTTGACCTCTTTTCTTCTTTTTCATTCAGATTTTACTATACCACAGAATCATGCTTGCGTCATACTTCTGAGCTTCGATGTCCTCTTTTTCTTCTCTCAGTACCTTATTTATAGAGGGTTCTTTTTTAAGACTCTCTTCCGGAGGCTGTGCCACCGGTAAATAGCAAGGACAGGAAGTGTATATACACTTCCGGAAAACCAGCAATTTAGGGAACCCTGCCCTAAATTAAAAACACAGAAGTCACTACTTCGAAGAACCAAAGAAAGGAGAATCTGCCTATGGCAAAGAGAAAAAGAAATATACAGATTTTGTTTTGTGTTTCCCCAGAAGAAAAAAAGCTTATTCGTAGAAAGATGATTGAATCAAAGACAAAAAATATGGGAGCTTATCTTCGTAAAATGGCAATCGACGGTTACATCGTCAACACCGATACCACTCCACTGAAGAAACAGTATGAGGAAATGCATAAGATCGGTGTGAATATTAATCAGATTGCCAAAAAAGTAAACAGCACCGGTGATCTGTATCCGGAAGAAAAGCAAGAATTAAAAGAGATGGTGAAAGAATTATGGCGTATCTTAAGATCTTCCCAATTAAAGTAACAGACAAGAAAGCTCTGGACTACATCACGAATCCAGATAAAACAGAAGAAAAACTGTTAGTTTCCAGTTTTGGCTGTTCCCCGGAAACTGCAGATCTTGAATTTTCTATGACAAGAGAAATGGCAAAAAAGAATGGAATGGACAAAGGTGATAACCTGGCATTTCATCTGATCCAGTCATTTAAACCTGGAGAAGTTGATGCCGAAACTGCCCATCGCTTAGGGCAACAATTTGCAAACGAAGTACTGAAAGGAAAATATGAATATGTGATAAGCACCCATGTTGATAAAAATCATATCCATAACCACATCATCTTTAATGCAGCAAGTTTTGTTGATCATCACAAGTATGTTTCCAATAAGCGGAGCTACCATAAAATCTGCCGGATCAGTAATCGTATCTGCCATGAAAATGGACTTGCCACCAGTATGCCAACCGGAGAAAAAGGCAAAAGTTATAAGGAGAACATGGAATATCATCGTGGCACCAGCTGGAAAGCCAAGCTACGTGTTGCAGTTGATAAAGCAATCTGGACTTCCATCAACTATGAGGAATTTTTACAAAAAATGCAGTTAGCCGGATATGAAGTCCGACAGGGAAAACACCTGTCCTTCCGTGCACCGGAACAGAAAAACTTCACTTATATGAAATCTCTTGGAAGCTATTATTCAGAAGAAAATGTCCGCATCCGTTTGGCAAAAAACCGTAACAAAATAAAAGCTCCAAGGCATCTGTCCAGAGAAGCTCGCCTGTATATCAATATCTCCACTTATGTTACGACCGGCAATCGAGAAGGATTTGAACGATGGGCAAAACTAAATAACCTGAAAGAAGCGGCACGCACCTTCAACTATCTTTCCGAAAATAACCTGCTGAATTATGAAGATTTCCAACAGCATGTTTCTGATGTTGATGCTTCTGTTAAAGCGGCTGATCAAAGAATAACGCAAATCAACAGTGAGCTGAGCACACAGAAAATCATTCAAAAACACTGTGATTCTTACCGTCTCTGCCGAAAAGTGATTGAAGATTGCAAATCTGCTAAAAATCCAAAAGCATACCGAACCAAACATCAAGCAGAATACCAACTGCACGATTCACTAAAAAAAGAGCTTCAGGATCTCGGTGTTACCAAAATCCCAAGCTCTAATAAAATCCAGAATAGGATAGAAAATCTTGAATCTGAACAAGCTGCTACTGTCCGGGAAAAACAAGAATTGCAGAAAAAGCAGAAGACACTGAATATCATTAGACAGAATTTCACAGCACTACTTAATGCTCCGGAGATGCAAATTCCCATATCAGAAAAAGAGCTAACTCTCTAAAAAGAAGGAGGTACCTACTTTAACGGTGCCTCTTGCTTTTCGTCTAATCTATTTATATCTTCCTCTTTATGCAATTTCCCATATTACAGTTGCCGTATCAGTAACATTAATATCGTCTGCCTCAATATCTATATCATATGCTCCCGGTGCACTCATTTCACATTCCGTACACTCCATTAATCTCATTTCATTCAATGGCTTTGTTACAAAATCTATCTCTCCCCAAGAATAATCAATTGCCTGTATTTCACCCAATTTCACATTTGCTGCTGTTGTAAGCACCTGTGCCTTTTGAATGGAATCCTCGATTGCTTTATGTAACAGCTCATTTTTACATTTTTCTACATCTGCCACTGTATACTCAATAGAAAACTCTGGCCTTAATGAGCTATGAGCCAAAGCGTAAAGGACTTGCCCTAATCTTTTATTATCAGCTGCAAACTCTATTTTCATATGGTGATTATACTTATAACCTTTAAATCTTCGCTTCCAGCTCTTATCTCTGTCCTGATAGCTTTCATATTCTGTATCGACATTAAAATATACTGTTTTAAGGTCTTTTCTCTGAAAACCAAGTTTCTCAAACAAATCCTTGAGAAGCTCTGTATCTTCTGTTGACCTTCGGAGAGTATCTTCATATTCTTTGCAAAGTTCTTCCTTGTTGACATATAACCGGATTTTATCCGGCTTTACTGCTATTTTCCCTTTTCCTGTAACTTTAATTGTTCTCATCATCTTTGCTCTTCCTTTCATTCTCATTATATTCATACCCATTGATTAAAAGCTCTATCATCTTCTTTGTCATCTGAATATACTTACCAAACGGATTAATCACAATTCCATTCACCTGTTCCCAATTAAGTGCCAGACGAAGTATTGATTCAATAGACTGATTCATCTGCACATTTCCAGCAGAACCCTTATGCATCTCTTCAGAAGATGTAAATACTCCAATCCATTCTTTTTCATCAGCATCTTTTACAGTCTCTATTTTAAGTCTTACATCATGGTCAAGCGATGTAGGACGGATTTTGCGGACATTCAAAATAAAAAAGAATGTGGAGGTAACAGACAATGGCAAAATCATTATTTGAGGAACTGGGCGGCAAATACGAAAGGCAAGGGGATTATTTGATACCGTGCTTAACTGTACCCGCCGAAGAAGAACAGGCAATAGGCATCTGGGGGCAACGGCATTTAGATTATCTAAAACAGTACCGTAAAGTTACATACACCAATCTTCTTACAAGCGGCAGGCTAAACGCCTACCTTGCCGACATCAACAGACAGGCACAGGAACGCTTTGAAAGGCTCATAGAGGGTATGAAACAGGCACAGGGCATAACGGAACAGCTAAAGGCAGAAAACGCCTTAGAATGGACAGGATGCCTCAATAACATAAGGGCTTGTGCGAGGGAGATAGTGGAAAAGGAAATTATTTTTGCATAAACAGATGATTAGTGGCAGGGTGAAATCCTGCCGCTTTTTCTGCTTTAGTTTGTCAGCTTGACAAATAAAGGGTTAAGGAATATAATTAAATTCAGTTTTATACAAGGAGTTAATAAATATGCGGCAAGGTATTCTTAAATAAACTGTCAATTTGATAGTGGGAACAAAAAGTAGCAGTCCCGTTTCACTTTTAATATGGGGCTTAGTTTTTTGTACCCAGTTTAAGAATACTTTTATCATGTAATTTTATATGCCCGAAAACATATAAGTGTTTTGGGGCTATTGGAGTTATTTACCCAGTGATAGGAGTATTTATCACTGGGTATTTTTATGCCCTTTTTTGGGTGTTGATAGGAGGAAAATCACATGAAAATAATTAACTTAGGCATTCTGGCTCACGTTGACGCAGGAAAGACAACATTAACGGAGAGTTTATTGTATACCAGTGGTGCAATTGCAGAACCAGGGAGCGTAGATAAAGGCACAACAAGGACAGATACAATGAATTTGGAGCGTCAAAGGGGAATCACTATCCAGACAGCAGTGACATCTTTTCAGTGGGAGGATGTAAAAGTCAACATTATAGATACGCCAGGCCATATGGATTTTTTGGCGGAAGTATACCGTTCTTTATCCGTATTAGACGGAGCAGTATTATTAGTTTCTGCAAAGGATGGCATACAGGCACAGACCCGTATACTGTTTCATGCACTACAGACAATGAAGATTCCGACAATTTTTTTCATCAATAAAATTGACCAAGAGGGGATTGATTTGCCAATGGTATATCAAGAAATGAAAGCAAAGCTTTCTTCGGAAATTATAGTGAAGCAAAAGGTTGGGCAGCATCCTCATATAAATGTAACGGACAATGACGATATGGAACAGTGGGATGCGGTAATTATGGGAAACGATGAACTATTAGAGAAATATATGTCAGGGAAACCGTTTAAAATGTCAGAACTGGAACAGGAAGAAAACAGGAGATTCCAAAACGGAACGTTATTTCCCGTTTATCACGGAAGCGCTAAAAACAATCTGGGGATTCGGCAGCTTATAGAAGTGATTGCCAGTAAGTTTTATTCATCAACGCCTGAAGGTCAATCTGAACTATGCGGGCAGGTTTTTAAGATTGAATATTCAGAGAAAAGGCGGCGTTTTGTTTATGTGCGTATATATAGCGGAACATTGCATTTGAGGGATGTTATTAAAATATCTGAAAAAGAGAAAATAAAAATCACAGAGATGTGTGTTCCGACAAACGGTGAATTATGTTCATCCGATACAGCCTGCTCTGGTGATATTGTAATTTTACCAAATGATGTTTTGCAGCTAAACAGTATTTTGGGGAACGAAATGCTGTTGCCGCAGAGAACATTTATTGAAAATCCTCTCCCTATGCTCCAAACAACGATTGCAGCAAAGAAATCTGAACAGCGGGAAATATTGCTTGGGGCACTTACAGAAATTTCAGATGGCGACCCTCTTTTAAAATATTATGTGGATACTACAACGCATGAGATTATACTTTCTTTTTTGGGGAAAGTGCAGATGGAAGTCATTTGTGCCATCCTTGAGGAAAAATATCATGTGGAGGCAGAAATAAAAGAGCCTACTGTTATATATATGGAAAGACCGCTTAGAAAAGCAGAATATACCATCCACATAGAAGTCCCGCCAAATCCTTTCTGGGCTTCTGTCGGGTTGTCCATAGAGCCGCTTCCTATTGGAAGTGGAGTGCAGTATGAAAGCAGAGTTTCACTTGGATATTTAAACCAATCGTTCCAAAATGCGGTTATGGAGGGGGTTCTTTATGGCTGCGAGCAGGGGCTGTATGGATGGAAAGTGACAGACTGTAAAATCTGTTTTGAATATGGATTGTATTATAGTCCTGTAAGTACCCCCGCAGACTTTCGGCTGCTTTCCCCTATCGTATTGGAGCAGGCTTTAAAAAAAGCAGGGACAGAACTATTAGAGCCATATCTCCACTTTGAAATTTATGCACCGCAGGAATATCTCTCACGGGCGTATCATGATGCTCCAAGGTATTGTGCAGATATTGTAAGTACTCAGATAAAGAATGACGAGGTCATTCTGAAAGGAGAAATCCCTGCTAGATGTATTCAAGAATACAGGAACGATTTAACTTATTTCACAAATGGGCAGGGAGTCTGCTTGACAGAGTTAAAAGGATACCAGCCAGCTACTGGTAAACTTATTTGCCAACCCCGCCGCCCGAATAGCCGTATAGATAAGGTTCGGCATATGTTCCACAAGTTAGCCTAACAGCTTGCATAAGTCGTATAAAATGAGATTTGAAAGGATTAGAAGCTAATTATGATGAAATGCGAATGGATATTATGTTCTGTTTGTGGGAGCAAAACCCGTAATAAAATTAGGAAGGACACTGTTTTGAAGAATTATCCCCTTTATTGTCCAAAATGCAGACAAGAAAGATTGATTAAAGTTGACAACTTGAAGATAACTGTCATCAAAGAGCCAGACGCTTAAGACGCAGAGCCGATGAAATTGTGGAACAATTCACGAATCATCGGCTCTTTTTGTTTCGTATTTGAAAGAACAAACTCACCAAATAAAAAAAACGATATTCGGGTGGGTTATTTTGTTATACCCTAAATTACCCTCTGAATTTGTTTTTAAATTTGGAGGGTTTTTATGTTCCTTTTTTCGGGCGGTTGCCCATCTGCTTATATAAAGCAAAGTTTATTTATACATAGCACATCAGGGAATGGCGGGAAGCCAGTTAAAAAAATCCCTGCCAGTGCAACGGTACTTCCCACCATGAAGGTAGAAGTACAATCTCCATACAACAGAATTAGTATTTCCCATAACCGTAAAGGTCACAAAGCCTTTGCGGTTTTTCTTTTGTCGTTTTTGGTTGGAAAGTGCCGCAGGACTATTATTGGTGTTAAGTGTCGTTCGCCGCCTTTCAATCTGGATTTTTATGTTTTCAAAGATTCAGATTGATTGGAGGAAAAAAGAATGGCATATAACAACGGACGTGAGGACAGGAAGTGGCGTATCTGGAAAGAAGCCGAGGAAAAAGTGTTGCGGGAACATGGAGTTGATGAAACTACCATTGAACAAATCCGTATAGACGCCAGGGCAGACTTTAATTCCAACAACCATAGGGGCGTCCCTGTATTCCTCCATGATTTCCTGTATTTCTTCTTCGGACTTTCTGCTCATCGCAATGATTCCTCCCTCCTGCGGTCTGTTTTGCCTGCCCTCCCATTCTGGTTTGAACGCTGTTTTTCAAGCGTATCGTGGATTTGGTTCAAACATTCGTCGATATGAGCAGAGCGTTTTTCAATCCCGTCCGCATATTTCAGCCGCTTTCTCAAATCCGTTATCTGCTCCGTTACGCCATTTTTCTCGATTCTCAATATTTCTTTTTCGGCGGGTGAAGCACGCCGTATCTTATTCTGTAAGTGCCGCCTATAG
Source organism: Anaerostipes faecalis (assembly GCF_018982945.1). GTDB lineage: Bacteria > Bacillota > Clostridia > Lachnospirales > Lachnospiraceae > Anaerostipes > Anaerostipes faecalis. The sequence continues at coordinate 17,743 of NZ_JABRXE010000014.1, read as the reverse complement.
TTGGTAAGCCTGTCCATTTCCGTCTGGTTCTTCTCCCTGTCGGCGTGTAAATCGGAGAGTGTGGAGATGTCATGCTCCGACATATAGCGTACCTGTGCGGTAATCTCATCCAGTTTCCGAAGCTCCTCTTTCATCAAAGGACTTGTCGGCTTGTAGTCCGTGCTTTTGGGAAATATCCCCAACTGATAACACCAGTAGTAATACAACGCTAAGATTCCCGTGGTTTTCTGGTGCGGTTTCCATGCTTTTTTATATTCCTCTGGCATATGGGGAGAGTAGGAAATCTTTGCTTTGTAGTTCCCATACCTTGCCCTTGTGCCTAAATGCGAGCGGATAAAATCGGGCGTTAAGCGTTCATCAAGCGTATATTCCTCGGCGGATAACTTGAATTGATTATTTTCTTTGAATTTTAATAATTTTATTATCCTCGTTGTTTAGAATATGCTCTCGTATTTGTGCCAGTTTAAATTTTTAGAGCCAAAATAGAGCCAGACAAAGCTGACATTTTCTCTTTATCTGTCCTATATACAGGGTGCTAGCACCATGTAATTATTACATCAACAAGGAAGTATATCTGCACTCCCTCTGCTCCTTTAAAATCGCCTTTTTAACATACCTACAACCTTCGTTTATTTTTGCCCAATCTATTTGGCAGTATATTCACTCGCCAACATCAGTTGGTTTTGACAATTGTAAATTTCAAATTTATATGTTCCATTATCGGAAACATATCCTATATCAGAAATACGCTCTCTCGCCTGTCATCCAGTTTAACAGTAGATGGAGAATAAAATATATCAATTTATTCTCCAGGTATAAACTCCTCCTGCAGATAAAGTACAAAGATTATTATAACTTTCATCCGAAGCTGTTCCATGTGTTCCGTCTGAAGATAAATATCCATCACATTGTTTTTGAAAGTATACATTTCACTATATACTTTCATTCAAGTACTTTGCTGAATATATTTGAACACGTGAGAATCCAAAAGAATAAATAATAACAGGATCAAAAAATTCTTATTCATCCTCATTTTTTAGCATTTCCTAATCTCGTCTTTTTTTACGAACATGCAGATCGCCTTCCCGGGATCTTTCAGCATCTCTTTCGGAAATACATTCATCTTAGGCATATTGAATTCACGCACTACCGTATATACATTATCGCTGGGATTTGAGCGGGGCCAGATAATTTTGACCTCATCAATGATCTGCGACGCGTGTTTTGTTATCTCCCATTCATAGGTGACCACCGCCGGTTTAATGAGATGTTTCTTAAGGAAATCTTCTATCACCCCTTTCCCTCTTTCCGTTCCGTAATATCCATGTACCTCAATTGTGCACGCATTTTTTTCAATAACAGCTTCCAGCGGCACCTCATTAAGATGTTCCTGTGCAACGGATAAATCGTCTTCCCCGTCACATGAATCAGCTTCTCTGAGATAATATTTCTGTCGGCTTGCTCTTACCTGTTCTACCTTTCTTTTTTCATCCACTCGTTCGCCCATAACATCAATATTTAGATAGGCTTTCAGCATCCTTATAGTTGCCGTACCACATTCAAAATTGTCACATAGAAACACAATATTCTCAATCCGGTTATCCCTGTAATAGTACCCATCATCTTTCAGCTCAAGTATGTACTTGTACATATCATTTGTCTCACGGGCACTTTTTGTTTTCAGATAGGTTTCGTATATACTTGTAAGCACGCTGTCACTTTCCCGCCCGTCCTTCGGAACATATAGCGTATTTTCGTCCTTGCGCGCAAACTTTTCATCGCGGCTGATCTCTGCAAATCCCAGATTCTGGTGGTGCATAAAGACTTTCAGATAACTGCTGATCTTCTCCTTATCGATTTCTGACCAGAGCAGATTATGTACCAGTCGATAATATACCTGTGAATCAAAATCACAGAAAAATCTTTTACCTGCCTCCTCTAAGGCACCTTTCTGGAGCTGCATCATAGCGGTAATCTCTCTGTACTGTGTCCGGTTTATTTCAGAAGCTGTTTCCAATGTAAGATGATTCTTATCCTGAATCTTCTCTAAAGCCGACAGAGCCTTTAAAAGAGTCTGATCCCAAACGACTCCTCCCTGTTCCTTTCTGTTATATAAAAAATAATATTCCTCACCGCTTCCCCATATATTTGCAAGCAATCCTTCTGGGTCCTCGAGAACTTCTGTCTTTACGGAAAGCTGCAGTAGCTCCGTATTCTGGCTAAACCTTTTTCCTACAACATCACTGATCAGATCTACAACCAGAATGAAGTCCCCTTCGCTGTCCTCCTGGACTCTTCCCCGCAGAACATACCACTCTTCTGGATTTTCGCATCCCATTACCTGATACATCCATCCATTTTCACTCTTTACAGGATAAAAATCCAGCGGCCCTATTTCATGGTCTTCAATATTCTTTTCCTTCGAATTTCGCTGTCGTTTATAAGGAAAAGCACAGTAATCGTTTTCCCTCTGCCATTGTCCCGCGATAAAAGTCAGGGCTTCTATCGGATCATAACAACGCTCTGTCCAGTTTTTCAGTATCTGGCTCTGGTACCAGTCATCGTCAGTGAATTCATTCAGCCGAAGCTCGTCCACACCGGTATTTTCCTTCTGTAGAAGCAGGATGGCGAGTCCAAACGACACCCGATTCATAACACAGTTCCTGCTTACTTTAAGAGCCGCACTCCTGTACCGGCGCAATGCATCAAGGAAATGCTCTTTGTCATAAATTCTGCCGTTCTTATCTCTCAACCATCCTTTTACTATGGTTGTGTCATTGTAACAGTACGGATTAACCGGCAGTAAAGAGCCGTCTGCCTTCTCAATAATTGAATGCTCAAAAAGAATATTATATATCTCCCCGCCAAAAACCAGTTTTAAAAACGCTTCGCGCCCGGCTTCGCTTTTCAGAATCTCCGAATAATCTGTCAAGGAATCACCTCTATCCAGAGCATATTCCACAAAGAAACCGATTTTGTTCTTCTGATGGTCATGCTCTTCTTCAACTGTCATCCCTTCGATTTCCCATAGCGGCTGTCCTTCAAAATAACTTCTACTTTTATGTCTAACGAGAACTTTATTCTTCATCCCGTCATAAAAAATCATAACCCCATTTTTCTGATAGTTCAGTAAATCCAACGTATCTATTATATATTCGGGCGCACTGAGGTAGTCTATAAACTTTAAATTACACTGTTCCACTAATGTCTGAAGAATCTGCTGTTTGTCATCGCTGTTTGTAAAGAGCCTAACTGCAAGCTGTAGAATATGTATATGATATATACCTAGAGGATTATTAATATCAACAAACTCCGGTTTCTCAACAACTTTTGCTATCATATTATGAATTGGAAAAACGTGCTGTCCACCCTGTTTTATGTCAAAAACGAAATAGACGTTGTCCAATTCCTGCAGAAGAACCTGCACGGACTCACGGAGCATCTCATCCTCTATCTTCCAGACGTCACCGGTCTCCCTGCGTGCTTTCAGTTCATGGAGAAACCATACGGTGGTCAGGCTGCTGTCTTTTCTTTCCTCTTCCGTTGCCTCCATACCGATCTGTTCAATACTCTCAAACGCACTTAATAATTCTTTAATGATATCCTCTGGAACATGTCCTTCGTACATGGACTGACAGTACTGCAGCAGCTGACAATACACTGCCGCCGCAAGCAGTCTGTTATCTGACAGCTCCTGCGGTGTACAGGATTTTAACTCTTCTATCGTCCCTAATATATTTTTTTCTCATGCGCTCCCGCCTGCAGCACCTGCAGATAAATTTCAAGATTTTTCATTCGGTACCTCCGCACTGATCAGTGTCAGCGCTTTCACAATCACTCTGTCGTCTTCCTTCATTTCTGTATCCGGCAGCTCCTCCAGATATTCACACTTTATTCTTTCGAAGATTTCCGGTGCTATCACATGATCCTGCACAGCATAATACAATGTATGAATAAAATTACTGAAGTTCAGCGAGTCAAGCGATATCAGAAGCAGTTCCTGATTATCCAGGATCTTCTTCATATACCGCTCGTTCCGAAACAGAAACTCATAAAATTTTCTAAAATTGCTCCCCCTGCCCTCACAGCTTTTCAAAATATCTTCACGGCAGTAATCCAGACACCAGTTCTGAGCTTCCGTAATCGTATTCTTCCCGAATATATAGCCCAAAGATCCTACATTAAATGGATTTTCCATCAGATAATCCTTCAGTTTTCTCCGCTTTTCTTCTTCGAGAAGAATCCCTGTATATTCATTTTCCTTTAATTCATAATTAAAACTATCCTTATGAAGAAGCACGCTTTTTTCTTCATCCGTCAGTGAACTGATTTCTCCGAAATATCTGCTTTTCTCCAGATTCACCGGAAGACCTGCAGAAGGGAGAAATCCTATCAATTCATCAAACAACGCCTTCCCGTCAAAATCCGGATTGCAGAAAAAAACAATATCATCCACATACCGGTACATATAAAATTTGCTACAGTTGAACCGACGACAGGCAGCCTCCAGCAATCGATCAAGGAACATCTCGGCAATGATTCTTGCATAGGCTGGCCCCTGGGGGACACCAATCCTCCGGCCATTCTGCAGCTGTTTCATCAGTTTATCGTTGAACTCTATCAAAAAAATGAAAATATTCTTCGTCTCTTCATCCAATAAATCTTCAAAGGCCCTGAATACTGCCAGAAAATCGATATGATCATAGAATCCTTTCAAGTCTATGTAAAACACTTCATAGTTATCCATAAAAGGAATCTCTGTAAATACCCTAATATGATCTATAAATCTCGCCCATGAAGAATACCAGTAATAAAAAATCCGGTCCTGTGATGTATAAGATACATGATAACTGAATGATTTCCAAGTGGTTTTCATCCTGCTGCACAGGCGTAACGCAAGATTGGTTGTGATCACGCGGTCCTTTGCTGAAAGAGAAATCAATGTTCTTATCTTTTTTGAAGATTCTATCCTCTCATATACTTTAAATCCGGTCGGAACATATTCCGTTTTTTCTCCCTTCACTATGCTCCCAATCAGAGTATCATAGAACTGCAAATCATACTGCTTCAAATCACAGAGCTTATTCCAGACAGAAACATCCGGTACTTCGTCATTCTCTTTCAGATAAGCCTTTTCCTTATTCACTGTAATCCGAATATCGGAAACTGCCTTCTTCTCATTTAGTTCTTCAAACTGGACCAGAAGGTTCTGCTCTAATCCACATCTGCGTAGCAGATAATGCAGGCTTGTCTCCTGCCCGTCAAGACTGCTTTCCATTGTCATTCCATAGATGCGATAAAGATAACTGAAAGTAGCCGGGAAATATCTAACTCCCAACTTTTCAATATTACTGCATGTCTTCTGTTCATCATAATTTGGAAATCTCCGAAATACATCCTTTACAAGTTGTGCATTCGAATCGCACAGATAGAGGGTTCCAAGAAGCACCGTCCAGTCCTGAGGCAGCGCCAACCCCTGCTGCATCCTCCAAAAGATCTGCTTAAACACTGCTGTCTCCGACAAAATCTCTACTGCCTGATCTACCGTTATCTCAATTTTACCAATTAGACGGTATTTTCTATATTTAAATTCCGCAGCATCGGTGCGTGATATAGACACACCAAGTCTGCGCGCAATCTCTTCTGCATCATTTGGTTCATACCCCTCTAGAATCTCCAGTTGTTCCTGTAGGAACTGTTCTGATTCTGTATCCTCTTTTTTCTGAAAATTTCTTGTAAAGAAATAGGATCTCGCTCCGGACCTGTGGCGCGAGAGGGGAAACTTCACCTGTTTTCCCACTATATTATTCCGGCTGCTGTCTGTAGCAGGGAATCTGTCAAGCCCCCACTCTTCGCTCTCCCTAATCCTGGCCAGCGCCGAACAACGCTGCTCCAGCTCACATACAATACGAAAGCCCAGCCCCTTTGTCAACAACTTATTAAATGTTACCCAAACATGTATTCCCCTTCTTCCGGAAAACTCCGTCAGATAATGAATCCCGACTTCATCTAACACATGTATAAACGGAGCAACACACTCCTCATACAGAGCATAAACATCCGGCTCCGCTTTCTCCTTGCAGTCAAAATCGAAGCAGATCCATTTAATCCGGTTTGTCTTGTACCCCTGCTGATAACATCCCATGGACCCCTGTCTCAAAAGCATTTGTTCAATCACAAACGGGGACATCGGAAAATATTTTGTTATATATCGTCCATCATTCTGCTGAATACCGGCAGCATAGCTGTTTACTACAAACAGGCTATATTCCAGCTGCGCAATATTCCAGATAAGCTGATCCGCTTTCATGATTTTCACCTCACATAATAAGTGTTGCCGGTTATAGTAAATATCAGTCAATATGATATCTCCTGCAGCTACTTCAGTACTTCATAGACGGTAAACCATGAGTACCGGCGCATTTATCGGCCACAGTTTCTAGCGGCCAAGTTCACACTATATTCAAAAAGCTCTATTAAAAACTTGTAGTTTTCTAGAGCACTTATCTTATAGATTTAAAAAAATCACACAGCACTCGTGATTTACTGTGTATCTTTTCAATCATGTGACTTGCTCGGATGATAGATCTGTATCGTTCTGCCAGTAAAATGTAGGTCCTGCATATCAACACTTCCTATAACACTAACAACATATTGTTCCCAGAAACTTATTTCCATTGTGCAACCAATCTCACTTTTTATAAATAAAGATATAAAGTATCACCCCTAGCAACTTTACACCTAAAACACTTAATCAAATAAACCATGCCAGACAGAGCGAAAGCTATTCACAATTGATTAAGGAAAGTTAGGGCAGTCATTACCTGCCCCTATGCTTCTCTTTCCTTTTCTTCTGTTTCAGTTCAAACAGCCTCTGTTTCTCTGCTTCCCGTTGTTCTCGGTTTACAATCTTTCGTTCAGTTTTCAACTGCTCCTGCTGTAATTTCAAAGCCTGTTGCGATTTTGTACCAACCCCGGTATTCTGCATCTGTTTCCGCACTTCTCTCTGTACCCGTTTCGGATTGCGACCAGCTTCTTTTACATCAGTTGCCACAGCAGGACTAAACCGCAGACAATAGTAATTCTTCAGAATAAAATCATATACCTCATAATCTTTCGGTTCTGTCCCAAATGTTACCTTGCATACAGATAACTTTCCCTCCGATATGCGTTCAAAAACGCCAACCCAGAATGGCTCCTCAAAAAATACTGTCAATCTGCCCGACACTTTGTCCATGACAATTCCTTCTTAAATGATTGTAATGAACAAAGAACGGACGACCCTAAGGAGGGAGGGTTACTTACACCAGACGGTGCGGCCGGGCTACCTACCGGCTCTGTAAAAGAATTTCTCTTACGTTGCGTTTTTATCTTTGCCTTTTGATTTTACCATAATATCAACTACTTATCCATAAAAATTAAAGAGTATGACCTCTGTGTTACTGTCAAGTAATCGTTGACAACCTTTTTCATACATGATTTACCGTACGCCTGTCAGGAAAATATATACCACTGCAAACACGCTCCCGCTTCATTCAGACTCGCAGATTTTTCTTTCCAGTCCTACTACATGACCAAATACTGGATATCCATATCCTTTTCTGTCTTTCTTCGGTGCCTTCGCTGACAGCAATATCTCTCCATATAGTTCTTCTACCTTTTCTTCCTCAAATACTGGCCGTTTTAGCTTTTCTGTTACTTCATACAGCTTTCCGCTGCATTTTTTTACCAGTATCTTCGCCAGATGATTTTCTCCACGCTTGCTCCAGCTGGTATGATTGATTATGCTTCATCCGTTTTTCAATCACACTCCAGACGTGGTTTTCCATGATTCCCATATTTCTGTACTCCAGTCCATCCGGATTCTTCGGCAGTTCCAATCCCTGTGACTGATAGGGTAGTAATCCTTCTCTATTGTTTTCATAATACTTGATCAGTTCTTCGACATATTCTATTTCCGTATCCTCTGACAGACTGTTTCTATACAGATCGAGATACTCAAACACCTTATCTATATCCTATTCTTCCAATAATTCTAGGATATCCTTTTGCGCTTTTTTATCATGGACTTTCTCTTTCACTGCCTTGTTCATCCATTCTTTTTGTATATCTTTATCAGGATTATCAAATCCTACATCTATGGCTCGTTGCATTTCTCTCTCAACTTCTTCTACGCTTATTTTATCTCTTTCAGCAATTGTCTTTAATATATTCCTATACTATTTTGTTGTCATAATCTTTTCTCCTTTTATTTGCAATCTATACATGCAATTATTGAAAAATTTTTAAGTAAAATCAATAAAAAGTCTATGTTATCACATGAAAAGTATGAAATTTATATGGAGCAGAAACTTAGACAAATTAATGATATTTCTCTTGGAAATAATCTACGGAATTTAAGAACTGCAGCTAATCTCACACAAGAACAGGTTGTTGCTCAATTACAGCTCCGAAATCTTCCAACCACCCGCAGCATTTACTCTCAGATAGAATCCGGCGCCTACAACATCAAGATTAGCGAACTCATTGCCTTAACTGAAATATTCCATACTGATTTCAACACAATATTTAATGGACTATCCTACAACAAATAACCCTGGATCAACAGTTTTCATTCTGCCATCCAGGGTTTTGCTTATCCATCATATTCTCTAAATATATACAGGTTATAGTTCCATCCCATTTCTCTGCTTCTTCTTTTTCGTCTGCTGATTAACTACCTGTTTCTTCTCCTCCAACCGTTCATGAATACTTCGTCTCTGCCCGGTGCTTTTCTGTACTTCCCGTTCCTTCACACTCCGCACGTTCGCCGGAATCGTCAGATACAGTTTCTCCTGCTTTGGCTCCGCAGTATCCCACGCTTTCTGTGCCTGCTGAACTTTCTTTAATTCCTCTTTCGCAACCTTCATTGCCTTTGTGACTTCCAATGCATTTTTATGTCCATGCTGCACCGGGAGTAAATCAAGTGTCGCCTTTGCCTTTTCCAACTGTACTTTCTTGTTCTCAATTTTCCCTTCCAGTTCCTTTTGTTCTTTTCTGTGGAACCATTTCTTTTTCACTTCCACCAGATCTTTTTCCAGTTTCACAATGGCTTTTTCAATCGCATATATCCTCTGTTCCTGCTTTTTCATCTTATTGAGAATTTGCTGCAATCGCATAACCTCGGCTTCCTGCTTTTCTGAGGAAGGACGTCCCCCCTTAGGTTTTGCCGGTAATGGTTCCGGAGTAATGTCAATCTTCATATCATGGTCAAGCAAAGGATTTCCTTCCTGATCTCTCGCACAGTATCTTGTCTCACGTATATATTCGATAACTCCCCTTAAGTATCCGATTGCTTTCTGAAGAATCCCAGTAAATAAGTTCGGATTCTGTCCATGTTCCCTGAGTGACTCCGCCACAGGTTCATCAATCTGTGTTTTTTTCGCCATCAGCACATCTTCCTCTGTTACTCCTGCGATCAGCGCCCGGTCAACATTCCGGTTCCATTCCTGCCGGAGATAATTATCCGTCTTGATTTCTGCTTCCCTGGGATTGTTTTTCCCAATCTTTTTGGTAGAAAGATAAGGACCACCTTTCTGAAATACCTGAAGCTTCTGATTTTCATCCTTTACGATTTCATTGATTGCATCGGTCATCACATGTTTCATATTTTTCAGAAATGCATTGGATTTAAAATCCTCTTTCTTTGGTTGGAAGAAATTAGTTTCATACACTTCCCCTTTTTTGATGATTTTACATTCAGATCGGACATCGCCATTCTCGTCAAGGATTTCCTTTTTCGTCCGTACATGCTTTCCATCTTCATTATAGAACATATTTCTGCTGGCTATTTTGCGTTCCACCTCTCGCCGGATCTCCCGTTCAGAAAAAATCAGATGAATATGTAGATTGGTTTTGCTCTTATTGTGGTGTAATGCCGCATAGCATCCCACATCATATTTCTCCAGAAAAATCGAAGTCATATATTTCAACAAAAGATCATGATCATAATCTATCAGGCTCGGCGGTAACATAATAATCAGCTCTCTGGCTTCAATGCAGGTTCCTTCTGTTCCGCTTTTTGCAAAATCCCGCTGATTCTGTTCCGCAAGCAGATCCCAGTAACCGTTCTCCACATTGGAAAAGACCGCATACAGATTTTCCTGTCGCTTGGGACTGCTGATATAATCCACCCTTCCTTTTACATCATGCAATTTACTTTCCATAACAAAGCTATGATTTCGTCTGTTCACAGTACCTCCTTTCTGCCCGGATACACTGCCAGCAGAAATCATCACCGATATTTGCTGCCACCGAATTCTCTGGCAGTCCACAAAACGCTCCTGCGAGGCCCTCCGGGAGGACGAAAGACACAGAGCATAAGCTTTAGCTTGTGCGATGGGTGTATTTCGCTCTCAATCGCCGAGGGCTCTTTTTGACATATCCTGATTCTTTTAAATCCCCTGCTGACTGATTTTTTCCAACTGGCGTATCCGCCGTTTTTATTTGTGCCCGTATTCGGGCTGTATATTGTTTTTGCTTTGTTTTCAAAGTTTTTTCACTCCTGTTCACACTTTCTTGTTCACATTTCACCCGGATATTTGTGAACAGAAACCTGTGAACAGGGCTCAAAACATTTTAAAAGTAATACTTAATCAAATGGGAGTTCCATGTTTTCATCCACTTGCATGAATCCTTCTTCATCTTTTTTCGGCTGAATCCGTTTCCACGATCTCTGTGTTCCGATGGCACCACCGAATCTATGATTGCCATGTTTCGTCCAACCGATAATCTCATTGTCCATCAAATCACCAATCTCCTTTGACTGCCATTTTGGAACAATTCCTTCCTGATGAAACACCTGCTGATAAATAATGGTGGAACATACATAATCTTCTTCGTATGCATCAAGGAATGCCTGGATCATGCCCGTCTGGGTATCTTCCGGCATGAATTCTCTCTGAAGCAGTTTGACGTGATCTTCCATCTCCGTTGAAAAGGTCAACAAATAATTTCCGCCTCGGTAGATTTCCATTGCCTCTGCCCATGCCTGAATCAAGTATGCTCTGGATTCTTCTTCATTTTCATAAATGGTGGTTTCAGCTTTTTTCGGAAATACCCTGACCGGGGCAAACCTCCTGTTTCCGGTGCGGTCAAAAGGGAGAAAATTCAGGTCATTGGAAGTACCGCAGAACACACACTGACGGTATCGGTCCTCTGCCCGCCTTTCATATGGAATACGATAAATGTCCTTCTGCCGACTCAGAAACGATTTGGTCTCTTCAATGCTCTTGGCATTTGCCACTGCATTCATTTCTGACATTTCCACAATCCAGTGTCCCTGCAGATATTCATAAACTTTCTTGTCATCGATCCGTTTCATATCGTCCGTAAACCACTCATCCTTGATTGCCAGATATCGGAAGAACGTAGATTTTCCGGTTCCCTGACCTCCGACCAGGCAGAGCATGATGTCATATTTGGCTCCCGGCTCATACAACCTGCGGATAGCACCCATCATGTGCATCTTCATCACTTCTCCGGTATATTGAATGTCTTCTGCTCCAAAGAAATGTGTCAGCATATGCTGAATTCTCGGAATACCATCCCATTTCAGATTCTCCAGATATTCAAGAATCGGATGAAAGCTGTTTTCATTCGCTACAATATCGATTGCTTTTGCAATGACTCGATCACTGGTCAAGCCATAGTTTTTTTCCAGATATAAAGCCAGGTTATTCATATCTGTATCGGTCATATGGACACCTCGCCTTTTCCATGGCATTTTCTTCATAATGTCAATCTGGCATGTCATTTCATTTCTACAGATAGCTCCTTTCAGACACGGGTCATGCTCCAATACATATTTGCAGTTCTGAATGGACTGCCGGATTTTCCCCTTCTCCGTGGTATCCAGCCGTTCCCTGATATCCTCCACTGTCAGAAGTTCCGTTTCCACAATTTCCTCTAAGTTCTGCAAGGACTCCTCGCTCATATTCTGCAATTCTCTGTTCATACCGCTTCACCTCCTCCCTTCCATTCTGGAAAAATCCAGAATCTCTTCACTGGTTCCAAACATCAGAATATCCAACAGATAACTGATCTTACTTTCATTCTGCAAAGCTTCAGCAAATAATGGATGCCATTCGGTTTCCACAGATTCCGGCTTGTAAAACTCCTTCCAGAATTCCAACCATCGCAGATACCGTAGCAGTACATCTGCAGCATCCTTTGCCCATCCGTCAATCTTCTTCTGAACGAATTGAATCCGTTCTTCTTTTGTCGGAATCTTTTCATTATTCTTAACTTCCGATTTTCGTTTTCTTCTTGTCTCTGACTGCCCGATTGGAATATCCAGAGAAAAATCTTCATTGATCTTCTTCGCTGCTTCGAACTGGGATAATCCAAACAGTACCGCCACATAATTTATGGCATCGCCTTTCGCCCCGCAAGCAAAGCAATAATAATTCTGATCAATCTTCATACTGGGGTGTTTATCGTTATGGAAGGGACAGCACGCCATCCCGTTCCGGCTCACTTTTAACCCATATCTTTCTGCCACCTGCCTTGCGGTGACACGTTCTTTCATTTCCCGAAAAAAGTTCATGTTCCGTCCTCCTGTATCCTTTGTTATCAAATTCAGTAATTTTTCCTCTTTCCGTTACAGGAGAACTTTGCTATACTACACATAAAGCTATATGCGTATAGACAGACTTCTCCCGTAAGAATCGAGATTTTGTCTATGAGGCTTTACCAGAGCCTGCATAAGTTTTTAAGCGTGTGAGAAATGTCCTTGTTACCAGCAGGGGCATTTTCTTTTTTATGGATGTTCCGAGGATTCCACATGCTGCGGTTCCTCCTTCATCCCGTTCAGTGTCACAGCAACCATCTGGATGGTCTGAAGCAGTTCTTCATTTTCTTCACTGCACACTTCCAGACGTTTCAGTTCCCCGTAAATCTGCTGCATCTGATTTTTCAGAGCCTTATAAACTCTTGGATTTCCCTGCACGGTCACTTCCCAATCCATGAGTTTTCTCAGGATATACTCCTGTTTGGTAAGCCCGGATAATGCCACCATGCGGTCAATCATCTTTGCTTCTTCCTCGGATACCCGAAATCCTACCGTCCGATTTCTCCATCGTCCTTTTGCGTCTAACGTTCTCTCCATCAGATTTCATCCTCCTTTTCCATCCGTTCCACATCCAGCTTATTCGCCATCTCTGTCTGTACCGTTGGAAACAAATGTGCATACCGATACGTGATTTTTTCTGCTTCATGTCCCACCCGATTTCCAATGGCAAGTGCTGTGAAGCCCATGTGGATCAGCAAGGAAACATGGCTATGACGTAGATCGTGGATTCGGATAATCGGAACACCTGTCTCTTTGCATCCCCGTTCCATTTCATGTTTCAGATAGGATTTGGAAAATGGGAAGATCCGCTGATCCTGTGCTAACGAATAATACATCTGAAAATAATCCTGCATTTCTTCACAGAGAAATTCTGGCATCACAACGATCCGGTTGCTTTTCGCTGTTTTAGGTGAAGTAATAATGTCCTGTCTTTTCATTCGGTGATACGTTTTATTAATCCGCACCGTCTGTTTCTCAAAATCAAAATCTGCCGGAGTGAGGGCAAGCATCTCTCCTTCCCTGATTCCAGTCCAGTACAGCATCTCAAAAGCATAATAGGATCTGGGCTTGTCCATCATTGCCTCGGCAAATTTCAGATACTGTTCTTTTGTCCAGAACTTCATTTCCTTCGGAACCTCTTTCCCCATACTTCCTGCCTTTCTTGCCGGATTGTGGGGAAGATTGTAATAGTTCACTGCATGATTGAAGATTGCTGTGAGCTGTGCCTGAATCGTTTTCAGATAATCCACGGAATAGGGCTTTCCCTTTTCATCTCGATACGCCATCATCTCATTCTGCCAGGCGATCACATCTGCCACCGTAATCTCGTTGATTTTCCGTTTTCCAAAATAGGGAAGGATTTTTGTCTGCACTATATGACTTTTCGTTTCAAATGTGCTTTCTTTTACCCTCTGACGTTTGTACTCGGAATAAATCTCATAAAAGCTCTCAAATGTCATATCCAGCTTATTTCCTCTTTGGAGCATCATCTCATGTTCCCATGCAGTCGCTTCCCGCTTGGTCTTAAAACCACGCTTCTGCGTCTGCTTTCTCTCCCCGGTAAAATCAGTGTACCGGAACACCACTCTCCATGTGCCTTTTTCTTTGTCCTGATATACAGCCATCTGTCGTACCTCCTACTTTTCTTCATAAAATAATTTCTTTCTGAAATAATTGGCATCCACACGCCCCGGAACTGTAATCAGCCCCATTTCGCTGAGCTCTTTATTCAGCTGGCGGATAATCTGGTATGCCTTTGACTGCTTGATCTGCAAAATATCCATTACCTCTTCCGCAGTCAGAAATCCATTCTTTAATTCAGCCATTCCCCTCACCTCCTTTCAAACATACCCAAGAAAAAACCTCTCATAATAACCAAACGTTCAAAGCCCCTTATACAACCATTTTGGAAATAATTTTATACTTAACGCTTTTTAGTTAGGGTTAATCGTATTATATTAACTATTTTCCGTTAAGTCAAGTGGTTTGAATAACAGTAGTTAAATTTTTTTGTTTAACTTTATCTTGCGTCTTGATTTTCCATATGTTATACTGATTTAAACAAATATCGTTAACCAAAGGTTCCTATTCCAAAAGCAAAAGGACCTTATATTCAAAAAAGAATAAAAGATTTCAAAAAGGAGAAATCACTATGGCATTTGGAAAACGTATTAAATTTTTTAGAAACAGAAAAGGCATGAAGCAGAAGGAACTCGGTAAACTTCTGGGCTTTCTCGGAAAAACTTCCGATGTTCGTGTAGCACAATACGAGACGGAAGCCAGAACTCCAAAGATTGAACTGGTCAAAGAAATAGCTCATATCTTCGATGTCAGTCCAAGGGCAATCAATGTTCCAAACATTGACTCCTATCTTGGTCTCATGCACACACTCTTTGCTCTGGAAGATATGTATGGCATAAAGATCGGAGAAATTGACGGAGAACTTTGTCTCCGGCTTGACCGAGAACATAAAGAATATCAGCATCTGTTCACACCTTTTCATGCATGGCAGCAAATGGCTGCAAAACTGGAATCCGGAGAAATTAGCCAGGAAGAATACGATAACTGGCGCTACAAATATCCGGAACTGGACACCTCAGAGATTCGGGCAAAGGTTCCGTCTCAGGAACTGTCTAACGATCTCATAAAGGCTTTGAAAAAAGAGAATCAATAAAGAAATGCAAAAAGAAAAAACCTTACTGACTACTCTTTCCAATTTTGGAAACAGTTCATCAGTAAGGTTTTTATGTTATAGAAATAATATTTTATTCAACGAATTTTGCAAGAACGTTGCCATTCCGTTGCCAGAAAATAACGGAATTTGCTTGGATCCCCTATAAATACTGGGTTTATTTTCGCAAAATCCTACTCAAACTCGCAAATGAGTTTTTGTCACTATACAATTTTGTATAGGCGTTATGGTTCTATCTGGTTTTATATGTGTTCCACTATCCTTAGTCCACGGACTGTACTGAACGGTGTTATCAATTTGTTATCATATTTCTGTTATCAATCAAAAATTCTTGTAATATCCTGATACCGATTGATGACACGATAAATTTCTACATACTCGTTGCTTACCTTGTAGATAATCACATAATCTTCCCATATCGCATATTTATAGTCTGTCCGAAAGCTGACTCGCTTTGAAAGGTCTGAACCCATTCCCGGAAACATCTGGAGATTCTCAAATTTACCATAAATTTCCTTTATAGTCTTTGCGGCATATTCTTCACTATCTTCAGCGATGTAATCCCGGATATTCTTCAGGTCCTTTGCAACAATCGGGTTAATCCGTAATTTTAACATCTTATTCCCCCACAAGTGCCTTCAGTTCATCTAACTCCAGCCATCCCTCGCCGTCTTTCACTGCTTCTTCGGCTTCCTGCAGCTTCATTAAAAGCTTCTTTTCCGCACGATCACGTTCATAATCTTCAAAATCCATAACCACAAAACGTCCTCTACCATTCTTGGTAAGATATACAGGCTCGCCTTTATGGCAGTTCTTCAGGACTTCGTTATAATTTCTCAAATCAGATACTGGTAAAATACTTGCCATATTCTTTCAGCTCCTTCCTTGATTTTATATTGTTTCTGCTACTTATATTATACACAAAAAGCTGTAAAATTCAACGTGAATTTTTACAGCTTTCTATTATAACTATTCCTATTTTTTAATTCGACAAACTTGAAGTTGTAGGGGACAATACCTGATCAGCCTGCCTTGGCTTGTTTATAAAGGAGACCACTTTTGATCAGTAATAGCAGAAAAGCAACTATTATTGCATATGGTTCTTTCATCATTGCCAAAAACAAAACATCGATAACACTGCATCCTATAGACAATGCAGTAATCACCTTTTTGCCTTTTTCAAATTTGAAATAGACCATCAATATTTTCACAATCCCGATAATCGTTAAAGTGATGAACATTATCCAATAAATGGTAATAATCCATTTATTATTATCTACATACTCAAAAAGATTTACCGAATAGATATAACCATTGACCGGCTTGGGATACAGCGGAAGAAAAATAAGCATCAAAGAAAGCAAGTCAACAAATCCCCATAATAAGTCACATACACTATTGAGATTTGATTTGTTTTCTTTTTCTGCAATCAAAATCAACTGTTCTCCAGATAACAGATCATCAATCGACACAGAAAAATATCGAGATATTTCCTTTAATGAATCTATGCTCGGATATCCTCTTCCGGACTCCCATAGTTAAGGTTATTGCTTCCCCTGCGTACCGCATCCCGACACGCAGGGAGTTTCATTTAATCAATCTTTCCGATAAAGCGGTAGTAGATGTCTACCTTCTGTTTCCGGCAGCCATCCGGGCTTTTTACAGCTTCGTGCACCACGATTTTCTCAATCAGGGTGTTTAAAAGCTCGGTGGTCAGTTCCGTGGGACTGGCGTACTGCTTAATCAGTTCTACCCACTTTTCTGCATCGCTTTCCGTCTGTTCCATGGAGCTTAAGGCTTCCTGCAATTCCCGGATTTTTGTTTCCAGTTCCCGTTGCTCCGTCTGAAACCGTTCCGAAAGCATGGTAAAGTTGTATTCGGTTATCTTTCCCAAAGACCAGTCCTCGTACAGCTTTGTAAACAGTCCGTCTACCTCGGCTTTTCTCTTTGTGGCTCTTTTCAGTTCCACGGCTCTTTGTTTCTTTACGGCACTGCGTTCCTTGTTTCCGGCATTTAACAACTGCTGTAGCAGTTTTTCATCGTCCCGGTGCACCTGCTCCGACCAGTATTGCAGTCTGGAAAGCACATATCCGTAAAGCACATCATAGCGGATGTAGTGCATGGAGCATTGTCCCAGTCCCTGTCCGTTTTTCCCGCAGTGGTAGTAGCCGTAAGGTGTTTTGTTCTGCCGGTTGTCCGCATAAGAAAGCGTCCATCCGCAGTCGGCACACTTGATAAGTCCGGCAAATATCTGGGTCTGTCCGTTTTTGCATACCCGCCGGCGACCGGCTATCTGCTCCTGTACCTGTAAAAATATAAAGTTATACTTAAGTATGTACAATAAATATTAAATAAGAATGTACAAATGTTATGATATATGAGTTACAAGGAGGAACTCATAATGATATTAAAGAATCAGATCATAACAAACATAAAAATAG
>NZ_JABRXE010000013.1 GCF_018982945.1 Anaerostipes faecalis | reverse complement strand
CCATCTTTGTTCCTGTTTGTCAAGAACTTTTTTATCTTTTCAAAAGTCATATTTGATGATGTTGTTTTTTCCTGTCTCTCAAAGACAGCTTACATATAATATCACGGGATTCACCCAGTGTCAACTATTTTTTTGATTTTTTTTACATATTTTTTCTCATATCTTAATTATAACCATAACAAAGCGGAAAAGTCCGCTTGAATTTCCTATGCAACAAAAAAAGCGTACCACAAAATGTGGAATTAAATCCTCCATTTTATGATACGCCATACATTATCATGTAATTTAATTTAAATCTGTCTCTACATATTAAAATCAATAAGCATCTTTCAAAAAAGTTATATATTATTCAATTTCGAATAATTAAGTATTTCCTCAAAAGGATTATTTTGAATCATATATGCTACTTTTTCGTCACTAGACATAATCTGATTATATGTATCTGTCATTCCTACCAAAGGCATCATAGAAACAAAAAATAAAAGAAAAGCAATAACCAATACTCCTTTTGTAAAACCTAAAAGACCTCCTGCTGCCTTATTCACAAATCCAATTCCCGGAAGATCATTTACCTTGTTCAGAAAATGTAAAATCACAGAAAATATAAGTCTTACTATAATAGTTGTAATAATAAATGCAATAACATAAGTTATGTGATCTGATAATATGTTCCCTTGAATCTGCGGAAAATATTTAATCACAAACGGCTTCACCTCATCAGCCCCGTAAAAAGCTATAGCAAAAGTTAAAATCCATGCAACCAACATTAACAATGATTTTAAAAAGCCTCTTCGGTAACCAACAACAATCTGAAATAATAAATACACCCCAAAAATAATTAAAATAATTTCTCCCATAGTACTTCACTCCTTATCGTAAGCAAATTAACTCCGTCTTATTTTCATAAGCCACTAAATACTTACGTGTTTTTCCAGTTGGTGATATATCCAAAATTCTTTTTTTAAAATCCTTATCAAACATCTCATGTCCGGCAAAATTAAAAATGGAACAATGATAATTTCCTGTTACCATTAATTCTTTTTTTCCAAGCACTACTTTATTATATTCTGATGAAAAGCCTTTGGACATAATCTCTCTTCCCGATTTATTATATATTTTAGCCTCAAACTTTTCTTCATCATTCTTTTTCTGATTTTCAATAATCATCGCAATATATTTATCATTGACAGAAACACTCTTCACGGATTTTTCTATTTTAACTTCCTTCTGTTTTGATGGTGATTTCCCAGCCTTAAAAATGATAAGTTTCCCATCACCTACTGCACACAGCCTTGAATCTCCCATAAAATTAATTTTAGGTATAATTGTATCAGATTCATCAAATCCAGCAATCAGCTGATCTTCTTTTTCCTGACCATCTTCTCCAAAATTATAAAAAGCAATCCTGCTTTTTGTTTTGATTCCATCTACTACCAGATAACTTACTGCAAGATTCTCTCCATCACTAGATAAATCTATATCCATCGGATATCCATTCTGATCTCCGGTTGTTTTTATCCTTACTAATTTTTTCTGTGCTGATTCATATAGCTCAATATAATTTGCATTTTCTCCTTGAAGAATCAATGCAATAACTCCCTGGCTTGCCACTTCAACATCTATGATTGGATATGATACACTGAATTGTTTTATATGTCCATCTGCATCCAGTAAAACAACCTCATTTCCATTTTTTGAAGCAATAACAATATATTCTTTACAATACGAAGCAATAGGATTTTTCAAAGAAAAAGTCTGATTCCACTTGGTCTGCCCATTTCCATCTAAAAATGATACACCATCTTCACTATAACTAATGGTTCCACTCTTATACGCAAAAGATTTCACTGACTCAGATAAATCTTTTGTTATAGACTTTACAACCTTCATACTGTGATAAGTCCGATATCGATAAGCAAAAAAACTCAGTACGCAAACAACCGCCAATGTTATAAGAAGCACCTTTCGATACTTTTTCTTCTTATCCTGAATAATAGCTGCCTTTTGAAAATTTTCATTACTATTAATATAAAGAGAAAAACCTGCTTTCGTCTTTTGTTCCATAGAACCCCTTCCAATCTACATTAACTTAGCATCTGAATATGGGTATTATACAACATTTCCAAAGGTGGTGACAATCCCTCTTCTAGTTTATGCTTTTAGGAACAAGCAATTTCTGTCCTGGATAAATCTGATTTTCATTACTCAATCCATTGGCTTCCTTTATTTTTTTAACCATTGTCTGCGTTCCATATATTCTTTTACTAATAGAAACCAGAGTATCTCCTTTTCGAACAATGTATCTTTGATATGCACCGGCAGACTGGGTAACCGTATTCTCAGTGCTGTTTTTCGGACTTTCCGTTGTGGTCGTTTCAGAATTATATTCCGTTGTGGTCGTTGCCCTCTGTATGGTAGAAGAATCTGATGTTTCTTTTTCTTCTGACTCAGTATCCAGTGTAGATGGCATTTCTTTATCTGTTGAATCTACCTGTTCTTTAACTCCCTTTCCCATTGTATTAACTGCCCCACGGACAATATCTTTAAAATTTACTGTCGTATCATTTTGTACATAATAATACATGGTTCCACCCATAAATATAATAAGTGCCATAGCTGCTGCAGATGACATTTTTCGAATCAGACCTTTGCGCTGACTTGATTTGGTCTTTTGAGAAATCTTCTCTCGAAACTGACGGATTACCTTTTCATCTCTTTTTGCTTCAAGCATATTTTCATAAGATTGAGCTTCTTTAATTCTTTGATTTCGCTCTATCAGATATTCCTGCATCATAGGATTCTTTTCATAATATATATAGTATCCATTCTGACGTACCAGGTCTTGTCCTCGAAAAACATAAAATGCATCTTCCTGTTCCAGATAATCCATCATATAAAGGATTTTTCCTTCCCCTGGGAAATTTTCAAAATGAGTTTTTTTGATTTTATCATTTAATCGTACCGAAAATCCCATTCTGGATAAAGCCCACCCCATTACTTCCAGCTCAGGGAAGAATCTGTCCTTTTGCTGATAAATTTCTCTCCAGACATTATCATCAAACACAGTTTCATCCAAATCCAGTTCCAGATTCTGTCCTTCAATGGCCCCGCGAACAAAAATCACCGTGTCACTTCCTATAGACTTTTTTTCTCCAAACAAAATTGCTCCACGCACAAATGTATTTTTGTCAATTGCAATACTATTCAAAAAAGTAATGACGTAATCTTCAATGTAAACTTTTGTATGTCCCACCGGACTGCCGATCTGCCGGATATTTTTTGGTAACTGCTGCTCTGTCTTCACAAAAAAGCCTCCCTTTCTTCTATTGATAAAGAGACTTTATCATATTGTTTTTACTTTTTTTATCAAACCTCGTCGAAAGAAACTCTCTTTTTTTCTACATACTTTTTATTCTTTTGTATAAACTAGGAAGGCAAAGAAGACTAGAGCAGGAGGAAATTATTTTGTTTACCAGTAAAGTTTCATATTATTATCCAAGCGATCATAAAGCCTTCAAAAATTTTCAGAAAGATTTAAAACGAAAAATCCTCACCCAGCGAAAAAAAAATCAGCCGCTGGTTATCGTCTGTATTGGTACAGATCGTGCAACCGGCGACTGCCTTGGTCCTCTTGTAGGACAATATCTTCAACATAACACTTCCTATTTTTCTGTTTATGGCTGTCTATCACAGCCTGTCCATGCCCAAAATCTCACAGAAACTATCCGGCATATTTATCAGCTGCATACCGATCCGTTCATTATCGCCATAGATGCCTGCCTTGGGTGTACTGAACATATTGGTTATATCACACTTTCCAACATGCCTCTTCTTCCTGGTCAGGGAGTGTCAAAAAAGCTTCCTCCTATTGGAAACATCTCTATTACAGGAATTGTAAATACTTTTTCTGATTTCAATGAAGAAAAAATACAAAATACCAGACTTCACACAGTGGTCAAACTGGCTTCTTTTATTTCTTCTGCGATAGAAACGTCTTTTCCTCTTATATATCCAACTTCATATCGCCGGATTTTATGATTCCTGCACGACGCATTGCTTCCGAAATAAAATAAGTAAGAAACGCCGGAGCAATGATATGCATAATCAGAATCATAGCTGCAGCCGCTCCTGCAGATGTCCCTTCCGCAAGCATAGTCTTATATGCCATAATAGGACCAACCAGTCCTGCAGTTCCCATTCCAGAACCAATAGCATTATTTGTCATTTTTAAGATTACTGTTGAAACAGGTCCAAGAATTGCACTTGTTAAAATAGGAGGTATCCATATCCAAGGCTTTCTTATAATATTTGGCATTTGAAGCATTGATGTTCCAATTCCCTGCGCCAGAAGCCCTCCTACTTTATTTTCACGAAAACTTGCCACTGCAAATCCTATCATTTGGGAACAACAGCCCACTGTAGCCGCTCCCGCTGCAATTCCTGATAGATTAAGGATAACTCCCAGAGCTGCTGAACTGATTGGAAGTGTCAGACAAACTCCCATTAAAACAGAAACGATAATTCCCATAAGAAATGGCTGTTGCTGTGTTCCCCACTGAATCATCTCTCCAATCTGTTTCATAAAATCTGATATGTATGGACCAATCATAAGTCCTGCAAACCCACCAGCCAAAATTGTTATCATAGGTGTCAAAATAATATCCAGCTTTGTCCTTCCAACCAGAAGCCGGCCCAATTCAATTCCTATATAAGCTGCCACAAATGCACCTAATGGTTCTCCCGGTCCTGAAAGCAAAACACCACTTTTGATCACCACAGACCCACTCATTAATTTTGATGCAAATGCGCCAATCATACCTGCAGTTGCAGCCGAAGCACATACTAATGGAGTTTCTTTAAATCTGCTTGCAACTCCTACTCCAATTCCTGCACCTGTCAGTGCCTTTGCAACTGCTGCAATAGCGACAACGGTATTCCCTATATCTCCACCAACAAAACTTCCTATCTGCTCTAAAATGGTTCCTATGATCAATGTAGAGAAAAGACCAAGTGCCATACCTGATAAACCATCTATAAAGATTCTTCTCAAAAGCTTCATGTATTTTTCTCCTTTATTTTCTTTTTTTAAGTATATCACACCGATTATTCTTTACAAGAAACAAAAATAAATCTATACTAAAATCTCAGAAGTAAGTGTTTGTAATAATATAAGATAAAAATTAAAGAAAGCAGGAAATGTCATGTTTCGAATGTGGGGAAAATTATTCAGCAACCACCATATGCTGAAAGATACTGTTGTGTGTATTGATAATAATGATTTAAACCGAACTAGAAAGATTTATCAGGCTCTGGAAGAAATCTGTTACCAATTTGATCTGCAAAAACCTTTATGGTTGGAAACAAACAAGCAGGATTTCATCCGTCACAGCAAAACCCGGTTTACAGAAGACAGTTTTATAGAAACCATCGATTTTGATTATCTGGAAATCCAGGTTATTGAAGAATAATATTTGAAAGATTATTTACACCTTTTCGATATTTAAGTATACTAAAATTATAATTACAGCTTTTCCAAATAACGCAATTGTACTATAATTATTATATATTATGGAGATATTAATTATATGGAAAAACTGAACCAACATCCTGATAAAAAATATGATTCGCAGATTATTGCCGAATACTATTGTCAGTATGCTAACAAATTATATAATGCTGCTTTTAAATATACTTCCAACAAAAGCAATGCCGAAGATGCCGTTCAGGTTGTTTTTGAAAAAGTACTAAGATATCCGACAACTATTTTAAAAATCCAAGAGGATCAGGTACTGTTTTTTCTTCTTGTCATACTTCGTAATGTTATGATGACAATTGAAAAAGAATATCATAAGCACGATTACCTGCCTCTTGACTATGAAGATGGTAATGAATCTTACTATTTGGAAGATCCAATAGATGCATATATACACTTAATCAGTCTTGAATCTGTCAAAGAGAAGCTGTCTGCACTGAAGCCTCCTTTGCGGGATACATTACTGCTTCATTATGTCTATGGATTCAAATATAGAGAAATTGCAGCGACATATGATGTTTCTGAACGTACTATAAAGAAAAGAATTGCTCTTGCCAAAAAAGAGCTGCGAGCAATGTTTCGAAAAGAGGATTTCTATGAGTAAAAATATGAATAAAAAAATTGAAGACCAGGATAAGCTTCTCGATCACATCATTGAATACGGTGGAAAACAATACATAGATGATGAAATTGAAGAATTTGATCAAATCCCCGAACTGGAACTGTCCGATGAATTTAACCAGCGAATGGATAAGATGTTTAAAAATGCCTACAAGAAAGAAGTCCGTAAGGAACACATGCATCTTGCAAGAAGAGTTGCAGCCATTGCAATTGTTGTATTAGGTATTGTATCCGTAACAGCGATGAATGTAAAAGCATTTCGAGAGCCAGTGTTGAATTTTATATTTAAAAGAAATGAAACAAATAATAAAACACAAATTACTATTCATCATCTAGATAATTCAAAAGAGAAATATAAGTTCAAATATATTCCAAAAGGATATAAATGTACCAAAAAGCAACATTCTGATGGTAATACCCAATTAGTTTATAAATATTCCAATACAAAAAAAGATAATATTTATATTAAAATCCAGTATAATCAATCTTATACAAACTATTCGAAAATGATTAAAGATGACTATTCTGAGATTAAAGTTAATTCTCAAAATTATTATTTTATTGCTGGTAGTAAAAATAGATTGTTATGGTATCATCAACATACTATTTTTAATATTATTTCAACAAAATCTGAATCCGAATTACTCAATATAGCAAAAAACATTAAAATAATAAAAAAATAAAATTTTCTTATTTATCCACTACAAAAAAGGATGTCCTAAAATTACAAAAAATTTTAGGACATCCTTTTTTAATAAATCCTATATTTTTATAGAAAAATAGTAAGTAGTAAACCATTCATCCTTATTGTGTCTACAAGATTGCATAAACAAACCAATTTTACACTTCACATCAATTACATATTTTATCGAGCATTTTTACAATTTATTAAAGAGAATATTTTTGTATTTTTATTTCCCTTTTCTCCCTTGCTAATAATTTTTACATTAGTAAGGATAGAAAGGATTTTCTATGAAAAAAACACGAAAAATAATTACTCTCTTATTAATTTGTATTATTGCTTTTGTATCAATTACTACTCCTGTTTCTGCTGCTGATAGTTGGGCTGGATTTGAAGATGTTACAATTGGTCTTTCTTTTGGCACCTTAGGCAAAGCTTCATTTTACACCACTGTTATCCCAAGTACAGATTCCTATTATTCCACAATCAATATGAAATTACAACGATACTCCGATGGTTCCTGGCATACATTAACCAGTGGAACCTATGGAGACACCAGTGTAAATATGTACAGTCGCTCCTACTACGTTACCAAAGGCTACACCTACCGTGTTTACAGTAAAGTTAACATTTATAAATCCAAAGGTGGAGCTTTTGTCAACAGCGATACCTTTACCTACAAACGCAGCTATAAATAACAATCAAAAGATGAACTAAAAACATTGTTTTAAAAATCCTTACTCGTCAAAAATTAAACCTTCAGGTGGCAGACAAACGTCTGTCTTTTTGGCGTGATATAAATAATTTGAATTTTTTTTTGGATTTTAGTTCCCCTTTTGACGAAAAAATTGGTTTATGAAATAAGAGGGATATGACGATATATATATTAGTAACAAAAAATTAAGCACAAATGTAAGGCAAAGTTTCTCACCTAACCACTCAAATTCACAGGCAGGGAGGCGATGCACTATCACTTTTTTATATCTCTTTGAAGAGTCATATTCCTCTTATTCCCAAAATAAACGGCCGAAGTCCTCACCAGACTCCGGCCATATTTTTACCCATCTACTTTTTAACAGTTGTACTTCCAAATCCACCATTACGTACTTCTTTCACATTGTCATCTAAAGTGATTCCATACTGCATAAAGATTCCCTGCACCATTCCTGTTCCTTTTGCCACAGATACGGTCTTCCCTTCATTGGTATCATTTGTCAGCTTCACAAAAATATGACCCTCATTATCAGAATAGAAATAATCACTATCAATAATTCCAACAGTATTATTCATCTGAAGACGGAATTTAAATCCTAAGCCACTTCTTGGAAAAATATTCAATACCCAGTCTTCCTCAATAAAAACCCGGATTCCTGTAGGAATTTTTATGGTTTCTCCTGGTTCGAGGGTAAAATCTACCGGACTGAAGAAATCATATCCTGCTGATCCCCTGGTTGCTCTCTTTGGCAATTGGATATCATCATAAATCTTTCTGATATCCTCTAATGAAGTTTCTGGAAAACTATCCTTCCAGCTTTCTTCAAACTGTGCATAACTTACTTTGTGAAATTGTGCAATTTTCTTCATGGTGTCTCCTATAATCTCTTTATAAATCTTTTCCTTCTAAACTCTAAAATGTTACATATATTTTATCAAACAACAAATTCCCTTTCAATAGTCCGGCAATTTTTTCAAAGAAAGAAATTGATATCCTTTTTTTCTAAGAGTACAAATCACTCTGCTTAAAGCATTTGCATTGGATTTAGAAACATTATGGATCAGCGGAATAGCACCATTATGATAATTTTGTTTAAAATGATTAATCACATATTCTTCTCCCGGCTGATTATTTACATCATAATCCAAATAAGCTATACTCCAGAAAATGGTTTTATATCCCATCTCCTTAACTACTTTCAATGTGCGTTCACTATATTCTCCCATTGGCGGTCGAAAAAATCTATCCATTTCATATCCAGTAGCCTCTTTACAAAATTCTGAACAATCATTAATCTCCTGCTTTATATCCCTGTCGCTTAAAGAAGGCATACTCTTGTGGTGAACTGTGTGATTTCCCACCACATGTCCTTCCTTTTTCATTCGTTTCACCAGATCCGGATTTTCACGAATAAATGCCTTCGTTACAAAAAAACCAGCTGGTACTTTTTCCTTTTTTAAAACATCAAGAATTTTCGGTGTAAATCCATTTTCATATCCACAATCAAAGGTTAAATACATACATTTTTTCTTCCCCGCCTTTGGATCTACATAGTAGGCATCATATCTTGATAAATCAACTTTATCTGATGCCTGAGGAATTGCATGATCCTGGTTTCTTTTTATCCACCAGCTCTCTTTCTCATCTTGTCCCTGCGCCAAAGTCTCCTGACTCTTTCGGATTTCGCTGTTTTTTTGTCGGCTACAGCCACTGATTGAAAGTATTATCATGACAATTAATACTAAAATTTCATGTTTCATAACACATAAATCCTTTTTTACTATTGTATGAAACATTCCGGGGTTTATAAGTCATTTATAAAATCTTTTAATGTCTGCAAATCTTCCTGTGTCAGATGAAATTCCTTTGCACTGGCAATCTGCTCCCAATGATCAACTATTTGCTCCGTCTTTTCTTTTTCCTCTTGGATTACAGCCTTCTGCCTTAGCTGCTCTTTTTTATTTTTCTGGTTTTTTGCTATTGTTTTATCAACCCGATTAGGCATAACATTTTCCAGAAAATGTATCAGATTTGCACGAATCAACTGTTTTGTATGATCAAGACGAAACAGGTAATCTAACATGAAAATGCCTATACCCGCCGAAATACTTATCATCAGACTTTGTATCCACAAAAAAGGATCTGCTCCAGCAACAATTCCCCTTACAGATCCTATACATCCCAGCAGAACACATAAAATACTGCAGAAACCAGGAATCTGCTCCCAGAAGGATGCATTTATCCCCAGTATCTTATGATTTTCAAAATACTTATCCACAATACATGCAATATTATGTACATTTGCATCCAGCTGATAATAATTTTCAAACTTTTTCTTTAGTACACCAATCCAGTTTCTTGAAGGTTGTTCCATATGGTCAGAAGCCAAAAGAAGTTTCCGGTAACTTTTCCATACCAGCAGTTTTGTCAAAAGACCAACTGCTGCCAACACACATAATCCCTGTACAAAATATGTTTCCCTTAAAATTCCCATACGCCTGTCTCCTTTTATTTCTTTGATTATTATTATAAAAGCATGCTTATAGAAAATTAAGAAAAATCATCCTGCAAAGTTAGACTACTCTTTGTCCAAAATACCAAGAACCAGACGAACAATATGTTTAATTGCTGCTTTTTCAAATTCTTCGTAGCTTCCTGTTGCTTCCTGATCGGCCTTATCGGAGATAGCACGTAAAATAATAAACGGAATTTTATTTAAATAAGCGGCCTGAGCCATAGCTGCACCTTCCATTTCAGCACAATATCCATCAAAACATTCAATCAACTGATGTTTCTTTTCATTATCAGAAATAAACTGGTCTCCACTTACAACTCTTCCAACAAAACACTGAATTTCCGGATTTACCTCCCTGCATGTTTCCTGTGCAAGCTCAACCAGCTGCTGATCTGCTTCAAATATAGAAACTTCCATCCTTGGAATCATTCCCAATTCATATCCAAAAGCTGTAGCATCCATATCATGCTGAATAGCATCACTGGAAATCACAATATCTCCTACTTCAATATCTTTGAACAAACCTCCTGCTACACCCGTATTAATCAAATGAGTCACCTGAAATTTATCAATTAAAATCTGTGTACAAATTGCCATATTAACTTTTCCAATACCACTTTGTACAACAACCACTTCTTTTTTCTTTAAAATACCTTTATAAAAAGTCATTCCTGCCTGAAATGAAGATTCCTTGTCTTCCATTTCATCAATCAGTAAACTGACCTCTTCTTCCATTGCACCAATGATTCCAATAATCATTTATATTTCCTCCTAAACTATTCATTTTCTATGTTTATATTGCCTATTTTCTTTTCACATGTCAATATATGTAACAACAAAAAAATGCTCTGTATATATTTATACAGAACATTTCAATTTTAAAATAAAATGTTTTTAAATTCCTTATACATCTACATCTGATAAAATATCAAGTACCTTTTTCTTAGAATCTGCTGTGCGAAGCTGTTCAACTTTATCCAGATCAGAACATGTAATCGCCAATTTTGCAAGGATATCCAAATGTTCATCATTGACACCCGCAATTCCAATTACAATATAGGCTTTCTTTCCTTCTCCAAAATCAACACCTTCTGGAACCTGAATAAAAGATACACCTGATGCTTTAATAAATTTTTCTGAACCTGCAACACCATGAGGAATTGCCACTCCATTTCCAATATAAACAGAGACTTTTTCATCTCTCTCAATCATTGCATCAATATACTCCGGATCTACACATCCACGATCTAATAACATCTGTCCTGCTTTTTTAATAGCTGTAATCTTATTATCAAAAGATTCATTTAATAAAATGCTATTCTCATCAAATACGTTACCCATATACCTATACCTCACACTTCTTTGTAATACCAGTTTTCTATTTATATAATAATGGTAGCATACAAAAAATTAACAGGCTAGTAAAAGAATTTATAGATTTGTCAATTTTCATCGTGACAAATTTTTCTTTTTTCATGGACTATGATATAATATCCAGAAAGACTAAAATTATTATATTCTTATTATTAACATATTATATAAAAACAGGAGGTATACATCATGATATATAAAACAAAAGGAACCTGTTCCAGTGCCATTGAATTTGAAATAGCAGAAGGTATTATTACTGATCTTAAATTTCATGGCGGATGTCAGGGAAATACCACCGGCGTGGCAGCTTTAGCCAAAGGACGGCCAGTAGATGAAGTCATTGACAAATTATCCGGTATCCAATGTGGTTTCCGTGGTACATCCTGCCCTGACCAGTTATCACTGGCATTAAAGGCATATAAACAAAATCAGTAAATCAGGAGGCGTTATGAAACGTATTGTATTAACAGGTGGAGGTACTGCCGGCCATGTTACCCCAAATATGGCTCTTGTCCCAAAATTAATTGATGAAGGGTATGAAATTTCCTATATTGGTTCTTACAATGGTATGGAAAAAAAATTGATAGAAGATATTGGAATCCCTTATTATGGAATTTCCTCAGGAAAACTCCGCAGATATTTTGATTTAAAAAACTTTACCGATCCATTTCGTGTTATTAAAGGATATTTTGAAGCAGGAAAACTCTTATCCAGATTAAAACCAGATGTAATCTTTTCAAAAGGCGGCTTTGTAACTGTTCCTGTTGTAATGGCAGCCAAAAAAAGAAAAATACCGGTTATCATTCATGAATCTGATATGACTCCTGGTCTTGCCAATAAGCTTAGTATTCCAAGTGCCAGCAAAATCTGCTGTAATTTTCCTGAAACTGTAGAACATCTTCCGGAAGGCAAAGCTGTACTTACCGGATCTCCAATTCGCGAGGAATTATTCCAGGGAAAAAAGGAAGAAGGTTTAAAACTCTGTAACTTTTCACAAGATAAACCAGTTCTTCTTGTTATTGGTGGAAGCCTTGGCTCTGTGGCAATAAATCGTGCCATCCGTGATAATATGGATCAGCTCCTGGAAAAATACCAGATTATCCACCTATGTGGTCGTGGTAATCTGGATCAGACATTAGCTGACACACAAGGCTATAAACAATTTGAATATGTCAAGAAGGAATTAAAACATTATTTTGCCTGCGCAGATATTGTTGTATCCCGGGCTGGAGCTAATGCTATTTGTGAACTTCTTTCTTTAAGAAAACCAAATATTCTGATTCCACTTGGACTGGAAGCCAGCCGTGGTGATCAGATTCTCAATGCTGAATCTTTCGAAAAACAAGGATACAGCTATGTACTTCAGGAAAAAGATGTGACCAGCGAGACATTGCTAAATGCTGTTAACACAGTATATGCCAACCGCCAGAGTTACATTGATGCTATGAACCATAGTGAACTGGCCAATCCAATTGAGACCATTGTAAATCTTGCAAATAAACTGGCTTCAAAAAGGTAATATCTGTACAAAGAAAGGACGTGAGAGATGCTGAT
Source organism: Anaerostipes faecalis (assembly GCF_018982945.1). Taxonomy (GTDB): domain Bacteria; phylum Bacillota; class Clostridia; order Lachnospirales; family Lachnospiraceae; genus Anaerostipes; species Anaerostipes faecalis. The sequence continues at coordinate 32,814 of NZ_JABRXE010000013.1, read as the reverse complement.
TAAATATCAGCTTCTGCAACACGCCCTTTTTTATGTTGTATCATTCTTATATTCTATTTAAACTTCACATAGTAATATCCATTGGTTCTTTTCCCAACTTTTGAGACTTTGACATAATATGTTGCCTTTGTTTTTGGCAGCTTATATGAATATGTACTGTCGCCTGTCAGTGTTTTGGTTTTTACCGGTTTTTTTCTTCCATAACGGTAAATAGTAAATTTAAACTTTCCATTATCTGCATCACCATTTAATACAATAGCTCTTCTCTTTTTAGCAGATGTTACTTTTATTTTATACCATCGGGATGCTTTTTCTCCGGTTGTATAAACATTCTCTTTGGTCTCCCTTGATCTGATATTAACTGCTTTTGATTTACTATAGGTTACACTTTTTTTGTGAGGTTCATTGATATATTCAACTGTACACGCCTGATTGGTTCCTGCCTTTAATATCAGTCGGTAAGTGCCTGCTTTCAATCCATATGTGCAGATTGTAATGTCCTCAGCCGTTGTATAATAAGTCTTTCCAATTGGCACCCATTTTCCTTTTATTCTTCTTTGAATATAAGATACTACAGTCCCTCCATTCTCTGTAACAGGTGACAGTTTCATATATGCAACAGAACGTTTCTTTAATGTAAATGTATGATAAGTCGGTGTTCCTTTTCCCTTTTGCAGATGAATACTATCATCTGTTAATGTATAAAAATCATTTTTCAAAGTATATGTCATTACAAAGGCTTCTTTAGTATGAGAAGGCATCTCTACATAGAAAACATCTCCGGCTTTTGCATCAACTTCTATATATGTTCCCGTATCTTCAGGGATATTCCCCATGAACTTCATATCCTTATTATACAAAGCTGTTCTGCCCTGATTTTCATAAGAAACTGATAAAAATAAAGTACCACTTTCCACAACAGTTACTTTTATTTTATTATTTTCTTTAAAAAAATTCTCATTATAATATTTCATTCCTCCAGTTAACATATATTTTAACGCATCAATAGCAGAATCAAAACGATATGATTTGATTTCTGGTCTGTTCCATTCTTCAGGTTCAGTTTTTTTGCCTTTCTTTTCAATCTTTTTCTGTGCAATCTTAAAAACATCCTGTGGAGCAATAAAATCTTCTGCAGCACTTACATACGTAACAGGAAATAACAATATAACGCAACATATAATAGCCAGACATACTTTCAATATTTTTTTCATTATTCTACCTCCTCAAAAAATAACAATGACCATAATAAACAGCATAGACACCATCGGATGTTTTTCCATCCTCAGAAACCTTAATATAAAATGTTCCTTTCTTCTTTTTATATTAATACAAATCTCAGCTTCAAAATATTTCATCTGCTTCAAAAATAATCCGATCCATCTTTATATCATGTTCATCCGTTGGAATTTGAGAAATCATTAGCTTTTTCCAGCATAGAAGGACTTTGGGAAAAACTGTATTCTGAAGATAACGGTCATAGAACCCTGCTCCATGCCCAAGTCTTCTTTTCTCCATATCTGCTGAGACACAAGGAATAATACCAAGTTCTATATCAGAAGCATCTATTAAAGGACATGTTTTTTTTGGTTCCATGATTCCATAAGCCCCTTTTTCCAAATCATCAAATAAATTTATCTGTCTTATCTCCATAACTCCTTTACTGATGCATAAAGGTACGCCAACCCGTTTTCCCTGTTCCAGGGCAAATCCCAGAATTGGCCATGTATTAACTTCATCTTCCATACTCACATAGCAAAAAAGCGTCTCTGCATTCTTATATTCAGTCAATTGCAAAACCTGTCTTAAAATTGACTGATTTGCCTTTTCTTTATACTCCATAGACAATTCTTTTTTTCTCTGACTAACTAATTTTCTTGCCTGATTTTTTGTCATAATCTTCTCCTAAAACAAAATGAGCCTGGTTGTTCACTCAAGCTCATTCTATCATATTTATATTACATTTCTATTACTATTGGATAAATATTACAATTGTTTATATAATTCCATAATTTTTTCACCAGTAGCAAGATCTTCTGAAAATGCACTTGCACTTCCTGCAGCAGTTCCCATCTTTAATGCTTCATTATAATCTCCATTGCTTCTTAAATATCCTGTTATAAATCCTGCAACCATGGAATCTCCTGCTCCTACAGAGTTCTTAACTTCACCTTTTGGACAAGGGGAAATATGTACTTCTCCCGCTTCTGTAATTAGGATTGCTCCATCTCCTGCCATGGATACCAGTACATTTCTTGCTCCTTTTTCCTGAAGTTTTTTCGCATACTCAATAATTTCATCATTATTTTTTAATACTACCCCAAACATCTCACCCAGTTCGTGATTATTTGGTTTAATTAAAAACGGATGGTATTTTAATACATTTAATAACAAATCTTTTGTTGCATCTACAACGATCTGAATATCTTTTTCCTGAAGACGTTTCATAATTCTTTCATAAATATCTTCTGGAAGACTTGCCGGAATACTTCCTGCAAGAACAAGCATATCACCGTCCTTAAGCTGATCCAGTTTATCAAACATCTTTTCCAGCTCATCATCATGAATTACAGGTCCCAATCCGTTGATTTCACTTTCTTCATTGGATTTAATCTTAACATTAATTCTTGTCATACCTTCACGGAGACGGATAAAATCAGGAGTAAATCCAAGTTCTTTTGCTCCAGCTTCAATAGCATCTCCTGTAAACCCTGCAATAAATCCAAGTCCTACACTATCAATTCCAAGATTAGATAAAACATTGGAAACGTTAATTCCTTTTCCTCCACAATACATATCCTCTCTTGTTGTACGATTTACCATACCAAGTGTTAGATCATCAACTTTAATTACATAGTCAATAGCCGGGTTGAATGTTACTGTGTAAATCATTTAAAATACCTCCTTAATGGTTGTCAGGTGATTCAAATCTTTATTCTTTAACTGATCTGTAATAATAACTGCATCTTCGATATTTCCAAACTTTACAGACGATATATTGTGAAATTTGGAGTGATCTGCCAGAATATAAACTTCTCTGCAATGACTGAGAGCTTTTCTCTTTACCGATGCTTCTTTCAAATCAGGGGTTGTTAAACCACGATCTCCATCTATTCCATTGGTTCCAAAAAATCCTTTGGTAAAATTATATTTTTCCAGATTTTCCAAAGCATCATCTCCTACGACAGCCTCTGTCACAGCTTTGATCTCTCCTCCAATCAGAATCACATGAAATCCCGCATTCATCAGTTTCCTTGCATGTCCGATTCCATTGGTTACATAAGTTACATCCTGTTCTTTCAGATAGTCAATCATAAATTCTGTCGTTGTTCCGGCGTCAATATAAACAAAATCGTTGGAACTTACCAGATCGGCTGCATATTGAGCAATCTTCCTTTTTTCATCCAGATTCTTTTTGGATTTTAAAGTTACAGCTTCTTCCAGTGCAAATACGCTTTTAACAGCCGTTGCTCCTCCATGAACCTTGATCAGCAATCCCTGCTTATCCAATGCTGTTAAATCTCTACGAATGGTAGATTCTGAAGTATTCAATTGTCTCGTCAAATCTGACACAGACACTGACTGTTCTTTTCTCAGCAGTTCCAATATCTTTTCAAATCTTTCCTGTGCCAACATATGATCACCTCTAATTTATTATGCTTTCATTATACCACCAATTCAATCAAAGTCAATCATTTTCAATCACAAATAACCATTAGAATTTATTATTCCTTCATCATACTTTTACTTCCTGAAAGCTAATCCAATCCACAGCTCTTGTCATTTAAGACTACCATTGTTTTTTCTTTTCAAAGCATTTATACTAGACTTATCTAAATAAACCGGTATGGAGGTAGTGTTATGTATTTAAAAAGTGAAGATGTAGTAATGGAAGCTGTAGAAAACGCCCGCGGCGGAAAAGGTACTATTTACAAAACTTGTTTTCTAACAAAAGAAGAGATGAAAGACAGTAGCCGCCTTTTTGGAAAGGTTGTAATTCCTCCAGGATGTTCCTTTGGATATCATGAACATCACGGAGAAGGCGAAGCTTATCATTTTCTCCAGGGTAAAGGTCTCTACAATGATAACGGCAATGAATACGAAGTAAAAGCCGGTGATACAACTTATACACCAGATGGATGCGGACATGGTGTTGAGAATATCGGTGACGAAGATTTAATTTTAATCGCTTTAATCTTATTGGATAAATAAAATAAAAATCAGCCATACTTTAATAAAGGAGGCTGATTTTTTTATGGATAAAAAAATTAAAAATCAAAAAGAACTAACTAACGAACAGATTGACGAGAATATTTTTGACATGTGCAGTGTCTGCTCTGCAACAGAATGTACCGGACTAATTCGCGTTGAACCGGCAAATGACTATGAAGATGAAGCTTATGAAGATATTATGCCGTATAAACCGCCAATTCTTCCAAATGCAGATGATAAACCGGGAGGGAGTGATTAACTCCCATCCTCTATTCTTTCATTTTCTATTATCCGATATAATCAAAATAATTCTTTCTGAATATTGTTTACCATCACTTTAGATGTTATCAACATTCTTACATTAATTTTTATGGATTTTCCACAATTTCTTTTAAATCAGATTCTTTTACCAATAATCGGAATATCTGATCGTTTTCAAATTTTTCTGCATATATAGTAACCATCATAAACAGGCAGATTGATATCTAATAGTATCAAATCTGCCTGTTCCTTAACACAATCTTCAATTATTGTTTCATACCTTGTAAGCTCTATTGTACGATAACCGTACTTACCAAGAGACTTACATATTTCAGCACGGATAGGTTTATGATCTTCTATTATTAGAATCTTTCCCTTTTCCATATGCTTTCCTCTTTTATTTTATAACTTCCATTCCACCCATATATGGTCTTAATACTTCTGGAATACGAACTGTTCCATCAGCCTGAAGATTATTTTCCAGGAATGCAATTAACATTCTAGGTGGTGCCACTACTGTATTATTTAATGTATGAGCAAAGTAATTACCATCTTCACCTTTTATGCGAATACGTAATCTTCTTGCCTGTGCGTCACCTAAATTAGAACAGCTTCCAACTTCAAAATATTTTTTCTGTCTTGGAGACCATGCTTCTACATCTACTGATTTAACTTTTAAATCTGCTAAATCTCCTGAACAGCATTCCAATGTACGAACAGGAATATCCAGAGAGCGGAACAAATCAACTGTATTTTTCCACAATTTTTCATACCATTCTTTGCTATCTTCCGGTTTACATACCACGATCATTTCCTGTTTTTCAAACTGATGGATTCTGTATACTCCTCTTTCTTCAATTCCATGAGCACCTTTTTCTTTACGGAAACATGGAGAATAACTTGTTAAGGTTCTTGGCAGTGTTTCTTCCTCTAATGTTGTATCAATAAATTTACCAATCATTGAATGTTCACTTGTACCAATCAAGTATAAGTCTTCACCTTCAATTTTGTACATCATTGCATCCATTTCATCAAAGCTCATAACTCCTGTAACAACATTGCTTCGAATCATGAATGGAGGTACACAATAAGTAAATCCTCTGTTAATCATAAAATCTCTTGCATAGGAAATAACTGCAGAATGTAATCTTGCAATATCACCCATAAGATAGTAGAAACCATTTCCTGCAACTTTTCTTGCACTGTCTAAATCAATTCCGTTAAATTTTTCCATGATATCTGTATGATAAGGAATTTCGAAATCAGGTACTACAGGTTCACCGAATTTCTCTACTTCTACATTTTCACTATCATCTTTTCCAATTGGTACAGATGGATCGATAATATTTGGAATTGTCATCATAATCTTTTTGATTTTTTCTTCTACATCTTTTTCTTTTGCAGATAATTCCTCAATACGACCAGCCTGTGAAGTAACCTGTTTTTTCACTTCTTCTGCTTCTTCTTTTTTTCCTTGTCCCATCAATGCACCAATCTGTTTAGACAACTTATTACGGTTTGCACGTAATTCCTGTACTTCCTGTTTTATTTCTCTATTTTCTTTATCCAGTTCTATTACTTCATCTACCAGTGGTAACTTATGATCCTGAAATTTATTTTTAATATTCTGCTTTACCACATCCGGATTTTCTCTTAAAAATTTAATATCTAACATTTTTTCCTCCAATTATTGATTCATACAATTTTTTAATGTTTCTGATTCTTCTTTTGATAATGCTACTTTAGACTCACCATTCACTACTTCCTTCGCATAAACATAGGTGGCTTTTTGACTATTCATTCCATTTATTAAAGTACCATTATTATTTTTATCTAACAACGCGATAACAAAACTTGTATCTCCTCCCATTTCCCTAAATGCATTGTACTTATATACTTCCATTTTAGAAAATGATTTTGCATATTCTTCATCAACTTTTCTTATTTCTCTCTTAATTTCTTCTTGTTCGTTTTTCATAAGTTCCAGCTGATCAAATTTTTCAAATATGCTTTTTTCCAATGATTTGCCATCATTTCCCGATAAAAATGTTTTATAATTCTTTTTCAGTTTTCCCACTTTAGCTAAAAGTATAATAATGAGAATAAATTCAAGAACTACAAAACCGCCTAATCCCATGATGATATACAACATGTCTACACCTTGTAAAAAGTCCATCATTCCTCTTATGTTCCTCCTAAATTGATTTTATCATATCCACAATTCGCTCAAGCTCATCGCGGGAATAGTATTCTATTTCTATTTTTCCCTTATTATCCTTTTTATTTTTTATACTTACTTTACTTCCCAAAACCTGTTTCATTGCCTCTTCCAGATTTGTATATAAAAAACTATGTTCATTTTCTTTATTATTTTCTTTTTTCTTTTTCTCTGGCTTATTTAATTCTTTTACCAGCTTTTCAATATCTCTTACACTGAGTTTTTCATCAAAGACTTTCATTGCAATTTCATATTGCTGATTTACATCGTGAATAGCAAGTAATGCTCTTGCATGTCCTGTACTTATCATTTCATCTTCTAACATATTCTGTACTCTTTTATCAAGTTTTAAAAGCCTTAATGAATTAGTTATGGCTGCTCTGCTTTTACTTACTTTGGTTGCAACTTCGTCCTGTTTCAAATCAAACTCTTCCATTAGTTTTTTATATGCCAAAGCCTCCTCAATAGGACTCAAATCTTCTCTTTGAATGTTTTCTATTAATGCAATTTCTACAATCTCATTATCTGTAAAGTCTCTAATAATTACCGGAACTTCTTTTAATCCCGCCATTTTTGCAGCTCTCCAACGACGTTCTCCTGCAATTATTTCATAGAAATCATCTCTCTTTTTAACAAGTAATGGCTGCAGTACACCATATTGTTTAATTGAATCTGCTAATTCCTGCAGACTATCTTCATCAAATTGATTTCTAGGCTGATCAGGATTTGGTTCAATTTTATTAATTGATAATTGAATCTCCCCTTTTTCCGAAACAGTTTCAGATTCTTCTTTTTGTTTTACTGTTTTTTTAACATTATCATTCTCGATTGGCACACTTGGAATCAATGTATTAAGTCCTCTTCCCAGACCTTTTTTCTTTGCTGCCATTATTCTGCACCCCCGTTTTCAATTACTTCTTCTGCTAAAAATCCATAGCTTTCAGCTCCAACAGAGCGTGGATCATACAAATTAATTGGAAGTCCATGACTTGGTGCTTCTGCAAGACGCACATTTCTTGGAATGATTGTTTTATAGATTTTCTGATTCAAATAGGACTTAACATTTTCCACGACTTGCAGAGATAAATTTGTTCTGGCATCGTACATAGTAAATACTACTCCTTCAATTTTCAGTTGCGGATTCAAGCTTTTTTGAATCAGTTCAATTGTATAAATCAGCTGTGTCAAACCATCTAGAGCATAAAATTCACACTGTATAGGTACAATAACTGTATTAGCAGCTGTCATTGCATTTACTGTTAACATTCCAAGTGCCGGTGGACAATCAATGATAATAAAATCATATGAATCTTTAACATCTTTCAAATTATCTTTTAAAATATATTGCATTTTATCAACTGTCATTAACTCAATTTCTGCTCCTGCTAAATTTCTATTTGCAGGTAACAACGACAGATTTTCAAATATTTCTTCTCTAATGCATTCTTTAATAGAATATTCATCTGTTATGACTTCATATGTAGTTTTTTCCAATTCATTTTTGTCTAGTCCTAATCCACTGGTGGTATTTCCTTGTGGGTCCATATCTATAATTAGCGTTTTCTTACCTCTTTCTGCTAATGATGCCGAAAGATTCACTGCTGTTGTTGTTTTCCCAACTCCACCTTTTTGGTTAGCAATTGCAATAATTCTTCCCATGTTATTCTCCTTTTGAGATTTATTATAGCACTAATTTTTTTCCTTTTCTATATGTTTCACGTGAAACATTCCTAATTTTTTATTTTGTACAATTTACTTTTAGATAAAAAAAGAAGATAATGTTTCACGTGAAACATTATCTTCTTTAATTTTTCTTTACATTTGTTCAGGACATTGAATTCCTAATAACTCTAATCCATCTTTAATAACCTGTTTTGCAACAATTACTAATTTCACACGAGCTTTCATTAGATTTTCATCTTCTACATTACATTGATTTTCATGATAAAATCTATTAAATGCTTGAGCAACAGCCATTACATATCTGGATACTACAGATGGTTCCAAGCGTTCTGCCGCTGTCTTTACAATCTGAGGAAATCTTTCAATTTCTTTTAATAATGCAACAGAAGTATCATCAGTAACTAAAGATGCATCAATCTCTCCAACATCAGTAATACCTGTCTTTCGCAATACACTTGCAGCCCTTGCATAAGTATATTGTACGTATGGACATGTCTCACCATCAAAATTATGAATTTTTTCCCAGGTGAAAGTTACATCTTTAATTCTTTGATTATAAAGATCATTAAATATAATTGCACCTATACCAACTTTCTTTGCTACTTCATCTTTATTTTCTAAATCTGGGTTTTTCTGTTCAATGATTTCTTTAATTTTTGAAACTGATTCTTTCAGAATATCCTCAGCATAAACTATATTTCCACTACGGGTAGAAAGTTTACCACCTTCTAAGCTTACAAGACCATAAGGAACATGTATTAACTGATCCTTTGCCCATTCATATCCCATCAATTCAACAACTTTGAAAACCTGTGCAAAATGTAATTTTTGTTCCAAACCGGTAACATAAATACATTTATCAAAATTGTAAGTATTCTTACGATAAAAAATTGCTGCAAGATCTCTTGTTGCATAAATAGAACTACCATCCTTCTTTGTCACAAGACAAGGAGCCATATCATATTCATCAAGATCTACAATCATTGCTCCTTCACTTTCTTTCAAAAGTCCTTTTTCATCCAGTTCTTTTACAACTGCATTAGTCTTGTCTCTATAGAAACTCTCACCTGTATAATGATCAAAATCAACATTTAAAACATTATAAATTCTTTTATATTCAACTAAACTAATATCTTTGAACCATTCCCAAATAGAAAGGGCCTCCTGATCACCCTGTTCCATTTTGGCAAACCATTCTCTCGCCTGATCATTCAAAGAGTCATCCTCTTCTGCTTCTTTATGAAATTTTACATAAAGATCAAGTAATTCAGGAATTCCTTTTTCTTCGACAGCTTCTTTACTTCCCCACTTTTTATAAGCTACAATTAGTTTACCAAATTGAGTTCCCCAATCACCAAGATGATTAATTCTTTCCACATGATATCCAAGTTTATCAAAAATATGATAAAGTGAATTTCCTATAATTGTTGTTCTTAAATGTCCTACATGAAAATTCTTTGCAACATTAGGAGAAGAATAATCAATACAGATTGTTTTACCTTTTCCAATATCAGAAGCACCATAGTTCTCTCCAACTTTTCCTAAAACTTCTTTTACGTAGATTTCCTTATTAACAAAGAAATTAACATATGGTCCCATAGGAACAACCTTTGATAAATCTTTTGTAACTTCAATCTTTCCAGCGATTTCTTCAGCAATCATATTTGGAGCTTTTCTGAAAATCTTTGCCAGCTGAAAACAAGGAAAAGCAAAGTCTCCCATATCTTCTTTTGGTGGAATTTCCAAAATACCAGCAATTGTATCTTTATCCAATTCCTCAATTGCATCATCAATCAAATTAATAATCTTATTTTTCATAATATTCCCTTTCTATGACTCCATTAGAGCCTGTATTATTATTGAATTACTCTTCCATCTGATAACAGAATATTCTTTTGAAAGCTTTTCCTCCAAAATTCTTTTACTATTCTTAAAAACAGCAATATCTTTTGGCAATTTAGGCTTTATATCAAATTTTATTAATATTTTATATTTATCTATATATTTCTCGATATTAATTACATATACACCTGTCTCAAAAATCAGATAATCGATCAGCACCTGAAATCCTTTTAAAAAAGAAAAATTCATCAAAATCTCAGATGTATTGCCTGTTAAACTATTATTTATTCTTATTTCAGGATGAATCATTTTTACATGTTTAACTAATCTGTCAAAAGCCGGAATAAACGGAACTTTTTCATCTTCATCAGCAGTATAATCTGAATCCGCAACGAAATAATTTTCCTCTAGCCCCTGTAAATATTCTGATAAGATATTTATTTTATTATTAATCTCTTGTAGATTTTTTTCTTCTAACCGTATAGAATGGTCTATTTCAGATGTATCAATGAAATTGTTCTGATTTTCGTCTTCCTGATTAAAATCAAGTGGTGAAAAAATCTTACGGATACGATAGATTTTATTTCCGTCTTTAACAACATTTAATTTTTTATTTTTATCATCTTTATAAAAATTTAGTTTTGTACTAATTTTATCTTTTTCTATTTTAAGACAATTTACCTCATTTATCAGGTAATCATAAAGCTGATTAATCAAATGATCTTTATCTATTTTCTTTTCCATTCTATCACCACCTCTTATTTATCATATACGAAAAGCAGAAGAAATCAAAGTATTATTGTATCAAAACTTTATTTAGCATATAATAGTAATATAGACTATAAACTGGTACCCGATAAAGAAAGGAGCTACCTATGAAAAAATATAATAAACTAAAAAACATTACATTATTAGGAAGTCTGGCAGTTGCTGGAATTTATGCAATCAACCGCACAATAACTTTCATATGCAGTTTAAAAGATGCTCTTCCTTCTACAAACGAACATACTTATAAGTGGCGTTTTGGTAACATTTTTTATACTAAACACGGGAAAGGTTCTCCAATACTTTTAATCCACCATTTAAACAGTGGAAGTTCCGCTATGGAATATTATAAATTAATTGAACCTCTTTCTAAACATCATACAGTTTATGCCTTAGATTTGCTTGGATGTGGACGCTCTGAAAAACCCAAAATAACATATACAAGTTATATATATGTCCAGCTTATTAATGATTTTATTAAAGATATTATTCAGTCTAAAACTGATATTATTGCATCAGGAAAATCTGTTTCTTTAGTAATTCAGGCATGTAACATGGAAAAAGATAATTTTCATAAACTTTTGTTTATCAATCCTGAAAATATGGCTGTTTCCAAATATTTTCCAAATAAAAGAAAACAAATCTTAAAATATTTACTGGAATGTCCTATTATAGGTACTTTTACTTATAACCTTATTCAATCCATGCCTATGGTAGAAAAAAGATTTTATACTAAGTATTTTCAGTCACCAGCCAATATTAAAAGATATTATATTGATGCCTACTATCAGGCTGCACATTTATCTGGATCAAATGCAAAATACTTGTATGCAAGTTTAAAATCAGATTATCTAAACAGCAATCTTATTACATCTTTAAAGAATATCAATCAAAGTATGTATATTGCAATCAGTTCAAATCTGCCTGATGCACAAAATACGCTGGATCAGTATCAGATATTGAATCCATCCATTGAAAGCAGCTTTTTGAACAATACAAAACATCTTCCTTCATTGGAGGATCCTGAAAGTGTATACAATATCTGCAGAATATTTTTCTAACAAATAGGTTCTTTTGAAGGCAATCCCGCTTTTCTAGGAAAGCGTTTTGGGGTTGCCTTTCTTTTCTTTATCTTTAAAATCGTTCTTTTCATATCTGTATTAGGTATTTCAAACGAAATGATATCTTCCAATTTTCCACCCAGAACAGAAATTGCTTTTTCTGCATTTTTTACCTCATCCTGAATCTCTCCAGATTTATATGGACAGAAATACCCATTTTCTTTGGCATAAGGAATACAATATTCTGATAACACAGCTAAATTAGCAACTGCACGGGATACCACAAAATCAAAACTTTCTCTATAATCTTTTTGTTTTGCAAAATCTTCCGCTCTTCCGTGAATTGCAGAAATTTTCTCCAGTGACAGTTCCTCAATAACTTCATTTAAAAACCGAACTCTTTTATTTAAAGAATCAAGTAATACAATATCCAGTTCTGGAAATGCAATTTTTAATGGAATTCCAGGAAATCCTGCTCCTGTACCTAAATCCAGCATTTTTTTTCCTGATAAATCAAATTTCATCTTTACAAATGCCAGACTATCTACAAAATGTTTATCAATTACTTCCTCTTTTTCTGTTATAGCTGTCAAATTCATTACTTTATTTTTTTCTATGAGCATTTCATAATATTTTTCAAATTGAAAAATCTGATCATCTGTTAAAGCAATTCCCATATCTAATGCTTTTTGTTTTAATCTCTCCATTATCTATCTCCTATGATTCATCTGCTCAAGATAAATTAACAATACAGAAATATCAGCTGGTGAAACTCCTGATATTCTGGATGCCTGTCCAATAGATGCAGGACGAATCTTAGACAGTTTCTGCTTTGCTTCTATTCTAAGGCTTCCAACCTCATTATAATTTATATCATCAGGAATTCTTCTTTTTTCCATTTTTTTAAATTGTCTTACCTGAGATAATTGTCGTTTAATATATCCTTCATATTTAATATTAATATTTACCTGTTCTTGAACCTGAATATCTAAATCAGGGCGATCTTTATCAATTGGAGCAAGATCCATATAGGTTAATTCTGGTCTTCTTACAAGTTCTGCCATAGTTGCTGCAGATTTTAAAGTTGAACTTCCAAGCTGCTCCAGTAATTTCTGAACATCTTTTGAAGCTCCAACCGTAAGACCTTCTATTCTTTTCATTTCCTCTTCAATCTGCTTTTCCTTTATTAAAAGATTTTCATATCTTTCATCTTCTATCAATCCTATTTCATGACCGATTTTTGTTAATCTCAAATCTGCATTATCCTGTCTTAAAAGAAGTCTGTATTCTGCTCTGGAAGTCATCATTCTATAAGGCTCTGAAGTTTCTTTTGTTACAAGATCATCAATCAGTACTCCAATATATGCCTGGGATCGATCTAATACTACAGGTTCTTTATTTTGAAGTTTTCTTGCTGCATTAATTCCCGCCATAAGTCCCTGTGCAGCGGCTTCCTCATAGCCTGAGCTTCCATTAAACTGTCCGCCACTAAATAATCCCTGAATATTTTTGAATTCCAAAGAAGGTTTTAACTGTGTGGCATCAATACAATCATATTCAATTGCATATGCATTGCGAACAATTTTAGCATTTTCCAAACCAGGCACACTATGATACATCTGATACTGAACATCCTCTGGCAGGGAACTGGACATTCCACCTACATACATTTCATTGGTGAATTCTCCTTCTGGTTCAATGAATACTTGATGCCTGTTTTTATCTGGAAATTTTACAACCTTATCCTCAATAGACGGACAATATCTTGGGCCTGTTCCCTCAATTGCTCCAGAAAACAACGGAGATCTATGTATATTCTCATTTATAATCTTATGTGTTTCTTCTGTAGTATAAGTTAACCAGCAGGAAATCTGATCTCTTTTTATATCTTCTTCACGATTTGTAAAGCTAAAAGGTACAATTTTTTCATCTCCCAGCTGTTCAGACATTTTACTAAAATCAATAGAGTTTTTATCAATTCTCGCTGGTGTACCTGTCTTAAACCTTCTCATGGAAATACCATTCTCTTTTAATGAGTCAGTAAGATAATTTGCTGCCTGAAGTCCATTAGGTCCAGTATAATTACTTACATCTCCATAAATACATCTGGCTTTTAAATAAGTTCCTGTTGTTAATATAACTGCTCTTCCATGATATACAGCACCGGAATAAGTTTTTATTCCTTTAATTATTCCATCTTCTACAATGATTTCTGTTACTTCACCCTGTCTGACAGTCAGATTTGGAGTATTTCCCATAATCTGAGTCATAGACATAGAATACATTTTTTTATCAGCCTGGGCTCTTAAAGAATGAACCGCAGGTCCTTTTGACTGATTAAGCATTTTAGACTGAAGATATGTTTTATCAATATTTTTACCCATTTCTCCGCCTAATGCATCAATTTCACGAACAAGATGCCCCTTGGAACTTCCTCCAATATTCGGATTACATGGCATAAGCGCAATACTATCCATACTAACGGTAAAACATATAGTCTTAAATCCCATTCTTGCAGCTGCAAGTGCAGCCTCACATCCGGCATGTCCTGCTCCAACTACTATAATATCATATTGTTCTTCTAAATTATTCATATTATTTACCCATACAAAATTCTGCAAATATTTCATTAACAAGGTCTTCCCCTACAGACTCTCCCGTAATATAACCCAATTGTTCATAAGCATCCATCAGGTCAATAGAAAAGAAATCTTCAGGCATATTATCTTCAATACTTTTTAACACTAGTTTTAAACTATCCAAGGCATTGGAAACCGCATTTTTGTGACGCATATTCGTAATATATATTTCATCATTAAAAGACACATTTCCATTAAAAAACATTTGATTGATTTTTTCATAAAGCTGCTCCATTCCTGTACGCTCTCGTGCAGAGATAACAACGATATGCTCAAAACCTCGTTCTTTCAAATATTTTTCACTTACAACAGATTCTAAATCTGCCTTATTTAATAAAACAATAACCTGTTTATCTTTGATCAGCTCAATTATTTCCTGATCTTCAGCAGATATTGGTGTAGAACTATCCACAACATATAATACCAAATCAGCTTTTTTTAACAATTCTTTTGCTTTATCCACACCTATTTTTTCAACAAAATCTTCTGTTTCTCTGATTCCCGCAGTATCTATAATATTAAGAGGTATTCCATTAATCTGAATAGATTCCTCTAAAGTATCTCTGGTAGTACCTGCAATATCGGTTACAATTGCTCGTTCTTCTCCTAACAATACATTTAATACTGAAGATTTTCCTGCATTAGGTTTTCCAACAATTACAGTCTGAATACCTTCTTTTAATATTCTTCCATTATCTGCATTTTTCAAATATTCATTTAATTCACCAGAAATATGTTCTACCTGTAATTTTAATTCATCTGAAAAGCCATCAACAGAATAATGCTCCGGATCATCCAGCGCTGATTCAATAAAAGCAACACTATGGATAATTTCTTTTCTCAGTAAATTAATTTTTTCACCTAAAACACCATCTAACTGTTTTAAAGAACTAGTCATGGCAAATTCATTTCGAGAATGAATTAAATCCATAACAGCTTCCGCTTTTGATAAATCAATTCTTCCATTTAAAAATGCTCTTTTGGTAAACTCACCTGGTTCTGCCGGTCTTGCTCCTGCTTTTATGACAGCCTCCAGTATTTTTTTCATTACAATGACACCACCATGGCAATTTATTTCTACCACATCTTCTGTCGTATAGGAATGAGGTGCCTTCATAATAAGTACTATACACTCATCCAGCATCATCTCATTATCAAAAATATGACCATAATGTGCTGTATAAGTTGGAACTTCCTTTATTTTTTTATCTTTTTTTGGTTTAAATATTTTCTCAATAATATTCAATGCTTCATTACCACTGATTCTAATAATACCTATTCCACTATTGGTCATTGGCGTAGCAATTGCTGCAATCGTATCTGACTTCATATCTTTTACCTCAAAAAAGGCTGCCTTAACTAAGGCAGCCTGAATTTCTATTTTTTCAACATAACAACAACTTTACGATAAGGATCTTTACCTTCACTCTTTGTGACTACATATGGATCTTTTTGCAATGCAGAATGAATAATTCTTCTTTCATTTGGATTCATTGGCTCTAAGTAAATAGGTTTTTTATTTTTCTTTACCTTATAAGCAATGCTTCCTGCAAGCTTTTCTAAAGTCTGCTGTCTTCTTTCTCTATAATTTTCTGTATCAAGTTTTATTTTAATAAAAGAATCGCTTTCTTTATTAACGAACAAACTTGTTAAATACTGAAGTGCATCTAAAGTCTGTCCATGTTTTCCAATTAATGCACCCATCTTTTCTCCAGACACATTAATATTCAAAACATTATCTCTTCTATTATAATACAGATTCAATTTAGGCTCTAATCCCATAGCTCTTAATACTTCATCGAGATATTTTTCTGTATTATTTACAATTTCATCAAGATTCTCCGGAGCTTTATTTTTCTTTGTTTCCTTAACAGGAGCTGCTTCTTTTACTTTATTGGCAGTCTTTTTATTTGCTGATTTCTTTTCAGTTTTTACATTATCCTGCTTTTTTTCTACTTTCTTTTTAGTTTTATTGGAAACTGCTGACTTCTTTTCAGCTTTTTCTATAATTTCAATAATTACAGGTTTTTTAAATAATCCTAAAAAACCATTGCTTCCTGGATCAATGACTTTATAATCAAGGTCGGTACTTGGAATTCCCAATTCCATAGCGGCATTTATTACTGCATCAGATTCAGTTTTCCCAGTAAATTGTTTTACTGACATTATTATTTACCTCCCTTATTTTTTCTATTAGCATTTGCTTTTGAAGCAATTCCTCCTTTTGTATTTCCACTGTAATCAAAATTCTTTGTTGATTTAGCACTTGCACCTTTTTTAATAGATGCACCGCTTGGCTGGTCAGATGCAGCTCCTGCACCTAACATTTTTTCATATAAAGAAGGACCTTTTTTCTTTTTCTTTTTAGCAGCCTTTGCACGGCTCTTTTCAATAATTTTGTCCATATCAGCATGATCATAATAATAATTAAAAGCAATCTGCTGAATCCACTGGAATAAAGCACTTGCAGCCCAGTAAATACCTAACGCAGCCGGAAGTGTAATACACATAAAGAAAGACATTAAAGGCATTGTGTACATCATACTCTTTGTCATACCTGCACCAGGTGTGCTATCATCCATCTGTGAATTTGACATAGATGTTTTTGCACTCAAAAACTGAAATACAAATGATAAAACAGGAACGATCATCATAATACTTAATCTAAATCCTGGAGTTTCCTGAATATTAAGTCCTGGAACAATTTCATAAACACTTTTTCCAATAGTTGCCACATCTTTAGAAATCTGTGGTATATAGACTTCTACTGCACGAATAACATAGTACAAAGCCATGATAATCGGAAACTGAATAAATGTTGTTAAACATCCGCCTGTAGGACTTGTTCCATATTTTTCATAGACCTTCTGCATCTCTTCCTGCTGTTTCATCATAGATGCCTGATCTTTTTTATTTCTATACTTCTTTGTAATCTTATTCATTTCAGGCTGAGCAATCTGGTTAATTTTCATTGAACGCTGCTGCTTCATAGTTAATGGTAATAAAATTAATTTAGAAATTAATGTAAATAAAATAATACACAAACCTACATTATGAATTCCTACTGCAGCTAAACCATGATAGATTCCTTCAATTACCCATCCAAATACTCTGACAATTGGATATAAAATTCCTCCATTGCCCACATTCTGAGCCTGTGACAATAACATCATTTTTCGTACCTTTTTCCTTTCCTGACTTCCGGAACAGGATCATATCCGCCTTTGGAGAATGGATTACATCTCAAAATTCTGTAAATAGAAAGCAGACTTCCTTTAATAACTCCATGCTTTTCCAGGGCTTCAATAGCATATTCCGAACAAGTTGGAACATAAATACATGTTCCTCTTCCCTTTAATCTAGATAAATACTTTCTGTAAAATCTAATAAAAGAAATTAAAATTTTTTTCAACTATACTCAACTCTTTTTTATTAAATGATGCAAATCTGCTAAATGCAAAAATGCACTTTCCATAGTATAATAGCCTATATCTTTAGTGTTATTTCTTGCAATTACCACCAAGTCGTAATTTTTCTTTAATTTTTTCTCATTTAAACGATAACTTTCACGAATTAATCGTGTTACACGATGTCTTACTACACTATTCCCAACTTTTTTACTTACTGATATTCCTAATCTGCTATATTCCAAATCATTTTCTATATAATACATCACAAGATACTTATTAGCCTTGGATTTTCTACTATTATAGACTTTTTGGAATTCCTTTGTCTTACTTAATGAATGATAATTTTTCATATTCTCTTCCTTATTAATAGAGAAAAGAAAAGGTCACATCTCTGCGACCTAAGCTGATAATCTATTTCTTCCTTTTGCTCTTCTGCTTTTAAGAACTTTTCTTCCATTAGCAGTGCTCATTCTTTTTCTAAATCCATGAACCTTAGATCTCTGTCTTTTCTTTGGCTGAAATGTCATTTTCATCTGCAAACACCTCCTTACAAATTTTTCTGATTATATATATGAATAATATATTCGTAAAAACATCGTTTCTATTATATCCAAATACATACCTTAAAGTCAAGCAAATAATTGCTTTTTTTAAGATAAATAGGTACTTTCATAGATATTGTGGGTATATATAATGTTATCCACAATTTGTGGGTAACTTGTGCATAACTTGGTGATAAAATGTTAATATCAATTACATATTATCTGATTTTCCTCTGTTTTTCCACATTTTTCGTTATGTTAATACTGTGGAGCAAGTTATCCACACACTGTTATTAACTTTCCTTTTTCTTCCTGATAAGTAACAAACAAAAGTTGAAAAAAAAGTTTTTTTGTTATACTATAAATATAGTGCACTCATATACCCTCGTGGACTATGTCTACCCATTACGAGGAATTCTTTATAAAAAAATTCTTCGAAAAAAGGGAAAAGAGTACAATTTTTAAAACTACGTAGAAAGGGATTTACTTTATTCATGAAAAATAACATTGAAAAAATCTGGGATGATGTATTAATAAAGCTGGAACAAGAGCATGATGTTTCCAGTGCAGCAATTAATGCCTGGATTAAACCACTTCATATTAAAGATGTTCAAGATAATAATATTATACTTTCATTGGATGCTAAATATGATGAAAGAGGTATCCAGTTTATTAAAAAGAAAATGTATGATTTTTATATATCTTTAGCAATTCAGGACCTTACAGGAACAAAATACGATATTTCTTTTGAACTGGAAAAAGAGGAGGCTCAGGAAAAAATCTCGAAAAAAGAGCCTGTTCAGGATAATAATAATTTAAATCCCCGTTATACTTTTGATACATTTGTTATTGGAGATAATAATCAGATGGCCCATGCTGCCAGTATTGCAGTTGCGGAAGCTCCAGCAGAAGCATACAATCCTCTCTTCCTTTATGGAGGTGCCGGATTAGGTAAAACCCATCTGATGCATTCTATTGCCCATTACATTATTGAACACAACAAACAGCTGAATGTATTATATGTAACCAGTGAAGATTTTACCAATGAAGTTATTAATTCCATTCAGCATAAAAAACAGGAAGAACTAAGAAACAAATATCGTAATATCGATGTCCTACTGGTCGATGATATTCAATTTATTATAGGAAAAGAAAGTACCCAGCAGGAATTTTTCCATACATTTAATGCATTGTATAATGCTAATAAACAGATTATTCTTTCATCTGATAAACCGCCGAAAGAACTGGATGTATTGGAAGAAAGACTGAGAAGCCGATTCAGCTGGGGGCTTCAGGTTGATATTCAGCCACCAAATTATGAAACAAAAGTTGCAATATTAAGAAAAAGAGCAGAATTAGACCATTTACACATCGATGATGAAATATTTGATTACGTTGCTACACATATTAAATCTAATATTCGTGATCTTGAAGGGGCTCTTAACAAAATTAAAGTATATTCAAGACTGAATAAACAGCCAATTAATCTTGAATTATCTAAAATAGCACTACAGGATTTAATTGATAGTAAAAATAAGAAGAAAATTACTCCGGAATTAATTCTACAGACAGTTGCTGAACATTTTAACATACAAACAGATGATATTATTTCCAAAAAGAGAAGCCATGATATTGCATATCCAAGACAGATCTGTATGTATTTATGTAAAAAACAGACTGATGCTTCCCTTGTTAAAATTGGAGAAATTATAGGAAAAAGAGATCATTCTACTGTAATTCATGGAGTAGAGAAAATTGAAAAAGATCTAAAAAATGATCCTCAATTGGAAAGCGTTATTAATGTAATCCTTAAAAAAATGGAATAAAATTATTTAACAGGATAGTTATCCACAAAATCTGTGGATAACTTGTGGATATCCTGTGTATTTATTATTTTTTAATATTTTCCAATGTTGATAATTTTCTGATTATCCTCTGTTTTTCAGAGTTTTTTTCACATTTTATCAACCCTTAAAAGCTTTATGTTTAGCGGTTTTTTAAGGTTATCCCCAAATCCACACCTACTACGACTATTACTACGAATTTTATTTATTTATTTAAGCCAACTTCACACCGAAAGGAGTTATTCACATTTATGAAGATTATATGTAATAAGAACCATCTTGTTCATGGAGTCAGTATTGTTTCAAAAGCTGTTTCCAATAAAACAACATTACCAATACTTGAATGTATTTTAATAGAGGCAAGTGCTGGAACTATTACTTTAACAGCCAATGACATGGAACTTGGAATTGAAACTACTATAGAAGGAACTATACTTGAACAAGGAAAAATTGCATTGGATGCCAAACTTTTTTCAGAAATTGTTCGTAAACTTCCAGATAATGATATTACTATTGAAACAAATAAAGATTTTAAAGCAACAATTACCTGTGAAAAGGCTTGTTTCCAGATTATGGGACAGGAAGGAAATGAATTTCCTTATCTTCCTGAAATAGAAAGAGAAAAAAGTATCACTTTATCACAATATTCTTTAAAAGAAATAATTCGTCAGACAATTTTTTCTATTTCAGATAATGAAAATACAAAATTGATGACTGGAGAACTGTTTGAAGTTAAGGATAATAAGCTAAGCGTTGTATCCCTGGATGGTCATAGAATATCCATTCGTAATATTCAGCTAAAGGAAAGCTATGATTCTTTCAAGGTTGTCGTTCCTGGAAAGACACTTCAGGAGATTGTTAAAATTATATCAGGCGAAACAGAAGAAGAAGTTACCATATATGTTACATCTAAGCATATTTTATTTGAATTTGATAATACAAAAGTTGTTTCAAGACTTTTGGAAGGGGAATATTATAAAATAAGCCAGATGCTCTCAAGTGATTATGAAACAAAAATCAGAATTAACAAGAAAGAATTTTTGAGCTGTATTGACAGAGCAAGTCTTTTAATAAGAGAATCTGATAAAAAACCTATTATAATTAATATTACGGATAATTCACTTCAATTAAATATTTCTTCTTTCTTTGGAACTATGGAAGAAAGTATTATGATCACAAAAGAAGGAAGAGATTTATTAATAGGGTTTAATCCAAAATTCCTGATGGATGTATTAAGAGTTATTGACGATGAAGAGATTAATATTTATCTTGTAAATCCAAAAGCTCCTTGTTTCATTAAGGATGATGCAGGAAGTTACACTTATCTGATACTTCCGGTAAATTTTAATCATTAGGAGAAGATATTGTTATGAATGAAATAAAATTAAAAGGTGAATATATTAAGCTTGGACAGGCTCTTAAAGCAGCGGGACTTGTTGGTTCAGGCATAGATGCTAAAATCGTGATACAAGAAGGAGAAGTTCTTCTCAATGGAGAAGTGGAAACCAGACGAGGAAAAAAATTGTTTGGAGGAGAAGTCATTTCTTTTAATGGTGAAGAAATAAATATTATTAAGTAGTTGGGTGAATTATGTATATAAAATCATTGGAATTAAAGAATTATAGAAATTATGAAAATCTTTCCATTGATTTTGCAAATGGGACGAATCTTTTGTATGGAGATAACGCTCAGGGTAAAACAAATATTCTGGAGGCTGTTTATCTTGGAGCCACTACAAAATCTCACAGAGGAAGCAAGGACAGGGAAATTATAAGATTTAAAGAAAATGAATCTCACATAAGAATGCATTATGAAAAGCAGGATATTATGCATCAGCTGGATATGCATTTGAAAAGGAGCAAGGCTAAGGGTGTCGCCATTGATAAAATACCTATCCGTAAATCAAGTGATCTGCTTGGACAGATTCCGATTATATTTTTTTCTCCGGAAGATTTGAAAATAATTAAAAACGGACCAAGTGAAAGAAGAAAGTTTCTGGATATTGAATTATCCCAGCTGGAAAGTTTATATTTATATCATTTGTCAAAATATAATAAAATATTAGTTCAAAGAAATAATTTGCTGAAACAGATTAATTTTCAGAAGAGTTTAATTGATACTTTAGAAGCCTGGGATATACAGCTTGTAAAATATGGTTCTGAAATTGTTCGGTATAGAGAGGCTTTTATTAAACATTTAAATGTTATTATTAAGGAAATTCATGGAAAACTTACCGGAAATAAAGAAGAAATCAGACTGGAATATGATAATAACGTAAATTATGATGAATTTCTGACAGAACTTATAAAAAAAAGAAATATTGATTTAAAATATTCTACTACAACAGTGGGTCCCCACAGGGATGATATTAGCTTTATCGTTAATGATATCGATATAAGAAAATATGGATCGCAGGGACAACAGAGAACAGCAGCATTATCATTAAAGCTTGCGCAGATTCAGTTGGTAAAAGAGGTAATGAAAGATTCGCCTGTTTTATTATTAGATGATGTTCTGTCAGAACTTGACAGTCATCGTAAAAAGTATTTACTGGAAAGTATTAAAGATACACAGACCATGATAACCTGTACAGGTTTAGATGAATTTATTGATAAACATCTGCCAATTCAGCGTATGTTTCAAATTAGAGCAGGAAAAATCGTTAAACAAAATTAGGAGGAAGCTATGGGTACACAAAAACAGGGTGAATATGGTGCAGACCAAATACAAATATTGGAAGGCTTAGAAGCAGTTAGAAAAAGGCCGGGAATGTATATTGGAAGTACTTCTGAAAAAGGGCTTCACCATCTGGTATATGAAATCGTTGATAATGCGGTGGATGAATCATTGGCTGGATATTGTGATACTATCCATGTGACTCTAAATAAAGATGGATCTGTAACCGTGTTAGACAATGGTCGAGGTATTCCGGTAGGCATCAATAAGAAAAAAGGCGTATCTAGTGTTGAAGTCGTATTTACAATACTTCATGCCGGAGGAAAATTTGGAGGCGGAGGATATAAAGTATCAGGAGGTCTCCATGGTGTAGGATCATCTGTAGTAAATGCATTATCACAATGGCTGGAAGTAAAAGTATATGAGAATGGACATATTTATCAACAGCGTTATGAGAGAGGAAAAGTTTGTTATCCTTTGAAAGAAATAGGAGATACAGATAAGACCGGAACTCAGGTAACATTTATGCCTGATGATACAATTTTTGAGACGGTGGATTTTGATTATAAAACTTTAAAAAGAAGATTACGCGAAACTGCTTTTTTAACAAAAAATCTTAAAATTATTTTAATTGACGAGAGAGAAGATGAGAGAGTTGCGGAAACATTCCATTATGAAGGTGGAATTAAAGAATTTGTAGAATATCTTAATAAAGGGAAAGAAAGCCTTTATGAAGATGTTATTTATTGTGAAGGCGAAAAAGATGGAGTGTATGTAGAGGTTGCACTTCAGCATAATGATTCCTATAATGAGAATTCTCTAAGTTTTGTAAATAATATTATTACTCCGGAAGGTGGAACCCATTTATCTGGTTTTAAGACTGCTCTTACATCCTCATTTAATGATTATGCAAGAAAAAATAATCTGTTAAAAGAAAAAGAAGATAATCTGTCAGGTGAGGATATTAGAGAGGGATTGACTTCTGTTATCAGTGTAAAAATTGGTGAACCTCAGTTTGAAGGACAGACAAAACAGAAATTAGGTAATAGTGAGGCCAGAGGAGCAGTAAATAGTGTAGTTTCCAGTCAGCTGACATATTTTCTTGAGCAGAATCCTGCTGTGGCAAAAGTTATTTGTGAAAAGGCAGTACTGGCACAAAGAGCTAGAGATGCAGCAAGAAAAGCAAGAGACTTAACTAGAAGAAAAACAGCATTGGATGGAATGAGTCTTCCTGGAAAACTTGCTGATTGTTCTGATAAGAATCCGGAAAATTGTGAAATTTATATTGTCGAAGGAGATTCCGCAGGAGGTTCAGCAAAGACTGCTCGTTCCCGTGCGACACAGGCAATTCTCCCGTTGAGAGGTAAAATTTTAAATGTTGAAAAGGCAAGATTGGATAAAATTCTTGTTAATAAAGAAATTCAGGCAATGATTACAGCATTTGGAACAGGAATTCATGATGATTTCGATATAAGCAAGCTGCGTTATCATAAAATAATTATTATGACAGATGCCGATGTGGATGGTGCACATATTGCTACATTGCTTTTAACATTTTTATATCGGTTTATGCCGGAACTAATAAAACAGGGATATGTATATCTGGCACAGCCACCTTTATACAGAATTGAAAAAAATAAAAAGTTCTGGTATGCATATAGTGATGAGGAATTAAATAATATTCTCACAGACATTGGAAGAGATAATAACAATAAAATTCAGCGTTATAAAGGTCTTGGAGAGATGGATGCAGAACAGCTTTGGGATACAACTATGGATCCGGAAAAGAGAATTTTATTAAGAGTTAATCTTGATGAAGATTCTGCTTCTGAAATAGATTTGACATTTACTACACTAATGGGAGATCAGGTCGAACCTAGAAGAGAATTTATTGAAGCAAACGCAAAATATGTTAAGAATCTAGATATTTAGGAAGGAAGAAGATAATGGACGAAAATACAATTTTTGATAAGGTTCATGATATTGATCTTAAAGAGACCATGGAAAATTCTTATATAGATTATGCCATGAGCGTTATTGCTTCCAGGGCCCTTCCAGATGTACGAGATGGTTTGAAACCAGTACAGAGAAGAATCCTTTATGCAATGATAGAATTAAACAACGGTCCGGATAAGCCACATCGTAAATGTGCACGTATCGTCGGTGATGCCATGGGTAAATATCATCCTCATGGAGACAGTTCAATTTATGGTGCGCTGGTTAATATGGCACAGGAATGGTCTACCAGATATCCATTAGTAGATGGACATGGAAATTTTGGTTCTGTAGATGGAGATGGCGCTGCAGCAATGCGTTATACAGAAGCAAGATTAAGTAAAATTTCCATGGAACTTCTGGCAGATATAAATAAAAATACAGTAGATTTTGTGCCGAATTTTGACGAGACAGAAAAGGAACCTTCCGTTCTTCCATCTCGTTTTCCAAATCTTCTGGTGAATGGAACACAGGGAATAGCAGTAGGTATGGCGACTAATATTCCTCCTCATAATCTGACAGAAGTTATTAATGCAGTTATTAAAATTATTGATGATAAAGTAACTGAAAATAGAGTTACAACCATGGAAGAACTTTTAGAAATAGTAAAAGGTCCTGATTTTCCAACAGGAGCAACTATTCTTGGTCGTGGAGGAATAAATGAAGCATATCGGACAGGACGCGGAAAAATAAAAGTACGTGCTGTAACAGATATTGAGGCTATGGCCAATGGAAAACAGAGAATTATAGTTACAGAACTTCCTTATATGGTAAATAAGGCAAGATTAATTGAGAAAATTGCAAGTCTTGTAAGAGAGAAGAAAATAGAAGGAATTACTGAACTTCGAGATGAATCAGATAGAAGTGGTATGAGAATATGTATTGAGTTAAAGAGAGATGCAAATGCTAATGTCATTTTAAATCAATTATATAAGCATACCCAGCTTCAGGATACTTTTGGGGTTATCATGCTGGCATTGGTAAATAATGAACCCAAAATATTGAATCTTTTTGAGATGCTTAATTATTATTTAAAGCATCAGGAAGATGTTGTAACCAGAAGAACAAAATATGAGTTGAATAAAGCAGAAGAAAGAGCTCATATATTGGAAGGTCTGCTGATTGCACAGGATCATATTGATGAAGTTATAAAAATTATTCGTGAGGCAGCTAATATTCAGGCTGCAAAGCTTGAATTAATGGAACGTTTCGGATTAACAGATGCTCAGGCTCAGGCAATAGTAGATATGCGTCTGAGAGCATTAAATGGTTTGGAACGTGCCAAATTGGAAAAAGAATATCATGAATTAATGGAGCGTATTAAAGAATTAAAAGCAATTCTTGCAGATGAAAAGATTCTTCTTGGAGTTATCAAAGATGAGCTTATCTTAATTCGTAATAAATATGGTGATGAAAGAAAAACACAAATTGGATTTGATGTAGATGATATTTCCATAGAAGATCTGATTCCTAGAGAAAATACTGTAATTACCATGACAAAACTTGGTTATATTAAGAGAATGACAGTGGATAATTTTAAGAGTCAGAATCGTGGTGGTAAAGGTATTAAAGGAATGCAGACCATTGATGAAGACTATATTGAAGAGTTATTTATGACAACGACTCATCATTACATTATGTTCTTTACCAATATGGGAAGAGTATATCGTCTGAAAGCATATGAAATTCCGGAGAGCAGCCGTACAGCAAGAGGAAGCGCAATTGTAAATCTACTTCAGCTACAGTCAGGAGAGAAAATCACAGCTGTGATTCCAATTGAAAAATATGAAGATGGAAAATATTTAATGATGGCTACAAAACATGGTATCGTTAAAAAGTCATCTATTATGGATTACTCTAATATAAGAAAAACAGGGTTGGCTGCTATTACATTAAAAGATGATGATCAGTTGATTGAAGTAAAATTCACAGATGATCATAAAGATGTCTTTCTTGTTACAAAAAATGGACAATGTATCAGATTTAATGAAAAAGATGTACGTTGTATTGGACGTACTTCTATGGGGGTACGTGGAATTAATCTTACAGGAGATGATGAGGTTATCGGCATGCAGCTTGATACTCAGGGAGAAGCACTATTGATCGTATCTGAAAATGGTATGGGTAAGAGAACTATGATGGATGAATTTGTTTCTCAGCATCGTGGTGGAAAAGGTGTTAAATGCTATAAGATTACAGAAAAGACAGGTGATGTTGTAGGCGTAAAAGCTGTAAATGACGATAACGAAATCATGATGATAACAACAGAAGGAGTTATTATTAGAACAAGAGTGGGAAGTATATCAGTTCTTGGAAGAAATACTTCAGGAGTTAAGGTAATGAATGTCAATGAAAATGTTAAAGTTGCAAGTATTGCCAAGGTAAGAAAAGAAGAAGTCCAGGAAGAATTATCTGAAGAAGAATAATTTATAGAAAATCAGAGCATAGATTGATTGTCTGTGCTCTGATTTCGTTATATAATAGTGTTAATAGATAATAGGGAGGAGAATGTATGGGAAAAAAGAAAATTACAGGTATTCTTGTAGTAATAGCATTATCTGTTATCGGTATCTTTGTATTTCAGAGAAATCATAAAATCCATGCTATGGAAAAGAAATTTGAAGAAAGTCAGGAACGTTTTAATAATTATTACTTAAATAATAATGATGGAGAATATAAAAGACTTTTGGCAAATTTTGAATATGCTATTTCAAGAAAAAATATTGATGGAGCAAAGACTGCACAAAAGGAGCTGGATGAATTTGAAAAGGAGATTGTAAAAGAGAATAAAACAGATGCAGATAATGATTTAAAAAAATTAAAAGAAAGTGATACATCTAAAGCTTTTGACAATGAACTAAAATCAATCGAAAATTATGAAAAGCAAATGCAGAAATATATTGATGATAATCGATTTAAAAATGCCAGAAAAGTGAAAATAAAATGGGAAAAATTATTAGCATCTATTCAGATTGAATACGATAATTTAGCTATTCAGGTTGTTCAGGTTGATACATCACAGTATCCAAAGGTAAAAATTTATCTGGATATCAGAGATAAAACAACAGATAAGGTGCCTTCCGGATTGAAAAAGCAATATTTTTATCTGAAAGAAAAAACAGGAAGCAAAAATTTTGAAAGACAGACTATTATAAAAGCATCTCAGCTGGATCAGAAAGAAGCCCTAAATATTAATATGGTTGCTGATGTGAGTGCCAGCATGAATGGGTCTCCAATGTTAAAAGCGAAAAATATTATGCAGACTTTCTTGAATAGTGTTCAGTTTTCTATTGGAGATCAGGTTGAATTAACAACATTTTCTACAGGAGTTCAGACAGCAGTTTCATTTACAAAAGATAAAACGACTCTTGATGAAAAAATACAGAATCTTACAACAGATAATATGACAAGTTTATATGATGCATTGTTTGCAGCTGTTAATACAACAGCAGTTCAAAATGGGGCAAAATGTGTTGTTGCTTTTACAGATGGTGCAGATAATTACAGCTATTGTAAACCAGAGGATGTTATAGAAATTGCAAAAAAATATAAAATTCCGGTTTTTATCATTGGAATAGGAAGTACCATAAAAACATATGATGTACAGAGAATATGCACTGAAACAGGCGGATTTTATCGTAGTATCGATAATATCGATAATATGGCTGAAATTTATAATGAAATTTATAGACAACAGAAGGAATTATATTTAGTTGAATATAAAGTAAGTAATAGCGAAAATAAAACAGACCTTCGTAATCTTATGGTAGAGTATCAGGATCGAAAGATAGGTGGAAAACAATATTCTTCTTATAAACCAGATACATTAATGTCAGCTTCTGCTTCAACCAGTGGATTGTCTGAGCCTGAAAAAATGATGCATAATTACTTAAATGCTTTTATCAAGGCAATTAATGAACATAATTTCTCTTATATTGAAAAATATATGGTGAAAGATGGGCCGGTTTATAAAGAAAACAAAGAATATATTAAAAAAGACATTACTGAAGAATTATTATCTTATAATTTCTTAAAAGTAAGTTATCCATCAAAAAATACTTGTATCATTCATATGCAGGAAACTTATAAAATTCAAAATCAAAAAGAACCTCTTCATATGAGAACTATTGATAGTTATTATAAACTTATGAAGAACAGTAATGGAGAATGGCAGGTACATTCTTATCCAAAAGACATGACTGTTGTGAAAAAAATAAAATATTAAATAAAATAGTTGGAGGGCAACATGAGAACAATTCATACAGATGAAATTATTAAAAATGTCAGAGAGATGTGTATTGAAGCTAATTTATCTTTGACAGATGATATGCAATGCAGATTTCAAAAGGCATATGAAAATGAAAAAAGTCCTCTTGGAAAGCAGATTTTAGGACAACTTCAGGAAAATATGGAAATTGCAAAAGAAGATGCAACTCCCATTTGCCAGGATACAGGAATGGCAATTGTATTTTTAAATGTTGGACAAGATCTCCATATTGAAGGATTGCCTTTGAAAGATGCAGTAAATGAAGGGGTACGTCAGGGATATAAAGAAGGTTATCTTAGAAAATCAGTTGTAAAAGATCCTTTGATCAGAGAAAATACAAAAGATAATACACCGGCTATTATACATATTGATATCGTTCCAGGAGAAAATCTGGAAATACTGGTTGCTCCAAAAGGTTTTGGAAGTGAAAATATGAGCAGGATTTTTATGTTAAAACCTGCAGATGGTGAGGAA
Source organism: Anaerostipes faecalis (assembly GCF_018982945.1). Taxonomy (GTDB): domain Bacteria; phylum Bacillota; class Clostridia; order Lachnospirales; family Lachnospiraceae; genus Anaerostipes; species Anaerostipes faecalis. The sequence continues at coordinate 2,925 of NZ_JABRXE010000013.1, read as the reverse complement.
GGAATAAAGAAATCTGTTATAGAGGCTGTAAGGGATGCAGGTCCAAATGCATGTCCGCCTATGGTCATAGGTGTAGGTCTTGGAGGAAGTTTTGAAAAGGCAGCTTTTCTTGCTAAAAAAGCATTAACAAGAAATCTGGATCAGCCTTCCGCAAAGGAGCATATAGCTAAACTGGAAAAGGAATTATTAGAAGAAATTAATCAGTTGGGAATCGGTCCTGGAGGATTGGGAGGAAATACAACGGCATTAGGACTTAACATTGAAACATATCCAACACATATCGCGGGAATGCCCCTTGCAGTGAATATATGTTGTCATGTGAATCGTCATTCTCATAGGGTTTTGTAAGGAGGAACAATTATGGAAAAGCATTTAAATGTGCCGGCAGCAGAGGAAGAATTACAAAATTTAAATTCTGGAGATTATGTGTATTTATCAGGAACCATATATACAGCAAGAGATGCTGCTCATAAAAGAATGTTTGATTCTCTGAATAATAACGAGGATATACCAGTATCTTTAGAAAATCAGTTTGTTTATTATTTGGGACCAACTCCGGCAAAAGAGGGTCAGGTAATTGGATCGGCAGGCCCGACAACCAGTAGCAGAATGGATAAGTATACGCCAACTATGCTGGAACAGGGATTAAAAGGAATGATTGGTAAAGGAAAAAGATCACCTGAGGTTATTGATTCTATTGTAAAAAATAAAGCGGTTTATTTCGCAGCAGTTGGTGGTGCAGGTGCACTTCTTTCTAAATGTATAAAAGATTCAGAAGTTATTGCCTATGACGATCTTGGTACAGAAGCAATTCGTAAACTGAGAGTAGAAGACTTTCCTGTAATTGTTGTAATCGATAGTCATGGACATAATTTGTATGAAACAGCAGTGGAAGAATTTAAAAAAATGAATAATTAAAGAAAAGGGTATGAGGCATAAGAAAAAAGGTGTTTCATACCCTTTTAAACATAAAGTAGTAATATTTTATAGAACGGAGGAAATTATATGTTGTATATTGGGGCAGATTTAGGTACATCGGCATTAAAGCTTTTATTAATGGATGGTTCAGGTGAAATCAAAAAAATTGTATCAAAAGAATATCCGATTTATTTTCCAAATCCAGGATGGTCAGAACAAAATCCACAAGACTGGTGGAATGCTTTTGTGGATGGAATGAAAGAATTAACAAGTGATTGTGGACAAAATGATATTGGCGGCATTAGTTTTGGTGGACAGATGCATGGTCTGGTAATTCTTGATAAGAATGATAAAGTCATACGACCGGCATTATTATGGAATGATGGAAGAACGTATAAAGAATGTGATTATTTGAATCAGGAGATTGGACAGGAAAAGCTATCCCAATATACAGCAAATATTTCTTTTACTGGATTTACCGCTCCTAAAATTTTATGGGTAAGAAATAATGAACCAGAGAATTTCAAAAAAATAGATAAAATAATGTTGCCGAAAGATTATATTGCTTACAAGTTATCAGGAGTATTTTGTACAGATGTATCAGATGCTTCGGGAATGCTGTTGTTTGATGTAGAGAATAAATGCTGGTCTGAAGAAATGATGAATATATGTCATGTAAAAAAAGAACAGCTGGCTACAGTTTATGAAAGTTATCAGGTAGTAGGTAAAATTAAGCCGGAAATAGCAGATATGATAGGTATTTCACATGAAGTGAAGATAATAGCAGGTGCTGGTGATAATGCAGCCGCCGCAGTTGGTACAGGGACTGTTGGTGATGGAAAATGTAATATTTCGCTTGGAACATCAGGAACAGTATTTATTTCAAGTAAAAAATTTGGAGTGGATAAGAATAATGCACTTCACTCATTTGCACATGCTGATGGTAATTATCATTTAATGGGATGTATGTTAAGTGCTGCATCTTGTAATATGTGGTGGATGGATAATATAATAGGGACAAAAGAATATAAAGAGGAACAGAAGAAAATAGAAAATTTAGGAGAAAATCATGTATTCTTTCTTCCGTATCTTATGGGTGAACGTTCACCACATAATGATCCGGATGCAAGAGGTACTTTTATAGGTATGACAATGGATACAACAAGAGCAGATATGACACAGGCAGTTTTAGAAGGTGTTGCTTTTGCAATTAGAGATTCATTTGAAGTTGCAAAATCTCTTGGAATTAAAATCAATAGGACCAGAATATGTGGAGGAGGAGCCAAAAGTCAATTATGGAAAAAAATTGTAGCCAATGTACTAAATATAAAAGTAGATAGTATAGAAAGTGAAGAAGGACCAGGTTATGGTGGTGCAATGCTGGCAGCGGTAGGATGTGGAGAATTTAAAAATGTAGAAGAAGCTGCTGAAAAACTGGTACAAGTAGTGGATACAGTTGAACCTGATGAAAAACTGGCAAAAAAATATGAAGAAAAATATCAGATATTTAAAGAAATCTATCCTACAGTGAAAAATCTGTTTAAAAAATTAAAATAAATAAAAGAAGAAATAAGTAATATTATATATACCATATAATGGATGAAGAGAGCATAATTATCTATATATAGTTAATGCTCTCTTTTTTGAAAAAATAAATTAAAAATCTATTGACAAAACATCTTGGTTTTGTTAAGATATTCAAGCGTCATAAATGACGTAATGCAATAAAATATTTTTAATGTTTAGGCATTTGCAGAAGTACTCAAGTGGCTGAAGAGGTGCCCCTGCTAAGGGTATAGACCGTTTACGCGGTGCGAGGGTTCAAATCCCTCCTTCTGCGTTATTAAATCTTTCCAAAAGAAAGATTTAATTTTTTTAAAAAAGGTATTGACATATTTGAGAAAATGCAGTATACTATAATAGTTGTGTCTTTTACAAGACGAAAACACATCATCTTTTAAATAAGAAAAAAATAAAAAAGTTCTTGACAAACAGGAACAAAGATGA
>NZ_JABRXE010000012.1 GCF_018982945.1 Anaerostipes faecalis | reverse complement strand
AAGGATTAGCCATGTAAATATGGTGCGGTTGAGGCTTTTTATTCGAGAGGTCTTTGAGACCTAAGCAGGTAAAAGTCCCTTACAGGGACAGAGCAAACCTCCACTTGTCAGTGGAGGTTATGATTTGTGTACCGATGTGCTGCAGTTTTGGCTGCTTTCCTTTGCACATGGTATGCATTTTGGCGGAGCATTTTTATTTCATTCTCCCGATATTTAAGAAAAGACCAAATACCAGAATTTTTTCTCTTTTATCTTACAAATGCCTGAATCAATCCTAATTTCTTCTTATCTGTATTTCCTACAGGTGTAATTTTATATTTTTTCAGCTGTGCCGGAATAATAAATGTCTCTCCATAATGTACTTCATATGGTTCAAAACTTCCATCCACACTTTCTACAATAGCTGTATCACCTTCTATCAGATTCAGCATGTTGACACTTTCTTTTGTATCAAGTTCAACAGTCTCTTCAAACCAGTGACGTCTTGTCTCAATAAATTCCAGCTCATGAAGTCCTGTACGTTCTTCCTTGTAACTATCTGTTTCCTGTAATGTCTGTACATTATTTATCAGATTTTCCTTTACCCAATCTGTTTTTCTCTCCAATAAAATATTTTCTTTTCCATGATTGATATGTACCGGTCTCGGTCTTCCATCTAAACCAATACGTCCCCAATCCCACAGCTTAAATGTGAAAATATATGGTGTTGCACTAATTTCCAGCACCACCACATTGGAACCTCCACAGTGAACGGTTCCTGCCGGAATCAGGAAATGGTCATGTTTTTTCGCTGGAAAGCAATTCACATATTTTTCATCTGGAAATCTATAATCTTCTTCCTGAGCTTTTTCTAAATCTCCAACCATATCATCTAACCGGATTCCTTCTTTTACACCAAGATACACCGTTGCATCTTCTTTTGCATCTAAAATATAATAGCTTTCATCCTGTGTATAATGCATTCCAAATTTATCCTGAATATATTCCGTCAATGGATGCACCTGAAGGCTCAAGTTTCCTCCTTCCATGGTGTCCAGGTAGTCAAATCGAATCGGAAATTCTTTTCCAAATCGACTGTGTACCTTTGGCCCAAGAAGCTCATTTGGATACTGATGAATTACATTCAAAGAAGGAACTTCCACTCTCACATCCCCATATCGCAGGTAAAGACTGTTTTCTTCTGGCACTCCATCAAATGCCCATCCAAAATTATCTGCTTCAGGATCCAAATTAAATTTTTCTTTCATCCACTGACCGCCCCATACACTGGCATCGAAATATGGAACCACTCGGAACGGCTGCTCTACCGTTAGGGATAAACCATAACGATAATCATCTCCTGATACCATTTTAGGATCATTTACCACATTTGTATCTAATAAAAAGTCAATTTGTGAATGAAGTTTATCTTTCAGGCGATCACACATTCTCCATTCAAAGAAATATCCTCTTTTATTTTTCTTTAGCGCATCTTCTTCTGAATTAGAAACTTTCCAATTGGTCCCACCTGAACGATATCTGCACTGGCATTCCCATCTTGCAAGATCTGCATAAATCAGAATATCCGGTTCTGTTACTAAAGAAGCACCTGTTCCATAAATAACAACCAGTCCTTTTGCCTCTTTTACTTTTGATTCCGCCTGTTTCAATGCATTCTCATCATAAAATTCATCTAACGTCTGATGAGACATCACTCCAAACACACGATCATCGGTCAAATTTCTTTTTACCATTTTGGTAATGATATCCCCGTCAAATGCCAGGTCATCAGCAAAAATTTCTAATTCCGGCTGTAATGTATCTACTAAGTTTTCTTTAATTTCCTGATTATTAACTCCTATATAACTTTCAATTGCAATAATTGTTTTTTCTTTCTGAATACTCTTTTTTATTTCCTCTGCAATCTGCTCATACCCTCTCCATGCACCTTGAAATTTCGGAACTTTAATTTCAGGATATAAATCATATTTTGCCATAGTCATCCTCCTTAAGGCTGATAATTTTTCCAAATGTTATCATATTTCTGCGGTTGTGTTACAAATTCAAACATATCTTTATTCTTTTGAAATTGAGTGTAAATTGGCTCATTTGTCTTAATAGAAAATTCCTCATAAATTCTTGCATCTTGCTCAATTAAATTTGCTTTCTGATATGCCGGATTCATTGTCCAAACTAATTTTTCATTTTTGAATTTCGGGAAAAATGCAATGCCATTATGCTCTCTGACATCATCATAATCAAATCCGTAGTCTCTGACACACCATGCACCAAATGTCATCTGTTCATCCGGCTTTGCATTGACAGTTGCATGTACCCAGTACGGCGGTACAATAACTACTTCCCCTGCTTTGGCATGGACTGCATAGCAATTTCCTGCATCGTCTTTTCCAGATTCCTGCATGTAAATAACTGCTTCTCCTTCCCAGATTTCATAAACCTCCGGTGTAGAACTCTGACATGATGGACTTATCGCATGAATATGTCCCTGAGAACGAACTGGTCCGTCTCCAATTTTTCCTTTGGCATATGTTACAACTCCAAACAGCAGATTTCTTTTTTCAATTTCCTCTCGGTCTTTTTCCATGCCCACATCCATGGAAATACAATATAATTCTTCCGGACCATCACAATCTGGATTTTCCAATGATTTACGAATATCTTCTAATGTCCGAATTTCCGGAACCGGACCGAATACATTCTCTCCATATACAAAATCCAGAGGATTAGCCTTTGCTGAAATTTCTATTCCTGGATAATACTTCATAACTCCTCCTATTTTCTCTGCTGTATGATAAATGTTTTTTCTTCCTGAAATTTTATATTGTTCGAATGTTGTAACAATATATCTTATTTTAAAAGAGCACATTTTTTAGTGCTCTTTTAAGTTGTTATAACATTTATATAAACTATGAAAAACCTTTTGTCAACACTATTTTTTAAGTTCTATATAATATGCATATCGATCTCCTCGATAATACCCTATTGTATATTCTACAACTTCACTATTTATATCATGTGCAATTCGAATCCTACGAAGCACCGGCTGTCCTATTTCAATATTCAGCTTCCTGCGAATATCTTCATTTGGTATCATACAGTCAAATTTTTCTGTGACACGGACCGGCTCACATCCTTTACCTTCTAAAATTTCATAAAGACTTCCCATATAAAAATCATCATTCAACGGAAGATTTAGCTTTAATGATAAATATGTATGAAAATCAACAATCGGAATTCCATCTCCTGTACGAATACGTTCTAGACGATAAACCGGAACTCCTTCTTCCACTTGAAAAATCTCTGCCAAATGCTGATCCGCCTTCTCAATGGATATATGTGCAGATTTTGTACCAGGCTGCATATTTTTCTCCAGCATTTCATTGGTAAAACTCCGAATTGATGTTAAATATTCTTCAATCTGTTTCTGGTATGTGACCATTGTTCCCTTCCCTCTGGCCCGCTGTACCATACCATCTTTTTCTAATTCCTGAATCGCCTGTCTTGCAGTGATTCGGCTGACATCAAATATTTTCTGAAGTTCAGTCTCACTTGGAATATAATCACCATATTCATATTCTTTTTTTATTATTTTTTCTTTTAAAATAGCACTGATCTGCAAATACAGCGGAACAGCACCTCTCGACATATCTAGTTTTTTCACAATAAATTTGATTCTCCTTGATACTTTCTTCTTTTTTCAAGACTCGCTCGCGAGTCTTGGCGCGGAATTCGGGTCTGCATAGCAGACATACTTCCAATCCGAATTCCTGCGCATCCTCGCGGAGCGTATATCAGATGGGGGATTGAAACCCGCCACTGATACATAATTGTTGCTCACCGCCTACAGAGGCGGGAGTCATCCCTCATCTGATATAATTCCATATTGTTATAACAATATGTTAACTTCTTTTTAAAATTATGTCAACTAAAAAAGGATATCTAAGTTTTACTTAAATATCCTTTTCATATAGTATAGTTTTTCTGAGCGTTTTTATTTTAGTGATGGAATAAACGAATACCTGTAAATGCCATTACCATATTATATTTGTTGCAGCAATCAATAACTGCATCATCTCTTACAGATCCTCCCGGCTGTGCAATATATTTGACCCCGCTCTTCTGAGCTCTTTCAATATTGTCAAAGAATGGGAAAAATGCATCGGAACCAAGGGTTACATCTGTCAGTTTATCAAGCCATGCTCTTTTTTCTTCTTTTGTGAACACTTCCGGTTTTTCCTTAAATGTTCTCTGCCATGCACCATCTGCCAGAACATCCATGTATTCATCTCCGATATACAGATCAATGGCATTATCTCTGTCTGCACGACGGATATTGTCAAGGAATGGAAGTTCCATTACTTTTGGACACTGTCTTAACCACCAATTATCTGCTTTTTGTCCTGCCAGACGAGTACAGTGAACGCGAGACTGCTGTCCTGCACCAATTCCGATAGCCTGTCCATCTTTTACGAAGCATACAGAATTAGACTGGGTATATTTTAATGTGATCAGAGAAATCTTCAGATCAATCAATGCCTGTTCCGGAAGATCTTTATTTTCTGTTACGATATTAGATAATAATTCATCATCAATTGGAAGTTCCTGTCTTCCCTGTTCAAAAGTAACTCCAAATACCTGTTTATGTTCCAATGGAGCTGGTCTGTATTCAGGATCGATTTTGATAATATTGTAATTACCGTTCTTTTTCTGCATTAACAGTTCAATCGCTTCATCTGTATATCCGGGAGCAATGACACCATCTGAAACTTCTCTTTTGATCAGTCGGGCTGTATCTGCATCACAAACATCAGATAAAGCAATGAAGTCTCCAAAAGATGACATTCTGTCAGCACCTCTTGCTCTTGCGTATGCACATGCCAGAGGAGATAATTCTCCCAGGTCATCAACCCAGTAAATCTTTCTTAATGTTTCTGACATAGGAAGTCCCACAGAAGCTCCTGCCGGAGAAACATGTTTAAAAGAAGTTGCCGCTGGAAGTCCTGTGGCCTGTTTCAGTTCACTGACAAGCTGCCATCCATTAAACGCATCCAGGAAATTAATATAGCCCGGTCTTCCATTTACCACTTCTATTGGAAGATCACTTCCGTCTGCCATATAAATTCTGGAAGGTTTCTGGTTTGGATTACATCCATACTTTAATTCTAATTCTTTCATTTTCTTCTCCTTTTATCTCTGCTTTTACATTCTTATTTGTTCTTATTAATGATTCTTGTTTCATATTCACCTGTTGCAATATCAATAAATCTTACAAACAAAGATACTTTATTTTCTTCATTAAGGCTTTCCCATACATTTTCAGTAAAAGCATCAATATCATTTGGGATTCCTACCAGCTTTGGTTCTCCTTCAAAACTTGGAAGAGGATTACCATCATGCATATATGTGTGGATAAAATGTCCCTCTCCTGCCACTGGATTTTCATAAGTAAATGTATAGCGGTTGCAGCTGTCCGGATTACCATTATTACTCTTTAAAATGGACATTGCATAATGATAAGTTCCATCTTCCACCTGCATGATTCCTGAAATTCTTGGTGTATAATTAGGTCCATCTGGTTCAAATTCACGACTTCTTAAAGACTGTTCAAATGTGAGCCCCTGCTCCATTCCATCATAAACTGTATCTGTCTGGTCTCCATTAGTTACAATGGTCTTATTTCCAATAACTCTTACAGGTGCATAAATAATCAGGCTTGGATCTGTTAATTTTGATTCATCAAATGCCTGTGTACGTATACCTTCTCCTTCTTCTACAAATACTCGGTTTCTACTGTTTTCACTACGTCCCATAATAAAGTATGCAGTTGCTGCCTTGGTTCCATCTTCAGTCTTACCAATAACAATTCCACGTCCAGGGTAAGCATTTCCCTTTAATTCCTGCTCCAGTGATAACATTTTCATCGACATTTTCTCCTTTTTTCTATCTTTTTTCTATATCCTGTTTAGATATTTTACCATACCTTTTATTTAAAGAAAAGATAAAGCGGACAAAGTCCGCTTTATTATTTCATGTTAAAACTATCTACAGATTCTTGATACGTTCCATAGCAGCTACTGTATTTTCGTAGCTTCCGAAAGCTGTTAGTCTAAAATATCCTTCTCCACTTGGTCCAAATCCTGATCCAGGTGTTCCTACTACATTTGCATTTGTAAGAAGATAATCAAAGAACTCCCATGAACTCATCTGATCTGGTGTCTTCAGCCAGATATATGGAGCATTCACCCCTCCTGATACTGTGTACCCTGCATTTTTTAATCCTTCATAGATTACTTTTGCATTGTTCATATAATATCCAACCTGTTCTTTCAACTGAGCTTTTCCAGCCTCAGAATATACAGCTTCTCCTGCTTTCTGTACAATATATGGAGCTCCGTTATATTTGGTTCCATGTCTTCTTGCCCATAATGCATGCAACTGGACATCACCACATTTCAGATCTTTTGGAATTACAGTATATCCAAGACGAACCCCTGTAAATCCTGCATTTTTAGAAAAACTCTTTAATTCGATAGCGCAGGTTCTAGCACCTTCACATTCATAAATTGTATGAGCAACATTATCTTCAGAAATATATGCTTCATATGCTGCATCATAAATAATAACAGCTCCGTTTTTATTTGCATAATCAACCCATCCCTGAAGCTGATCTTTTGTAATAGTTGCTCCAGTCGGATTATTTGGGAAGCACAGATAAATAATGTCCGGTACTTCATCTGGAAAATCTGGAGCAAAGTTATTGTCTGCTGTACATGGCATGTAGATCACATCACTCCAGGTTTCAGCCTTAGGATCATATGTACCGGTTCTTCCAGCCATAACATTTGTATCTACATACACTGGGTAAACCGGATCACATACAGCAATTTTATTATCCTGTGCAAAAATTTCCTGGATATTTCCTGAATCACATTTTGCTCCATCACTTACAAAAATTTCGTCTGCAGCAATATCTGCTCCTCGATCAGCATAATCATTTTTCGCAATAGCATTGCGAAGGAATTCATATCCCAGGTCTGGAGCATATCCATGAAATGTTTCAGCATGTGCCATCTCATCCACCGCACCGTGAAGTGCATCAATGATAGATGGTGCTAAAGGCTGTGTAACATCTCCAATTCCAAGGCGGATAATATCTTTATCCGGATTAGCTTCTGAATATGCATTTACCTTTTTTGCAATTGTTGAAAATAAATAGCTTCCAGGCAGTTTCAAATAGTTGTCATTAATCTTAAACATAGTCTCCTCCTAATTTTGATACGTAAATGATTCTTTAATCATTTTTGCCATTTCAATTAATCCCACACCACTGTTCATACTTCTCTGTTGAATATAACAGTGGGCTTCCTCTTCTGTAATTCGGTTATTTTCCATCAGCAGTTCTTTTACTTCATCTAATAATTCCAGTTCTTCTCTTGTCCGTTGCTTTGGTCTGCGCTTTTTTTTCTTCTGTATATTTGAAATATCACTTACGATATTTCTCACTTCATTTACAAGATCATGTGCCTTTAACGGCATTGGAAGACATGAAACATTATCCGACACACAATCTTCTAGATATGCCTGAGAGGCAAGTAGCAGCATATGTATATCTTTTGGCAGATATTCTCTTAGTTCACTGTACATCATATCTGTATACTTATATCCACATACAACCAAACCGTCATCCAATCCTTCCATACGCTGAATGACCTGCGAACCTGTAACGCAAACACCAATAACTTCAAAGCCGCTACGTACCAGCAAATTTCTTATATTTCTGGCAAATTCCTGTTTTGGAAACAGAACGATGACGTTAACCAAGCCTCTCACCTCCTTGCATCCAACACTTTAAGGAACTAAATCTTATATAAATACTCATCTATTTCCCATTGTGATACAACTTTCTGGTAAGATTCCCATTCTGCTGTTTTTGCCTCTATATATTTATTAAAAATATGTTCTCCAAGGACCTCCTTCATATAATCGCTTTGTTTAAAGATTTCCAGCGATTCTTTCATATCTCTTGGCAACACCATAATTCCTGCTTTCTCCTTATCACCTTCATTCATTTCATACTGATTTCCTGAAGATCCTTTTCCAGGAGTCAGTTTTCTTCGAATTCCATCAAGACCGGCCGCCAGGCTGACTGCCAGTGCAAGATATGGATTTGCTGCAGAATCAGGGCTTCTGAATTCAATTCTGGTACCGATTCCTCTGGCAGCAGGAACACGAATCAACGGACTTCTGTTGGATGGTGACCATGAAACATCAACTGGTGCTTCATATCCCGGTACGATTCGTTTATAAGAATTAACCAATGGATTGGTAATCAGTGACATTTCTCTTGCATGAGCCATTACCCCCGCAATAAAATGAAATGCCTCATCACTGATTCCAATGGTATTCTTTGAATCTGAGAAAATATTCTTGCCATCTTTCCACAAAGACATATTAAGATGCATTCCTGAACCATCTACTCCGGTAATCGGTTTTGGCATAAAGCTTGCATACAGTCCATGTCTCTTTGCAATATATTTTACAACAAATTTAAATGTAAGAATGTTATCTGCCGTTCTTAACGCATTATCATATTTAAAATCAATTTCATGCTGTGCTGGTGCAACCTCATGATGAGATGCCTCGATTTCAAATCCCATATCTTCGAGATTTAAAATCATATCTCTTCGTGCACTTTCACCTAAATCCAATGGGGCCACGTCAAAATATCCGGCTTTTTCATGGGTCAGCGTTGTTGGACGACCTTCTTCATCCGTATGGAATAAGAAAAACTCACATTCCGGTCCTACATTAAACTTATATCCCATACTTTTACATTCTCTGATGACCTTCTTTAAAATATGTCTGGGATCTCCTGCAAAAGGCAGACCATTTGGTCCATAAACATCACAGATTAATCGGGCAACGCGATTTCCTCCTGCATTCCAAGGAAAAATTACAAAGCTATCCAGATCCGGATAAAGATACATATCAGATTCCTCGATTCTTACAAAACCATCAACCGAAGAACCATCAAATGTACATTTATTATCCAAAGCCTTTTCCAGCTGGCGTGCAGTAATTGCAACATTTTTCATTGTTCCAAACAAATCAGAAAATTGCAATCTGATAAACTGAACATCATTCTCTCTAACCAAGTCAATGATATCCTGTTTAGTATATCGACCCATAACATCACTCCTCTTTCATCTCATTAAATATTCGCTATGTCAACAACAGTCAATTGATCTCGATTGCCTGTCTCCAAACTAGTCAGTAGAGCATCTGCCGTATCCAGACTGGTCAGACAGGTAACTCCTGTCTCAATCGCATAACGGCGAATCAGGAATCCATCCTTGCTTCGACCGACACCCTGAGAAGGTGTATCGATGACTAAGTCAATTTTATCATCTAAAATCAAGTCTAGCAAGTTCGGAGATGGTTCTTCCAACTTATTTATTGGTTTTGCAACTACCCCTGCTTCATTTAACACTCTGCATGTGCTTTTTGTAGAGTAAATTTCATAACCTAATGATATAAATCTTCTTCCAATGTCTACTGCGTCAATCTTGTCAGAATCTTTTACTGTAAGAATCATTTTCTTATATTTTGGAAGATTTACTCCTGCTCCCAGGAATGCTTTATATAATGCTTCATGATAATTCTTTGAAATTCCAAGGCACTCACCTGTAGATTTCATTTCCGGTCCAAGACTGACTTCTGCCCCTCTTAATTTTTCAAATGAGAATACCGGTTTTTTAACTGCATAATATTCAGATTCCGGCTGAAGTCCAGGTTCATATCCCAGATCTTTGATTTTAGCACCTGTAATTACCTTGGCAGCCAAAGCGACGATTGGAATACCTGTTACTTTACTGATATATGGCACTGTACGGCTGGAACGAGGATTTACCTCAATGACATAAACTTCTCCATCAGCTACAATAAACTGAATATTAATCAGTCCGATAACATGTAGAGATTTTGCCAGCTTCCTTGTATATTCTGCAATGACACGTTTAATCTTATCACTTAAACTTAAAGATGGATATACAGAAATACTATCTCCGGAATGAATTCCTGCACGCTCCACATGTTCCATGATTCCAGGAATCAGAATATCTGTCCCATCACATACAGCATCAACTTCCACTTCTTTACCAACCAGATATTTATCGATCAGAATCGGATGTTCCTGTTCATATCGATTGATAATCTCCATAAATGCCTCAATATCTTCGTCAGAAACTGCAATCTGCATTCCCTGTCCTCCAAGTACATAAGATGGACGGACTAATACCGGATATCCCAGTTTATGCGCTACTTCAATTGCTTCTTCACATGTAAATACTGTTGTTCCTTTCGGTCTTGGAATACAGCATTCTTCCAGAATCTCATCAAACAGCTCTCTGTCTTCTGCTGCATCTACATTTTCTGCACTGGTTCCAAGAATTGGAACTCCCATCTTCATCAATGCTTCTGTCAGTTTAATTGCTGTCTGTCCTCCAAACTGTACAACTGCACCATCTGGTTTTTCCAAATCAACAATACTTTCCACATCCTCTGCTGTTAATGGTTCAAAATACAATTTATCTGCCACATCAAAGTCTGTTGAAACAGTTTCCGGATTATTGTTTACAATAATTGTTTCGTATCCTTCTTTGCTTAATGCCCAGACACTGTGTACAGAACAGTAATCAAACTCGATTCCCTGTCCGATTCTAATCGGACCTGAACCCAGTACCATAACTTTTTTCTTACCAGATGTTTCCTCCACTTCATTTTCACTTCCAAAGCATGAATAATAATATGGAGTCGCTGCATCAAACTCTGCTGCACAGGTATCTACCATCTTGTAAGCAGCATGGATTCCAAGTTCGTTTCTCAGATTTTTGATATCTTTTTCTGTTTTTCCAGTTAACTGTCCAATAACTTTATCCGGGAATTCCAGACGCTTAGCCTCCATCAGAAGATCATAATCAAGATTTTCTGCTTCAGACAGTTTCTTTTCCATTTCAACCAGAATTGCAATCTTATCAAGGAACCAGCGATCGATTTTGGTAATATTGAAAATAGTATCATAATCCACACCACGGCGGATAGCTTCTGCAATAACATAAATTCTCAGATCATCAATTTTTTCCAGCTCTTTCATCAATTCATCATCTGTCAGCTGGTCATAATTTCCAAAAATCAGACTGTCCACATGCTGTTCCAGAGAACGGATTGCTTTCATTAAAGCCCCTTCAAAGCTGGTACCGATACTCATTACTTCTCCGGTAGCTTTCATCTGGGTTGTTAACGTACGTTTTGCATGAATAAATTTGTCAAATGGCAATCTTGGCATTTTAACAACACAGTAGTCAAGCATTGGTTCAAAACTTGCAAATGTTTTCTTTGTAACTGCATTTTCTATTTCATCCAGTGTATATCCAATGGCAATCTTTGCTGTAACTTTTGCGATTGGATATCCTGTTGCTTTTGATGCCAGTGCTGAAGAACGGCTGACACGAGGATTTACCTCAATAACACAATATTCAAAACTGTCAGGATTTAATGCATACTGAACGTTACATCCACCATGTACATCCAGCTCAGTTATTATATTTAATGCTGATGTACGCAGCATCTGATATTCTTTATCTCCTAAAGTCTGTGAAGGTGCAACAACGATACTATCTCCTGTATGAACTCCTACAGGGTCGATATTTTCCATATTACAGATTGTAATACATGTTCCATTTTCATCACGCATTACTTCATATTCGATTTCTTTCCATCCACCAATGTAACGCTCTACCAGAACTTCTCCAACACGGCTTAATCGAAGTCCGTTTTCCAGAATTGTTTCCAGTTCTTCCTGATTGTGGGCGATTCCTCCACCACTTCCTCCAAGAGTATATGCCGGACGAAGTACTGCCGGATACCCGATTTCTTTTGCAAATTCCACACCATCCTCAATGGTTGTAACAACTTTACCTGCTGCAATTGGTTCCCCTATTTTTTCCATTGTATTCTGGAATTCCTGACGGTCTTCCGCTTTTTTAATGGTCATTGGAGATGTACCGATCAGTTTTACACCACTTTTTTCCAGATATCCACTTTCCACCAGTTCCATGGCAAGATTCAATGCTGCCTGACCACCAAGAGTTGGAAGGATACTGTCTGGTTTTTCTTTCTCAATAATTTTTTCAATAACAGGAGCTGTTAATGGTTCAATATAAACTTTATCTGCGATATCTTTATCTGTCATAATTGTGGCAGGATTGGAGTTTACAAGAACAACTTCAATTCCCTCTTCCTGAAGGGCACGGCATGCCTGTGTTCCTGCATAATCAAATTCTGCCGCCTGCCCGATGACAATTGGACCTGATCCAATGACAAGTACTTTTTTTATATCTTCTCTTTTAGGCATTTTGAGCTCCTTTCATCATATCCATAAATTCATCAAATAAATATGCTGTATCCTGAGGGCCTGGACAAGCTTCAGGATGAAACTGTACCGTACGGATATTTTTATTTTTATATCTTAATCCCTCTACGGATTTATCATTTACATTAACAAAGGAAATTTCTGCTACATCCTCTGCAATAGTATCTTCTTCAATTACATATCCATGATTCTGTGAAGAAATATAAACTCTTCCGGTTGACAGGTCTTTTACCGGATGATTTCCTCCACGATGTCCCCAACGCATTTTTGTTGTATCTGCACCTGTTGCAAGTGCCATCAGCTGATGTCCCAGACAAATTGCAAAAATAGGAACATCACTTTCATATAATTTTTTCAATTCTTCGATTACTGTTACACATTCCTTTGGATCCCCTGGTCCGTTTGAAAGCATGATTCCGTCAGGATGATCTGCCAGGATTTCTTCTGCTGTAGTAAAAGCAGGATAAACAGTTACATCACATCCTCTTTTTGTTAAGGAATTGATGATGTTGGTTTTTGTTCCAAGATCCAGTAATGCAACCTTATGTCCTTCTCCTGGAAAATGTTCTTTTTCCTGTCTTGTTACGGTTTTTACAGCATCTGTTACTCTATATGCTTTCAGTTTTGGAAGTATTTCATCCAGATTATAATCAGGATTGGTAGTAATCATACCACCCATACAGCCATGTTCTCTTAAAATCTTTGTAATGGCTCTGGTATCTACACCACATATTCCCGGAATACCATTTTTAATAAGGTAATCTTCCAGATCTTCTTCTCTTCGGAAATTACTGGAAGTTCTTGAAATTTCTCTAACGATAAAGGCGGAATGCCAAGGATGCTCTGATTCTACATCTTCCAGACAAACACCATAATTACCAATCAAAGGGTAAGTCATTACAACCCCCTGTCCCTGATAAGACGGATCTGTCAATACTTCCAAATACCCTGTCATAGAAGTATTAAAAACGACCTCACATATGACTTCACATTGTGCCCCAAAGCTTTTCCCTTTGAATACATGTCCGTCTTCTAAAATTAAAAATGCGTTCATGAAAATTTCCTCCTGTTTTTTCTATTTGACCTTTAAGCCCCTGCTTGAATATTTTACGCATCCTGCATGGAGTACTTTTATTATATATGAAATCCAAAAGATTTTGTCATATAAAATAAAAAAAAGAAATATTCCTAAAATAAAAATCACGAACCCAGGTACTGGACATGTGCATTCCAATACCTTCTCTTCTATTATTTTAGAAATATTTCCTCATAAATTGTAAAAATTTTATCATAATTCAACAAATTATGCAAGACCTTTTTTTTATCAAATTATTTCCAGATACTATTTACTACTTTTCCCATAATATTGCTGTTATATTCAATATTATAGATCATGCATTTCATTTACATTTTTAGAAAAAACACATCCACAGAAATTCTGTCGATAAAGAGAATATTCTTTAGATAATGTAATCGATCTTTGATATCCGCCTTTCTTTTTAAAATCCGATGGCAGAAATCTAATACCATATTTTTCTTCTGCTTTCTGTCCCAGTTCATTCAACCACTGAGCATTTTTTAACGGACTGATAGTAAGTGTTGTAGTAAAGTAATCAAATTTCTTCTGTGCCGCCAGCCTTGCTGTTTCTTCAAGTCTCAGGCGATAACACAGATAGCATCTGGCACCTCCTTCTGGTTCTTTTTCATATCCTTTTACAGTCTGATAAAATACTTCCGGATCATATCCTCCATCTATTACTGAAATATCTTTAAATCCCATTTCCTTAATCAGCCGCTGCTGTTCTGCCACTCTCTTTTCGTATTCTTCTCTGGAGTCAATATTAGGATTATAATAAAACACTGTAATCTGAAAATATTTTTCCAGATACTCCAGTACATAACTGCTGCATGGAGCACAACAGCTGTGTAACAGGAGGCCTGGTCGTTCATCTGCCAAATTATTTAAAACCTTATCCAGTTCTTTCTGATAATTAATCTTATTCATATTGTTTTCCTTTGCTATCAACAGTATCCATATACAACAGTTTTAACTGCTTCCCTAGTAAAATAAAAACACCGACAGCTCCTGCCGATGTTTCATAATCGGGGCGACAGGATTTGAACCTGCGACCTCGTAGTCCCGAACCACGCGCTCTACCAAGCTGAGCCACGCCCCGTACTTCTACTATTATATCCCTATTCAATTCCATATGTAAAGAGAAAAATAATATTGGTTTATACTATTTACATAATTAGCAATACATAAAAATCTCATTTTTCATTTTTCTTACATAACATTAACAAATATTTTCTTTGTTTTTTTTACTTTTTTCACGTAACATATACATATGGATGGACCAATCAATATATGGAGACAGAAACATATGTCTAATATAATCACAGAAGAAATTAAATTAAATTATATAGAATATTATAAAGATCACAAGCTTCAAAAAAATCATGTACTATATGAAGCTTATGGAGGTCGTGGTCTTGTTTGTAATCCATATGGATTATTTAAAGCATTTATAAAACGACAGGATTTCAGGAAATATCAGCATTTCTGGGTAATAGAGGATTTCGAAGCTAATGACTCCTTCATAAGAGAATATCAATCTATGAACAACGTGCATTTTGTAAGATATCAAAGTGAAGACTATGTAAAACACCTTGCAACTGCCGGCTATCTAATCAACAATGTATCATTCCCACCCTATTTCACACCAAGAAAAAAACAAATCTATATAAATTGCTGGCATGGAATCCCATGGAGAAAGATTGGTTTTGACATGGAAAACGGAAACGTTGATACCAGAAACACCATTCGAAACTTTCTTGCAGCAGATTATATTATTACTCCTAACGATTTTATGACATCCATTTTCAGAAAGACATTTAAATTAGAAGGTATATATCCCGGCAAATTAATTCCGGTAAATCAGCCACGAACTGATTTATTATTCAGTACAAAGAAAGAGACAATGATTCAAAAACTCCATAATTATGGAATAAAACTGGAGGAACATAAAAATTTAATTTTATATGTCCCAACCTGTCGGGAAAGAGAAAACCAATGTCCTGATATTCATCATATAGAAGAATATTTAAAACTTTTGGAAATCTTAGAACAACAACTGAATACAGAACAATATCAGGTTTTAATGAAGCCCCATCAGATTTTGTATGAATATTTAAAGAAAAACAAATTAGGCTCAAAGAAAATAATTCCTGCCGAAATCGACATCAATGAGATGCTCGCTATAACTGATATCTTAATTTCAGATTATTCAAGCATTTATTATGACTTTTTGGAAACAGAAAAACCAGTTCTTTTCTATATTCCAGATGGAGACCAGTATAAAAAAGATATGGAATCATATCACTCAGCCGTGGAAATGCCAGGTCCCACATTCAAATCTGCAGACAAACTTACTCAATGCATTTTAGAAGAACAGTGGAAACATCCCGTATATCAAACTGTTTATCAAAAACAAAAACAATGGACAAACCCATGGCAGAACAAACATTCTGGAGAAAAAGTCTTGGAAATTGTTTTAGATGGCAGACATAGAAATTCTCTCATTTCTTTGAAAAACAAAAAAAAGAAAATTCTGATTTATGGAAGTGATCTGCGTGGCAACGGAGTAACCCAATCCTTATTAAGTTTGCTTGAACAAATGAATTATGAAAAATATGATGTGTCTGTTCTTGCAGTGCTGAATGCAAAAAATACCAATGGTGATATGATTGAGTCTGTAGATTCCAGAGCTCGTGTCCTCACTCAGATTGGAAAAATCAATGGAACAAAAGAAGAAATGAGTATCTATGATACTATCATTGAAAAAGGTCTATCTTCCTTTGACGCAGTAAAAAATTACCCGAAATCTCTTTTCAGGCGGGAATTTCAAAGAATGTTCGGATGGACAAAATTTGATTGTGTTATTGAATTTACCGGATACAGTCCTCATTATGGAATGCTGTTTCTGGCATCTGGTGCAAAGCGGAAAATGATCTGGCAGCATAATGATCTGGGAAGTGAAAGAAAACGTGCAGTTCATGGAAACCAATCCCTGGAACAGATTTTAAACGTTGTATTTTCCACCTATCCCTTCTACGATAAGATTGTATCCTGCAGTCAATCAGTTATGGAATTAAACAAAAAAACTTTATCAAATATCTGGACCAGAAAGAAATTCACTTATGCCCGTAACACATTTTCAATAAATAGAATTTACAATGCCATAGAAAAAAATCCTTTTTTAGAAATTGGACAAAAAGACTATTACATTTTACAAGAACAGCAGAATGAAAACGACAATCAAATAGAAATGCAGCTACTTCCTTTGCCGGAAAAAGATCATAAAGTTTTTATTACAATGGGTAGATTATCTCCGGAAAAAAATCATCATAATTTGATTTTAGCTTTCCATCGGCTGCAGAAAGAGTATCCGAAGACAATCCTATTTATTCTGGGAGATGGACCGCTAAAAGAAAATCTTCAAAATGAAATTCGAAAATTACATTTAGAAAATCAGGTTTTTTTAACTGGAAATATCAGAAATCCTTTTGCTCTCATCCAAAAAGCAGATTGCTTTATACTGACATCCAATTATGAAGGACAGCCTATGTCTGTGCTTGAAGTCCGGGTACTTAAAATTCCGGTTATTATATCAGATTTTACAACAAGAAAAGATATCTGCATTCCCAACGGGCAGCTAATTGTACAAAAGGACCCAGATAGTATTTTTCAAGGTATGAAAAAAATGTGTCAGGGTACTGTCTGCAATTACAATTTTTCACCCAAAGAATATAATCAATCTGCATATCTGGAATTTGAAGCATTATTAAAATAGTAAAGGAATCAAAATGGAAACAATAAAAAAACGAGCAATTTCCTATGAAAATTTCAGGAAAGAAAAACAGCCCCAGATAAATCAAATAAAAAGAAAAATGAAAAAAACCTTCTGATATGGTTCCTGTTTGCAGGAACCAGTAAAAGATTCTTATATTTTTTATGATTCCATGCAGGGGGAATTGCTGAAAGGTCAAATTCAAAATGTTTTTATAGAAAACCTGAAAAACACAAATAAAATACAAATCGTCGGAATAAAAAAACAACTGCTCCCGAACATACAGCAACAGTTGGAGAATTCTAAATGGAGAGACCGGGTTCATCTGGTCATTCGTGGAACCGAAGAATATTATTACTGGCTGGCAATTGCTAAATATCTGGTTAGTGACAGTTATTTTACACAGAATTTTTATAAACGTCCGGAACAATTTTTCTACTATTTGGGAACGAAGAATGATGATTCTTATTTATATCGCCATTACCTGCAGGCAGACAAAATTTATAACAATGAGTGCAAAGTAATAACTTCCAATAAGAAATCATGGGTATTTTATTGCAATTTCAGTAATACAACAGTGGAAAATGCCATGGATTTATTAAACTATCTGGATAGTTTAAATTCTAAAGATTATGATCTAACCTTAATCACTCCGTCCATGTCCCAGGTAGATTCCATCGTAAAAAACTCCATTTCTCCATCTATTGATTTTTTTAATTTTAAAGAACGTGTTCCGTGTACTCTAGAAGAATATCTTCAGCATGAATATCTGTTCCGCTATCTGCTGAATGCAGATCATGCTGTTGATACAGTAAATGCAAATCATCCTTACATGAAAATGTATCAAAGAAATTTAAAACGTCTTTGGGGAAATAAAATTTTTGACCAGGCATTTTACTATGGACAATTAACAAATTCCGATTATCTTTATTTCAGCCAGATTCCGGCAGAGAAAAAGTCATATATCAGATATGAATCTCACAGAGATGAACAGGCTTTTTATATGTTATCTGAAACAAGAAGATATTATTTTAGCCAGCGATGTGAAATCTATCAGAATTTTGATGAAATCTATTGTACTGGTAAACAGCTTCTACAGATAAACAAGGAAGCAGATCCTAAAATTTATGAACATGCCAGATATTTTCCTAGAATTTCCGCCCGATATGAATACTTAAAAAAAACAATGCAGGAAACCATATATCAGGGAAAACCATATCTTGTATTAGAATTGTCTTCCGGCAAATATCCACATGTAAAATTACTTCCAAAACCTGATAAACATAAACAAAATATTTTATATCGTCTGCAGGATTCCTCAAAAGAAAAACTTCATGATTGCCTGCAGCAATTACAAGAAAATAAAAATATGATTTTATATCTTATCGATGATGAAAATACCATTCAATCAAGAGAATTTGAAATTATATCCCGGTTAGGAGTAGAACAGCAAGTTATTATCTTAAAACGACCTGTCCTTATAAAGGAATATCTCAAACAGTTTGATTCAGTAATTTAAAGGGAGCTTCATGCTCCCTTTCATTACTTTTTCAAATTCTCTTTTAATTTTTTATTTTCCTTTAATAAGGCTTCCACTCGTTGATTGGTTGCTTCCAGCATTCCCTGTAAGGCAATGCATTTTGATTTATATTCTTCTATGTCTACAAAAATTTCTTTTTCTGAATATTTCAATTGTTTTCTCACCTCTGCCCTTTTCAACATTTTCATTAGTAACTGATCTCTGCCATAAATATATAAATAGTGCCGGGCAATCCATCCGGTTTCCAAATCCCTGATTTGAACTGCTACAGGCCAGAGTTCTCCCTTACCTTCAAACATCCAGTCTGGAATCTGATTTTTCTCATCTTCATTCAGATAAATCACCACATCTGCCTCTGGATAAAATTTCTTCTTATTTGTTACTACGATTTTTCTCTCTTTTTCTACAGAATTCTCCCCTGTCATTGCATGAAACAGTTCAGAACATTCCCCTTCATAGACAATTTGCGCATGATTACAGACTTCCTGTTTTAACATCTGCCCTGCAGCGTAATACCAATGAATATTATCATAATGATCTTCCAAGGAAGAATCCAGACAAATAATTTGTTCTAAAAATGGTTCTAATCCGAAAATTGATGTGGAAGATACAGTAATTCCTGATGAAAACTTTTCTTTCACACTATATGGCAATAATTCTGAAGGCATAAATCTTGGAAAGACCGTTGCTTCCGGATACCATTTTTCATACAGCCCCTGCCAGTCACTTGGGTGCGGTTTTATATATAATTTCCCCTCTAAAGCAAAGTAGTCCAGCATAGAATCATACAATTCCTTTTCCTGAGTCACTGTCAGAAATCCCATATTTACAAATTGCTGTGTCAGTAAAAGAACTGATGTTTCCTTTGTCATTTCATTTTGTGGAACCTTAAAGGTTTTAAGAACCATTTGAAGCTTTTTATGTTCCAATCCCTTTAATATATTCTTAACGGAAAAATCTACACAATTGGTTTTATCATAATCTCCTGTCTGGGATGAAAATTCCAGATACTTTTCACTGATATTCGGATTATCTCCCATACATTGGTATTTCTTTGCCATATCATACTGAAATGGATTCAAACGCTGAATATTTTCCAGTAAAAGATGTTTTCTGGTATAAACCCCGCATCCTTCTTCAAAAAAATGATATGGTATTTTATGTTTAATCAGCCATATTCCTAAGGAGTACTGATCTCCACAAATATTGTATTCCGTAATATCTTCCTTCTGAAAAGGAAAATCTTTTTCAATTTCTTCACAAAGACGATTTACGAGAATATCTAATTTTTCTGAATTCTTTTTTTCTCCATATTCTTTTTTGTATGGAAGCATTCTTCCCTTATCCGGAAAGGTATTTACATTTTGAAAAATGCCACCTTCCTTTACTGCTTTTAACAACCGTTCACATTCCGGATGAGTGTCTGAAATAAATAATTCTGCATCTTCCTCCCAATGTCTGGTCAGCTTATGAAGCATACAGCAAAGCACATGATAACTGGTGACAGCATAATATAAAATCATTTAGACTCCCTCCTCCTGGCACATTTCCTCAAAGGTCCCCATATCTCTTTTTCCCTCCAGGCCACCTACATATTTGTTATATACATACTTTTGAAAAGCCTTGCAGATGAAGGTATGAAATCTTTTTTCCATGGCAAATCGAAGAGGCCAGTAAGCATCCAGTGCTGGAATTTTCCAGAAAATCTTCATAGATTTATAGTATTTTTTATAGTCTTTTACAAAATCCATAGTTCCCTGATGAATCATTTCTGTAATTTTATAATTTTCTACTTCCGGATGTTCAAATTTAATCTTATATCCTCCGTTTTCCCCTTTTTCAAAACTATAAACCGATGGATGGGGCGCTGATGTAATAAATTCTACACAAGTATTATGAATCAGATTATTCTTATAATGAAATCTTGCCAGGTGATCGTTGTGTTCTGGTGAAAAGAGATAGACTCTGATGGATTTATCCGCAATTAATGGTATCGTATTATTCAGCTTATATTTACAAGAGCCCATCATCATCCCTGTCACCTTACAGTTTTCCTTGAGTTTTTCTTCAATCAGGAATTTCAATGCCATAGGACAGGTTCCTCTCCATCCTGTATCCACTGCTGCCACATGGTGACAATGACTAAGTATCGGCCTTATATATTCACTAAAAGCTTCTAATGATGACTCATAAACATTTGATACTTCATTCCAGTGATCCAGTACAAATTCCTTTATTATCCCTGCTGCCTCTTTCGTATCAATGATATGGTTTTCATCCATAGAAATTTCTGAAAGAAATGGAATCAGACATTCTAATTCCATGGATAGTAATATTTCTTTTACCGTAAACGGATTTTCAGCCTCAATTCTTCGATCAATAAACTGTTTCAGTAACTCAAAGCGATTTTTATCATAAGATAATTTTAATGCAGCATTTCTGGAAAGATAAACATACTCTGATGGAATATCATCATATAGCTGATCATACACCTTTTTCATAATCCATCCATCACGTGCGATAAATAAAATCTTATCCATATGTTCCTTTACTGCCTGCTCATGAATCCATGTGACATAACCCAAAATTAAAATTCCACCACATGTATATCCATACTGATATGACAGCTCTTTTTCTTCTTTGGAATCAAAAGCACCTGAATGCATTTTAATATTTACCACAGCCTGATAAGCACTTCCGATACATGGAGACATCAACCCTGGTCTGTACTTTGCACCTCTGGAAGCAATGCTCGGATAAAACTGTACTGCCCATCCCTGTTCCTTTGCCATATTCAAATCCACGGTTTCATTATCTCCCACATGAACAACTGTTTGCCCCTTCAGGTATTCCCTCTCCACGATCTGATATAATTTCCCGGAGCATTTGCTATAGCCATAATCACAGGAAACAAATAATCTGTCATATCCTTCATATCCACAGGAAGCCAGCAGTCTTTTCATCATTTCCTCTGGAAAATACATATCTGACACTATAATCACTTTTTTTCCATAACTGATCAATAAGTCAAAAACTTCTTTCATATATGGATTGGCAATGCAAAAATCCAGTTCTGTTTCAAATTCCGTTTTCATTCCAAGTTCGGCATCTACACCACAATATTTCTCCATAGCCTGGTAAATCTGGGCAAATGTCACTTCACGACTTCCATTCTCAGCTTCCTGCTTATCCCTTAGCATCAGCTCCATATCTTTACGCATGGTTGTATAATTTAATACTCCCAGCTTCTGTCCCACCATCATAAAAATATCTGTTGGACGATTTAACGTACGTAGAATCAAAGTATCAAAAATATCAAAAGAAACCACATCATATTCCAACAGTTTTCTTGCAAAAACTGTCGAACGGCTTCTTCCTGATTTTTCTATAGATAATATTTCATTTTTTTCCTGAAATTTTTTTCCAAGAATCTTTCTTTTCACTTTTTTTGCAATTTTTTTAATTTCATCGTACATCACTTCTGCTCCTGTCATATATAGAGTCTGTCACATAATGAACTTCCATGTGTGATTCAATCTTCTTCATATATTTTTGAATATGTTTATTAATCGTACTTAACTTTTCACGATCAGAACTATTAATCAGTCTTTGATCATAATAGTTTCTTTCAACATTGGTATGATATCCATCAAATCCCACAGTAAAAATTTCATCAACACCTATTTTGATAAATAAATTAAACAGCATAAGGCATGCATTATCTGAAATCATAGGATCTTCCATAACCAGGTCAGAATAATTTACTACAAAATCCATAGCTTTTCCTCCATCTATATTAGATGTAAGAAGTACCGGAAATGGCAGATTTTTAACATTATATTCTTTTTTTAATTGATGATATCTCTTTTGATTGCTGACAAATAGAATATCCGGATTCATATATTCAGGAATACTGTTTACGCAAAATATCACAGAATTTTCTTCTTTTAAAAATTCCTGAATTTTATTTTTCTCATCAATGAGACTTTTCCCCGGAGCGGCTACGACAATTCGTTTCCCTTTGATTATCTTTGAAATCTTTTCTAATACTTCTTTATCATCCACTTCATTTTCCTGAAATTTCAAATAAAGGGAATCAATCAGTTTCTCATTATATAAAGCTCTTTCTTCTTCCGGTATTTCCTTTAACACCTGATAGATTCTTTTCATATTTAAAGTCTGCTTATTTAGAAGAAAACCAATATAATTAGGATGACAGTTATTAGTTGCTGCTAAAAAGTATCCTGCACTATATCCCCACGGATGAAGATAAGAAATGGGATTAATATATTCATCTACCAGTTCAATGAGTAATTCTGTATGATAACGGTATTCAATATTTTCATTGATATACTGAGCTATAATTTCACTGCAAAGATTACCTGCTCCACGTCCCATTCCCAGTATAGACGCGTCAATAATCAGATTTCTTTTTCCACAGCTTTGAATCAATGCCTGAGCATTTGAAAATGAAAGCTGAAGATTATTGTGTGAATGATATCCAATGGTAATATCCTCATCTAAATTGTCATCCACCAGATAAAATAATTTCAGCAGCTGTTTTGCATATAGTTTTCCAAGAGTATCTACCAGATAAAATGCATACGGCTTCATTTCATTAATTCGTTCCACCAAAGACAGAATTTCAATATCTGTATATGTTGTTGTTCCCACCGGCTGCATAAAAATTTCATAACCTTTATCCATCAATGCATATCCCAGTGTAAATGCTTCGTCTATTTCTTTTTTATGGAATGTAATTCGAATTCCATCAATAGAATCTTTTGTTCTAGGTGCAATTTGTGAAGCTGAAATAGTACCTGTTACAATCATTGCAACATACATGGAATGCTTTTTCTTTGTTTTTATCAACGGTGTAATCTGTTCAACATCACTATATAATGATTTATTTTCATCATATATAATATCTCTTAAAAATCCACATTCAATAATATCCATATGTGCTTTTCCAAGTTTGGAGATGATTGTCTGAATGGTTCCTTTTGAAAAATCAAAATCATTTACATATCCACCATCTCTTAATGTACAATCAAGAATCGATATTTTATTCATATTTTTTTCCTCCTGTCCGGATACAATGATTAAATATAGCATCCGCAATCACAAAATCTTCCGGATTGTTAATATCCACTGCCTCCATCCAGTCTGCCTCTAAAAGTTTTGGTTTTTCACCAATCCGACGGTTTTCTTCTTTTATTAAATGTTCTTCATAAATATAAAGCCCTGTTGTTTCCCGATAAAGCGGTTTCAGGTCCTGAGTTCTTGGAATCTCTTTTGTATCGTAATTCCATGGTTTACCATCCATCCAAAAGAAATCCTGCTGTTTAATTACAGTTAACGCAGAATCATATTCTTCTGACTTTACAGCATCAATTCCTTCTTTTATTGTCTCTGGTTTGATAAAAGGAGCTGTAGCATGAGTTAGTATATAAATATCTGATGGAACATCTTTAGCAAATGCCTTTAAAACTTCATTAATCTTAACCTGGCTTCCATCCAGTTTAGGATCTCTCATTAAAAATTTTACACCTTTTGGCAGATACAAAAGAATTGTTGGATCTGAACAATATACATAAATTTCGTCAATTCCTTTTACTTTTAAAAGTGTGTTTAATATGTAGTGGCACAATGGCTTTCCATTTGTAAATGGTTTTGTATTCTTTCCTGGAAGCCTCTCATTATTTAATTTCATTGGTACAAATGCAGTTATCTTCATTTTCTTCCTTTTCCTTTCTTCTCATGACAGCTAACAACTGTCGTAAAGATTTCACATCTTCTTTTGTAATTTTTCTTTTTATTTCGGACATAACCGGAAATACAATCTCAGGATTTTCTCTTTCTCTCCTGCATTTTATCCAGAATATTTCTGAAAGCATTGTCAAATATTCCTGTTTTTCTTTCTCTCCTGTTCCCATAGTCATAGAAATACCCGTTCGCGGAAAAACTGTTTTATGATAAAAATGTTCTATCTTTTCTTTTATTTCCAGACAATCTGTCTTTATATAAACAGCTGTTTCTTTTTTCTTTCCATAACATGGATCTTCTTCCGGCATAACCTGAATATTTAAATAAAAAATATCATCAAATGATTCTTGCATCACATCTGCAAAATAGTAATCCTGTTTTGTGTTAAGATAACAAACACAATCAGCCGATGGCAGTGGTTCTGTTACATCATCTGCCAGAACCACCTTATAATTCCTTCCTAAAACCGGCTCTGGAATCCTGAAACCTAAGAACTGCTGACACAACGGATCAATGAATTCTCTCAGGCAGCCTATAATCCCTATTTCTTCCGGAGAAATTCCCGGGAAAATTTTCTGTACCAGTTGCACTGCTCCAATATACTGATAAATTGCATCTATTTTATTTTCAAATCCTACATCTAACTTAATTAATTCATCTGTATAATCCATCAATGCGTCAATGGCAGTAGATCCCGTAGTAATAATCTTTTCAAACTTTCCATCATATATAAATGGAAGCAATTCTGATGGAAAATGTTTATCCAGTACCACTGCATCAGGAAATAAATCCCGGTATCTCCCAGAAAAATCTCTCGGATGAGGTTTTATAATAACAGGGGATTCTTTTGCAAACAGATCCAGGATCATTGCAGATATAAAATGATGATTATCCATTGTAGGATTCTGCAGATATCTTACATATCTGGTTAAATACAGTACCGGCTGCTTATTTCCTTTCACCTGTAATTTCCTGGCATTAAACATTTTTAACACCTTATCTCTCCAATCTGGTGCAAGTTTAGGAAATAATTGAATAACATTAAAATCTTCCATTTTTTCGTCATAAAATCCCGGCTGCTGTGCACTGGCATTGGCATATTTTTTGGTCACATACTGACTATTTCCCAGTGCATGTAATCTCACTGTCACTGCATAAGATGCATATTGAGCTTTTTTATGAAAATCAAGCTGAACAGATTCTCTAGATAATAATCCATTTCCATCCTCAAAATATTGATATGGAATTTTTTTAGATAACAAATACATTCCCATATGTCTGTGATCAATTGCTGAATTAAACTCTGTAAAGTGACTTAAATCAATCTTCTTTTTTCTCATCCAGTTCTCAATCCACTGTTCATTCCACTGAATATAACTATCTACTTTTTCTCCTGGAGAATCTTCATTTAATTTATAAGGATTGTCATAAGCACCTTCGATAAAATTTAAAACGATTACCTGATGAAATAGCCCTGATGCCTCCAGATTCCTTTTTAATTCTTTCATTCCACTTTTGGAAAAGATATTATCCCCGATAATCAACACGGCTTTCTCTGTGGGATGATTTAATAATTTATGTATCGAAAAACATAAAATGTGATATAGAGATGCTCCAATATATAAAACCATCTATGCACTCCTTTTCATTTTCTGATAAAATCTTTTGATTATATGATAAGTATCTTTGGCTGCTTTGGATTGAACAATGGCCTGCACTGGTTCTAAGTGTGGTTTCGAACGTTCCACTTCGTCAAAAGCATAATGAAGAACTCTCCCGATAAACGAAGCAAAAGATGCTCCATAGGCAGTATCCTCTACATATCCTTTTATGTAGGTATTAAACTGCCAGACAAAATCAAAAATACCACGCTGTATTTCCTGGCGATTTCGAATGGATTTCAAATCTTCTTTTTCCTCCTTCCACACAGGAAGATTCTGTCGATAATATTCCACATAAAAGCTGGATTCTCTTGCCATTTCTACTGCTCGATGAATATCTTGATAATATTTTTCGGATACTTTTTTTCCGAAAAAATCTTTAAGATTACATACTTTAACATCTTTTCCAACTTTATTCTGCAAATATTCTTTTAGATCGTCCTGAATGGAAAAATCTACGACCATTCCATATTTCTGAACATTTCTTTGCAAATATTCAGTTAAAGCCATATTTCGCTGGGTCCGCTGTTCAATATAAATAATTTCCACATCGTCATCAGGATAAAGATTTGCATATGCCTGACAAAGAGTACTGGAAGTTTCTGTAAAGTACAGATTCCCAATTTGATTTGTTTCCTTCCAGTTCTTTATAAAGCGCAAAAATCCATAGCATAAAATTCCTTCAAAGGCATATCCAAAGTGATATCCTTTTGACTCTTTTATGCTACCGTTAAATAACTGTTCATTAATAAAGTTTGTAAAAATTTGTTCTGTTTTCTTTAGCTTTTTTCCAAAATAGTAACGATATGGATAAACATCTGGTGATTTATATAGAAGAAAGTCCAAATGATTAATTTTTGCGAAAAAATTCATACGATTTGAAATCATTCCATACTTGTTTCCTTTCGGATTGTATGTAGCAATCATTTTCTTAAAAAATTGAAAATTACATTTTCTCTGTCCAAATTCCGAAGCCAAAGCAATTTTTTCTATATAAGAATATCCACAATTTTTCAGAATTTCCTGATATTTATGTAAAGAACCCTTTTTTCCATCATCGTAGGCAATAATCTCTATATGATTGTAATGAATTGCATCCATCGCCTGTTTCATAAAAGGATTCGCTCTGTACACATCCGGAATTGTTTCAAAAATCAATACTTCTTTCATCGGAACATAAACCTGGTCATGTCCTAAAAATGTCCTAACATAATTTACTGCATCGTGTTTCCCATAACCTCTTATCTCCCACAGATTCTGGGCATCTGCCCATTCCGCTGTAAATGACATCTTATCTTTCTCCTTTTTTCCTAACATTTCTTTATATTATAGGCATGCCAGATTTACACAACATCAAGTTTATGTTAAATTATGGTGAAACTTAATTTTGTCACTCTTTGTTAGCACTCTTTTTCATCGAGTGCTAATTTTCTCTTGACTTTCCATTAAAATAGCTCTACAATACCTTTTATAACAAGTGTCCTATATTATGTAGAACACGAAACACAAATTGACAATTAATCATCAAGGAGGTATCTATCATGGCTGCAAAACATGGTAATCTTTCAATTAACAGTGAAAATATTTTTCCTATTATAAAAAAATGGCTTTATTCTGATCATGACATTTTCTTTCGTGAAATAATTTCTAATGGTTGTGATGCCATAACAAAATTAAAAAAACTTGACATGATGGGAGAATATAAATTCCCAGAAGGTCACAAAAATAAAGTAGATGTGATTCTCGATCCAGAAAAGAAAACTTTAAAATTCATTGATACCGGTCTTGGAATGACTGCCGATGAAGTTGAAGAATACATTACACAGATTGCTTTTTCCGGTGCAACTGAGTTTTTAGAAAAATATAAAGATAAAACAGAGGGGGACCAGATTATCGGGCATTTTGGACTTGGTTTCTACTCTGCTTTTATGGTTGCAGACGAAGTTCATATTGACACTCTTTCCTATAAAGAAGGCGCAGAACCTGTACACTGGGAATGTGATGGCGGAACAGAATATGATATGAAAACCGGTACAAAAGAAACTGTTGGAACAGAAATTACTCTTTTCCTAAGTGAAGAAAGTACAGAATTCGCTAACGAATACCGTGCAAGAGAAATTATCGAAAAATACTGTTCCTTTATGCCAAATGAGATTTTCCTTTCTGTAGAAGGAAAACAGGAATATGAAACCATACCAGAAGAAGAATTAAAAGACGATGATGTGGTTGTTGAACATATCCATGAGGATGCAAAAACCCAGGAAAAAGAAAATGAAGACGGTACAAAGGAAACCGTAGAAATTTCTCCAGCAAGAGAAATGGTTAAAATCAACAAACGTCCTGTTTCTTTAAGCGACACTAATCCATTATGGATGAAACACCCAAATGATTGTACAGACGAGGAATATAAAGAATTTTATCATAAAGTCTTCCATGATTTTAAGGAACCATTATTCTGGATTCATCTAAACATGGATTATCCATTTAATCTGAAAGGAATCCTTTATTTCCCTCAGATCAATACAGAATATGATTCTATCGAAGGTACCATTAAACTTTACAACAGTCAGGTATTTATTGCCGATAATATTAAAGAAGTGATTCCTGAATTCCTGATGCTGTTAAAAGGTGTCATTGATTGTCCGGATCTTCCATTAAATGTATCCAGAAGTGCTCTGCAGAACGATGGCTTTGTAAAGAAAATTTCTGATTACATCACAAAGAAGGTTGCAGATAAATTAACCGGTATGTGCAAGACAGATCGTGAATCTTATGAAAAATACTGGGACGATATCAGTCCATTTATCAAGTTCGGTTTTATTCGCGATCAGAAATTTTCAGATAAGATCAAAGATTACATCCTGTTTAAAAACATTGAACATAAGTATGTAACATTAAGTGATCTGGTACCGACACCGGCAAATGATGACGATATTACTACCCTGTATTATATTACAGATGAAGTGCAGCAAAGCCAGTACATCAATATGTTCAAAGAACAGAGTATGGATGCTGTCATCTTAACTCATAATATTGACTCTGCCTTTATTACACAAATCGAACAGCAGAATCAGCATATTAAATTTAAGCGCATTGATGCAGATGTAGAAGATGCATTGAAAGAAAATGTAGATGAAAAAGAACTGGAAGATATTACAAATGCATTAACTGATTTATTCCGTAAAACCCTTGAAAAAGATAATCTGGATGTCCATGTGGAAAAATTAAAAGATGAGAAAATTTCTTCCATTATCACACTTTCAGAAGAAAGCAGACGTATGCAGGATATGATGAAAATGTATGGTATGCCGGGAATGGATCCAAATATGTTTGGCGGTTCTCAGGAATCTCTCACATTAAATGCAAATAATAAGCTTGTTAAATACCTATTTGAACATGGAGATGCTGACAATGCAAAAATCATCTGCGAACAGCTCTATGATCTGGCAATGTTAAGCCACAAACCATTAGAACCAGAAGCAATGACGAAATTCATCACACGAAGCAATCAGATTATGGAAATGCTGACCAAATAATATTGACTTTATTCAATTTAAAACACCATCCTACTCAGAACACTAATCTTATGTACCTGACTTGGATGGTGTTTTTCATTTCTTATCCTCGTGATGATTTCCTAGACAAATAATTTTTTGTAATATTCTTAATTATTTCAATTCTTTTTTAGCTTTCTCATAAAAGTTTCCATCATACCACTGATTTAAATCTACATCTTTTTTAATTAATCCGTTTTCTTTTAAGAAAGTGATAACTCCTTCAAATACCTTTTTCGTTTCTCCGGTTGTTCCTACAATGCTGTTATAATCTGTCAATTTAGGATAGGTCAGATCTACAATTTTTTCTTCAATACCGCTCTTGATATACAGTTTCCGTAAATCTTCCGGATGTTTCTTTGCATATTCCTGAGCACGGATTAATGCACGTAAATAAGCAACAACAACCTTAGGATGTTCTTTTGCAAACTTACTTCTCACAAGAGTAACACTTGTTCTTTCCAATTCGGTAACACCTTCCGTATCATACAACAGCTCAACATTCTTCCCTTGCTCCAGTTTGATTCCCTTCATTTCCGTAACCGCAGTAGCATCGACACTTCCTGCTTCAACTGCATTAGCAGCATCTACCTCTGACATATTTACTAACTTTACATCTTCAGCAGAAAGACCATGTTTTTCTAAAATCTGATATAATATTCGCTGCATATAGGATCCACTTTGTACTGCTACTTTCTTTCCTTTCAAATCCTCGACTTTTTTCAAGCCGGATTTTTTTGATATGATCAAATGTGTAGAATAGTCAGAAGGCTGAATATCAATAGCCATTGTATCTGATCCTTGAGACTTTGCAACAATTGCCGGGACATCTCCAAGACCTGCTGCCTCCAGTCCGCCGCTTGCTAAAGCAGAATTAATGGCTGGGCCTGCTTTTACAAAAGGAATAGCTTTAAATTCTGCATTTTCTTTGGAAAGTTCTTCCTTAAAATATCCTTGTTCTAATGCAATCCCATTTAATCCTGGAAGTACATCAGAATTTGTTGCAGTATATCCATACCTAAAAACAATCTTTCCTATTTTCTTTTTCATAATTAATCCTCTCCTAAATTCATTTAAAAAATATCATCTAAATCTGATACTCAATTTCAATTTCTTCTGTTCCAAAAAATTCCTGATAGACCTTTTTTCGAATTTGATCAAAATCATAACTGGTCCTGTTTCGAGGTCTTCCCATCTCTACCGGAATTATAGTTTTTACTGTCGCCGGTTTTCCTTCCAGAATTACAATGTGATCACTTAAGTAAATGGCTTCTTCTATATCGTGTGTCACCATAATCATGGTTGTTCTTTCTTGTTTCCAGATCCTAAGAATCTCCTGCTGCAACAACAGACATCCATGCCATTCCTGCGCCCAGACGAAGCCCAACACATAAAAATGGCAATGCAGATGGTACATAAATTTTAAAAATAATATCTTTCAATTTTACCTGATACAATTTTATCAAATCGACATATTTAGGGTTTGTAGAACAAATTCCATCAATTGTATTTACTAAAACAGGAAAAAAAGTTCCTCTCGCCACTAAAATTATTTTTGATAAATCTCCAATTCCAAACCAAAGAATAATTAGTGGAAACCATGCAATTCCAGGTATCTGACGGATTGCATCAAATATTAATGAAAAATTTATTTACTCTTGGAAAAATGCCCATCATAATTCCAAAAAAAGTCCTAGTCCAGTTCCTGTAAGATATCCTTTAATTACTGC
This sequence comes from Anaerostipes faecalis, assembly GCF_018982945.1. GTDB lineage: Bacteria > Bacillota > Clostridia > Lachnospirales > Lachnospiraceae > Anaerostipes > Anaerostipes faecalis. Next base: position 17,603 of record NZ_JABRXE010000012.1, on the reverse strand, counting down.
GCCAACACTAGCACCGATATCCGACAAAAGATGACCATTTTGCAACTGCAGACAAAAACTATCTTTTACTTTTCCAATCGATGGAAGCATTAACGATGAAACTTCCCCGGATTTTGTTACTTGATACCAGCAAAATAGAATGATAACAGGAAATGCTGCATAATTTATCACTTCTATTATCCAACTTTTTAAATTATATTCTTTCATGTTCGTTATGCCTCTTTTCTTAATCTTCGATTTTTACGGAAATCGAGCTTCACTTTCCCTTTAACCTGTTCCGCTGTCTGGAAATATTGGTTCAATAATGGATTTGTAAATGGATAATCTGGACGAAAATGATTTTTTCCTCTGGTTTCCTTGCGGTTTTCTGCCATTAAAGCTCCAATCTCACAAATATCTAACATATCTAATACTTCCAGTGTCCTCATCAAATCATGCGCATTTTCACAGCTAACTTCTCGATAGGTCATATCTTTCAGATCACGAAGATATTTAATTCCAGCTTTCAATAAAGAACCACTTCTTTTCTCTCCACCAATATAGTCAATCATAATCTGTTGCAACATAATATTTGCTTCTTTCCAATTACTTCCATTCTCTCTTTTCAGAAATGATTGATAAAGTTCCTCTGTTTCCGTAATCAATGGATGATTTTCTACCGTTTCTTCTTCTACTGTTTTTATATAATCTGCCGCTTTTTTCCCAGATATTTCTCCAAATACAGCGGCACTCGTAATATGTCCATTTAAATTGCCACACACAGTTCCAGCAGCATACAAACCTTCCACCGTAGCTGCAGCTTCTGTATCCACATCAATTCCACCTGCTGCAAATGCTTTTCCATAAGAACCAAATTCAATCATACATTCTCTCAGCCTCCTCCGATAATCCTGTACAATTCATGTATACAGGGCCGGTACCATCTTTTAATTTATCTGCAAAAACTCCCGGCCAAATATCAGACATAGGATCTCCGTATTCTCTGGATGGCTTATTCACAAAAGGACCTACAGAATTCCCCTCAGAATCAGAAAGCATTCCAATCCAGGTAGCTTTTCCACTTCGTATAAAGTATCTCGGCCCTGCGTGACATCCAATGATATCATAATTAACCAGTCTTGCTCCTGCACGATATGCCAAAATGGCACCCCCTGTACACACCGGACATCCATTCATATTAAAAAGTGCGGCTGGAACTGTTCCAGGAAACATTCGGGAGTTTGGTCCCGTTGCAATAATGACTGCTTTTGCCTGATACACCACCAACTCTGGAATATCATCTGAGACATCTGCTCCAACTGCTCCAATAACTTTTCCCTCTTTATTTACCAGCAGATTACTAATCGTTATATGATTATGCATGATTGCTCCCTGCTTAACAGCTTCTCGAACTAAACACTCTTTTTGTTTCCTACCATCAAATTTCAGATGATAATGCGGTCTTCCAGGTATCGTATGCCCTTCAAAATGATATTTCCCCATCGGTTTCATATTAATTCCATAGGATTGCCATTTTTCTACCAATTCTTCGGAATGTTTTAATAAAGTGTAGAGCATTTCCTCATCTTGTGCCGGACCATCCATTGTATCTTTAATATCCTCCATTGCATGTCGGATATCATCTCCATGAATTTTGGGAATATAACATAAAAAATGATCATTTCCTGTACTGCCATTTCCAGACCGATTCACATGAGTTTTTTCGGCTACAATAACTTTCGCACCAGCTTCACCTGCAGAAATCGCAGCTTGAAGACCTCCTATTCCACCACCTACAATTAATATATCTGTTTTCTCTATTTTTTCCCTTCTTTTTAACTTCATCTTTTTATTCCCCTTTTTTTGATTTTTCAGTTCTCGATATAACATAAAATGAGTTAGTGGATATCTCATACGAATAGCATTTGATGAACAGTCGAGTACACAGGCTCTGCAATGCCAGCATTCCTCTAGATACCTTACTAAAATCTCCTTGGAAATTTCGTCCACTTTTAACACATCTAAAGGATATATTTCCGCACATAATCCACATTTTTTACATTTTTCTTTGTCAATAATTGGTGGCATATTTTTTCCCCCTTAATCTTCTCTTATAAATAAAAAAAAGAAGCTACAATCCATTATTTCAAGAATTATAGCCTCTAGTTTTCTAATCAGCTTCTATTTCATACTAATTATATATGTTTAATATGTTTTATAATATTAGAAGAATTTTATCTATATGTCAATCAATAAATTTAAGTTTATCTTCTACTCTTACTTACTTTGTTTTGTCATATCACACTTATTATAATTAAAATTTCACAAAAGAAACCTGTTTTTATTGTTTGATGCTATTTTGACTGTTATAATTGACTATGACGTTACACACGTTATAAATATAAGCTATGAGGATTTAACAAATGAAATTTATAGAAAAACATCCTATGATTATGATCATAATTGGCATCTTTGGTATTTCTTTATCTGCTATCTTTGTTCGATATTCGAAAGCACCATCTACAGTTACAGCATTCTATCGTTTATTTTTCACCGTGATTCTTTTGTCACCAATGCTATTTTCCAATGGGGAACATCGAACAGAATTAAAAACTTGTAAATTAAGAAACTTTCTGCTGAGTGCATTGAGTGGTATTTTTCTGGCACTGCATTTTACTTTCTGGTTTGAATCGCTATATCATACTTCTGTTGCCAGTTCTACTGCAATTGTATGTACTGAGGTAATCTGGGTAGCCATTGGCTATGCCATTTTTATGAAAGGACACCTATCCAGATTCGCGATCTTAAGTATTATGATTACATTTTTAGGAAATATTTTTATTGCTTTTTCTGATTCTTCCCATGCTTCCGGAAATGCATTGTATGGAGATTTTATTTCTTTAGCTGCTGCTATTTTTGTTGCAGTTTATATGCTAATTGGACGAAAAATGAGAGAAGAAATGAGTACTACAGTATACACTTATATTGTATACTTCTTTTGTATGACATCTTTACTGATTGCCATCGCATTTCAAAAAATTTCATTTTGGGAATATGGTATGAATCCCGCAATTTGCGGACTTCTCCTTGGAATTTTTTCCACATTGCTGGGACATAGTATCTTTACCTGGTGTCTGAAATATTTCTCACCTGCCTTTGTTTCTGCGTCTAAACTATGCGAACCTGTGGTGGCATCTATTCTTGCGTTAATCTTATTCGGTGAAATGCCTGCCATATTACAGATTCTCGGAGGTGCTATTACCATTGGCGGTGTACTGCTTTATTCCCATGTGGAAACAGCAGATATGTAATTTTATGAATTTATAAAAAAAGACTTACGACTTGAACTGCTTCCCGGACTTATGTCCGGTCCAGATGTTCTGTGTCGTAAGTCTTTTTATTTACTTTACTCAATTCAGATTGTTTTGTGCATTTTTAGTTTGTCTGCCTTCAACTATAACGTATTGATATCATTTTGTTTTTACTTTTAATATACTCGAATGACTGTAGAAATTTCTCTTGTTGTATCCATATTGCGAATATTAACCAAAGCATCTGCAAAATTCTGCTCTAGAACCAGATGTGTAATAACTACCAGTTCAGCATATCCGCCAATCTTATTTTTCTGAACAACCTGTGCAATACTAACATTACTTTTTCCAAGTGTATCTGCGATCTTAGCAAGTACCCCTGGTTTATCTTCAACCAGCATTCTCATAAAGTATTTGCTTTCAATTTCTGTTATCTTTTTAATTGGAATATTCTTATAGCATGTACAATGAATTCTTCCATTACAATGGAACTGGATATTTCTTGCCACATCAATAATATCTCCCATAACAGCACTTGCTGTCGGCAGTTCTCCAGCACCTCTGCCATAAAACATTGCGTCATCTACAGCATCTCCATGGACAAATACTGCGTTAAAAGCATCATTAACTGTAGCAAGCGGATGGCTGCTAGGAATCAGCATTGGATGTACACGGACTTCAATCCCCGTTTCAGTATTTTTAGCAACACCAAGGAGTTTAATATCACATCCCATTTCTTTTGCATACTGAATATCTTTTGCTGTAATATTTGTAATTCCCTCTGTATGAACATCTTCAAATGTAACTCTTGAATTAAATGCAATGGATGCCATAATTGCCACCTTGCGACCTGCATCATAACCCTCAATATCTGCTGTTGGATCTGCTTCTGCATATCCCAGCTCCGTTGCAAGAGCCAGTGCTTCGTCAAATTCCATTCCTTCCTGAGACATCTTTGTTAAAATAAAGTTGGTTGTCCCATTAACAATCCCCATGACTTCTGTCAGATAGTTTCCAGCCAGACACTGTTTTAATGGTCGGAGAATCGGAATACCTCCGGCAACAGATGCTTCAAATAATAAATCACATCCATTTTCCTCTGCCTGATCCAGTAATTCCTTACCATATGCTGCAATCAAATCCTTGTTGGCAGTAACCACATGTTTTCCTGCTTTTAATGCATCCATAATATATGTGCGGGCAGGTTCAATTCCACCCATAACTTCCACAACAATCTGAATTTCATCATCTAATAAAATATCTTCCCACTGATCTGTCAGTAAGGCAGAATCTATTCCATCTCTTTTCTTAAATTTATCACGTACCAGAACTTTAGCAACAGAAAGATTTGCTCCTATTTTATAAGGCATTTCTTCTTTCTGACGCTGAATCAGTTTATAAACCCCTGTTCCTACGGTTCCTGAACCTAGCAGGGCAACTTTTACATCTCTAATCTCTTCCATGATACACTTCCTTTGCTATTTTTCTTCTTATGTGAAAAGCATCCGTATAATTATCATGCTTTCATATCGTATAGATAGTTTTAAGTATATCATATTTTTATAAAATAACCTATCATTTTTTTCTTTTAATCATTCTAAAAATAGAAATCAATCAGACCATATCCTTTAAATATTCCAAAAAGCGAAAACTCAGACATCTCTTTATGCCTTCTTGATCCCCTTTTTCGATCATTTCAATAATATTGGCATCTTCAATAATCAAATCTGTAATGCAGCCAATAAACTCTCTTTGAATAATATCCATTTTTTTTGGATATAATAAAATCGTTACAGCACGAACAGATTCTGATATACCACAGTTAATTACTTCTTGCTCCTCGAAATAACAAATAGCTAGCGCCAGCTTTGTTATGGAATTCATAAAACATTCAAAATATCCGACCTCTGTTGCGGGAATCACAAAATAGTGTTCCATCTCCGGTTTGTTTTTATGATAAGATTTCAGCTCATTTTTAGTAATACTTATGCCAATTTCTCCTGCCCAATCTATAATCTCATCTGATACCATTTCTCTGGTAATATTTTCTTCTTTAATTCTCAAAATTCTGAAATCTTTTAAAAGCTGAGTGGAATATTGTGTAAATAAATTTAACTGGGTCAATACATTGATTCCATCCATACTATCCCATCTTCTGGAATTTTTTTCTCTTTCTTCGATCTTCTTTAATGTTTTATGCTTGTGTCTCCGAATTTTTTCCTTTACCAGCTCCAGTTCTTGCTTATTAAGCAAAGGAGAAACCTTAAGGTATGTGTCAGAATCCAGATATAAAGGTATTGTTGACAATATTAAATCATAATCATTTAAATCTTCGCTTCCAAGACCTATCAATGATACAATTTTTCTAACATATATTTCTGGTATTTCTCGTTCCAAACGGCTTGCAAGCATTTTAGATGAACCCATACCACTGGAACATACAACCAGAATCCTAAATGTCTTCTTTGTAATATTATCCAGTGATACGGCAAAATATAATACCAGATATCCAATCTCATCATCCGGGAAAAAATCATTCGGGAACACTTCATAAACACTTTGTTTGATAATTGAAAACAGTTGTTTATAATCCTTTTCAATTTCACGGATAATTGGATTAGATATGCACATACCACTTCTGATTCTCTTTAATGCTTTATCCATATGAGTCAATAAACCATCCATCAGTTTCTCATCCTGACTTAGATATATTCCCATACGATCTTCAACCTTTTCAACAAATTCCTGTATTTTAGGTCTAAGCATAAAGTTAACTTCCAGTATTCCTTTATTTGAATGTGAAGATATACAAATACTTATCAGCCATAAAATATATTCTACTTCTTGTTCCTCAAGTTGAATGGCAAACCCTGATTCAATAATCCGAACAATTTTATCTGCAATTCTTTGATTTGTTTTCTCCGCTTTTTTGCTCAAAAAACGCAGTTCACCTTGTTCCTTTACATGATCATGTCGCCGAATCATCAATGCCGTTAGTGTAATAAACTCCAGATAACTCTGATCTTCAAAATATAATTCATTTTGACTAAACTGTTCTTGCAGATCTTGAATTAATCTATGACATTTCTGAAAAATATCTTTATATCCATATTCTGACAATTTTGACAGAAAAGGATGGGACTTGTCCAAGTCCCCTTCCAGCCATCGCAGGAAGACTGCAATCTCAATGTTTTGCACTAAAAGATTGACCAGCAAGTGATCTTTCGACACCTGATTTCCACTAAGACAAATCCCTTCACCTTTTTTCTGTACTAATTCTAAATTATATTCCGGAACCAACTTTCCGATTTTTTTCAAATCATTCCGGATTGTAGGTAAAGAAGTTTCCAAATCGATTGCCAATGCTTCCGTTTTGATAAATTCTTCTTCATGAAGCAGCTGCATGATAATATAAAACATTCTTTCCTTTGGATCTACAATCTGTACATGTACTCCTGTATTCAGTTTGCTTAAGAGCTTTTGAACTTTTTCTTCATCACCAACAATCTTAATTCCCTTTTTGCTGACAGTTTCCAGTGTAATATCATATTCAGATAATACATCTGTGATTTCAGGGATTTCCCGATACACTGTTCGCTCTGAAATGTTCATTTTGCCCGCAATATCCTTGATAGTAATATATCCATGCTCTGCTACTACGATTTGAATTATCTCTTTCGTCCGCGTTGACATTATCATAATCCTATCCGCTCCTTTACTAAGGCTTATAAAATCTTCAATTACTCTGCCATTTCTTTAATCGCCTGAGCAATTGCTTTATGTTCATCTGCATTGAGGAACTCTTTAATTTCAATTACCGGAACTCCTGCTGGTGCAGATTTCTTTGCTGCTTCCAGAAGATTAGTGTTTGTTACGACCACATCTATATCTTCTGGAATCTGATGTACTGATACATGGCTGACATCAACAAATACACCTATTTTATTTAACTGTGTTTTCAGCATAGAAGCTCCCATTGCAGAAGATCCCATACCTGCATCACATGCAAAAGCAACTTTTTCAACTTTACGCTTTGCAACATCAGATGATACTTTCTTTTCTTCACCAGGTGCACTATGGCTTTCTACAAACTGGCTCATATCAATTCCGCCGACTTCCTGATCATCATCTGTAGATTTATCTCTCTTCAGGAAGAAAGCAACAATTACAAAGGATACCGCCGCGGCAATCAGATATGCCATTATATTAACAAACAGTTTTCCTTTTGGTGACATAATAATCAATGCGATGATTGATCCAGGAGATACAGCTGCTACTGCACCACCATCCATAAATGTTAACCAGAATAATGCTGCGATAGAACCACAAATTGGTCCAAGAATTGTAACTGGTTTAATTAATGCATATGGGAAAGATACTTCCCCGATACCACCGATGATATGGATGATAGCTGCACCAGGTGCAGATTTCTTAGCCATTCCTTTGCCAAAGAACATAAATGCAAGAACCAGTCCTGCCCAGTTACCACCATTTGCTTCAACTAAGAACAAAATAGATTTTCCTGTCTGAGCAGCCTGTTCAATAGCTAATGGTGTAAAGATACCATGATTGATTGCATTGTTCAGGAACAATACCTGTCCAGGTACAACGAAGATTGGGGTAAATGGCAGAATATTATGTGCCATTGCAAAATTAACACATGCAACTAATACATTAGTAATTGCTGCGAAAACTGGTGTTACAACTACGAATCCGGCAATCATCAAAATTGCTCCGATGATTCCCATGGTGAAGTTGTCTACTAACATCTCAAGACCAGGTTTTACATGTCCGTCTAAAGCTTTATCAACCTGTTTGATGATCCATGCACCTAAAGGTCCCATGATCATACCACCGATCATCATTGTTACATCAGCACCGATAACCACACCGATTGTTGCAATCGATCCAGCTACAGCACCACGTCTTCCATATACAGTATAACCACCCGTGTAACCAAATAAGATTGGAATCAAATATGTAAGTGTTGGGCTTACCAATTCATTCATTTTTTCATTTGGGAAATATCCTGTAGGAATAAATAAAGCTGTAATAATACCCCATGCGATCAGGGCTCCAATGTTAGGCATTACCATTCCTGAAAGGAATCCACCCATTTTTTGAACCTTGGCTTTTAAATCATTTGCCATAATAGTCCTCCTTTTGTTCCTCTACTTTTTAAATTTTCTTCTTACAATTTTCAAAAAGAAAAAAGTGACATAAGGATAAACGTTTATCTTGTAAGCTTATTATAACGGCAATTCCTGCTATAAGTCCACCAATCATAGTGTTAAGTTTTGCAAAAAAAATTTTGACAAGTTTTTCATTTTATTTATCTTTTTTTTCACAACAAAAAAAGATAACACTGATAAAATCAGTATTATCTTTCTATTTCAGAAACATCACCTGGCACTCTGAATGCTTAAAATATAATTCAGCCTGCCTCTGCTATAACAATATCCAGACCCTGCTTTTTAATTGCTTCAGCATCCTTGGATCTTATTCCGTCATCCGTAATCAGACAGGTAAACTCATTCAAATCGGCAAATTTACAAAAATTCTTTTTTCCGATTTTGGAACTGTCGCATAAAACATATCGTTTTCCTGAAGTTTGCATCATGGCACGTTTCATAGCCGCCGTCTCTTCATATGGGCTTGTCATTCCTTTGCTAATAGACAAAGAATTGGGTGACATAAAAACTTTATCCACAGAAATTCTCTTTAAAAAATCTATCCCAAAAGATCCAATGGTACACTCAAACCTATTTCGCACATTTCCTCCGATTAATATTACATCAAGAGTTGCTGTCTTCTGCAATCCCAATGCAATCGTAAGATCATTGGTCACAACTTTAAGGTTGTTAAAACTGGTAAGACCTGATGCAAATTCTACCATGGTCGTTCCGCTATCAACCAGGATAATATCGCCCTCTTCAACAAAATCCATAGCTTTCCGGGCAATCCGCCGCTTTTCATCATAATAAATTTCTTTTCTGAGTGCTAAAAGATTTTCTCTTTCAACTGTTTCCTGGTTTAAGATTGCACCTCCATGGGTCCGAATCAGTAATCCCTCTGATTCCAGCTCTCTCAGATCCGTTCGTATTGTAGCTCCAGTAACATGAAACTCTTCAATAAGTTCTTTAATACTTGCCTTCTTATGCTGGCGCATATATATCAATATTGATTCTTTACGTTCCCTTGCAAACATTCTTTCCTTTCTTTACTTTTTATACTTCAAAATGTTCTAATAATATATCTTCTGCTTCCTTATTCCATAATCCTTGATGTTTGTCGCATGCATCTGCAAGTTTGGTAAATAATGGATTCTCTTCTCCTATTTTACGAAAATCTTCAATAGATGTCAATGGCATATGAATCTGTGTATATATTAATTTTTTACCTCCCGGTATTTCTGGAAGATGCAGAGTTGTGTCTGCATATGCATCTAATCCTCCAATATGTGTAATCATTACAGCTGGCTTTACTTCTTTTTTTGATATCAGATCAAGGGCTTCCAAAAGATCTTCTTTAATTCCTCCAGATGACCCTAATATCTTAGTATTTCGATAATGTGAATCATACAGATTTATTTCCGCTGAAAATCCGCTGTCAGAAGGTCCCGCAAATAAATTCATACATCCATCAAACGCCATAATTTTGTTTCCTGTTTCAGCAATCTGACGAACTGGAGCATATACAAATACATCATGATATCCTTCTCCGCCTGTCAGTTCCATCAGTTCTTTTACTTCGTCATCCATTTTGGCTGTATTTACATAATGGAGTTCTATCCCTTTTAATCTAGCTTCTTCTTCTGAAATCACTTCTCTTGCACGATTTAATCGATCATCGTTTATTTCCGTTACCACAATCATTTTAGGTTTATTTTTCATTGCCAGTGCATAACTGATCGCTCCCAGTCCCATAGGCCCGCATCCACCAAGAATTGCAATATTTCCACCTTCTCTGGCCCCTATAAAATGTTCATGTGTCTCTGGCTTTGTATGATAGTTTGCATTATATCCGCCGATAATACAGTACATAGGTTCTGAAACAGACACCTCAAAGAAAGAATCTCCATCATAGTGGAGCAGACATCCCTTCTCAATAACTTCATTTGGAACAATACAATAGGTTACGGCACCACCAAAATACTCATAAGAATATCCTGGAGCTCCCATCTGACCTGGAATGCCTGGTAATACTACAAAACGCTCTCCAGCTTTATACTCATTTTTCCATTTTGAACCAACTTTTTCAATTGTTCCTGAAAATTCATGACCAACAATCACTGGTTTTTCTCCAATAGTATCTGGTACCCGAATATGACCGGAACCTAGTTTCACTTCTTTCCATGTTGACATGCAAATACTATCACTCATTACTTTCAGAAGCACTTCATCTTCCTTAATTTCCGGAAGTTCAAATTCTTCCAGACGAATATCTTTTGATCCATGCATTCTTACGCCTTCTACTTTCATCATCACATCTCCTTTTCTTTTTGAAATTTATTTTTTATTTTTCTTTTATTTTTTTTTATTTTAAAAACATAATAGCATTATTGTGGTATTTTTGCAACATAAAACCACTTATTTGCAACAAAAAAAGGAGAAATCACAATGATTCCTCCTTCAATATTATTTACATATTTTCACTATAAGTCCTTTGGATTCGAGAGTTTCCTTTTCTCGTTTTGAAATACCTTCATCTGTAAACATCATTTCAAATTCCGATAACGATGCGAACTTACAGAATGATCTCCTACCGATTTTACTGCTTTCACAAAGCATATAGGCTTCTGCAGATGCCCTTATCATTGCTTGCTTAATTGCCTGCATTTCTTCATTACTGGTGGTTGCACCATCAAATACTGATAGTGCATTTGGAGATAAGAATACTTTGTTGGCTGCGATACCTTTTAAAAAATCCAAGCCTATGGCTCCATGGGTCAGACGAAACCTGTTTCGAACTCTTCCTCCAACCAAATACAGATCAATCCATGGATTTTCCTGCAATTCCAGTGCAATTTGAAGATCATTTGTAATAATTTTCAAATCTTTTGCATCTTTCAGTTCTCTGGCAAGCTCCAGCGTTGTAGACCCACTGTCAAGAATGATGGTTTCCCGTTCATTAATATACCGCTTTGCTTCTCTGGCAATTGCTCTTTTCTGCGGATTACATTTTCGGCTGATCAGATTATCTTCCTTTTGGATCTCATCATCTTTCAGTAAAGCACCTCCATGGGTTCGAACTAATTTACCTTCTTGTTCCAATGTACGTAAATCCGTCCGAAGCGTTGCGCCACTAACCTGAAATATTTCTTCCAGTTCTTTCACTTCAATTCTCTTTTTTTCTTTCAGATATGAAATGATATGATCTCTTCGCTCTTGTGCAAACATACTTCACCTGCTTTTCTATAAACTATTTTACTCCATAATGTGCAAATAATGCTTTTTCTGCTTCGACACTCCACAATCCATTATGTTTGTCACAAATATCTGCAAGTTCATTAAAGAATGGATCCTCATCGGCAAGACTTCTTAAGTCACTGATGGCAGTCATAGGCATATCGAACTGAAGATAAGTCAGTTTCTTTCCACCTGGAATATTTGGCAGATTCATAGTTGTATCAACGATGGAATTAATTCCTCCCACATGTGTAATCATTACAGATGTTTTGATTTCTTTTCTCGCCGCACGATCAATGGCTTCTTTCATATCATCAATGCTTCCGCCTGTACTTCCCAGTATACGGGTTGAATTATAATGACAATCATAAAGATTAACATCTGCAGAGAATTTTGTATCAGTTGGTCCGGCAAAAAGATTCATACATCCATCAAATCCAAGGATCTGATTTCCAAGCTCTGCCACACTCTTAATCGGCACATAAATAAATACGTCGTCAAATCCTTTTCCGTCTACTGACAATGCTTTTAATTCTTCAGCTGGATTTTCCATTTTGGCTGTGTTTACATATATCAGTTCAACACCTTTTTCTTTTGCTTCTTCTACAGAAATCACTTCATTAGCTCTTGCCAGTTTTGCATCATCCACATCTGTAACAATAAGTTTTGCCGGTTTATTATCGATTGCCAGAGCATAGCTGACTGCTCCTAGTCCCATCGGTCCACATCCTCCAAGGATTGCAATACTTCCGCCTGCTTTTGTTCCCATTACATGTTCATAACGGTCTTTTGTATGATAGTTTGTTTTATAACCACAAATAACACAGCACATAGGTTCTGCTACAGAAGATTCAAAATAAGATTCTCCTTCGTGTGTCCACAGACATCCTGCTTCAATAATATCATTTGGGAAAATACAATATGTAGCGGCACCACCACATTCTGTATAAGAGTATCCTGGAGATTCTGCCTGCCCAGGAATTGCTGGCTGCTGAGCAAACTTCTGACCTGGTTTGAATTTGTCCTGCCATTTCTTTCCAACTTTTACAATATCACCAGCAAATTCATGTCCTATGATAATTGGATTTTCTGCAACGTCAGCAGGAACTCGCTTATGGTTTGCTCCCTGTTTTACCATTTTCCATGTTGACATACAAATACTGTCACTCATTACTTTTACAAGAATTTCATCATCCTTAATTTCCGGTAATTCAAATTCTTCTAAACGAATGTCATCAGCACCATACAATCTTACACCTTTAACCTTCATATTCTCCTCCTTTAATACAAGTAAGTTATTTTTATGTATTTTTATTTATTTTCATTTATTTTCATTACAACTGTATATTAGCATTTCACCTTACATATTGCAAGAGATTTTTTAATAAATTGATAATTTTTTTCATTTTTGATATATATGTTGACTTTTCCTAAACTTTGTATTATATTCAAAGCATAAACAATTAAGCAATCATTTAATCGTAAAGAAAGGATTATTTTATGAGTCATTTAAATATCTCTTCTGTTGATATCCATGGACATGGTTGTGATGTCACAGAATTAAAAAATGCTCTTCCTTCTGAAGAGTTCTCCATAGAAGCTGCGAGTTTGTTTGGATTACTAAGTGACAGCACCCGTCTTCGAATTTTATATCTGCTCTATAATCGAGAAGTGTGTGTTCGAAATATAGCTGCAGCTATTGAAATGAGCCCTCCTGCTGTTTCACATCACCTTCGTTCATTAAAACAACTAGGTGTCATTACCAGTCGAAGAATCGGTAAAGAGGTTCATTATACAATTTCTGATTCTAATGAAGGCTGCCTCATTACTGAAATGCTGAAAACAATTTTTGAAAAGGGGAAAATCAATGAAAGAAATTAACAAACAATACCATAAAGAATGTGGTTGCGAGCATGATCACCATCATCAGGAAGAATGCGGTTGCGGTCATGATCACCATCACCAGGAAGAATGCGACTGCGGTCATGATCACCATCATCAGGAAGAATGCGACTGCGGTCATGATCACCATCATCAGGAATCCGCTGCTGCCAAAGAAGGTACCGGCGCTCCTGTAATTTTTATTATCGACAATCTGGGCTGTGCTCATTGTGCCGGTAAAATGGAAGAAAAAATCAATGGTCTTCCGGAGGTTGAAGCAGCTTCTTTGACTTATGCAACAAAACAACTGCGTGTCTGGGCTCCTGATGCAAAATCCCTTCTTCCGCAGATTCAGAAAATATGTACATCCATCGAACCTCAGGTAACTGTTTCCATACGTCCTGCCCGCATAAAACATCAAAAAGAAACCACCAATAATACAATGAACGAAGATACAAAAGCTTTAATCTGCATCATTCTCGGTATTGGATTCTTTACTGCAGGACAATTTTTAAAATCCTCCAGCGACATTTATGGAAATCTTTGTTTTATCATTGCGTATGTTATTTTAGGAGCCCGGATTGTCTGGACTGCTTTTCGCAACATTACCCGCGGTCAGGTTTTTGATGAAAATTTCTTAATGAGTATTGCCACAATTGGAGCTTTTTTTATCGGAGAATTTGCTGAAGCTGTTGGAGTCATGCTTTTTTATCGCATTGGTGAATTATTTGAAAATAAGGCTGTTGCCCGAAGTCGTTCACAGATTATGGATGCCATTGACATGCGTCCTGAAGTGGTAAATTACGTTGATATTCATGGTAATATATCTGTTATAGATGCAGAAGATGCCCAGATAGGTGATATTATACAGGTACGTCCAGGAGACCGTATTCCACTGGATGGTACTATTGTTACAGGAGAAACAATGATTGATACTTCTCCTGTAACAGGCGAACCGGTTCCTGTATCCGCTACTGTAGGTACCTCTGTTATCTCTGGCTGTATGAATACCTCGGGATTAATCCAGATAAAAGTTGAGAAGCTTCTTGAGGATTCAATGGTCACACGCATTATGGATTCTGTAGAAAATGCTGCTGCCAGCAAACCAACAATTGATCGTTTTATCACCCGATTTTCCAGAATCTATACACCTTTTGTTGTTATTCTGGCATTGATAACTGCCATTCTTCCATCTTTAATCACAGGAAATTGGCATCATTGGGTATATACCGCACTGACTTTCCTTGTTATCAGCTGTCCTTGTGCTTTAGTACTGAGTGTTCCTCTTGCATTTTTCTCTGGAATCGGTGCAGGATCCCGTCTGGGTATTCTATTTAAAGGAGGCGCAGCTCTTGAAACATTAAATCATATCCAATCCATCGTTATGGATAAAACAGGGACCTTAACTGAGGGCAATTTCCAGGTGCAGGAAATTCATTCATTAAGCAGTTATTCTGAAAATGAACTTCTTGCATTGGCGGCATCCTGCGAAGCAGGTTCTTCACATCCAATTGGAAAGAGTATTTTAGAAGCTGCCCGGAAGAAAAAATTGTCATATTCCTCAGCTGATTCTGTAAAGGAAATTGCCGGTCATGGAACTGTTATTTCTCTGGATGGAAAAGAAATTCTAGCTGGCAATCAAAAATTAATGGATATGTATCATATTTCTGTTCCTGAATCAATTAATTTATATGGAACTGAAGTATATATAGCTGAAAATGGTGTGTTGGCCGGATATATCCTGATTTCTGACACATTAAAAAAAGATGCTAAATCAGCCATTGGGATTCTAAAAAATCAAGGACTTCACACGGTAATGCTTACTGGCGATTCTATCAAAAGTGCCGAAGCAATTGCCTCCCAGACTGGTATTGATCAAGTATATGCACGTCTTCTTCCTGATGAAAAACTAAGTCGACTAAAAGAAGAACGTCAGAAACATGGATCTGTCATGTTTGTCGGAGATGGAATCAATGATGCTCCGGTTCTGGCAGGAGCTGACTGCGGTGCTGCCATGGGCAGTGGGGCTGATGCAGCCATTGAAGCTGCTGATGTAGTCTTTATGACTTCCAGTGTCAGTGCAATCCCTCAGGCTATTTCCATCAGTAAGAAAGCTAGTCGTATTGCATGGCAAAACGTTATTTTTGCATTGGGAGTCAAAGCTTTGGTTATGATTCTTGGACTTTTGGGATATGCCAATATGTGGATGGCCGTATTCGCTGACACGGGTGTTGCAATGCTCTGTGTTATCAATTCCATCCGTGCAATGAAAGTCCAATAAATTAAATTATCCTTCAAGACTCGCTCGCGAGTCTTGGCGCGGAATTCGGGTCTGCATAGCAGACATACTTCCAATCCGAATTCCTGCGCATCCTCGCGGAGCGTATATCAGATGGGGGATTGAAACCCGCCACTGATACATAATTGTTGCTCACCGCCTACAGAGGCGGGAGTCATCCCTCATCTGATATAAATCTCAATTCATATAACAGTAAACCCACAGCATTCATAATTAATATGCTGTGGGTTATATTAAAAATTGGCAAGTAAAATATCTTCTGCTTCTTTATTCCAAAAGCCTCCATGTTTATCACAGGCATCAGCCAGCTGACCAAATACTGGATTATTTTTTTCCAGTTTTCTAAAATCCTCAATTGCCGTCAACGGCATATTAATGTGATTATATATGATTTTTTTCTCTCCCTGCATTTTCTTTAAATAGAGAGTTGTGTCAACAACAGCATCTATTCCTCCAATATGTGTAATACCAATTGCCGGATTGATCTTCTTATTATCTATAATTTCTAAAGCTTCTTCCATATCTGAGCGAAGTCCCCCCGAAGAACCAATTAACTTTGTTTTGAGATAATGACTTCCATAAATATTCATTCCAGCACGATATTTCTTGTCTGCAGTTGCCGCATAAATATTCATACACCCATCCATTGCCATAATCCGATTACCGATTTCTGCCACATTTTTAGGAGGTGCATACACAAATACATCATCATATCCTTTTTCTAGAGTAATAGCAAGTAATGCAGGAACAGGATCTGTTAACATAGACGGATTAATATAATATAATTCAACCCCATTCCTTCTTGCCTCCTGAACCGTAATCAATTTTCTGACTTTTTCAATACGTTCTTCATTGGTATCTGTTATCACAAGTCTTCTAGGCTTCTTTTTCATTTGTAATACATATCGGATTGCCATGATTCCCATAGGACCACAACCTCCCAAAATAATCGTATTACCGCCTTCACGGATTCCTAAAATATGTTCATGTGATCCTGGAATCGTGTGATAATTGGAATGAAAACTTCCAACAATACTATATAAAGCCTGTGCCATTGCTGGCTCGTAGAAACTATCCCCCTCATACGATATCAAACAACCCTTTTCAATTATGTCTCCGGGAATAATACAATATGTTGCTGCGCCTCCAAAATACTTATATGAATACCCTGGCGACTCAATCTGACCCGGAATCTCTGGAACAATTACAAACCGTTCTCCCTCATGATAATCATCCTTCCATTTTTTTCCTACTTTTTCAATAATTCCTGAAAACTCATGACCTATCAGAATGGGATTGGTATGAATATTTTTGGGAACTCTTAAATGTCTCTGTGCCAGAGTTATTTCTTTCAGTGTAGACATAGCAATCCCATTACAAATAACCTTTAATAAAATTTCATCTTCTTTTATCTCGGGAAGATCAAATTCTTCCAATCGTATATCTTTTACTCCATAAAGACGTACACCTCTTACTTTCATCTATATCCCCCCCTAATAACCTTTTTTTCATTGTCTCTTTTCTGTATTATATCATATTTACTTTTTCATTTCTTTTTTATTATTTAGAACAAAACGGTCAAGTCCGCGTGGTCCTTCCAAATCATAACCTCCACTGACAAGTGGAGGTTTGCTCTGTCCCTGTAAGGGACTTTTACCTGCTTAGGTCTCAAAGACCTCTCGAATAAAAAGCCTCAACCGCACCATATTTACATGGCTAATCCTT
>NZ_JABRXE010000011.1 GCF_018982945.1 Anaerostipes faecalis | reverse complement strand
CATGCTTGAATGATTGACTTTTACGGTATTTGTGGTGATTTGATAAGGCTTTCTTATGGTATCAGCGGGTAGGCTGTTTAGGAAAGCCTTTTCTCTGTTAAAATACATCAGCGGAATTCTTCCGGTTTTTCAGCATGGCTGGACTCTGTATGGAATCCTAAATGTTATTTTTTTGGTTTTTGCACTAGTTGTAGTATGTACTGCAATAAAAAGAAGTACATTATATAGACGAAAAATTCAACTATTAATTTTTTTGCTATGTATGGCTGTTATACCATTTGCTGCATGTATATGGTTTTTTACGTCAGATTCAATTGTATACCGACCGATGATGTTACAAAGTATTTGTGTTGTATATATATGGATGACTTTATTATTTGACAGATGGTTTAAAGAGAAGTGGGCAAATATTGCAGGATTATTATTAACAGTTATTATATTTAATTATGGAATTCAGGCTAATATTTCATATTATCATTTAAACAGATGTTATGAAAGTTCATATGCTACGGGATTAGAGATGATAGAACGTATTCATCAATTGAGCAATGGAAAAATTAATCATATTGCAGTTACAGGTAATATAGCAAAAGAAGTGTGTTTGGGAGGAGAAAAAAAGGGAACGGGATTGCAACTTTTAGGACAATTAATAGAGGATAATCTCCTATTTGATCAAGAACATACAGTTCTGTTTTTATCGAATACATTTAAATTGGATTTGTCTGCAGTAAGTCAAAAACAATTAAAGAAGTTGGAAGAATCGAATAAGGTGAAAGAAATGGAATGTTGGCCAAAGGCAAATTCAATAAGAGTAATTGATAATACGATAGTTATTAAACTTTCTAATAATTCAAGTGTGTATGAGTGATACAGAGATAGTATAGATGAATTAATGACTAAATCATCAAATAGTCAATTTTATGAAAACTTTAAGCTAACAAGGACCTTATTATGAAACCGATTAAGAAAATTTTTATCATTTTATTATGTTTATTTCTGGCAGCAGGTTCCTTCTGCGCCTATGAGATTTACATTTCATACCATCATTTAACAGTGTCTGATTACACGGTTAAATCAGATAAAATTCAAAATAACATAAATATCATCATGATTTCAGATCTTCATGATCATGAGTTTGGAGAGAAGAATCAGGAGCTTGTTGAAAAAATCAGAGAACAGTATCCGGATTTGATTTTAATGGTTGGGGATATGTTGAATGATATCAGTGAAAACAGCCATGTTGCTGTTGATCTCATACAGCAGTTAAAGAAAGTTGCACCTGTATATTATTCTCTGGGAAATCATGAGGAAGGATATATTAAGAAAAAAGATGAATCTTTGATTCAGAAGCTGAGAAATGCTGGTGCAGTCGTTCTGGACAAAGAGTATAAAAATATTTGCATAAGAGGAAACAACCTTACCATAGGTGGAATGTATGATTATGCTTTCGCTGTTGATGGAGCCGGGCATATGAGTAAGAAAGACATGAAACCTAAGGACTTAAAATTTTTAGAATCTTTTCAGGCAGAGGATTCTTTTAAAATTATGATGGCACATCGTCCGGATAGTTTTATTTTTGGAGAAGCTGCAGATACCTGGAATATAGACTTGGTTGTCAGTGGACATAACCATGGAGGGCAGGTGATTTTGCTTGGGATTGGTGGTTTATATGGAGGAGATCAGGGATGGTTCCCTGAATATGTAGATGGAATTCATCATTTTAAAGCTGTAAAAAATATGATCATTACCAGAGGATTGGGGACACATAAAGAAAAGCTTCCAAGATTCCATAACGTACCGGAAATCGTACACATCACATTGAAGGCAGAATAAATTCTACATATTGAAGAATAGAAAATAATATTGCTATTGCAATATAGAAAGAAATAATATATTATTGAATATACATAGCGGATGATAAATTGCTTTTTATAGTAATAAGTGACGTGATATTTGAGGAAATACATATGATTAATTTTTTTAAAACATTATATATAAAAATTAAGGAACCACTTGCATTTATTAGCAGCGTGATTTCAATTGTTCTGGTTTTTTATAATAATGGAAATAAAATATTCACTTATATTCTCAGTGGGATTGTGCTTATTTATTTGATTACAATTTGTTCTTATATTGTCAAGACGATATTTGATACGAATAAAGCAAAAAATGCTTTAGAAAGAAAATTTTTTGTTAAAAATAAAGAATTAGCGACTGAAATGCATAAATTTTTTCATAATTTGAGAGACTATTCTTCATCCTTGTATTCATTAAATATTTTGACCTTAGAAGATGTGAAGGATCGTTGTGTACATATATGTAATTATATAGAATTAATTTATAACCAATTATTCAAGGAGTATCTAGGCGATGATAAAGTCTCGGTATGTATAAAATTAATAAAAAATGATAGTATTTTTGATGCTGATTATAATAATTGGGAAATGTTAACGATTGCCAGGAGCAATACAACAGATCAGAAGAGAAATAGAATAGATGATGTATCGGTAGAAATACGTAAAAATACTGACTTTCAAGTAATAATAGATAATAAATTTGAAGATGATCTGCTAGCATTTGCAGACATGAGTAATATTGAACAGGATTTTCTACAAACATATAAAATGGAATATCGAAATTCCAGAGGTAGTAAATTCTTAGATTACTATAGATCTACAATAGTGGTTCCGATTAAGATAGATGGGAAATATGTATCTAAAGAGCTTACTGCTAAAATAGGAAATTTAAAGGGAAAAAGTTTAATTTTAGGATTCATGTGTATTGATTCTATGAAAATATTTGAGAGCAGTGAAGAAAAAGATATATTTAAAATTGGCATTGAATATGCAAAAATGATAGCAGATTCTTTATATTTGCTCTTTGAAAAAGTATTGATATGTTGCATAGAAAATGATACCATAAAAAAAGTGGATTAAGATATTATAATGATTAGTTGAATAACGTATGATATTGCATGAAAAGGAGAATTGCATGAGATTTTTAAAAAGGATGATAAAAACCATTTTTTATAATTACTATGGGGTTGAACCATTGAAGAAAGATAATTTGCATTCTGCTTGCGAAGGGAGAATTATTAGGAGTTTGTCAGGAAAGAAGCAAAAATATTATGCAGTCAATATTCTTTCAGGTTTGAAATAAGAAAAGTAAAGAAAATAGATTTAGAAAAAGTCCTCTAACATAGATTGTTTCAAAATATAGGGTATCTAGGTTGGAGGAATTTTTGCTTTTTTACAGATTCCCACGTTTGTTTGTATGAGAAGATATTTGTTTTAGTAATCTACTATATCTCGGATCCAGAATGATTTTTTTGCCGGGAGTCTTCTTCCGGATACGGTGAATGATAATACACAGAAGAATCAGTCCCATTTTCGTAATACCATGTTTCAATGGAATATGGTATTATGATGATGATACAAAGATGAATACATATCTGGTGGAACAATATCAATTACCGGTGACGCTGGATATTCCGGCTGTTAATCCCGGAATAGAGGAAGTGGATTATAGGAGTCTTGAGAAAGTTCTGATGGAATGACAGGGATATTTAGAGGTTTCGGCAGATAAAGTAAGAGGAGTCAGTTGTTAATTTATAGGGGAAGTTTGTATACAATGAATATTACAGAAGTATTTCTAGCTATTTTAAAAACATCGTTATGGGATCAGCCTTGTTCTGATCTTCCTCAGTTGAGAGAAGACCAGTGGGTTGAGCTTTATCAAATATCAGAGAAGCACTCGGTTGCACCAATGATCTATCAGCAGGTTTTTGGTTGCGAAGGTTTTCATACGGCATCATCTCAGTTGCAACAGGTATGGAAATCATCTACCCTGGCAAAGGCAGGTGATCAGACAAGAAGAAGTTTTTTGTTTTTGATGTTGTATGAAAAGATGCGACAGTCTGGATTACATCCTTTGATTGTAAAAGGAATTGTATGTCGTGAATTATACGTTCAACCGGATTTACGAATATCCAACGATGAAGATTTACTAATTCTAAGGGAGGAATTTCCTGCAATGGATGAATTCCTTTTAAAAGAAGGATTTTTGAGAAGTGAATTGGATTGTGAAAAAGTATATCAGGAAGTTGGCTATCAGAATCCAGGGACAGGTTTGTATCTGGAGATCCATATGGACTTATTTGCTCAGGAATCCGGGGCATATGGCCATTTGAATCGGTTATTTACATCAGTGTTTGATACTTGTGATAATATGAAGATTCAGGGAACCGATATTCTCACCTTAAATCCCCAGGAGCATTTATTGTACCTGATTTGTCACAGTTTGAAACATTTTTTACACTCAGGGTTCGGTATCCGTCAGCTATGTGATATTTTGTTGTTTGCCAGAACCTGTAAAGATCAGCTTTCATGGAAGGATCTTTCGAAAACATTAAAAGAATATCATATGTATGATTTTACCATGAATCTTTTAGATATCGGAATTGAATATTTAGGATTTCAATGGGAAGATTTGGGTCTGAAAGAACCCAAAGATGTTTCTTTAGACTGTCTGGCATTGCTTAATGACATGATGGACGGTGGGATTTTTGGAAAAAATGATGCAAACCGTGTCCACAGTGCCAATATTACTTTAAATGCAGCAGAAAATAAATCATCCAATGCAGTTACAGGGATTATGTCATCACTGTTTCCAGGGAAGGAATATATTTGCAATCGTTATCCTTATGCACGAAAACATCATTTTTTAATTCCGATAGCGTATATGGATCGAATCATTCATTATTTGCGTCATAATCGGAAACATTCTTCATTGGAAGAAAAAAACAGCATTCAAATAGGTATGGAACGGGTGAAATTGTTAGAAAAATATAAAATCGTGGAGTAATGTTGTGGTCAAGCATTTTTGTAACACTTGTGGCTAAAAAAATATGTTGGATTGTTGCCTGGATAATACGGTAGTCTCCTGTGTATGTAAAGGATGCTTCGCACCGCCTCTGGCGGCTTTGTCCTTGACATACACTGAAAACTCCTGGCGAAGAGTAATCAGGCAATCCAAAATCGGGCATTGTATCGCCTTTAGGCGATCCTCGCCTGATAGGGGGTTAAATAACCATTGAAGCTGTGAGGTTTTACATGATGGTATTTAACATATGCAAACTCCTCTACAGCCTGATACAGAGTTTCCTCGGTATCATATTCATATAGGTAAATGAGCTCGCTTTTCAAAGTGTTGAAATATCTCTCCATAGGAGCATTATCATAAGGATATCCTGCTTTGCTCATGCTTTGTGTCACACGAACGGATTCGCAAAACTCTACGAATGCTTTGGATGTAAATTGACAGCAGTATATTAACTTTGTAAAGGAAAACGGTATTCGCCAAAGTATGGATGGCAAAAGCCGATGGGCGAATCATATATCCACACTTACAACTTTGAGCGGCGCCATGCTGCTCTTGATTATCAAACACCGGCTGAATGCTACTATCTGGCAATGGTGTCGCCATATGTAGCTTAGCATATATGGATCAGGGGAGTGACCAACTATTCTTCCCCTGGTTCCTCGTAACTTATCAAGCATATCGGTTCATTATAAAAATCTTAGATTTTTGTCTTGACAACTGAGTCACTATAAATTTAAGATATAGTATCGCAGTGTCCTCAGAGGAGAAGATTACAAATGTGTATTGGAATGAACAGGATTTATTGACAGTAGAGGATGAACAGAGAAACAAGGTAATTAAAAAACAGGATATTCAACAATTGGAATGTGGACAACTATTTATTTATCAAATTTCCACAAAGGCATCTGACACACAGCTATTGGAATTAAATCAATATGCAGAAATTATTTTTCAGTATTTAGAATCATAAAAAATGGATCGGTTAAATATGAAGAGGCATGTGGTGACAGAACTAGTAGAATAGCATGTGAAGATTGCTCCAGTATTATACTAAAAACAAAATATATATCAAAGGAACAATATATTATGCCGGGATATATTTTACATTTAACAGCTGCGAAGATGGCGCTGAAAAAATTACAGAAAATTGATATGGAATTTAAAGATTCTCGGACCCAGAATGATTTTTTGGCCGGGAGTCTTCTTCCAGATACGGTGAATGATAATGCACAGAAGGATCAGTCTCATTTTCGTAATCCTATGTTTCATGGAAATATGGTGGAATATCCGGACTTGCAGTTGTTTTTAAAGAAGTATCGATCTTTATTAAAAGATGTTAGTTGTCTTGGGTATTATTTTCATCTCTATGTGGATCGGATGTTTTTTAAAGAATATCTGCCTCAGATCGTGGTATTTCTGGATCAGAATCATCAGGAGACTCTGTTACGGGAAAATGTCCAATGGGCATGTTTAAAAAGAACGGGTCAGTTGATCCCAATAGGAGATTTTTTCTCCGGAATGTGGTATTATGGTGATTATACAAAGATGAATACATATTTGGTGGAACAATATCAATTACCGGTGACGCTGGATATTCCGGCTGTTGATCCCGGAATAGAGGAAGTGGATTATAGGGATCTTGAGAAAGTTCTGATGGAATTACAGGGATATTTAGATGTTTCAGCAGATAAAGTAAAAGAAGTTAAAGTTTTCCATGTAGAGCAATTACTAAGTTATTTGGAAAAAGTTGCAGAAAAGTTTGTAGATGAGCTGGGATTGTTATGAAATATAGGATCTGAAACTTCATAACGATTTTAAATACAAAGGCAGATGGTTGAGATAGTCTGAAGGAAGCAGTTATTAATTTATAAGGAAAGTTTGTATTCAATGAATGTTAAAGAAGTATTTCTAGCTATTTTAAAAACATCATTTTTTAAATTATTATAATATTTTCTCTAGACACTCAACTGCCTCTTCTGAAATCGTACAGCTCAAATGATAGATTGGAATTTCTACAATTAACTTTTCGATTAAATCTAAAGCAGAGGCAGTGCTTTCTTTGTTCCAGCCATTGATCGTAATCTGGCTGTATAGAAGACCAAATGCTTCCGAAGGTTTTAGCTGTCTAGCTTGGTTTTCTTTTCCTTGACTTAACATGACAATTGCTTGGATAGGAGTTGCTTCATTATTACACACTTCAGATGTACCGCATACCGGCCAACCCTGAGCCATCCATTGATTATTAATTTTTCCCAAGAGAGCGCGGTCACCATTGATGGTTCGGCTGTTACGGTATTTTTCCCATAGGTTTGCCTGTGTCGTCTTCCCTGTTTCAGAAGGTGCGGAAAATAAAATGGCTTTGCTCCGGTATTCTACATAGGCACAGTGAAGAACCATGTTATTTCGTTCTACCAAACGACGTTCCAGCACCAAAAGTGATGTGAATACCGGATCAATATTTAATCCTGCCAATCTATTTGGTGCCAATAGTATCTCTGCCTGATTGTTTGATACTTCTCTATAGCAAGCATAATACCCCGGTGTTCCTTTGACACCTATGAGTCTGCTTTCTTTTCCATGATTTTGAAACACTATTAAATCTGGCCGTCTTGCAACGATGTCTCCTTTTAATTTTGGAAAGGTTTCTGAAATTTTAATATGATAACAATATTGTGGTTGTTTTTTTTCTGTTTCAAATAGCATAAAATTCGGCGGAGGAGTGATTTCATCTGGATAATCTAACCGAAAAACAAAATCTCCAATTTGAAATAATTTATTCATTTTCATTTTTCTCCAGTTCTAATTTTAATAACCGCAGGGATTCCTTTGCATATTGGCACGTATAGTCAGGAACTCCATCATAACAGCCTGTCTCTAGCAGAGCACTGGCTGCACAGGTTCTACATAAAGGGCGCAGAGTACATGTACTACACTTGGAACTTAACCGTATTTTTTGAACTTCTTCTATTATATATCTCCAAGCTTGTTCAAAACCTGCTTCAAATACAGAAATAGATGGATTGGAGAGAATGACACATGGACGCATTTCTCCTTGCCAATTAATTGTAAAAGAACATTTCCCTGCAAGGCAAGACATACGACTCGTTGCTTCTGGATCTGGGATCATGTTTTCCACAGTAAACACACTCTGTCTGGCATATTGTTCAAATAGGTCTTCGCCCATTTCTTTTTTTAGAGCCTGTATTCTTACCTGAGCAGCTTCTATAGGATTTACACGAGATTGAAGATTATAAGGCATACTTCGTTCCCGTGTTGCAGGAAGCATATAAGTATCAATCCTGACTGGTACATCCAGTTGATTCCCAATTTCAATGATTTCATCGGTCACATCTTTATTGGTTTTTGTTAAGCTACCTCCAACTTTTACGTCAACGTTGTTTTTTCTTAACAGCTTAATTCCGCGAATAACTTTTTCAAATCCTCCCGGGTAATGACATAAGTCTCGATAAGCATTTTCATTGGAACCATAAAGCGTAATATTCACGCGGCGAGGTTTATGTTCACCTAAAAATTTTGCCAAATCTTCATCAATCAGTGTTCCATTGGTATTAATGGTCAGAATCATCCCTAATTTTTGTAGTTCTACGTATAACCTGCGAAATTCAGGATATAAAAAAGGTTCGCCTCCGGTTAATAACAGAAAAAGAACCCCTGCTTTCTGCATCTGTTTAGCAATATCCAGCCATTCATCCACAGTACACAACCGTCCCTGACGTTCCATTTCTTCACGGCTCAAACGCACATAGCACATATCACAATTCATATTACAAAGTGGAAGTAATTCAATACTTCCGTTAATCGGTGTTTTATTTTTCGATGCCTGATTTAAAAGAGCACGCTCTACGGTAGTAGCATCTTCCAATGGTTCCATATAAATTCTCCTCCCCAGTGATTTGAAAATTTTATAAGTCATAAATCTCAATCTAATAGATATATGGATAATATAACATAAGAAATATAATATCGTCTATGAATTGAAAATTTGTTTGAAAAAGAATCTATTTTAGATATAAAAAGGATCGGAAAAAGTTCCGATCCATATCGTATTATTAATACTTAATTAAATAATTGAAAATAATTTCTCAAGATCTTGTGATTTCCCATGAATCCCTGTCGAGATTGGTAGTAGCATGTCTATTTATAACCTGTCCCCAACGATTTTTTTCTTGCCAAATATATACTGATATTTCATTGCCATTATTATGGTTTCTATCTGGATCAAAATATCCCAAAATATAATCTCCATCAGTATCAGATTCATGTGTTTTATCACATGCATGAAATGAGGAGCTGTAATTACTTATTTGCTTCCAATTTAAATCATATAATCCTCCATATCTTCCACCACCAGCATCACATACAAATTTATATTTTCCATATTCTGTATCTCCACATGTTGCTACATATTCGTTTGGTGCAAATTCTTCCACAATCACTTGCGGATGTTGATATACTTTTTTCATATCCTAAATCCCCTTTCTTAAACCATTAAATTCATTTATAATCCGATAGACAATCCTTCCGTAAAATCTCTTTGTTTAATAATAATAGGGAAAAGGTAAAAAGTCAAGATATAGCAAAAAAATAATTAATTTCTTAGCAAAAAAATAATTTATTTCTTGGAGTTGTGTATTTTTGCAAGTAGATGATATAATGATTTTAAATTTACATTTCATTACAAAGGGCTATCAGAAACTTATGAATATTACAAAATTATTTTAATTAATTTTAAAAACATCACTCCATAATACTACTTGTGAAAATCTTCCGGAGTTGACGCAGGAACAATGGGAAGAGTTATATACTATTTCGGAAAAACATTCTACGGAACCAATGATTTATCAACAGATTTTTCAGAACAAATATTTTTAGAAGTCAGATTTATAATTTCAGATGTTTTGGAAAAAAGGACGCTTGGCTTAAAAGAAGGATTTTTGAGGAATGAATTGGAAATTCAAGACTCGCTCGCGAGTCTTGGCGCGGAATTCGGGTCTGCATAGCAGACATACTTCCAATCCGAATTCCTGCGCATCCTCGCGGAGCGTATATCAGATGGGGGATTGAAATCCGCCACTGATACATAATTGTTGATCACCGCCTACAGAGGCGGGAGTCATCCCTCATCTGATATAAAATGGTGGAGAAGTTGATGATCTCCGTGTTTTATTATCTAAATCTCGTGTATGTTGATAAATTATGCTATAATCAACACAGTTTGTTGATAAATTAAATTTAAGGGAGTTATATATGAACGGAAATGATAACGAAAATCAGAATAAGAACAAAGTTTCCTTTGAGTCATTGGATATTTTAATCGAAAAGTGGAAGGATGGGACATTTTCGGAGATCATCGATGACTGGAAATGGATCTTTTCTTATAGCAAAAAATATAAAGGTGCAATTGCTTTTTACACATTTCTGGGAATATTCAGTACTTCCATGGGACTGGTGAGTAGTGTTGCCAGCAAATATATGATTGATATTATCACTGGATATCAGACGAGCAAGCTGTGGATCATGATTGCGATTACAGTGGGAAGTGCGGTGTTCAGTCTGGTATTTTCCAATGTGATCAACCGTGTGTCAGCGAAGCTGAGTATCTATATTAATAATGATATTCAGGCGGATATATTTGATAAGATTATAGATGCAGACTGGCTGGAGATTAATAAGTACAGCAATGGCGATGTGCTGAACCGTTTTAACAGTGATGTGAGTACGATCAGTAGTAATGCGATCAGCTGGCTTCCGACGATTGTGATCGCAGTCTATAATTTTATCGCTACGTTTGTTGTCATCTGGCATTATGATAAGATTATGTCTCTGCTTGCATTTGCCAGTGCGCCGGTTATGCTTATGATGTCGAAGTTTTTGATCTCGAAGCAGCGGGAGTATGCCAGAAAAGTCAAAGAGATGAACAGTGATATGATGACGTTCGAAGTGGAGACTTTTTATAATTTTGATACGATCAAGTCTTTTGGCATCTCTTCTTTATATGGGAAGAAGATGAGGGAATGGCAGCGCAAATATAAGGATGTAAGTCTGGAGTACAATATGTTCTCTATTAAGACAGGGGTATTCATGTCAATCATGGGAATGATCGTGCAGTATGCGGCATTTGGCTACTGTCTGTTCCGTCTGTGGACCCATGATATTACGTATGGAACGATGACATTGTTCCTGCAGCAGAGGGGCAACCTGAATTCTGCGTTTAATAATGTGATTTCGATTATTCCAAACTTTTTAAACAGTTCTATATCTGCGCACCGTATCCGGGAGCTGGCACAGCTGCCGAAAGAGGTACACATTCCGGACAGTTCTGAGTTGGATACATATGTGGAAGATGGATTTGAAGTTGCCATGAAAGATGTTGATTTTTCGTATATCAAAGGAAATCGTGTGATTACAGATTCATCTTTTAAAGCTTCTCCTGGTGAAATCGTAGCATTGGTTGGTCCTTCCGGTGAAGGAAAGACTACCATGATCCGTTTGATCCTTGGGTTGATCCGACCGGAAGATGGTTCTGCATTTTTAAAAGCATCTGACGGAAGAACCGTTGAGATGAATGCGGATACAAGACATTTGTTTGCATATGTGCCACAGGGAAATACCATCCTTTCCGGTACCATTGCGGATAACATGCGTATGGTGAAAGAAGATGCAACGGATGAAGAAATCATAGAGGCGTTAAAAATCGCCTGTGCCTGGGATTTTGTGAAAAATATGGATGATACCATCAATGTCAATATTGGAGGGAAAGGACGTGGATTCTCTGAAGGTCAGGCACAGAGGATTGCCATTGCCCGTGCAGTACTGCGGGATGCCCCAATTTTACTATTGGATGAGGCAACTTCGGCTTTAGATGTAACGACAGAACGAAAAGTTCTCCGCAATATTATTAAGCAGAGACCAAATAAAACCTGTATTGTTACCACTCACAGACCAAGCGTTTTGAATATGTGTCAGAGGGTTTACCGGGTGATGGAAACAAAGGTTACAGAGCTGTCGGAAGAAGAATCCAGCAAGATGGCAATGGATTTTTAGAAAAATTGACCGGCTTTGATAAAAAGGTTATAATAGCAATAAGTAGCGAACAAACAGTTGTGGAGGAGCAGTATGAATAAAAAAATATGGAAAATCATCTTCTGTATTGGTGTCATTGTCTGTGTGATCTGTCTTGGATTACTGGGTTGGAACAAATACCAGGCATATAGGCTTCAGAAAGAGCTGGAGGCCATTGAAAACAGCCAGTACACACAGAGAGATGGCCAAGAACCAAAGCTTCCTGAAGGGGTGAGGCATGGCGAGAGTATTGATTTTGACAAATTACAGAAGATCAATAAAGAGGTTTATGCATGGGTGTATGTTCCGGGGACCAGGATTGATTATCCGGTGGCACAAAATGCCAAAGACGACAGCCATTATCTGAAATACAATTATAAGAATGAACCGGAGTTTGCAGGATGTATTTATACAGAACGGCTAAACAAAAAGGATTTTACAGATCCAAATACTGTTTTGTATGGACATAATATGAGAAATGGATCCATGTTCCAGAACCTTCATAAGTTCGAAGAAAAGTCATTTTTCAGGAAACATACGGAAATTTATATTTACACACCAAAGAAAACCTACATATATAAGATATTTGCAGCATATAAATATGATAGCCGTCATTTGTTAAAGTCATTTAACTTTGATGATAAAAAGGTATTCAAGAATTATCTTGCCAATGTAATGGCTACAAGGGAGATGATCAGTAATATCCGTACAGATGTTAAGGTAACAGAAAATGACCGGATCATAACATTAAGTACATGTGTAGGTGGACAACCAGATAATCGATATTTAGTACAGGCGGTGTTAACAGATGAAAGAGAAGCAAAATAGAAATGATGTCAGCATGCTGAATGATCAGCTGGGACAGGAGATACAAAATATAAATGTGGAATCCAAAGAAGAATTTCAGGGATTTCAGCCGAAAGAAGAGAAAGAAAAACCAAAAAAGAATAAGAAGGGTAAGAAATTGTCGGCTAAAAAAGTAGTCAAAAGGATCCTCATAGTACTGGTTGTACTGATCGTACTGGCTGTCGGAACCTTTTTTGCATTGAGGGCTTTTGGAAAAAATTCCCTGTTCAAGGGAAATGTGGATATGACCAATGGCATAGATGGTGCAGATGTCAAAAATAAAGGAGATTTGGTTATTTACAAAGGCCACAAATATCGCTATAATGAGAACATAACGAGTGTTCTATGTATGGGTATAGACCGAGAGAGTATAAACAGTGATAAAAAATATCTTAAGGAGAATGGCTCAGGGCAGGCAGATTCCATTTTCCTGGCTGCACTGGATACGTCATCTAAGAAAATCTCACTGATCAATATACCTCGTGATATTATGGCTGATGTGAAAACATATGATTCAGAGGGTAAATATACAGGAACGACCAATGAACAGATTTGCCTTTCATACGCATATGGTGATGGTAAGGAAAAAAGTTGTACCAATCTGGTAGATTCTGTCTCAAAGGTAATGTACGGTATCCCGATTGATTCTTATATGTCTATTAATTTATCATCTATCAGTGTGTTGAATGATGCAGTTGGAGGAGTGAATGTCCAGGTACTTGGAGATTTATCTTCTGTAGATCCTGCGTTGAAAGAAGGAGCCAGTGTGACACTGTTAGGGGATCAGGCAGAGGCTTATGTAAGGACCCGAGATTTTGAACCACTGGATGCCAATGTGGAACGTATGCGCAGACAGAAGCAGTACGTAACATCTTTTATGCAGACGGCACTGCGGGAATTTAGCAGTGATGTGATGTTACCGGTGGAACTGTTCCATCTTGTATCCGAGAATGCAGTGACCAACCTGTCTATGACAAAGCTTACATATCTGGCAACGACAGTTTCAGGTAGCAGTTTTTCATCTGATAATATTTATAGTATTGATTGTAAGATCAAGGAAGGTAAAGATGGATTTGCAGAGTATTATCCGGATGAGACGAAATTATTTGAGTTAATACTGAAAGTATTTTATAAGCAAATTGATTAAGAATTCTAAGTAAGGGGGATTTGGTGTTATGAAGAAGTTTTTAGTGATGATTGCAACATTGGTGATGAGTTTATCTTTTACGGTAGGAGTTATGGCGAATTCTAGTCCTGATATCAAGGATAAGACAACAGCTGAAACTCGTAAAGAAGATGATAATTACAGCAAAACATCACCTAAGACAGGTGACAGCAGTGCACCTGCCGCTTTGATCTATGCTGCATTAGGTGCAGCAGCAATGTCTGTATATGCTGCAAAACGTATCAAAGAACAGCACTAATTAAAGATATCTTAATCCTCTGGTTCATATAGACCAGAGGATTTTTTTGTTGTATAATAAGAACATTGTATAAAATGGGAATTCATTCCCGCATCAGGATCCACAAAGGAGTCCTGAATTTGAAAGGAAAAGGGGTTATGATCGATATACATGCACATATCCTTCCGGGGCTTGATGATGGAGCGAGGGATATGGATGATTCTCTTGCTATGGCAGAGCTTGCCCTGGAAAGTGGTGTTCATACCATTGTAGCTACATCTCATGCCAATACAGAGGGATTTTTTAAAGAATACGGAATACCGGTGTATCTGGAACGGCTGGAAGAGTTCCGTCGTGCACTGAAAAGGGAGAAGATGCCTTTGACAGTACTTCCGGGAATGGAGATATTTACAAATGATGAGGCTCCGGATAAAATTGGGGAAGGAAAGTTAATTTCCCTGAATGGTTCTCCATATTATTTAATGGAATTTCCGTTTGGGATCTATTGGGAAGATATGGATGAGCTGTTATGGCAGGTGGCAGACCTTGGTGCTGTTCCTGTGATCGCGCATCCGGAGAGATATCGGTGCGTTCAGGAAGATATAAGAGCGGTTATATCATGGAGAGAGCAGGGATATCTCATACAGGTCAACCGGGGAAGTATCTTTGGTAGGTTTGGAACAAGGGCAAAGGAGTGTGTGGATAAACTGCTAAGGCAGAAGCTGGTTACATGTATTGCCAGTGATGCTCACAAACCATACGAGAGAACTACATACATGGCAGATATAAAAGAATACATGGAAGAACATTATTCTTTTCATTATTCCAGAGAACTGCTTTATGAGAATCCGTTAAAGATCCTGGAAGGCAGAAGGATCAATGAATCATAGAAATCTGGTCAAATCACAGGGAGTAAGGAGTTTATAAAAATGAAGAAATTAAAAATGTTTAGTTTTATATTATTTAGTATATCATTGGCAGCCAGTTTGATCTTCTGGTTTACCCAGATTCGGAAAGGGGATAGGATTGGACCGGTGATCACTATGGATAAGAAAGAGCTGACAGTGGATCTGGATGCTACAGATAAGGATTTCCTGAAGGGAGTAAAAGCTGTAGATGAGAAGGATGGAGACGTTACTTCCTCTCTTGTAGTGGAAAATGTTTCTAATTTTTTAAGCGGTGGACGCCGTTTAGTCGTTTATGCAGCGGTAGACAAACATAATAATGTCAGCCGTGCCAATAGGATAGTAAAATATAAAGGGTACTCTTCACCAAAGTTTTCTCTCAGTGAACCATTTTCTTTTGCAAGCACAGGATCATCCAAGGATTCAGATATTCTGGAAAATCTGAAAGTAAAGGATAAGATTGATGGTGATCTGTCAAAGCAAGTGAAGATTCTGACCAACTCTATCGTAGATTTATATTCTCCCGGGGAATATCCGGTAAAACTACAGGTAACCAACAGTGCCGGTGATACAGTCTCATTTAATGCCACGATCCAGATATATGATCGTGAGGAAGCTTCCGATATGCCGTTTATCCATTTGAAAAAGTATCTGGTCTATGTGAAGAAAGGTCATAAGATCAATCCTGAAAGTTATATTACAAAGGTTTGTTCCGGGGGAGGATATGATTCGGATTTACCGGGTGATATTGATAGATCAAAGGTAAAGATTGATGATGACGATGTGGACTATAAAAAAGTAGGTTCCTATGAGATCACATATTCCGTAAAAGCGGGAAAGGATCCGAAAGGTTCCGTTAAACTGATTGTAATCGTTACAGAATAAGAGGGGTTAAGCAGATGAGTGAAAATAAAAATACGTCCATAAATGATTATGAAATGAATATTGACTTGTACAGCATTTGCAAAGATATCTGGAAATATGCACTGGTAATTCTTTTGCTTGCAGCGTCCATGAGTCTTTTAGCTTATGTGAAAGTTGGAAGAAGCTATCATAAAATGTATGAGTCTACCAGCACCTTTATTGTCAGTGGTAAGGGCAGTAACAATAACGTTTACAGTAATCTGAATACCACTGCGCAGATGGCAACGAAATTTTCTGAAATTCTAAACAGCAGCATTCTTCAGAAAAAAGTTGCCAAAGAAATGAATATGGATTATTTTCCGGGAACTGCGTCATCAGAAGTGATCAATGAGACCAATCTTCTGGTATTAAAAGTGCAGGCGGATTCACCGGAACTGGCTTTTCGCCTCAATAAGGCAATCATGAATAATTATTCGGTTGTATCGGATGAATTGATGGGAAATGTGGTTTTGGATGTGCTTCAGAATCCAACGGTTCCAAGTGGCCCTGTAAATAAGTTTCAGCCTACGGCACTGATGAAGAAGACTTTTATTTATACGTTGATTTTCTTATGTGGCCTGATTGGAATCATTTCATTTTTGAAAGATACTGTCCGTAAACCGAAGGAAGTATCCAGAAAACTGGATGGAAAGCTTCTGGAAACTTTGTACCATGAAAAGAAATATAAAACATGGAAAGCCCGTCTTCATCGCAAGAAAAATCCTGTACTTCTTACAAATCCCGGAACCAGTTTCCGATATGTGGAAGATATGAAAAAACTGGCACGAAGGGTCAGCAGCCAGATGCAGGATCATAACGCAAAGACTCTGATGGTAACAAGTGCCGTGGAAAATGAAGGAAAATCAACGGTTGCAGCTAATCTTGCATTGGCAATGGCAGAAGAATCAGCAAAAGTACTGTTGATTGATGCCGATTTGAGGAAACCGTCACAATATAAGATCTTTGGGATCGATAAAGAGGAAATTAAGCAGTTTGGAGAGGTCTTAAATGGTAATGAGAATGCAGAAAATCTGGTTCTTCCAATTGCCAATTCAGATCTTCTGCTGGTTGCGGATTCTATGATATATCCAAATTCTACAGAGATGATCGCCGGACCATTGTTTCAAAAAGTACTGGATTTCTTTAAGGAAAGACTGGATTATATCATCATTGATACTCCACCAATGTCTCAGGCAGCAGATGCGGAGGAAATGGTGGATCTGGTAGATGCATCTATTCTGGTAGTAAAACAGCATACAGCATTGGTTAAAGATATCAATGAAGCCATTGCTATTTTGAAATCAGGCGAAGGGACTATGCTTGGCTGTGTATATAATGATGTATTCCCAGGTTTTGCTGAAACTGCAAAAGCTTACGGTTATAAATATGGCTATGGTTATGGCTATGGCTATGGTTACGGCTATGGGTCCTATGGTTATGGCGGAAAATATGGCTATGGCTATGGCGAACGTGATCAGAAAAAATCTGAAAGAAGCAAATTAAAGACAGATAAATCCAAGTCAGATTTTTAGGAGGGGTGAGCCATGGACAGAAAATATAATGAAAAAAAAGAAAATAGAGAGGGTTTAATTGATATTACAGGAATTCTGGATGATTTGATAAAAGGTGCACTTCATATGAAATGGAGATTTCTGGTTCTGATTCTTTTGTGTGCAGGGTTATTTTGTGGATACAAAAGACTGAATTATTCTCCATATTATGTAGCTTCTTCAACTTTTACTATCAGCTCAAGTATTTCTACGGAATCTTCGGCTACATATATGGATAATGCCACAGCCAATCAGATGGCAAAAACATTTCCATATATCCTGAAAAGTGGAGTTTTGAAGGATATTGTGGCACAAGATCTGGGCGTTCAGTCTATTCCGGGGAAAATCAAAGCAGATGTTATGAAAGACACCAATCTCTTTACATTAAGTGTAACAGCAGATGATCCTAAAATGGCAGATAAGATCCTTAAATCTGTTGTGAAGAATTATCCAACCGTTGCAGAATTTGTCATAGGAAGTTCCCAGTTGACATTAATGGATGAAACCGGTGTGCCAACAGCACCCGCCAATCCATTTAGCTTCTCTCATGAAATCAAAATAGGAATTTTAGTTGGAATAGCATTGTGCTTTATTTTGGATTTATTATTTGCTCTTGGAAAGAACACAGTTCGGAAAGAGGAAGACTTTAAAAAAATGTTCAGTGTCAAAAGTCTTGGAATTTTACCACATGCCAGATTTAATAAAAGAAGATCCAATGTTCAGGAACTGGTTGTTCTTGACAATCCAAGGCTGCCAAGAAACTTTCTAGAAGCGACAAGAACAGTGCGAAGAAGAATCGAGAGAGCCAGTAAAGAAAGCGGCATGCGTTCATTTCTTGTAACCAGTGCCATGCCAGGAGAAGGAAAATCTACTGTTTCAGCCAATATTGCCTTAGCCCTTGCCATGAAAGGACATAAAGTAATTCTGGTAGATGCCGACCTTCGAAATCCATCCACTGCAAAGGTACTGGGAATGAAAGAACAAAGTATAGGTACTCTGGAGGTAATCAAAGGAGAAGCTTCCATTGAGGAGGCAGTACAGCCATATAAAGACACAGGAGTTATGATTCTTGCAGGCTCTAATCCAATTCAGGACACATCATCTGTTTTAAGTGGTGAAAATATGAGACATTTCATCAAAGAGCTGGAAAAACAAGCAGATTTTGTTATTATCGATACACCACCAAGTGCATTGCTGTCAGACGCAGCCATTGTTGCCCAGTATGTAGACGGAGCAGTATTTGTAGTCCGCCAGGATTACACAGATGTAGATCAGATTCTGGATGGTATGGAAATCCTCTCCGGTTCCGGTGTCACAATAAATGGATGCATCTTAAATGATGTAAATACAGGTACCAGCGAAACCAGTCGCTATGGTCATGGATATCATGTAAAAGCAGACACTATATAACAACAATAAAAAGCACCTTTTGAAGTCGGGACATTCTCCACTTCAAAAGGTGTTTTTCACATATAAGAAAAAAATCCTCCATTAATTTACAGAAAATAAAAATATACTAAACAGTTGATAATTTTAAAATATATGCTATAATATAAAAATCAAATCAATCAAAAAATAAAGGAGGACAAAACCATGGAAGAAAAAGTATTACTCAAAGCAATATCAGACATGATGGATGAAAAATTAGAACCAGTAAAAGAAGACATAGGAGAATTAAAACAAGACGTAGGAATGCTAAAACAAGACGTAGTAGAATTAAAACAAGACGTGGGAATGTTAAAGCAAAACGTAGGAAAGCTAGAAGCAAATGTAGGAATACTAAAGGAAAAAGTAGAAGAGTTAAATAAAAAAAGCGTAAAAATGACAGGGAAAATAGATATGCTGCAGCAAAGAATATCAGAATTAGAATTCACTATGGAAAATAAAATCAGCTACGAAATACATCTGATAGCAGAAAACCATTTTTTTCTCAACAGACAACTGGAGTATATGAGAAATACATGGAGAAGATAATATCCAGTGGAGCCCCTATCCTGTACCATGCCATCTGACCGAGCATCTGCGAGGGAAGCGGCTGGGAAGGATAGGCGCGGAACCTTTGGGAAGGATAGGCGCGGAACCTCTGGGAGGGATAGGCGCGGAACCTCTGGGAGGGATAAGCGCGGAACTTCTTATCTGGCTTTTCCTGTGCTTTTTCTTTTTACGATAAATGGTTCGAATTCCAGCTTTGTTACGAAGCTTCGTGGCTGGTTTTTTGTTTTTGAGTCACGGAGTCTTGCTATTATATCCACGGCTTCTCGTCCTTTTGCTTCAATAGAGTGTTCTACAGTTGTCAGAGAAATTCGGTTCATATTTGCCATTGGAATATTATCGAATCCGCATACGGAGAAATCATTTGGTACTTTATACTTAAGTTCATACAGGGCATCCAGAATTCCGAAAGCCACCATATCGTTATAACCTACAAAGGCAGTGGAATCGGTGCCTTCTTCCAGAATCTGTTTGGTCAGATTAAATCCGGAGGAGTATTCCAGAAGATTTGGAGACAGCAGGTTATATTCTCCGGGAGATAAGGAACGCAAAGTTACACAATCTTCACCAAGACCATAATCACGGAAAGCACTGACCAGTCCTTCGTATCGTTTGGAGCGGGATCGTTCGATATTGCTGATTGGTGTGGAAATATAGGTGATTTTTCTATGACCAAGGGATATTAAATGTTCTGCCACAAGGTAGGCAGGTTTTGTGCTGCTGACATGAATGGAGTCGAAAGTGATTTCATCATTTTTATCGCCAATGTTAATAATAGGAAATTGTTTGGACATTTTATTTACATCAGGAAGAAATGATGTAGGGTACAGATATACGATACCGGCAACTTCCACATCATGATTCAGCATATCCAGATAATACTGTTCTGTGCTTGGATTTCTCAGAGTCGGAGCCACAAAGGTTACGTAGCCGTAATCGTGAGCCCTCTCTGTAATTGAATGAACAAGAGTTGTGTAATAATGATTGGAAAGAAACGGGCACATAATGACAATGACTTTTGACAGAGAGTGGGCAGGTTTCTGTTTTGACGTCTTTTTCTGATATCCCAGCTCTTTCGCTGTCTTCAGAACCCTTTGGCGAGTTTCCTCTGAAAATGATACATCTGTTTTATTGTTTAAGATCATGGAGACAGCAGATTGGGATACATTTGCATGTTTTGCAATATCCTTTGTGGTGACTTTCTTTTTTTCGGCCATATTTTCCTCCTAATCAAAATTTATTTTAATTAATAACTAATAACTAATAAATAAAAAAGAATATTACTAATAAAACACAAAATATTAGTTAACATAAATTAATAATATCATACATTCTTTTGAAAATATAGGAAAATCGGCATTTCTTTTGAGGAATAATGTATGCACAGCTATGCGCTTTATCAGAAGAAAAAATAGTGAATTAATAAAAAGTGAAAATATTAATAAAATCAGTGATTTATAAAGAACTGCATATTTTTTTACATTTGACAAGAGAAATGTTCCATGTTTAAATGTTATCAGAAACAACAAGAACCACTTTTTTAGGAGGAATAGAACTATGAGATTTTTCGTTGACACAGCAGACGTAGATCAGATCAGAAAAGCAAATGATATGGGAGTTATTTGTGGAGTAACAACTAACCCATCTCTTATTGCAAAATCCGGTAGACAGTTTGAAGATGTTATTAAAGAAATTACTTCTATTGTAGACGGTGCTATTAGCGGAGAAGTTAAGGCTACAACAACAGATGCAGAAGGAATGATTGCAGAAGGTAGAGAAATTGCTAAAATTCATCCAAATATGGTAGTTAAAATTCCTACAACAATCGAAGGATTAAAAGCTACAAAGGTATTATCTTCTGAAGGAATCAAAACCAACTTAACACTGATTTTCAATCCTAACCAGGCATTATTGGCTGCAAGAGCTGGTGCAACATATGTATCTCCATTCCTTGGAAGATTAGATGATATTTCTGAAAATGGTTTAAACCTGATTGCTGATATCAAAGAAATCTTTGAAATGGCAGGAGATATTGATACACAGATCATTTGTGCAAGTGTACGTAACCCAATCCACGTTATGGAATGTGCTAAAATGGGTGCAGATATTGCAACAGTACCATATAATGTATTTGAACAGATGATGAAGCACCCATTAACAGATCAGGGAATTGCTAAATTCCAGGCAGACTATACAGCAGTATTTGGAGAATAAGAAAGGGTGGTACAGACAATGACAACCGCAGAATTAAAGACAACAGCAAATGAGATCCGTAAAGGAATTATCAAAGCTACACATGCTGCAAAATCAGGACATCCGGGAGGATCTTTATCTGCAGCTGATGTATTCACATATTTATACTTTGTTGAAATGAATATTGATCCGGAAAATCCAAAAGATGAAAACAGAGACCGTTTTGTTCTTTCAAAAGGTCATGTTGCACCTGGATATTACGCAACATTAGCTGAAAGAGGATTTTTCCCTAAAGAAGACTTACTGACATTAAGACATGTTGGTTCCTACTTACAGGGACATCCGGATATGAAAAAAATCCCTGGTGTAGATATGTCCAGTGGTTCTTTAGGACAGGGAATTTCTACAGCAGTTGGAATGGCTATGGCAGCAAGACTTCAGAACAAAGATTACCGTACATATACACTTCTTGGAGACGGTGAAATTCAGGAAGGACAGGTATGGGAAGCTGCTATGTTCGCTGGAGCAAGAAAACTTGATAACCTGGTAGTTATCGTTGATAATAATGGACTTCAGATCGATGGTAATATCGAAGATGTATGTTCTCCATATCCAATTGGAGAAAAATTCGCTGCATTTAACTTTAATGTAGTAGAAATCGACGGACATAACTTCGATGAAATTGCAGATGCATTCAAACAGGCAAAAGAATGCAAAGGAAAACCAACTGCAATTATTATGAAGACTGTAAAAGGTAAAGGTGTATCCTTCATGGAAAATCAGGCTTCATGGCATGGTTCTGCACCAAACGATGAACAATGTGAACAGGCACTTAAAGATTTAGAAAAGGTGGGCGAATAAGATGGCAGAAGTAAAGAAGATTGCGACAAGAGAAAGCTATGGTAATGCTTTAGTTGAATTAGGAAAAGAAAACCCTAATGTTGTAGTTTTAGATGCTGACTTAGCCGCTGCAACAAAAACAGGTGTATTTAAGAAAGAATTCCCGGAAAGACATATTGACTGTGGAATCGCTGAATGTAACATGGTAGGAATCGGTGCTGGTCTTGCAGCAGCTGGAATGGTTCCTTTTGTAAGCAGTTTTGCAATGTTTGCTGCAGGACGTGCTTTCGAACAGGTAAGAAACTCTGTTGGATACCCTCATTTAAATGTAAAAATCGGAGCAACTCATGGTGGAATCTCTGTTGGTGAAGACGGAGCAACTCATCAGTGCTGTGAAGATATTGCATTAATGCGTACAATCCCGGGAATGACAGTTATCGTTCCATCTGATGATGTAGAAGCAAGAGCAGCTGTAAGAGCAGCAGCAGAAATGGACGGTCCTGTATATATGAGATTTGGACGTCTGGCTGTACCTGTTATCAATGATACACCAGATTACAAATTTGAAATCGGTAAAGGTAACGTTGTAAAAGAAGGTACAGATGTTGCGATTATTGCTAACGGACTTTGCGTGGCAGAAGCACTGGAAGCAGCTAAAAAACTGGAAGCTGATGGAATCAGTGCAAAAGTAATCAATATGGCAACTGTAAAACCATTAGATAACGAACTGGTTCTTGCAGCAGCAAAAGAAACAGGAAAAGTTGTAACTGTAGAAGAACATTCTGTAATCGGTGGACTTGGAAGTGCTGTATGTGATGTATTATCTGAAAATCTTCCTACACCAGTATTAAAAATCGGTGTAAATGATGAATTCGGACATTCTGGTCCAGCTGTTGAACTGATCAAGGAATTTGGTCTGGACGGTGACAGCATTGCTGAAAAAGTAAAAGCATTCGTTAAATAAAATTAACGAAATATCTCAAATAATAGTTCTAAAGAGGACTCTGCATTATGCAGGGTCCTTTGCTGCTTTATAAATAGCGAAACATATTGTATAATGAAAAAAGAAGCGATATAAGGTAAGGGAGGAGATAATATGTGGACAAGAGAGGAATTAAAACGAAAAGGGAAAGAAGCACTACATAGAAATTACTGGATTACAGTTCTGGCTGCGTTGATTTTCCAGTTTTTTATTGGAAGGGGAGATAGTGTAACTTCAACATTTCGTCAAACTGTAACAGAAATTTCCGCAGAAAGCGGAAGTTTGGCAGATAAGGCATCAAATGTAATAAATTCACTTTTTTCTATTAATTTTCTTGAATTTTTCAAAGATAGCTGGATAGTTTTAGGAATTCTTCTTATTTTCATTTGGGCAATCATTTTCTTTTTGCTGAAGATTTTCATTGGAAATTTGTTTGAAATCGGAGCCAGAGGATTTTTTATAGAAAATAGCAGGAACAAAGCATCATTAGGGCTTATATTAGATGGATTTCGAAATGGACATTATACCAATAAGGTCTTAACATTATTTTTAAGAGATTTATATACATTCCTTTGGGCTTTGCTTTTTATTGTTCCCGGCATTGTGAAATCATATGAATATTCTATGGTTTCATATATCTTAGCAGAAAATCCGGGTATTTCCAGAGAAAGAGCTTTTAAGATCAGCAAAGAAATGATGAGAGGACAAAAATGGGATGCTTTTGTTCTGGATTTATCTTATATTGGATGGATGATTCTTGGAACGATCACTCTGGGTATAGTGAATGTTCTTTATACAAATCCATATCGTCAGACCACATGGGTGGAGCTTTACAAGGCCAACCGGCAGAGAGTACTGGATGAAGGAACAGTATCTTATGAGGAGCTTTCCGGAAATGATCATGAAATATAACAGGAATACAATTGAGAGATTTCGTTTTAATAAATGAAATCTCTTTCTT
The DNA here is from genome assembly GCF_018982945.1 of Anaerostipes faecalis. Lineage (GTDB taxonomy): Bacteria > Bacillota > Clostridia > Lachnospirales > Lachnospiraceae > Anaerostipes > Anaerostipes faecalis. The sequence continues at coordinate 62,390 of NZ_JABRXE010000011.1, read as the reverse complement.
TTTTTCTTAAAGGATTCTTAAAAGTTCTGTATTTGATAGGAACCTAAAATCATGCTATACTGTACTTTGAGACAAAGTGTAAAATACTTGTTTAAGGCAAGAGGTCGATAAAAGGAGTTAGTTATGGGTAAATATTTTGGAACAGATGGATTTCGTGGAGAAGCAAATGTTACTTTGACAGTAGAGCATGCATATAAAATCGGACGTTATATCGGATGGTATTTCAATCAGAAAACATCCAGGGCAAAGATTGTCATTGGAAAAGATACAAGACGCAGCAGCTATATGTTTGAAAATTCTCTGGTAGCAGGTTTAACTGCTTCAGGAGCTGATGTTTATATGTTATATGTTACCACAACACCAAGTGTGGCTTATGTAGTTAGAACAGAGCAGTTTGACTGTGGAATTATGATTTCTGCCAGCCATAATCCATACTATGATAATGGAATCAAGCTGATCAATGCAAAAGGTCATAAGATGGAAGCTGAAATTGAAGAAAAGATAGAAGCATATATTGACGGGGAGATTGAAGAACTGCCATTTGCTACAAAGAAAAAGATTGGTCGTGCCAACGATTATTCTGCAGGAAGAAATCATTATATCGGATATCTGATTTCATCTGCTACCCGTTCATTTAAAGGGATCAAAGTTGGTCTGGACTGCTCCAATGGAAGTGCTTTTTCAATTGCAGAGAATGTATTTAATGCACTGGGGGCAGAGACTTATGTGATTAATAAAGAACCGGATGGAACCAATATTAATACCAATTGCGGTTCTACACATATTGAAATCCTTCAGGGATATGTGAAAGAAAATCATCTGGATGTAGGATTCGCATATGATGGTGATGCAGACCGTTGTATCGCGGTAGATGAAAATGGAAAAGTTATTGATGGGGATCTGATTCTGTATGTTTGTGGTCAGTATATGAAAAAACATGGAGAATTGAATAATAATACAGTTGTTACTACGGTTATGTCTAATCTGGGATTATATAAGGCATTTGATGCGGCAGGTATTTCCTATGAGAAGACAGCTGTTGGTGATAAATATGTAAATGAAAATATGGTAAAGAATGGTCATGCACTTGGCGGTGAACAGTCTGGTCATATTATCTTTAGTAAATTTGCAACAACAGGAGATGGAATTTTAACATCTCTTAAAGTTATGGAAGCGATGATTGAAGAGAAGAAGACTCTTGGACAGCTGGCTGAGGCCGTAGAGATTTTCCCTCAGATTCTGGAAAATGTTCGTGTTTCTGATAAGAAGACAGCAAGGGAAGATGAAGATGTGCAGGCAGCTGTAGATTCTGTAGAAAAGGAACTGGGGGATGATGGAAGAATCCTGGTTCGAGAAAGTGGAACGGAACCGCTGATTCGTGTTATGGTGGAAGCCAGAACCCATGAAATCTGCAGAACATATGTGGACAGGGTTGTAAAAGTGTTAAGACAGAAAGGGCATGTAATCGATTAATCTATGGAAAATTTATATGCGGATATTATCATTAATATTTCACATGAGGCACTGGATCGGGTATTTGGGTACAAAGTGCCTTTTTCCTTAATTCGTGATATCCGTGTGGGACAAAAAGTTGTAGTTCCCTTTGGAAGGGGAAATCGTGAACAGACCGGATATGTGGTAGGGCTATCTGATTCCATTGATTATGATGAAAGTAAAGTAAAAGAGATTCTTCGGATTGAGGAAGACAGTGTAAGTGTGGAATCCAAAATGCTTTCACTGGCATACTGGATTCGTGAGAATTATGGTTCTACTATGATTCAGGCTTTAAAGACTGTTCTTCCGGTTCAGGAGAAAACAGAAAGAAAAGCGAAAAAATTTATAGAATTGAAGATTGATCCGGTTCACGGACCAGCTCTTCTGGAAGAGTATTTTGGCAGGCATTATGTGGCAAAGGCAAGGCTTTTGGCGGAACTTCTGGATCAGCATACAATTTCATGGGATCTTGCCATAAAGAAATTAAAGATTTCCAGAAGCACCATTGACAGTATGGTGAGAGATGATGTAATACGAGTGGTAACAGAGTATTATTTCAGAAATCCTAATCCTGCAGGTGAGGGTATCTGTCCTCCGTTCCCGTTAAATGAAGAGCAGCAGAGCCTGATAGATGAATTTAAGGCAGATTTGCTGCGGGATGACCATAAAACATATCTTCTTCATGGAGTTACAGGAAGCGGAAAAACAGAGGTTTATCTTGCTGCAATTGAAGAAGTGGTAAAAAGGGGGCAGCAGGCTATTGTGCTGATTCCAGAGATTGCACTGACATATCAGACAGTGAAGAGATTTACCAGAAGATTTGGAGACAGGGTTTCCATTCTTAATTCCCGGTTATCCAAAGGGGAAAAATATGATCAGTGGCTTCGGGCCAAAGAAGGAGATCTGGATGTGATCATTGGCCCAAGATCTGCTTTGTTTGTACCATTTCCCAACCTTGGATTAATTGTTATTGATGAGGAACATGAAGGAAGCTACAAAAGTGAGCAGACCCCCAAATATCATGCCAGAGAAGTGGCTATTGAGAAGGCAAGGATGGAAGAGGCTTCGGTTATTCTGGGTTCTGCTACACCATCGGTGGAAAGCTACAAAAATGCACTGGATGGTAAATATCGTTTATGGGAACTTTCCAGAAGAGCCCAGGCGGCTGTTCTGCCGAAGGTATATATTGAAGATTTAAGAGAAGAGCTTAAATGCGGAAACAGGAGTATGTTTAGCCGCAGACTTGGAGAATTGATAAAAGACAGGCTTAGGAAAGGGGAGCAGATTATGCTGTTTCTCAACCGGCGTGGATATGCGGGATTTGTATCCTGCCGAAGCTGCGGACATGTGATGGAATGTCCACATTGTGATGTATCTATGACATACCACAAAGATGGAACATTGAAATGTCATTACTGCGGGTATCAGCAGCCTATGCCAAAGCAATGTCCCGAATGTGGAAGCCCTTATATTGCAGCTTTTGGTCTGGGAACTCAGAAAGTTGAGGCAGCGATTCACAAAGAATTTCCGGGAGCAAAAGTTCTTCGCATGGATATGGATACTACACGAAAAAAGCATGGTCATGAGGAAATTCTGGCAGCTTTTTCCAATGGAGAAGCAGATATTCTGATTGGAACCCAAATGATCGTAAAAGGCCATGATTTTGCTAATGTAACATTAGTAGGAATTCTGGCAGCAGATTTATCATTGCATGCCAATGATTACCGGGCTGGAGAGAGAACTTTCCAGCTGCTGACCCAGGCAGCCGGAAGGGCAGGAAGAGGACAAAAAGCGGGGGAAGTAGTAATACAGACTTATTCTCCGGAACATTACAGTATTGTGACAGCGGCAAAACAGGATTATAAAGAGTTTTACCAGCAGGAAATAGGATACAGAAATATTTTAAAATATCCTCCTGTATGGCAGATGCTTGTTATTTTTGTGGCTGGTCCTCAAGATGACCAGGTAAAACAGCTGACAGAAACTATGGCTGATATGATCCGTCAGATGGATGTTACGGTAATAGGACCAAGTGAGGCAGTATTTGCAAAAATCAATGATTATTACCGGCATGTTATTTATATCAAAGATAAAGATTATCAGACTCTGATTTCTGCGAAAAACAGAATGGAGCAGTGGATTAGTAAAAAGAATATCTCTAAAGATATTTTGATAAATTTTGATTTTAACCCGATGAATAGTTATTAAAGAAGACAAAGGAGATAAAAAATGGCGATAAGACAGATTCGTATTATGGGAGACGATGTACTTAGAAAAACATCAAAGGAAGTAAAAGAAATGACACCAAGATTAAAAACACTGGTGGAAGATATGTTTGATACTATGTATGAGGCAATGGGTGTAGGCCTTGCAGCACCTCAGGTAGGTATTTTAAAAAGAATCGTAGTGATCGATACTTATGAAGAAGGAGAAAAATTCGTTCTTGTGAATCCGGAGATTATTCATAGAGACGGAGAACAGATTGGTGAAGAAGGATGTTTAAGTCTCCCTGGAAAAACAGCAGTGGTAAAACGTCCAAATCATGTTATCTGCCGTGCCTATGATGAAAATATGGAACAAATTACTATCGAAGGAGAAGGACTTCTGGCAAGAGCAATTTGTCATGAGCTGGATCATCTGGATGGGGTGTTATATCCTGATGTGGCAGAAGAGCCTGTAAAAGATGTAGTTTACGAAGAAGGAGAATAATATGAAAGTCGTATTTATGGGAACTCCGGAGTTTGCAGTACCAACACTGCAGGCATTGATTGATCATCATCAGGTGATCGGTGTTGTAACACAGCCGGACAAGCAGCGTGGAAGAGGGAAAAAAGTCCAGTTTCCACCGGTAAAAGAAAAAGCTGTGGAATATGATCTTCCGGTATATCAGCCTGTAAAGACCAGAGAAGAGGAATTTGTTTCTGTTTTAAGAGATCTGAATCCGGATGTTATCGTGGTTGTTGCTTACGGACAGATACTGCCGGAAAGTATCCTGAATATTCCAAAGTATGGATGTATTAATGTTCATGGTTCCCTTCTTCCGAAATATCGCGGAGCGGCACCGATTCAGTGGTCCGTACTGGATGGAGAAGAAAAAACAGGGATTACTACAATGTATATGGAAAAGGGTCTGGATACAGGAGATATGATCGATAAAGTGGAACTTACTCTGGATCCAAAGGAAACAGCAGGATCTCTTCATGACAAATTAATGGTCATGGGAGCAGATCTTTTGCTGGAAACATTAGAAAAACTGGAAAATGGAACGGCTGTCCGCACAAAACAGGATGACAGTCTTAGCTGTTATGCAAAAATGCTTACAAAAGATATGGGACAGGTGGATTTTTCCAAATCTGCAGTAGAAATTGAACGATTGATTCGTGGACTGAATCCATGGCCAAGTGCTTATACATCCATGGATGGAAAGACAATGAAGTTGTGGGATGCAGATGTAACCCCATATGATGGAGATGCAGAGCCGGGAACTATTGTAGATGTGACAAAGGAAGCCATTGTTGCAGCAACGGGAGAAGGTGCGCTGGCATTAAAAGAAATACAGCTGGCAGGAAAGAAACGTATGAAAGTCTCAGCATTTCTCCTTGGATATCATGTGGAAACAGGAACAAAGCTAGGAGAGTAAGATGGATAATCCAAGAGAATGTGCCCTTGATGTATTAATAAAAGTTGACAAGAAGGAAGAACTATCCCATATTGCCATTGGAAATGTGCTGGAGAAATATCAGTTTTCACCAAAAAGAGACAGGGCATTTTTTACCAGATTAACAGAAGGAACGCTGGAGCGCCAGCTGACCATTGATTATGTGATCAATCAGTTTTCAAAAACTCCGGTTCGCAAGTGTAAACCGCTGATTCGTGCATTGCTTCGAATGGGAACCTACCAGATCCTTTATATGGACCAGATTCCAGATTCAGCTGCATGTAATGAATCAGTAAAACTGGCAAAAAAAAGAGGTTTTGCAAGATTATCCGGTTTTGTAAATGGTGTATTGAGAAATATCAGCAGAAAACAGAAAGAAATCAAATGGCCATCCTGTGAAAAGGATCCGGTGCTGTTTTTGTCTGTTATATATTCTATGCCGCAGTGGATTATTGAATTCTTTCTTGAGACATATGATTTTGAAACAGTAGAGAAAATAGCAGCTTCTTATTTAGAAGAAAGGAGCACATCCCTTTGCTGCCTGATTTCCAGAGGAACAAAGGATGCCTTAAAAAAGGAACTGGCAGAAGAAGGTGTCACTGTAGAAGATGGTATTATAGTAAAAAATGCTATTAGAATTTCTGATTATGATTTTTTATATTGTCTGGATGCCTTTCGAGACGGAAAATGTATCGTTCAGGATGAAAGCTCTATGCTGGCGGCCTCTCTGGCAGAAGTAGAAAAAGGACAGCTGGTACTGGATGTATGCAGTGCACCAGGGGGGAAAGCTTTATATACTGCTGACCAGATGGAAGGAACAGGAAAAGTAATTGCCAGAGATCTGACAGAGTATAAGACAGATCTGATCGAGGAAAATATTGAGAGAACAGAACTTTCCAATATTTGTGCAGAGGTTTTTGATGCAAGAAATCTGGATGAAGAGATGATTGGGAAAGCAGATGTGGTGATAGCAGATCTTCCATGTTCAGGTCTTGGTATCATGGCAAAAAAGAATGATATTAAGTATAATATTTCAAAGGATAGTTTAGATTCACTGGTCAATCTTCAAAGAGAGATTTTGACCAATGCTGTTAAATATGTAAAACCGGGCGGCACATTGATTTATAGTACATGTACCATAAATCCGGCAGAGAATGAAGAAAATTTCCATTGGATCAGGGAAATTTCAGGGTTTACTCCAGTAGATTTTATGGAAAATCTGCCAGATGTGATAAAAATGGAAACTGCCCGAAAGGGATATATTCAGCTGCTTCCGGGAGTTCATCCTTGTGATGGATTTTTTATTGGAAAACTAAGGAGACAATAGGATGGATTTAAAATCAATGACGCTTCCTCAGCTGGAAGCTTTTGTGGAATCAATCGGAGAAAAGAAATTTCGTGGGAAACAGTTGTATGACTGGATGCATAAACGATTGGCATTTTCTTTAGATGAGATGAATAATATTCCCAAAAAACTTAAGGAAAAAATAGAAGAAAACGCTGAGATCTACGGTGTAAAAATGGTAGATTGTTATGTTTCAAAGCTGGATGGAACAAGAAAATATCTGTTTGAACTTCATGATGGAAATATTATAGAAAGTGTATTGATGAAATATAAGCACGGTAATTCTGTCTGTATTTCATCACAGGCGGGTTGTAGAATGGGATGCCGGTTTTGTGCATCTACCCTTGGAGGACTGGACCGTAATCTGGAACCATCTGAAATGTTAAGTCAGATTTATTTTATTCAGAAGGATACAGGGGAGCGGGTATCCAATGTTGTTATGATGGGCACAGGGGAGCCTATGGATAATTTTGAAAATGTACTTCGTTTTCTGGAGTTAATTACTTCAGAAAATGGATTGAATATCAGTCAGAGAAATCTTACAATCTCAACCTGTGGAATTGTCCCTAAAATAAGAGAACTTGCCCAGAAGCATTTACAGATCACGCTGGCGATTTCTCTCCATTCACCAAATGATCTGATGCGTCAGGAACTGATGCCTATTGCCAGAAAATATTCAATGGATGAGCTTTTTGATGCTTGTAAATACTATTTTCAAGAGACAAATCGTCGAATGACCTTTGAATATAGCCTGGTAGCAGGAGTCAATGACCAGCCGGAGCATGCGCAGGAGTTATGCAGGCGTTTAAAAGGCTTTCCGTGTCATGTGAATCTGATACCGGTAAATCCTATTAAAGAAAGAGATTTTAAACAATCTTTACCAGAATCTGTTAAGCACTTTAAAAAGATACTTGAAAAAAATCGTGTAAATGTTACCATAAGAAGAGAAATGGGCGCAGATATCAATGCCGCCTGTGGACAGCTTAGAAGAAAGAAACTGCAATCAGAAATGTAAAGGAGAACGAATATGCGATCCGTAGGAGCTTCACATATTGGAAAAGTCAGATCAGAAAATCAGGATAAGATTTTCTTTAGTGACCAGCCAGTGGGAAAACTGAATAATCTTTATATTGTCGCTGATGGTATGGGGGGACACCAGGCTGGAGGATATGCGTCTTCATATACGGTGCGCCGTTTTGTTGAGGAAATTGAACAATCCGAAGAAAAAGATCCAATAGAAGTCATGAAGATGTCAGTTTCAAAAGTTAATGAAGAAATTTTAAAAAAATGCAGGGAAGATGAAGCTTATGCAGGAATGGGTACGACCATTGTAGCAGCAACAGTTTCCGGTTCCGCTGTAACAGTTATGAATATCGGTGACAGCAGATTATATTATGGAGCCAGAGATCTGTGTCAGATTACCGTAGATCATTCTTATGTGGAGGAACTGGTTCAAGCCGGTGCCATCAGGAGAGATCAGAGCAGGCTTCATCCGAAAAAGAATTTAATTACCAGAGCTGTCGGAGCAGCATCAGCTGAACCTGACTTTTTTCAGTTTGAAGCCAAGGAGGGCTATTTGCTGTTATGCAGTGATGGATTGACCAATATGTTAGATGATGATGAAATTAGAGAACTTCTGTTAGATCACAGCCAGTTGGAAAACAAAGTCAGCCAGATGGTGGGACGAGCCAATGAATATGGCGGCAAGGACAACATTTCACTGGTGATCGTTGATTTGAAGAAATGAGGTGAAAACAGATGTTGGATATAGGTGCAATGCTAGGCGGCCGTTATGAAATCCTCAAAAGGATTGGTGTCGGTGGAATGGCAGATGTCTATATGGCAAAAGACCATAAATTAAATAGAAAAGTAGCAGTAAAAGTACTGAAAAAAGAATATGTTGACGACGAGAAATTTATAAAGAAATTCCAGACTGAAGCTCAGGCTATTGCAAGTCTGATACATCCTAATATAGTCAATATCTATGATGTAGGAGCAGAAGATGGAATTAATTATATAGTAATGGAACTGGCAGAAGGTATTACATTAAAAGAATACATTCGCAGAAAGGGATATTTATCAGCCAAAGAAACGGTTGATATTTCTATTCAGATTGCATCGGCTATTGCCCATGCTCATAAAAATCATATAATTCATCGTGATATTAAACCACAGAATATTTTGATTTCTGAGACTGGAAATATTAAAGTAACGGATTTTGGAATTGCAAAAGCTGCAAACAGTAATACTGTTACGTCCACAGCAACCGCCATTGGATCTGTTCATTATATTTCGCCAGAGCAGGCAAAAGGACGTTTTTGCGATGAGAAAAGTGATATTTACTCTCTGGGGATTACCATGTATGAAATGGTAACCGGGCAGGTGCCGTTTGATCATGAAAATGGAGTAACCATTGCACTAATGCACCTTCAGAATGAGATTACTCCTCCAAGTGAGCTGATAGAAAATATTCCAAACAGCCTGGAGAAGATCATTTTAAAATGTACCATGAAGAAGCCGGAAGAACGTTATCAGACTGCAGAGGAACTGATTCAGGATCTGAAACTGGTCTTTGAAGATACTTCTGGAGACTACGTTGGTGTTGTTCCGATGATTGATGATTCTCCAACGATTATGATGGATCAGGATGAATTGAAAAACCAGATAGAGAATCATACAGCAGCAGATGATGAAAATGCATATTTAGATCCGGATGATGACGAAGATGAGGGAATGAATTCCAAGCTGGAGAAACTGGTCATTGTACTGGCAGCTGTTGTAGGTGCAATTATCCTGGTTTCTATTATTGTATTTGTTATCAAAAGTTCCGGTGTGTTTAAATCCGGAGACGAACCCAGCTCTGCTACTTTGGAAGTGACAACTACTGCAGAGAAAACAGAAAGTGAAAAATATACAGTGCCGAATGTTGTAGGAATGTCTTTATCCCGGGCAGAAGAAGAAATCGGAGATAATCTCAAGATTACAACAAAAGAGGAACAGTCCAGCCGGTATGAGGCAGGACAGGTTATCAGCCAGAGTATTGAAGGAGATACGGAGGTTGAAAAAGGGAGAGTCATTATTCTCACTGTAAGTTCAGGAGAGAATAAAGCTTCAGTTCCTGATGTGACGGGAGAAACTCAGTCAACGGCAACAAAGACATTGAAAAATCTCGGGTTTAATGTTCTTGTGGAATCTGAATATAGTTCTACTGTATCAGAAGGTTATGTAATATCACAGTCTCCTTCAGGAGGGGTGAAACTTTCCAAATCTTCTACAGTTACTATTGTTGTAAGCAAAGGAAGCAATCAGGTTCAGGTGCCTGATCTGAGATATTATACCCAGTCAGAAGCAAAACAGCAGCTTCAAAGAATGGGATTGAAGCTTGGAAGTGTTTCAAAAGAATATAACAGTGAGGTTGAAAAAGGACAGGTTATCCGTCAGTCAATTACAAAAGGAAGAAAGGTTTCCAAAGGAACAGCTGTTGGAATCGTAATCAGCCTTGGAGAACGTCCACAAACCACTGAGACAGAAGAAATGCAGGATACAGAAGAATAGCAGGAGTGTAAGATATTCATGCAGGGAAAGATCATTAAAGGAATAGCAGGTTTTTACTACGTACAAACAGGAGATAAAATTTATCAATGTAAGGCAAAAGGCATTTTCCGTAACAAGAAGATCAAGCCGCTGGTAGGAGATAATGTGGATATTGATATTTTAGATGAAACTGATCTGGAAGGAAATATTACAGAGATTCTGCCACGTACCAATGAGCTGATCCGTCCTGCTGTTGCAAATGTAGATCAGGCACTGGTAGTATTTGCTGCCAGAAATCCAAAGCCTAATTATAATCTGCTGGACCGTTTTCTTATGATGATGGAAAAGCAGCAGATTCCGGTTATTGTCTGTTTCAATAAAATGGATCTTGCAAAAGAAAAAGAACTGGCGTTGCTGGATCAGACATATGAAAACTGCGGACATAAGGTTATGTTTATCAGTGTCAGAAAAGAAGAAGGAATCGAAGAAATTCGAAATCTGATCCGAGGAAAGACGACAGTACTGGCCGGTCCTTCCGGAGTAGGCAAGTCATCACTGATGAATCTTCTGCAGCCGGAGGCAAATATGGAGACCGGAGCAGTCAGTGAAAAGATTAAACGCGGGAAGCATACTACAAGACATTCTGAACTGATTTGTATTGAAGAAAACACATTTGTACTTGATACACCGGGATTTAGTTCCCTGTTTATCCATACTTTTGAAGAAGATGAGATTAGAGAGTATTTTCAGGAATTTACTCCTTATGAGGGACAATGCCGTTTTCAGGGATGCAGTCACACACACGAACCTGACTGCGGTGTGAAGAAGGCATTGGAAGAAGGAAAAATAAGCCAGATTCGCTATGACAACTATGTAAATATTTATACAGAATTAAAAGAAAAGAGAAAATGGTAATGAAAATATTGATTTTGACAGGTGGAAGCCTAGATTTGGCTTTCGCCTGCTCTTATATAAAACAATGGAAGCCGGATCAGATCATTACGGCAGATAAAGGACTGGTTTACGCCCGTCAATGTGGCATTGAGCCTGATGTGATTCTTGGAGATTTTGACAGCTGTGATAAAACAGTTATGGACGAATTCTCTACAGAACAAAAAATACTGGTACCATGCGAAAAAGATGATACCGATACAGGTTTGGCAATGCAGAAAGCAATTGAGATGGGGGCAGATGAGATTCTGATTCTTGGAGCCACTGGAACAAGACTTGATCATGTTATGGGAAACATGGGGCAACTGGTTTTTGCTGCCAGACATGGAGTTTTTGCTCAGATTGTCGATCCATGCAACCGAATTTCCGTGGTAAAAAATGGTCGGAAAATCCGGCGAGAGGGCCAGTTTGGAAAATATATTTCACTGATTCCCGTATATGAAGCTAAAGGAGTAACATTAAAGGGGTTTAAATATCCTCTAAATAATGATACACTTGTATTTCATGAGTCCTGGGGAATCAGCAATGAGCTGGAAAAGGATGAGGGTAGTATTTACTACAAGGAAGGAATATTACTGCTAATTGAAAGCAAAGATTGAGGTGTATTTATGAAAGGTAACGCAAAAAACAAACAGGAGATCAATGTAAAAGGTAAGCTGGAGAAGATTTTATGGGCATGTCTGATCGTTATGTTCATCATTGCATTCTTTGGAATGTTTATTGGAAAGCATATGGATGGTGCAGTTTTTTATAAAATCTGTATCCAGATGACAGTTTTTTCATCTGTGATTTTAAGTTTAGAAAGATTCTATTTTGGTAAAGAAATGGGAAGAGATATGCCACAGGTATATAATATTACATATTGGCTGATTATCTTATGGGCCATTGTACTTGTGTTGCATTTTATGGGAGTGAATTTCCTGGATTTCCTTATGACCAGCAATTCCAGAACTTTCTGGGTTATTGTTCCAACAGCCAGCCTGTTATGGGAGACACGTTATATTTTCGGTGACAATCTGGATTGGGATAATACAGATAAGTATGGCTGGAAAGAAGGAAGAATGAATTACTCTCAGAATAATAAAAAAAATAAGAAAGATGGGAAGTAATGAATTATAAAAAGGCAAAGATTTCAGAAACTGCAAGCGTAGCAAAGGAAACAATACTGCTTGGGGATATCACCATTGGAGATGAAACAACAGTTTTGTTTTATACTGTCATGCGTGCAGAAGATCCTCAGACCATAGAAATCGGTCGACAAAGTAACATTCAGGAAAATTGTACGATTCATGTGGATGAAGGATTTGGAGTTAAAATCGGAGATGGTGTTACTGTTGGACATAATTGTGTGATTCACGGATGTGAAATCGGTGACGGCACTTTGATTGGAATGGGATCCATTATAATGAACGGTGCAAAAGTCGGAAAAGGATGTCTGATCGGTGCAGGAAGTCTTATTACCCAGAACACTGTAATTCCCGATGGAATGCTCGTTATGGGAAGTCCGGCAAAGGTGAAAAGACCTTTAACGGAAGAAGAAAAGCAATATATTGCAGATAGTGTTCCGGAATATATAGAAGCAGGAAAAATGTTAAGAGAAGATGGAATTCTTTAAATAGTATAGAATTGGAAGTGTAAAATGAAACCTGGAATTAAAGATGTGGCAAAAGTGGCTGGGGTTTCACCTACGACAGTATCCCGGGTTCTCAACAACCGAGGATATATCAGTGAAGAGACCAGACAAAAAGTATATGCAGCCATGGAGGAGATAAATTATTATCCCAATGAAATAGCCAGAGCATTATTGAATAATCGAACATATTTTGTAGGAGTCATTGTACCCACAGTAACAGCCCCTTTCCATGCTGAGGTTGTGGAACAGGTAGAGTACTTTCTTTCACAGCAGAATTACAAAATGCTTTTATGCAACAGTAAGAATCAGTTGAAAACAGAAAAGAAATATATTGATATGCTGCGCAGAAATCAGGTAGATGGGATGATCGTGGGAACTCATAACATGGTAGTGGAAGATTATTCTAAATTGAAAATGCCGGTTGTAGGTATAGACAGGTTTTTAGGTGAGAATGTTCCAATCGTATCCTGTGATAACTATGAAGTGGGACGGATGGCAACAAGGCATTTGCTGGAAAAAGGGTGCCGTAATATTTTATGCATTCGTGGTAACAGTAAACTGAAAATGCCAGGTAATCAAAGAAGTCAGGCATATATCGATGAGATGAAAAAGTCAGGTTATGAACCATTGATACTGGAAGTACCATTTGTAAAAGAATATGTGGAGAAGCAGAAAATAATCTATGATATGCTCAATGGCCATCCGGAAATTGATGGAGTGTTTGCCGGAGATGATTCTCTAGCTATTATAGTCCTGCATATTGCAAGGCAGAAAGGAATACGAATACCAGAAGATTTAAAGGTAATCGGGGTAGATGGAACGAAAGAAGTTGTAGGATTTGTTCCGGAATTAACGACCATACAGCAGCCCACAAAAGAAATTGCACGGGTTGCAGTGGAAAAACTGATTGATTTAATCGAAGGAAAAGAAAGCCAAAGTTGTCTTGATTTACCGGTAAGATTACTGGAGGGAGAAACAACATAAGAAATGAAAGGGAGGAATAGTTAAGATTTCTCCCTTTTTTGTACTTTTTTTACAAAAAAACCTATGATAGTTTGGTCAAAATGACGTTACGAAAACGATTGACATATGAAAACGGTTGACATATAATAAGGACATCAAGGAAACAAGGAAAGGAGAAGACTATGTATAAATTGTATTATCAGCCAAATGGAATTTGGGTGGGTGATATCATGCCGTATGGCAAAGATGGTAGATTTTATATATATCATCAACGTGATACAAGAAATCCGGGTCCATTCGGAGAGCCGTTTGGGTGGTCACTGGCAACAACAGAAAATTTCGTAAATTATAAAGATTACGGAGAAAGCCTAAAACGAGGAACAGACCAGGAGGCAGACCAGTTTATTTATGCAGGAAGTGTTTTTGAAGCAGAGGGATGTTTTCATGCATTTTATACAGGATATAACAGAGAATTCTTAAAAGCAGGAAAGACATCACAAACATTGCTTCACGCAACCAGCTCTGATGGAATCTCATGGGAGAAATCAAAAGAAGCTTTAGAAATTCCACCGCAGGAAGGATATGATAAGCGAAACTGGAGAGATCCATTTGTCATATGGGATGACGAAAGAGAAGAATATCTTTTGATTCTTGGAGCAAGGAAAGGTGAAGACAAGAGAAAGCAGACAGGACGTCTGGTTCATTTCACATCAAAAGATCTGAAAACATGGGAATTCAAAGGAGACTTTTGGTCACCTGGAATCTACACTATGTTTGAAATGCCGGAACTGTTTAAAATGGGAGACTGGTGGTATTTGGTATTTTCTGAGTATAGTGATGAGAATAAAATTCATTATCGCATGAGCAGGGATTTATACGGGCCATGGACTGCAACGACAGATGATGCTTTTGATGGAAGAGCTTATTATGCAGGAAGAACAGCTTTTGATGGAAAACGCAGAGTATTATTTGGATGGGTTCCAACAAAAGATGGTCAGCAGGATAAAAATTCATATTTATGGGGAGGAACCTTCGTACCACATGAAGTATTCCAAAGAGAAGATGGGACTTTAGGGGTAAAACCTTTAGATAGCATGATGGAAGCTTTTGTGGAGTGGAAGGATTTATTTAACCCTTGTATGAAAACGATTGACACAAAAGATGAAAAGATTCTTTGTGAAGATACAGGGACAACAGCTGTATTTAAAACAACTTTAAAATTTGCAGAAGGAACAAGAGAATTTTCTTTGAAATTCTATGAAGATATGGAAACCGGAGTATCTTATGAATTCCGTTTTTATGTTGGAAAGAACAAAGTTGTTTTTGATAAATGTCCAAATTATCCTTGGTATCAGTGCTTTAATACAGGACTGGAGAGACCGGTAAAACTTGAAGCCGGTCAGGATTATCATGTACAATTAATCATCGAAGATGATATTGCAACTTTGTATGTGAATGGAACTGCATTAAATGTGAGATTTTATGAGAAACCTGGAATGGCATTGGCACTGACCGTAACAGATGGTGAAATAATAACTGAAAATACTAAACTTTCAAAAGTAGTCAAGAAAGATTAAGAAAGGAAAAGAAAGTGGATTACAAAAAGATTGCACAAGAGGTTGTAGATCAGATCGGTGGGGTGGAAAACATCAAAGGTGCGACCCACTGTGTCACAAGATTACGTTTGATCTTAAATGATGAAACAAAATACAACAGAAAGAAACTGGAAAAAATTGATGGTGTTAAAGGAGTTCTCTTTAACAGTGGACAGCTGATGATTATTTTTGGTACAGGAACTGTAAACAATGTGTATGATGCATTTATTGAGTTAACCGGTGCCAAAGAATTATCACAGTCTGATGCTAAAGCAGAAGGTGTCAGCAAAATGGGAAAAGTACAGCAGGTATTCAAAGTTTTCTCAGATATCTTTATTCCGATTATTCCTGCATTCGTTGCAGTAGCGATTATTATTGGTGTAAAAGCTTTATTAACAGCAGAAGGAATGTTTGGTTTAGAAGGTGCCCTAGTTGATCAGAGCAAACTGATTGCTGATATTGCTGATTTCCTGGCTATTATTGCAACAACTTTTGATTACCTCCCAATTCTGGTAATGTACAGTGCTGTAAAACGATTTGGCGGAAATCCAATTCTCGGTATTTTAGTTGGTATCGTTATGGTTCATCCAAATCTTATGAATCGTAATGCCTTTGTATTGGACCCATCTCAGGCAGAGTACTGGAATTTTGGGCCTCTGGCAATTGCAAAAGTTGCATATCAGGGTGGAGTTTTCCCTGCAATCTTAACTGCATGGTTTATGTCTAAAGTAGAGAAAATCGCTCAGAAACATGTACCACAGGTTGTTTCATTTGTTCTGGTACCAACAATTACTATTCTTTGTGCCAACGTGGTATTGTTCACTGTATTTGGACCAGTTGGTAATCTCATCGGAAATGGTCTGGCAGGTTTAATTGATATTCTTTATAATCGTTTAGGTGCATTTGGAGCATTTTTCTTTGCAGCTATGCTTCAGCCGTTAGTAGTAACCGGTACTCATCAGGCAATTCAGGGTATCGAAGCTAACTTAATTGCTACAACAGGATTTAACTATATTCAGGCAATCTGGTCTGTGTCTATCATTGCACAGGGTGGAGGAGCCATGGGAATGTATTTCCTTGCGAAAAAGCATTCAAAAGACAGAGATATTGCAGTATCAAGTTTTGTTCCTACATTAGTAGGTATTTCTGAACCGGCAATCTTCGCAGTAAACCTTAAATATTCAGTGATCCCATTTGTATGTGCATGTCTTGGAGCCGGATTCGGTGGAGCATTTATGAAACTTGCAGGTGTTCGTGCCATTGGACAGGGATTAACAGGTGTTCTTGGATTATTACTGGTTGTTCCAGATAAATTAATATTTTATGTGATTGGTAACCTGATTGCTTTTGTACTTCCAATTGTATTTATTCTTCTTTATGATAAAACAAAAGGTGTTCCAAAAGAAGAAGAGGAAGACGAAGAAGATGAAACAGAAGAAGCAGAATCTATAGAGCTTGATGAAACAGCAAAAGTTAGTGTAAAAGCAGTGGTTGATGGAACAGTCATTCCTGTTGAAGATATAAAAGATGGAGTATTTTCTGAAAAGATTTTAGGTGATGGTATTGGAATCATCCCGGAAAATGAAACAGTAATTGCACCTGCAGACGGTGAAATTTGTACAGTAATGGAAGGATCCAATCATGCGGTAGGAATTCGTGTAAAAAATAATATGACATATTTGATCCATGTGGGAATTGACACAGTATCCATGAATGGAGATGGATTCCAGTGCTTTGTAAAAGTAGGAGATAAAGTCAAGGCAGGAGATAAGTTATTATCATTTGATAAAGCTAAAATTGAAGCAAAAGGATTGAATCCGGTTGTTGTATTTGTAAAAACAGATGAAGGTAACCGGAATCCGGTGAACTTTAAATCAGGAATCAAAGTAACAGCAGGAAAAGACATTGTTGGAGAATAAAATGGAATTTTTAAAAGTTGAAAAATATACAGCATTAAAAAAAGAGCATAAAGAATATATTGGTCAGCTGATGGAGTATTGCAGCAAAACTCCCCGACATCCGAAATTTCACATCCACCCTCCATGCGGACTCATGAATGATCCAAATGGACTTGCATATTTCAAAGGAAAGTACCATGTTTTTTATCAGTGGTTTCCATTTGGTCCGGAACATGGAATGAAACATTGGGCACATGTGTCCTCAGAAAATCTTTCTGACTGGAAATGGTCTGATGAAATACTGATTCCTGATCAGGAATATGAGAAAAATGGATGTTATTCCGGAAATTCTATAGAAGCAGATAACAGATTATATTTGTATTATACAGCTAACTATAAGACTGAACAGGGAAAAGTACCGAAACAGGCGATGGCATGGCTGGAGGAAGATGGTTCCTTACATAAATATGAGGGTAACCCTATCATCGATGAAAAACCGGAAGGTCTCATTGGGGAAATCAGAGATCCATTTGTGTTTAAAAAAGATGGTGCTTACTATATGTTCCTTGGGGGAGGAAGTATTTCCGGTGAAGCAAAACTTCTTCTTTACAAAAGCGAGGATCTGTTCCACTGGGAGTACCAGGGAACAGTAGACGTACATGTTGATGGTATGGAAATGGGATATATGTTTGAATGTCCTTCCTACATTCAGGTGGATGGTAAAGACGTATTATTCCTGTCTCTTATGGGACGTGAACCAGAAGGAGACCGCTATCATAATGAATTTTCCAGTTTGTATTTTATTGGGGAACTTGATCTGGAAAATATGAAATTTCATGTTGAAAGCTATGATGAAATCGATAAAGGATTTGATTTCTATGCACCTCAGGCATTTTATGGTGAGAATAAGCAGCCAATGATGTTTGCATGGTTTGGATGTGGGGTCCAGGATCTTCCATATGCAAAGGAAGACATGTGGATTCATGCATTGACAATGCCTCGAATTTTATCTGTAAAAAATGGGAAACTATATCAGACCATTCCGGAGGAAATTTCCAGTCAGTTCGAAAGCAGGGAGATTTCTGAAAAAACATGGAAATTACATCTGGATCTGACAAAAGAATCCTGTACCGGCATACAGATCGGAGAAGATGGAGACTGCCTGACTATCGAAATTGATCCTGTGAATGGATACATCACAGCAGATAGAACCAATCTTTTGCATAAGATTTCAGAAGAATACGGATATGTCCGCAGATTACAGACAAAAGAAGGCACCATTTCAAGTCTTAGTCTATATTATGATAATACGTTTTTGGAAATATATATCAATGGAGGAGAAGAAGTTATGACCCTTCGGGCTTTTCCAGAAAAAAACAAAATTGTATTAAAGAAATAATCCTAAATTTTATTCAGAAGCAGGGAAGCCTAAGTGGCTTCCTTGTTTGCATTTACAGAAAAAGTATGCTACCATTTTCATAATAATGGGGAAAAAAGTTCTAAACCATAGGGTTATTGTTTGAAAAATACAAAAATTATGTTAACATTAATTCCATAAGAAAATATCAGGAGGAGAAAACATGGCAAACCATATTGATGATGCAACAATCGAATATGTTGGAATCCTTGCGAAGCTGGAGTTATCCGGTGAAGAAAAGGAACAGGCAAAAAAAGACATGGAAAGCATGCTTGATTATGTAGATAAGTTAAATGAATTAGATACCAGCGGGGTTGAACCTATGTCTCATGTATTCCCGGTACACAATGTGTTCCGTGAAGATGTGGTGGCAAATGGAGACGGAAGCGAAGATACTTTAGCAAATGCACCAGAAGAACAGGATCATTCTTTTGTTGTACCGAAGACAATCGTATAGGAGGCAGAAATGAGTATTTTAGATTTAACTGCCGTGGAATTAGGCAAAAAGATTAAAGATAAAGAGATTACGGTTGTAGAAGCAACCAAGGCTGTACTGGAACAGATCAAAACCGTGGATGCGGATGTGCATGGTTATGTTTCATACGACGAAGAAAGTGCTTTGAAAAGAGCCGAAGAAGTTCAGAAAGGAATCGACGATGGAACCTATACAGGTCCGTTAGCCGGTGTTCCTATGGCAATCAAAGACAATATCTGTACAAAAGGTTATAAGACTACCTGTAGTTCAAAAATCCTGGAAAATTTTGTACCGACTTACTCTGCACAGGCTATAGAGAATCTGATCAAAGAAGGTGTGGTATTCCTTGGAAAGACAAATATGGATGAATTTGCCATGGGAAGTACTACTGAGACATCAGCTTATGGTGTAACAAAGAATCCATGGGATCTAAATAAGGTACCTGGTGGATCTTCAGGAGGATCTGCTGCCGCAGTTGCAGCTAATGAATGTTTTATGGCACTTGGATCTGATACAGGTGGATCTATTCGTCAGCCATCTTCCTATTGTGGTGTTACAGGAATGAAACCAACATACGGAACAGTTTCCCGTTATGGATTGATTGCATATGGTTCTTCTCTGGATCAGATTGGACCGATTGCGAAAGATGTAACAGACTGTGCTACATTACTGGAAGCTATTGCATCTCATGATCCAAAAGACTCAACTTCTGTAAAACTGGATGAATATGATTTTACATCTGCACTGGTAGACGATGTAAAAGGAATGAAGATCGGTATTCCAAAGGACTATTTTGGAGAAGGACTGGATCCTGAAGTGAAAGATGCTGTATTATCAGCAGCGAAAAAATTAGAAGAAAAAGGTGCCATCGTAGAAGAATTTGATCTTGGACTGGTAGAGTATGCGATCCCTGCTTATTATGTAATTGCATCAGCAGAGGCAAGTTCCAACCTTTCACGTTTCGACGGAGTAAAATACGGATATCGTGCCAAAGATTATGAAGGACTTCATAATATGTACAAAAAGACTCGTTCCGAGGGATTCGGACCGGAAGTAAAACGTCGTATCATGCTGGGATCCTTTGTATTAAGTTCAGGATATTATGATGCATATTATCTGAAAGCTCTAAGGACAAAAGCCCTGATCAAAAAAGAATTTGATAAAGCTTTTGCAAAATATGATGTTATTTTAGGACCGGTAGCACCGACAACAGCTCCAAAACTTGGAGACAGTTTAAGTGATCCGATCAAGATGTATTTAGGAGATATTTATACAATTTCTGTAAATCTGGCAGGTCTTCCGGGAATGTCCCTCCCATGCGGAAAAGACAGTCATGGAATGCCAATCGGACTTCAGATCATCGGAGACTGTTTTAAGGAGAAAAATGTAATTCGTGCAGCCTATGCATTTGAACAGACCAGAGAATATGAGGCTCCGGAAATTGCAAAAGGAGGTGCCAGATAATGAGTAAACAATATGAGACAGTCATTGGACTGGAAGTCCATGTGGAATTAGCAACAAAAACAAAGATTTTCTGTGGATGCAGTACAGAGTTCGGTGGTGCACCAAATACCCATACATGTCCGGTATGTACCGGAATGCCAGGTTCACTTCCGGTTTTAAACAAGCAGGTTGTAGAATATGCTACAGCAGTAGGACTGGCTACCAACTGTGATATTACCCAGAATTGTAAATTTGACCGTAAAAACTATTTTTATCCTGATAATCCGCAGAACTATCAGATTTCTCAGTTATATCTTCCAATCTGCAGAAATGGTAAAGTTGAGATTGAAGTGGATGGAGTGAAAAAGGATGTCCGTATTCATGAAATCCATATGGAAGAAGATGCAGGAAAACTGATTCATGATCCATGGACAGGAGATTCTTTAGTAGACTTTAACCGTTCTGGTGTGCCATTGATCGAAATCGTGTCTGAACCGGATATGCGCAGTGCAGATGAGGTTATCGCTTATCTTGAAAAATTACGTCTGATCATTCAGTATCTTGGTGCGTCTGACTGTAAGCTCCAGGAAGGATCCATGAGAGCGGATGTTAACCTTTCTGTTCGTGAAGCCGGTACCGAGGAATTTGGAACACGTACGGAAATGAAGAACTTAAACTCCTTTAAGGCAATCAGCAGAGCCATTGAAGGGGAAATGAACCGACAGATTGATCTGATTGAATCCGGGGAGCAGGTTGTTCAGGAAACCAGACGATGGGATGATACGAAAGGGTCATCATATGCTATGCGTTCCAAAGAAGATGCACAGGATTATCGTTATTTCCCAGATCCAGATCTGGTTCCTGTGGAAATCAGTGATGAATGGATTGCACAGATCAAAGCGGCGCAGCCTGAATTCCGTGATGAAAAGAAAGTTAGATACAAAGAAGAGTATGATCTTCCTGATTATGATATTGATATTATTACAGGTTCAAAACATCTTGCGGATCTGTTTGAAGCAACCATTGCATTGGGATCAGATCCAAAAGAGGTTTCCAACTGGTTAATGGGTGAGACAATGCGTCTTGTCAATGAATCAGAAATGGATATTGATGATGTGGCATTTGCACCGGAAAATCTTGCAAAACTCATTGAAATGATCAAGAAGAGTGAAATCAATCGAAAAGTTGGAAAAGATGTTTTTGAAAAGATTTTCAAAGAAAATATAGATCCGGCTGCCTATGTAGAAGAACATGGATTAAAATCCATGAATGACGAAGGTGCACTTCGCAAGACAATTGAAGAAATTGTCGCAAACAATCCAAAATCTGTAGAAGATTATAAGGCAGGAAAGAAAAAAGCTATCGGATTCCTGGTAGGACAGACAATGAAAGCAACACAAGGAAAAGCAGATCCTGGAATCGTAAATAAAATTTTAAACGAGATATTAGCATCAATTTAAAAAGAAAAGAGGAATTATGAAACAATATAAAGGTGTTGTATTTTTTGATTATGATGGAACAACTGTTGATGAAGTAGACAGAATTAAGACAGCAACTCCAAAAACAGTTGAATCCCTGAAGAAACTTGACGAAAACGGATATTTAACAATGTTATGTTCAGGACGTACAAAACGGTTTCTGGAAGCTGATATTGATAAATTTCAGGGTGCAATTACCTGTAATGGAAGTTATACAGAAGTAGCAGGCGAAATCATCCGTGATATATTTATTCCAGATGAATTACTGTTTAAAGTAATTGATGAATATTTCCCAAGAGATACGATTATTCAGATGGATACACAGGATGTAACTTATTATCTTCATAATGATGCAGAATTCTTTTCTTATTTCTGTCGACTATTCAATCTTCCGGACAGATGGTATGCTCCATGGAAATATAGAAAAAAAGAACATCATATTACAAAACTGGTAATAAACTATAAGACTCAGGATGTGTTTGAAGACTTTAAAAAGGAATTTGTTAATGACTTTGAATGTGCAAAACATGTAAGAGAGAATTTCTTTGACATCACATTAAAAGGTGTCACAAAGGGAGATGCAGTTACAGAACTGATCAATAAGCTGGGTATTGATAAGAAAGACAGCTATGCATTTGGAGATGCAGATAATGATGTGGAAATGATGCAGGCAGTTGGAACAGGAATTGCAATGGGTCGTCATAGTGATGCTGTTGGTGAAGTGGCATCTATGGTAACAGGAACTGTAAAAGAAGAAGGAATAACACAGGCCTTGGAAAAATTAGGATTAATTTAAATGAGTAATATTATTTTTGATGTGGATGATACATTGTATGATCTGATGGAACCCTTTGAACATGCTCATAAAGAAATTTTTCAAAAGGATACAGATGCAGATTGTGAGGAACTGTTTAAAGCTTCCCGAATATATAGTGATGAAGCTTTTTATATGGTCAGAAAAGGAAAGCTGCCTAAGGAAGATGAATTTGCCTATAGAATTATCAAAACCTATGCAGATGCAGGACTTCAGGTAGAAAAGCAGAAAGCAAAACAGTTTGAAGAGAGATATCGTTATTATCAGGATCATATACATGTGCCGGAAAAGATCACAAAGATACTTGATTATTGTGTGAAAAATCAGGTGACTACAGGAGTTCTTACCAATGGAACTGTTGCAAACCAGGGTAAAAAAATAAAAAAGCTTGGATTGAATCAATGGTTTCAGGAAGAGACTATGTTTATATCAGATGGTATCGGATATACCAAGCCGGATGAAAGAGCATTTAAGGCTGTCCAGAAAGCTATGAAGCTTGATGAACAAGATACATGGTTTATCGGGGATACTTTTGAGGTAGATGTGGTTGGAGCAAAAAAAGCTGGATGGCATGTGATATGGTTTAATCACAGAAGGCGTCCTATGCCGGATGGGGAAATTGTTCCTGATATTGAAGTAAATACAGAGGAAGATTTGCTTGAGACAATCAAAGGAATAATAGAATAAAACTGGTTATTTTTGCTGCTATTAATCAGTTCTAAAGACAAACTGAAAAGATTTTTTTGAAATTTAACAGAACCATTGTATAGATTTAAAGATCACACGGTATGATAATGACAAAAGGAGAGTGATTGCAATGAATACAATGGTTCAATTTGATATACGTACATCTATGGGAATCCAAAAACACAAAACACCGTTACGAAACAGAGTTTTATTATTTATTACAAAATCCGCAGATGCAGGAGCTATCTGGATTTTCATTGGACTATGTATGCTGGGGATTTCACATTTACGAAGTTCCGGAATTCTTTTTCTGGAAGTATTAATTATCACAGCTATTGTAAATAATCTGGTTATAAAATCACTGGTTATGAGAAAACGTCCATGTGATATATTCAAACATGTGCCATTGCTGATTAAGCGACCATGTGGATCATCTTTTCCTTCCGGTCATACCGCAGTTGCTTTTGCATGTGCAGTTACTTTGTGTGTAATCTGTCTGCCTGTAGGAATCCTGGCATTGATATGGGCAGCACTGATTGGATTTACCAGAGTTTATTTTTTCGTACATTTTCTGACGGATGTGTTATGTGGAGCAATCTCAGGAATTATCTTATCAACTCTCAGCATCTGGCTGTTATCTATGCTATAAAATACAATATATTATAATAAGTCGCCCTGATGCAGATTATTTACTTTCAGCTGATGGGCGATTTCGTTTAATACTTTTCTTTTATGAAGGCTCCATTTGGGAGCAATCAGCAGGTCTTTAGGACCATCACCGGTGAGACGGTGAATGACCATATCTTTTCTTAGATTTACAATACATTTTAAAACAAGTTGTACATATTCATCCATTTCAAAAATATGAAATGGTTCTTTATTATAAAAATCTGCCAAATCCGTATATTTCAGTACATGAAGCATGGAAAGTTTAATACCGTGAACCGGTAATTTATTTAAGTATCGTACGGAATCAAGCATCATATCATCTGTTTCACCAGGAAGTCCAAGAATCAAATGCACAACAGTAAGGATCTTTCGCTTTGCAAGATCAAAAACAGCCTGTTCAAAGCAGGACAAAGGATATCCTCTTCGAATAAAATCGGCAGTCTTTTCGTGAATCGTCTGAAGCCCAAGTTCCACAAAAACCGGTTTTTTCCGATTCAATTCCTCCAATAGATCAAGAACCTTCGGAGGCAGACAATCCGGACGTGTGCCTATGGCAAGAGCAACAATCCGTTCATCATCAATGGCCTCTGTAAAAAGCTTCCTAAGCTTATCAATAGGACCATAGGTGTTGGTAAAAGCCTGAAAATAAGCAATATAGCCAGAGGTTTCAGCTTTTTTAGACAAAAGAGAGATGCCCTGTGTAATCTGCTCATGGACAGACAGGGAGGCATCAGATGCAAAATCTCCGGAGCCGCCTTGGCTGCAGAAAATACAGCCATTGGTACCAAGAGTACCATCCCGATTAGGACAGGTAAAACCTCCATCCAGCGAAACTTTATAAATTTTCTCACCAAAGGTATTTTTTAAAAAACTATCAAAAGAATAGTACCGTTTTCCATGCCAATTCATAAATCAAACCTCAATATATATATAACAGCAAATGATAAGATTTCCCCAAAGTAATATAAGGTTAACACAAAGCATCCGATGACCGCAATGGGACTTGTGGGATTTGTCACAAAAATATCTTCAAAAGTATTGAAAATATTCCAATAAATTGATATCATATAAAATATATAGAAACTAATATAAATATCTTGAACGAAAATGTAAAATATTGTAAACTGTATATATCTAATAACACTTTCTGAAATCACATCTATTTTTTTCATACGGCAGATCCGCCGGATTTTCAGAAATACCAACAGGATATATACATGGCATCCTCTTTTTCTCATGTCCTGGATATATCCAGACAATAAAAGGAGGAACAAATGGGAGAAAAAGACAAGATAGAAAAGCTTTTTCTGGATTATGAAGATGTTTTTGCCGATATCATCAATGTCCTGCTCTATAACGGCAGGCAAGTAATAAAACCGGAAGAACTGGTACAAGCCAATGTGATATCCCATTACAAAGCAGACGATTCCATTATCCATGAACAAGAAAGAGATATCGCAAAATTCTGGGTCCGGGATCAAATCCGCCATGCACTTCTGGGGATAGAAAACCAGACGACCACAGATAACGATATCGCATTAAGGGTCATGGGATACGATGGAGCATCCTACCGCGGACAGCTCCTATCAGAACATAAGGAGCCACCATATCCGGTCTGTACCCTGGTATTATATTTCGGAGGACATCACTGGAAAAACAGCCGGTCACTAAAAGAACGAATCTGTGCCAACGACCAATTAAAAAACCAGTGGAATGATTATCCAGTCAGGATATTTGAGATATCATTTCTGGAAGAAAAACAGGTGAAGATGTTCCAAAGTGATTTTGGAATCGTAGCAGACTATTTTGTAAAACGCAAAAAAGGCATCGACTATGAAGGAAACCAACAGGAGATCAAACATGTAGATGCCATGATGAAATTCATGGCAGTATTTGCAGGAGACCAGGAGTTTTTAAAACTCAATTTTCCAAAAGGAGGAAAAGTAACTATGTGCGAAGTTGTACAAAAGATCAAAGAAAAAGGAAGGATAGAAGGAAGGGTTGAAGGAGAATCCATAGGAATTAGAAAAGGAAGGGCTGAAGGAGAATCCATAGGAATCATAAAAGGAAGACGTGATGATATACTAGGACTACTGGCTGATACCGGACAGGTACCTGAATATCTAAATCGTATCATCATGAAGGAAACAGACCAAAAGAAACTAAAACAATGGCTATTTACCGCTGCCCGTTCAAGTTCCATAGAAGAATTTGAAAGAAACATACAGTAATCCGACACACAATTGGTTTCTCACTCTACAAAAAAGTCATTTTAAAATAATTTGAAGGAGAAACCCAATACACTACAGGTTTCTTATTCTATAAAAATCATCTTACCCTGACGAAACATCTGGACTGAGCAAAGCGAGGGAAGCGTTTCGGAACGGGTACGATGATTTTTACTGTGATTCGGAACGGGTACGATGATTTTTACTGTATGGGTACGATGATTTTTCTTTTGTGACATGTTATAATAAATACATCTATTATCTTATATCAAAGGTCAGCCAGTGATAATGGCTTTCAGCGGCTTAGAACTAATGAACACTAACCGTTGGTATAACGGAAGTAGCCTGGTAAATAAGGCTTTATCAGAAGCCTGTTTAAAAAATTCTCGTCATTTGAATGATGAGAGGTTCAAGAATGGAGGAAATATATGAGTACAATTCAGCTGACAAATCAGTCTATAACTGTAACCCTAAAGTCTTTAGGTGCAGAAATAATTTCCATAAAGGATTCTGCCGGTACTGAATATTTATGGCAGGGTAACCCTGATTACTGGAGCGGACAGGCACCGGTTTTATTTCCGATTATTGGGTGTTTAAGAAACGGGAAGGCAACTGTTTCCGGAGATAAGACCTGTTCTTTTGGACGACATGGAATAGCAAGAAAAAAAGAATTCGCTTTACTTTCCAGTACAGATACAAAGGCTGTCTTTTCTTTAAGGGCAGATGAGGAAACTAAGGAGCAGTATCCTTTTGACTTTGAATTACAGATGATTTATGAGCTGGAAGGTTCCGGTGTGAAAATTACTCATAAAGTAATCAATCACGATTCTGTTGTGATGCCATACTGTGTTGGCGGTCATCCTGCTTTTAATTGTCCAATCTCAGAGGGAGAATCTTTTGAAGACTATGTTGTGGAATTTGAATATCCGGAGACAGCTCACTGTGCCAAATTAAATGAGGATGCATTGATTGATAATGGTAATCGTGTAACAGTACTGGAGGATTCTGCACTACTTCCTGTAAAGCATTCATTATTCTATGAGGATGCATTGATTTTTGATCAGTTAAAATCCAGAAAAGCTTCTTTAAAGCACAAAGATCAGAACAAAGGAATCTGTGTTACCTTCCCAGATTTTGATTATCTCGGGGTATGGTCCAGTGCCAATGATGGTCCATTTGTAGCCATTGAACCATGGAGCGGAACATCCACATGTACAGATGAAGATGATATTTTTGAACATAAACGTGGAATTCGTACATTAGAGCCTGAAGCAGATGAAGCTTTAAGTTTTACAATTGATATTTTATAAAAGGAAGTTACTGATGAAAAAAACATTATATATATCGGATCTGGATGGAACGTTGCTTGGCAGTAATGAATTCTTATCACCTTTTGCTGTGGATACTATCAATCAGTTAATCCATGAAGGAGCAATCATCAGTATTGCGACAGCAAGAAATCTTACATCAGCCACACCGCGAATTAAAGATCTGAATTTCCAGATTCCTATTATTTTAAATAATGGTGTTGCCATGTATAACTGGCAGACAAGGCATTATACTTATGTGGCAGAGCTTGCTGCCTCTGATATTGATATTATGGGGCAGATTCTAAGGGAAGAAAAATGTACCGGGTATATGTATGCGTTAAAAAATGAGGAAATCTGCATGTTCCATAATCCTCTTTATACTCCGGAAGATCAGGCATATTTTAATAAACGCCGTTCCAGATATGAGGGACGTATCGTAGACATGCCACAGTTTGCTGCACCTGATTCTCAATATACACCTTTTTATTGTGTAGTTTTTGGATTGGAAGAAAAAGTCAAGAGGGTGCAGGCACGTATTAACTCTACTGCTGAAAACATATATGGTGTTTTAAATAAAAATGTATATGCAGATGATTATTTTCTTGACGTATTTAATTCCAGTGTTTCCAAAGCGTCTACGATTAAAATGCTGGCAGATCAGTTAGATGTGGATGAAATAGTTGCTTTTGGGGACAATTATAACGATCTGGAAATGCTCCAGGCAGCAGATCGAAGCTATGTTCCAGCCAATGCTCTTCCAGAGATCATGGAATATGCAGACGGTATTTTGGAAAGCTGTGAGAATGATGGTGTGCCTAAGTTCATTTTTGAAGACTTTCACAAGAATTTTTAGTTTTTTAAGAACAGTTTATAATTACTTTAGAATTGTTTATAGGCAATATATTGTATCAGGGGAGGATTCTGATATACTAAAAATATAATTTTTCATATAATTTTTTTAATCCTCTCTTTTCATGGAAGAATCGTTTCGTATCCAACAGCTGCGAAGCGGTTCTTTTTTTGTTGCATAGGAAGTTGATAGCGGACTTGTCCGCTTTATTTTTTTTGTTAATTTATAAAGAATATTGTTGAATTTAAGAATATATTCTTATTTATGTAAAAACTATGTAAATTGATTTTTATTTAGTACATAGTAGAATTTTTTTTCGTAAAAATAGTAAAATAGCGGATAATAGCAACAAAATATACAAGGGGGATTAGAATATGAATTCGAAGAGAAAGAAAGTTATAAATGGAATTTTGATTGCTCTTATTGCTGTTCTCTGTATCGTTATCGTTAAGGTTCTTTTCTTTACAAAAGATGACAAAGCTGCAGAGATGAAAGAAGAGCAGTTAAAAAGTGAGATGACAACAGAAGCACATGAGGAATTAACAGAAGGGACAGAGACTTTTGCAATTTTTGGAGTGGATTCCAGATCAAAACAGCTGGGAAAGGGGACACGATCTGATTCTCTGATGATTGCAAATGTAAATCATGAGACTAAGGAAATTAAAGTGGCATCTGTATTTCGTGACTGCTATGTGGATATTAAAGGACATGGACTGGATAAGATTACCCATGCTCATTCTTTTGGCGGACCGGAACTGGCAATGGATACATTAAACCGTAATTTTGATTTGAATATTGATAAATATATTACCGTGAATTTTGGAAATGTGGCAGAGGTCATTGACGATCTTGGAGGAATTCAGCTGGATATTACTGATTCTGAGATAAAATATATCAATGGTTATATTGATGAGATAAATAAAGTTGATAAGACAGATTCAGAGCACATTACAGAAGCAGGTACTCAAAAAGTAGATGGAACCCAGGCTGTTGCTTATTCCAGAATCCGATATACTGCAGGGGGAGATTATAAACGTGCAGAACGCCAGCGTACTGTACTGTTGAAAGTCTTTGAAACAGCAAAACAGAAGAATCCAATGGAATTAATTGATATTGTTAATACCATGATGGATAAGATCAGCACCAACTACTCATCAGGTGAAGTTACAGATATTTTAGCCTATCTGGCAAAATATAATATGGAAGAGACCAAAGGATTCCCAACAAAGTTATGGGGTGGAAAAATTGGCGGAGTATGGTATGGAGTTCCGGTTACTTTGGAAAGCAATGTAAAAGAACTGCACAAATACTTATTTAACGATAAAGATTATAAACCTTCTTCTCAGGTACAGGAAATCAGTGATCGAATCAGTCAGGTAGCCTCTACACCAAATGAAGAATTAGAATAAATTGAAGATATATATTTAATATATTGTGTGAGAAAAAGAACGTGAAAAAAATGGAAAACAATGTTAGAATCTGCAGTATAAAAACAATATGATAGTAATTATACAAATGATTGTAAGAGGCAGTATGGAAAAAGGGGATTAAAATGGGTTTAAAGCGTTCACAACTTCAGAATTTAATCATATTTGCCGGAGATATGATGGGAATAACCATAGGATATTTTCTGATGACTTATATAAGACTTTCTTTTAAAGTACATCAGTATTGGGTGTTTGATGTAAATATCTATCATCGCTGGCTTATTATGGTATTTGGATTGGCTTTGATTTATATATTGTTTTATCCGAATCTGGATTTTTTTAAACGGACATTGAAAGAAGAGCTGATCTGCAATGTGAAAACCAACTTACTGGCAGGAACATTTGTGGCAACCATTGCTTACTTAATGAAAGATGCAGATGATTATTCCAGATTTATTTATCTGACAACTCTGGCGTTTAGTTTCTTTTGGATGCTGATTGTACATCGTGGTTATCGCAAATATGTTTTGAAGAATAGAAAGAACACCAGTATGGCAAGAAAAATGCTGATTATCACGACAGCAGACAGGGCAGAAAAAGTGGTTCAGAGGGTAATTGAAGAGAAGGCATGGGATATCTGGGTTACAGATGTTATTATTACAGACAAAAATATGATAGGAGAGTATGTGCTGGGAATCCCTGTTGTGGCAGATTATCGTACCATGTATCTGTATGCAACGAGATCTGTGGTGGATGAAGTATTTATCCACGTTCCAACATCAGAAATATCTCCAATGGATATGATAATTCAAAATGTTGAGGATATGGGAATCAAGGTCAATATGAACATTGACCTGTTTGATATGAATATTAATATTTCCAAGGCTTTGGATAAAGTCGGAGGATATTATGCAGTGACTTTCACAGGAAAAGAAATGTCTTTGAGAATGCTGATTGCCAAAAGAGTACTGGATATCTTGGGAGGCCTGGTAGGTCTGTTTATTACAGGTATTGCGACGTTGATTGTAGGACCATTGATTAAACTGGAGTCTCCTGGACCAATCTTCTTTTCACAGAAACGTGTGGGAAGGAATGGAAGAATTTTCAAGATCTATAAATTCCGGTCTATGTATGTGGATGCAGAAGAGCGGAAAAAGGAACTGATGAAGCAGAATGAGATGAATGGTCTTATGTTTAAGATGAAAGATGATCCGAGAATTACGAAAATCGGTAAATTTATTCGAAAGACCAGTATTGATGAGCTGCCTCAGTTCTGGAATGTGTTAAAAGGAGATATGAGTCTGGTGGGAACCAGACCGCCAACAGTGGACGAGTTTGAGCAATATGACGGATATCATAAAAAACGTCTCAGTATGACACCGGGACTGACCGGAGTATGGCAGGTTAGCGGACGCAGTGATATTACAGATTTTGAAGAAATCGTAAATATGGATGTAGATTACATAGATAACTGGAGTTTAAAGAGAGATATTGAGATATTGTTTAAGACGGTACAAGTGGTGTTAAGTAATGAGAGTGGAGCAAGGTAAAAAGAAAATTACATAAATTAGAATCTATTATACTATTTGATTATGAGAAGATATATAAATGTTTTCAAGGATTGATGATGAATCAAAAATAATGGAATAATCCTTGAAAATATCTGATAAGAAATTTGGAGAAGGAGACAATTACATCATATATATTTTGAATACTTTTTAAAAGGTGTCAATGGGAATTAAAAATGAGGAGTTTGGAAAAAGAAGTTCCAGAATACAGACAATATAGTAAAAATTCATTAAAAATGGCTAAAGATAAAAAGGTTATATTTTATAGTGACTAGATGTTTATGTTATAAACATTGATATCCAAAGAATATTACAATACAAATTAATTTATTAATGATGAGAAAAGTCTGACAGGTGGTTTGATAGAATTTATTAAGGGAAAATTGAGAGAAGAGGTTAATATTATGATAAAGAGAACAACATTATTAATCATGGCTGCCGGAATCGGTTCTCGTTTCGGTGGTGGAATCAAACAGTTGGAGCCGGTTGGCTTACATAATGAGATTATTATGGATTATTCTATTCATGATGCTATTGAAGCTGGTTTCAATAAGATAGTTTTTATTATCCGTAAGGATATTGAGGCTGATTTCCAGGAGATGATTGGAAACCGCATGGAAGAACTATGCAAAAAGATGGGTGTGGAGATCGGATATGCATTCCAGGATCTGAATGATGTTCCGGAGGGAGTGACTGTACCGGAAGATCGTAAGAAACCATGGGGAACAGGACAGGCAGTGCTTGCTGCCAAAGATTTGATCCATGAGCCATTTGTAGTCATCAATGCAGACGATTATTATGGAAAGGAAGCATTTGTGAAAATTCATGATTTCCTTCTGACATATAATCCTGCCAGACAGATTGAAGAGGAAACAAACAGCAGTGAAGATCTGTATTTCCTTCTGACATATGATCCTGCCAGACCAATGGATTTCTGTATGGCAGGTTTTATCCTGAAGAATACATTAAGTGATAACGGTGGTGTAACCAGAGGTATCTGTAAAGTAGGTGATGACAGATATCTGAGTGATGTCATTGAGACCGGTAATATTGAAAAAACTGCCAATGGTGCAGTAGCAGATGGAAAAGAGATTGATGCAGATTCCTATGTTTCCATGAATATGTGGGGATTGACACCGGAATTCCTCCCTGTACTGGAACAAGGTTTTGTAGAATTCTTTAAAGAAACACAGCCGGGAAATCCATTAAAAGTGGAATATCTTCTGCCAATCATCATCGGACAGCTGCTCCGTGAAAATAAAGTATCTGTAAAGGTACTGGAAACTGATGATAAATGGTTTGGAGTTACATATAAAGAGGATAAAGAGACTGTTGTACAGAGCTTTAAGAAGCTGATTGAAGAAGGATTTTACAAAGAAGATCTGTTTAGTGATTTAAAATAAATACATCAATTCTGATATTCAACCATGATAATCTGTGCTATAATACAATGATGTGTGCATTTTTGAATTAAAATAGGAAGAGGATACTATCATGGCGAATAATATAGAGCAGGAAATCGGACGGAGACGTACATTTGCGATTATCTCCCATCCCGATGCTGGTAAAACAACATTAACTGAGAAATTTCTCCTGTATGGAGGAGCTATTAATACGGCTGGTTCTGTAAAAGGAAAGGCAAACTCTAAGCATGCAGTTTCTGACTGGATGGAAATTGAAAAGGAAAGAGGTATTTCCGTTACTTCATCTGTGTTACAGTTTGAATATGAAGGAAAATGTATCAATATTCTGGATACACCGGGACATGAGGACTTTTCAGAGGATACCTATCGTACACTGATGGCTGCTGACTGTGCGGTCATGGTTATTGATGCTTCCAAAGGTGTAGAACCTCAGACTATTAAATTATTTAAAGTCTGTGTCATGCGTCATATCCCGATTTTTACATTTATCAATAAGATGGACCGTGAAGCCAAGGATTCTTTTGATTTGCTGGATGATATCGAAAAAGTCCTTGGAATTGAAACATGTCCGATTAACTGGCCGATCGGCTGTGGAAAAGAGTTTAAGGGTGTATATGAAAGAGCATCTGAAAATATTCTTCGTTTTGAAGCGGTTTCCACAGGTGGAGCTAAAGAGGCAAAAGAAACTATTATTTCTGCCAATGATGATCAGGCAAAAGAGCTCATTGGAGAAGATTTCTATGATACTTTAATGGATGAAATCGAATTGCTGGATGGGGCAGCAGCTGAACTTGATATGGAAAAAGTTCACAGAGGAGAATTGTCACCGGTATTTTTCGGTTCTGCTTTAACCAACTTTGGTGTAGAGCCGTTTTTGGAGCATTTCTTAAAGATGACTAATACACCATTACCTCGTTTGTCAAAAGGAGAATTGGTAGACCCGGCTCAGAATGGTTTTTCAGCCTTTGTATTTAAGATTCAGGCAAATATGAATAAGAATCATCGAGACAGAATTGCTTTTATGAGAATCTGTTCTGGAAAGTTTGAAGCCAACATGGAAGTGAAACATGTTCAGACAGGAAAGAAAATGCGTCTTTCCCAGCCTCAGCAGATTATG
The DNA here is from genome assembly GCF_018982945.1 of Anaerostipes faecalis. Classification (GTDB taxonomy): domain Bacteria; phylum Bacillota; class Clostridia; order Lachnospirales; family Lachnospiraceae; genus Anaerostipes; species Anaerostipes faecalis. Next base: position 28,412 of record NZ_JABRXE010000011.1, on the reverse strand, counting down.
GCTCAGGAGCGTAAGATCGTTGAGGAAGCTTATGCAGGTGATATCATTGGGGTGTTTGACCCGGGAATCTTTTCTATTGGAGATACTGTATGTCTGCCAAAAGATGATTTTGAGTATGAAGGAATTCCAACCTTTGCACCAGAGCATTTTGCCCGTGTAATTCAGCTGGATTCCATGAAACGTAAACAGTTTGTCAAAGGTGTGGAACAGATTGCCCAGGAAGGTGCGATACAGATTTTCCAGGAGCATGAAGCAGGATTTGCAGAAATCATCGTTGGAGTTGTAGGTACACTGCAGTTTGATGTGTTGAAATACCGCCTGGAAAATGAATATAATTGTGAAATTCGTTTAGAGCCACTTCCATATCAGGCAATTCGCTGGATTAAAGATCGTAATACAGACATGAGTAAGCTTCGTGGAGTAGCGGAAGTTAAGAAAGTGAAAGATATGAGAGGCAATCCATTGCTGCTGTTTAAGAATGAATGGGGAATTCAGTTTGTTCTTGATCGTAACGAAGGATTGGAACTTGTGGAATTCAGTAAAGAGTAATGTAGAGGCATCCTGTTTAGGGTGCCTTTTGTTTGTAAAAGGAATGTTTATTTTATTGTACAATGCTTGTAGTATACTGAGAAATATGGTATCTTAAAGCAGAAACAAAAAATACTTAATTAAAGGATATAATGAAGAGAAATAGATCTTCACATTGATCATTTTGCATAAAGAAAGGTATTAGGTGAAGAGTATGGGAATCACAGATATACATACACATATTTTATATGGCGTAGATGATGGGGCAGAGTGTTTAGGTGATTCTATGAAATTAATAGGTGAAGAATGGGATCAGGGTGTTCGAAGGATTATTTTAACCCCTCATTACGGACCTAAGTTTGGCCGTCCGGATCGTAAGGTCCTTGAGGAACGGTTTCGTGAGATAGAAGAAGAAACAAAGAAATATTATCCGGATATGAAGCTGTATCTGGGTAGTGAATTATATTATCAGAAAGATACTATACAGGATCTGAAAGATGGAAAAGCTTTGACTATGGCTGGTACCAGATATGTCCTGACGGAATTTGGAGTTGGAGATTCTTATTCAAGGATTTTCAAGGCTGTACAGGATATGGTATATGCAGGCTTTTTACCGATCATAGCTCATGTGGAAAGATATGAAGCTATTTTTGGACATATGGACAGGGCTGAGGAATTGGTGAAGACGGGAGCTTATCTTCAGGTAAATACAGGAAGCTTTTTAGGCGGGCTTCTGGATAAAAGAGCTTCTTTTTGTAAGAAGCTTTTAAAAGAACAACTTGTCTGCTTTGTAGGCAGTGATTGTCATGATATGGGGAAACGTTGTCCTGATATGGAAAAAGGACTTGGTATTATCCGTAAGAAGTTTGGAGAATGCGAATTTGAGAATCATGCTGACAAAGTAGTTGGGGATAAATATATTTAAGGAGAAAAAATTTATGTATGAACTGGAAAATGAGAATGATGAAATCGAGATTGATTTAAAGGAATTGTTTTTTGTATTAAAACAAAAAATTCTGGTGATTCTGCTGACAACAGTAGTGTTTGCGGGAATTATTGGTGGAATTACAAAATTCCTCATTACACCAAAGTATTCTTCTACAGCACAATTATATGTAGTGTCTAAATCAGGATTGTCACAGTTATCCGATCTCACCATGGGAAATCAGCTGACTTAGGACTACATGGTCATTGTTGAATCAAGACCTGTACTGGAAAAGGTAATCTCTAATCTTAAACTGGATCTGGATTATAAAGAACTGAAAGAGAAGATTTCCATTGAAAATCCTGCAGACACACGTATTATGCAGATTTCTGTAAGTGATGAAGATCCTGAAAAGGTAAAAGAGATGACACAGGAACTGGCAGAAGTTACTGCAAAGACAGTATCCAGAAAAATGGATGTGAAAGCGCCTACGATTATTGAGAATGCATATCTGGCAGATGAGCCGGATAGTCCGAATCTGTTGAAGAATGTCATCATTGGTGCATTGCTTGGATTTATTCTGGCATCAGCAGTTATTATTGTTCGTCATATGATGAATGATACCATCCGAAAAGAAGAAGATATTGAAAAATATCTGGGAATTAATACTCTTGCTAAATTGCCATTGGCAAAAGGGGAGAAAAAAAGAACAAAAAAGTTAGGAAGGCAAGGTAAGGGTCATGAAAAAAATTAAGATGCAGCTGCCTGATATCAGTGATTATCGAATGGCAGAAGGATTAAATCAGTTAAAAACAAATATTGCATTCTGTGGAGATGGAATCAAGTCAATTACGGTAACCAGTAGTGTACCTAATGAAGGGAAGAGTTTGATTATGTAATCGTAGATGCACCACCACTGGGGCTGGTAATTGATGCGGTTATCATTGGTCAGTGTACCGATGGAACAGTTGTTGTAATTGAGCAGGGGGTAATTAAGCGTAAACTTGTTCAGGATGTGATCAAGCAGCTGAAGAGGGGCGGAATCCGCATTCTTGGAGCCGTATTAAATAAGGTTGATGATCGCGTTACTGCTTATGGTGACTATGGATATGGTTACTATGCAGAGGAAGATAAAAAAAGTAAAAAGCATTAAAGACATAAAAGTTGAAAAACCATTGACACCAGCGGTGTCAGTATGGTATGATATCAGAAGTTGCGTGGAGCAATTATAACAAGAAAGAAGAGTATCCACTCTCACCTTAGCACGAAGGGTTACAGTGACTTGGGTTAATATTTAAGAATATGATATATTTTGATCATGCTTGAATTTATGTGGATAGTCTTGTAACTATCCACTTTTTTGTTTCATTGGATTTCTCGTGAAACAAGGGATTTTGTTCAATTATTAAGAGCGAATTATTAATGGAGGTGTAGATTATTAGCGATTTAATGATTAACGGACAGATCAGAGATAAAGAAGTAAGACTGATCTCTAATGATGGCGAACAGCTTGGGATTATGTCCGCAAGGGAAGCACAGAAGTTAGCTGACGAGGCAGGGCTTGACTTGGTGAAGATTTCACCGAAAGCAAAACCACCGGTTTGTAAGATTATTGATTATGGTAAGTACAAATATGAACAGACTCGTAAAGAAAAGCTGGCGAAAAAGAAACAGAAAGTCATCGATATCAAGGAAGTTCGTATGTCACCAAATATTGACACCAACGACTTGAATACCAAGATTAATCATGCAAGAAAATTCCTTGCAAAAGGAGCACGAGTAAAAGTTACCCTTCGATTCAGAGGAAGAGAGCTTGCACATGTGAATTCCAGCAAAGTAATTCTGGATGATTTTGCAAAAGAGTTGGAAGATATCGCGACAATCGATAAGAAGCCGAAATTTGAAGGAAGAAGCATGACTATGTTTTTAGCTCCAAAGAACTAATGGAGCAATATTCGAATATGAGTAGATACAATAGGATTTAAGGAGGAAATCACCATGCCAAAAATGAAGACATGTAGAGCAGCTGCAAAAAGATTTAAAAAGACAGGAACAGGAAAATTAAAAAGAAATAAGGCATACAAGAGCCATATCTTAACAAAGAAATCTCCTAAGAGAAAGAGAAATTTAAGAAAAGCTGCAATGACAGATGCAACAAACGAAAAGAATATGAAGAAGATTTTACCATATCTGTAGATCGATTGTTTAAGGAGGAACGTAAGAAATGGCAAGAATTAAAGGCGGAATGAACGCAAAGAAAAAACATAACAGAGTATTAAAACTGGCTAAAGGATACAGAGGAGCCAGATCTAAACAGTATAGAGTAGCTAAACAGTCTGTAATGAGAGCTTTAACAAGTTCTTATGCAGGTAGAAAACAGAGAAAACGTCAGTTCAGACAGTTATGGATTGCTCGTATCAACGCAGCAGCAAGAATGAACGGACTTTCTTACAGCAAATTTATGCATGGATTAAAATTAGCTGGTGTAGATATCAACAGAAAAATGTTATCTGAAATGGCTATCAGCGAACCAGCAGCATTTACAGCATTAGTAGAAGTTGCAAAAGAAAAATTAGCTTAATATTTTTATAAGCTTACGATAAAAGCTGTCCACGATTGTGTGGGCAGTTTTTTGTTTTATAGAAACCTGCTTATGATATAAAAAACGATCTGCTGTGATATAATAAAAAGAAACAAAAAGGTTTCAGGAAGGAGATAATAATGAGTCAGGTATATGAGAAATTAAATCAATGTTATGACAGTATTCGTAAAAAGACAGATTTTATGCCGAAAGTTGCATTGATCTTAGGATCCGGTCTGGGTGATTTTGCGGAGACTATTCAGATTGAGGATACTGTGGATTATCATGAAATTGAAGGGTTTCCTGTGTCTACGGTACCAGGGCATAAAGGAAGATTTGTTTTTGGCTATGTGGAAGATGTGCCTGTTGTGGTTATGCAGGGAAGAGTTCATTACTACGAAGGATATTCCATGGATGATGTGGTACTTCCTGTTAGATTGATGAAAAAAATGGGAGCACAGGTTTTATTTTTGACCAATGCGGCAGGAGGAATTCATCCGGATTTTCGTGCCGGGGATTTTATGATGATTACCGATCACATATCCTGCTTTGTGCCGTCTCCTCTTATTGGACCAAATGATGACCGGTTAGGTGAAAGATTTCCGGATATGAGTGAGGTATATGATAAGCAGCTTCAGGATATTCTAAGAGAAGTATCAAAGGAGCTGGGAATCCCTCTTCGAGAAGGTGTTTATATACAGCTTACAGGCCCTAATTTTGAGACTCCAGCTGAAATTCGTATGTGCAGTGCCATGGATGCGGATGCTGTAGGTATGAGTACAGTGTGTGAGGCTATAGCAGCCAATCATATGGGAATGAAAATCTGTGGAATCTCCTGTATCTCCAATCAGGCGGCAGGAATCAGTGGACAGCCGTTAAGTCATAAGGAAGTGCAGGAAATGGCAGATAAAGCAGCGCCAGAATTTAAACGGCTGATAACAAAATCAATAGAGAAAATTGGTGCAGGTCTTTTATAGCATTAGAAAGAAGGGGAAAATATGATACGAATCTATAATGCCAGAATTTTAACTATGGAAGATGAAATGCCGGTTTTTGATGGAGAATTGTGGATTAGAGACGGGAAAATATCTTACATTGGGGATATGATTCCTGAAAAAGCAGCCCAAAACCAATGGGATCGACAGATTAATGCCAAAGGAAATCTTATCATGCCTGGATTTAAAAATGCTCATACTCATTCTGCAATGACTTTTTTAAGATCTCATGCGGACGATCTGCCTTTGCTGCAATGGCTTAATGAGCAAGTTTTTCCTTATGAGGCAAAATTGACTCCGGAAGATATTTATCATTTATCAAAACTTGCCATTATGGAGTATCTGACCAGTGGAATTACGGCAAATTTTGATATGTATCTGACACCGGATACCATAGCCCAGGCGTCCATTGACTGTGGATTTAGAACGGTAATGACAGGGGCGTTAAATGATTTTACCCAGTCCCTGGAGGAAATGGAGCAGTGGTACCGGAAGTATCAGGAAAAGGAAAGTCTGGTGCATTTTGAACTGGGATTTCATGCAGAATATACCAACTGTAAAGAAAATCTTCAGGGAATGGCGAAACTTGTACAGGCATATCATGCACCGGTTTATACACATAATTCAGAAGGGCAGCCGGAGGTTGAGCAATGCCTGAAAAAGACCGGAATGACACCTACAGCTTATATGGATAGTCTGGGACTGTTTGAATATGGCGGAGGGTTATATCATTGTGTTCACATGACAGAGGAAGATCTGGAAATCGTGAAAAAGAGGAATATGACGGTTGTGACAAATCCGGCGTCTAATCTGAAGCTGGCAAGTGGAATTGCACCTGTTGCCAGAATACTGGATAAAGGAATTAATCTTGCCATTGGAACAGATGGACCGGCAAGTAATAATTGTCTGGATATGTTCAGAGAAATGTTTTTAGTGACAGCATTGGCAAAGTACAGAGAAGAGGATGCTTCTGTTGTGGATGCAAAACAGGTCCTTAAAATGGCTACAGTTGGAGGAGCCAAAGCAATGAATCTTACAGATTGTGATATTCTTGCTAAAGGAAAACAGGCAGATCTGATTATGATTGATCTTAACCAGCCAAATATGCAGCCGGTGCATAATATCCAGAAGAACCTTGTATATAGCGGAAGTAAACAGAATGTAGAAATGACCATGGTTGCAGGGAAAATTTTATATGAAAATGGGGAGTATTATATTGGAACTGCTCCCGATGAAATTTATAAAAAGGCTGATGAGATTTCCAGGAGAATCATGGGATAGTGATGAAAATTTATTACTTTTTCTTCTTTTTCAGATGAATATTCCATAAAATACCATTATCTGACAAGATGTTACAAAATATCGCAAAATTGTTACAAAAATATTACATAAAATATTGGGAAACTGTTGACATTCATTTTTAAAGTGTTATAATACAATACATGTTCGAGTTAACAATTTTGTAACATCTTAGGAGGAAACATATGATTATTAAGAAAATGAGATTGTCCATGGCTGTTGTGGCACTGGCAGGAAGTGTTCTTACAACCACTCCGGCGGCTGCGGCAGAAAAAGAAACAAGCCAGAAACAATCCGAAAGCAAATATGCTGGGAAGGCTGTGGCAGATATTAATTCTGATACCACATTGAATATAAGAAAAAAAGGAAGTCTGGATGCAGAAATTATTGGCAAACTGAAAAAAGGGAATATTGCCGATGTAATTAAAAAAGGCAGCCAGTGGACAAAGGTAAAATCAGGAAATGTTACCGGATATGTAAATAATAAATATCTGGTATATGGAGATGATATTAAAGAGTACGCAAAGGAAAATGTGAAAAAAGTTGCTAAAGTAACAACACAGACTTTACGTGTACGAAAGAAAGCATCAACTGATTCAAAAATAATCGGACTGGTTTCAGAAAATGAAACTTATAGTGTAAAGAAGCAGTCTGAGGATTGGGCTAAAATTAAAGTAGATGGAAAAACAGGATATATTTCCAAGGATTATGCACAGGTAACATATTCTTTTGGAAAAGCAAAATCCATGAAGGAAATAGCGGCTGAGAAAGCAGCAAAGGCTGCGGCAGCAGCACAAACATCTACATCCGGTACAACAGGTACATCTGCAGCTGATTCCGGATCTTCAGCATCTGGATCTTCGGTATCAGCATCTTCAGTATCAGGATCTTCCATTGGACAGAAGGTTGCCAATTATGCGCAGCAGTTTGTTGGAAATCCATATCGTTATGGAGGAAACAGTCTGACAGGAGGAATTGACTGTTCTGGTTTTACACAGCAGATACTTGCTAAATTTGGTTATAGCATCAGTCGTACATCAAGCTCACAGGCATCAGAAGGAGTTGCAGTTTCAACCAGCAATTTAAGAGCTGGAGATTTATTATTCTATGGAGATAAAGGCGGAATCAATCATGTAGCTATGTATATTGGAGGCGGCCAGGTTGTTCATGCCAGCAATTCTGCACCATATCCAAAAGGTGGAATTAAAATTTCCAACGCATTTTACAGAACTCCGGTTTGTGCAAGAAGAATTATTCAATAAAAAAGGGGAATCTCGAAAGAGATTCCTTTTTGCATTTCTATGGAAAGGGGATTAAAATATATATCAGTAATTTACAAGTAAGACAGACATGAAAGATTGGTGAAGAAAATGACTTTAAAGGAAAGTACATTGGAGAAATGTATATTATTGAGAAAACAGTTACATAATACCCCGGAATTTTCAGGACAGGAAATAAAAACAAAAAAGATACTGATGGAATTTATCAGAACAAATACTTCAATGGAGATTCATGACTGCGGAAAATGGTTCTATGCAGTTCATAGAGAAAAATATGCTAAAAGGACTCTGGCATTTCGAGGGGATTTTGACGGGGTTTCATCAGACAGCGGGGAAGCAAAGCATTTATGCGGTCATGATGGGCATAGTGCAATATTATGTGGTCTTGCATTGGAACTGGAAGGGGAAATATGCGGTAAAAATATTGTTCTGATCTTTCAGCATGGAGAAGAGACGGGAGAGGGAGCTGTTTCCTGTGCATCTGTGATAACAAGGGAAAATGTTGAAAAGATTTATGGACTTCACAATATACCAGGATATCCGAAAGGATGTATTTTGCTAAAAGAAGGGACTTTTGCATGTGCATCTATGGGCCTTGAGATTACATTCATGGGAGCACCGTCTCATGCAGCCTATCCGGAGGCCGGGAAGAATCCGTCTTACGCCATTGCGGATCTTATAAAAGCCATGGAAATTTATGAAAAACCTCAGTCAGATAAGCCGATGATTTTATGTACTGTCATAGGAAGCAGGATAGGAGAGAAAGCCTTTGGGGTGGCAGCATCCAAAGGAGAGGTGTGGATGACTATTCGTAGTGAAAGAGAAGAAGATTTAGACAGACTAAAGGAAGAACTAAAGTCTCTGGCAGAGAAAAATAGTGAAAAATATGGATTGAATTATCAGATAAAGGAAGTGGATGTTTTTCCTGAAACTGCAAATGATATTAAATCTCTGGAAATAGTTGAACAATGCTGTCAATATTATCAATGGAAAAGTCAGAGAATCTATGATCCGTTTCGGTGGTCAGAGGACTTTGGATGGTATCAAAAAGAAACAGATGGAATTTTCCTTGGTCTTGGATCCGGAGAAAATCATCCGCAGCTTCATACATCAAAATATGAATTCCCTGATGAAATTATGGAACAGGGAATTCTTTTGTGGAAAAGTTTGTCATTGGAAAGGTTTATATAGATCTTTCCAGTGTTTGACCAGAGCTTTTGCATACTCTTGTTTTTGTTTCCATAGGTATCTTCTGATAAGCATTACAATCAGAGTGATTACAGTGAAAATAGGGATTAAAAATAAATACTTGTAGTTGGAGTGTAAAATCTTCATATATAACCTTTCGTGCGTTGTTTAATATATTGCTTCATATGTTATTTTATCAAAAGACACAATCAACTACAAGAATATAAGGTATTCTTAGAGACTATTATTTGTTGATCATTTTCATACTAGAATGTTGATAAGTGGAAAGAAACGGAGAAAATGTATGGAAATTGATTACAAAGCTTTGGGTGCCAGAATAAGAGAAATACGACAGAAAAAGGGTTTGACACAGGAGTATGTGGCTGAAAAAGCAGAAATATCTGTAACGCATATGTCCAATATTGAAAATGCATCTAAAACATTATCATTGAAACTTCTTGTTATAATTGCTGGAGTTCTGGAAGTTACAGTAGATCAGTTATTAGTTGACAGTTATCCAAGAGAAAAACGTCAGGATGTTTTCTTTAAAGAAATGGAAGTTATGCTGGAACAATGTAATGCGGGAGAACGAAGAGTGGTCATAAATACAGTGACCAGTCTGGTGGATAGCTTATTAGAAAAAAGAAAAAACCAGGATTAATTCCTGGTTAAGGGCGGATTCTTGTCCGCTTTATTTTTTGTGAAATATATGTAATTATGTAATATGTAACGTGCACATCCGCGCAGAGCGTTTTTTATTACATAGGAAATTCAAAGGAATTTCCTATGTAATAAAAAAAACCGAAGTATCTACTTCGGTTCGTGCCGATGGCCGGATTCGAACCGGCACGAGCGTACACTCACTGCCACCTGAAGACAGCGCGTCTGCCAATTCCGCCACATCGGCAAAGTGCAGTTGAGGGGACTTGAACCCCTACCCAGTTAACCCGGACTAGATCCTTAGTCTAGCGCGTATGCCAATTCCGCCACAACTGCGCAACAAGGTTATAATAGCACAGCATTACATATAAGTCAATAAAAAAATCAAAAAAAATTATAGAATTTTAAAAAATATTGGATTTATTCCAGTTATCATTTATAATGAAGCCAGTTTACAGCAGTAAAGGTGCTGAAAACATCTGATATAAAATATTATTTGAGGAGAAAAAATTATGCTTATAGGATCTCATGTTGGAATGAAAGGGAAGGATATGTTCCTTGGCTCTGTGAAAGAAGCACTGTCTTATGGTGCCAATACTTTTATGGTATACACAGGGGCACCTCAGAATACAAGACGTAAGAAAATAGAAGAACTGAATATAGAGGCAGGACAGAAACTGATGAAAGAATCAGGAATCGAGACATTTGTTGTCCATGCTCCATATATTATAAACCTGGCAAATACTGTGAAGCCTGAGACATTTCAGCTGGCCGTGGATTTTCTGAAGATTGAAATTGAGCGGACTGCAGCTATGGGAAGCTCTACTCTGGTACTTCATCCAGGTTCCCATGTAGGGGCTGGTGCGGATGCGGGGATTGAGCGTGTGATTGAAGGACTCAATCAGGTTCTTACCAAAGAAACACCGGTTCATATTGCATTGGAAACCATGGCAGGCAAAGGAAGCGAAATCGGACGTGAATTTGAAGAACTGAAACGGATTTATGATGGGGTCAAATATCCGGAAAAACTTAGAGTATGTTTTGATACCTGTCATGTGAACGATAGCGGATTAGATGTGAAAAATCATTTTGATGATATTATTAATACCTTTGATCAGGTTATTGGAAAAGATCAGATAGCCGTATTTCATATAAATGACAGTAAAAATCCTATGGGAGCGGCAAAGGACAGACATGAAAATCTGGGATTTGGTGAAATTGGATTTGAGGCGCTGGAGTGTATAGTTAAACATAAGGATTTTGAGAACATACCTAAAATTCTGGAAACACCATATATAAAAGAGCCGGATGGGAAAAAATCGTATCCGCCATATAAATATGAGATAGAAATGCTGAAAAAGGGAGTATTTGATCCTGGATTGAAAGACAAGATACTGGAGGATGCGGGAAAATGAAGATAACTTTTATAGAGCATAGTGGCTTTGTTCTGGAAATGGAAAATATTGTCCTGATTTTTGATTATTATAAAGGTGAGATTCCGCCGTTACCACAAAGCAAGAAAATCTATATTTTTGCATCCCATAGCCATGGAGATCATTATAATCCGGCAATATGGAGTCTGAAAAAACAATATGAGAATATTACTTATATTTTATCTGATGATATTGAGACAAAAGAAGAAGCTGTGTTTATGCATCCTCATGAAAAAATACAGTTAGATGATATGGAGGTGGAAACTTTAAAATCAAATGATCTTGGAGTTGCATTTCTTGTGTATGCAGAAGGAAAATGTATTTATCATGGAGGAGATCTCAACTGGTGGCACTGGAATGGTGAGCCGGAAGAGGATAATTTATATTATAAAAACACCTTCCAGGAAGAAATAAAATTACTGGAAGGAAAGGAAATAGATGTTGCATTTATGCTCCTGGATCCGAGACAGGAGGATAAATACTGCTGGGGCATGAATTATTTTCTTGAGCATGTTCATGTAAAAGATGTATTCCCGATGCATTGTTTTGGATCCTATAATATTACAAAACATTATCTTCATTGTGAAGACGGTCGAAAATGGAATCAGATCGTTCATGAAATTACAGGACCAGGACAGGTTTTTGAAGATCTTTAATTTTTAATTACAGACCAGCTGTCAATGAGACGTTCCAGTGAAAAAGAGGCGTTGGCAGGACTGGTGGATGGAAGTTTAACTGCTGGAATTCCTGTGATTTTTTCAGAATATTTTGTATAAAGTTTATAAGCGGTGCCGCCGTTGGTGAAAATCTGACGGATGGGTGCCGCTTTTAATATATTAGAAAAATCATTTGGGACAGCATTTTGTATACTGCTGTCACTGGATCCTTTGATATCACAGGAAGCGATCACATCCCATACAGCAATATGGTGTTTTAATAAAAAGATTTTTTTCTCTTCAATTGTCTCAGGCACAGAGTCTTGAAAGACTGCGGATAGAACCTTCCAAAATCTGTTTTGCGGATGATGATAGAAAAAACAGGCTTCTCTGGATTTTACAGAGGGAAAAGAACCCAAGATCAGAATTTCTGACTGACTGTTAAAGACCGGATGAATTTGATGTACTACATGTTCCATAAGAAAACTCCTTTAAAATGTTGTAATGAATCTATTGTAGCAGATTTTTCAGATAATTGCAGATTTTGTAGAAACAGCACATATTTCTGTATCATTTTTTGACAAAGAATTTTCCGAATATTTTTTATAATGGCATTATGTTTTTGGTAATAATGTTTCTGGAACAATGGATCGTGCTGGAAGTACTACTGCTGCTTTTGAGTAGAATCATAAAGATGGAAAGTTCCATTAAGAGAGTGACCAGTGCTGCCATAACAGGAAGCCTTTTGGGATGCGGGATGGTGATAATTCCTACCTGTTGCCTTTTATGGAAGATTTTAATGCTGTTATCTGCCATATTTGTAACTGTCAGAATTTCTTTTTCAGTGAAAGGGAAAAAGCTCATATTAACTGCAGGATATTTGCTGATAATTTCTGTATTCTTTGGTGGAATCTGGACGGCATTATGGGAAATGTCAGGAGAAGTATCATGGCTGCCAGGCTTTGTTCTAAGTATTGGTATAGGATATCTTTTTTATAAAGGAATCATAGAAAATTTTTTTGATGAGAAGGATTTTTTATATCATGTTACTTTTCAGTGGAATCATAAAACCTTTCAGGTCTGTGGTTACCTTGACACGGGAAACTGCTTATTTGATCCTTTCAGCAAAATGCCGGTTTCTGTAATGGAAGAATCTGTTTTTCTGGAATACTTCAGTAAGCCATTAACGAAAATGATAAACGAACATAGTGTAGAGGATATAAGGATAATTCCATTTCATTCTGTAGGGAGAAAAAATGGAGTTATGACTGGAATTCTTGTCACTGATATGAAGATTACAAATGGAAATCGAAGGATTGAAGTGGGAAAAGGAGTCATAGGGGTTACAAAAGACTCTCTTTGTGCATCTGGCAATTATCAGATGCTGATTCATCCAAATCTGATTTGTGGGAGGTTATAGTGTGTTGAGATTAAATTTGGTAAGCGGTAGAAAAGCATTTTTTGCAAAAGGGAATGAAATTCATTACATAGGGGGTGCCGAAATTCTTCCCGCACCGCTGGAAGCAAATGAGGAGCAGAAAATGATTCATATGCTTGGAACAGTAGATGAGCCAGAGGCAAGGGCTATGCTGATCGAGAGAAATCTTCGATTGGTTGTGTACATAGCAAAGAAATTTGATAATACGGGCATTGGCGTGGAAGATTTAATATCAATAGGAACCATAGGCCTGATAAAAGCCATTAATACATTTAATCCGGCAAAAAAAATAAAACTGGCAACTTATGCATCCAGATGTATTGAAAATGAAATTTTAATGTATCTCAGGAGAAATAATAAGACAAAGATGGAAGTATCCATTGATGAGCCATTAAATGTAGACTGGGATGGAAATGAATTATTGTTATCAGATATTCTCGGAACAGATGAAGATATCATCTATCGGGATCTGGAACATGAAGTAGATCGAAAACTATTGTTAAAAGCCATGAAGATTCTGACGGAAAGGGAGAAGAAAATCATAGAACTAAGATTCGGAATCAATCAGAAAAACGGAGAAGAAAAAACACAAAAAGAAGTGGCAGATATGATGGGAATATCACAGTCATATATATCAAGACTGGAAAAGAAAATCATAAAAAGACTAAAAAAAGAAATGGCAAAAATGGGAGTGTAGATAGAATCACCGTACCCGTTCCGAAACGCTTCCTTCGCAAAGCTCAGTCCAGATGTTTCGTCAGGGTAAGGTGATTTCAATAGAGGTGGAAGAGAGGAGAAGAAGCATAAACTGTGTTTAGACATGGGGTGGTGATTGCAATAGAGGTGTGGATGAAATAAATTAGTGTGGAGCATCATAAAAAGCTGAATACATCTGGACTGAGCGTAGCGAGGGAAGCGTTTCAGCGTTTATGATGCGGAACGAATCTTAAGAAATACTTCCTTTTTCTTTTCTTTTTTCATGTTATACTGACTTTATGAAAGGTTTAAGGGTGTATTTATGAGGAAAAATGAAAGGTTATACGTAATAATTAGTTTTATTATAGGACTATGTTTATTATTGTTTAGCAGTCTTATGTTTTTTTGTAATATACATAGGATTTGGGCTGCTGAAAAGCAGGAGACAGTGGCTTCTGTTGAAGAGAAAAATGATCAGGCAAATAGCTGGCGTTATGAGGATGGAAATTTGAAGCAGAATCTGGAAGAAAAGATTCAAAACAAGGCTAGAACAATAACGAATAGCAGTATTATTCAGGTGACGATTCCTCAAAATGCGACTGCACAGGGAATTGATGTTAGCTACCATAATGGAGATATTGATTGGCAGAAAGTGAAGTCAACAGGTAAAGTTGATTATGCGATTATTCGATGTGGATATGGAAGAGATTTTACTTATGCAGATGATCCAAAATGGGATTATAATTCCAGAGAATGTGAGAGATTGGGAATTCCTTATGGGGCTTATTTATATGGGAAAGCTACATCCGCAGAAGCTGCAAAAAGTGAAGCACAGCATGTAATTCGACTGCTGGAAGGTAAGCATCTAACCTATCCGATTTATTATGATATGGAAGACAATACACAAGCTAATCTTGGGGCGGATGAATTAGGACAGATTGCTAAGACGTTTTTTGATACCTTAAAAGAGGCAGGATATACTAATGTAGGTGTTTATGCGAATACAACATGGTTCAACAATAAGTTGACATCTTCCGTTTTTAGTCAGTATCCAAAATGGGTGGCTCAGTATAATAGCAGTTGTTCATATAAAGGCAGCTATCATATGTGGCAGTATACAAGTGCTGGTTGTATTGATGGAATATCCGGAAATGTTGACTTGAATTTCAAGTTAGGATCTTGGGGACCGGCACCATTAACTACAGGAATTCGTTTAAATAAAACAACATTAAATTTGACAAACGGTACTTCTTATAAACTATCAGCTACAGTATATTCATCAACAAATCCTAAGCAGAATGTGCAGTGGAAGACTTCCAATAGCAGTATTGCAGTAGTGAATAGTCAGGGTGTGGTAACTGCAAAATCGGCAGGACGCGTTACTATTACTGCAATGACATCAAATGGAAAACGCGCTTATTGTACTGTTACTATAAAACCTAAGACAAACCGAATTACAAAATTAAAACGTACAGGTAAAAAATCTATTAAAATTTATTGGACAAAAGTCAGTGGAACAACAGGATATCAAGTCTATATGTCCACAAAGAAAAATTCTGGATATAAGAGAATAAAAACAGTTTCAGGAAAATATTCATCTTACACTAAAGGGAAACTGAAGAAAGGAAAAAGATATTATTTTAAAGTTCGTTCCTATAAAAAAGTAGGAGGAAAATACTATATAAGCAGTTATTCAACAGTAAAAACAATAAAACGATAAAATAAAAAAATCACCGTACCCGTTCCGAAACGCTTCCCTCGTGAAGCTCGGTGCAGATGTTTCGTCAGTGTAAGGTGATTTTTTATGTAGATGGAAAGAGAGGAGGGAAGAGAAAGTAGAAAGGGAAAAAATGGAGATACCCATTTTCAAACGCTTCCCTCGCGAAGCTCGGTGCAGATGTTTCGTCAGTGTAAGGTGATTTTTATGTAGATGGAAAGAGAGAGGGGAAGAGAAAAAAGTACGTGTTTAAATTACTGGATTTTTTCTTCGAATTCTTGTATGGAAGAAGAATGGGAGGCAATAAAAAGCCATTGTTTTAATTTTTTCTGATCCGTCTGATCTGTAATCTTATGATTAAGGTATTCCGGAACCTGCCCTGTTTCAGACAATAAATCCAGGATAGCATCATGTCTGCCTTCAATTCTGCCTTCAATTCTGCCGTTTTCTTTTATCTTCTGTACAACTTCACACATGGTAATTTTCTCTCCTTCTGTAAAATGTAATTTTAAAAACTCCTGATCTCCTGCAAATACTGCCATGAATTTCATCATGGCATCTATATGTTTGATTTCTTTATGGTTTCCTTCATACTCAATGCCTTTCTGACGTTTTACAAAATAATCTGCGATGATTCCAAAGTCGCTCTGGAACAGATTAATCTGTTCTTCCTTTAGAAAAGATATCTCAAATATTCTGACCGGATAATCGTTCCAGTGATTTTCTAATTCGTTGTAAGAGGGAATCCGATCTTTCAGTGACCTGCTGCTTTTCCAGTGACTGTTTCCAAAATATAGTACCAGTGTACAGACCGGATAGGGACGTTCTTTATGTTCAGATAAGAGCTGTCCGCGGTAGGATGCTCCATCGTATCCCATAATCCGTAATGCGATATCGTCATCAGCGGCAGTCTGATTCTCTATCCCGAGAAGGGCCTGGCGGGTATGATTCTTCACCCAGAACTTGGCGATATCTCTTTCCTGTTCATGAATCATGGAATCATCTGATTTGTAATGGGATATCACGTTGGCCTGTGCCAGTTCTTTTGATTTTATGACCTGTCTGCCGTTATAGAGCAGGACGTTGATGATATCAGCAAAAACATCTTCATAATCCATAAAAAGCTTTTCTATCTTGTCTTTTTCACCCATTGGAACCTCCTTTTCTGTTGTCGTGATATATGCACAACATCAGAAAAAGAGGATGCTATGTATATATCCTGTTGTTATTTCTGAAAATCCGGCAGAACTGCCATATGAAAAATAGATATGATTTCAGAAGAGTTATAAGATATATACATTTTACAATATTTTACATTTGTATTCAATAAAAATATATTAATTTCTATACATTTTATATATTATCAATTTATAGAAATATATTCAATACTTTAAAGAATATTTTTAAAAAATATTAAAAGATATATATGGAAAAAAAGATTTTTGCCCCAAAATGTTTTTGATATGGTAAAAATACGTAAAAAAACCATCTGAGACTCTTTCTTTTTTTGAGTGTTTATAGTAGCATAGTAGACGATGTATTATATCGAATCATCATGGAATTATCTAGATGATTCTAGGATGGAGGAAACATGTTAGAACTGAAGAATATCTCATTTTCTGTAAGAGATGAGAAGGATTGTGAAAAAGAAATTATTAAGGACATCAGCCTGAGCCTGGATGATCAGAAATTTATTGCTATTACAGGTCCTAATGGTGGTGGAAAGTCAACTTTGGCGAAGATTATTGTTGGGATTGAGAAACCGACATCTGGACAGATTATCTGGAACGGAACTGATATTACTGATTTAAATATTACTGAACGTGCTAATCTGGGTATTAGCTTTGCTTTTCAGCAGCCGGTTCGTTTTAAAGGTATTACAGTTTATGATTTGATTAAGCTTGCTACAGGACATGATATTTCCAGAGGGGAAGCTTGTAATTATCTGTCAGAGGTTGGCTTGTGTGCCAAGGATTATGTGAATCGTGAAGTTGATGGAAGTCTTTCCGGAGGAGAGTTGAAACGTATCGAGATTGCTACGATTCTTGCCAGAGGTACTAAGTTATCTGTTTTCGATGAACCGGAAGCTGGAATTGATTTGTGGAGTTTCCAGAATCTGATCAAAGTTTTTGAAAAAATGAGAGAAGATATTCAGGGATCTATTCTGATTATTTCCCATCAGGAGAGAATTTTAAGAATTGCAGATGAAATTATTGTCATTGCAGATGGAGAAATTCTTGAGCATGAAACTGCTGAAAACTTTTTGCCTAAGTTACTTGATAGTGCAGATGAACCTGGATGTCGCTGCTGGAAGAAGGAGGGATGCTAAAATGGATATAAAAATGGATCCGATTCAGAAACATTTGCTTGAGGAAGTGTCCGGTCTTCATGAAATCCCAGTAGGAGCTTTTAATATTCGTGCAAATGGAAAAGGACTTGTAAGACAGAGTTCAGAAAATATTGAAATTATTCCAAAAGATAATGGGGATGGAATTGATATTAAAATCAAGCCTGGAACAAAAAACGAGAGTGTCCATATTCCGGTTGTTTTAAGTCAGGCAGGTCTTACAGATCTTGTTTATAATGACTTTTATATTGGAAAAGATGCAGATGTAACGATTATTGCTGGTTGTGGAATTCACAATGGCGGAAATAAAGACAGTAAACATGATGGAATCCACAGATTCTTTATTGAAGAAAATGCCAGGGTTCGTTATATTGAAAAACATTATGGAAGTGGAGATGGAGACGGAAAGCGTATCATGAATCCGCAAACCATTGTTGAAATTGGAAAGAATGGTTATATGGAAATGGATACAGCTCAGATTAAAGGTGTAGATTCAACAAAACGACTGACAACTGCAAAACTTGATGAAGGTGCTACTCTGACTGTTATGGAACGTTTAATGACACATGGACAGCAGAATGCAGTCAGCGAGTTTGAAGTTAATCTTGATGGACAGGAATCAGGAGCGCACATTGTATCCCGTTCTGTTGCAAAAGATTCATCTTCTCAGACATTTATTTCCAAGGTTCATGGAAATGCAAAATGTAATGGACATACAGAGTGTGATGCCATTATTATTGGAGATGCAAAAATCAGTGCAATTCCTGAAATCAGTGCAGATAATCCTGATGCATCATTGATTCATGAAGCTGCCATTGGAAAGATTGCAGGGGAACAGCTGATTAAGCTGATGACTCTGGGACTTACAGAGACAGAGGCAGAAGAGCAGATTATAAATGGCTTCCTAAAATAAAATGAAAGCGGACAGGTCCGTTTATGACAGGCGTTGTATTTATACGGCGCCTCTTTGTTTTAGGTTTTTACAAGAATCCATTTATAAGAAAAATAAAGTTAGGTATAATAGAAAGAAAAAGGAGTAAGTATTGTATGAATAAAAATTATACAATGATAAAAGAGGAAAAAATTGAAGAGCTGGATGGTACCGGATATCTTTTACGTCATAATCAGACGGGTGCCAGAGTTGTTGTGGTTTCCAATCATGATGATAATAAAGTATTTCAGATAGGATTTAAGACTCCGCCAAAAGATGATACAGGAGTTCCTCATATTCTTGAGCATTCTGTTTTATGTGGTTCCAGAGAATTCCCTTTAAAGGATCCATTTGTGGAACTGGTAAAAGGGTCTCTAAATACATTTTTAAATGCAATGACATATCCTGACAAAACCGTTTATCCGGTAGCCAGTCAGAATGATAAAGATTTCTTTAATCTGGTACATGTGTATCTTGATGCAGTTTTTTATCCTAATATTTATAAAAAGCCGGAAATTTTAAAACAGGAAGGATGGCATTATGATCTGGAGGATAAAGATGCTCCAGTTATTTACAATGGAGTTGTATTTAACGAGATGAAAGGTGTATTTTCATCACCTGATCAGCAGCTGGCAAGAATTATTCAGAAATCACTTCTTCCAGATACGCCATATGGTTTTGAATCAGGAGGAGATCCGGTAGCTATTCCGGATCTGACCTATGACATGTTCCTGGAATTCCATAAGACATATTATCATCCGTCTAACAGCTATATTTATCTTTACGGAGATATGGATGTGGATAAATATCTGGATTTTATTCATGAACATTATTTAAAAGATTTTGATTATAAAAATATTGATTCATCTTGGGAAGAACAGAAGGCATTTGAACAGATCAAGCGAATTGAAGAGTATTATCCGGTTGGTGAAAATGATCCGGAAGAGGAAAAGACATATTTTTCTTATAATGCGGTAATTGGAACAAGTCTTGATAGAGAACTTTATCTGGCTTTTCAGATTCTCGACAGAGCATTATTTGGAGCTCCAGGAGCACCGGTGAAGAAAGCTCTTATGGATGCTGAAATAGGAAAGGATATTTCCAGTTCTTATGATAACGGAATTGAGCAGCCGGTATTTTCCATTGTTGCACAGGAAGCCAGGGATGAGCAGGAACAGGATTTTGTAAAGATTATTAAAGAGACTTTGCAGAAGATTGTAGAAGATGGAATTCCCAAGAGAAGCCTGGAAGCTGCATTTAACTATTATGAATTTAAATATAAAGAAGCAAACTTCGGACGTTTTCCAAAGGGGCTTATGTATGGCCTTCAGATGTTTGACAGCTGGCTGTATGATGATGAAAAACCATTTATCCATATTAAGACTAATGAAGTATTTGAAATTCTTAGAAAACGAATGGATACAGGTTATTTTGAACAGTTGATAGAACAGTGGCTTTTGAAAAATCAGCATAAATCCATTGTGGTCATGAAGCCGAAAAAAGGACTTCAAAAGATTAAAGATCAAAAAGAAGTGGAAATATTACAAAAATACAAAGATTCTCTTTCTGAAGAAGAAATAGAAAAACTTGTGGATGAGACCCGACATCTGAAGGAAATTCAGGAGAAGCCTTCCACAAAAGAAGAAATGGAAAAGATTCCGGTTCTTGATATTGAGGATATTAGAAAAGAAGTAAAACCTTTTTCTAATACAGAAGTAGATTTGGATGGCATAAAAGTTTTATGGCATGAATATTTCACTAATCAGATCTGTTATCTGAAACTGGCATTTGATATGACTTTTGTTCCTATGGATCTTGTTCCGTATGCTTCGCTACTGACAGAAATTCTCACAGGTGTAGATACTAAGACACACACTTATCAGGAGCTTGGAAATGAAATCAGCATCGAAACCGGAGGAATTGCAGCTACGATGAATGTGCTGCCTAAAAAAGATAATGAATTTCTGCCAATGTTTGTGCTGAAAACCAAATGTTTCTATCCAAATGCAGGGAAAGCATTTGAACTGATGGAAGAGATTGCTTTTGAAAGTAAATTGGAAGATAAAAAGCGTATCAAGGAAATTATAGGACAGATTTATACTAACCTGAAAATTCAGCTTACAGAGACTGGTCATAAGACAGCTGCCAATCGTGCCATGTCATATTTTTCAAAATATGCGGCATATCGTGAAGTAATCCAGGGTGTGACCATGTATGAATCAGTGAAAAAATGGTATGAAAATTTTGAGGATGAATATGAACATATCGTTGAGGGAATGAGAAACGTCAGCCGTGCTATTTTCCAGAAACAGAACATGATTGTAAGCTACACTGGAAATGAAAAAGAACCTTCTTTTATGGCAGATCAGTTGAAACATTTTGCAGACCGACTTTATGAAGATCAGAAAAACAGAGAAAGAGCAGAAGTAATCTGTACTCATAAAAATGAAGGTTTTGCCACAGCTGGAGGGGTACAGTATGCTGCATGTGCAGGTAACTTTATGGAAAAGGGATACGAATATACAGGAGCCTTAAAGGTACTGCAGGTAATCTTTTCCTATGAATATCTCTGGATTCAGCTGAGGGTGAAAGGCGGTGCATATGGATGTATGTGCAGCTTTGGAACACAGGGTGATTCCATGTTTGTCAGTTACAGAGATCCAAATCTGACAGAGACCTATCAGGTGTACCAGCATGCGGCTGATTATGTTGAAACTTTCGATGTAGATGAAAGGGATATGAAGAAATATATTATCGGAACTATCAGCAATATGGATATGCCTATGGAACCGGATGATATGGGTGTGAGAAGTTTTCATGCTTATTTAATGGGTAAGACAGAAGAGGATTTACAGAAGGATAGAAATCAGGTATTATCCTGTACAAAAGAAGATATTCGTGCATTGGCTCCGTTGATCCGCACTGTAGTTGATGCGGGAAATCGCTGCTGTGTAGGTAATGAAGAAAAATTGAATCAGGCAGATAACTGTTTTGATGAGATTAAGCATGTACTTTAAGAGAAAGGAAATGAAATGACAGAAAAGTTTAAATCAGGTTTTGTAACCTTCATAGGTCGTCCAAATGTTGGAAAATCCACATTGATGAATCGCTTGATTGGCCAGAAGATTGCGATAACATCAAGCAAGCCTCAGACAACAAGAAATCGTATTCAGACAGTTTATACGGATGACAGGGGTCAGATTATTTTTCTGGATACACCAGGTATTAATAAAGCCAAAAATAAACTGGGAGATTATATGCTTCAGGTAGCTGAACGAACATTAAATGAAGTTGATGTTGTACTCTGGCTGGTTGAACCAAGTACATTTATCGGAGGGGGAGAGCGTTATATCATTGAACAGCTTTCCAAAGTTAAGACTCCGATTATTCTTGTAATCAATAAGATTGATACGGTAGAGGAAAAAGACATTTTTGAAGCAATCGATACTTATAAGGATGTGTGCGATTTTGCAGAAATTATTCCGGTTTCTGCTCTGAAAGGTAAAAATACAGATGATGTAATTGATACAATCTTTAAATATCTGGATGAAGGACCTATGTATTTTGATGAAGATACGATTACTGACCAGCCGGAGCGTCAGATCTGTGCAGAATTAATCCGAGAAAAGGCATTGCGTTTGCTGAGTCAGGAGATTCCGCATGGAATTGCAGTTGTCATTGATTCCATGAAGACAAGACGTCATGGACATATTATTGACATTGATGCAACAATCATATGTGAAAGAGATTCCCATAAAGGAATTATCATTGGAAAACAGGGATCTATGCTTAAAAAGATTGGAAGCCAGGCGAGAATTGAAATGGAAAATCTTCTGGATATAAAAGTCAACCTGCAGCTTTGGGTAAAGGTAAAAAAAGACTGGAGAGATAGTGACCTGTTATTGAAAAATTATGGATACGATAAGAAAGAAGTCTAAATATGGGGCAGGAAATTAAGGTAACAGGTCTGGTATTGCAGACAGGAAATATTGGAGAATATGATCGGAGGATCGTATTGCTTACGAAAGAGCGGGGAAGAATCTCCGCTTTTGCCCGTGGGGCAAAAAAAGCAACCAGTCCTTATGCAGCTGCATGCCAGCCTTTTACCTTTGGTAAATTTTCTTTGTATGAAGGGAAGAATTCGTTTAACCTGATGTGGGCAGAGGTGGATAATTATTTTGATAATCTGAAAAAAGATCTGGATCTTATTTATTATGGAAGCTATTTTTGTGAACTTGCATCTTATCTGACCCGGGAAAATAATGATGAATTGCAGATTTTAAAACTGATTTATCAAAGTCTTAGGGCATTGGAAAAAAAGACAATTTCTCCGGCTTTGATCCGTTATATTTATGAGATAAAAATACTTGCATTTTATGGAATTGGTATGGAGGTTTTTCAATGTGTCAGATGTCAGAGAAAAGATAATCTGACAGGATTTCATCCGGCAGAGGGAGGAGTTGTTTGTTCATCCTGTGGAAGAAAAATGCTTCCGGTAAGTCCTTCTACTCTTTATACATTACAGTTTATTATAACAAGTCCTGTTGAGAAATTATATACTTTTCGGGTAAGCCAGGAGGTTTTGCTGGAGCTGAAAAGAATTGTAAAAGAATTTATGAGAGTACATCTGGATCATGAATTTAAATCACTGGCATTTTTAAATTAAAAAGAAAAACTTTAAAGTGTTTGTAAATATAGGAGCAGACAAACACTTTAAAGTTTCTTTTTTTTGAATGAATATTATTTACATAAAATACGTAAAACTTTGACCATTTTTTCTTTATCATCAGTTGAGAATTTCTCAAGAAGACGAAGAATTTCTTTGTTTAAAACATTGTCCTTTTCACCATTCTCATCGGATTCCGGACGAAGTAAATAGTCAATAGATACGTTCAAGAGTTTTGCGTAATAGGATAAAACTCTCAGGTTCATTTTGACGCGGTCATTTTCAATATTACTAATGAAAGCAACAGTAACATCAAGGGCATCTGCGATTTGTTCCTGAGTATATCCAGCTTGTTTACGCAATGTTTTCATTCTTTTACCAACATTGGTATAATCAATCTGATACATGGTTTAAATTCCCTTTCTTTATATCTCCTATATAGTAGTATACAAGCATTATAATATAAAAAAAACAAAAAAGTAATATTCAATTAATATATTTGTTATATTTAAAACTATGCATATTTCAAATATATCTTGAAAAAATATGCATTACAAGATACAATTAAACATCATAGACAAAGAAATAAAAGAGGTAGAATTAAAAATGGAATTAACAATGGAGAAAATCGTTAACTTAGCGAAAGTTCGTGGATTCGTTTATAGTGGTTCTGAAATTTACGGAGGACTTGCGAATACATGGGATTATGGAAATCTTGGTGTTGAATTGAAAAACAATGTGAAGAAAGCATGGTGGAAAAAATTCATTCAGGAAAGTCCATATAATGTAGGTGTTGACTGTGCAATTCTTATGAATCCTCAGACATGGGTTGCATCAGGGCATTTGGGAAGTTTTTCTGATCCGTTGATGGATTGTAAAGAATGTCATGAACGTTTCCGTGCAGATAAACTTATTGAAGACTATATGCAGGAAAATGGAATGGAAATTGAAGGTTCTGTGGATGGATGGACAAAGGATCAGATGGAAGAATTCATTAAAGAACATAATATTGCATGTCCTTCCTGCGGAAAGAAAAATTTTACAGAAATTCGTGAGTTCAATCTGATGTTTAAAACTTTCCAGGGTGTTACAGAAGATGCGAAAAGTACTGTATATTTACGTCCGGAAACTGCACAGGGTATCTTTGTGAACTTTAAAAATGTTCAGAGAACATCAAGAAAGAAAATTCCATTTGGAATCGGGCAGATTGGTAAATCTTTCCGTAATGAAATTACTCCAGGTAACTTTACATTCCGTACTCGTGAATTTGAACAGATGGAACTGGAATTTTTCTGTGAACCAGATACAGATTTAGAATGGTTTGAATACTGGAAAGAATTCTGTATTAAATGGCTTCAGGATTTAGGTATTAAAGAAGATCAGATGAGAGTTCGTGATCATGAAAAAGAAGAATTATCTCATTATTCAAAAGCCACATCTGATATTGAATTTATGTTCCCGTTTGGCTGGGGAGAACTTTGGGGAATTGCAGACCGTACAGATTATGATCTGACACAGCATCAGAATACTTCAGGTGAAGATCTGACATATTTTGATGACGTGAAAAAAGAACGTTATATTCCATATGTAATTGAACCGTCATTAGGGGCAGATCGTGTGACACTGGCTTTCTTATGTGCAGCTTATGATGAGGAAGAATTAGAAGGCGGAGATACAAGAACAGTTATGCATTTCCATCCGGCAATTGCACCTGTAAAGATCGGTGTTCTTCCATTATCCAAGAAATTAAGTGAAGGAGCTATGAAAGTTTACGAAGAACTGGCAAAACAGTATAATTGTGAATTTGATGAGCGTGGAAATATCGGAAAACGTTATCGTCGTCAGGACGAAATCGGAACACCATATTGTGTAACATATGACTTTGATTCTCTTGAAGATGGAGCAGTTACTGTTCGTGATCGTGATACTATGGAACAGGAACGTGTAAAAATCAAAGATCTGAAAGCATACTTTGAAGAAAAATTTGCTTATTAAAATTTGTTTAGCATAAATCCAGGAATTGAAATTCCTGGATTTTTTTATTAAAATTATTTAACATAAATATAACTTAAAAGTAACTATTTATATGGTATAATTAACTGATATTACTGCGGAGAAATTCAGGTAATGATAAATATAGTTTGGGAAGGGATTTCCAAAGACAAAAATTACGGAGGGGATACCATGGGTAAGAAATATGATTATTCTTACACTCAGGACAGAGAATTGTCCTGGCTTAAATTTAATGAGCGTGTACTAAAGGAAGCAGGTAAAAAGGAAAATCCTTTTTTGGAACGGCTGAAATTTTTGGAGATTTTTACAAACAACCTGGATGAATTTTATATGGTCAGAGTAGGAAGTATTCATGAAATGAGTATGATTCATGATGATCATCGGGACATCAGATCTAATTTTACACCGGAAGAACAACTGGAAAAGATTGCTCAAAAGGTGAGACCTTTGTATAAGTTACGTGATAGTATTTTTAAAGATGTATCACAGACCCTGGAAAAAGAAGGAATTGAACGGTGTACATATGAACAGCTGACTAAGGAGGAAAAGAAATATTTAAAAGATTATTTTGAAGTAATGATTCAGCCAATTCTTTCGCCAATCGTAATGGGAAAACAACATCCTTTCCCGCATATTCCAAACAAGGTCTTACAGATTGGTCTCATGCTGAAAAAGAAAGACAAGAATTATTTTGCCATTATCAGTGTTCCAAAAGATCTGGATTCCATTATTTTTCTTTCAAAAGAGAAACAAAGATTTATTCTTTTGGAAGAGGTTATACTTGAATTTTGTGACAGCCTTTTTGAAAATTATACTATACTGGAAAAATGTGTTTTATCGGTGACAAGAAGCGCAGATATCAATCCAGATGATGAGATATATGAAACTACTGATGATTATCGGGAGCATATGAAGAAAATTATAAAAATGAGAAGTCGTCTGGAACCGGTGAGACTGGAAGTTTACGGGAAAGAACATCGTTTGATCGAAAAATATCTTATGGATCGACTTAAGCTTTGTCCACAGGATATATTTCAAAGTGAAACTCCCCTGATTATGAAGTATGTTTATGATCTGACAGACCGGATTCCGGAAGCTAAAAAGAAAGCAGGCAGCTATGTACCTTTTTCACCGGCTGTTAACAGAGATATCACACCGGGAGAATCTGTTACAAAACAGGTTCTGGAGGGAGATAAACTTTTATCATTTCCATTTGAAACAATGGATACTTTTGTTGAGCTGTTGAAGGAGAGTGCAAGAGATAAAGAAACGATTTCTATTAAAATTACAATCTATCGTCTGGCTAAACAGGCGAAAATTGTAAAATATCTGTGTGAAGCGGCGGAAAATGGAAAAGAGGTTCTTGTTTTGATGGAACTTAGAGCCAGGTTTGACGAAGAGAATAATATAAATTATTCAGAAATTCTTGAAGAGGCAGGCTGTAAGGTTATGTATGGAATGGAAGAATATAAAGTACATTCAAAAGTTTGTCTTATTACCAAAAAGAACGGTAAAGGTGTTTATTATATTACTCAGATTGGAACAGGAAATTATAATGAAAGTACTTCAAAGATATATACAGATTTAAGTCTTTTAACTTCGTCTATGGAAATCGGGCAGGATGCTGCCAGGTTCTTTCAGAATATGTCCACTTATAATCTCAATGGTCAATATAAGCATTTGCTGGTAGCACCTGCTGGATTAAAAGAAAATATCATAAAATATATTTACAGAGAAAAGATGAAAGCTGACAGTTTTCAGCCGTCTGGAATTTTTATGAAAATGAATTCTCTAACGGATCGTCAGATTATTGATGCATTATCTGAGGCATCTTCATCAGGTGTTCCTGTATTTTTGCTTATTCGGGGTATATGCTGTATTCGCCCTGGAATTCCCGGAAAAACGGAGAATATTCATGTGGAGAGTATTGTAGGAAGATTTCTGGAACATTCCCGAATCTATAGTTTTGGAGTTGGGGATGATATGAAGATATATCTGTCATCTGCAGATATGATGACCCGAAATACCAAGCGCAGAGTAGAAATTGCATGTCCGGTATATGATCCGAAGATTCAGAAACGAATCAAAGAGATGATGATGATTTTACGAAAAGATAATGTTTTAGCCACTAGACTTGAGAGTAGTGGAGAATATGTGAAAAAGGATAAAAAGGAAGAAATTATTAATTCTCAGCAGTATTTTCTGGAAGAATCTAAAGAACATCAAAGAAAGGTGCCAAAACGAAGGAAAGGTTTCTTTGGAGCAGTAGGAAGATATTTCCGGAAAATATAAAATTAAGAAAAATGTAATAAAATAGATGGCAAATTCTAATAAAAATCGGTTATAATAAAGCATATTGATAAAGTAATGCTTTTGGATGGAGGGAGTATTATGAGAAAAATTATAATGAATAAAAAATTTCTGGTAGCCGTTGGAGTATGTTTATCTGTAGCGGGAGGAATGGCATTGAAGAATCATATCAGTACTAAGGCTTCTGATAGCAGTTTTGAGATTAATGGTATGAATGTCAGTATTCAGAAATGTGAGGGAAAGTCACAGGAGATTATGGAAGAAGATATTGATGAGACAATCTCCAATGAGGTTATCACACTGGAAGAACAGGGACACGATTATGAGATCGGGGATGTGATCGAAACGGAACATGGAGATTTTGTTCCTATGGTAAAAGAAATCGACAATGAGACAGCATACAATGCTTTTGGTGGAATTACATCTAAAAGTGGAAAGAATTATGTCATTGTGGTAAAATCTGAGAAAGAATTGACACAGGATGATCTGGAAACAGTTGCAGAAACAGTAAAGAATCAGGTGAAGTAAGATAGGATTTCTTTTTAAATATTTTAATTAATTGCTGACAGGGCACAGTAATACAGAAAAATCTGTTTTGCTGTGCCTTTTTACATTTCACTAGATTGGTGTAAAGAAATTGTTAGTTGGATAAAGAAAAAAGAAATGAGAGTAATCGCTTTCTAATGATATAATAGTTTTCGACCAAAAAAACAAATATCAAGGAGGATTACTCTCATGGACATTGTAGC
>NZ_JABRXE010000010.1 GCF_018982945.1 Anaerostipes faecalis | reverse complement strand
AATTAAAGAGAATTTCTCCAGATGGATATGTTGAAGGAGATGTAATCTAAAGAGTTTGATATGTAAAAGCTTTGTGAAATTTATGATTACCATTGATATTTTAAATATTTTATATTAGAATGATACTAAATGAAAGGGACGTGATAATATGGATAATAATCGTACACAACATTTTTCAGTTGTAAAAGAAGAATTAGATGTATACATGATTCTGGAACGTGTATACGAAGCTTTACAGGAAAAAGGATATAATCCTGTAAACCAGATGGTTGGTTATATTATGTCAGGAGATCCCACCTATATTACCAGTCATAAGAATGCCAGAAGTATAATTAATAAAGTCGAGAGAGACGAGATCATAGAAGCTTTGTTTGAAAACTATATTGAGACAAAGTTAAAGTAAGACAGGCTGCTATGAGAATATTAGGTTTAGACTATGGAACAAGAACAGTAGGAGTGGCTATTAGTGATGAGCTGGGAATTACAGCACAGCCATTGGAAACCATTGTTCGAAAAGATGCCAACAAACTCCGAAAAACCTATGCAAGGATTGAAGAGCTGGTACGGGAATATGGGGTGGAAACTATTGTTCTTGGTTTTCCAAAGAATATGAATAATACAATAGGCGAACGGGGAAATGATACGATAGATTTCCGCGATGCTTTAGTGCGTCGTACAAACGTAGAAGTTATTCTATGGGATGAACGTTTAACGACGGTAGCGTCAGAAAAAGTACTGATGGAAAGTGGAGTGAGACGAGAAAACCGTAAAAAAGTAATCGATCAGATTGCTGCGTCTTTGATTTTACAAGGATATTTAGATTCTCAACAGGAAGGATGAATTTAAGATGAAAGAAAAAGACAATACAATCCTTTGTCTGGATGAAGATGGAAATGAAATCCAATTACTTGTTTTAGAGCAGACAACACTGGCAGGGATAAATTATCTTCTGGTGGCAGACTCTATGGAAGATGACGGAATCGTTTTAATCATGAAGGAGATTAGTCTGGAAGATGACTATGCATCTTATGAAGTAGTAGATGATGATGAAGAACTAAAGATAATTTCCAGTATTTTTAATGAACTGGTAGATGATTTTGAAGTGAGTTTATAATAAAAAGGAGTTACGACACAGTCGTACAAAACAATCGATTGTCAGAACGGAAGAAAATGGAGGAATTAGTTTGAAAGACAATCAACAACAAAGACAACAGGTTAGACCAAAGAACAATAATACAAAAGACAGAAGAATGTATAGCAGAAACACAGCTAATAATTATCAGTCAAAAGGACGCCGTGGACAGACACCCCGTAAGAAACCAAATTCTGTAAAGATTATACCTTTGGGTGGTCTGGGACAGATCGGAATGAATATCACAGCGTTCGAGTGCAATAACCAGATACTGATCGTAGACTGTGGATTGGCTTTTCCTGATGAAGATATGTTAGGAATTGATCTTGTTATTCCAGATATCACTTACTTGAAGGAAAACGCAAACAAGATTCGTGGATTAGTCATTACCCATGGACATGAAGATCATATCGGGGCCATACCATATTTTGAAAAGGAATTAAATGTTCCTATTTATGCTACAAAACTTACTATGGCACTGATTGACAATAAGCTGAGAGAACATGGATTATCTAATACTGTATCCAAGAATATTGTAACCCATGGTGATAAGATCAAATTGGGTGTTTTTGAAGTAGAATTTATTAAGACAAATCATAGTATCGCAGATGCGGCAGCGTTGGCAATCACAACACCAGCAGGAGTTATTGTTCATACAGGTGACTTTAAGGTGGATCATACTCCGTTATTCGGAGAGGCAATCGACCTTGCCAAATTTGCTGAACTGGGAAGTAAAGGGGTTCTGGCACTGATGGCTGATAGTACCAATGTAGAGCGTCAGGGCTATACACTTTCTGAAAAGAACGTTGGGAAACGTTTGGATGGTATATTTGCGGAACATTTAAAAGGACGCATGATTATCGCAACATTTGCTTCCAATGTTGACCGTGTGCAGCATATTATTAATTCTGCTCATAAATATGGAAGGAAAGTTGCAGTAGAAGGAAGAAGTATGGTAAATATTATTGCCACTGCTTCAGAACTGGGATATATCAAAATTCCAAAGAACACATTAATTGAAACGGATCAAATCAAAAATTATCCGGATGATCAGATTGTTTTAATTACTACAGGCAGCCAGGGAGAGACCATGGCAGCCTTGTCACGTATGGCTAACTCAACTCACAGAAAAGTTTCTATTGTTCCATCAGATACTATTATTTTCAGTTCCAGTCCAATTCCGGGGAATGAAAAGAATATATCAAAAATCATGAATGAACTGGCAATGAAAGGTGCTAAGGTTGTATTTGAAGATACCCATGTATCAGGACATGCATGTCGTGAGGAATTACGCCTTATTTATGCATTAACAAAACCAAAGTATGCGATTCCGGTTCATGGAGAATATAGACATTTGATGCGTCACAGGGAGCTGGCGATAGAAATGGGAATTCCAAAGGAAAATGCATTTGTTCTTGCTGAAGGAGATGTATTGGAACTGAACAAACGTCAGGGAAAAGTAACAGGAAAAGTTCAGGCAGGAGGAATTCTTGTAGATGGACTTGGTGTTGGTGATGTAGGAAATATCGTCCTCAATGATCGTAAATTACTATCACAGAATGGATTGATCATTGCTACGGTAACTTTACAGAGACATGCAACACAGATTCTTGCAGGACCAGATATTGTTTCAAGAGGATTTGTCTATGTAAGAGAATCAGAATCATTAATGGAAGGTGCCAGAGAGGTTGTGCTAAAATCCATTGAAGAATGTATCGATCGTAACATATCAGACTGGGCAAGAATTAAGGCAAGTATTAAAGAAGCATTAAGTAACTATATCTGGACGAAGACAAAACGTAACCCAATGATTCTTCCAATTATTACAGAGGTATAAAACATGAACGATGCTGAAGAAAAAAAGCTTTATAAATCTGAGTCATTTAGGTTGTTTTTTAAAACAATGATAAGGGTATTTTCGATTTTCGTCATATTTCTTGTGTTTTATGGAGCTTATTTTATGGCAGAACAGACCTTTTCAAATCCGGCATATGATGCCAAAGGCACAAACAAAATAAAAATTGTTGTGAAAAGCAATGATTCTGAAAAGGATGTTGCTCAGCAGTTGGAAGAGAAAAAATTAATATACGGATCATATAGATTCAGAGTTCGAAAGTTTTTTTCGAAATATAAAAATCAGGCATTCATCCCTGGGGAGTATCAGTTTACACAAAATCAGGGATTGGATGATATCATGGGAATACTGTGTGGAGAAGATGATTCAAAGGAGATCAGGCAATGATAGTGGATCAGAATATAACTGATTATATCCGCTCATTAATGAAAGAAGAGAAAAATTTACTTGGAGAAATTGAATACGAGGCCAGACAAAATCATGTTCCGATTGTTAAACCTGAAACAAAGGAATTACTTAGAATGCTGGTTCTTTTGAAACAACCGATGAAAATCCTGGAAGTTGGTGCAGCTGTAGGATTTTCTTCTCTTTATATGAATAAATATCAGCCGACAGGCGGTAATATTATTACCATTGAGCGAAATGAAAAAAGAATAAAAAAGGCAAAAGAAAATATCCATAAAATGGGAAAAGAGGAGCAGATTACACTTTTAGAAGGAGATGCAATTGAAATTTTAAAATCTCTGGATGGTTCCTATGATTTTATTTTTGTGGATGCTGCCAAAGGACAGTACATTCATTTTCTGGATGATGTGTTAAGACTGCTGTCTCCTAAAGGATTACTTGTGTCAGATAATGTTCTCCAGGATGGAGATGTGGCCAAATCCCGATATGCAATTGAGAGAAGAGACAGAACCATTCACAAAAGAATGAGAGACTTTTTATATACAATTAAAAATCATCCCCAATTGGAAACAACGATTCTTCCAGTTGGAGATGGGGTAGCAATAAGTATGAAGACAGGAGAAACCAATGAGAGAGATTGAATTATTAATTCCTGCAAGTAATCTGGAAGTTTTAAAAGTAGCCGTATTATATGGTGCAGATGCAGTATATATTGGTGGTGAAATGTATGGATTACGTGCAAAAGCTAAAAACTTTTCCATGGAAGACGTAAAAGAAGGAATTGAATTTGCGCATAAACATGGAGTAAAGGTTTATATTACAGCCAATATCGTGGCTCATAATGGAGATTTGGAAGGAATCCGTGAATATTTTAAAGAGTTAAATGAAATTAAACCAGATGGTCTGATTATTTCTGATCCAGGTGTATTTATGATTGCTAAAGAAGTATGTCCATCTATTGACAGACATATCAGTACACAGGCAAACAGTACTAATTATGCAACCTATCAGTTCTGGTATGAACAGGGGGCATCCCGTGTTGTATCAGCAAGAGAATTATCTTTAGAGGAAATAAAAGAAATTCGTGCTAATATTCCGGATGATATGGAAATTGAGTCATTTATTCACGGTGCCATGTGTATTTCACATTCCGGAAGATGCCTCCTGAGCAATTATTTTACGGGAAGAAATGCAAATAGTGGAGAGTGTACTCATCCCTGCAGATGGAAATATGCTGTCATGGAAGAAACAAGACCGGGAGAGTACATGCCGGTATATGAAAATGAGCGAGGAACATATATTTTCAACTCTAAAGATTTGAACATGATTGAATATATCGATCAGATTCTGGATGCTGGAATTGATAGTTTAAAAATTGAAGGAAGAATGAAAACGGCATTATATGTTGCTACTGTTGCAAGAACTTATAGAAGAGCCATTGACGATTGTATGGAATCTGTAGAGAAGTACAGAGCAAATATGGATTATTACAAGGATGAAATCGCAAAATGTACTTATAGACAGTTTACTACAGGTTTCTATTTTGGAAAAACGGATGAAAATTCACAAATTTATGACAGCAACACATATATTAAAAATTATACTTATATTGGAATTGTTCAGGGATATAATGAAAAAGGATATGCACTTCTGGAACAGAAAAATAAGTTTTCAGTAGGAGAGACTATAGAAGTAATGATTCCTGATGGAACCAATAAAGAGGTGGTAGTAAAAGCAATTGAGAATGAAAAGGGAAAATCAATGGATTGTGCACCACATCCAAAACAGATGATATATGTGGATTTTGGAGAAAAAATTGAAGAAGGCTATTTGCTAAGAAGAAAAGAATAGGAAAAGCACTTTTCTAGGCAGGTTATCATATTATGATAAAAAGGCTTAGAAGGGTGCTTTTCTTTTGCAGGCATTTTTGGAACCATTAACACTGGAAGAAGAACAACACTATCTGAAGCTAAGCCATCAAGGGGATATGATAGCACGGAATCTGCTGGTGGAACATAATTTACGTTTGGTTGCGCATATTGTAAAAAAGTATAATAATTTTGATCGAGATAAGGATGATCTGATTTCCATAGGTACCATTGGATTAATCAAGGCAATCAACACATACAATGCGGAGAAAGGACATCGACTGGTCACATATGCATCCAGATGTATTGAGAATGAGTTGTTAATGATGCTGCGTCAGGAACGGAAAACAGCTAAAGATACGTCATTATATGAACCCATAGGTGTTGATAAAGAAGGTAATGAAATTCATTTGCTTGATATATTAGGAGCAGATGAGGTCGATATTGTTCAAAAGATAGATCAGGAAGAAAATATCAGGAAACTCTATAGATGTTTAAATAGAATGGAAGCTTCCAGAGAAAAAGATACATTAATTATGCGCTATGGTCTGTATGGAAGAGAACCTATGACACAAAAGGAAGTTGCCCAAAAACTACAGATTTCCAGATCCTATGTCAGTCGTATTGAAAAAAAAGCAGTAAAAACAGTAAAAAGGATGATGGAGACCAGATTATAAATATATCTGTAAACTCTTCTGATAAGATAAATAATAAGACGACATTAGTTCCCCCCGGCTATGTCGTCTTGTTTTTTTGACAAATTTAGTAGGAAATTATAAAATAGGATAAGAAGTATTTAAAAGGAGCAGAATATGACATTAACACAGTTAAAATATGTAATTACCATTGCAGATACAGGTTCTATGAATGAGGCAGCAAAATCTTTATTTATTTCACAGCCTAGTTTATCTCTTGCTGTAAAAGAACTGGAACAGGAAATAGGTGTAGAGTTATTTCGCAGAAGTAACAGAGGAGTATCTCTGACTGTTGAAGGAAATGAATTTTTAAGTTATGCCAGACAGGTTGTGGAACAATATCAGCTGATGGAATCAAGATATATTGAGAAGAAAGATGTGAAAAAGAAATTTGCGGTTTCCATGCAGCATTATACATTTGCAGTTAATGCATTTGTTGAGATGGTCAAACAATTTGGAATGGATGAATATGAATTTGCAGTAAGAGAAACGAAAACATATGAAGTTATAGAAGATGTAAAAGATTTTCGAAGTGAAATTGGAATACTGTATCTCAACGACTTTAATCGTAAAGTATTAGAAAAGTTATTTCATGAATCAAATCTGGAATTTCATCCGCTTTTGAATTGTGGAATATATGTATATCTCTGGAAAGGGCATCCACTGGCAGATAGGAATGAGATTTCCATTGAGGAATTATCAGAATACCCATGTCTTTCATTTGAACAGGGTAATTATAATTCTTTTTATTTTGCGGAGGAAGTGTTAAGTACCTATGAATATAAGAGACTGATCAAGGCCAACGACAGAGCAACTCTCCTAAATCTTATGGTAGGTCTGAATGGGTATACCTTATGTTCCGGCATTATCTGTGAAAGTCTTAATGGATCAGATTATTGTGCTATTAAACTGAAGTCTGACGAAGTAATGACCATTGGATATATTAAGAGAAAAGGAATTGCCATTAGTCCTTTAGGACAAAAATATCTAGAGGAAATCAGAAAATTTGAAAGTATGGACAGCTTGTTATAGTCAAAAACTATAATAGGCTGTATTTTTTATTTATTGGACGAAAGGCATAACCTGTGATAATATACTAGTAAAGAGATAGGAAATATATGATATAAAAATAAGATGAAAGTGAGATGAAAAAATGAAACAGATATTATGCTTTGGAGATTCCAATACCTACGGATTGATTCCGGGAACCAGTGAACGCTACAATTGGAGTGTAAGATGGACAGGAATACTAGATCAGTCATTAAGTCAAAAAGGATATAGAATTATAGAAGAAGGATTATGCGGAAGAACTACTGTATTTGAAGATCCTTTAAGAGATGGCAGAAAGGGAACAGCGATTTTTCCCACTGTTCTGGAGACACATCAGCCACTGGAACTTGTTGTTTTGATGCTTGGCACCAATGATTGTAAAACGGTTTATGATGCGTCTTCCAATGTGATTGGAAAAGGAATGGAACGGTTAGTGGATCAGGTTCATCAGAAACAGCCACAGGCAAAAATTCTGCTGGTTTCTCCTATTCATCTTGGAAATGGTGTATGGGAGGAGGGTTATGATCCTGAATTTAATCAGCAATCAGTGAAGACCAGCAAGGAACTTCCTGCTATATATAAAGAAATAGCCAGGCGTAAAAAAATTGATTATCTTGCTGCTTCAGATTATGCATTACCAAGTGAAGAAGACAGAGAACACTTGAATGTTGAAGGACATGAAAAACTGGCATTGGCGCTAAAAGATTATATTGAAAAAATGATTGCATGATTTGCTATAGAAGAAACTTATAACCAGACTTATCTTTTTCATATTAGACAGGTAGGAAAAACTATGATAATATAATACCTGTAAACAGATAGGAAATAAATGAAAAATAATTATAGAGAAGGAGAATTACATTATGAGCAAAAAGATTTCAAGAGAGGATAGAAACTTAAAATTTGAAACATTACAGTTACACGTGGGACAGGAAACACCAGATCCTGCAAGCGATGCAAGAGCGGTTCCGATTTACCAGACAACATCTTATGTATTTCATAATTCTAAGCATGCAGCAGATCGTTTTGGCTTAGCAGATGCAGGAAATATTTACGGAAGACTTACAAATTCTACACAAGGTGTATTTGAAGACAGAATTGCAGCTTTAGAGGGTGGTGTTGCAGGTCTTGCAGTTGCTTCTGGAGCAGCAGCTATTACATATACCATTCAGGCATTGGCTGCACAGGGAGAACATATTGTTGCGCAGAAAACCATTTATGGGGGAACATCCAACCTTCTTGCCCATACACTTCCTTTATATGGCATCAGTGCTACTTTTGTTGATGCACATAATCTGGAAGAAGTCGAAGGTGCCATTCAGGATAATACAAAAGCGATTTACTTAGAAACCCTGGGAAATCCAAACAGTGATATTCCTGATCTTGATGCAATTGCTGAAATTGCTCATAAGCATGGACTTCCAGTGGTTGTTGATAATACCTTTGGTACACCATATCTGATTCGACCAATTGAACATGGGGCAGACATTGTTGTTCATTCTGCAACAAAATTTATTGGAGGACATGGAACATCACTTGGTGGTGTCATTGTTGATGGAGGAACATTTGACTGGGCAGCAAGCGGAAGATATCCTTGGATTTCTGAGCCAAACCCAAGTTATCATGGAGTGCGTTTTACTGAGGCAGCAGGTCCTGCAGCATTTGCTACTTATATTCGTGCAATCTTACTTCGTGATACAGGTGCTACAATATCTCCATTTAATGCGTTTATACTTTTGCAGGGAACAGAGACACTCTCTCTTCGTATCGAACGTCATAATGAAAACACAAAGAAAGTTGTAGAATATTTAGCAAATCATCCACTGGTGGAAAGTGTAAATCATCCTTCACTGCCAGATCATCCGGATCATGCATTATATGAGAGATATTTCCCTAATGGTGGTGCAAGTATCTTCACATTTAATATTAAAGGTGGTCAGGAAGAAGCACATAAATTTATCGATAATTTGGAAATCTTCTCCCTGCTGGCAAATGTAGCCGATGTAAAATCTTTAGTTATCCATCCTGCAACAACAACACACAGCCAGTGTACAGAAGAAGAATTATTAGATCAGGGAATCAAACCAAATACGATTCGTTTATCTATCGGTACAGAAAATATCGATGATATTATCCAGGATCTGGATGAAGCGTTTAAAGCACTTCAGTAAGAAATGATAAACAGATAAACCATAAGGAGCGGGTATCAGTCCGCTCTTTGCCATTTTTTTAAGAAAGGATTGATACATATGACAAGAGAAGAAGCATGGGATCTACTGACAGAATACAATAAAGATGAATTTCATTTGCAACATGCACAGATTGTAGAAAATACAATGAAATATTTTGCCAGAGAACTTGGCTATGGAGATGAAGAAGAATTCTGGGGAATTGTAGGATTACTTCATGACCTGGATTTTGAACAGTATCCGGCAGAACATTGTATCAAATCTCAGGAGATTATGAAAGAAAGAGGGATCGATGAGAAGATCATCCATGCAACAGCCAGTCATGGATATGCAATCACAGTTGATGTTAAGCCGGAACATGAGATGGAAAAAGTATTGTATGCAGTAGATGAGTTAACAGGATTGATCGGTGCCGTTGTTTTAATGCGTCCATCCAAAAGCGTACAGGATCTAACTTTAAAATCTGTAAAGAAAAAATATAAGAGCAAAAACTTTGCCGCAGGATGTGACAGACAAGTGATCCAAAGAGGGGCAGATATGCTTGGCTGGACCTTGGAAGAGCTGATAGAAAGAACCATCGAGGCGTTAAAGACGTTTCAGGATTAGTATTTTCAAATGTTTACAGGAAACTGAAAGAATTAAGGATAGAAATATAAAAGGTAAGAGGATATTGTAATTGTAGCAATATCCTCTTACTGTTTATGTTATATTTGTTCTATTGTGTTACAGATTGTGTTCAAAATATAATCTGTACCTAATGATGTATCCAATGTAAGGTGATAGTTTTTTGCCAGTCCCCATGCCTGATGGGTGTAATAGTGATAATAATCTGCTCTCTGATGATTCATCTGCTGGATTTTTGCAGCAGCTTCTTTTTCAGAGAGATGCTCTGTGCTCATAATTCTTTTAATACGGTAATCTGATGGTGCATGAAGAAAAACTTTCAGACAGGAGGTATTGTTCTTTAATATGTAATCGGCACATCGCCCCATAATGACACAGTTTCCTTTGGAAGCAATTTTTTGGATGATAGAGCTTTCGGCTTCAAAAATTGCATCTTTTGGAGCGGGATTTTTTGAAGAGTATGCATACATTTGAGTAACCAGATCATAAATAAGACTATTGGTCATGGATTCATCATTTTTTTCAATATAATCTATGGTATATCCTGTGGACTTGGCAGCCTGCTGGATAATTTCATTATCATAAAATGTAAATCCTAGTTTTTCTGCCAGCTTTTTGCCAATCTCTCTTCCGCCACTTCCATATTGACGGTCAATGGTAATGATATAAGAAGTTTGCAGGTTTTCTGTAACTTCATTTTCCATATCAGCTTTTTGAAAGAAAACAGGTTCCAGAAAGGAAAGCCATCTGCCAAATAATCGGGCGATTAAACCTACAAGCAAAGCAGCAATAATGGTTCCTTCCCGTACACCATGAAGCTGCTGGGTAAACAGGAAAGATAATAGTCCTGCAATGACGGTCATGGATACATCAAAGATAATTTTTGTTGTACCAAATTCCGTGTGCCATACAAAAACAACAGCACGTACAAAAGACTCTCCAGGAAGCATGGCAACGTCTGCAAATACTTCGGAAAAAACACCAAAACCAAGGATGATACATCCAATCAGCAGATAAATAATTTTTTGTATATAGGTAGAGGGATTTATAAAACCAAGTAATATCATAGATATGTCAATAAAATATCCAAAAGCAATGGAAATA
Source organism: Anaerostipes faecalis (assembly GCF_018982945.1). Taxonomy (GTDB): domain Bacteria; phylum Bacillota; class Clostridia; order Lachnospirales; family Lachnospiraceae; genus Anaerostipes; species Anaerostipes faecalis. The sequence continues at coordinate 77,787 of NZ_JABRXE010000010.1, read as the reverse complement.
GGAATCTGAAGCAAATGTTCCAGCTTAAAATTTTTCCGAAGGATAAATAGTTGAAGCAAAATCAGCAGCAGACTGAAATAAATGGTAAATTCACCTAATGTAAAAGGAAAATTAAGACTTAATACATAAGGGATAGATGAAATTGGAGAAGTACCAAGATCTGCTTTTGTGATCATGGCAACTCCTAATGAATTGATAAATAGTCCAATAAAGAAAATAATATATCGTTTTAGTTTCTCGTGCATTTTTTATTCTCTCCTTTTTCTCATATTTTCATATATTTTTGCAAATGTATTCATAAATGCAGTTTTTTCTGCATCGGGAATATTTTCAAATATTTCAGATTCTAAAGTCTCAAAAGAATCTGAAACAATATGTGAAAGCTTTTCTCCTTTTGGTGTTAGGAAGACATAGAGGGAGCGACGGTTTCCATTAAGATTTTTTCGGTGGATGATTTCCTGTTTTTCCATACGATTTAATATAGATGTTAAAGATGCAGGCTCAATGTGACATGCAGATGCAATTTCTTTTTGTCCGGCACCGTTATGGTCTTTTAGATAATCTAAAACTTTGGGCTGTCCTAAAGAGAGTTCAGTATTTTTTAAAGATGTAAGCAAATCTTTCTGAAGCATCATATGATTTGCCATAAGAAGATAGTGAAAAGTATAATTCATAAAGGCTCCTTTCAAAATTAGAAAACTAATAATTAGAATTCTAACTATTAACATTTGATATTATAAAATGAAACAAGAATAAGGTCAAGAGAAAAAATTTATAAAGAAAAAAGAACATGATTGAATCATGTCCTTTTTTAAATGGTATTTATATTGAAGGTTTACAGATAATCAAGGTCTGCAAGAGTACTTAAAATGTTGTGTCCTTCCTGCACACCATCAATGATTCTTCTTGCACGAACGCTGTCTCCGATGTTGAGAATTTCAACGTCTGTGTCAGAGAATGCTTCGCGAATTTCATCAAGGATTGGAGTGTTTGCTCTCATACCAAGACACACGAATCCATAATCAAATGGAAGTTCTTTTTCCTCTCCATCTGCTTTTACAACAAAACAGTCACTGTTAACCTGGCAAAGAGCAGTATTTGGCATCTGCTTAACATTGTATTTATTCATTAAAGCAGTGGTACCTGCTTTAGATACAGGATCAAGATCTTTTCCAATCTGTGGCATCATTTCAACGATACTAACCTGAGCACCTTTTGGGGCGAAATATTCAACTACATCAAGTCCTACAGCTCCACCACCGATAACAACAACTTTCTTATCGGAACAATCTTCTGGATAGTTAGAAAGATTGTTAATCATTCCTGAAATAGACGATACTTTAGAACCTTCTTTGTCAATATGATCATGAAGACCTTTGATTGGCGGAAGTAAAGGATTAGATCCTGTTGCATTTACGATAATATTTGGATGTAATGCCTGAATCAGTGGTAAAGTAGCTTCCTGGCCTTTAAAAATAAACAGGTTAGTCAGTTTGGAAGCACGATTAATAAGGTAAGTTGGGAAGTCTCCCAGACGTTTTTTGTCTGGAATCTTTGAAATTTCAACAGATAATCCACCTAAATGATCTTCTTTCTCAAATAAGAATGTTGTACAGCCAACTTCTGCTGCAGTACAAGCTGCTTCCAGACCGGCAGTTCCACCACCAATAACAATAACATTACAAGGTTTATTTATTTTTTTCTTTTTATAATCAAATCCAGAGTTAACAGTTGGATTAATGGTACAACGGATTGGACGGTTAACTCCAATACGGTTTCCTGCACATCCTATGTTACAGGAGATACATTTACGAAGCTCATCTTCGCGTCCTGTGGCAACTTTTTTTACCCAGTGAGGATCAGCAATCAGTCCACGACCCATACCGATAATATCTGCATCTCCGCGACCAAGAATATCATCAGCGATACGAGGATCACGGATGTTCCCCATGGTAACACAAGGTTTTTCAAATTTTTCTTTGACAGCTTTTGCCATATAGGAACGCCATCCGTCTTTTAAATAGTTTGCATCAATCTGGTACTGGATAGAACTGTTTAATCCGGCGGATACATCAAAAGCATCCACTTCATCCTGAAAATAAGAGAGAAGTTCTAAAGTATCTTCTAAAGTATTACCACCTTCTACAAACTCATCTGCACTGATACGGACAAAAATCGGGAACATAGGTCCGACATGTTTTCTGACCTCTTCTATAACTAATTTTGCAAAACGTGCGCGATTCTCTGGACATCCACCAAATTCATCGGTTCTTTTATTAGTTGTAGGGGAGAGAAACTGACTGATTAAGTAAGAATGTCCAGCATGAATCTCAACACAATCAAATCCGGCAGCCTGTGCACGTGCAGCAGCTTCACCGTATTTTTTTGCAATAGCTATAATTTCATCTTTTTCCAGAGGGCGAGGAATTTCTCCACCGGTTTTTGATGGAATATCAGAAGCAGAAACCGGCTGCATATTTGTTCTTTTTGATTGTGCAGATGCTCCGGCATGGTTTAACTGAAGGCCGATACATGCACCGTGAGAATGTACTGTCTCACACAATTTAAAGAAACGAGGCATATAATTGTCATGATCGATACGAATCTGTGTTGTACCATTTGATCCAACAGGAGAGTCAACACTTGCATTTTCAACCATGATTAATCCAACGCCGCCTTTTGCTCTTTCTGTATAATAATCAATGTGTAAAAAACTCATTTCACCAGTCTGTTCACCATAGTTGGTTCCCATAGGAGTCATCATAATACGATTTCTCATGGTCATTGTTTTAATGGTTAGTGGTGAAAAAATATTCTTATAATTGCATTTCATAAAATAAAAACCTCCAAATAATTACATCTTCCATAAGTGAGGTTGTTATCATTAAATTTGGGTGTGATTTTTAATGATGACTGTATTATACCATCCAGACAAATATTTAACAAATTGATATTTTGTGAGAAATCAATAAAATCTATCTATGGTTTTTTTAACAAAGTCAATGAAATTCTGGACAGATGGAAGCATTATAGAATTTTTCAGATATGCCATGTAAACTGTATGGTATGGTTTTACGTTAGCCAGATGTAGAATTTCAACATTATAGTCACGTAAAGATTCTACATGAGCGACGAATCCAATACCAAAATCCTCAGCTACAAGGGAAGCAATGGCATTTTCATCTGGGGTTTCAAAGGCAATGGAAGGTTTCATGTGATTCTGCCGGTAAATGGAATTGGTAAATCGTCCAAGACCAGAAGTATGATCATATCCTATAACAGGGTAATCTAACAAATCTTCTAATATAATAGGCTTTTTATTTTTGAGAGGGTGTCCTACCGGGGTAATGATAACCATTTCCTGATTAATAATAGGAATAAATTCAATTTCAGGTTCATCGGGAACATAAGATCCGAAAATAATATCATATTTTTCGGACTTTAAATCGGAGATGAGTTTTTTTGTAATATCCTGATTAAGAGAAAAAGTGACATCTTTATTCTGCTCAGTATTTAGAAAGTTGCGAACCATATGAGGAATATAAGATTTTGCCAGAGGAAACACATAACCGATATCAATATGTCCTCCAGAAGCATTTGATAAAGCTTTCATTTTTGTTTCGGCAACTTTTATTTCTTCCAGAATCCGGTTTACATGTTCAAGAAAAATCTGCCCATATTTTGTCAGTTTAATATTACGTCCGTTTTTTTTAAATAAAGGGATTCCAAGTTCATCTTCCAGATTTGCGATAGACCGGCTTAAACTTGGCTGGGATATATTTAATGCAGTTGCAGCCTGATGATAATGCTGTAATTGAGCAACTTTTTGAAAATAATATAATTGATTTAAATTCATAACTCCTCCAGAAAAATATTTCTTTATTATAATGTGAATATCTAATAATATTTTAACACGATTAATAGCAAAAAACTATCAATTATTTGCAAAAGATATATTAGAAGTATCAATAAAAGTGATGTATAATATAGCCATAAGGTTGTTAAAAAATTAACTTTTGGGTGAACACAACAAACTATAAAGAATTTATAAGGAGAAAAAATATGGCAGAAAGAATCACAGGTCATACAGAATTAATTGGATTAATGGCTTATCCAATCAGACATTCCAGCTCACCAGCAATGCATAATGAAGCATTTGCAACTTTAGGACTTGACTATGCATACCTTGCATTTGAAGTTGATAATGATACTTTGGAAGATGCGGTAAAAGGGCTTCGTGCTTTAAAAATGGTAGGTTCTAATGTATCTATGCCAAATAAAACAGTTGTAGGACAGTATCTTGATGAGTTATCTCCAGCAGCTGAAATGGCAGGAGCAGTTAACACAATTGTCAACGACAATGGAAAATTAATTGGACATATTACAGACGGTATCGGATATATGCAGTCTTTAAAAGACAATGATATTGATGTGATTGGTAAGAAAATGACAATCACAGGAGCCGGTGGTGCAGCAACAGCAATTGAAATCCAGGCAGCATTAGATGGTGTCAAAGAAATGTCAATCTTTAATATTAAAGATAAATTCTGGGAAAATGCGGAAAAGACAGTTGAAAAGATTCGTGCTAACACTGACTGTATCGTTAATCTTTATGATTTGGATGATAAAGAAAAATTAAGAGAAGAAATTGCAGACAGTTATTTATTTGCACAGGCAACTGGTGTTGGAATGAAGCCATTAGAAGGACAGTCAGTTGTACCTGATAAATCTTTCTTCCGTCCAGACCTCATTGTAACAGATACAATCTATGCTCCAAGAGAAACTGCTTTATTAAAAATGGCAAAAGAAGTTGGATGTAAAACAATGAATGGACTTGGAATGATGTTATTCCAGGGAGATGCAGCTTTCCATTTATGGACAGGAAAACATATGCCAATTGATCATATGAAAGAAGTATTAGATATTAAATACGATTAAGAATAAGATAAATATTTACTGAGAGGAAATAATAATGAATAAAAAATATTTACCAAGTGCCCTAATTTTATATTTAAACTATTTTATCCATGGAATCGGTTGTTCCATTTTAAGTCAGCAGGTAGTAAAAGAAATGCTGGCAGCCCAGTGGGGATTGTCTGATGTTATGGCAGTTACATCCATTGCAGCAGCTTTAGGTTTAGGACGTCTGATTTCCCTTCCGTTTGCAGGACCTTTATCTGACAAATTAGGACGTCGTTTATCAGTGATCATCGGATGTGCTTCTTACGTGATCTTCTTAGTGGGAATTGCATTTTCACCAAACACAACAATTGCGTACATCGCAGCAGTTCTTGGTGGTATCGCTAACTCATTCCTGGATACTGCGACATATCCTGCAGTTGCAGAAATTATTGATAAATATACAGGGATTGCAACAATGGGAATCAAATTCTTTATTTCTATTGCACAGTTACTGATGCCTTTCTTCTTAGGTGTTGTTGCCGGATCAAGCCTGTCATACCTGATGCTTCCAGTTGTAGCAGGTGTTGCAATCGGAGTTCTTGGAATCCTTGCAATTTTTGCACCGTTCCCAGCAGCATCTGAAAGTGGAAAATCTGAATCACTGATTCAGAATATTAAAAATGCAAATTTCTCTATTGAAAGTATTGCATTGATCTTAATTGGTTTTACAAGTACAGCTACATTCCAGTTATGGTTAAACTGTGCTCAGACATTTGGAACAGAAATCGCCAAAATCCCGTCAGAATCCGTATCTGTTATGCAGACATACTATTCTGCTGGAACAATGGTAGCACTGGTAGTTACAAGTTTATTAATTACAAAATTTAAACAGGTTCGCTTCCTGGTAATCTATCCGGCAATTTCTGTAGTGATGCTTGCTCTTGTATATGTGATTAAAACACCTGTAATCTGTTATATTGGTGCATTTGTTATTGGTTATTCTGCAGCTGGTGGAGTTCTTCAGATGGCTACAGCAACTGTAAATGACCTGTTCCCTAAAATCAAAGGTACAATTACAAGTTTAGTTATGATTGCATCCAGCTTGTGTAACTATACAATCTTAACAGCAGCAGCAAAAATGACATCTAGTCAGGTAATCGTTATGAATCTTGTAATTACTATTATTGGTGTGGTACTTGCTTTATTTGTAAATATGAGATATGGTACATTATTGAAGAATGTTGATGCAGAATAATAAAGTAAGACAATAGGAGGTATTGTCAATGAATCCGGTAGAAGTAAGAAATATTAAAATCGGCGAAGGGGTACCAAAAATCTGTGTCCCTATCGTTGGTGTAACAAAAGATGAAATTATTGCAGAGGCAAAAACATTTGACAGCATTCCGGTAGATGTTGTGGAATGGCGTGTTGACTGGTTTGAAGGTGTTTTTGATTTTGCTAAGGTTGAGGATGTATTAAAAGATTTAAGAGATGCTTTAGGTGATACTCCAATTCTTTTTACTTTCCGTACATCTAAAGAAGGTGGAGAGAAAGCAATTGAAGCCGAACCATATAAAGAATTAAATATTGCAGCAGCTAAAACAGGATATGTAGATCTTGTGGATGTGGAAGTATTTACTGGAGATGATATTGTTAAAGATATCGTTGCAGCTGCACATGAATGTGGTGTTAAAGTAGTTGCATCTAATCATGACTTTGATAAAACTCCAGACAAAGATGATATTGTAGGAAGACTTCGTAAAATGCAGGATTTAGGTGCTGATATTCCGAAAATTGCTGTTATGCCTCAGAATAAGAAAGATGTTCTCACATTACTGGCTGCAACAGAAGAAGTGAGCAACGAATATGCAGATCGTCCGATTATTACAATGTCTATGGCAGGAACAGGTGTAATCAGCCGCCTTTGTGGAGAAGTGTTTGGTTCAGCATTGACTTTTGGTGCTGCGAAAAAAGCATCTGCACCAGGACAGATGGGTGTTGATGATTTGAAGACAGTATTAGAGTTATTACATAAAAGTCTTTAAGGGCCATGTATTTAAATCGACTTGAAAGAGTCAGCAAGCAGTGCTGACTCTTTTGAATATATAGAGAAATATTATGGAAATAATAGATAGGATTTATTTGTGCTGTTTGCATATTCCTAGTATAATTATGTATGGTTGTTAAAAGAATAACTTTTTGGAAAATGATATTTTTTTCAAAAAGGGAGAGAGGAAAAAGATGTTAAAATGGCTTGATGAAAATTTAGAAGAATTTTTAATGGTTATGTTGCTTATAGCTATGACCCTGATTATGGGAATTCAGGTTTTTGCAAGATATGCTCTGGGTGCATCATTATCTTGGTCTGAAGAAATAACCAGATACTTGTTTATCTGGTCAGGATTTATCAGTGTCAGTTATTGTACGAGAAAATGTATTTCCATTAAGATCGAACAGTTTGTTGGAATGTTCTCAAGAAGAGGACAGGCAATTTTTAAAGTAATTAATCATACTATTGAACTGGCTTTGTTCTTCTATTTAATTCCGTACGCAGTACTTTATTTAAAAAGTGCATTTGAAAGTGGACAGGTAAGTCCCGCATGTGGAATTCCAATGTATTATATCCAGGCAGCACCGTTGGTAAGTTTTGTTTTAGTTGCATTTCGTATTATTCAGCGATGGATCATAGAATTCCGTATTGCAATAAAGAAAGATAAGGGGGAAGAAGAATGTCAGCATTAGTTGTATTTATTATCTTTTTTGTATGTTTAATCATTGCGATACCTATTTCCATTGGTCTTGGAATTGTATCTGTGCTCCCTGGAGCTTTTGATCCATCATTTACTGCCAGTGGACAGTTTGTTATTAGATCTATGCTAGGTGGAATTGATAGTTTTCCTCTTCTTGCTGTTCCAATGTTCGTTTTATCTGGAATGATTATGGCAAAAGGTGGAATTTCAAAAAAGATTTTTGATGTATTTGTTTATTTTATAGGAAAATTAACAGCAGGAATGCCATGTGCAGTTATTGTTACCTGTCTGTTTTATGGAGCAATTTCAGGATCCGCTCCTGCAACAGTGGCGGCAGTAGGCAGTATGACAATTCCGATTCTTGTAAAACTTGGATATGACAAAGTATTTGCTACATCCATTGTTGCAGTAGCCGGAGGACTTGGAGTCATTATTCCTCCAAGTATTCCGTTTATTATGTTTGGAATGGCATCTGGAGAATCTGTCAGTGACCTGTTTATTGCAGGAATTGTCCCTGGAGTTTTTATAGGGCTTTTACTAATGCTCTATGCAGTTTTTTATTGCAGAATACATGGTGAAGATAAAGAAAAAATTAGTGAAGCAGTAGATGAGCTTCATCAGAAGGGATTTTTAAAAGTATTTAAAGAAAGCTTTTTTGCTTTATTAAGTCCTGTAATTATTTTGGGATGTATCTATTCAGGAGTTGCATCGCCTACAGAAGCAGCAGTTATTTCTGTATTTTACTCTGTGGCAGTAAGTCTGTTTGTATATAAATCTATCAAGGTAAAAGATTTGTGGCAGGTTATGGTGGAAGGAGTCAGAACTTATGCACCGATTTTATTTATTCTGGCAGCATCAGTTGCATTTTCCAGAGTTTTAACGTTGATGAGAGTACCTCAGTCCGTTAGTGAATGGATTTTAGGAAACTTTACCAATAAAATTATTGTTCTTCTTGTTATTAATATCTTCCTGCTGATTGTAGGAATGGTAATGGATACAACACCGGCAATCCTGATTTTAACACCGATTTTATTACCGATTGCTACTGCTATTGGAATGAATCCGATTCATTTTGGAATTATGATGGTTGTTAACCTTGCCATTGGATTTGTTACCCCTCCGATTGGAGTTAATCTGTTTGTGGCCTCATCTTTGACAGATATCCCGGTGATGGAAATTGCCAAAAAGGCATTGCCTTTAATTATTTGTTTTCTGGTTGCGTTATTGCTGATTACATTTATTCCTCAGATTAGTCTTGTATTATTAGGAGGTGCATAAGATGAAATTATGGAAAAAAGGACTTGTACTTCTTTGTACTGTTGCACTGGTATTTGGAATGACAGGATGCAAGCAAAAGCAATCTTCAGATGAAGTACAAAGATATGCATGGCCTCTGGGAACTTCAAGTCCGGAAGATACAGTAACGCAGATCTATGCAGAAAAATTTGCTCAGGAAGTAAAAAGGTTAAGTAACGGGAAAATGAAAATAGAAGTATATCCCAATAGTACACTTGGTGGAGATCGAGAACTTTTGGAAAGCTGTAAAGATGGAGATATTCCTTTTGTCGTGCAGAATACAGCACCTCAGGTAACATTTTTGCCAGATACTGCAGTATTTGATTTGCCAAGTGCTTTTTCCAATATTGAAGATGCCAGAGCAGCTGTTGATAACCCTCTGTTTTATAGTAAAATGGAAAAGGTGTATGAAAAAGGCGGATATAAATTGCTTGGTTATGCTGATCAGGGATTCCGTGTTATGTCAACGAATAAAGAAGTGAAAGATATTAGTGATTTTAAAGGACAGAAAATTCGTACTATGGAAAATAGTTATCATTTGGCATTTTGGAAATCTTTAGGATCAAATCCAACACCTATGACCTTCAGCGAAGTTTATATTGGACTACAGCAGGGAACCATTGATGCACAGGAAAATCCATATGAAGTTATTGTATCCAGCAAATTATATGAACAACAGGATTATGTGGTAGAAACTAATCATCTGCCTCATTATATTTCTTTAATCGTTAGCGATGAATTTTACAACAGTCTTTCCAAAGAGCAGCAGAAAATCATTGATGAAGCATCTGAAACAGCAAAAGTTTATGCGAGAAAAACATCTGATGCGAGAATTGCGGATCGAATGAAAATTATTAAAGACAGTGGAACAAAAATTATAAAGCTGGATGAGAAGACACAAAAACAGATTCGTAAAGAGGCATCTGGTGTTTATGAAAGTATCAGAAAAAGTGTCTCAGATGATATTGTGAAAGCATACTTAAATGAAAAATAATATATCAGATGAGGGATGACTCCCGCCTCTGTAGGCGGTGAGCAACAATTATGTATCAGTGGCGGGTTTCAATCCCCCATCTGATATACGCTCCGCGAGGATGCGCAGGAATTCGGATTGGAAGTATGTCTGCTATGCAGACCCGAATTCCGCGCCAAGACTCGCAAGCGAGTCTTGAAAAGCTGGAAAGATTTTTACACTTTAGAATAACAGATTTTTCCTAATGAAATAAAAAACGCATGTTACAATCAGTGACATGCGTTTTGCTACAAATAAGAATAAATTTTAATTTGTATTGCACAATAAAGCATACTGTTATAAAATGAAGAAATAAAAGGGAAAGAATGGAGATAAGTAATGTTTCAGAAATTTTATCCATCTGAGGATATAAGAAGTACATATGACATTGATTTTGAACGATATTATCAGGAAGGCTATCGTGGAGTGATTTTTGATGTTGACAATACATTGGTTCCACATAATGCACCAGCAGATGACAAAGCCAAAGCTTTATTTCAAAAGCTGAAACATATAGGTTTTGAGTTTTGTTTTACCAGTAATAACAAGGAACCTCGTGTGAAGAAATTCTGCCAGGATGTAGGAGGGCGGAATTATATATATAAGGCCAATAAACCGAGTGTAAAAGGATACCAGAAAGCAATGAAGAAGATGGGGACCAATAAAAATAATACTTTGTTTGTTGGAGATCAGTTGTTCACAGATGTATATGGAGCAAATCGAACAGGAATTCATAGTATTCTGGTGAAACCGATTCATCCAAAAGAAGAGATACAGATTGTATTAAAACGATATCTGGAAAAAATAGTTTTATGGCAATATCGAAGAAAGAAATAAACTCTGATTTTATTGAGTAATAAGTAAAAAGAATAAAACCGTTGGAATTCATTAAAATTCCAACGGTTTTCACTTTTATATCAATCAAATTCTAAATAAAATTCTGTCTTTCTAAAGCAAGGAGAATATCTCGTCCTTCTTTTACACCTTCGATCATACGACGTGTCTGAGCACTGTCTCCAATATTAAGAACTTCGATTCCTTCATAAATAAAGTGATCATATAATTCTTTCAAAGCAGGAGTTGCAGATTCCATTCCAAGACAGATAAATCCAAAATCAAAATCTAATTCAAGATCTTTATAATCATGTCTTACAATGAAGCTGTTTTCCTTTACTTCCAGAAGAGAAGCATTTGGATACTGATGAACTCCATATTTGCTTAACATTGCAAGTGATCCGGTTCTTGTGATAAAATCAAGATTTTCTCCAAAATGAGCTTTCTGTTCAACAATAGTAACATCAGCTTTTCTTGGAGCAAAGAATTCAACAACATCCAGACCAACATTTCCGCCACCGATGATGACAACTTTCTTTCCAGACAGATCTTCTTCATAAGAATCAACGTTATCAACAAGGTCAAAAATTGTAGATACATTTTTAGCTGCAAGATTATCTTTCAAACCTTTGATGTCTGGAAGACGAGGGTTGGATCCTGTTGCATTGACAACGATATCCGGTTTGAATCCTTCAACAAGATCGATGGATGCTTCCATATTCTTACAGATAAATAAGTTCTTAAGTTTTGATGCACGATGTTCCAGATATTGAGGGAAGTAACCAAGACGACGTTTGTTAGGCATCTTACCAACACGTCTTGCAAGACCGCCAAGCTGGTTTGTTTTTTCAATCAGTACAGTTGCACATCCAACTTCTGCCGCGGTACATGCAGCTTCCAGTCCGGCGGTTCCTCCACCAATAACAACCACATTACAAGGTTTCTTTAAAGTATGTTTCTTGTAGTATTCACCAGAAACAATAGACGGATTGATAGTACAACGAATTGGTTCATCACTTAATGTTGCAGTACATCCATTGTTACAGGAAATACAGCGGTTGATATCATCGGTGTTTCCAAACTGAACTTTATTGACCCATTCAGGATCTGCAATCAATCCACGTCCGATAGCGATCAGATCGGCTTCACCATCTTCAAGAATGCGATTGGCAATTTCCGGTTCACGAATATTTCCACTTGTCAGACATGGCTTTCCGGTGGATTCCTTCAATTCTTTTGCCATATAGGATTTCCATCCGTCAGGAAGGTAATCAGCATCATTCTGATACTGGATAGAGCATGTAAGACCGGCAGATACACAGAACACATCTACATAATCTTTGAAAAATTCGACGATTTCTTTTGTATCGTCTAATGTATTTCCGCCTTCAGCAAGTTCATCAGCACTGATACTTAAAAAGATAGGAACATTTTCACCAACTGCCTCACGAACAGCTTTTAAAACCAAAGTTGTAAAGCGGGCACGGTTTTCTTTTGAACCTCCAAATTCATCTGTACGATCATTAGTAAGAGGAGAGAGAAACTGATTTAACAGATAACCATGACCAGCCTGAATTTCAACAGCATCAAAACCAGCTGTAACAGCACGTTTTGCAGCCTGTGCAAATTTATCGACGATAGTATAGATTTCATCTGTTGTCAAAGGTCTTGGAATATCTCCATCTGCACTTGATGGAATATCTGAAGCAGAAACGGGCTGGATATTTGTCAAGCGTCCATTTGCAGCTGCGCCTGCGTGATTTAATAAAATACTGATCTTAGAACCATATTCATGAACTTTTTCACAAAGTCTGTATAGTCCAGGAATATAAGTATCATGGTCAATTCGAAGCTGATAAGATCCAGCTGCACCCTGTGGAGAATAGACACTGGTACCTTCAATAATAATAAGGCTGGCACCACCTTTTGCTCTTTGTTTATAATATTCAATAACTTTTTCGTTTACTTCACCAGTATGTTCAGCAAAATTTGTTCCAATCGGGGTCATGACGATTCTGTTTTTCAAAGTCATGGATTTTACTGTATAAGGTTCAAATAATTTACGAAAATTTTTTGCTGCCATAATTATGATTCCTCCAAATCGTTTTGTAATTTCTTAATAATAATTATAACAAGGTTTGTATACAAATGCAATGAAGAATATGCTATACTATCTATAAAGAAAACTGATAGATTCAAAGGGAAAAGGTTATGAATTTAAATCATTTGTATTATTTTCGAGCACTTGCCAAAGAAGAACATTATACACGTACAGCAGATAATCTTTCTATTACGCAGCCCAGCCTGAGTCATGCCATATCATGCCTTGAAGGTGAGCTGGGAGTGAAGCTTTTTGAGAAACAGGGAAGAAATGCAAAATTAACAAAATATGGGCAGCTGTTTTTAAGGTATGTGGAACAGTCATTGGCTATGCTGGATGAAGGAAAACGAATCTTGACAGAAGCATCGGGACTTGACGGAGGTTATATAGATATAGGATATATTTACACTCTGGGAAGCCATTTTATTCCACAGGTTATTAATCATTATATGGAGAAGAAAGGAGAGAATCATATCCGGTTTTCTTTTGGACAGGGGACAACAAAAAGAATTATACAAGGTTTGAAAGAGGGAAAATACGATTTCGTTTTCTCTTCTTATATAAAGGATGAGGAAAATCTTGATTTCATTCCGGTTGCAGAAGAAGAACTTGTGCTGATTACTCCAAAGGACCACCCGCTGGCAGATGAGAAATCGGTAAATCTTGGGGATACAACCCAGTATGATTATATTTATTTTTCCAAAAACAGTGGACTTCGAAATGTGATTGACCAGTTGTTTTCAAAAGTTAAGGGTTATCCCAAAATTGCTTATGAAGGAGAAGAAGATTCTACGGTTGCGGGACTTGTGGCGGCAGGATTTGGTATTGCCATTGTTCCTAATATCCCGCTTTTAAATACGATGGATGTATCAGTAATTCCTATCAGTTCACCGGAAATCCATCGTTATATTTATCTGGTAACTTTAAAGAAGAAATATCTTGCACCGGTTGCAGAAGAGTTTGTGGAGTTTGTTAAAAATAACTATTCAGTAAAAGGATAATAATTGAAAAATAACAAGCGCTTATGATATACTTAAAAAAGGAGTGTCTATTTGGCACTTAAAGATAAATAGAAAAGGAAAAACAGCAATGAATCAGTTAGATGAAATCAGAGAGAGACTGGATATTTGTGATAAGAAAATTGTTTCTGTTTTAGAGGAACGAATGGATATCATTAAAGAAATCATGGTCTACAAAAAAGAAAACGGTTTGCCGATTTTGCAGCCAGAACAGGAAAAAAGACAACGAAAGATGTTGTTGACCCATGTTAGTGATAATACATATAAGGATGAGATTCTTGATATTTTTACTTATATTGTTGAAAACAGCCGTCGTATTCAGGCAAGAACATTATTTACCCATAATATTCTGCTGATTGGTTTTATGGGTGTAGGAAAAAGTACAGTATCTGATTATTTAAGTAAGATTCTGGCATCTCCTCAGGTCGAAATGGATCAGGAAATTGTCGATAAAGAAGGGATGTCCATAAATAAGATTTTTGAGGAATATGGAGAGACTTACTTCCGGAACTGTGAAACAAATCTTTTGATTGAACTTCAGAAGAAAAATAATCAGATCATCTCCTGTGGAGGAGGGGTCGCTCTTCGTGACGAAAATGTCAGAGAAATGAAAAAGAACGGAAAAGTTGTACTTTTAACAGCTTCTCCAGAGATTATTCTAGAACGTGTCAGAGACAATGATGACAGACCGCTGCTTCGTGGTAATAAAAATACAGAGTTTATTTCAAAAATGATGGAGGAGAGACGCCCCAAATATGAAGCTGCAGCCGATGTGATTGTTAATACAGATAAAAAGACTGTTGAAGAGATTGCAGAAGAGATTGTTGTGAAATTAACTAGAAAAGTTTAATGATTTATCAGGAATATCTGAGAGTTCTTGAATTTGTTCATTGGTAACTATATTTTATTTAGAAATGGAGGGAAAAATATGCATTCATTTACTCAGTATACACCGACTAAAATTGTTTTTGGTAAGGAAACGGAGAAGCAGGTAGGAGATCTTGCTCTGCAATATGGTGCATCAAAAGTTTTTGTAGTATATGGTGGCGGAAGTGTTGTTAAAAGCGGACTTTTAGATCGAGTAACAGATGCGCTAAAAGAGGCAGGCATAGATTATATGACTATTGGAGGAGTAAAACCTAATCCAAGATTATCTTTTGCCAGAGAAGCGGTGGCAAAAGCAAAAGACTTTGGAACAGATTTTGTCCTTGCTGTTGGCGGTGGAAGTGTTATTGATACTTCTAAAGCAGTGGCTCATGGTGTTG
This sequence comes from Anaerostipes faecalis, assembly GCF_018982945.1. Lineage (GTDB taxonomy): Bacteria > Bacillota > Clostridia > Lachnospirales > Lachnospiraceae > Anaerostipes > Anaerostipes faecalis. The sequence goes on along the minus strand of NZ_JABRXE010000010.1, from coordinate 62,608 downwards.
CAAATCCAGATACAGACATCTGGGAATTCTGGTCAAGAGTTAAGACAGTTGAAAAAACAATTCCTGTAGGTGTTGTGTTAACACTTGCAGCAGCAGGAAGCGAAACAAGCAATTCTGCAGTACTTACAAATGAAGAGACAAAGATCAAAAGAGGATTGAGTACGGACTTAAACCGCCCGGTTTTTGCAATTATGAATCCTGAACTGACTTATACACTTCCGAAATACCAGATTGGATGTGGAGTTGTTGATATTATGATGCATACACTGGATCGTTATTTTACAAAAACGGAACATAATGAGATGACAGATGAAATTGCTGAAGGGTTATTGAGAACAGTGATTAAAAACGGAGCAATTGCGATCAACGATTCACATGATTATAACGCCATGAGTGAGATCATGTGGGCAGGAAGTCTTTCTCACAATGGATTGACAGGTCTTGGAGCCGTTACAGACTTTGCAGTTCATCAGCTTGGACATGAATTAAGTGCCAAATTTGATATTGCCCATGGAGCAAGTTTATCTGCTGTATGGGGTGCCTGGGCAACTTATGTGTATCCTGAAAAGCCAGAACGTTTTGCTCAGTACGCAAAGAGAGTATGGGGTATTGATACAGAAGATCCGAAAGAAGCTGCAAAGGAGGCTATTGCTAAAACTGTAGCATATTTTAAATCTTTGGATATGCCAACATGTTTCAGTGAAGCGAAAGAAATCGGGCTGAAAACAGATGAAGAAGTACATAAGATGGCTTATGGATGCTCTTATGAAGGAACAAGAACCATTGGTAATTTCAAAACATGTGATATTGATGATATGTACGAAATTTATAAACTGTCAAATAAATAGTTGAATCTAAGCTACATTTATTATAAAATAATGTAAGATTATGAAGGAGGACGAATAAAAAAATGATATTAGCAGGAAAGATAAGTAATAAACAGACAATAGAATACGAAGGTGCAATTTACGAAGTTATTGAGTTCCAGCATGTAAAACCTGGAAAGGGATCACCATTCGTTAGAATTAAATTAAAAAATATCAAAACTGGAGCAATTGTAGAAAATACATTCCGTCCAGATGAGAAATTTAAGAAAGCTCATATCGAAAGAAAAGAAATGCAGTATCTGTATAATGATGGAGATTTATATTATTTCATGGACAATGAAACATTTGATCAGATTTCCATTGAAAAATCTATAGCAGAAGATTCAATGAAATTTGTTAAAGAAAATGAAAATGTTACCATCGTTTCTCATGCAGGAACACCATTCCAGGTTGAACCACCAATTTCTGTTGAACTTCTGGTTACAGAATGTGAACCAGGAGTAAAAGGAAATACTGCACAGGGAGCTACAAAACCATGTATCGTAGAAACAGGTGCTAAAGTTATGGTTCCATTATTTGTTAACGAAGGCGATACGTTAAAAATCGATACAAGAACCGGAGAATATTCTTCCAGAGTATAATGTCTGCTCAGAAGAACCGAGGGATCATATGTATCATTCTGTCAGCATGTTCTTTTGCTCTTATGAGTTTTTTTCTAAAGCTGGCAGGTGATTTACCATCGATTGAAAAAAGCTTTTTCAGGAATCTTGTTGCAGCTGTGATTGCCCTTATAATGCTGGTGCGCAGTGGCGAGAAGTTCTATTTACAAAAAAAGAATTTACATTGGTTTGTTCTAAGGTCCCTTTTTGGGACCTTAGGTATTTTCTGCAACTTTTACGCAGTGGACCATATGCTGCTTGCAGATGCTTCCTGTCTGAATAAATTATCGCCGTTTTTTGTTATAGTATTTTCTTATTTTATTCTGAAAGAACGTATTACCATACCTCAGTTTTGTTGCGTGGTTACTGCGTTTGTTGGAAGCATGTTCATTGTAAAACCATCCTTTGCTTCTGGATCTCTCGGAGCATCTTTTATAGGATTTATGGGTGGAATGTTTGCAGGATTGGCATATACCTGTGTCAGGAAACTTGGATTAAGAGGAGAAAGAGGTCCGATGATCGTATTTTTCTTCTCAACTTTCTCCATGTTGTCATGTATTCCGTTTATGATTGTAGATTTCAAGCCTATTTCACCGATGCAGCTTTTGTATCTGATGCTGACCGGTCTTGCAGCGGCAGGAGGACAGTTTGGAATAACAGCTGCCTACACTTATGCACCGGCAAAAGAAATCTCTGTGTATGATTATACACAGATTATCTTTTCTGCAGTTTTGGGGTTGATATTTTTTGGACAGATTCCGGATGGATGGAGTTTCCTTGGATATGTAGCCATCGTAGGTGCTGCCGTCGTGATGTTTATTTATAATAAAAACCGGGGAGGAGACTAGATGAAATTTATTTCATGGAATGTTAATGGAATTCGTGCCTGTGTAAAAAAGGGTTTCCTGGATTTTTTTCATGAAGCTGATGCAGATATTTTCTGTATACAGGAAAGCAAGATGCAGGAAGGACAACTGGAACTTGATCTGGAAGGATATGATCAGTACTGGAATTATGCCGAAAGAAAAGGCTATTCCGGGACCGGGATATTTACAAAAATCAAGCCTATATCTGTTTCCTATGGAATGGGAATTGAAGAACATGATCATGAGGGAAGAGTTATTACCCTTGAATTTGAAGATTACTATTTTATTACAGTTTATACACCAAATTCTCAAAGTGAATTAAAACGTTTGGAGTATCGAATGAAATGGGAAGAAGACTTCTTGCGTTTTCTAAAAAAACTAGAAGAAGATAAACCGGTTATCGTTTGCGGAGATCTTAATGTGGCGCATTCAGAAATTGATTTGAAAAATCCAAAGACAAATAGAAAAAATGCCGGATTTACAGATGAAGAAAGAGAAAAAATGACTGTTTTTCTGGACGCCGGTTTTATTGATACATTCCGATATTTTTATCCTGACAAAGAAGGAATATATTCCTGGTGGTCTTATCGTTTTAATGCACGGAAGAATAATGCCGGATGGAGAATTGATTACTTTATTGTTTCAGATGTTTTAAAAGATCGACTGCAGGATGCTAAAATATTGACAGATGTTATGGGCTCTGATCACTGTCCTATTGAACTTGATTTCATTTAAGGAGGCAAAAAGTGAATAACAAGCTCAGAAATATTTTCTGTGGAATCGGGGTTATTGCAATATCGCTAGTAGTTGTATTTGGGACTATGCTGATATATTTATCTATTAGGGAGTATAAACCCGAACGGAAAGAGATAATCCAGATAAAAAATCAGGAGACAGGTGAAAAGTTAAAAAAAGATCAGGAGATATCTGTTTTGACATGGAATGTGGGTTATGGTGCATTAAGTGAAACAGAGGATTTCTTTATGGATGGAGGGAAAGATGTCCGTCCGGAAAGCAGGATACTGGTTCAAAATAATTTGAATCAAATGAAAGACGTAATAAAAAAGACTAATTCAAAGGTTGTTTTTTTACAGGAAATCGATAAGAATTCCAAAAGATCCTATCATATAAATGAAGTTAATACACTTGCAAAAGGATGGAAAGGAAACTGGGCATATGCAAGGAATTTTCTCTGTGATTATATTCCATATCCTATGCCGACGATCGGTCAGGTGGATGCAGGTCTTGTTACGCTGAATCGCTTTCAGGTATCAGAAGCTGTAAGATACTCTTTGCCTACACCTTTTTCATGGCCATTGAGAGTATGCCAGCTGAAAAGATGTCTTCTTATGGAGAGGGTTCCGATTAATGGAAGTCAAAAGGAAGTTGTTTTTGTAAATCTGCATTTAGAAGCATATGATAATGGAAGTGGAAAAAAAGCACAGACCAGAATACTGGCAGAAATTCTTCAAAAGGAGTACGATAAAGGAAATTACGTTATTGCTGGAGGTGATTTTAATCAGACATTTCAGCAGGTAGATCAAAGAAAATATCCAATATGGGATGATGAGAATTTCCAGGCAGGAGAAGTTGATGAAGCTGTTTTTCAAAATGGCTGGAAGTTTGCGACGGATGACAGTTTTCCAACATGCAGGCTTTTAAATCGACCATATGACCGAAAAGATGAAAAGACACAGTTTTATGTTATAGATGGATTTATTGTTTCACCAAATGTGGAAATTTGTAATGTGACTACATTAAATGAAGATTTTAAAAACAGTGACCATAATCCGGTACAGATTAAGATAAAATTGAAATAGGAGGCTTTCTTTTATGTATGTGGAAAGTATGTTAGATTTAATTGGAAATACACCTCTCATAAGTTTTGAAAAAACAATGGGATATAAAATATTTGCAAAAGCGGAATTCTTAAATCCGGGAGGAAGTATCAAAGACCGTGTTGCAAAGAATATGCTGGAGGAAGCACAAAAGCAGGGACGATTAAAACCAGGGATGACGATTATTGAGCCAACATCAGGAAATACTGGAATCGGTTTGGCGTTTTGCGGCATTAGAATGGGATATAAAGTTATGATTGTTATGCCGGAAAATATGAGTGAAGAACGCAGGAAGCTGATTCAGGCACTTGGAGCAGATCTGGTTCTTACACCGGCAGAAGAAAATGTTGATGGTGCTGTCAGAAAAGCCCAGGAAATCGCCAATTCTTCTGATGAGTATTTTATGCCGCAGCAGTTTGAAAATATTGCCAATACAGAAGCACATTATAAAACAACAGCACGAGAATTATGTGAGCAGATTGGTCAAAAAGTGGATATTTTCGTTTCCGGAATCGGAAGTGGAGGAACTATGGCCGGTATGGCAAAATATCTTTTGGAACAAAATCCTGATACAAAAATTATCGCTGCAGAACCAAAAGGTGTTTCAGCAATTCTTGGTCAGAAACCAGGGTTGCATCAGATTCAGGGAATCGGTGATGGATTTATTCCTGCAATTCTTGATGTAGATATCATCTCAGAAGTTGTAGAAGTATCTGATGAAGATGCCATAAATACAGCCAGAGAACTGGCGAGAGTCCAGGGAATTCTTTGTGGAACTTCATCAGGTGCAAATATTTATACAGCTAAAAAGATGGCAGAAAAATATGGGAAAGACAAGGTAATTGCAACTGTTCTTCCAGATCGTGCGGAACGTTATTTCAGTGTTGGGTTAGTTTAAAAAGAATAGATATCCGAAAGGAGTATGAAGATGGAACAATTAAAAAATCAGAGTTTATTTTTGAATATGGATCAGACCATTGCAGGAGAATTGTTTGAGCATACTACATATCCATGGGAGATTCTTCCTTTGATCAAAGATTTTATTTTAAAGAAAGGACCAGAACTTCCAGCAGATGAGTATGATCAGGTTCAGGATGATGTCTGGATTGCCAAGACAGCAACCATTGCCAGGACAGCAACTATCAATGGGCCGGCAATCATAGGACCGGGAACAGAGGTTCGTCCAGGAGCTTTTATTCGTGGAAATGCACTTATTGGAGCTGATTGTGTGGTAGGCAATTCAACAGAAATAAAAAATGATATTTTATTTAATAATGTGCAGGTTCCCCATTATAATTATGTTGGAGACTCTATTCTTGGATATAAATCGCACATGGGTGCAGGTTCTATCACATCTAATGTAAAATCTGACAAAACAAATGTAGTTATTAAGTGTGGTGATAAAGGAATTGAAACCGGAAGGAAAAAAATCGGAGCAATTCTTGGGGATCGAGTGGAAGTAGGATGCGGAACAATCTTGAATCCAGGGTCAGTGGTTGGACATGATACAAATATTTATCCATTATCTATGGTTCGAGGCTATATTAAACCGGAAAGTATTTATAAGAGGGCAGGAGAAGTTGCAGAAAAATACTAGATCTGGAAAGGAAATGCATATGAGAAATAAAAAGTATGTTTTGACACTTGCAGTGGCACTCTGTTTATCCATAGGTTTAACCGGATGTAAACCTTCGAAAGAAGATGTTGTGGAATCTGATTATTATCAGGAATTAAAAGAAGAAAACAACAAACTTTCAAATCAGCTGAAAACAGAAAAGAAAAAGACAAATTCTCTTGAAAAGAAAATCCAGGCTATCCATGAGACATCTGGTGATCAGAAACTGGCAGAATACAAGCGACAGGTTGCAGACAGTAATATCATGAAAGTTGTCTTTGGATCAAAAGAAGTAAAGGGACAGAGTTTTGCTGTTATTAATACACCGGTCTGCAATTATGTAAAAGGTATTGTTGCGGATTGTTATCGTATGATTGGTATTTCAGCAAATGATCTGGAAAAAGAATATGATCAGGTGTATTCTTATGCTTTAATCGACGAAGATAATACAACATATGAGTTTAATGTATATGGAAACAGCTATATTGTGTTTGACGCAATTCCGGCGAATGTTTATGCTTTTAATAATGCTTCTGTAGTAGGAGATGGTTTGATAGATGCAAAGCTTCAGAAAAAATATCCAGATGTTCTGGGGCGTATGGCTGATGCACAGATCATCGTAACGGATGAGAAAATGAAGTTAAACAGTACGGCTATCCGTGTTACGAATCTGCTGGAAGAAGCACAAATGTTTCAAACAGATGATGATACAAAGACAGATGGATGGGACGAATATCGTTTTTATACATGTGGGACGATAACGAAGCTTCAGATAGGAAATGACAATATCATATGTATTGAAAAGAAAAGTGGAAAGAAAAGTTTTTATCAATTATCCGATAAGAACATAAAAAAACTGAAAAAACTCCTAAAATAAAAAAAATCTCCAAAGAAAATTTGGAGATTTTTATTTTGTCTTATTTTAAAAAAGACGGATTTAATTCCTGAATTTGATCCATTTCGTCAACTATTGGCTGAATTTTATCTTTGTAATAGCTGCAGGATGTTTTACAGTATTCACTGTTGAAAACAGTTATGTATTGGCAGTTTGTCTGAGAAAGATTAAAACCGTCCTGAATATGTTTCAGTTCTGTGCATCTGGTTTTCAGAAGCTCATCTTTTCTGTTTTTTAATTCATGCCATCGATTCTTTAAGGATCTTTCGTTGCTGTTTTGATATTCTGGTGTCATCATTTCAATTCCTCCTCACCCTATCATTTATTATACAGTATATAAAATGAAAAATAAAAGGTTTAGAGAAAAGAAAGTATTAATTTTTTATTAATTAATCAGATAATTAAAGATATCCAGTGGATTTGCTTGATAAAATATCAAAATAAGTGCTTAAGAGAGATAATTCTGCAAAAAAATAGTGTATGTGATACGGATTTTAACAGAGGATGAAATTTTTATCATTTTGCAATGGATACAGCATACTAAAAATGATAATATATCAGATGAGGGATGACTCCCACCTCTGTAGGCGGTGAGCAACAATTATGTATCAGTGGCGGGTTTCAATCCCCCATCTGATATACGCTCCGCGAGGATGCGCAGGAATTCGGATTGGAAGTATGTCTGCTATGCAGACCCGAATTCCGCGCCAAGAGTCGCAAGCGAGTCTTGAAATAATAAATACTTACGATATATAGGGGATGACCAAATTGAAAATTGCAGTATTTAACATTAGACTAGATGAACAGGAATATTTTTCAATCTATGGGAAACAGTATCAAACAGAACTTTCTGTAACAGAGGAAGCACCCACACTTCAAAATCTTTCTGTCACTGAAGGATGTCAGGCGGTTAGTATCATTACAACTCCGGTTGGACGAGACTTGTTGGATGCATGGAAAGCCCAGGGTATTGAAACTATTTCCACCAGAACAGTTGGTTATGATCATATTGATATTGCATATGCACAGAAAATCGGAATTTCAGTTTCCAATGTCAGTTATACACCTCATACTGTTGCAGAATATACAGTTATGGCAATTTTAATGACCATCCGGAAAATGAAAACCATTTTACTCAGATATCAGGTACAGGATTATTCATTATTAGAAGTTCGTGGAAGGGAACTTGGAAATATGACGGTTGGTGTTGTTGGAACCGGTAAAATTGGAGAGATGGTGATTCGAAATCTAAGCGGATTTGGATACCATCTGGAAAGAGTGTGATATGATCACGTTCCACACCCCTGCATTGGAGAGTACCTATCATATGGTGAATGAAGAAACACTCGGAAAAATGAAAAAAGGGGTAATGCTGGTAAATATGGCACGGGGTTCCATCATAGATACAGATGCATTAATAAAAGCTCTGGAAAGTGGAAAGGTGTCAGCTGCCGCACTGGATGTGATTGAAAATGAAGGTAAAATATATTATAAAGATTATAAATATACAGTCACAGGAAATCATGATATGGCACTTTTAAGTTCTATGCCAAATGTTTTGATGACTCCTCATACTGCATTTTTCACAGATGAGGCAGTGAGTGATATGATTCATTATTCGATCGAAAGCTGTGTTGCTGAAATAAATCATCAGGATAATCCGCGGAGAGTAAGATGATCATCTGATATGGCTTTGAGAAATGAAAAAAGAGAAAAAACGCTTAACCTTGAGGGTGATGAAAAACCACTCCGACAGTTAAGCGTTTTTTATCTCGTCTGCTTAGGAAATTCCTGTTACAGATCTTTTCCTGTTAATAATTTGTATGCCTGAAGATATTTATCGATTGTTTTATCTACAATATCCTGTGGCAGTTTCCAGTCATGATCATTTTGTTTTAACCAGTCACGGGCAAACTGCTTGTCAAAAGATGGCTGGCCATGTCCTGGTTCATAACCATCAGCAGGCCAGAAACGGGAACTGTCAGGGGTCAGCATTTCATCTCCAAGGACGATATTTCCTTCTTCATCTAAACCAAATTCAAATTTTGTATCAGCAATGATAATTCCACGGCTTAATGCATAATCCGCACATTTTTTGTAAAGTGCGATGGTGTAGTCACGTAGTTTTGTTGCATATTCTTTACCTTTACCAGGGAATTGTTTTTCCAAAACATCAATGCTTTGTTCGAAGGAGATATTTTCATCATGATCTCCGATTTCTGCTTTTGTGGATGGTGTATAAATCGGTTCCGGAAGTTTATCAGATTCTTTTAAACCTTCAGGAAGGGTGATTCCACATACAGTACCATTTTCCTGATAGCTTCCCCATCCGCTTCCTGTGATATATCCGCGAACGATACATTCGATTGGAAGCATATTTAATTTACGGCACATCATACTGTTTCCGTCAAATTTTTCCTGTTGGAAAAATTCAGGCATGTCTTTTACGTCAACGGAGATCATATGGTTTGGAAGAATATCCTGTGTCATATCAAACCAGAATTTAGACATTTGAGTCAGTACAGTTCCCTTTTTTGTGACATCATTTTTCAAAATGACATCAAAACAGCTAATACGGTCCGTTGCAACCATGATCAGGCTATCCCCGTTATCATAGATTTCGCGAACTTTTCCTTCTTTAATAGGTTTCATCTCATTCATTCATTCTTACCTCGCTATTAGATTATTAAAAGTTTAAGAACATTTTTCATTCTTTCCTTAATAATATAATATTAATTGGCAAAAAAATAAAGCCCCGATTGAATTAAGGGCGGAAAAATTTTACATAGGCTTTACCAGATTGTGACAGACAAAACTCCATATATCAGTTCCATCATAAAAACTTATAATGGGAAATAGCCCGTTGAAGAAATTTTTCACAGGAGCGTGTTGTATCCAATTAAAATTACTGTTATAATTTAAAAGTCGGTTAAGACCGGCCAAGTAACTACATTCTCAAATAAGTATGAAAGATCGGAGGCATATAAAATGAGAAATTTTGAAGAATGGGAAGGCTTTGGTGGCCGTCTTTGGAAAGAAGAAATTAACACCAGAGATTTCATTCAGGAAAATTATGAACCTTATGATGGAGATGAGAGTTTCTTAGCAGACCCTACTGAAGCAACAGATAAGTTATGGGGAATCCTTCAGCAGTTACAGAAGGAAGAACGTGCTAAGGGTGGTGTATTGGATATGGATACAGATATTGTATCATCCCTGACTTCTCATGGCCCTGGATATATTAGTGAAGAAACAAAAGATTTGGAAAAAGTTGTTGGACTTCAGACTGACAAACCTTTAAAACGTGCCTTTATGCCATTTGGTGGAATCAAAATGGCAGAAGAAGCATGCCGAAATTACGGATATGAGCCAAGTCCTGAATTGCATAAGATTTTTACAGAATATGCAAGAACACATAACCAGGGTGTATTTGATACATACACACCGGAAATGAAAAAAGCACGTCATAATAAGATCATCACAGGACTTCCGGATACATACGGACGTGGACGTATTGTTGGTGATTATCGTCGTGTAGCTTTGTATGGTATTGATGTTTTATTAGAAGAAAAAGAAGCAGATTTTGCAAACTGTGGGTCAGGTTCTATGACAGAAGATATTGTACGTCAGCGTGAAGAACTGGCATTACAGAAAAATGCATTAAAAGGCATGAAGGAAATGGCCAAGATTTATGGATATGATATTTCCAGACCTGCAAAAAATGCAAAAGAAGCTTTCCAGTGGGTATATTTTGCTTATTTAGCTGCCATTAAAACACAAAATGGTGCTGCAATGAGTATCGGTCGTGTATCAACATTCCTTGATATCTATATCCAGAGAGACTTGAAAAAAGGTATTTTAACAGAAAAAGAAGCACAGGAACTGGTTGACCATATGACGATGAAATTCAGAATGGTTAAATTTGCACGTATTCCATCTTATAACCAGTTGTTCTCCGGAGACCCTGTCTGGGCAACCCTTGACCTGGCCGGAATTGGAGTAGATGGTCGTTCTATGGTTACAAAAACAGATTTCCGATTCCTGCATACTCTGGAAAATATGGGACCTTCTCCGGAACCAAATATTACAATTTTATATTCTTCTGCATTACCGGAGAACTTTAAGAAATATGCAGCAGATATTTCAATCAAAACAAGTTCTGTGCAGTATGAAAATGATGATGTAATGAAACCTATCTGGGGTGATGATTATGCAATCTGCTGCTGCGTATCTGCAACACAGACAGGAAAAGAAATGCAGTTCTTCGGAGCAAGAGCTAACCTTGCAAAATGCCTGCTTTATGCGATCAACGGTGGAGTCGATGAAAAGACAGGACAGCAGGTAGGACCTGAATATAAACCAATTTCTTCTGAATACTTAGATTATGATGAAGTTATGGAAAAATATGACATGATGATGGACTGGCTGGTTGATCTTTATGTAAATACATTGAATCTGATCCAGTATATGCATGATAAATATTACTATGAATCAGCATTGATGGCATTGATCGATACAGATGTCCGCAGAACATTTGCAACAGGTATCGCAGGATTCTCACATGCAGTAGATTCTTTAAGTGCCATTAAGTATGCAAAAGTTAAAACAATTCGTAATGAATCCGGAATTGCTGTAGATTATGAAATTGAAGGAGATTTCCCTAAATATGGAAATGATGATGACCGTGCCGATGAAATTGCGGTATGGCTGTTAAGAACATTTTTAGCTAAGATTAAAAAACATCATACATATCGTGATTCTGAGCCAACAACTTCTATTCTTACGATTACATCTAACGTTGTATATGGAAAAGCAACAGGAAGTATGCCGGATGGAAGACCGGCAGGAAAACCATTATCACCAGGAGCAAATCCAAGCTATGGTGCAGAACAAAATGGATTACTGGCATCTTTGAACTCTGTGGCAAAACTTCCATATGAGTGGGCATTGGATGGTATTTCTAATACACAGACCATCAATCCGGATGCGTTAGGACATGAAGACCAGGAAAGAATTGACAATCTGGTTCGAGTAATGGATGGATATTTCAATCAGGGTGCTCATCATCTGAATGTAAACGTATTTGGAAAAGAAAAACTGATCGATGCAATGGAACATCCGGAAAAAGAAGAATATGCAAACTTTACAATCCGTGTTTCAGGATATGCAGTTAAATTCATCGATCTGACAAGAGAGCAACAGATGGATGTTATTTCCAGAACATGCCATAAAACAATGTAACGGATGGAAATGAATCATATGACTACAGGGAAAATTCATTCTTTGGAAACTTTTGGATTGGTGGATGGTCCCGGAGTAAGATTTGTGATTTTTATGCAAGGGTGCCATATGCGATGTCAATATTGTCATAATCCGGAAACCTGGGCAGAAGATGCGGGGGAAGAATGGACACCGAAAGATTTGATCGACCGGGCATGTCGATACAAGATGTATTGGGGAGATAATGGAGGAATTACTGTCAGTGGCGGGGAACCGCTACTGCAGTTAGACTTCCTGACAGAGTTTTTCCGCCTGGCGAAAGAAAGAGGGATCCATACAACCATTGACACTTCCGGCAATCCATTTACAAAAGAAGAACCTTTTTACAGCAAATGGCTGGAATTAATGAAATATACGGATCTCGTTATGCTGGATATAAAGGAAATGGACAACCAGAAACATAAAAAGTTAACGGGATGGGAAAATTCTAATATTCTGGAAATGGCAGAAGAATTATCAAAATTAAACATTGATTTATGGATTCGACATGTACTGGTTCCAGGCCTGACAGATGATGAAACAGGTCTGCTGGAATTAAAAGAGTTCATGGAACATCTTCATAATGTAAAGAAATTTGAAATTCTGCCTTATCACACACTAGGTGTGTTTAAATGGAGAAATCTTGGGATATCTTATCCTCTGGAAGATGTACCACAGCCGACAGAAGCCGAAGTCCAGAGCGCACAGAAAATCTTTAACAACTGATAAATTTTCTTATTACATTATAATAAGTGGACAATTAGAAAGAGATTTTATATAATAGGGGTGGTTAGTTTGGACTAATCACCCTTGTTAAAATAAAAAAACAAAGCCAGAAAAATCAACCGTACTTCCTTCCGGTTGATTTTTTATTATTCTTTATTTATAGTATAATGTACAAGAATATAAGGCAATAGAATAAAAAGATATCAGATTCGAGATAGTAAAAAGGCAGGATTTTTATGCAGATAATTACAAAAAAAGATATAATAACAAATCTTAATAAACAATACGGTATAAAAAAAGGGCGATGTGCCAAGATTATGATGGCTTGTGGAGTGATAGTGGCTTTATTGTGTTTATGTACCGGCTATTTTCTTGGAGCCATTTTAGCAATAGTTTTTTTCCTTTGTGGATTGTCTGACCGAATCAGAAGTGATCATAATAGAAAGAAAATCGAAGCAGGAGATTTTGTTGTAAAAAAAGGAATTTGTATTTCGAAGAATATTCATGGAAATGCCAGTGGTATCAGGAGGAATATCTATTTTAATAATGGAGATGTCTATAGAGTTCCTCAGGAAGATAAAATACTATGGGAGAAAGCTAAAAGAGGAGATTTTTTTTATTTGGTCTATTTCCGGGAATCTGGAGAGATTAAGAAGGTATATCCAGGCAGTGTTGTTGTATATGAAGAGGTGGAATAAGATGAAAGACAATTATAACAATATTATTATTAGAAATGCGCAAATATCTGATGCAGAAGAATTATTGGAAATATATAGACCTTATGTTGAAAACACTGCCATATCTTTTGAATACGAAGTTCCTTCTGTTGAGGAGTTTAAAAACAGAATACAAAAAATTATACGAACATATCCATATCTGGTTGCAATAGAAAATGACCATATTGTTGGATATGCTTATGCATCGCCTTTTCATGTGCGTAAAGCATATCAGTGGTCTGTGGAGACATCTATTTATATAAAAGAAGGAGAGCATCGAAAAGGATATGGGAAAATGCTATACTATGCATTAGAAAATGTTTTGAAAAAGCAAAATATTTTAAATCTTAATGCATGTATCGCTTATACAGAAAAAGAGGATCAGTATTTAACCAATGGAAGTAAAAGATTTCATGAACAAATGGGATTCCGGCTTGCGGGTCGATTTCATGAATCCGGTTATAAATTCGGAACATGGTATGATATGATATGGATGGAAAAAATCATAGGTGAACATTTAAATTCACCTATGTCTGTTTTAAAATTTTCAGAAATTCAATAGGAAAGGATATTATATGGTCAGAGCGGTTAATTTAATGGATGATATAGGAACTGATAATGGATGTGTTTGTGAACATGGGCTTAGCTTTTATATAGAAACTCCAAAACATAAACTGTTGGTTGATACAGGAGCTTCTGATAAGTTTTTGAAAAATGCAGAAAAATTATCCATTGATTTAAAGAAAGTTGATACTGTAATATTAAGCCATGGACATTATGATCACGGAGGAGGGATACTTTCTTTTGTCAGAATAAATCCTACAGCAAAAATATATATAAGAGAGAATGCTTTGGAGTGTTATTGTCACGGGGAAAGATATATTGGTATTGATTCTGATATCGGGGCATTACCTCAGGTGGTAATGGTGTCTGGAAATTTGAAAATTGATGAAGAACTGTTTTTGTATACAAATGTAACGGAAAGAAGATTGTGGCCCTCAGGGAATCGGGAATTAATCTGTAAAAAAGAGGGAAAAGTGGTACAAGATGATTTTTCTCATGAACAGTATCTGGTAATACAAGGTGAAGAAAAAAGTATTCTGATTTCCGGATGTGCCCACAATGGAATGCTAAATATTTTAAAAAAATATGAAAATATTACAGGAGGAGTTCCGGATTATGTAATCAGTGGATTCCATATGGTGAAAAAACATGGATACAAGGAAGAAGATTTTGAAGTAATTATACAGACAGCAGAAGAATTAAAAAAACTTCCTACAAAGTTTTATACGGGACATTGCACCGGAGAAATTCCGTATAATATTATGAAAGAGATCATGGGAGATCAGATTCAATACATACATTGTGGAGAGCCTGTTTTTTAATTTATCCTTTTTTATATTAATCAAAAGCCCAATCATGGTTTATATGCAAATAGTAAATTTTGTATGATCATGATTGGGCTTTTAATAAATAATAGTTAATGATTGATTTAGAAAAATGCGTGTATGTTATTATCAAGGAAAATCTGCTGAAATTCTTTCAGGTCTTCCTCGTGAAGTGCCGGAACATTTTTATAAACATAATCTTTATCAAGCATTTCATATTTCTTTTCTCCAAATTGGTGGAATGGAAGAAGCTGTACCTTATGAGCCCCTAAAGAAAGAAGCAAATGAGAGAATTCTCTGGCGTCAGAAATAGAATTGTTATATCCGGGGATAACAGGAAGTCTTGGAAGAACTTCTTTTCCAGAATCAATAGCCCATTTCAGATTTTGGAGAATATGTTCATTAGAAACTCCTGTTCCTTCTTTGTGTTTGATACAATCCCAGTGTTTTACATCAAAAAGGAAAAGATCGATATAGGGGGTAATCTTCTGAAAAACCTCAGAGGGAGTAAATCCTGTAGTTTCTATGGCTGTATGAATTCCTTTCGTTTTTAATTCTCTTAAAAGTGTCAGAGCAAATGATGGGTGCATAAAAGCTTCTCCGCCAGATAGAGTAACACCTCCTCCGCTTTCTTCGTAAAAATCTACATCCTGAAGACAAATGTTAATGACTTGCTCTACAGACATAAATTTTCCTTCTTTTATATATTCATTTGAAGTTTCATCCCATAAAGACTGTATTGTCGGATCTTGGCTTTCTGGATTTGCACACCACTTACATCTTAAAGGGCATCCTTTAAAAAATACAACGGTTCGAATCCCTGGTCCGTCATTTAAACTAAATTTTTGAATATTAAAAATAATGCCGGATTCATTTTTCTGTTTCATACCAATGATTCCTTTCTTAGTGTGATTTTCAGATTTTTTACATAAGTTTATCATATCATGATAATCAGGAAACGTAAATAAAAAGTTACGAATGAAATAATATTTACTTTTATCTAAAAATATATTGACATAATTGTCAGAAAACAATATCATATACTTACGAATGAAATATATAAAAGGTTTAAATCGTAAGGAGAAAACATATGAATAATTATTTTGGTGATCTAACTCCAAGAATGGAAGATTTTCGTGAAGAATTACTCAATGTAAAACCACATGTTTGTGTGGAACGAGCTGTAATTACAACACAGACATATAAGGAAAATCAGGATCAGCCATTGGCAATAAAGCGAGCCTTAATGCTGAAAAACGTATTGGAACAGATGACTATTTTTATTGAGCCACAGACTATGATTGCTGGTAATCAGGCATCCACAAACCGAAGTGCTCCTATTTTCCCTGAATATGCTATGAAATGGGTTATTGATGAATTGGATGAGTTTGAACATCGAGATGGAGATGTTTTCTATATATCAGAAGAGAATAAGCAGAAGTTAAGGGATATTGCACCTTTCTGGGAGCATAATACTTTACTGGACAGAGGATTAGCAGCTTTTCCGCCTCATTCTAAACAGTATTATGATCTTGGAATTATCAAATCTGAAGGAAATATTACTTCAGGAGATGCTCATTGTGCTGTTGATTATGGAAAAATGATGCAGGTAGGTTTAAAAGACTATGCTAGAAGAGCAGAAGAAAAATTAGAATCATTGGATTTAACAGATTATAAAAATATCCAGAAAAGTTTTTTTTATCGTGGAATTATAATTGTTGTTGATGCGGTTCGAACCTTTGCCAATCGTTATGCACAGCTGGCATTACAGACTGCAAAAACAGAAGCAGATTCAAAGAGAAAAGAAGAACTTATGGAAATGAGCCGTATTTTATGCAAGGTTCCATATGAACCGGCTGAAACTTTCCGTGAAGCCGTACAAAGTTTGTGGTTGGTCCATTTGATTCTTCAAATTGAATCCAATGGTCATAGTTTATCTTATGGAAGAATGGATCAGTATCTAGATCCTTATTATGAAGCAGATTTAAAATCTGGAAGAATTACAGAAGATGAAGCATGTGAGCTGATGTGTAATCTCTGGCTGAAAACATACACCATTAACAAAATCCGTTCATGGAGTCATACACAGTTTTCTGCAGGTTCTCCGTTATATCAGAATGTTACGGTTGGAGGACAGACAGTCGATGGAAAAGATGCTACCAATCCAATGTCATGGCTGATTTTAAAAAGTGTTGCAAAATGTCATCTGACTCAGCCAAACCTGACAGTTCGATATCACCATGGATTAAGCGATGCCTTTATGAAAGAATGCGTGGAAGTGGTCCGCTGTGGATTTGGTATGCCTGCTTTCAATAATGATGAAATCATTATTCCAAGTTTTATTGAAAAAGGTGTGAAACCGGAGGATGCTTATAATTACAGTGCCATTGGATGTGTGGAAACAGCAGTCCCTGGAAAATGGGGTTATCGCTGTACGGGAATGAGTTTCTTAAACTTTCCCAAAGCACTGTTGATTGCCATGAATGATGGTGTAGATCCGGGTTCAGGTACCAGGCTTTGTGAGGGAATAGGACATTTCAAAGATTTCGTATCTTTTGATCAGGTCCTGGAATGCTGGAATAAAGTTATCCGTGAAATGTGTCGCCAATGCACGATCATTGATGCCACCTGTGATATGGTTCTGGAACAGGATACGGCAGATATTCTCTGTTCTGCACTGACAGATGATTGTATTGAGCGAGGACTGAATATGAAAGAAGGCGGCGCTGTGTATGATTTCATCAGTGATCTTCAGGTTGGAATTGCTAATCTGGCAGACAGTCTTGCAGCGATTAAAAAAGTTGTTTTTGAGGACAAAGAGATTACTCCGGCTCAATTATGGGATGCTTTGCAGTCTGATTTTTCCGGAGAGGAAAATGAAAAAATCCGTAAGATGCTCCAGGATGCACCTAAATATGGAAATGATGATGATTATGTAGACCATCTGGTTGTTGATGCGTATAATATATATATTGATGAAATGAAAAAATATCATAATAACCGCTATGGGAGGGGACCGATTGGTGGAATTTATTATGCCGGTACATCCTCTATTTCAGCAAACGTGCCTCAAGGTGCAGGTACTCTTGCAACGCCAGATGGAAGAAAGGCTGGAGAACCTCTTGCAGAAGGATGTTCCCCAAGTCATGCAGCAGATAAAAATGGTCCGACAGCGGTTTTAAAAAGTGTTGCCAAACTTCCAACCAGGGAAATCACAGGGGGTGTACTGTTAAATCAGAAAGTTACACCACAAATGTTGTCAAAGGAAGAAAACAAGCAGAAACTAATTATGCTGCTTCATACATTTTTTCACAGATTATATGGATATCATATCCAGTTTAATGTAGTCAGTCGTGAAACGTTGATTGATGCGCAGAAACATCCAGAGAAACATAAAAATTTAATTGTCCGTGTAGCAGGATATAGTGCCTTCTTTCATGTTCTTTCCAAAAAGACACAAGATGATATTATTGAGCGCACGGAGCAGACTTTATAAAAGTAAAACTCCACATGTCATTTTTGAAATGGCTTGTGGAGTTTCACTTTCAAGACTCGCTCGCGAGTCTTGGCGCGGAATTCGGGTCTGCATAGCAGACATACTTCCAATCCTAATTCCTGCGCATCCTCGCGGAGCGTATATCAGATGGGGGATTGAAACCCGCCATTGATACATAATTGTTGCTCACCGCCTACAGAGGCGGGAGTCATCCCTCGTCTGATATAAACAAGGATTAAACTGTGATAACTTCAATATTCTGTGCGTCTAACTCTTCAGCTGTCTGTTTAGGGAGCTGTTTATCTGTGATTACAGTCTTTTTCTGATTTTTTAAGTTTAATGGAACAATACCATGCTTTGAAAATTTTTCGCTTTCCGTTAAAATCACAACCTGCTCCGCTTGAGGAGCCATATCGCGAACAGCCTGAGCACGCATCTGATCCCGATTGGTAAAACCTGTTCGAAGAGAATAACCATCAGTTCCAATAAAAAATAAATCCACACAAAAATTTTCAGCACACTGACGAATCATAGGTCCAACCATAACCTGCGCATCCTGCTGATATATGCCCCCAAGCAAAATGATTTGAAAGCTGGATTTTCCACGGATATAATCAGCAATAAATCCGCTGTTGGTAATAATAGTAAGATCTTTTTTTGATGTTGTTAAGACTTCGGCTAATAAAGCACAGCAGCTTCCGCTTTCAATCATGATCGTATCTCCATTGGAAATAAGAGAAGCTGCTTTAACAGCAATATTTCGTTTTGCTTCGTAATGATAAGCGATCCGGCCATTGATATCGTCACTGCTGCGTAAAATAGCAGAGCCGTGTTCGCGAATGATAATTCCTTTTTCTTCTAATTCATCCAGATCTTTTCGGATAGTGACCTGGGAAACGCCTAATTTTTCTGATAAGGCAGAGACTTCTATTTTATGTTCACTGGTTAATAATTCCAATATCTGATGCATACGTTTTTTCATCTCGCAAAACTCCTGTATTTCAAAATGATTTAATACTACCACTATATCATGAAAAAATAAATGAATCAAACACGGAATGCTTTCGAATGAAAGTAAAATCTTGACTTATTCTTATCAGTTGTTTCTCGTAGAAAAATATATTTTTTTATTGACTCTGGTATAATACTGTAGTTTAATATAAAATAGTACAAAGAGGTACGGGAATACGCTATTCTCGTGCCTTTTTTTGTGCTGTCTCTCAAAGAATAAAGCAGATATGTATGATTTGTTGTGAAAGAGAAAGGAATGTATATATGGATTTAAAAAGACAAAATTATTTTTCTGGTGCTCCAATGGAATTGGTAGATGGATACAGCAGAATGGTACAGACCGGGCCTTTTTTGTTTTGTGGTGGAACTACTAGTGTTCAGCCAGATGGTTCTATGGTTGCGGAAGGAGATTCTTACGGACAAGTTAAATATGTTCTGGAAAAATTAATTAAAATAATTGAAAAAGCAGGTGGAACCAAAGAGGATGTCTATTCTGTGAAAATTTATGCAACGCCGAAATTTGATGTAAAGGAAGGATTGCTTGCATATTCAGAGTTTTTTAAGGATGTAAAGCCTTTGTTAAATTGTATTACGATTCAAAAGCTGACACGACCGGCTCAGCTGGTGGAAATTGAAATGAATGCTATTGCAGGATGCAGTAAAGGCTTGAAATGGGAAGGCATTTCCATGGAACGTACCAATTATTTATCTGGATTATCTATCGAAGAAGAAGTTGGATACAGCAGAATGGTAAAAATAGGTCCATTTATATATCTGGGTGGTCTTTCCAGTGAACTTCTGGACGGAACGGTTTACGGAAAAGATGATGCCTGCATCCAAAGTAAATATATTTATCGGAAACAGTTCCAGTGGCTGGCCAAAGCAGGTGCTGCTCCGGAAGATATTGTAAAAGTTAAGAAATATATTACAGAAAAAAATATGAGAACATGGAGAAATTCAAAGGATTTGGAAGATCTTCCAAGAAAATCGGCAGTTTTTTCAAGTGCTATTGTGGAAAAATTAAGACATCCTGATGCAATGGTTCAAACTGAAATTTTTGCAATAGAAGGATGTGGAAAGAATAAAATAAGAGAATCCTGGGGAAATATTGATTTTCGAAAAGAACCAGGAAAAACACAAAATCATGGCTGGGCAGATATAGTAAAAACAGGGCCTTTCCTTTATGGAGGAACCATGCGAAGTCTGGATGAAGAAGGTGTTGTGGTAGGGATTGGAGATTCAGAACGCCAGGAATCATATGTTGTAAAAAGTTTTACAGACTTAATGAATGAAATGGGATTTAAACCGGAAGAAATGGTAAAATTCAAAGCCTATTATACTGCGGATTTTGATTCTTTATATGGTGAAACAGAGACACCGTTTTATGAACGGATTTATAAACCTGTCAAACCATTGTATACAGGTGTTTATGTGTCCAGGGTAGGAACAAAAAGCGAAATTTTTGAGATGGAAATGATGGCGGTAAAAGGCTGTGCGAATGAATAAAAAGGAAAAACTGTTTTAATTTGTCCTGTGGTCATGTTATGATAAAATATATCAGAAAAATTTATACAAAAGGAGATTTATATGAAAAAGAAAGGATTTATTAAAGAATTCCAGGAATTCATAAGTCGTGGAAATGTCATTGACATGGCAGTCGGTGTTATTATCGGAGGTGCTTTCCAGACAATCATTTCTTCTTTGGTAAATGATGTGATAATGCCTTTGATCTCTGTGATTACCGGAGGGATTGATTTTACCATGTGGAAATTAAAACTTGGAGCAGGAGCTGATGCACCGGTTGTTCATTATGGAAATTTGATTACAGCGATTATTAACTTCCTTCTGATGGCATTTGTTATCTTTACATTTATCAAGATTATGAATAACTTAAGAGACAGATTCAGTAAAACTGAAGAAGAAGTACCGGCAGCTCCAGAGACAAAGATTTGTCCATTTTGTTTATCAGAGATTCCTGCAGATGCTGTAAAATGTGCTCATTGCACTTCAGATTTATCAGAAGGTGGTGCAATATGAATTTAAGAAAATTAACGGTTGCTGGGATGTTAGTTGCTTTGTCGGTCATATTATCGACATTTTCCATTCCTATTGGTGCATCCAGATGTTTCCCGATTCAGCATATGGTAAATGTCATAGCAGCAGTTTTCTTAGGACCTTTATATGGTGTTTCCATGGCATTTTGTACATCTCTGATTCGAAATATGATTGGAACCGGAAGTTTACTGGCTTTTCCTGGAAGCATGGCGGGTGCTTTTATCTGTGGATTAGTGTTCTATTATACACATAGAGTTTCTTTGACATGCTTTGGTGAAATCATTGGAACCGGAATTATCGGTGGTATGTTAGCATATCCTATTGCATCATTGATGATGGGACAGGAAGCAGCTTTATTTACTTTTGTAGTGCCGTTTTTAATGAGTACAACAGTTGGAACGATCATAGCATCTGTTATTATTGGAGCACTATATAAAACAAAGGCATATCAGGTCATTGAACAAGTTCTCAAAGAAGAAAATCATTAGGTAAATTATACAAATAATGGGTTCAGGTTTTTTGTAATATTAACTAAAAAATAGAAAAGAGAAAAATAATATTAGCAATAAATATAACAATCTGCTAAAATATAACTAAGAAATAAAAAACCGTTTCACATTATGTGGCATGGTTTTTTTATTATTCAGAACAAAGCGGACAAGTCCGCTTCAACTCCCTCTATCTCTCACTCATGAGGGACTTACTCCGTTACACAGGAGTACCTGAAGATCTGTAAATGAAACAAATATGCATAAAAGCAAAGAAAGGAAGAAAACAATGTTTAAAAAAGGTGACTGCATCGTTTACGGAAGTACTGGTATTTGTGAAGTTTTGGATGTAACGACAATGGATATGGAAGGAATTCCAAATAATAAACTATATTATATTCTAAAGCCGTATCTGAAAAAAGGAAGCGAAATATTTACTCCGGTAGATAACAAAAAAACGGTAATCAGAGACCTGATTTCTGTTAAAGAAGCAAAAGAGCTTCTGCAATGTATAGAAAGTTTAGGTGAATTTAAGGTTACCAATGAGAAATTCAGAGAAGATTGCTACAAACAATGTGTGAGAGGAAGTGACTGTATGGAGATCATGAAGTTAATTAAAACATTACATCTCCGTAAATATAGTCGATTGGTTCAGGGAAAAAATTTCCCTTCCACAGATGAAAGATATTTAAAATTAGCAGAAGATAATTTGTATGCAGAACTGGCTTTTGTTCTGAATAAAGATTCAAAACAAATCAGTGATTATATTGAACAACAGATACATTCCTGTATTCCGGTTTAATCTCCAGCTCATCTCCTTCAGGTCCAGAGCAGATTTCTTGACCTTTTCATCCTTTTATGTTAAGATTTTTTTGCTGACAGAATGTATAATAAGGATGGATTATAATGAAAAAAAATATTTTATTGAAAATCGTATCAGCGATTGTTCTTCTTCAGGGTATATTTCAACTGGTGAACACAGCGCTGATTCTTGGAAATGGAACATCAGGAATTAAGATTTCAATGACTATGTTCTATTTAAGTCTTGTATTCACTTTATTGTATGGGATTGTTGCTTTGATTGGAGGAGTAGCAGGACTGTTCCATGGAAGTGAAATGGATGGGTGTAAAAAGAGTTTTTACTGTGGTCTCGGTTTGATTATATTAAATATCGGTATGCTGTTTATTAATTTTGCAACCGGATCTTTTGATGTTATGCAGTTAGAAGCTTTTATTACTCCGGGATTATATACTATTGTAGCTGTAATAAGCGGACGTTCAAATTAGATTGTTATATGATAGACAATAAAAGAAGGTCGTGTTGCAGAAGCTGATTAAAAATCAGCTTCTCACACGTCCTTTTTATTACATAGAAAATTTAACTTGTTGTGCGATTCCAGTTTTATATAGTTGTTCTTTTTTTTTCAATATGATATAATTTTTCATAGTGATTTTGTAAAAATAAGCAAAAGAGGTAAAACAATGAAAAGTTTAAAAGATATGAACAGAGTACTTTTAAAGCTCAGCGGAGAAGCACTTGCCGGAGACAAAAAAACAGGATTTGATGAAGCTACATGTGTTGATGTGGCTCGTCAGGTTAAAACGCTTGTGGATGAAGGATTACAGGTGGCTATTGTTATTGGCGGAGGTAATTTCTGGCGTGGACGTACCAGTGACAGTATGGAAAGAACAAAAGCTGATCAGATTGGTATGCTTGCAACAGTTATGAACTGTATTTATGTATCTGATGCATTCCGCAGTGCAGGAATGGAAACAGAGGTTTATACACCGTTTGTCTGTGGAGCTTTTACAGAGATGTTTTCAAAGGATAAAGCGGTTCGTGATCTGAATGCAGGTAAAGTTGTATTTTTCGCAGGTGGTACAGGTCATCCATATTTTTCAACAGATACTTCCACAGCATTACGTGCAATTGAGATTGAAGCAGATGCTATTTTACTGGCTAAGTCTATAGATGGTGTTTATGACAGTGATCCTGCTGTTAATAAAGATGCGGTAAAATATGATACATTGACAATGGACGAAGTACTTGAACAGAAACTTGGAGTAATCGATCTTACAGCAACCATTATGTGTCTTGAAAATAAAATGCCATTGGCGGTATTTGGTTTAAATGAAGAAAATAGTATTGAAAATTTAATGAAGGGTGAATTTAACGGTACATATGTTACTGTTTCATAATAGGAGGACAAAAGACTATGTTAAAACAATTTGAAGAAAAAATGGAAAAATCATATGACAGTATGATGAGCGACTTTTTAACAATCCGTGCAGGACGTGCAAATCCACATGTTCTGGACAATGTTAAAGTTGATTATTATGGAGTTGCAACTCCTGTACAGCAGGTTGGAAATATTTCTATTCCGGAGGCAAGAATGATTGTAATCCAGCCATGGGAATCAAATTTATTAAAGGAAATTGAAAAAGCCATTTTAATGTCAGATATTGGAATCACTCCAACAAATGATGGAACTGCAATTCGTCTTAATTTCCCTGAACTGACAGAAGAACGCAGAAAAGATCTGGCAAAAGATGTAAAAAAACGTGGTGAAGCTGCTAAAGTCGCAGTCCGTAATATTCGTCGTGATGCAAATGATTTCCTGAAAAAGCAGAATAAAGCCGGTGAATTAAATGACGATCAGCAGAAAGATTATGAAGATGATGTTCAGAAAATGACAGATAAATTTGTAAAGAAAATTGATGCATCAGTAGAAGCAAAATCAAAAGAAATCATGACAGTTTAATATTGAACAGGGTTGGCATTTCCGTGCCCGGCCCTGTTTAAATTTTTGTAGGCGCTAGATGATGAATCAATTCTTTAGACGGAGGTTATATGGAAAATTTAAATGTTCCACAGCATGTTGCGATTATTCTGGATGGTAATGGGAGATGGGCAAAAAAGAAGCATCTTCCTCGAAATATGGGACATGTTCAGGGAAGTAAAACGGTTGAGAAGATTATTGAGGATGCATATAATTTAGGAATAAAATACCTGACAGTTTATGCTTTTTCTACTGAAAACTGGAAACGTCCGCAGAGTGAAGTGGATGCCCTGATGAAATTGTTGCGTGACTATTTGAAAAATTGTATAAAACGTGCCAATAAAAATAATATGAAAGTCCGTGTTATAGGTGATATTACAGGGCTTTCTGAGGATCTCCAGGATAAGATTGTTGAACTGGAAGAGGCCTCAAAAAATAATACAGGAATTAATTTTACCATTGCGTTAAATTATGGAAGTCGTGATGAGATGGTTCGTGCCATGAAACATATGGCAGAGGATCTGGAATCCGGGAAATTATCAAAAGAAGATATCAGTGAAAGAATATTTAATGATTATCTGGATACAAAAGGTCTTCCTGACCCTGATTTGATGATCCGTACCAGTGGAGAGGAAAGGCTCTCTAATTTCATGCTTTGGCAGCTGGCATATACTGAATTTTATTTTACTGATGTACTCTGGCCTGATTTTAATAAAAAGGAACTTGAAAAAGCGATTGAATACTATAATGGAAGAGATCGCAGATTTGGAGGAATATAAGTTTTATGTTTAAACAAAGATTATTAAGCGGAATTGTACTTGTTATTATTGCTGCTGTAGGTTTGTATATGGGAGGTATAGTGACATTTGGTCTGACATTGATTGTTGCATTGATTGGATACAGTGAGATTCTAAAGATTTTCCATATTGAAAAATCTTCTTTTGCAGTTATCGGTTATACTGGTACCATATTGTATTTTGTTGCATTATTTTTTGATTTAGCTCAATGGACTTCATCTATCATTATTTTATTCTTGATTTTCTTATTAGGGTGTTACGTTATACGTTTTCCTAAATATAAAATGGATCAGATGATGGGCTGTTTCTTCGGATTTGTATATGTTGGTGTTATGCTTTCTTATATATATCAGCTCCGTGTTCTTCAAAATGGAGGAGAGTTTGTTGTACTTTTATTCCTTGCCGCATGGGGAAATGATACATTAGCATATTGTACTGGAATGTTAATCGGTAAACATAAAATGTCACCGGTTTTAAGTCCTAAGAAAAGTGTAGAAGGTTTAATTGGAGGAATTGTTGGTGCTGCAGTTCTTGGAGCAGTTTATGGTATTTATCTGAAATCAACCATTCGTTTTTCATTTAATCCTGTTACAATGTTTGCGTTAATCTGCGCAATTGGTGCTGTTATTTCTGTAATTGGAGATTTGGCAGCATCTGCTATTAAACGTGATGCAGGAATTAAAGATTATGGAACTCTTATTCCTGGTCATGGTGGAATTTTGGATCGATTTGACAGTATTATTTTAATTGCCCCGGTTATTTATTATCTTACGGTTATGATTTCAGGAGGAACCATTTAAGATGAAATATATTTCTATTATTGGATCAACAGGGTCCATAGGAACTCAGACCCTGGACATTGTTCGAAATAATAAAGATATCAAAGTAACTGCTCTTGCAGCGGGAACCAATATCGATCTGCTGGAAAAACAGATTCGTGAATTTTCACCTAAAATTGCTGCTGTTTATGATAAACAGAGAGCAGAGGAGTTAAAACTTCGATTAAAGGATATAACTATAAAGGTGGTTTCCGGGATGGATGGACTGTTGGAGGCTGCCACAGAATCTGAATGTTCCATTGTAGTTACAGCAATCGTTGGCATGATTGGTATCCGGCCAACGATTGCAGCTATGAATGCAGGAAAAGATATTGCACTTGCAAACAAGGAGACTCTGGTTACAGCCGGACATATTATTATGTCGCTGGCTAAGAAACTGGGAGTACGGATTTATCCCGTGGATAGTGAACATTCTGCAATTTTCCAATGTCTTGAAAGTGGCAGGAGAGATGATTTGGATTCTCTTATTATCACTGCTTCCGGAGGACCATTCCGTAAAAAAACCACAGAAGACCTGAAGCAGGTAACAGTTGAAGATGCTCTAAATCATCCTAACTGGTCTATGGGTCGTAAGATAACTATAGATTCAGCAACTCTGGTTAATAAAGGGCTGGAAGTAATCGAAGCAAAATGGTTATTTGATGTTGATTTTGATCATATTCATGTAGTAGTTCAGCCTAAAAGTGTGATACATTCCATGATTCAGTTTCAGGATGGAAGTGTCATTGCCCAGCTTGGAACACCTGACATGAAACTTCCAATTCAGTATGCACTATATTATCCGGAGCATCGTCCTTTACCTGGAGAAAGACTGGATTTTGCAGCATTGAAACAGATCGCTTTTGAGGAGCCACCGGTTGATGTGCTAAAAGGACTTCCTTATGCATATGATGCAGGAAGAATCGGAGGAAGTATGCCGACAGTATTAAATGCAGCCAATGAAAAAGCAGTTGCGATGTTTTTAGACAGAAAAATCCGATTTTTAGATATTTATGATATTATTGAGGATACGATGAATGCTCATACCGTTATAAATGATCCTTCTTTAGATGAAGTACTTGAAACAGAGCAATGGGTATACGATCATATACTGAGAAAGTATCCTGTTGACTGATTGAAGTTTCAATTCTATGACATTTTTAAATTTACAAAATAGAAAGCAGGTAGTTTATTGAACATTATTATTGCAATTTTAATATTTGGTATTATCATTATCGTCCATGAACTTGGGCATTTCCTGATTGCCAAGAAAAATGGTATTCAGGTTGATGAATTTTGTATAGGTTTAGGACCGACGATTATTGGAAAACAGGTAGGAGATACTTTTTATTCAATTAAATTACTGCCTTTTGGCGGTGCATGTATGATGGGTGAGGATGAAGAACGACAGGAGAAAAATGCTTTCAATAATAAATCTGTCTGGGCAAGGATGGCAGTGATTTTTGGCGGGCCTTTCTTTAATTTTGTTTTTGCTTTTATTTTATCACTAATTATGATCGGAATATCCGGTGTTGATATTCCAAAAATTTATTCTGTAGAAAAAAGTTCTCCAGCTGCACAGGCAGGAATAAAAGCCGGAGATATTATGACTGCCGTAGATCATAAAAAAATTCATAATTATCGTGAATTTTCTTATTATATGTTTTTGGATTATAAGCAGGGAGATAAAATTCCGATTACTATAGAACGTAATGGAAGAGAAATAGATATTCAGGTTACTCCGGTTTATAATCAGCAGGAAAATAAGTATATGATCGGTATTACATGGCCTGGATATCAGAAAGTGGGACCATTAAAAACGATCGGATATAGTATTCGTGAAGTTGGTCTTCAGGTGAAACTTACAGTGAAAAGTATTAAAATGCTGATTGGACGACAGCTTGGAATGAAAGATCTTTCCGGCCCTGTTGGTATAGTTAAAACAGTTGGAGATCAATATACACAAGCTTCGCATTATGGCTTTTTAGCTGTATTCTTGACAATGATTAATATGGCGATTCTGATTAGTTCCAATTTAGGAGTTATGAATCTTTTACCACTTCCTGCACTGGATGGTGGTCGATTATTATTTCTGATTATTGAGGCTGTTTGCGGAAAACCTGTTCCAAGAAATCTGGAAGCTGCTGTTCATACGGCGGGACTGATGATTTTAATGGCGTTGATGATTTTTGTTATGTATCAGGATATCACAAAGATTTTCCTCTAAAGGAGGTTATATATGTATACAAGGAACCAGACAAAGGTAATACAGATTGGTAATGTAAAGATTGGAGGCGGTCATCCGGTTGCTATTCAGTCAATGACCAATACAAAAACTGAAGACGTTGAGGCGACGGTAAAGCAGATCCTGGCATTGGAAAAAGCAGGATGTGACATCGTGCGCTGTACTGTGCCCACACAGGAAGCTGCAAATGCTTTAGAAGAAATAAAAAAACAGATTCATATTCCTTTGGTTGCTGATATTCATTTTAATTATATTCTTGCAATTGAAGCTATGAAGCATGGTGCTGATAAAATCCGCATTAATCCGGGAAACATAGGCGGGGAAGAAAACATTCAAAAGGTTGTTGAAACTGCCAAAGAATATCATGTTCCAATTCGTGTTGGAGTAAATAGTGGATCTTTGGAAAAACCCCTGGTAGAAAAATATAATGGAGTTACAGCAGAAGGTCTGGTAGAAAGTGCTTTGGATAAGGTTTCTATGCTGGAGAAATTTGATTTTCATGATATCGTTGTCAGCATTAAATCATCCGATGTACTTATGTGTGCAAAAGCATATCAGCTGGTTGCAGATAAAATTGATTATCCTCTTCATGTGGGAATTACGGAAGCAGGAACATTATACAGTGGAAATATTAAATCAGCTGTTGGTCTCGGAATAATTTTAAATCAGGGCATTGGTGATACGATCCGTGTATCCCTCACAGGTGATCCGGTAAATGAAATTGCCAGTGCAAAACTGATTTTAAAAACTTTAGGATTACGTCAGGGCGGAATAGAAGTGGTTTCCTGTCCTACATGCGGTCGTACGAATATTGATCTGATTTCTTTAGCAAATCAGGTAGAAACTATGGCAAGTGATTTTGAACATCTGAATATTAAGGTGGCTGTCATGGGCTGCGTTGTAAATGGACCTGGTGAGGCAAAAGAGGCAGATGTAGGGATTGCAGGTGGTATTGGAGAAGGTCTTCTGATCAAAAAAGGTGAAGTGATTCGAAAAGTAAAAGAAGAAGATCTTTTAGATACTTTACGAAATGAACTTGAACATTGGGGTGAATCATAATGGTAGAACAAGGAAAGCTGTTTTTTCGTGTGTTTCCTGATCTTAAAGTTTCGGATGAATTCCATTCTTTATTTGAATCTGTAAAAATATATGATATTACCCTGAAAAAGAGAGAAAATATGCTCCGTATTTCTTTTATCTGTGATCATCTGATTTCAAGAATTGATACATGGAGAATGGAACAGCAGATCCGTGAACAGCTGTTTTCAAAACGCTTTGTCAAAATACGGTTTCATGAGGTCTATGAGCTTTCTGACCAGTACAATCTTACATATTTGATGGAACATTATATGAAAAGCTTCCTCTTTGAGTTAAAAGGCAAAGGGGAGGTTATTTTTAATGTTGTCAGAAAAGGTGATTACAAAGTTGAGGATAATATACTTACTTTTTATTTTGAGAATACATTTGTAAATAAAAATAAGGCTCCGGAAATTAAAGATTATTTTGAAACAGTTTTAAAAGACAGGTTTCATATGGATATCAAAGTCGGATTTGATTTTTCAAAAAGTATGGACAAAAGCCTGAAAGAAGAAAGCCGTTATCGTTTGCAACAGGAAATACATGCCATTGTGGAACATGCTGATACCATTGAGAAAGAACAAAAAGAGGAAAAGAAAGCACGCAGGAAAGCTGCTGCCGTGAAAAAGGAACAAACCTTTCGGAGAAAACCTAAAACTCAGGATGATCCCACATTATTATATGGACGAAATTGTGATGGTGAACTGACAGAGATAAAAGATATTCAGGATGAAATCGGTGAAGTTGTCATTCATGGTCAGATTACTTTCCTTGAAACAAGGGAAATCAGAAATGAAAAGACCATCATTATATTTCATGTGACAGACTTTACAGATACTATCAGCTGTAAGATTTTTGTCCGAAATGAGCAGCTTCCAGATGTATTGGGAGCATTAAAAAAGGGTGGATTTTATCGAATAAAAGCTGTTGCTATTTATGATAAATATGACCACGAAATAGGATTAGGATCTGTTGCTGGAATAAAAGCTATCACAGATTTTAGAAAAAAGAGACAGGATAACTCCATGGAAAAAAGAGTAGAACTCCATCTTCATACTGTAATGAGTGATAATGACAGTGTTGTACAGATTAAAGATATTGTAAAACGTGCCCATGATTGGGGACATCCTGCCGTTGCTATTACGGATCATGGGGTTTTACAGGGATTTCCTATTGCAAGACATGCTTATGAAGATTTAAGGCTTCCTGAAGATGATCCGTTTAAGATTATCTATGGAGTGGAAGCATATTTTGTAGATGATTTGGGGGATCTGGTGGTTGACTCAAAAGGACAGTCATTAGATGACACTTTTGTAGTTTTCGATATTGAAACAACAGGATTTAACAGTGAAAATGATCGTATAATTGAAATCGGTGCAGTAAGAGTGGAGCATGGAGAAATTACAGATACTTTTAGTGAATTTGTGAATCCTCAAATGCCAATACCATATAAAATTACTCAATTGACAACCATTACAGATGATATGGTTAAAAATGCACTATCTATTGAAACTATTTTACCAATGTTTTTGGAATTTTGTAAGGACAGTATTCTTGTTGCTCACAATGCTGATTTTGATACCGGTTTTATTAAAGAAAACTGTCATCGGTTGAATCTGCCTTATGATTACACTGTTGTAGACACATTGGGACTGGCACGCTGTTTAATGGGACATCTTGGAAAATATACTTTGGATAATATCTGTAAGCATTTAAATATTGTTCTGGAAACCCATCATCGAGCAGTTGATGATGCAACAGCAACAGGAAAAATCTTTGTAGAATTTATTTCCATGCTGAAAAATAAAGATATTATGAATCTGGATCAGGTAAATGAATATGCAGGCGAAAGTGTAGATCTTATAAAAAAAGGACGAACTTACCATGGTATTATTTTAGTAAAAAATAATACAGGTCGTGTGAACCTGAATCGTCTGGTATCCGAATCTCATTTGAATTACTTTAACCGTCGTCCACGTATGCCAAAATCATTGATTAATAAATACAGAGACGGATTGATTATCGGTTCCGCATGTGAAGCAGGTGAACTATACAATGCTCTGGTAGATCAGCGTTCAGATGAAACTATAGCTAAAATCGTATCTTTTTATGATTATCTGGAAATTCAGCCTGTTGGAAATAATGAATTCATGATTCATTCTGAAAAAATAGAAAATATTCAGTCAATAGAGGATATACAGAAAGTAAATCAACGAATTGTTGATTTGGGAGAAGAATTTCATAAGCCTGTAGTTGCCACATGTGATGTACATTTTATGGATCCTGATGATTCTATTTACCGTGCAATTCTTATGGCGGGAAAAGGATTTAAAGACGCAGATTCACAGCCGCCTCTTTATTTTAGGACCACAGAAGAGATGATGGATGAGTTTGCCTATCTGGGAAGTGAGAAAGCGAAAGAAGTGGTTATTACAAATCCCAATAAGATCAATGAGATGATCGAGAATATTTCTCCAATCCATCCGGATAAATGTCCTCCGGTCATTCCTGACTCTGATAAGACATTACGTGAAATCTGTTATAACAGAGCACATGAAATATATGGACCTGATCTTCCGGAACGTGTTACCAGCCGATTAGAAAGAGAACTGAATTCTATCATTGGAAATGGGTATGCTGTTATGTATATTATTGCCCAGAAGCTGGTGTGGGATTCCAATGACCATGGATATCTGGTTGGATCCCGTGGTTCTGTAGGTTCATCTTTTGCTGCAACCATGTCTGGTATTACAGAAGTAAATCCTCTTCCGGCTCATTACATCTGTCCGGAATGTCATTATGTGGACTTTGATTCAGAACAGGTGCAAAAGTATGCCAAAATGGGTATGTCAGGATTTGATATGCCAGATGCTGTATGTCCAGAATGTGGCACAAAACTGATTAAAGAAGGACAGGATATTCCTTTTGAAACTTTCCTTGGGTTTAAAGGAAACAAGGAACCGGATATAGACTTAAACTTTTCAGGAGAATATCAGGGGAAAGCACATGCTTATGTAGAAGTTATTTTTGGAAAGGGAAAAGCCTTTCGAGCAGGGACAATCGGTACTCTTGCAGAAAAAACTGCATATGGTTATGTCCTCAAATATCTGGAGGAGAGGGGCATTAGTAAAAGACGTTGTGAGATTGAACGTCTGGCTCTTGGATGTACTGGTGTAAAAAGAACCACCGGTCAGCATCCAGGAGGAATCATTGTTGTACCTCATGATAAAGAAATATATGATTTTACAGCAGTACAGCATCCTGCCAATGATACCAGTACACCAATTATCACAACTCATTTTGAATATCATTCCATTGACCAGAACCTTTTAAAACTTGATATTCTGGGGCATGATGATCCTTCCATGATACGACGGATGGAAGATATTACAGGAATTGATGCACATACGATTCCAATGGATGATAAAGGTGTTATGGGGCTGTTTCATGGAACAGAAACTCTTGGAATCAAGCCGGAAGACATTGATGGGACACCTTTAGGATCCTTAGGTGTTCCGGAATTCGGTACGGATTTTGTTATCCAGATGCTTCAGGATACACATCCTCAAAGCTTTTCGGATCTTGTCCGTATTTCTGGTTTGTCTCATGGGACTGATGTGTGGCTTGGCAATGCCCAGACACTGATTGAAAATGGTGATGCAGTTATTTCTACAGCCATTTGTTGTCGAGATGATATTATGGTATATCTGATTAATCAGGGACTGGAACAGGAAGCATCCTTTAAGATTATGGAAGGTGTTCGAAAAGGGAAAGGTCTGACACAAGAGCAGGAACAAATGATGCGTGATAATAATGTACCGGACTGGTATATCTGGTCATGCAAACGTATCAAATATATGTTTCCAAAGGCTCATGCCGCTGCGTATGTTATGATGGCATGGCGCATTGCATGGTATAAAGTGTACTATCCACTGGCTTATTATGCAGCGTATTTTAGCATTCGTGCAAAAGCTTTTTCTTATGAAGATATGTGCCTTGGAAAAGAGCATTTAAATGAGAGAATGCATCAGATTAAAAATACACCAAAAAATGAAGTGAAAAATGCTGACCTTGATTTGTTAAGAGAAATGAAAATTGCTGATGAGATGTATGCAAGAGGATACGAATTTATGCCACTGGATATTTATAAAGCGAAAGCAAAAGATTTTCAGGTAATAGATGGCAAAATCATGCCTGCATTAACAAGTATCGACGGTATGGGGGAAAAAGCAGCTTTGCAGGTAGAAGAAGCAGCCAAAGGTGAACCTTTCACATCTTTGGAAAACTTTAGAAATCGTACCAAAGCACCACAGACCGCAATTGATAAAATGAAAGAACTTGGAATTATGGGAGATTTAGAGGAAACGGATCAATTATCCTTTAATTTTCTTTAAAATATCAGATAATTTTGAAATAGTCTGATATAATAAAGAAAGGTATTTCATATTGGCACTCAAAAACTACAAGAAAGAGAGGAAGGAAACTATGAATTTGGAAAAAATTTTTCATTTGAAAGAAAATGGCACAGATGTGAAAACAGAAATTATTGCTGGAGTTACCACCTTTATGACCATGGCGTACATACTTGCGGTAAATCCGAATATCTTATCTGCTTCCGGAATGGACCGGGGAGCAATCTTCACGGCTACGGCTCTTGCATCTTTTATTGCCACATGTTTGATGGCTATTTTGTCTAACTATCCATTTGTACTTGCTCCTGGAATGGGATTAAATGCATACTTTGCTTACACAGTGGTTCTTGGAATGGGTTATACATGGCATTAGGCATTGGCAGCGGTATTTTTTGAAGGCTTGATTTTTATTGTACTTTCATTGACCAATGTTCGTGAAGCAATTTTTAATGCCATCCCGATGAATCTAAAACATGCTGTATCTGTAGGAATCGGATTGTTTATTGCTTTTATCGGACTGCAGAATGCACATATTGTTGTGAACAATGATTCCACGTTGGTTGGTATTTTTTCTTTTAAAGGTTCTGTCACAGCAGGAACATTTCACTATGAAGGAATTACGGTACTGTTAGCTTTGATTGGATTGTTGTTAACTGCAATTTTTCTTATAAAAAATATAAAGGGAGGAATTCTTTGGGGAATCCTTATCACTTGGATCCTTGGAATCCTCTGTCAGTTTACAGGATTATATGTTCCAAATCCTGATGCAGGATTTTACAGCCTTCTGCCTGACTTTTCAGGAAGAATTACGGTTCCTAGCCTGGCTCCAACCTTTATGAAGATGGACTTTTCTATTGTATTCACTCTGGACTTCTTTGTTATTATGTTTGCATTTTTGTTTGTGGATATGTTTGATACGCTTGGAACCTTGATTGGAGTTGCATCCAAAGCGGACATGTTGGATAAGAACGGAAAACTTCCTAAGATTAAAGGAGCACTTCTGGCAGATTCTGTTGGAACATCTGTTGGAGCAATCTGTGGAACGTCAACGGTTACAACATTTGTGGAAAGTGCTTCAGGAGTTGCCGAAGGCGGACGAACAGGTCTGACATCTATTGTTGCAGCTATTTTATTTGCAGTGTCCCTGTTCTTGTCACCGATTTTTTTGGCAATTCCATCCTTTGCAACAGCACCTGCACTGATCATGGTAGGATTTCTTATGATTACATCAATTACAAAGATTGATTTTAAAGATTATACAGAAGCAATTCCTTGCTTCATTGCCATTATTGCAATGCCATTCTTGTATAGCATTTCTGAAGGTATTTCCATGGGTGTTATCTCATATGTGGTAATTAATCTGGTTTGTGGAAAAGCAAAAGAAAAGAAAATCAGCCTTTTGATGTATATCTTGGCAGTATTGTTTGTATTAAAGTATGTTTTCTTGTAGGTTATCATCCAGAGCATCATTGAAGATGGAATCTTTTTCCAAGCCATTCCACCTGGTGCAGAACATATTTCTTTCAAGACTCGCGAGCGAGTCTTGAATTAAAATAGCCGAAATAAGGGGTGAAAAGCAATGAAGCAGGAAATGTTTTCAAATTTCATGAAGCAAGCTGTACTGTATCAAGGAACTTCCGTGCAGGAGTATCATCGGATCCTGGGATGTCTTGAAAAAAATCATATAAAATACAAAAAAATGATTTTAGATAATGGCAGTCAACAGAAGCTTCCTCCATATATGTTTTTTCTTATGCCAAAAATGTATTTGGCACCTAGAGCTTTTCGTACGACAAGAAATATAGATGGAGAGTGTTTAAAGAGATATGTGATATTAATTGGAAATAAAGATTTCGAAATTGCAAAAAAATGTATAAATAGGCCGGAAATCAATTAATAAATTGTAAAAACATCTTGTCAAGTACTTTTTTTCGTGGTAGAATAAAAACAGCATAAAAGATTACTTAGGAGTGGGCGCAAGTCCACTCTTATTGTTTGTGTTGAGACAGGAATGCCTGAATGCAGGCGGAAACAAGGCATAGAAAGGATTGATATTTTGGCAAAACGTACAGAAATTGAAGCAAAGGTTGAAAAGATGGTTTTACCTATTATTGAAGAAAATCATTTTGAACTGGTAGATGTTGAATATGTGAAAGAGGGAGCTAACTGGTATCTTCGTGTATTTGCAGATAAAGAAGGCGGTATCAATATCAATGATTGTGTCTTGATCAGTCGTGCTCTGGAAGAAAAATTAGATGCAGATGATTTTATCGAGGAAGCTTATATTCTGGAAGTAAGTTCTCCAGGACTGGGACGCCCGTTGAAAAAAGAAAAAGACTATATTAGAAGCATTGGCAAATCTATTGACATAAAATTGTACAAAGCTATTGATAAGCAAAAGGAGTTTACAGGAATACTGAAAGAGTATTCCAGTGAACAAGTCGTAATTACTATAGAAGATGAAGATGTTACATTTGAAACCAGGAGTATTGCAAGTGCTCGTTTGTCGTTAGATTTTTAAAGGAGGAAAAAGGAAAATGAGTGAATTAATTGCAGCGTTAAATCAATTAGAAAAAGAAAAAGGTATTGATAAAGATGTTATCATGGAAGCCATTGAAAATTCTCTGCTTGCTGCATGCAAAAGAGATTTTGGAAGTGCTGATAATGTAGTAGTAAATATGGATCGTGAAACAGGCGATATTTACGTTTATGCAGTAAAAGAGGTAGTTGATGAGGTGGAAGATCCTGCACTTGAAATCAGTCTTGCCAAGGCAAAAGCAATTGATATGCATTATGAGTTAGGTGATCACATAAGAATCGAAATTACACCAAAAGATTTTGGGCGTATTGCTGCCATGCATGCAAGAAGTGTTATCGTTCAGAAGATTAAAGAAGAAGAAAGAAGAGTTGTTTACGATCATTTCTATTGTAAAGAAAAAGATATCGTTACAGGTGTTGTTCAGAGATATGTTGGTGATAATGTTAGTGTCAGCCTGGATGATAAGACAGATGCACTTTTAATGAAATCTGAGCAGATTAGAGGAGAAGTATTTAAACCGACAGAAAGAATTAAACTGTATATTGTTGAAGTTAAAGAAACCAGTCGTGGACCTCGAATTCTTGTATCCAGAACACATCCTGATCTTGTAAAAAGGCTGTTTGAAAAAGAAGTTGCAGAAATCCAGGATGGAACAGTGGAGATTAAGAATATTGTCCGTGAAGCCGGATCCAGAACAAAGATGGCTGTATGGTCAAATGATGAAAATGTTGATCCTGTAGGAGCATGTGTTGGTTTAAATGGTGCTCGTGTAAATGCCATCGTAAATGATTTAAAAGGTGAGAAAATTGATATTATCAACTGGAATGAAGATCCTTGTATTTTCATTGAAAATGCATTGAGCCCATCAAAGGTTGTCTCTGTAGCAGTGGATGTCGAAGAAAAAAGTGCAGAAGTTGTTGTGCCGGATTATCAGTTATCTCTTGCAATTGGTAAGGAAGGACAGAATGCACGTCTTGCAGCACGTCTGACAGGATTTAAAATTGATATCAAGAGTGAATCACAGGCTCAGAAGGAATCTGCAAAAGCAGTTTCTGAAGATATGAAAACAGAAGAATTACAGGATATTACAGAAGATATCGCAGAAGATATTTTTGACGAGGATATCGCAGAAGAAATTTTAGAATCTGAAATCGAAGAATAGACAGAAAGTGAAGTGATAAAATGAATCGAAAGGTGCCTACAAGAAGATGTATCGGCTGTGGTGAATCAAAAGAAAAAAGAGATCTGGTACGTATCGTTCGTTCAAAGGACGGAGATATTTCGGTAGACGCAACAGGCAAGAAGAATGGTCGCGGGGCATATATCTGTAAATCAACAGAATGTCTGAAAAAAGCGATTAAAACAAAAGGCCTGGATCGTTCATTTAAAACTGCGATACCGGAATCTGTTTATGAATTATTAGAAAAGGAGATGGAAGAACTTGAGTAAAGTACTATCTCTGCTTGGCCTTGCAGTCAGATCAAGAAATCTGGTCAGTGGTGAATTTGCTGTTTGCGAGGCTGTTCGGAAAAATAACGCATATCTGGTCATTGTTTCCAGAGATGCTTCAGATAATACAAAAAAAATGTATCGTAACTTATGTAATCATTATCAAGTACCTCTTTATGTCTGGTATGATAAAGAACAGCTGGGTCATGCCATTGGCAAAGAATTCAGAGTATCGGTTGCAGTAACGGATCAGGGTTTTGCTGATACCATCTGCAAACAACTTGATAAGAAAGAATCAATGGAGGTGTAATATATGGCAAAATTCAGAGTTTATGAAATAGCAAAAAAATTCGGAAAAGAAAATAAAGAAATCCTGGAGATTCTCAAATCCAATCATATAGATGTAAAAAATCACATGAGTACCATTGAAGATAGACAGGTAAAAATTGTTGAAAAAGCCCTGGCACCAAAAAAAGATAATAATGCACCAAAGAAACAGAATATAAAATCAAAAGCTCCAAAAAAAGAGAGTAAAGAGCAGACTAAAGAAAAAACTATGGAAAACAAAAAGAATTTTACAAAGAATGAGAATAACAAGTCTCAGAATAACGAAAATAAGAATAATAAAAACAATAAGAATAAAAAACAGGATGGCGGAAAGAAGATTTTAAGAAAAGAAAATCCTCAGAATTCCCAGAAATTTAATAAGAATAAAAAGAATAAGAAATTTAATAATAAAAATCAGCAGGAGCAGAAAAAGAAGAAAACTGGTCCAGGAGCTTTTATTAAACCTGAACCAGTAAAAAAAGTAGAGGTTGATCTGGATGCTCCAGTTAAAATTCCACCAACACTGACTTTAAAAGAATTTGCTGATGCATTATCTATTCCTGCCAACGATATTATCAAAAAACTGCTGATCAGTGGAGGCGGAATGCTGAATCTGAATTCTGAACTTGATTTTGACAGAGCAGAAGAAATCGCTTTAGAATTTGACCGTATCGTTGAAATGGAAGAACAGGTTGATGTAATCGAAGAAATTCTGAAAGACGATGAAGAGGATGATGAAGAAAACATGATCGTCAGACCTCCTGTTGTATGTGTTATGGGTCACGTTGACCATGGAAAAACATCTCTTTTAGATAAAATCCGTTCTACACATGTAA
This sequence comes from Anaerostipes faecalis, assembly GCF_018982945.1. Classification (GTDB taxonomy): domain Bacteria; phylum Bacillota; class Clostridia; order Lachnospirales; family Lachnospiraceae; genus Anaerostipes; species Anaerostipes faecalis. The sequence goes on along the minus strand of NZ_JABRXE010000010.1, from coordinate 23,489 downwards.
CAACTGGAGAAGCAGGTGGTATCACACAGCATATCGGTGCTTATACTGTAGAAACAGCCAATGGACAGATTACATTCCTTGACACACCGGGACATGAAGCATTTACATCCATGCGTATGCGTGGTGCTCAGTCAACTGATATTGCAATTCTTGTAGTTGCAGCTGATGATGGTGTTATGCCTCAGACCATTGAAGCCATCAACCATGCAAAAGCAGCAGAAATTGAAATTATTGTTGCTGTAAATAAAATTGATAAAGAAAGTGCTAATATTGAGCGTGTAAAACAGGAAATGACTGAATATGAACTGATTCCGGAAGACTGGGGTGGAAGTACGATCTTCTGTCCGGTATCTGCTCATACAGGAGAAGGAATCGACGAACTTCTTGATATGGTATCTTTAACTGCAGAAGTACTGGAATTAAAAGCAAATCCAGATCGTAAAGCAAGAGGTATCGTTTTAGAGGCTCAGCTTGATAAAGGACGTGGACCTGTTGCAACTGTTCTGGTTCAGAAAGGTACCCTTCATGTTGGTGATGCAATTGCCGTGGGAAATGCACATGGTAAGGTTCGTGCCATGATCAATGACAAAGGAAAACGAATTAAATCTGCCGGACCTTCAACTCCTGTAGAAATCCTTGGTTTAAGTGAAGTACCTTTTGCGGGAGAAGTTTGTATGGCAATGGATAATGAAAGAGAAGCAAGATCTGTTGCTGAAAAATTCATTGCATATGGACGTGAAAAAATGCTGTCTGAAACAAAAAGCCAGCTTTCTCTGGATGATCTCTTTAATCAGATTCAGGCAGGTAGTGTAAAAGAACTGAATATTATCGTAAAAGCAGACGTTCAGGGTTCAGTAGAAGCTGTCAAACAGAGTCTTACAAAGCTTTCCAATGATGAAGTGGCAGTTAAGGTTATTCATGGTGGAGTAGGTGCAATCAATGAATCTGATGTAATGCTTGCTTCAGCATCCAATGCGATTATTATCGGATTTAATGTTCGTCCGGAACCGGCGGCAAAAGATGCTGCTACAGCAGAAAAAGTTGATTTACGTCTGTATCGTGTCATCTATAATGCTATTGAAGATATTGAAGCAGCAATGAAAGGTATGCTGGATCCTGAATTCGTGGAAAAAGTTACCGGTCATGCAGAAGTTCGTCAGATTTTCAAAGCTTCCGGAGTTGGTACAATTGCAGGTTCTTACGTTACCGATGGAAATATTCAGCGTGACAGTTCAGCAAGAGTCATTCGAGACGGCATTGTTGTTCACGAAGGAAAACTGGCATCTATCCAGCGTGGTAAAGATGCGGTAAAAGAAGTTCGTAATGGATTTGAATGCGGACTGGTTATGGAAAACTTCAATGATATCAAAGAAGGTGACCAGATTGAAGCCTTCATCATGGAAGAAGTTCCAAGATAAATCCTGAAAAGAGGTATAATTATGAGAAAAAACAGCATTAAGAATACTAGAATCAATGGCGAAGTTCAAAGAGAACTGAGCCGAATTATCAGCAGAGAAATTAAAGACCCGAGAATTGCGCCAATGACATCTGTAGTTGATGCAGTTGTTACATCTGATTTAAAGCAATGCAAGGTATATATTAGTGTTTTGGGAAGTCAGGAAGAAAAAGAACAGACAATGGAAGGATTAAATAGTGCGGTAGGATATGTCCGACGTGAACTGGCACACTCCATTAATCTTAGAAATACACCGGAAATCACATTTATTTTAGATGACTCCATCGAATATGGTGTAGAAATGTCAAGAAAAATTGATGAATTAAATCGTTAGGAGCAGACATGAGCCATTTTATCAAACAGATTCATTCTGCTAAGACAATTGCCATAACAGGCCACATCCATCCGGATGGGGACTGTATCGGCAGCTGCCTTGGTCTGCGACAATATATATTAGATCATGACCCAAACAAGCAGGTTGATGTATATCTAGAATCAGTTCCTGCAGAATTTTTATTCTTAAAAGGAGCGGAAAATATTTTTTTAGAACCGCAGGACAAAGAATATGACTTGTTTTTTGTACTGGATTGCAGTTCTGTAGATCGATTTGTTCCTTTTGCCGATATGGCAGATAAAGCAAAGACTCTTTTTTGTATTGATCATCATATCAGCAATCAGGGTCTAGGCGATTTTTGCCTGGTTGATTCGCAAGCAAGTGCTACCTGCGAAGTGTTGTGTCAGATATTTGATATGAACGAAATATCTCTTTCTTGTGCAGAATGTCTTTACACAGGCATTGTGCATGATACAGGAGTTTTTAAACATTCCAACACAACAAAAGCAACTATGACATATGCAGGTAATCTTTTGGAAAAAGGTGTGAATTGTTCGAAAATTATAGATGAAACTTTTTACCAGAAAACATTTGTACAGAATCTTGCTTTAGGAAAAGCGTTATTAAACAGCAGTCTGGAAGTTGACGGGCAGATTATTGTTTCCTTTTTGACTCGGGAAAATCTAACGGAAATTAGTGCTTCATCTGCAGATTTAAATGGTATCATCGATCAGCTGCGTATTACAAAAGGTGTGGAAACAGCAGTATTTTTATATCCGCTGACACCAGAAAGTTATAAAGTCAGTATGAGATCTAATACAAAAGTAAATGTATCTTCTATTGCACAGGAATTCCAGGGAGGCGGACATATCCGTGCTGCCGGATGTACTATGCATGGAACAATTGAAGATATAAAACAGCAGATAATATCCAGAATACAGCAACAGTTATAGAGGTTTATATGTTAAATGGAATTATAAATGTTTATAAAGAACAGGATTTTACTTCCCATGATGTGGTTGCAAAATTGAGAGGTATTCTTCATCAGAGAAAAATTGGTCATACAGGAACTCTTGATCCTAATGCGACAGGGGTATTGCCGGTATGCCTTGGAAGAGGAACAAAGCTATGTGATATGCTGACTGCTACAAAAAAGCAGTATAAAGTCACTTTTATTTTTGGAAAAGAAACGGATACAGAAGATATCTGGGGAACGGTTACAAAAACATTTGAAGAGAAAGTTTCCGAAGATCAGATTGAAGATACGATTCTTTCTTTTGTTGGAGATTATATGCAGATACCTCCAATGTATTCTGCAAAAAAAATTCAAGGGAAAAAACTATATGAACTTGCCAGGGAAGGTAAGACTGTAGAGAGAAAGCCTCAGCTGGTGAAAATATATGATATATGTGATATTGTAATTGACTATCCGCAGGTAACAATGACAGTAACCTGCAGTAAAGGAACCTACATTCGAAGCCTGTGCAGGGATATAGGTCATAAGCTTCATAATGGAGCATGTATGACGGAACTGATTCGAACAAAATCCAGTGGTTTTTCCATTGAAAATTCTCATACACTGGCAGAAATAGAAGAAATAATGAAAATTGGAGATATTGAAAATATCATTATTCCAGTAGAGCGGGTTTTCTTAAATTATCAAAAAGCTACGGTAAAAAAGAATCATTACAAATTATTGTACAACGGAAATCCCTTAAAGTATTCATGCTTTCATGAAAGCAATATTGATACTGGAAAGAAAATTCGTGTTTATGATGAAGAAGAACATTTTATTGGAATATACTACTGGAAAAATAATCTGTTCTTTCCTGATAAAATTTTTTATTCTGGTGAATAAAAACCCTTCACGGGGATTGTACACGGTGTGCAAAGACAGACAGCTTAAAGCTAACGAGAGGAAATCATGGAATACATTCATAATACAGAAAAATTTCAATTTCATAATACGGTTGTTGCTCTTGGAAAATTTGACGGAATACATAGAGGGCATCAGTTGATTTTTGATCAGTTGTTAAAATATAAAAAAGAGGGGTATCTGGCAACAGTTTTTTCTTTTGACCGTCCCCCTGCTAATATGTTGAAACATAAAGATATTAGTGTAATATATACACACACAGAAAAATCAAAGCTTCTTTCTCAGTATGGAATTGATGTTTATATTGAACATCCATTTACAGATGCATTTTCTCATCTTTCTCCAGAGGACTTCGTAAAAAAAATACTTTTGGAAAAGACAGGAATGAAAATACTCGTGGTAGGGGATGATTGTGGTTTTGGATATAAACGTCGAGGAAATGTTGAACTTCTTGAGAAAATGTCTAAGGAATATAATTTTAAATTAATTGTTATTCCAAAGTTAGAAATGGATGGTGGAATCGTATCCAGTACAAGAATCAGAACCTTGCTAAGAGAAGGGAAAATTACTGAAGCCAACAAACTTTTAGGGGCACCATTTGTAATTTATGGACCGGTGGTTCATGGAAATCATATGGGAAAAGATATCCTTGGAATGCCTACAGCCAATCAGGTTCCTGAAAATGATAAGCTGCTTCCTCCAAACGGTGTCTATGTCTCACGAGTAAAATATAAAGATAAAATTTATATGGGTATCAGCAATATTGGTACAAAGCCAACCATTGAAGGAAAGAAACATATGGGCGTTGAGACATATATTCTTGATTTTCATAAAGATATTTATCATAAAAATCTTAGGGTGGAATTACTATATTATAAGCGCCCTGAGATGAAATTTGATTCTTTAGATGCACTAAGCCAGCAGATGCACAAAGATGCGGATTTCGCAAGAAAATACCAAATGACGGATTTATAAAACAATTGTTGAAATTGACCATTTTGGTTGTGCTATTTCAGAGAATAATGTATAATATACACAAGAAGTAATGACTTGATTTTACCCTTTTTGGGGAAGGGAGCGATTAATATGAGCACAAAAACAATTATTACCATTGAAAGACAATATGGAAGTGGAGGTCATTTGATCGGACAAAAACTGGCTGAAGAACTGGGAATTCCATTTTATGATGGTGAGTTAATTAAAGTAGCAGCAAAGGAAAGTGGTATATGCGAAGAGATTTTTGAGAGTTTTGATGAAAAACCAACAACAAGTTTTTTATATTCTTTGGTTATGGATCCATACTCACTAGGATATAACTCTAATTCTTTTGATTTGCCATTGAATCATAAAGTATTTCTCGCAGCCTTTGATACGATCAAAGATATTGCTTCAAAAGGACCATGTGTATTTGTAGGTCGATGTGCTGATTATGCATTAGAGGATTTCGATAATTGTCTGAGCGTATATATTCATGCACCATTTGAAGATAGAATCAAACGAATTGAGGAAGTATATGAGATTCCATCTGGAAAAAGCAAGGAAGCACTGTTAAAGAAAGATAAACAGCGATCCAGTTACTATAATTACTACAGTTCTAATAAATGGGGAGATGCAAAATCTTATGATTTATGTTTAGATAGTAGCTATCTTGGTATTGATGGAGCAGTAGAACTTATAAAACAGGTTATCAAGATGAAAGAATCCGAATAATTGAATAATTTAGAGCGACTGATGTAGGATCAGGGTATGAGGAGAAGTATATTATGAGTCATACGGGAAATTCAAATAATAAGAAAATCATTGATCCTGATAAGACAAAGGAACTTCAAAAAGACTGGCAGGGTTATGGAAAATCAATGACCTATTTTGGCCTGGTCGTACTGGTTATTTTTATAGTATCTGTTCTATATCATCTTTTATTCTAAATTGATATTATAGTACGTCATAGAGAGGCTGTTGCACTGATTTTATAATTCAGTGTAACAGCCTTTTTCTCTTTTTAATAAACAAAGAATCCCGGCTGCTTGTATTTTGAAACAACCTACCATATAATTATAGCAGATATTATAAATAAGATTGGAGTCTGATATGAATACTTTTTACGGAATTATGCTTCCTTTTCTGGGAACAATTCTTGGTGCAGCATGTGTTCTTTTTATGAAAGGAACCTTACATTTTAAAGTACAGAAAGCATTGACTGGTTTTGCAGCAGGGGTAATGGTAGCTGCATCTATATGGAGTCTTTTGATCCCGGCAATGGATCAATCTCAACATATGGGAAAATGGTCTTTTCTTCCTGCCGGAACTGGATTCTGGATTGGAATTTTGTTTCTGCTTTTTTTAGATCATATCATACCTCATATTCATATGAATAGTGATGATATAGAAGGACCTAAGACAAACCTTCCCAAAAATATGATGATGCTTTTTGCAGTCACACTGCATAATATTCCTGAAGGAATGGCAGTTGGAGTGGTATATGCAGGATTGCAAACAGAGAATGCTCCTATATCTCTATTGGGAGCTCTTGCATTATCCATTGGAATCGCAATACAGAATTTCCCGGAAGGTGCTATTGTTTCCATGCCTTTGAAAGCAAACGGGTTAAGCCGGACAAAAGCTTTTTTATATGGGGCTTTATCCGGTGCGGTAGAACCAGTTGCAGCACTGGTTACGATTGCTGCATCAAAATTCATTATTCCATTGCTTCCATATCTTCTTAGTTTTGCAGCAGGAGCCATGATGTATGTTGTAGTTGAAGAATTAATACCAGAAATGTCAGAAGGAAAACATTCAAACATAGGTACTGTATTTTTTGCAGCAGGATTTGTACTTATGATGATCTTAGATGTGGCATTGGGATAAAAGGAATTGAAAAAAATCAATAAATACTTATTGACATATACCCCCCACAGGTATAAGATAAATATACCTGCAGGGGGTATATCAGATGAGGGATGACTCCCGCCTCTGTAGGCGGTGAGCAACAATTATGTATCAGTGGCGGGTTTCAATCCCCATCTGATATACGCTCCGCGAGGATGCGCAGGAATTCGGATTGGAAGTATGTCTGCTATGCAGACCCGAATTCCGCGCCAAGACTCGGGAGCGAGTCTTGAATGTGTTTGGAGGTGATAGGGTCTTATGGAAGAAAAATTTGAGAATTCATGTTGTTTAAAATCAACCCAGCGTTCTGAGGAGGAGCAGAAAAAACTGATTCATCGCCTGAATCGAATCGAAGGTCAGATTCGAGGAATTAAGAAAATGATTGAGCGTGATGCTTATTGTACAGATATACTGACACAATCTGCTGCCGTAACTGCTGCAATGAATGGTTTTAACAAAGAATTATTAGCACGTCATATTCGTTCCTGTGTTGCTGATAAAATCAGAGAAGGTAATGACGAAATAATTGATGAACTTTTGGATATACTAAAAAAATTAATGAAATAGTATGATTTTACAGAAGGAGTTTAAGTAGAAATGAAACAATATACAGTAACCGGTATGAGCTGTGCTGCCTGTAGTACACGGGTGGAAAAAGCAGTTTCTAAAGTTCCAGGGGTTACATCATGTTCTGTAAGTCTACTGACCAATTCTATGGGAGTGGATGGGAATGCATCTCCAGAAGATATTATTCTGGCTGTAGAGGAAGCTGGATATGGAGCTTCTCTTAAGGATAAGAATTCTGATTCCATACAGTCAGCCTCAAGACATGATGATTCTTTAGACGATAAAGAAACCCCTGTGTTAAAAAGAAGACTGATGGCATCTCTGATCTTTTTGATCATTTTGATGTATATTTCCATGGGACATATGATGTGGGGATGGCCACTTCCTTCCTGGCTTCAGGGAAATCACATAGCCATGGGCTTATTACAGCTTTTATTGTCAGGAATTATCATGGTGATTAATCAGAAATTTTTTATCAGTGGCTTTAAAAGCCTTTGGCACCTGGCACCAAATATGGATACACTGGTTGCCCTTGGATCTGCAGCTTCGTTTATTTACAGCACCTATGCATTATTTGCTATGACAGATGCCCAGGTCAAGGGAGATATGACTGGTGTCATGCATTACATGCACGAGTTTTATTTTGAATCTGCAGCTATGATCCTGACATTGATCACTGTAGGGAAAATGCTGGAAGCACGTTCAAAGGGTAAGACAACGGATGCGTTGAAAGGCTTAATGCAGCTTGCGCCAAAAACAGCTGTTATTATAAAAAACAATAAAGAAATGACGGTTCCTGTTGAACAGGTTAAAAAAGGGGATATTTTTGTTGTCCGTCCTGGTGAGAATATTCCGGTGGACGGAGTCATCATGAAAGGAACTACAGCGGTAGATGAAGCTGCTTTAACAGGAGAAAGCCTTCCGGTGGATAAACAAGAGGGAGATTTAGTATCTGCAGCTACGGTAAATCAATCTGGTTATATTCATTGTGAGGCAACCAGGGTTGGAGAAGATACCACTTTGTCACAGATTATCAAAATGGTCAGTGATGCTGCCGCTACCAAAGCACCAATTGCTAAGATCGCAGATAAAGTTTCCGGAGTATTTGTACCAGCAGTTATTGCTATTGCATTGATAACGATAATCATATGGATGCTTACCGGGCAATCCTTTGGCTATGCGCTTGCAAGAGGAATTTCTGTCCTTGTGATCAGCTGTCCTTGTGCTCTTGGATTGGCAACACCGGTAGCGATCATGGTGGGAAATGGTGTTGGAGCTAAAAATGGTATTCTTTTTAAAACTGCTGTATCCCTGGAAGAAGCCGGAAAAGTTCAGATTGTTGCTTTGGATAAAACAGGAACCATAACAAGTGGTGAACCTAAAGTAACCGATATTCTACCGGCAGATGGTTTTACAGAAAAAACTTTACTGGAAACTGCATTGGCTCTGGAAAAGAAAAGTGAGCATCCTCTTGCAAAAGCGATCATAAAAGAAGCAGATGTTCTTCAGTTGTCTGCCAAAGAAGTGACAGATTTTAAAGCTTTGCCAGGTCATGGGTTATCTGCTGTATCGGAAAACGAAATCTTATTGGGTGGAAGCCTTAAATTCATTTCAGAGAAAATCCATATAGAAGATTCTATAAGGCAAACAGCATATAAGCTGGCTGAATTAGGAAAAACGCCATTATTATTTATGAAAGGTGAACAACTGGCTGGTATTATTGCCGTTGCAGATGTAATCAAAGAAGATAGTCCTCAGGCAATCGCTGAACTTCAGAATATGGGAATTCGTGTTGTTATGCTTACCGGAGATAATGAAAGAACTGCAAAAGCCATCGGTTCTCAAGTCGGCGTGAATCATGTCATAGCAGGCGTTTTACCGGATGGAAAAGAAAGTGTCATAAAATCCCTGCAAAAAGAAGGAAAAACTGCAATGGTAGGAGATGGAATCAATGATGCACCGGCACTTACCCGTGCAGATATTGGAATTGCAATTGGGGCTGGTACAGATATCGCCATTGACGCAGCAGATATTGTATTAATGAAAAATGAATTGAGAGATGTTCCTGCTGCCATTCGTTTAAGCCGTGCATCTCTTCGAAATATCCATGAAAATCTATTCTGGGCATTTTTCTATAATGTGATGGGTATTCCTTTGGCAGCAGGTGTGTGGATTCCACTTTTTGGATGGAAATTAAATCCAATGTTTGCAGCCGCTGCCATGAGTTTATCAAGTTTTTGTGTGGTATCCAATGCTCTGCGCTTAAATTTATTCAGATTATATGATGCCCATAAAGATAAAAAAATAAAGAATAACAAAAAAATAACAAAAAAGGAGAAAACATTTATGAAAAAAACAATGAACATTGAAGGAATGATGTGTCCACACTGTGAAGCCACAGTAAAAAAAGTATTAGAATCTCTTCCAGAAGTAGAAGAAGCAGTCGTAAGCCATAAAAACGGAACTGCCGTTTTAACTTTAAATAAAGAGATTACCAATGAAGTACTGAAAGAAACCGTTGAGGAGCAGGGTTACAAAGTTCTTGCGGTACAATAAAAAAGAAAATAAGAAAAGAAAGAAGTCTTATGTTAGATTTCTTTCTTTTCTCTTAAAACAACTTTTCCTGCTGCCTGACGACGTCTTGTATCAGACATGGCTGCGTAATGTTTTCTTGTAGTATTGACATCAGAGTGACCTAAAACCTCTGCAACCAGATAAATATCATCTGTTTCCTGATAAAGAGCCGTACCATAAGTACTGCGAAGTTTATGAGGAGTGATCTTCTTTAATGGAGTTACTTCTTTTGCGTACTTTTTAACCAGATTCTGGACTGCCTGTACACCAATCCTTTTTCTTTGCATGGAATAAAACAGTGCATCTTCATGTCCTTCTTTTGGAATGATGTGACTCCTGCTACCTTCGATATATTGCTCTAGTGCATCTGCAACTTCATTACCAAAATAAACGGTCATTTCTTTACGTCCTTTTCGGATCAGATGTAACCCATTGTTTCGAAAATCAATATCATCCAGGTTCAGACCAACTAATTCCGATACACGGATACCGGTACCTAACAGTAATGTGATAATGGCAAGATCTCTTTCTTTTGTTTTTTCATAATAAGCTTTTTTCTGACCGGTCAGATGGTCACCCCCGTGTTCAACAAAGTCCAGAAGGGAAGCAACTTCATCTGCCTCCAGACGGATGATCTCTTTTTCACGGATCTTAGGCATATCGATCAGTAAAGTTGGATTTTTTTCAATCAGCTGACGCTTGTAAAAATAGGCATAAAAGGAACGGAGAGCGGACATTTTACGAAATACACCCTGTTCGGTATTCTGCATATGCTTATCATCATTTTCATATACTTTTAAATACTCCATATATTCTTCCAGATCCACAGATTCTATACGATCCAGATCAGAGACTTTAAAGTCAGTTATCTTATAATTTTTATAAACCGGATTTTCATCCATTAAAAAATGAAAGAAAACTCTCAGATCATAGGCATATGCAATCCGCGTACGAACCTGTGTAGTGGAATCAATAGCCCGAAAAAATTCTTTTGCAAATGGTGGTAATGTTTTGATCAATTCTCTTAATTTTATGGTCTGTTTTGCAGTTAGATCATCGTAGTATGTTAAAGGCTTCATTATATGATTCCTCCAGTCTTTCGTTTTTTCTTTTTATCATAGTATAACATAAAGAATGATAGAACAAATCATCAAATTGTATTATAATAAGAGAAAGAAGATCAGTTGTATCAGTGAAAATCCAAACCTTTTCAATTACTTATTATTTAGCATATACAAATATGCAGAAGGAGGAAGTTATGAAAAATAAAAATGCTATGTACAAATTAAGTTATGGTCTGTTTGTTCTTTCCGCGAAAAATGGAGAAAAGGATAATGGCTGTATTGTAAATACAGTGCAGCAGGTGACCACATCTCCTAACCGTATTCTTGTAGCAGTTAACAAAGGAAACTTTACCCATGATATGATCATGGAAACCGGAACTTTTAACGTTTCAATTTTATCAGAAGAAGCCACGTTTGATACATTTAAACATTTTGGATTCCAAAGTGGAAGAGATGTAGATAAACTGGAAAAATTTGATGATTATCAGCGTGCTGATAACGGTATTATATATCTGACAAAAGGTGCTAATGCATATTTATGTGCCAAAGTATTCCATTCCATCGATATGGGAAGTCACACACTATTTCTTGCTGATGTGACAGATGGTGATGTTCTTAATGATACAGAATCTGTAACTTATGCATATTATCATAAGAATATCAAGCCAAAACCGGAAAAAACCAAAAAGACAGGATGGAGATGTAAAATCTGTGGTTATGTATATGAGGGAGAAGAACTTCCGGCAGATTTCATATGTCCTATCTGCAAACATGGAGCTGAGGATTTTGAAAAGATATCTTGACATTTAAAATCAGATAATTTATTATATATTCAAACAAAGCAAAGACGTTCTGTTAATCTAACAGAGCGTCTTTTTTATTATAAAAAAGACGTTGTTACGCTAAAGTGTAAAAGTCTTTGCTAATTACAAAAAAGGAGGCAGATATATGGACAAACTGGTTCAATTTAAAGATGAAATAAATCAGCTGCTTGCACGATATGGCGTGAAATTCGGCATCTATAAAAACAATGAATTTCATGAGCAGCTATTTCCTTTTGATCCTATTCCAAGAGTAATTGAACATGAAGAATTTCTAGAACTGGAAAAAGGACTGATACAAAGAGTAAATGCATTAAATTGCTTTCTGCTTGATATCTACACAGAACAAAAAATTGTAAAAGATGGTGTAGTACCGGAAGAATTTATTTTTGCTTCTCCTGGTTTTTTGGCAGAATGTCAGGGAATCGTTCCTCCTGAAAATATTTTTGCTCATATTGCAGGAATTGATCTTGTAAAAGGAAAGAATGGTATCTGGTATGTATTAGAAGATAATCTAAGAGTTCCATCAGGAGCTTCTTATCCAATGATTGCCAGAAACTTATGCAGAAAGGCAAGCCCGAATACATTTCGTGAAAACGCTGTAGAAGATAATCGAAATTATGGTTCTCTGCTTCGTAAAGTCATGGATGATGTAAATACCGGAGGTGTTAATGTTGTATTTACACCTGGAAGATACAATGCTGCGTTTTTTGAACACTCTCTGCTGGCAGAAAAAACCGGATCTGTTCTGGCTTTTCCAAATGATCTGGAAGTACAGGGTGACTATCTTTACTATAAAACATACAGCGGTGTAAAACAAAAGGTTGGAGCGATTTATCGTCGTATATCCGATGATTTCCTGGATCCAATGACATTCCGTGAAGACTCACTGATTGGTATACCTCATATCATGGATGTATATCGCAAAGGAAACGTTGCTTTAATCAATGCTCCTGGAAATGGAATTGCTGATGATAAAGGTATTTACTATTTTGTACCAAAAATGATAGAATACTATTTGAAGGAAACACCAATTCTTCATAACGCACCTACATATCTTCCATTTTTTGAAGAAGATCGGGATTATGTCTTGAAAAATTTTGAAAATCTTGTTATTAAAGATGTTGCAGAAGCTGGTGGATACGGAGTTGTTTTTGGTAATAAATTAACTCCGGAAGAAGCTGTTACCATGAAAGAAAAGATTAAATCTGAATCCAGACGTTTCATTGCACAGGAAGTTATTGATTTTCAGGATATGGAAATCGTTGATGGCGATTCCATTGTTGAAAGAAAAGCAGATTTACGTGTTTTTGTGTTATCAGGAAAAGAAACAAAAGTATGGAAGAGCGGATTGACACGTTATACCAGAGATCCAGATTCTTTTGTTGTTAACTCATCTCAGGGAGGAGGTTTTAAAGATACATGGATATTATCTCAGTAGTTGAAATGAATCACATATACTGGCTTGGACGTTATACAGAACGTGTTTATACAACCATTCGTCAGTATTTTGAAGGAAATGACCGGATGATTGAAGATCCGGGATATTATATTACATATTGTAACAATTTCACAATACCAAACTGCTACGAATCAGCAGAAGATTTTACGCAAAAATACGTTTTTGATGAAACAAATCCGGATTCCATCATTTCAAATTTGGAATATGCATATGATAATGCTATCGTTCTTAGACATAGCCTTGGAACAGAAACATTATCTTATATGGAACTGGCTGTGAATCAGCTGAAAAATTCCAAAGGAAGTTCTGTCATGATGGTAGACTTGCAGAAAGTTCTGGATTATATATTGGCATTCTGGGCATGCATCGATGATTATATCGATAGTGACCAAATTCGCAGCGTTATCAAAATCGGTCGTCACGTTGAGCGTCTGAATTTATATCTGAGACTGCGAATGGATCATGAGCAGCTGATCAAACCTTTTCATATGCTGGTTGCGCGACTGCGCAGAGGATATATTGAATATGATAAAGATGCAGTTGATCACCTGGGAATGATCGTTACATCCAAGGATGATATTGATTATATCGATGCGGTTCAGACAAGTGAAGCAATTATTAAGGAGAAATATCGTTGCATAATTTAAAATTTTCTTATGAACAGAAAATTCATTTTCAAGAAGCAGTGAATCGGCATCAGTTCGCTTATCGTTGTACTCCCAAAACAGAACCAAGACAGGAAATCACAGATTTGCATGTTGAGGTTACTCCATGTGATTATTGGTCCTTTGGACAAGATGGTTTTGGAAACAAAACCATCTATGGGACTATGACAAAGCCGCATCGGGAATTTTATATCTGCGTCTCAGGGACTGCCAGGGTAGACTGGAGGATTTATGACGGAGATCAGCATTTCTTAAATCTTCTACGAACACAAACGCCCTTGACTGTTCCGGGACCTTCCATGCTAAGCTATTTGGAACGAATCGCCCCCTATGTAAATAAAAAAATAAGAGATTATGGAAAAGCCTGTGAAATTATGGATTGGACTTATGAGTACTTTAGCTACACAAAAGGTGTAACAGGTATTTATACGACAGCCGAACAGGCTTTTACTTTTGGAAAAGGTGTTTGTCAGGATTATGCACATGTGATGATCGGCATGTGCCGTTATTTTGGAATTCCGGCACAATACATTTCAGGGGCCATGATTGGAGAAGGATTTTCCCATGCCTGGGTAGAAATATTCAGTGATGGAAAATGGTACGGGTTTGATCCTACCAATCATCTTCTTGTGGATGATATGTATATCGTATTTGCCCGCGGACGGGATAGTTCTGATTGTGTAATAAACAAAGGAACTTATTTCGGTCTGAGTCAGGAGGCACAAGAAATAAAAGTATTAGTGGAGGAAATCAAATGATACAGACAGTAGCAACGGCCCCGCTTCCGGCGGCCGAAAATTATATTGTAAAGAAACAGCGTTTACAGCCAGAAACATTATCTGGAACCGAAAAAAGAATCAGTGTTGTAACAGGAATTCATGGCGATGAACTGGAAGGCCAGTATGTATGCTATGAAATCCAAAGGAGAATCAAAGAGCATCCGGAATTACTGACAGGGATTGTTGATATTTATCCGGCACTTAACCCTCTTGGAATTGATTCCATTATAAGAGGAATTCCTCATTTTGATTTGGATATGAATCGTATTTTCCCTGGGAACAGTGAAGGATCCATGGCGGAATATATCGCATCTGAAATTATTGATGATGTCAAAGGTTCCGATTTGTGTATTGATATTCATGCAAGTAATATTTTTCTTCGTGAAATACCGCAGGTTCGGATCAACGAGCTATGTGCAGATACACTGGTTCCTTTTGCAAAGCGATTGAATATTGATTATATATGGGTTCATGGTGCAGCAACTGTATTGGAAGCAACCTTTGCTCATTCTCTTAATACCATCGGAACTCCTGTTCTTGTTGTGGAAATGGGGGTTGGAATGCGTCTGACAAAAGATTATTGCAATGAGCTGGTAGATGGTATTTTCGTAGAAATGAAAGATCTGGGAATCTGGCAAGGTGACGTTATTGAACCAAAGAAAGCAATTGTTTCTACCGATGGAGAAGTCCACTATCTTAACGCTGAATATGCAGGTGTCTTTGTTCCAACAGTGGAACACTGGACTTCTGTAAAAAAAGGTGATAAGATTGGTGAAATAATTAATCCTTTAGAAGGTGTCATCAAAGAAGAA
Source organism: Anaerostipes faecalis (assembly GCF_018982945.1). Taxonomy (GTDB): domain Bacteria; phylum Bacillota; class Clostridia; order Lachnospirales; family Lachnospiraceae; genus Anaerostipes; species Anaerostipes faecalis. Next base: position 8,193 of record NZ_JABRXE010000010.1, on the reverse strand, counting down.
ATCTTCTCAGACTGTGATGGGATTTTATTTACTCTTAGAGAATATCCAATTGTAAGTGAAGGATCGTTACTTGGAAGAATTCTGGAAAGAAATGGGGCAGCGTCATGAAGAAAGTACAGTTATACGAATTAAAATCATTATATAGAGATTCTTTAGAAATATTTGGCTATCAGTTTGGTGGCAATGAAAAAACAGTCTGTATTGTTGGAGCAATCCGTGGTAATGAAGTACAGCAGCTTTATATGTGTTCAAAACTGGTTCATATTTTAAGTCTTCTGGAAGAAAGAGGGCAGATCAATAAAAAATTGGGAATTATGGTAGTACCATCTGTAAATCCATATTCCTTAAATACAAATACACGATTCTGGGCAACAGATAATACTGATATTAACCGTATGTTTCCAGGATATGACCTCGGAGAGACAACGCAAAGAATTGCAGGTGGATTCTTTAAACAGGTAAATGATTATAAATATGGTATTCATTTTACAAGCTTTTACCTGGAAGGGAACTTCACTCCTCATGTAAGGATTATGAAAACCGGATTTGAGGATGCCGAACTGGCGAAAGAATTTGGCATGCCTTATATCATGTTAAGAAATCCAAAGCCTTATGACACCACGACATTAAATTATGAATGGCAGTTTTGGGGCACGAAAGCATTTTCTGTTTATACTCCTGGTACGGATCGTATTGATAAGAGCCAGGCAAACGAAGGTATCAATGCTGTGTTACGTTTCCTTGCCAGCCAAGGATTGATCAATATATATCAGGATGGAGGATATCGTTCCAGAATTATTGAAGAAAGCGAACTTGTAACTGTTCGTACTAAAAAATCTGGAATTCTCTTCTTAAGTAAAAAATGTGGAGATCATATTCGTGAGGGACAGATCATGGGAGAAATTCTGGACACCTATGAAGGGAATGTCATCGAACAGATTACGGCACCTTGTGGCGGTAGAATCTTTTACCATGGTTCTAATCCATTGATTTATTCCAATACTGCAGTGGTAAAAATCATTCGTGATCCGGAGGCAGAATATTTTCAACAACAATAGGATGTTGTCCCTATTACTAAGATATAGTATTTGCCGGCAGTGAAATAGCTGCCGGTGTTTTTATTGTATAAGAAATATCAACGATAAAGGATGATTTATTATGAATATTATTTTAACAGCAATCAATGCCAAATACATTCACTCTAATCTGGCAGTTTACTGTCTTCGTGCCTATGCAAAACCATATAAGGAAGACATTCAGATAGCCGAATATACCATCAACCAGCAGATAGACGATATGATAATGGATTTATACAAAAGGAAACCGGATATTCTATGTTTTTCCTGCTATATATGGAATATCGAATATGTAGAACGTGTTCTCAGGGAAATAAAAAAACTTTTTCCATCTTTACCTATATGGCTGGGCGGTCCGGAGGTTTCCTACGATTCCCATAATGTTTTAGAACGACTCCCAGAGGTAACTGGAGTTATAAAGGGGGAAGGGGAACAGACCTTTCTGGAAGTCATGGGTTATTACCATGGAAAAATTCATGATTTATCTGAAATTGATGGTATTACTTATCGGAATCAAGATAAAATCATAGAAAATCCCTGGAGATCCGTGATTGATTTAAGCAGTGTTCCATTTGTCTATGATCATATGGAAGATTTTGAGCATAAAATCATTTATTATGAATCCAGCCGTGGCTGTCCTTTTTCCTGCAGTTATTGTTTGTCTTCGATTGATAAATGTCTTCGTTTTCGGAATCTTTCTCTGGTAAAAAAAGAACTGCAATTTTTTATTGACCATAAAGTTCCCCAGGTAAAATTCGTAGATCGAACCTTTAACTGTAATCATCAACATGCATTGGAAATCTGGCGCTTTATAAAAGAACACGATAATGGTATTACCAATTTTCATTTTGAAGTGGCAGCAGATTTACTTAATGAAGAAGAATTGACATTAATATCAGACATGCGTCCGGGGCTGATTCAGCTGGAAATAGGTGTTCAGTCAACAAATCCAAAGACTATTAACGAAATCCATCGAAAAATGGATTTTCAGAAGGTTGCCAAGATCGTTGACCGTATCAATGCTGGACATAATATCCATCAGCATTTGGATTTAATCGCAGGTCTTCCTTATGAAGATTTGGAAAGTTTTCAGAAGTCTTTTAATGATGTATATGCTGTAAAACCAGAGCAGTTACAGCTTGGCTTTTTGAAAGTTTTGAAAGGTTCTTATATGGAACAGCAAAAAGATGCCTATGGATTAGTTTTTAAAGACATCCCGCCATATGAGGTTTTATATACGAACTGGCTTCCATATGATCAAATGTTGATTCTTAAATCCATTGAAAATATAGTGGAAATCTATTATAACAGCGGACAGTTTTCTTATACAATGAGATATCTGGAACATGAATTTTCTTCAGCTTTTGAAATTTATCGGAAATTGGGAGAATTTTATGAATCAGAAGGTTATCATAAAATGAATCATTCCAGAATATCACGTTATGAAATTTTATTTCAATTTATTAAAAGACATAGTTCAAAAGAAAAACTGCCATTTTATCAGGAACTTCTGACATTTGATTTGTATTTGCGGGAAAACATAAAAAATCGTCCTGATTTTGCAGGAGAATATTCCATAGGAAAAGAAGAATTATATTATTTATATGATGAAGTTTTGTCAAAGGATCCGGTGTTAAATGTATATGCAAAAAAGAATATGCGTAAAATGATGCATATAGAGAAGTTCCATTATGCAGTCCATACAGATGGCAAGCCGGCCGAAACCATTTTATTGTTTGATTATCTGGAACGAAATCCGTTAAATCATCAGGCCAAAATCATTTCTGTGAAATAAATTTATTTTTTATGTGGAGTGCCGCATTATGGTCTTGATCTAATACAAAACCGCAGTCACATTTCATAAATAGCACCACAGCAATGACAGATTTGGCTTGATGGAAATCACTTGACTTAAAAACACCTGGATATCCTTATCCATAGGAAAATTAAACGGTAAGATACATATAGTTTTCTCCTTTCGTAGACTCGGAGTCAGGACTCCTGTATGTATTCTAAATCTGACGCCAGAAAACCCACACTAACTTAATGCCATTGGTCTAAAGACCATGGGTTTTCTGGCTGATACATTATAAACCAATTTTTTTCGGAAAGAGGGAAGGAAATAATAACTAAAAATAATACCTTTTATTGGTAAATATGTAGCGAAAATACATATATAGTTGAAGTATATTTAGCCAATTGTTATAATAAATATAGTATATTAAAAATGGAAATGAGAAAGGGGGGAATGTATGGGAAAAAGTCTAAAAATGATGATCTGCTGTTTTTTGTCGTTCGCTCTGATGTTTACATCTGTGGAATGGTCAGGAATTTCAGATTTCTGTAGGAAGGTCTATGGAGCAGACACAGGTAATGTAGGATAGAAAACCGCCCTTGAGGCGGAAAGCACAAAAAATTCAACCACATTTCGGCTTCCAGACGGAAAGAAGAAGACGGTCTTCTATTCTCAGGACGTCCGATTTGAGAATGAGGAAGGAAAACTTGAAGATTATGATCCAAGTTTGATAAAGATTCAGGATTCAAAAAGCAAGCAAGGGAAGGATCTTTCTGGTTATCAGTATGAGAACAAAGCTGGAGATAAGAAGCATTATTTTCCAGAAGAGTTGACACAAGAGACTCCTGTGCTCATGGAAAACGGAAAGTATGAGATTTCCTTCGCTCCAATCTATGGTAAGCAAACAAAGACCAACAATCAGGCAGAGACTGTGGAGCAGTCGTTACGAGCAGCGGAGGACGCTGTAGAAGGGGTATCCGTTGAAACATCAAAACAGGAGAAAACAGTGGATGTAAATAGGGAGTGTAATTCGGCTTTTTTCTCCATCAATCAACTGGAACGGTCGGAAGTAGAAGATGAGAAAGTATTGACAGCGGAAGACACAAAAGAAGATCTTCCGGTCAAGGTATCCTATGTATCTAAGGATCAGGGAGTGGACTTTAGCTATCAGTCTCTGGATACTGGGATCAAGGAGACCATCACTCTATCAGAAAAACCAAAAAGTGGACGGATGACATTCAAATTTTATGCCAAAGGTTTGGAAATTAGGGAGAATGCACTTGATGGAGGTATCACGCTGATCGATAAGAAAACGGACGATATCATTGCGTCTTTAGAAGCACCAAACATGAACGATGCCACGGGAAATGCCTATAGTGAAAAGGCATGTTATGAGGTGGAAAAGGCCGGAGGGGAAGAGGATACGTATATCTTGACACTGGTAGTAGATGAGGATTATCTAAAAGACAAAGACCGGAAATATCCAGTGGCGATCGATCCTACAGTCACATGGAAGGGATCCACGGATTTCTGGGATGTCTATGTGATTAATGGAAGTTATAAGGATACCAACTTTTATGACAGTGGTGTCACGGTGATGATGGCAGGAAATGCTAAACAGGGAGTTTATCGTACCTATCTGAGGTTTAAGGATTTTACAGCAAAGATCAAAGGAAAATATGTAGAATCTGCCACCCTTACCATGTATGAGACCGGGAATAGTCAGAGTTCACAATCGATCCAAGCCAGAAGAGTCACATCTAACTGGTCGAGACCAGGACTCACATGGAGCAACCGACCAGGATATTCAACGACATATGGAAGTGTGATAACGACAGGGACAGCTCATAAAGCAAGGAACATCAACCTGACATCCTATGCAAGGGACTGTGCCAGTGGGTCTATCACATCCTATGGGGTCATGCTTCGCAATGCAGATGAGACCAAAAGTTATGGACAGTTCTACAGTTCCCGTGCATCCAGTACCAGTTACCGCCCCAAAATGAGTGTTACATATTATGATGGACCGACAACACCGGAAGATGCTTTCGTTACACCGGAATATTTAAGGAAAGGAAATATGTTGACGGCACATTGGAAAGGAATTATTTCCAAATCCTTAAACCGTGTAGAATATAGGGTCGCGACCTATGATCCAGTAAAGAAGCAGGAAATCAATTCTTCGTATCGAAAATATGACGATTCAACGAAATTGGATACGGGACCTTCTGGGAGTAAGATAGTAACGGATAGCAAGAACTGGGCAGAAGGGTGTTATAAATTTGTTATCCGTGGAGTGGATAACGGAAAGATTGCAGGTGTTGGAAAAGGCGATATTTTTTACATTGATGGCACAATCCCGGTACTTTCCAATGTTAAGGTCCTTGGAGACGGGACGACAGAAACAACGGAAGATGCACCATCCAGTGATGGAAGCCCAAAACTTTCCTATACATTGAAGGAGACTTATCCGGATAAGGTTCTCTACAGTCTGGATGGCAAAACTTATCTTAATCTGCCATCCGATGGCAATATCCCGGAGGAAACCTTTAAGGGCAGCGGAGAATATACCATTTTTGTAAAAGCGAAAGATAAAGCAGGAAATGAAAGCAGTATTGTGAAGGCAATGTATCATTATATCGATAATTCAAAGGCATCGGATTATCAACCAACAGATGGAAAGGCTATCAAATCTTATGGAAAGGCTGTTATTTCATGGAAACAGGCTCAGGAGACCTTGCCGGGAAGCATCTATTATGAAGTACATCGTGGAAGCACGGAAGATTTCACGCCAAGTGATAGTACTCTGATCCAGAGTGCTATCAAAAATACATACTGTGCAGATACAAAAGCTGGGGACGGAAAAACCTACTATTATAAAGTCCGGGCTGTAAAGCTTGCTAAAACTGGAAGAGTACTGCAAACTAGTACTACCGTTTCTGCAGGAGGAATCAGACAAGATCAAAAGAGCGAATACGAACAGTATCTTGGAAGCAAAGATTACCGAGATACGGCAGAGATCTCCACACCGAACGGCAGCGGAGCCATCGATAAAGCCAGCGGTAACCTGACTTATGCAGTAGATGATTTTGATATCTCTGTGGGACAGATGGGACTGTCCCTTACCCGGACTTATAACAGCCAGACAGATAAGGCGGGAATGCTTGGAAACGGATGGTATGACACCTTCCACAAACAACTGTACCAGGTCGGAGACGATATTGTCTTCCAAGATAGTGACGGGACCTATGTAACCTTTGAAAAAGACGGCGATTCCTATGTATCCAAAGAGACCAAAGACTATGTGTTAAAACTGGAAGACATCACAAACGGCGGTTTTAAAGAAGTATCTCCAAATGAATCCAGTGACCTGGTACTGGCAAACACCGGGGAGACGGAAGAAGCATACCAGCCGAGCCACAATGTAACCGTCGCCGGGGAAGACGGGACCAAAGAAAAAGAGAAGGAAACTTCACAAAAGACGATCGCTGTGGCCTGCACCCTGACAGATAAAAATCATACGGTCTATAAGTTTGATGCCAATGGATTTTTGACGGCACAGGAGGACGCCAACGGAAACTATCTGCTTTATGAGTATGACAAGACCGGACGTCTGGACCGTGTAACGACCAGCAAGAATCAGGTTCTTTCCATGGAATACAACGACCAGGACTTGCTGAAAGAAATTTCCCTGCCGGATGGCACCAAGATGGACTATGTCTATGACAACACCGGAGATCTGACGAAAGCAGAGCATCAATCTTTTGATGGAACTCAGTCTGTCAGTTATCCGTATACCTACGACAGCAATGGATGGCTGACCGGAATCCAGGATGCCAAAGGAAACAGCTATCATATCTCTTATGAAAACAACAAAGCTGTGAAATTTACCAAACCAAATGGGGAATATGAGCAGATAGCCTATGGAGACGGAACGACATCGGTATCTTCTCATAAAAGTGACGGGACGGAATTATCGAAAGATTCCATCACCTATGAAAAGAATACCGGGAAGCTGCTATCTGCGACCAATGTTAGTGGAATCAAGACTGCATACAGTTACGGAGATGCTTCCAATCCGTTCCAGCAGACAGGAACAGAAACGAAAGTGTTCTATCAGGACCTGGCAGATGGAACCGTGAAATTTTTATCAGATGCCAAAGTGACGACGACCACGGCCTATGATGCCAATGGAAATATTACAAAAGAAGTGGATGAGACCGGCGAGACCACGACGACAACGTACGGAACCGGGGATGAGAAAAATCTTGTGCAGACCGCAGTCACGACCAACCGTGACGGAGACAAGGTGTCTGATCTCACCTATGATTATGATGAAAATGGAAATACCACGCTGGAGTATGAGGATGCCAAATCTGCAGACAGCAAAGGAGTGTTGGTATCCAAGACTGTCAGCGAACTGGAAGAAGCAGATCATGAAGTAGAAGAATCCAGTACGGTGACACAGGGAAGTGTGGAAGAAGTTTCCACGACCCAGTATGATGCCATGGGCCGGGAGACAGAAAGTACCGATGAGAATACCGGAGAGGTGACAAAGACTTCCTATGATTTCATGGGACGTGCGATCAAGACTGTGAAAACACTGGACGGGAACAGCCAGACGGAGACCAAAGTTTATGATGCCAATGGAACAATCACATCCGAGACTTCCAGTGCAGGTGTCACGACAGCTTATGTTTATGACAGATTAAACCGTGTGGTGGAAACAAAAGAAACTGCAGACGGGACCACAAAGACGACAGAAACTGCGTATGGATATGCGGATGCCCAAATCCATACGCTGTCCGGCACAAAAGTTTATAAAGATCTTTCGGTGGAAACAACGACAGTGAATGGGATGATATTGTCAATATTGGTTTACACTTTTTTCTCAAGGATGTTCAACCTATGCTGCCTCCCGTAATGAATCATAGTACTGTTGACGCTTAATCATCGGAAGCAAACCACCATTAGCAGAACAGATTCTCCGGTTATTCCAGTAGCTCATGAAATATCTCCAGATTAGTGTTTTCAGTTCATCTGTAGTCATCTTCTCCGTATCATAACGGTCATATAACCGTTCGGATTTCATTCTGGCCCACATGCTTTCGCAGCGGGCATTGTCATGGCATCTTCCACCTGCTCTGTTCATGCTTTGCTGAATGCCATATTTATAGATCGCTTCCCGGTAAATTCGGCTGGTATACTGGCTCCCTCTGTCACTGTGGATGATTGCTCCCCGCAGATCCGGATAGGCTTTGCTGGCATTTTCCAGTGTTTGTACACATAACGGGGCTTTCATGTTTGTATCCATTGCCAGTC
>NZ_JABRXE010000001.1 GCF_018982945.1 Anaerostipes faecalis | reverse complement strand
AAACTTCATTCTTTCGTTTTTGCTGACTTCAGACGGCTCGCAGCGAAAAAAGCGCTGGCTTCCTCTAGAAAGTCGTTTTCCTTCTTTAAACGACGGTTCTCTTTCTCCAGTTCTTTCACCTGCTGGCAAAGACGGATAAGTTCCTCATTAAGTGTCATGGCGCTTTGTGGAGTCTGTGAGCCTGCTCCCAGATCAAGATTGCCAAGCCGGTTGGCTCTTACCCAGCCATACATGGTATTCTTGGGAACCCCAAGCTCTTTGGCTGCCTTAGCTTGTCCGATTTCCTTTGCAAGTTTCACTGCCTGTACTTTGTATTCATGATCATATTTCCTGTTTTCTGCCATTTTTGTTCACTCCTTATTCTCTTGATTATATATCAAATCCTTGAGAATGGGGTGTCAACTTTTTTTATACCACATCAATTGAACCTTTTTCTCCCTTTAGGGACTTCCTAAGAAAACGATCCATATCCTGATAATTTTTCATATCAGAATACAATACCGTTGTAGTTACCGGACATTGGGCATTTTTAATTTTATTCTGCATCTTTAAAACAGTCTCATCAGATAAAACTACATTCAATGCTGTTCCTTTATCTGCAGTTTTATAAAGATCTTTTGTAAGTTCCATGGCTTTTTTACAATCCTGTTCTGATTCTTTCTTTTCTTTATCCTTGATTGGAATATCATATCCCCGTTTCTTTGCTTTTCTTATTTTTTCCTCTAAAATAATCTTCCTTGATATTTGTACTTTTTTTTGATAAATACATAGGAAAGCACCAGCTATTAGTATTATAATCGATAAAAATACTACTCTCCTATATCTGTTTTTTCTTTTCATTATGACCTCCATTTCTCTTTAAATCTTACATATGTAAGATTTAAATCTGCAAAACAACTAATTTTATCTCTTTCTTTTAATATCTATATCTTACAAGCGTAAGATATAGAAGTCAAGTCATATTTTCTCTTGACTTTTTCTTTATTAATTTTACAATAGTATTATTAAGAACTGTTCTTTTTAGAACTTTTAAGGAGTGGTATCATGCAACGAGCAACAGATTATCTTATGTCGCTACGAAAAACAATTAAATTATATGATCTCAATCTGAAAGAAGCCTGCAAAAGCTACGGGCTTACCCAGATTGAAATTACGATCATCAGCTTTCTTCACAATAATCCTGGAAAAGATACGGCTGCAGATATTGTAGAGTTAAGAATGCTGAGCAAGGGAAATGTATCACAGGCTGTGGAATCCCTAATCAAAAAATCAATGCTGATACGCCATCCGGATGAAAAAGACCGAAGAAAGATTCATCTTTCTCTAACTTCAGAGGCACTTCCTCTGGTGGAGCAAGTAGAAAATGCAAAGAAAACTTTTCTGGATCAGATTTTTTCTGGTGTGACTTCTGAAGAATATGAACAATATATATTAATAACAGACAAGATTATGAATAATATAAAAAATGATTTAGAAAGGAAAACATCTCACCATGAATGACAACAAAAACTTTTTAGGTACAGAACCAATTGGAAAACTTTTATTTAAACTGGCTGTTCCAACTTTGGCAGCTCAGCTCATCAATATGCTTTATAACATCGTAGACCGTATTTACATCGGTCATATCCCAGGAGATGGTGCTCTGGCCCTGACCGGTGTTGGTGTATGCATGCCTATTATTATGATTGTATCAGCTTTTGCTGCTTTAGTTGGATATGGCGGTGCTCCTAGAGCCTCTATTTTTATGGGAAAAAACGATAATGAATCTGCTGAAAAAACACTGGGAAACTGTTTTACTCTTCAGATTCTGATTTCTCTGGCTCTGACTGTATTCCTTCTTCTTTTCAGCAGAAACCTTCTGTTGACCTTCGGTGCCAGTGAAAACACCATTGACTATGCTGTTGCATACATGAATATCTATGCTGTTGGAACGATTTTCGTAGAACTGACACTTGGAATGAATGCTTTTATTACCACACAGGGGTTTGCAAAAACCGGTATGCTTTCTGTACTGATCGGAGCAATTTGCAATATCATCCTAGATCCTATTTTCATCTATGGATTCCATCTGGGTGTGCGTGGTGCAGCACTGGCAACGATTACCTCCCAGGCAATTTCCTGTATCTGGGTTGTTTCTTTCCTGTCAGGCAAAAAAACAATTTTAAAGATCCGGAAAGCGAATCTCCGATTACGTGCAAAAATCATCCTTCCTTGTCTTGCCCTTGGTCTTGCCACCTTTATTATGCAGGCCAGCGAAAGTGTTATCTCCGTCTGCTTTAATTCTTCTCTATTAAAATATGGCGGTGACATTGCCGTTGGTGCCATGACGATTTTAACCAGTGTTATGCAATTTGCAATGCTACCTCTTCAGGGTCTTGGACAGGGTGCCCAGCCTATTATGAGCTACAACTATGGAGCAAAAAATAAAGACCGTGTAAAAGGGACCTATCATATGCTTCTAAAATCCAGTTTGATTTATTCCACTTTACTCTGGCTGTGCATTATGCTGTTCCCTCAGGTTTTTGTATCCATGTTTACCTCTGACCCAGCTTTAATTGTATTTACAAAAACTGCTCTCAGAATCTATGTGGCATCTATGTTCCTATTTGGTATCCAGATTGCATGTCAGATGACTTTTACTTCTCTTGGAAATGCAAAAGCATCAATTATTGTAGCAGTAACAAGAAAATTCATCCTTTTGCTTCCGCTTATTTATCTGATGCCACACTTATATACAGCCAATCAAACAATTGCCGTATATATGGCTGAACCTATTGCAGATGCCATTGCTGTTACCTTTACTGCAATTTTGTTCTTTTTCCAGTTTAGAAAAGCAATGGAGCAGATTTCAGATAAAAATAATTAATAAAAAAGCTCCTGGCAGTATCAGCACTAGATATGCCATATGATCCATGCAGGAAAGTAAATAAGGGTAGAACGGCTCTTTATGCCATTTAGCCCTTATCTTTTCTTTGATTCCATAAAAAACAATTAATGTCAATGAGATATGTATCGCCATACACAGGATTCTTTCTATCACGTGAACTACCCCCACTTATAGAAGTGGGGGCTTCATGAGAACAGCGCATGGCAATTAAGCCATACGTATTCTCATAGGCGTTGCCACGACGCCTCTACTATAAAACGTGAAACCGGTGTATCTAATACAATGCAAAACATATGAACGTCAAGCTCCAGCACTCTTGCGGATACAATAAATCCAATGGCACCAATGAGAAGCGGCTTCCATGATACTCTCCTTTTGAGAATATATTCAGGCATTGTCATTTCCTCCAAATTCAATCTTGCTTCTCTTTCTGATCATCTGAGCTGCCATCACCACAACACAGAGTCCGGTGATAATCCATGGATATGCTGCCATAAAAAAATCTTTCATATTTTGTCTCCTTTGTATAATTTATCATTATGGTAACAATAACACGATTCCTATCCTGTTTCTATAAAGTGACGATGAGATGCATGATACGTACGATAACATGCAAAAAAAGATCCTGCATTACAACACAGGATCCTTTAATGTATCTATTATTTCTTTGTAATATGCTCGACTGGCTATAATAGTCTCTCCATTCATCATTCTTAATCTGCCTCTTCCACCCGATTCCGGTATCACAGATGAAATCTTTTTTATACTTACCAGCAATGATTTTGATGCCCTGATAAATGCAAACGGTTTTACTTGTTCCTCTACCTGGTAAAGTCGCTGCCTGATCTCATACACATGCTGCTTCGTATAAGCAAAAACTTTTTCTCCCACTGCTTCAAAGTACAATACAGCATCGAGACGTATTTGAAACATTTCCCTGTCAGCATTATAACCAATGATCATGTTTTTCTTTCCTTTAACATACTCTTCAATCCTTCCTAATTCCTTTATGTTTTGATCCGGTATGGTTTCCACACGTTCATCCTCTGGAGCCTTTAGCTGCATCATCAGTCCTCTGCACACACTGCCCAGGCTCCTGCTTATTTCTTCAACAGACATAATACAGGTGCTATTTACCAAAAGAGAGCCGATTCCAAGTGTATAGATTACCATATTGGTAATAAGCCACCTGGCATCCTGATTATTTAACTCCAAGCTATCTCTGACATAAGGCAAAATTTTTTCTATCTCCACCCTTTCATTAAAAAAATCCGAAGTAAACATATCACATTGGCACATGAAATGAATCCGGTAAAGCTCCAGCTCATCAATAGCAAACTGTATAGTCTTTATTCCATACCCTTTAAAAGGTGGAAACATTTTCAGTCCTGCCTCCATGTATTCCTCATATTTTAATTTTGCCTCTTCCTGCATACTTAATTCCACAATAACATCCCTCATCCTTTTTCTATATGTAGTATATCACAGCCCTTGTATAAGATTAAGTATTCTCTTGTATATTGTACAATTCATCTCACAACTATAAAATCAATATGCTATACCTCTCCTTTTTTATTCTTGTTCTAGAAACCCTAATATTTCATTCCAAAATTTTTCAATAGTTTCTTCCGTATCATTAAACAATTCATGCTTTCCCTCATGAAACAATACATATTTTGTGTTATCCTGTCGTATTGCATATTTCATTGTTTCTTTTGGTACAACCATATCATCACACTCAGCAATAAGTATTAACATTTTTACTCTTAATCTAGATATGAATGTAATATCTCTTGTATTTTCTCCGGCAGCTTTTATCCATCCATAGGATGCACCCCATGTCTGAAACAATGTATCATCCAATCTCTTCTCATAATAATATCTCTGTCTTTCTGTCATCTTGCTTTCATAAAGGAATAACTGATCTCATCGTATTTTTCAAGAAATTCACTAAATCCATGAATCACAAGTATGCTCCTATGCGAAAACTCGACTTTATAATGCTTATATCTGAGATGTGATCTATCAGCATTATAAAAATATTGCTCCTCACACCGCTTTATAATGTATGGATACACCACTTTTTCCATTTTCTTTTCAAAATCACTCATTACAAATACATCTCTGGCTCATTCAGAAAAACATCTGTAATACCAGCCTCCTCTAGTTTTCTTATCTCTATTACTTTCCCTGTCTGTTTTTCCGGATACAAATCTTCCGTCAGCCATGCTCTTACATTGATATCCTCAAGATCTTTTCTATCTAAATCTATGGCACCGGCATATGGATGAATTGCATTGGCCCCGCATTTACCGTTCATTTTATAGATACAATCTGATGCTTTTGTATCCAAGATTCCAATCTCTGCTTTAGGAAGCAGTTTTCTAATCTGTTCAAGGGACTTTGCATAAAAACTAGAGTATACGACTCGATCTTCAAATCCATATTTATTAATAACATTAATGATCTTCTCTTCCATTCCGTGATACATGACTTTACTGTTTTTTAGCTCTATATTAAGTTTTACTCTTTTTTTCTGTAACAGCTCCATAACCTCATTTAATGTTGGAATTGTTTCAGATAATTCATTATTTATCGTTTTAATATGAAATTTCTTTAATTCCGACAGCGTATAGTCTTTTACAAACCCAGTTCCATCCGTTGTTCTATCCAGTTGTTCATCATGTATAATGACTAACCCTCCGTCTTTGGACATCACATCAAGTTCTATTCCTTCAAGTCCATCCAGATTAGCCGCTTTTTCAAAAGCAAGTAATGTATTCTCCGGATAACGTAAACTACAACCTCTATGTGCCCAGATTTTCATAAAACCATCATCTCCTTATATACTAGTTTTCTTTCCTGGAGTTTTCTCTGTAATCTGCATAAATACATATCCTAAAATAAAAAATACTGCCAGCGAAGCAACAGCAATATTTATAGTGCCTCCTACTAACTTTACAAAACCCAAAACGGCCGAACCAAGGAACGAAGCCCCTTTGGAAAAAATATCATAAATACCAAAATATTCCCCTGATTTATCTGCAGGTATTATTTTTGTATAATAGCTTCTTGATAAGGCCTGTATTGATCCTTGAAACATACCTACTGACAAAGCAAGTATTGCAAATCCGATTAAACTGTGTAAAGTAAGTGCATATAAACATATGCATAAATATCCAAGAATGCAAATCTTAATAAGTGTTACTGTTTTGTATTTTTGAGTCAGTCTTACAAATAACATGGAAAAAGAAAATGCAACTATCTGTGTTCCAACAAGCATTACTACTTGACCCACTGTGTCCAATCCCAGATCTGTTCCAATATTTACGCAATTATCTATAATTGTTTCAACACCGTCAATATATAAGAAAAATGCAATAAGAAAAAATAGAACCTTTTTATCTTCAAAACATATGTTTTGAATGGTGTTTCCAACTCTTGAAAGAGCATTTTTTACAACGCCTTTTTCCCTTTCCGTATAATGAATCTGACGATAATTTTTTATCAATGGATGGTTACAACAAACCGCCATATTGCTGTAATTCCAAAGCCTATTAACATAGACAGACCGTTTGAAATAATATCAAGTATATCAGGTCCCATAATATAAGCTGCCAAAGCAATCAAAAACGGGATACACGATCCAAGATATCCCCATCCAAATCCGTAGGTTGAGACAACATCCAGACGATCCTCCGTAGTAACATCTCCAAGCATTGCATCATATACCAACAGTGATATAGAATAAGCAATTCTACTTATCACATAGACAGCAGCAAACATAATCCATGATGTGACAAACCCTGTTAACAAACATGTCACCGCACCGATAGCAACTGAAGCTACAAAGAATTTCTTTTTCTTACCCTTAAAATCCATAAAAGCTCCAAGTATCGGTCCAAGTATTGCCGTAATAATCGTCACTGCCGATGCAATAAGTGCCCAATATGCTGTTGCCTGATCCGATGTTATCTGACCATTCCCATTACCCATTGCTAATTTCTTAAACCAAATCGGTATCAGTGCGCAAGCCAGCATTGTAAATGCCGAATTTCCAACATCATATAATATCCAGGATATTTCAAGCTTTGTAAGTTTATCTTTCTTGTTTTGATTTTTTCCCACCTATTTTGCCTCCACTTTAATTTTTCCAGCGTATAGACTGACCATGATATAAAAATTCTTTTATATATTACCACTGTACTGTATAATCTAATGTCTATTATTGTAAAATCTATACAAAATTTAAACCCTATTATCTTCCTCTGTTTGGTCTTAAATCAACATAGTATCACGCAAACGAAGAGCGTCAGGAAAATGCATCTGCCCTTCGTGCCGTCTTAAATCAACATAGTATCACGCAAACCCCTTTTATCTCTTATCCCATTTTTTACGATTTTATTTTTAGTTGATATTTGTATGTTTTAGATTAACAATGGGCAAAAAAAATTAAGGCAGACACAATCAGTATCTACCTTAATAGTTAAATATAATATTTAGTTAATGAAATACATAAGTTTATTATAATTATATTTGAAAGTTACATTTTTGGTCAACTTTGCAGAAGGGTACCATTTTTAGATTTGACCAAAAACACTGACCAAAATTTGACCAAAAAGTGATCAATAACTTATGATAATATATGATAGTTTATGATAGCATCGTATATGCCATATATTGATTAAAAAGCTTTAAAAATGGCTTAAATACGTGGTTTCTACGATATATACATAAAATTATATATATTTATGAGTTACTGCATCTGTTTTGCAACTTCTTCAGCGAAGTTTTCTTCTTTCTTTTCGATTCCTTCACCTGTTTCGAAACGAACGAATCCTTTGATTGTTACGTTAGCATTGTTAGCTTTAGCAACCTGCTGTACATATTTTCCAACAGCCTGTTTTCCATCTTCTGCTTTAACGTAAACCTGATCTAAAAGACATACTTCTTTTAATTCTTTGTTCAGACGACCAATGATCATCTTTTCGATGATGTTTTCTGGTTTGTCTGGGTTTTCATTCATAGCCTGAACTTTTAAGATTTCTGTTTCATGATCGATATAGTCTTTAGAAACTTCATCTCTGCTTGTGTATTTAGGAGCAATAGCTGCAACCTGCATTGCAACGTTTTTACCCATTTCTTTGATTTCGTCATTTACTACATCTGTAGCAACTTCAACTAATACACCAATTTTTCCACCAGCGTGAATATAAGAAGCAACAAATCCATCTTCAGCTGCAACTTTGCTGAATCTGCGGATATTTAAGTTTTCACCAATTACAGCGATTTTTCCGTCTAATGCTTCTTTTACAGTTTTTCCAGCTTCTGCTTTAGATTCTTCTGCCATGAATCCTTCAAGATCTGCTGCACCAGTTGTAAGAGCCTGATCTGCAACTTCTGCAACATATGCCTGGAATGTTTCGTTCTTAGCAACAAAGTCTGTTTCAGAGTTAACTTCAACAATTGCTGCTTCTTTTGCATCATCAGACATTGCAACTGCAACTAATCCTTCTGCTGCAATACGTCCAGCTTTTTTAGCTGCTTTAGCAAGACCGTTTTCTCTTAAAAATTCTACCGCTGCATCCATATCTCCTTCTGTTTTTGTAAGAGCTTTCTTACAATCCATCATACCTGCACCGGTCATTTCTCTTAATTCTTTTACCATTGCTGCTGTAATAGCCATGATTTCTTCCTCCTAAACAAATTAAAATTATTCTTCTTCTGCAGCTTCTTCAGCTTCAGCATCAATTCCCTGGTTAGCTTCAATAACAGCATCAGCCATTGCAGATGTAATCAGTTTTACTGCACGAATAGCATCATCATTTCCTGGGATGATATAATCTAATTCTTCAGGATCGCTGTTTGTATCTGCGATTCCAACAAGAGGAATTCCTAAAGTATGTGCTTCCTGAACACAGATACTTTCTTTCTTAGGGTCTACAACAAAGATCATGTCTGGAAGTCCACCCATTTCTTCGATTCCGCCTAAGTTCTTCTGTAATTTGTCTTTTTCTTTGTTAAGTTCTAAAACTTCTTTCTTTGGAAGTACATCAAATGTTCCGTCTTCTTCCATTTCTTTGATTTTCTTAAGTCTTGCAATTCTTGATTCAATTGTCTTGAAGTTGGTCATCATTCCACCTAACCATCTGTTGTTAACGTAGAACATTCCACAACGTTCAGCTTCTGCCTGGATAGAATCCTGTGCCTGTTTTTTTGTACCTACAAACAGAATTTTTCCACCCTGAGCTACACAGTCTTTTACTGCATTGTATGCATCGTCAACCATTCCAACAGATTTCTGTAAATCGATGATATGGATTCCGTTACGTTCTGTGTAGATGTATGGTGCCATTTTAGGGTTCCATCTTCTTGTCTGATGTCCGAAATGAACACCTGCTTCAAGTAACTGTTTCATTGAAATTACGCTCATTATAAAATCTCCTTTAGTTTGTGCTTCCGCTGCTTTCATCGTTTCGGCAAACCTGTCGGCACTTACCGAAATTCCAACAGCGTGTTTATTTTTACCTATGACAGTATATCAGACCTTCTGCTTAATTGCAAGTATTTTCCTGTCTGATAACATCATTATCTTTGTTTTGTGATTTCATCAAATACGAAATCATTGGTTACCTTTATGTATGTTCCTTTCATTCCAGAAGATCTTGTCTCAATAACACCGGCACTTTCAAGTTTACGCAGTGCATTAACTACAACAGATCTTGTAATTCCAAACCGGTCCGCAATCTTACTTGCCACCAGAATACCTTCATTTCCATCCAGCTCTTCTAAAATATGTATGACTGCTTTATGTTCTGTAAAAGATAAAGTACTGATTGCTGAATCAACAATATGTTTCTTTCTGCGCTCCATTTCCATCTCCTCACTGACGGAACGAAGCATCTCAAGTCCAACCACGGTTGTTCCATATTCTGCAAGAATAATATCATCAATAGAATACTGTTTATTCTGGCGATACATAAACAATGTACCAAATCTTTCTCCTGCAATATCAATTGGAGCAATGATTGCAAAATAATCATCAATATCTGATTCAAAGCCCAGAGTTGACAAGCTGACATTTTCATTTGTTGATAGAATTGTCAGCAGTCTCTCATTCAGATAATGATCCACATAATCCTTTACATTTCCTGAAATCAGCTGATGAAGCACCTCAATATGAGGTTCCTCGTTTTTTCCAAGAATTTTCCCTTTTTTACTGATTACAAGAACATTGGAATCCATAACTTCTGTCAGCACTTTACAAATGTCGTTAAAAACCACTTTTTGGGAATTATTGTTATGCAACAGTTTATTGATTTTTCTTGTTTTATCTAATAACTGTATACTACTCATTTTATATACTCTCCTTATTTGGCGGAAACTTCTTTAGAAACCTCTTCTTCATCTGGACGGTTACATACATAACCACATTCTTTGTTTGAACAAACAAGCTTCTTGCCTTTTTCAATCATATAACTTCCACAACGCTCACATTTTACAGTAGATGGCTTCTGCCATGAGATAAAATCACATTCCGGATTATTTTCGCATCCATAATATTTGCGGCCTTTTTTCGTTTTCTTTAGAACAACTTCACCGCCACAGATCGGGCATGGTACTCCTACTTTTTCAAAATGCGGTTTTGTATTTCTGCATTCAGGAAATCCCGGGCAGGCAAGAAATTTACCATATGGACCATATTTTACTACCATGTTTCTTCCGCACTGATCACAGATAACATCTGTAACTTCATCTGCAATATCAACTTTTTCCAGTTCTTTCTCTGCATTTTTTACAGCAATGTTAAAATCAGGGTAGAAGTTCTCAATAATAGATTTCCAATGAACTTTTCCTTCTTCTACCATGTCAAGAAGGCCTTCCATCATTGCCGTAAAATTCACATCTACAATCGAAGAAAATGCTTTTTTCATCATTGAGTTTACGGCTTCTCCAAGTTCTGTTACATAAAGATTTTTCTTTTCTTTTACAACATAACGTCTTGCAACAATGGTTGAAATAGTTGGTGCATAGGTACTTGGACGACCGATTCCCAGTTCTTCTAAAGTTTTAACCAGGGAAGCTTCTGTATAATGTGCTGGCGGCTGAGTAAAATGCTGCTTGCTTTCAAAATCATTTAATGACAGCTGTGTATCTTCATCAATGGATTTTAACATAACATTTCCTTCAGATTTCTCATTATTTATATTATAAACAGATAAATATCCATCAAAAACAATTTTTGAAGCTGATGCTGAAAAACGATATTCACCTGCACTGATTTTTACTGAAGTATTTTCATACTTTGCAGGTGCCATACGGCTTGCAATAAATCGGTTCCAAATCAGCTGATACAGACGAAACTGATCTCTGGACAGCTGATCTTTTATACTTGCAGGAGAATTCTCCATATAGGTTGGACGGATAGCTTCATGGGCATCCTGAACCTTTTTATCGTTTTTCTTAGATATATTTCCATTACCAACATATGCTTCACCATATGTTTTTGCTATATACTCTTTTGCATTGGTATCTGCTTCTTCAGAAATACGTGTGGAATCTGTACGAAGATAAGTTATAAGACCAACGGTTCCTTTTCCTTTAATGTCTATACCTTCATACAGCTGCTGAGCAATCCTCATGGTCTTCTGAGTTGGAAAATTCAACTTGCTGGAAGCATCCTGCTGTAAAGTACTTGTAGTGAAAGGAAGAGGATTTTTCTTTAAACGTTCAGTGACTTTGACCGAATCCACCTTGAAATCTTTTCCGTTCAGGTCATTCAGAATTCTATCAAGTTCTTCTTTACTGTGTATCTCAAGCTTCTTATCCTTTGTTCCTGTAAATTTTGCAACTAAAGGTTTTTTACTGCCTTTCATATCCAGTAAAGCATCCAATGACCAGTATTCCTGAGGAATAAAAAGACTGATTTCTTCTTCCCGGTCACAAATCAAACGAAGTGCTACAGACTGCACTCTTCCTGCACTGAGCCCCCTTTTGATCTTAGCCCATAAAATAGGACTGATTTGATATCCAACAATACGGTCCAATACTCTTCTCGCCTGCTGGGCATCTACAAGATTCATATCAATCTCTCGGGCATGTTTGATAGAATCTTTTACTGCATTTTTTGTTATTTCATTAAAGGTAATTCTACTGCAGTTTTTATTCTCAAGCTTTAATGCATGATATAAATGCCAGGAAATAGCCTCTCCCTCACGGTCCGGGTCAGTTGCAAGATAAACTTTATCAGCTTTTTTCACCGCTTTACGAAGAGTTGCCAGTACCTCTCCCTTTCCTCTGATGGTAATATACTTTGGTTCAAAATCATTTTCCAGATCAATTCCCAAGGTACTTTTCGGAAGATCCCTGACATGTCCGTTTGATGCAATTACCTCGTAATTCTTACCAAGAAATTTTTTAATTGTTTTTGCTTTCGCTGGTGATTCAACGATTACTAGATATTTTGGCATATTATACTTACCCCTTGCTAAGATTTTTATTCAAGAATGCCTCCTTCTAAACAGTTGGCATCTCACATCTTATATATATATTATGGTGTACCTGTTTCACATAGCCATCCGATTCCAAATGAAACAATACTTCCAGGGTTTTTTCAAATGATAGCCCTGATAAATATACGATTTCATTTAAATGTTTCGGATACAAATCTAACACATCATACACCTTTTTTTCTGTAACCGCAAGACATTTTCCCATAAATTGACTGAAATTTCCTGAATATTTTGTGAAATCCGGGAATTCTGTCAGAATATCTTCAACAGATTCTGTTAGCTTTGCACCTTCTTTTATCAATCTATGACAACCCTCATGCTTTTTTTGTGTAACCGGTCCCGGCACTGCAAATATCTCTTTATTTTGTTCCAGTCCACAGTCTGCTGTAATCAATGAACCGCTTTTTTTCTCAGCTTCTACAACAACAACTCCGTCACTTAATCCACTGATCAGTCTGTTCCTTTTTGGAAAATTCCATGAATATGGAGGTACTCCAGGTGGATATTCTGATAGGACTGTTTGGGTTAAATACATTTCATGAAATAACTGATAATTATCTTTTGGATAAATTTTATCAATTCCACACCCAAGAATACCTGTTGTCATTCCGGTTTGAGACATTGCTCCTCTATGAGCTGCTCCATCGATTCCCTTTGCAAGTCCACTTATGACCCCAACGTTATAAGATGCCAGCTCCTTAGCAAATCTCCTGGCAATTTCTATTCCATAAGATGTAGGAAACCTTGTACCAACGATTGCTATATTAAGAGACTTTTCTTTATAAGGTTGTCCTTTTTGAAAAAATACATAAGGAAAATCGTAGATTTTTTTTAGACGCGACGGGTATGTCGCTTCCTGAAACATAGTACATATAATTTCCTGTTTTTCTAATTGCTCATATTGTTCTTGAATAAAAGATATATTTCTTGTTTTTATAAATGTCTCCAGTTGGCTTTTTGAAAACTTTTCTTCTATTATATTAGGTTTTACCAAAAATAATTCTCTGGGATGACAGAAAATCTCCATGAGCTGATGCTGTTTTACGGAACTGATACCAGACAAAGCTGAAAACCAATACCAATATAATTTATCTGTCATCGCCAAGCACCTCTTTTAAAAAGCTATCATTTCGATAAGATAAAGCCTCTATGATATGATATGGCTGAATTTGTTCCTGGTCATCCATAAGTGCAATGGTCATTGATAACTTTTTTATTTTGTCAACACCCCTCTTAGAAATCTTTCCATCTTTGTAAATATTACAAATCAGAGCTTCTCCATCTTTTGATATATTACATAGTTTCTTCATATCAAAAGCTTTTATTTCACTAAAAAAAGAATATCCTGTTTTTCTTAGCAGCTGTTTCTCTTTATTTACATTTTCAACAATTCTGTTCTTTATGGTTTTCGATGATTCACTTTGATTAATTTCTATAGCTGTCTTTTCTTCCACTGCAGATAATATCATATCAAACCTATCCAGAAGAGGCCCTGATAATTTCTTCAGATATCTCCGTTTTTCGTAGTAAGAACACCTGCATTTTCCTTCTTCCAGTCCATATCCGCAAGGACACGGATTCATGATACCAATTAATTGAAAATCCGCTGGAAATATGTAGTTTTTCCCAAGACGATTCATAATAATCTCATTATCTTCCAATGGCTGCTTTAAAGCTTCCAGACATTCAGTCCGAAAATCCATCATTTCATCTAAAAATAAAATTCCCAGATGCGCAAGTGTAATTTCTCCTGCCTTTGGATTTTTCCCTCCTCCTGTAAAAGCAGCCTTAGAAATAGATGAATGTGGAATTCGAAAAGGCCTGTCTGTATCCATGATATTCCTTGGAACACCTGTTGCATCATATATACTTTGTACTTCCAATCTCTCATCATCTGTTAATGGATATAATATAGAAGGAATTCTTTTTACTGCCATTGTCTTGCCTGAACCTGGTGACCCTGCAATTAACATATGATGTTTTCCGGTCACTGCGATCTCAATGGCACGTTTTAAATGTTCCTGACCTTTTATATCAATATAGTCTTCAGGATACTCTCTGTTCTCCCATTCTATCTTTCTTTTGAAATGATTCTTTTTAAGTTTTCCATGAAAAAAGTCTATGACATTTTCCAGAGTTTTCATATAAAATATTTCAATTCCTTCAATGGAATCCAGAGAATCTCGATCATCTTCTGCAACAAAAAATTTCTTTATTCCCTGCTTCCTTGCTTCTAAAATAATGGGAAGACAATTTCCAACACCATGAATTCTCCCATTAAGACCCAGTTCTCCAAGCACACAAAAGTTATGTAATTGATCGGATGGTATTAAGCCCAGACATGCTAAAAAGGCTACAGCAATAGGAAAATCAAATGCTGTGCCGCTTTTTCTGATATTTGCAGGGGATAAATTAACTGTGATTTTCATAGATGGCAATGGATGCCCGATAGATCGAAGTGCAGAGGCAACTCGCTCTCTTGCCTCTGCGGCTTCCTTGGATAAATAGCCTACCATAGTAAAATAGGGAAGACCATTTCTGATTTCAACTTCTACATGAATTAAATGTCCCGTGACACCTGAAACAATGCCACTTTGCACTTCCTGATAAATCATAACTGACTCCTTCTTCTCAGGAAGGTTTTCCAAAATGATAGGATTATCATACCATAATTGGAAATTATTTCAAGAGCTTCTTTAATTCATTCATAAAAGTATTTACATCTTTAAATTCGCGATAGATTGCAGCAAAACGCACATATGCCACTTCATCCAGATCTTTGATTTTGTCCATGACAATTTCTCCTATAAGAGATGTTTCAACTTCCCTGAATCCCAGGTTAAAAATCTTTGTCTCAATCTCATCCACTGCCTGATCAATCTGAGCCATGGAAATAGGTAATTTATGACATGACTGAACAATTCCATGACGTATCTTGTTTCTATCATATAACTGCCTTGTTTTATCCTTTTTGATTACTGATAATGGCTCTGTTTCAATCTTTTCATATGTGGTAAAACGTTTACTGCAGTCATCACATTGTCTTCTCCGACGAATGGCATTATTATCGTCCGCTGGTCTTGAATCAATAACTCTGGAACTTTCACTTCCACAATATGGACACTTCATCTTTCGCTACCTCCGTTTCTTTTGCTTGCAGTATAACATTTTTTATATTCTACTTCAAACATTCTTTTTCATTTATATCTACAAGAATTGTATCATGCCCAATTTTGACAATTTTTTTATATGGTATTCTATATATCTGATTTTTTCCAAAGCAACGGATTAGTTTTTCCGCTTTTGGAACAATTAAAAAGCATATACATCCGTTTTCAAGCTCAAATTCCAGATCAATCACAAAACCAAGTCTTTCTCCAGTCTTACAATTGATTACATCCTTTTGCCGCAGCTCAAGAAAATTCATAAAAACACCTTTTTTTCATTTATATTCAAAACCAAAGCATCTTATACAAAAAGACAGGAAGAAAATTCTCCCTGTCTTGTGCACCCAGACATCTCAAAAGTCTAGGCTTCTTTCTTAACTTCTTTTTTTCCTGTAATAATGCCCTTTGGACATTTATTTGCACATAATCCGCATCCAACACATTTGTCATAATCGATCTTGGCAATATTATTTTCAACGGTAATAGCTCCCAGTTTACAAGCCTTTTCACAGGCTTTACAACCGATACATCCGGCCTTACATACAGACATAACGGCTTTTCCAAAGTCTTTAGAACTACATTGTACTTTACATTTTTTATCATATGGTACAAGCTCAATCAATCCTTTCGGACAGATTTCTGTACATTTACCACATGCAACACATGCTTCTTTGTCAATATAAGCAATTCCGTTTACAATAGAAATTGCATCTTCCGGGCAAACATTTGCACAGCTTCCAAAACCAAGACATCCATATTCGCAGGCTTTTGGTCCCGCACCTGGCACTGTCATAGCTTCAATACAGCTCTGTGTTCCACTATACTTATATTTATCAGCTGCTTTTTCACAAGTTCCGGCACATTTTACAAATGCCACTTTCTTTACAAATTCTCCTGCTTCAACTCCCATGATTGCACTGATTTTTTCTGCAGCTGCTGGTCCACCAACAGGACATCCGTTAACCGGTGCTTCACCATTTGCGATTGCTTTTGCAAGGCCATCACAACCTGCATAGCCACATCCACCACAGTTGTTTCCAGGAAGTTCTGCTCTGATTGCGACTTCTTTTTCGTCAACAGGAACTTTAAATTTCTCAGAGGCAATTCCAAGTAAGATGGCAATTACCAGTCCAGTTCCTCCTACAACGACGGCCGCAAGAATAATTGCTGTAACGTCCATTCCTACTACCTCCTATATGATTCCTGAGAATCCAAAGAAAGCAATTGCCATCAACCCTGCAGTTACAAGAGTAATTGGCATTCCTTTAAAAGATTCCGGTATATTATTATGTTCCATTCTTTCACGAATACCAGCCAGGATTACGATAGCAACGGTAAATCCAATGGAAGTACCAATACCATTTACAACACTGGTAACAAAACTATAGCTGTTCTGCACATTAGTTAAAGCCACACCAAGTACAGCACAGTTTGTTGTAATCAGAGGAAGATATACTCCCAATGCTTCATACAATGCCGGCATGGATTTTTTCAATACTAATTCTACGAACTGTACTAATGCTGCAATTACCAGAATAAATACGATAGTCTGCAGATATTCCAGTCCTGTTGGAACTAAAATAAACGAATAAATTAAATTAGTTACGGCTGATGCGATGGTAATAACGAAGATGACCGCTGCACCCATTCCGCCAGCAGTTTCAACTTTTTTAGAAACTCCAAGGAAAGGACACAAACCAAGGAACTGGCTTAATACGACGTTATTTACCAGGGCGGACCCAATGGCAATTAACAATAAATCCTTCATAATAATCCTCCTTATTTATCATCGACTGTTGTATCAAAAAAGCTTCTGGAGCCACATGCACTATTTCCACAGTTGGCACAATCTCCACATCCTGTAGATGCAGGTGCTTTCTTTCCAGGTTTTTTACTTCTGATCTTATTCTGAGCTGCAACCAGACAAGCTAATACAAAGAATGCTCCTGGAGCAAGAATAAAGATTGTAATTGGTTCATAGGATGCTGGCATAACCTGCATTCCAAAAATCTGTCCTGCTCCCAGTAATTCACGGAAAGCACCGATTAATGTCAATGCAATAGTAAAACCAAGTCCCATTCCAAGTCCATCAAAAAATGATACAATAGGACCATTTTTTGCTGCAAATGATTCAGCACGTCCAAGGATGATACAGTTAACTACGATCAGAGGAATGTAAAGTCCCAATGCTGCATTTACAGATGGCACATAACCCTGAAGTAAAAACTGAACAATTGTTACCAGGGAAGCGATAACAACAATATATCCTGGAATTCTGACTCTGTCTGGAATTATATTTCTTAATGCTGAAATAATCAGATTGGAAAACATTAATACAGCTGTTGTTGATAAGCCCATTCCTGCACCATTGATTGCTGATGTTGTTACAGCAAGTGTCGGACACATACCTAACATTAATACGAAGGTTGGGTTTTCTTTTACGATACCATTAATCAAACGTTCTATTGGATTTGGTTTCATCTTACTTACCTCCCTTCAGGCTCTTTGCATATGCAACACAGCTGTTGACACCGCTTGTTACAGCACGGCTTGTAATTGTTGCACCACTGATAGCATCAACTTTTGCATCATCATTTTTTCCAGAACCATCTTTTACAACTTCAAATTTATCTGCTTTTTTATTTTTGAAATTACTTTTGAACTCATCTTCTGTAGCTTTCATACCAAGTCCGGCTGTTTCACTAATAGATAATGTTTCATATCCATTTACTGTTCCATCATTACGAACACCAACAGATAATGATACATTTCCGCCATATCCTTCCGGATTTGTGACAGAAAATACATAACCAAGTTCTTTTCCATTGCTGTCTACTGCTTTTGCTGCTTCACTGATTGTGTTCTGACCAAGATCATTTGCTTTTAATACTTTCGCAACTTCTTTCTGATCTAACTTCACATTTTCAAATTTTGCTGCATCAGCAAATACTGCTTTATAAGCTTCCTGTTTTGTCTTTTCTTCCTGGGCTGCAATCGGAGCTTTTGTAATGTTATATACAAATCCAAGAAGGAGACCGGCAATCAGAGTGATAACACATAATTTGATACAATCTGTAATCAGATTCTTATTCATTGCTCTTACCTCCTTTTGCTTTAACGATTCCAAATGGAGTAGGAACGGTTACTTTCTCAATCAACGGAACAAGTAAGTTCGCAATAATGATGGAATATGATACTCCTTCAGACATTGGTCCAAACAGACGGAATGTTCCGGTAAGAATACCGAGAAGTAATGCATAGATTACTTTTCCCTTATCTGTAATCGGGGATGTTACGTAGTCTGTTGCCATAAAGATAGCACCTAACATAAGTCCTCCACCAAATAAGTGAGAAGCAATAAAGTTAATATCCAGTCCATGTCCTCCAAACAGCGCCACAAACACTGCTACTGTTGCGATATAGACACATGGAATGATTGGAGAAATAACTTTACGGATAACAAGATAAATTCCTCCAATAATCAGCAGTATTGCAGAAGTCTCTCCAATAGTACCTGGAATGAACCCTTCAAATAATTTTAATACGTCTACAGTTTTTCCTGCTTTTAATGCTGCCATAGGTGTTGCTGTTGTCACACCATCATATGTAAATGTTGTCATTCTTGCAGCAAAGGAAATCATCAGGAAACATCTTGCACCAAGTGCAGGGTTCATGAAATTCTGTCCTAAGCCACCGAAAAGCTGTTTTACGACAATGATTGCAAAAATACCACCTAAGATTGGAAGCCAGAAAGGAACTTCTGCAGGCAGGTTTAACGCAAGTAATAATCCGGTAAGAACAGCACTAAGATCACTGATAGTCACCGGCTGTTTCATAAGTTTCTGGTATGCATATTCTGCTACAACACAAGTAACAACCGTAATTGCAATTGTAATTGCCGCAGGAACACCAAAGATATAGATACCAAAAATAGTAGCGGGTAATAATGCAATTATTACATCCAGCATAATCTTCTGTGTTGAGCCATTATCTCTTACATGAGGGTTGGCAGACACATGATATAATGATTCGCTCATATGTATCTCTCCTTTATTTCTTTCTACGGTTTGCTAATACCTGTTTACGTCCTGTTTTCATTGACTGTGCAAGATTACGTTTTGCAGGACAAATGTAGGAACAGCATCCACATTCTACACATTCTGCTCCATAGAGCTTTTCAAATTCATCAAACTGGTTGTTGTCTGCAAGAACAGATAATTTTGCTGGCATCAGTTTCTGTGGACAGACTCTGACACAGCGGCCACATCTGATACAGTTACTTGGCTCATTGGCAGCAACCTCATCCTTTGAAAGTGCAAGGAATGATGAAAATGTCTTGACTGCAGGAACATCTGTAGTAAACATTGCCATACCCATCATAGGTCCTCCGGAGATAATCTTTTCCGGCTGAACTTTAAATCCACCGGCAGCTTCAATCAGTTCATTGACATTTGTACCTGTACGAACCATAAAGTTGCTTGGATTTGCAATTGCATCTCCTGTTACAGTTACTAAACGCTGGTATAATGGTTTACCATCTTTAACTGCTTCTTTAATTGCTACGATTGTTGCAACGTTATCAACGATACATCCTGCATCAGCTGGAAGCATACTTGAATTAATACTTCTTCCTGTTGTTGCATAAATCAGAGAACGTTCTGCTCCCTGAGGATATTTTGTCTTTAATGAGGCAACACTGATACGTGAATCTCCTTTTACAAGTGCTTCTACTTTTGCAATTGCATCTTTTTTATTATCTTCGATTCCGATAATTCCCTTTGCTTTAGGGAACATATCCAGGACAATATTCAATCCTTCGATCAATAATTCAGGTGTTTCCATCATAATACGGTAATCTCCGGTAATATAAGGTTCACACTCTGCACCATTTACGATAATATATTCAATTGCCTCTGGATCTTTTGGAGCAAGTTTTACATGCGTAGGGAATCCAGCACCCCCAAGTCCAACAATTCCTGCTTCTTTGATTGCTCCAAGTACTTCTTCTTTTGACATGGATTCATAAGGTTTTGTCTCGAACGCAACCTCTTTAAATTCTCCGTCATTTTCGATTACAATTGAGTTTACTTTCGCTCCTGCTGGAGTAATTCTCGGTTCAATTGCTTTTACTGTTCCTGAAACAGAGCTGAAAATATTTGCAGATACAAATCCACCAGCTTCTGCAACCTTCTGACCTACAAGTACTTTGTCACCCTTGTTTACGATTGGTTTCGCAGGGGCGCCAATGTGCTGGCCTACAGGTAAAACAACATCTCCTTTTGGCAGATATTCGGTGATAGGTGAATCTTTTGCATATTCTTTTCCATCATCCGGATGAACTCCACCGCTAAATGTAAACAATGCCATTTTAAGCCTTCCTTTCTTATTCATTATTTTTCCATTAAACTATATCATAAGTTTTTTCTTAAGGAAAATCAACAAATGTACTGGATTTCAAACAATTTTCTTTTCTTTTCGATAAACTTCTTATGATATCTGATTGTGGTTTTAATCCCATATTTTTTGGAATTATTTCCCAAAACAAAAAGAGTTTCCACCTAGAAACATGAAAACTCCTTTGCACATATGGAAATATAACACAATTTAAAAAATTTTTCAATAGTTTTATTTTCTAATCTGTCCATTACCATAAATAATAAATTTTGTTGTAGTTAAAGCATTTAATCCCATTGGTCCGCGTGCATGTATTTTCTGGGTACTGATTCCGATTTCAGCACCAAAACCAAATTCAAAACCATCGGTAAAACGCGTTGAAGCATTGACATATACCGCTGCTGCATCAATTTTTTCAAGAAATGCCTGCGCATTCTGGTAGGAATCTGTCACAATTGCTTCGGAATGTCCGGTATTATAATGATTAATATGAGCAATTGCCTCATCAAAATCATTCACTGTCTTAACTGAAATGATTGCATCCAGATATTCTGTTCCCCAGTCTTCTTCCACAGCGGAAATCACAGATGAATTTAATGCACAAATCTCTTTGTCGCCTCGAATCTGAACTCCTTTTTCCAGCAACGCCTCGATAATAGCCGGTCCATGACTCTTAACAATATTTTTATGTAAAACCAGTGACTCGCATGTATTACATGTTCCTAATCTCTGGGTTTTAGCATTCACGATTATTTTTACCGCCATATCTTTTTGTGCAAATTCATCTACATAAACATGACAGTTTCCTGTTCCAGTCTCAATAACCGGAACTGTGCTGTTTTTTACCACCGCCTGTATAAGCCCGGCTCCACCTCTTGGAATCAGAACATCAAGATATTCATTTAACTGCATCATTTTTGTGGCAGTTTCCCTGCTGGTATCCGTAAGAAGCTGAATACTGTACTTTGGCATTCCACATATTTCCAGTGTCTTCTGAATCACATTTGTAATGGCAAGATTAGAATTCAATGCATCACTGCCTCCGCGAAGCAGACATGCATTTCCTGTTTTAAAGCAAAGGGCAAATGCATCAGCTGTAACGTTTGGTCTGGATTCATAAATAATACCTACAACCCCCAATGGGACTACCTTTTTTCCTATTAGAAGACCATTTGGAGTTCGCTGCATATGTTCTACCGCTCCAATAGGATCTCCCAGATCAGATACCTGGCGAAGTCCTTCTGCCATTCCTGCAATACGTTCTGCCGTCAGAGTCAGACGGTCAACTAACGCTTCTGTCATTCCATTTTCTCTTGCAGCTTTTACATCTTTTGCATTTTCCAAAAGAATATAATCATGATTTTCCACAAGACTTTTCGCTACTTCTTTTAAAACGCTGTTTTTTTCCTGTGTCCCGGCTATTGCAAGAATCGCTGCTGCTTCTTTTGCCTGTTTACCTAACTGCTCTAACATAATTTTCCTCCTCTTAATGTTTTCCTTTAGGGCGAAGTGGCGTAATAGTACCATCTTCATTTTGGATACTGATATTATTTAACTGCCCTCTTAAATTAGCACGAACAGACTGAATATATTCTGCCCGCAGTTTCTTCTGTTCTTTTTTTTGCTCTGCAGTTAATCCTACAGATTTTTCCAAATGATATAATTCATTGATTCTTTGAATTTTCTTCTCGTCCATTTCTCAGCCTTTCTTAAAATATGGTCTTTCTGTCAGATATGTCTTAAAATTAAAATCTTCTCTTTTATGAGCCAGGAATAAAGTCCCAAGATTATTTCCAGCCATCACTTTATTTACATTATTCAAATTGTCACTATTTAAAATGATCATATCTGCTCCGGCATCTGTTACAATATTAGCCGCGGCAATCTTCGTAGCCATTCCGCCGGTTCCAACCTTTGTCACTGCTCCTTTTGCCATGTTTTCAATTGTATCATTGATTACCGGAACCTCAGAAATCAATTCTGCCTCCGGATTTTTATGGGGATCGTCAGTATATAATCCATCTATATCTGTTAGAAGAATTAAAAGATCACCCTGTACCACAGCTGTTACCACTGCAGATAATGTATCATTATCTCCAAATTCAATTTCTTCAGTTGAAACCGTATCATTTTCATTTACGATTGGAATCACACCCAGTTTAAGCAGCTGCTCAAATGTATTTTTTGCATTGCGTCTTCTTTCATCATTAAGCATTGTTTCTTTTGTAATAAGAATCTGTGCAGATCCCTGATTATATTCTGCAAAAAGTTTCTGATAAATCATCATCAGCTGCCCCTGTCCAACTGCAGAACATGCCTGTTTCATCGGCAATGACTCTGGTCGTCCTGATAATCCCAATGCTTTAAATCCTACACCAATTGCCCCGGAAGAAACAAGTATAACGTCTTTCCCACTATTATGTAAATCTGTCAGCACTCTGACCAGTTTTTCCAGACGAAACAGATTAATATTTCCAGTGCTTTTGTGAATTAAAGAAGAAGTTCCCACTTTTACTACAATTCGTTTTTTATCTCTGAGTTTTTCACGATAGTTCATCTTTCTCTCCTTGTAACCTGCATTTAAAGGTATTTTACACTGTTTACCAATGCTTCTGCAACCTTTATTCCATCCATTGCTGCAGAAGTAATTCCTCCTGCATATCCTGCTCCTTCACCACAGGGATATAATCCTCTGATATTACTTTGATAGTCTTTGGATCTTTCCATACGTACCGGTGAAGAAGTTCTGGCTTCAATTCCCGATAAAACAGTATCATTTCTGTTAAATCCCTGAATCTTCCTCTGAAAATATTCCATACCCTCACAGATAGCCTCTGACACTTCTTCTGGAAGACATTCTCTTATATTCGCAAAAATGGTTTCTCCTTTGGAATTTGGAAGAATCTCCCCATATTCTTGAGAAATCCTGTTTTTTCTAAAATCTTCTAAAAGCTGTACCGGTATTTTCCCGTTTCCTGCCTGAAAAGCTTTTTCTTCCCATTTTCTCTGAAATTCCACGCCTGCAAGGGGACTGTTATTACCAAAATCATCTGGAGTAACACTCACAATAATGGCACTGTTGGAATTGGATCCCATACGATCATGATTACTCATCCCGTTTACAGTTAAATGCCCTTCCTCAGAAGACGCATTTACAACAAAGCCTCCTGGACACATACAAAATGAATAAACACTTCTTCCATTTTGTGCATGGTATGTAAGCTTATAAGATGCGGTAGGAAGATCATGCCTTTCATAATCATCACCATACTGCGACTGATTGATCATCTCTCTCGGATGCTCTACTCTGACACCCATGGCAAATGCCTTGGCAGTCATATTCATTCCCTTTTCCAGAAGAGTATAGAAAGTATCTCTGGCACTATGTCCTGGTGCAAGTATGACAGCATCTGCAGGTACTTTTTCGCGACCATTTATAATAACCCCTTTAATAACATCCTTATCTATTATAAAATCGGAAACTTTAGCCCCAAAACGCACCCGTCCTCCCAGTCTCTCTATTTCATGTCTCATATTGGCAACAACATGACATAATAAATCTGTTCCAATATGTGGTTTGTTTTCATATAATATTTCCTCAGGAGCACCAAACTCAACAAATGTTTCCAGAACAAAATGATTTCTTCCAAATTTGTCCTTGACCAGTGTGTTCAGTTTTCCATCAGAAAAAGTACCGGCTCCTCCTTCTCCAAACTGAACATTTGATTCAGTATTTAACTTTCCTGTTTTCCAAAAATGTTCCACATCAGCTGTTCTTTGCTCCACAGACTGTCCTCGTTCCAGTACAACAGGATTCATTCCTGATCGCGCAAGCATAAGAGCTGCAAAAAGACCTGCAGGTCCCATACCGATCACTACAGGTGGATTTTTTGTTTTTCTTTTATTTACCGGAAAACAATATTTTTTTTGCTGAACCTTGATAATATTTCGATTTTTATTTTTCTTTAAAAATAATGTTTCCTGTTCATGCCCCATCTCCACATCAACAGCATAAACATATAAAATAGCATCCTTTTTTCTGGCATCAATGGATTTCTTTTGAATAGTCCAGCTCTTAATCTGAATATTATGTAATACCTTTTTAATTTTTTGTTCCAGCTGCCTCTTACTATGATTTACCGGCAGCTTTATCTGATTGATTCTGATCATATTTTTCCTATCTGGCTTCCTGCAATAAATCCGGATGTAAATGCCCATTGCAGATTATATCCCCCGCACGTGCCATCTACATCCAGCAGTTCACCAGTTACATATAGTCCTTTCAATATTTTTGATTCCAGAGTTCCCTGGATAATTTCCTTTGTTGATACACCTCCAGCGGTAACCTGAGCCATATCAAAGCCTTTATAACCGATGATTTCAATTTCAAACGACTGTATCATTCCTATAATACGATGAAACTCATCTTCCGTCATTTTCTTTACAGATTTATCAGGTGAGACATTTAAACGTTTCAAAATGCCAAAAACCAGCTTCTTATTTAAAAATCCCTGAAAAAACTCTTCTACTGTCTTATACTGACAGTTCTTTAAAAACAGCCTTGCCGTTTCCTGCAGGGTCATTTGATCCGGCATGAGATCTAGAAAAATTTTAACCTTTTTTCTCCTCCTCAGTGCATCGATGGCAAACCGACTGATCTGAAAAACAGGTATCCCTGATATTCCATATTTAGTAAACTGAACTTCTCCATATTCCTCTGCAATCAATTCGTTATTGGCAAAAACTTTGAGTCTGCACACATTCCTTACCCCAGAAATCAACGAAAAATAATTTCCCTTTCCTTCTAATGCAACCAGTGCAGGAAAGGTGTCTGTGATTCTGTGATGAAATCCTTTTGCAAGCTTATAACCACTTCCGTTGCTTCCAAGCTTCTCCTGGGCACATCCTCCCGTGGCAAGAATCAGATTTTTCCCCTGAAAAGTTTTTTCGTTGCCATAGACATAAAATGTATCTTTAATTTTCTCTGCTTTTTGGACCTCAAACCCTGTTATAACATCAATTGCTAAACTGTTTATTTTGGCAGTCAGAACATCTACAACAGTGGAAGCCTGAAAAGATGCCGGGTAATAATATCCGTTCTGTTGAGTCATCAGCATTCCCAGTGATTCAAAAAAACGGATTAGTTCCGGCAGACCAAACATCTCTAGCATTCCGTATGGAAAATGCGGAAGATTTCCTCGATATGACATCTGATCCATATGATCATTGGAAAGATTACATCTTCCATTACCTGTAGCAAGGATTTTTTTCCCCAGCTTATCCATTCGTTCTAAAAGAAGCACTCTGTTTCCATTGGACGCTGCTGAAATCGCAGCCATCATTCCAGATGCACCTCCACCTGTAATTATTACATCATACTTCATTTATTTCCTCCCATTTATGTCTATTACGTTTTATTATAATGCTAACTGCTGCAAGACTCAAGAAAATGATACACTTCTTCACGGGTTCTAAATATTTTTTTCCCCTTTAAAAGTTTTAAAACATCCTGAGGCAGTTCATCCTTTTTCAAATCTGTATATTCAAATACTTCTTTTGTCTGATTATTGATTACTACCAGATTCCCATCTCTTACATCCAGCCCATAAGTTGTTTTTGCCTTTTTTTCAATTTTCTTTTCTTCTTTTTCCTGTTGAGTTATAGTAGATTGAACCTGATGAATTAATTTTTCCTTTTCCATATCTTTCCGGTAAAAAGCCACATAATACATATATCCGCAAAGGCCTGTAATTACAAGCATATATATAAGTAAAAATCGATTAATTTTATTCATAGAAACACTCCTTTTGCTTAAGTGTCCCCCCAAATAATATAAAATATACAAAAAGGGAAGTGAAATATTTTCATTCTACCCACTTCCACACACCATTGTACTATACTATATTCCAAAGCAAATCAGAGAATTGCCTCCGTTTATAAGAACTTTATTATCTCGAACTATATAGGAATTCTTATTTCCACGTCCCAATTCCGTATAATCAACATCGTAGGCTGCAATCCATTTGCCATCTTCTTTTCGTAAATCAATATTACATTCAATATTTGAAACATACCAGCTCTTTAATTTGTCATAACTGATTCCAAGAATAGGGACTTTTTTAAAATTCCCCTGATAAGTATCTGAATCGCATTGAAATTTGATATTATAATTCCCCTGCTTTCTTCCAGATAAATCGAAATAGTATGCTCCGTCTTTTTCTTTTACAACAAATTCATTATCTGACTTTTCCCCCTCAAATTGACTTCTAAGAAATAAAGTCGATATGGTATCACACTCTTTTCCATTTACAGTTAAATAGATCTTGATATGGATACGTTCCCTTAATATTAATTCCGGCAGATAAAAAAAGGACAAGAAAACGATCGCAAACAGGCTTATTAATACAAAACTTAAATAAATAACACGTTTCTTCATCATACTATCCCCCTTCGGACATCATCTAACGTCCTGGCAATTATTTTTCCTTATCTAGTAATACCATTTTATCTGGGAAAACATACTATTTATTGTAATAAATCTTACGTTTTTCTGAATATTACAATTTAGAAACGTGTTTTATTTCCTTTATAATAATTTTAGTTTTTTTGCAAATTTAATAATCAAATGTCCTTTTGGCACATTACGTAGTTCTTCTTCCGTAAATACTTTCATTCCAATGATTGCAGCAAAGTATACAATGACTCCCACCGGAATTGCAATTACCAGACAAACCGCAAAGCCCAGACGTCCAAATGGAAGAACTTTCATTAGTACAAAACGAACGATACCAACTACAACCCCCATTATAATTGCACCAATTCCCGGTTTAATAAAGGTTTTAGAAAATTCCTGTTTAAAACCTGTATATTTTTTAATGGACAATGCATTTAAAATGCACATTACAAAAGAAAATGCCATTGTTGCAAATACCAATCCATAAGTTTTGCAGTTTGTAAAACTTAATAGCGCCCACAAAACAACAATATTCACAACAACTGATATTGCCGCATGTCTTACTGGAACTTTCATTTTTCCCATACCTTGAAGAATTCCATTGGTGAGGGTCGATAAGCAATAGAAGATAACAGATACAGCCCCTACTCTTAACATATTTGCACCAAGTCCTTTTCCGTATTTTGCACCAAAAAGCAGTCCATTGATTGGTCCATTTAAAACTCCAAGCCCGACAGCACATGGAATAGCTATCATCATAGTAACTTTAATTGCCATCTGAATGCTATCATTCATTTTATCGGTTTTTCCCAAAGCATATGCACCAGACACATTTGGAACAATGGCATTGGATAAAGCGGAAGCCATAGCTACAGGAACATTGATCAATACATTGTACTGCCCTGCAAAAATACCGTATACAGAAGAAACTGTTTTGGGCACCATACCTTTTCCTGCCATAATATTACTAAAAATGGTCTGGTCTATGGTTGCACTGCAATTATAAATGGCAGTGCTAAAAATAACAGGTGTAATGGTCAGCAGTAGAATTTTTAGTACATTTCCATAAGATTCTACATATTTTGTCCGATCATGACGCATCTGTATTTTGATTTTCGGCTGATATAGCTTGTACACAATCACGCAGAATACAAGTCCTGTTAAAACCCCTACTTCGGTACCAATGGCACTTCCGGCAGCACCATGTCTGGCAATCTGATAGGTAATTTCTTTTGATGGCAGATATGGTAAAATTAATACATAAGCCATTAAAATACTGAAAATAGCATTTAAAATCTGCTCAATGATCTGCGAAATCGAAGTAGGAACCATAGTATTATGTCCTTGGAAGTATCCGCGAAATACGCCAAGAATTCCAGAAAAGAATATGGTCGGTGATATGGTTTGCAGTGCCAGCTGTGCTCCCTTCTGGTGTCCTACAAAATAAGGTGCTCCAAAATACGCTATCAAAGAGGCAGCACCACCTACTATAACCGCATAAATCAAAGCT
Organism: Anaerostipes faecalis; assembly: GCF_018982945.1. Taxonomy (GTDB): domain Bacteria; phylum Bacillota; class Clostridia; order Lachnospirales; family Lachnospiraceae; genus Anaerostipes; species Anaerostipes faecalis. The sequence goes on along the minus strand of NZ_JABRXE010000001.1, from coordinate 581,283 downwards.
CCGCGAAAAATACGTTGTGCATTAATATATTCACGCTTGGCTAATCTTGCAGCAATTGCTTTTGATACAGCCAGCGGAATACTAAAAGATGCAATCAGCAGGATAATATTATAAATATTATAAGCAAAGCTATAATATCCCATTCCCTCTTCGCCAATAATGCTAAACAGAGGGCTGCGATATAATAATCCAATGATACGGCAAACTATGGATGCTCCTGCTAAAATCATTCCCTGGACTAAAAATGAATTTTTTCTGCTCTTACTCATACTAAACCTCTTTCATCTCTTGTATATCGGGTTTTTACAAGAATTTCTTCCTGCTTTTCCTCCATCTCTTTTCGTTCATCTTCTTCCATATGGTCATATCCAAACAAATGCAGCATACTGTGGGCAATCAGAAAAGCATATTCTCTTTCTCTACTGTGACCGTATGCATCTGCCTGCTCCCATACTTTATCCATTGATATCACAATATCTCCAAGAAGAAACTCCCCGGTTTCGGGATGAAACAGCATATCATCTTCTTCAATTTCTGAAAAGTCCCCCGGTGCCGGATAATCTGCCATCGGAAATGATAATACATCTGTCGGTCTGTCAATTTCTCTTTGTTCTTTATTGATCTGATGAATGGTATCATTATCAACTAATAATACATTAACTTCACATTCATAAGGACATTCAACATAATCTATAGCTGCCTCAATTACTTCATGTGCAATTTTTTCATAAGGAATATCAATTTTACCCTGATATTCATTTTCTAATATTATACTCATAATCTACCTGTCTTTTGTTTTCTTCCGACTACTTTTATTTTTTCGTGATTCTTTTGCTTCCTCATATTTATCATAGGCAGCAACAATCTGCTGTACCAGCGGATGACGTACGACATCTTTATTGGTTAAGTGAGAAATTCCTATATCTTTTACTTTTCCCAATACCTGAAGCGCTTCCTCTAAACCTGAAATACTGTCAAATGGCAGATCTTTCTGGGTCATATCTCCTGTTATGATAGCCTTGGATCCGAAACCAATTCTTGTGAGGAACATCTTCATCTGAGCCGGAGTTGTATTCTGTGCTTCATCCAAAATAATATAAGCATTATCCAGTGTACGTCCTCTCATATAGGCTAAAGGTGCCACCTCGATTAATCCCTTTTCCATATTTTTCATAAATGCATCTGCACCCAGAATCTCATATAATGCATCATATAGAGGCCGAAGATATGGGTCAACTTTGCTTTGAAGATCACCAGGAAGAAATCCTAATTTTTCTCCTGCTTCAATGGCTGGCCTTGTAAGAATAATTCTATTCACTTCATCATTTTTAAAAGCTGTAATTGCCATTGCCATTGCAAGATATGTTTTTCCTGTTCCGGCAGGACCTACTCCAAAAGTAATCATTTTATCTTTTATCTGCTCCACATACTTCTTTTGCCCCAGAGTTTTTGGCTTTACCGCCTTTCCCTGAATTGTATGACAGATTACGTCCTTATCAAGTTCAATTAGATGTGCAGGCTGATCATCCATAGATAAAGATAATGCATAATTAACATTTTGTTCTGTGATAGCATTTCCTCTCCTGGACAGCTCCAATAGCTCTTCAATCACTGAAACAGCGTGGTTTACTGCCTGCTGACTTCCGATACATTTAAGTTTATCACCTCTAAGAATCAGACTGACGTGTAGTGTTTTTTCTATTTTTTTCATGTATACGTCAAACTGCCCAAACACATTTCCGCCGTGTTCTGCAGGAAAATTCATTTCTATCTCTATAGGATTCATTCATGCTGCTCCTTTCCCTATATTCTTATGGTATTTTACCATTAGCATCAAAGTTTTTCAACTACTGGGATGCAGTGGTAGGCATGATCTTTTCTTCCTGCTTCTTCGTTAAAGCCTTAATATTCCTGATTTTCCCGACTTTTTCTTCCTGAATAATATATCCTTCTGCTGTATATCCATTTCCTTTTTTCTTATAACAAATCTCCTGATGAAGAATTTTGATACCCATATTTTCTTTTTTCTTCAAAAAAACATTCAACCTGCTTTTTAGTTTCATTTCAGCCTGCTTTTTGCTATTTTTTTTCATCACTGACTGATATGATTGCATCGTTTGAAGATAAAATCCTGCCGGGAGATAAAAAGAACTCCCAATTTTTAGTGGATATCTTTTTTCTATAATATTTGTATGAATATCCTTTTTCTTTTTAGGAAAATTTAAATGGTATGATCCCATATAAATACTTTTTATATAATGTTTAGTCTTTACAATTTTCTTTTCATAATAATCTTCTGGAATGGTTTCTTTATATGCTTCTCTGGTTTTCATGTAGATTTCTCCATCCGCTGTAATTTTATCAGTTTCTGTAACCTGAAAATCATCACTATAATAATAGATTAATCCAGAAATCAATGTGGTCCCTTTTTTTATTCGATCGCCTGCTGATACCAGTGGTGTCCCGCTTTTCACTGACAATTTAGTAATAATTCCATCTTTGTTTGCCACAATATCACATGGCTTTTTAGAGTTTTGTTTTGTTTTTCGATCCAAAGTTTCTTTTATTTCAATATGAAGTTGTGTTCCCTGAAGAGAGCATGACACCCAGGCTATATCCTCATAATCTTCTCTTAAACGATCTTCCAGCTGATTACAATCTATTTTCTTTTTGTAAGTTCCGGGTTTATAGTAATTGGATGTTACATATTTTAAAATATCATTTTCTGAATAAATTTCACTTCCTGAAACAGTAATCTCCCATATAAACTGACTTAACAGAAAAATCAAAAACAACCCCATTGATACTGAAAAAAAGAATGCTTTACGCTTTCTGTGTTCCAGTAAAAAAAAAGGGAGTCCAGTTCCCCCACAATTTTTCAAAACAGTATGTGTCTTTTGAGCCAGATTCTGAACTGAAGAACTGGCACTTTTCCGAACATAAAAGCAATACCCTTTTTCATCTGGCTTTAAATCCCATAAAACAATATCATTTTTTGCACAAAGATTTAGAAATCTTTCTACATTCTGTCCTGATATTTCATAATAAAGACATCCAAACAAAAAGTGTAAAATCTTTTCCAATTATTTTCTCCCTTTACACATATTCCAATCGTTCAATTCTACCAGTAATTTTCATTCCATTCTGTGAATAATAATCAATGACAAGTTCTTTTCCATAAATACGAAGAGCCACATGATTTCCCTGAACCATAATCTGGTCATCTTCATATGCTAATATCCCCTTATAATTTTCAACAAAAATTTCTCTATTTCCTGTAACTGTTATAATAAAATCTCCAAATATCACATCTCTTGGCAGGGAAAGACCTTGAACAATAGCTTCTTTGGTTTTTTTTCTCATAAAATCTTCTCCTGCGGCATTTGGTTAAATATATGCAGAAAAAAAGCATCATATACCTATTACAGTAAATGATGCTTTATCATCCATTCATTATTTAGATTTTCTCTTACGAGCAGCTTCAGACTTTTTCTTACGTCTTACACTTGGCTTTTCGTAATGTTCTCTTTTGCGGATTTCCTGCTGAATTCCTGCTTTAGCACAGTTTCTCTTAAATCTGCGAAGAGCGCTATCTAAAGATTCATTTTCTTTAACGATTACGTTAGACATTCTTATTCCTGACCTCCCCTCCAGTCTTGTACTTGTGCATAGGACTGTTTGGGTATTATTTTCTTGCACTAGACTATTATACCATATTTTTGCATTTCGTCAACTAGGAAATTTGACTTTCTAAAACTTCTTTTACTTTTGCCACAGCATCCTGAATTCCTGCTGGATTTTTTCCTCCTGCCTGTGCCATATTAGGACGACCTCCGCCGCCTCCGCCAACACATCCTGCAATTTCTTTAATCAGATTTCCTGCATGAGCACCTGCCTTCTGTGCTCCATCTGTCACCATTGCAACAAGGAATACTTTGCCACCTTTAGATGACGCCAGAACAATGACTCCATCACCCAGTTTTTCTTTCAGGTTATCTCCCAGTTCCCGAAGTCCATTCATATCTACATCTTCTACCGCTGTTGCAAGAAGTTTTACTCCATTGACCTCTGTTACCTGATCCATAACATCTCCTAAAGCATCTTTTGCAAGTTTGCTCTTAAGAGATTCATTTTCACTCTTTAACTCTTTTACTTCTGCAAGTAAAGTCTCAATTCTCTTCATTAATCCTGCAGGAGTTGATTTTAACATGGTAGCTGCCATATTCAGCTCTTCTTCAATTTTATCATAATAATCAAAAACGCCCTGATCTGTAATAGCTTCAATTCGACGTACTCCGGATGCTACTCCGCTTTCTGATAAAATCTTAAATGCTGTAATTGTACCTGTATTACTTACATGAGTACCACCACAAAGTTCTACAGAAAAGTCTCCCATAGAGACAACTCTTACCTCATCTCCGTATTTTTCACCAAACAGTGCCATAGCACCTGTTTTCTTTGCATCTTCCATAGACATAACCTTCGTACTAACTGGGAGATTTTCTGCAATTTTACTGTTAACGATTTCTTCTACTTTTTTAATCTCTTCATCAGTCATTGGTGAAAAATGTGTAAAGTCAAATCTTAAATGCTTTGCATTATTTAAAGAACCTGCCTGTTCTACATGAGTTCCCAGAACTTCACGTAAGGCTTTCTGAAGAAGATGAGTTGCACTGTGATTCTTTTGTGCCAGTTTACGGTTCTTTTCATCTACATTGAATACAACCTTATCACCCATTTTAAAGGTTCCTTCAACTACATGTCCCACATGTCCGATTTTACCACCGGAAAGTTTAATAACATCTTCTACTTCAAAAGATGCATTGTCACTTAAAATCACACCTTTGTCTGCTTCCTGACCACCACTGGTAGCATAAAAAGTTGTCTGATCTGCAACAATTGTTCCTACCTGACCTTTTGATAATTCCTCTACCACTTCTTTATCAGTTGTCATAGCTGTAATGGTACCATCACAGGTTAATGCATCATATCCAAGGAAAATAGATGTCATTGCAGGATCCAGCTGCTCATAAACTGTAACATCTGCACCCATATAATTGGTAACTTTTCTTGCTTTTCTGGCAGTTTCTCTCTGAATCTGCATTTCTTTCTCAAAACCATCCTGATCAACTGTAAATCCTTTTTCTTCAAGAATCTCAATTGTTAAATCCAGCGGGAATCCATAGGTATCATACAATTTAAATGCATCACTTCCAGGCAATTCTTTCTTTCCTTCTGCTTCCATAGATTTTTCCATATCTGCAAGAATAGAAAGTCCCTGGTCGATTGTCTTATTAAACTGTTTTTCTTCCTGAGATAGGTGATTAAAGATAAATTCAGCTTTTTCTTCCAGTTCCGGATAACCATCTTTGGATTCCTGAATGACTACTTTACTGATATCTGTCAGGAATAAGTGATTGATACCAAGAAGTCTGCCATGTCTTGCTGCACGACGAATCAGTCTGCGCAGCACATATCCACGTCCTTCATTGGAAGGCATAATTCCATCAGAAAGCATGAAAGTTGCAGAACGAATATGGTCTGTGATAACACGTACAGACACGTCTGTATCATAATCTTCACCATAGGCTACTCCTGCCACCTGACAGATCTTATCACGAATGGCTTTGATAGAATCTACATCAAAAATAGAATCCACTTCCTGTACCACAACCGCCAGACGTTCAAGACCCATTCCTGTATCAATATTCTTATTTTCCAATTCTGTGTAATTATTATGTCCGTCATTATCAAACTGAGTAAATACGTTATTCCACACTTCCATATAACGGTCACAGTCACATCCTACAGTACAATCAGGTTTACCACATCCGTATTTTTCTCCACGGTCATAATAAATTTCAGAACATGGTCCACAAGGTCCTGCTCCATGTTCCCAGAAATTATCTTCTTTTCCAAAACGGAAAATACGCTCTGGTGCAATCCCGATTTCTTTTTCCCAGATTTCAAATGCTTCATCATCATCCTGATAGACAGAAGGATATAATCTATCCGGATCAAGTCCGATTACTTCTGTTAAAAATTCCCATGACCAGGCAATAGCTTCATGTTTAAAATAATCTCCAAAAGAGAAATTCCCAAGCATTTCAAAAAATGTACCATGTCTTGCTGTTTTTCCAACATTTTCAATATCTCCGGTACGAATACACTTCTGACAGGTTGTGACTCTTTTTCTTGGTGGTACTTCCTGTCCTGTAAAATATGGTTTTAATGGTGCCATTCCCGCATTGATCAACAGTAAACTATTATCATTTTTTGGTACCAGAGAAAAACTCTTCAATGCCAAATGATCTTTACTCTCAAAAAACTCAAGATACATCTTTCTGAGTTCATTCACTCCGTATGCTTTCAATTATTTGTCCTCCTAATGTTAAGTTCTATATCTCCAGACATCATGTGATAGCTTTCTTCTGTTCATAAGAATTCATTTTACGAAATAAAAGAAAACCTTAAATAAGGTCTTCTTCCATTTCCAGAACAAAGCGGACAAGTCCGCTGTTAACTCCCTGTAATCCTCTATCATGAGGGACTATTACGCTTTAGCGTAGCAAGGTTTTTCCTAATGAAATAATAAATAAGTTCAAGCCTGTCACAGGTTATGCTTTATTTCTCTTTTTCTTTGCCGCAAGATATCTGCCAAAGAATGCTCCCCCAACAGACACTGCCAAAAGGAAAATAAACTTTATTCCATATGAGACTAGCTCTGATAAAAATGCTGTCATATCATGCCTCCTTATCTTATAAAGATGATTATATCAAATCATACAGTGAAAGACAATTATTTTCTTTCCATAAGTTCATTGGTTACCTGTTCCCAGGTCATACCTCTTTCTGCCATCAGAACCATCAGATGATACAGGAAATCTGAAATTTCATATTTCATTTCTTCAGGGTCCGGATTCTTAGCTGCAATAACAATCTCTGTACATTCTTCTCCAACTTTTTTAAGGATTTTATCAATTCCTTTATCAAAGAGGTAATTGGTATATGATCCTTCCTTAGGATGAGCTTTGCGATCCATAATAACATCATATACATCCTGAAATACATTCATTGGATTATCATCTTTAAAATCTTTCTTTATTAAATCTGTAAAGAAACAGGAATAACTACCTGTATGACAGGCATTTCCAACCTGTCTGACTTTTGCCAGCAACGTATCCTTATCACAATCTATAGTTAGCGATTTTACATACTGATAATGACCGGATGTATCTCCTTTGACCCATAATTCTTTACGACTTCTGCTGTAATATGTCATAACTCCAGTTTCAATGGTTTGCTCAAATGCCTCTTTTGTCATATATGCAACCATTAAAACTTCGTTTGTTTTATAATCTTGTGTAACTACAGTCAACATTCCGTCACTGTTTAGCTTAAATTCTTCAAAAGGAATCGGACTTTCAAAAGTCTGAACATCAACACCCTGAGCCTGTAATTCCTTTTTCACACCAAGGACTGAAAATGTGCCGGCATCATGAATAGAAATACTTTCTGCATTTGTCACTTCCAATGTTTCCACAATATCATCTGTAGAAGCCACACTTACAATAACAGGAAGAGTCACCTGACTTTTAACTGCTTTCACTGCTTCTTCAGTTTTATCATACCCATGATTGGCTAAAAGTAATAATTCTCCTGCCCCAAGGCGCTCCATTTCTTTTGCAAATTCATCTGGTGCATCCATCTGTTCCAAATCCATGGAAACAATAACCTGACTTTTTCCAAAACGATCAGATGCTTTCTTTACGATATCTTTATCAACAAGAACTGTAGCCCCAAGGCAGATTTTATCAGCGCCTGCATATAAAACTTTTTTAACATCCTCCAGATCTTTGATGCCGCCGCCTGCATATAACGGTACATCTATTACTTCTTTGATTGCCTTGATAGTGTCAATGGACACTTCTTTATCATAATATGCAATAGCATCTGCTCCGGTATGATTATAATGTTTTGCAGACTCCACCGGTCTGGTTATATCAACACATGGAATCATTGTAATTTTGCTCATTTTATAATGCTCCTTTCGTGGATAGCACATCCGTAATTCTTGGATCCATCATAGTTGCCTCATCTAATGCCTTTGCAAATGCTTTAAATGCTGCTTCAATAATGTGATGATTGTTTTCGCCATCCAGTTTTTTCAAATGTAAATTCATGGCACTGCTATATGAAATCGCATAGAAAAATTCTTTTACCATCTCTGTATCAAATTCTCCAACACGATCAACCGTAAACTCACAATCCATGTTAAAATACGGTCTTCCAGACAAATCTATGGCACAAAGCATCAAAGTTTCATCCATTGGAAGCATAAAAGAGCCATAACGTTTTATTCCTTTCTTATCTCCAACTGCCTTTTTGATGGCTTCTCCAAGTACAATTCCAACATCTTCAATAGTATGATGGCAGTCAACCCAAAGATCCCCTTCCACCTGCACATCAAGATTAAAAAAACCATGACGGGCAAAACTATTTAACATATGATCAAAAAAACCCACACCTGTATGAATATTCGTTTTTCCATTTCCATCCAGATTTAATGTTAGTTTGATTTTTGTTTCGCTGGTATTCCTTTCAAGGGATGCACTTCTATTCATAAATTCTATCCTTCCTGTTCATTTTCAAATCTAACTTTCATTGAGTTTGCATGAGCTGTTAATTTCTCCTGATTTGCAAAAAATTCAATATCTTTGTGAACCGACTGCAATGCTTCTCTTGAATAATATATCACACTTGACTTCTTAATAAAATCATCCACACTTAATGGTGAGAAAAATTTTGCTGTTCCATTGGTTGGAAGTACATGGTTTGGTCCTGCAAAATAATCTCCAAGTGGTTCGCAGCTATATTGTCCAATAAAGATCGCACCTGCATTTTTCACTCTTGTCATAACATCAAATGGATTTTCCGTCATTATTTCCATATGTTCAGACGCAATGGCATTGGCCACATCCACAGCTTCTTTCATATCCTTGGCAATAAGGATATATCCAAAAGATTCCAGGGATTTTTCCATAATTTCTTTTCTGGAAAGTTCATTTAAAAATCCATCAATTTCATCTGATACTTTCTGTGCCAGTTCTTCACTTGTTGTCACCAGAATTGCACTGGCCATCTCATCATGTTCAGCCTGAGAAAGCAGATCTGCTGCAACATATCTTGGATTAGCACTATCATCAGCCAAAACAAGAATCTCGCTAGGTCCTGCAATTGAATCGATACTGACATTTCCATAGACAGCTTTTTTTGCCAGTGCAACGAAAATATTACCTGGTCCTACAATTTTATCAACTTTAGGAATAGATTCTGTTCCAAAGGCCAGAGCCGCAATAGCCTGCGCTCCGCCAACTTTATATACTGCAGTGGCACCTGCTTCCTTTGCAGCAACAAGTGTATTGGCAGTTACTTTCCCATCTTTTCCAGGCGGTGTTGTCATAATGATATTTTTAACACCTGCTACATGTGCAGGAACAATATTCATCAATACAGAAGACGGATATACCGCTTTTCCACCAGGAACATAAACCCCGCAGCTTTCCATAGGAGTCACTTTCTGTCCCAGCATAACTCCATCTTCTCTTGTTTCAAACCAGCTGTTCTGAAGCTGCTTTTCATGGAAATCTCTGATATTTTTTATTGCTTTTCGAATAACCTCAATAAGCTTGTCATCAACCTGCTCATATGCTTCTTTTATTTCTTCTTCTGTTACCAGTATATTATCCGCATGAATGTCTGCACCATCAAACTGTCTGGTGTAATCAAACACAGCCTGATCGCCATTCTCTTTTACATTGGCAATAATCCCATCAACTTTTTCCTGAAATCCATCATAGTGATTTGGACTTCTCTTTAACAAGTCAGATAAAATATTATCTATGGAATCCTGATTTACTTTTACAATTCTCATATGTGCCCCCTATTTCTTCTCGTCTAATAATTTCTTTAATTCAAATATGATTTTACTGATTCTTTCCTGTTCCATTTTCTGGCTTACCTGGTTTACCACCATTCTTGCAGACAACGGACATACTTCCTCCAGTACTTCCAGACCGTTTTCCTTTAACGTGGTTCCGGTTTCAACAATATCAACAATAACTTCAGAAAGTCCCACAATTGGTGCTAATTCAACAGAACCATTTAATTTCACAATTTCAACTGTCTGAAGTTTCTGATTATTAAAATATTCTTTCGCAATATGCGGATATTTTGATGCAACGCGAATAATCTCGTTACCATTTAAATACTTCTTAGCCTCTTTAGGCCCGCAAACGCACATTTTACATGCACCGAATTTCAAATCCAGCACTTCATAGAGATTTCTTCCTTCTTCAAGAATGGTATCCTTTCCCACAACCCCAATATCGGCTGCACCATATTCCACATATGTAGGAACATCACTGGCTTTTGAAAGGAAAAACTTTAATTTCAGTTCTTCATTCACAAAAATCAGTTTTCGTGTTTTCTCATCTTTCATCTCTTCACAGGTAATACCAATCTGTTCCAGCAAAGATAATGTTTTTTTAGCAAGCCGGCCTTTCGCCAAAGCAAATGTAATATATCTCATCTATCCTATGTCCTTTCTAAATAAAATATAAAATTTCACCAAGATGATGATCTTTTGCAAATTTCTGATAATCATCTTTGCTGCAGGCAGTATTTTTTCTTTCTAAAATAACTGTCTTTCCCTGTTTACGAAGTTCTTTGGCTTTCAAAATTGCATCCTTTATTAAATCTTCGCTATATACAATCATCACATCTGTATGTCTTGCTTCCATAGGAATTTCCTGTCGGCTTAAAGCCATCATCAATTCATCAAGCACTATGGCAAACCCTACAGAAGGTGCCTTTTTCCCAAACTGCTCTATCAGATTATCATAGCGGCCACCTTTCAGAACGGCATCACCTGTTCCATAAGTATATCCTTTGAAAATAATCCCTGTATAGTAATTGTGGCGATTAAGCATACCAAGATCAAAACTTATATATTTTTCTTTTCCATATAATTTTAAAATTTCATAAACATTACGAAGACGTGCCAAAGCTTTTTTTGAAGTTTCATTTTCAACCATCTCTTCTGCCTGATTAAGAATCGTCACATCTCCATTTAACTCATTGAACCTTAAAAATACAGATTTTACCTTTTCAGGAATATCCAGATTCTCCACATATTCCATCAATCCAAAATAATTCTTGTTAAGAATAAAATCTCTCAATTCATTTTTTATATCTTCATCACAAATAGACTCCGTCAGCCCCTGGAAAAATTCTACTTCTCCGATTGATATACGGAAATCTTTTAATCCTGATGCCAGAAAACAATCCACTGCCATTGCAATCACTTCACTGTCAGCCTGTGCAGAGTCATCATTTACCAGCTCTGCTCCCAGCTGGCATGTTTCTTTTAATTTTAACTGATAGCTGGAATTGTTTAAGAAAACATTCCCTGCATATGAGAGACGGATTCCCATTTTCTCTTCACTAAAATATTTTGCCACGCACCTTGCAATAGAAGGCGTAACATCAGGACGCAGAACCAGAGTATTTCCTTCTCTGTCAAAAAATTTGTACATTTCCCTGGAAGAAACTGTACCTTTTTCACTGTTAAATACATCAAAGAATTCAAAACCCGGAGTACGGATATTTTCATAACCATACAAAGCAAAAACCTTGTTTAACTTCTCCTTCAGTTTAATTCTCTGTCTGCATTCTATTCCATAAACATCTCTTACACCTTCAGGTGTATGAACTCTCTTTTTGTTCATCTTCTATTTCTCCTTGATACTTTATCGAATTAAAGTGCTAATTCGCTAGCACACAAAACTATCTAGTATTCTAACAAGCATTTTCTTCTTTGTCAACTGTCTCTGTTTTCTAAAAGTTTTATGGTGATATCTTATAAATCTCCATCATACTCATCCAGATGACTGCTTGCACCGTACATATCTCTTCCTGTAACCCTTTTTGCTTCTCGTTCTTCTTCCACCCACTGACTCAGTGTGTCTTTTACATTTTTTGAGTCAGCAATATTTTCCAGTAAAATAACCGGACTGGATGCATCCTTTGTTGTCATTCGAATCGTACCTGTACCACAGATTTTATTTCCCAGAGTTCTTTCAAATGTTATATCCATAATACGATATAAGAGACACTCTTCTTCTTTGGTTGAAAATAATCCGGTTGTTAAATAGATTCTTCCATTTTCAATGCGGTATTTTGTAAAAGTAATAGGCCACCACAGAAAATGTTTACGATCCTCCCAGGTTTTTTTATCTTTATTCAGCATAACTTAGCCTCCTTGATTTCATTCTGTCCTTGTATTATATAAAGAAATGCCGGAAAATGCAAAAACATTCCCCGACATAGGCTTTTTTATAGCTTTGCTGCACGTTCTGCAACATTTTTTTGAAAATCCATCACCTGATGCTGGTATTCTTCATCCATATATTTTGATGTAATCAGGAAATCTGCTGTTGCTTTATTGTTTGCAATGGGAATATCATACACTTGTGCAATCCTAAGTAATGCCTTTACATCAGGATCATGAGGCTGTGCTGTTAATGGATCAGAAAAGAAGATGACAAGATCCACCTTTCCTTCCACAATCTGTGCTCCTATCTGCTGATCCCCTCCAAGAGGTCCGCTGTTATAACCTTTCACAGAAAGACCTGTTTTCATAGAAACCATTCTGGCAGTTGTCCCTGTTCCACAAAGAGAATGTTTTTGTAATATTTCTTTATGCTCTTCACACCACTGTATCAGTGAATGTTTCATTCCATCATGAGCAATTAATGCAATATGTTTCTTTTTGTCTATTTTTAATGTTATAAACTGATCACTCATAAAAAGACCTCCTAATTAAAAATATTAAATATACAGATTTTTCTCCAACCTGTGACACCATCTGAACAAGAATGGAATAAATCACAATAGCAAAACTCACCCCTGATGCATTTTTAGAGTCATTAAAAATACAAGAAGATGCAAAGCACATTCCTCCAAAAAACAACAGTAATCCTATCCATCCAACATTTAAACGTATAAATCCGTTAATATCCAATTCTCCCGGAAACATTATCTGTCCTGTAATTATTATAAGTGCTGTCACATAAAAAACAAGCAGTAAAGTAAAAAATATCAGTACAAACTGCTGGGTCATTGCAATTTTTCTTCTCTTATCAGGACCTGACAGCAGATATACCATGGAGCCTGATCCACATATTTTACAATCAGCCGATTAGTAAGAATTATGATAAATACTCCCGGAAAGTTACATTGAAAATTCCTTTTCCATTGCCATAATCTTTGGTTACACCATGAATTTCAATCAGATTCATCATACCGCTCCTTATTAATATGCCAGAATTTCATATCCATCTTCTGTTACCAGAACCTGCACCTCCCATTGAGCAGAAGGTTTTCCATCATCTGTATAAATCGTCCAGTCATCTTCATCATCCACAAAGATTTTGTCTGTCCCCATATTTACCATAGGTTCAATGGTAAATATCATTCCTAGTGCCATAACCATACCTGTTCCTTCTCTTGAAACATAACTGACATAGGGATCTTCATGAAATTCAATTCCAACACCATGTCCACCAATTTCTTTTACAACTGAATATCCGTTTTTTATTGCATGTTCATGCACTGCATGTCCCATATCGCCAAGAAGACCCCATGGTTTTACATTCTTTAAACCTATTTCTATACATTCCTTTGTGACATCTACCAGTTTCTTCTTCTCTTCTGAAACTTTTCCAATACAAAACATGCGTGAAGAATCTGAGAAATATCCATGGTAAATCGTTGATACATCAACATTTATGATATCTCCTTCTTTTAAAATGACATCCTCTGAAGGAATTCCATGGCAAACCTGTTCATTTACAGATGTACATACACTTTTTGGAAATCCTTCATAATTAAGTGGTGCAGGAATAGCTCCTCTGGATGTAGTCTGCTCATATACCCAGTCATCGATCTGCTGGGTTGAAATACCTTCCTTTATATGTTCTGCTATATAATCCAACACCGCAATATTAATTTTCCCGCTTTCACGAATTCCCTGTATCTGTTCTGGAGTTTTGATTATCTTATGAGGCGGTACAATATACCCTTCTTGCTTCATCTCCTGAATTTTTTCATCAAAATGACTATGGCATTTTTTATATTTTTTTCCACTTCCACACCAGCATGGATCATTTCTTCCTATAGTTATCATAATAATACCAAATCCTTTCATTGATTATTTTTCATTTATTTTAACACACTTTTTATCATTTTTACATTTTTTATCCATATACAACTTAAACCTTTAAATGGTTTCCCTTTATACTTTTCTTTCTATCTGTTATAATTGTGGACGAACAAAAATTCTACAATCAGGAGGTAAGTTATGGCATTTGATGGATTTGTCATTTCAAATATAGTAACCGAATTGAATCAACAGATTATCGGTGGAAGAATTTATAAAATTTATCAGCCGGAAGCTGACGAAATAACTCTAGTAATAAAGAAAGACAGAGATACAAAACGTCTGCATTTATCTGCAAGTGCTTCTCTTCCTTTAGTTTACCTGTCAAGAGAATCAAAATCGAATCCTATGCAGGCACCTAATTTCTGCATGCTTTTAAGAAAACATATCAGCAATGGCCGTATTGTATCCATTAAACAGCCGAATTTCGAAAGAATTATTGAAATTACTGTTGAGCATCTTGACGAGCTGGGAGATCTTTGCCAAAAGCGACTTGTCATCGAGATCATGGGAAAACACAGCAATATTATTTTTGTAGATCAGCAAAATATGATTTTGGACAGTATTAAACATATTTCAGCCAATATCAGCTCTGTTCGTGAAGTACTTCCCGGGAGAATATATACTTTTCCTCCTTCTAAGGGAAAAATACCCCTAAGCAGTTTAACTTATGATTATTATTATCAGAACATCCTGTCAAAACCTTTGAATCTTTGTAAAGCGCTATATACTTCAATTACCGGAATGAGCCCACTGATTGCCAATGAAATCTGTTTTCGATCCGGTCTGGATGGAAATGCTTCTACAGATTCTCTTACAGAAGATGCTATGGCCGGACTATACGGTCAACTGGTCAAACTTAATACTTTAATAGAAGATCATGCATATACGCCCAATATCATATATTCCGGAGAAGAACCAAAAGAATTCTCATGTATCTGTTTAACATCTTTTTCAGATTGTACTCAGAAGAAGTTTGATTCCATATTTGATGTTTTGATTGGATATTATGCTGAGAAAGAAAAATTCACCCGAATGAAACAGAAATCTGCAGACTTAAGAAAAATTGTTCAAACTGCATTAGAAAGAACAAGTAAAAAATATGATCTTCAGATTCGCCAGCTTAAAGATACAGAGAAGCGTGACAAATTCAAAATATATGGTGAACTCATTCAGACATACGGATATGGTCTTGAACCTGAAGCTAAATCTCTTACATGTATGAATTACTATACAAACGAAGAGGTTACGATTCCTTTAGATCCGACGAAAACACCTTTGGATAATTCCCAAAAATATTTCGCAAAATATAATAAATTAAAGCGGACATACGAAGCACTTTCAGAACTGATTCTCGAAACAAAATCTGATATGGATCATCTGGATTCCATTATGGCATCTTTGATTCTTTCTGAGGATGAAAAAGATTTATCTATTATCAAAGATGAACTAACAGATTACGGATATATTAAAAGCCACGGAAAAAAAGGAAATAAACGTCCTGGAAAATCAAAGCCTCTTCATTATATTTCTTCTGATGGATTTCATATGTATGTTGGAAAAAATAATTATCAAAACGATGAATTAACTTTTAAATTTGCCAATGGAGGAGACTGGTGGTTCCATGCTAAAAATATGGCAGGTTCCCATGTAATCGTCCGTAAAGAACAAGCTGATACCTTACCTGATGCAACTTTCGAAGAAGCCGGTCGTCTTGCTGCATACTATTCAAAAGGCCGCCAGGCTCCAAAAGTCGAAATTGATTACATTCAGCGAAAAGAACTGAAAAAGCCTCCGAAAGCAAAACCTGGATTTGTCATTTATCATACAAATTACTCCATGATGTGTATTCCCGACATCCAGGGAATCACTGAGGCTAATTCATAAAAAACGAAACTGCTTCAATTTTCATGGAAAGACTTTTGCACTTTAGCGTAATAATTTCTTTTCTAATAAAAAGGATAGAGCAACATTTTATTTGCTCTATCCTTTTTATTCGTTTTATGATGCGTGTATCTGGTAATCCAGTCTAAGCTTATCTGCTATCAGTGCGATAAATTCTGAATTTGTTGGTTTTCCCTTTCCAGCACTAATGGTATAACCAAACATTTCCTCCAGAAGTTCCACTTTTCCTCGATTCCAGGCAACTTCAATGGCATGTCGAATAGCTCTTTCAACGCTGCTTGAGGTTGTCTTATACTTTTTAGCAATAGATGGATATAGAAGCTTTGTTATGTAATTCATCATATTTACGTCTTCAATAGCCATTATTATTCCTTCTCTTATATATTGATATCCTTTAATATGGGCAGGAATACCCAAATCTCTTATAATTTTAGTCACATCCTGACGAATATCATATTGATTAGAAACTATTAGTCCCTGATCTGCTTTTACCTCCATCTGTCCATATTGAATCTGCTGATTTACATAGTGCAATCTGGTAATCTGTTCAATTCGATGACGAAGTATCTCTGTTTGAAATGGTTTCATGATACAGTAATCTATATCCATATGATTAATACATTCAATAAGCTTCTGATTTCCAATACAGGTTGTCACTATAAATGATGGCATTTTTTCATTTTTTAAATCTTCTCTACATTTTTCTATTACCCCTAAACCATCGATTACCGGAAGCATAATATCTATAACCACGACATCCGGACACAATCTCCTGATGGACTCCAATGCCATTACTCCATCAAACACGGTCGCCACAACTTCAAGACTTTGAGAAAGTTCCTCTGCAAGTTTTTCTGTTTCTGTCTGATTACTATCTGCAATTAAAACCTTTAGTTTCCTATCCATATTATTTTATCCTCCTCTGGCAAAATTCACCTAACCACTCATTAATATCTATCTCTATTCTACTGATTTATCTGATTCCCATATTCCAATCTGATTTTGTCAGCAATTAATGCAATAAACTCTGAATTTGTTGGTTTTCCTTTTCCTGCATGTACTGTGTAGCCGAATAAGGCATCAATAGTATCCATCTTTCCTCTTCCCCAGGCAACTTCAATGGCATGTCGAATAGCTCTCTCAACTCTGCTGGATGTTGTTTGAAATTTTTCTGCAATCGCAGGATATAGCTGTTTGGTAATGGAATTGAGAATATCCATATCGTAAATTGCAAGCATAATGGAATCTCTTAGATACTGATAACCTTTAATATGTGCCGGGACTCCTATTTCGTGGATCATGTTGGTCACGATGATTTCCAGCTGATTTTCTGTAATTCCTTTTTGCTGCTCTCTTACAGAAACAAAAGGTTTAGAATGATTCTGCCCATTTTTTATCTGCTTGATCTTACGTATCATCATCCTGGAATCAAATGGCTTTAAGATATAATAAGATGCCCCAAGCTCCATGGCCTCTTCACATACATTTTCCTGCCCCATAGCAGATACCATTATAATTTCAGGTTTTTTATTCACCGGCTCTTCATTTAATTTTTCCAAAACTCCTATTCCATCTAATTTTGGCATTATGATATCAAGCAATACTACATCCGGCTGTTTCTCCTTAATGATTTCTAATACATCTTCACCATTATCTGTACTTCCAACTACATTTATATCATCTTCCTGCTCTAACAGTCTGGTCATCATTTCAACCATCCTTTGATTATCATCTGCTATTGCCACGTTAATCTTTTCCATTTAAAGTCCTCCAATTCTGTTTTTATGATTAAAATAAAGATATCTTCACACAGAAAACGACGGCTTTCCATGTGACAAGATAATTATATATTTTATTTATCTTTACAAACAACCCACTATCCGTCGCAAGTTTTTGTCAAAAACCAAATGATTCAACACTTTTTGAGAACAATATTTTACAGCAAGGCAAAAATCTGTCGAATAAAGTATTTGATTGTCAAATATAGTTTTCTATACATGGTACCAAGTGGCAAGTCCACTATCAACTCCCTATATTCCCTAATCACAAGTAACTTTTATGCGCTAGTGTAGCAGAGTCTCTCGGTATAAAATAAAGACGAAGAAGGCTCTTCGTCTTTATTCTCGAATGGATAATTTAATAAATACTGCGGTATTCTTTGTCTCCAAACTCTATACTGCCAAAATATTTTTCGAAATCCATGTTAAGATAATCACTCATCTGTTTCATTTCCTGAACAGTCTTCACATCAACAGCTACACCTTCTGTTTTTGTTCTTTCAATTGCAAGTATTTCTTTTTCACCGTGAGTATAGACTTTATCATGTCCTTCTGCCTTTGGTGTATCTCTTAACTCCTGTAAAAATCTTGAAAAATTCTCTTTGATTGCTTCAGTGTCACCAAAAACTGCTGGATCGATTGCAATAAATCCATGACAGGTTCCACCTTTTCCATTTATATGTGTATGATTTGATGTCAATCCCTGTGACAAGATAGAACAGAAAATTTCACAGATCATTCCATAACCGTAACCCTTATGGCTTCCAGTCAGCTCTTCACTTCCTCCCAGCGGCATAATTCCGCCACCAGCCTTGCTTAAAATATTACCCAGGACATCCGGTGCATCATTGGATGGATTTCCGTCTTTATCAAGTGCCCATCCATCTGGAAGTGGTTTTTCCGCTTTTCGATACATTTCCAGCTTTCCTCTGGTTACAACTGTTGTTGACGCATCAAAGAAAAACGGATATGGATCTGCCGGCATTGCAATAGCTATAGGATTACTTCCCAGCATAGCTTTTCTTGCAAAAGTCGGAACCATAATAGCCTCTGAGTTTGTAAATGACATACCAATTAATCCCTGATCACATGCCATCTTTGCATAATATCCTGCAATTCCATAATGATTGGAATTACGGACACTGACAATTGCCATTCCTGTTGTTTTTGCTTTTTCAATTGCGATTTTCATTGCTTTATTACCGATTAGCTGCCCCATACCATCATGTCCATCAATAACTGCTGATACCGGAGTTTCAAATACCACTTCTGGTTTTGCATCAACTTTAATCAGACCATTTTCAATTCCTTTGTGATATCTTGATAATCTCTGCATTCCGTGAGACTCAATTCCATAAATATCAGACATTAATAAAACATCTGTAATGATTTTACTTTCATCCATTGAAAATCCAAATTTCAAAAATGCCTCATTACAAAAATCTTCCAGTACTTTTACATCAAACTTTAAGTGTGCCATTAAATATCTCCTCTCTTGTGATAGAAATGATTAAATTATACAATAAAGAAGATTATTCTACAAGATTATCCAGCATATTTTCGATAAAAATTCCATATCCTCTAGCTGGTTCATTAACAAAAACATGTGTTATGGCTCCAATCAATTTCCCATTCTGGATAATCGGCGAACCAGACATTCCCTGAACAATTCCATTGGTAAGTTTTAAAAGCTTTTCATCTGTAATCTCTATTTCCATTCCTTTTGTTCCCTGATTTTCAGCATGATTAATTTTTCGAATCATTATTTCATATTTTTCTTTTGTTCCACTTATGTCTGAAATAATATAGGCTTTTCCCTTTTTTATATCCTGTTTGTAACCTATAGGATATTCTTTACTTTTTGTATCTGCTAAACTTCCATAAATTCCCTCATCCGTATTCTTTTCAATAGAACCTATCAGATTTTCCTCTTTATAATATAATGTTCCAACTATTTCACCCGGTGACCCGGATTTTCCCTTAACAATCGTGTCAATCTGAGGTTCTAGAAGTAAACCGCCTTTAATATCCATTAATTCTCCTGTATCCATATCGCAGATACCATGTCCCAAACCTCCAAAACTGCTTTTCTGAGTGTAAGTCAGTGTTCCTATACCCTGGGTATTATCCCGGACCCACACTCCTATTTTATATTGATGATCTGTTGATGCCATGACTGGTTTCACTTTAATTCTAATTTTTTTATTTTTTCTCCTGACCATCAACGTTATCTCATTGCCTTCACATTCATTTATCATTTTCATAAATTCAACTTTAGTCTGTACTGTCTTTCCATTGAGAGTAAGAATGTAATCACCTTTATAAAGCTTGTTGTTTCCCGGAGAATGATTTGCTCCATCAATTCCTGTAAATGAATCAGTTTCCAGTACAAGTAACCCTTTTGTTTCTACATATATTCCAATTACTTTTCCGCTTGGAGTTACTTTTTTAGTCGAGGAGACATAAACATGAATTTTTTTCAAAGGAATTTTTCCAAACAAACTTGCCTGCATTTCATAATGTCCTGTTTTTTCTTCTTCTACAACAAAAGGCTCATTAAGTTTAATTGTCTGACTGTTGACTGTTGCTGTTGCAGGAACATCATATTGTAAACAAGTCTTGGTTCCACGGTGAATATGAATAACCGAAGGAATCTGATTCTTACAATATTTAAAATATGCTGCTGCAATTACGATCAGATTTACAAAAAAAAGCAAAACCAGTATTTTACGATAATAATATTTCCGCATAAATTTACCTCCTAAAAAAGGACGTATCTTCTTTTGTGATACATCCTTTTTATTATGTGTAAATTATCATATTAAAAATCAGTATAATTTTGCGTCATTTGCTAAACTTTTCATTTCCTGTGCGTTATTTAATGATGTTGCTGTACGCTCATTACCACTGATCATTCTGGAAATTTCTTCAAGAGACTCCTGCTCTTTCAGCTCTCTTATAACTGTTGTTGTTTTATTTTGATCTGAATGCTTTTCAATAAAATAATGACTGTCTGCCATTGCTGCAATCTGAGGCAAATGCGTGATTGCAATCACTTGATGATTTCTTGAAATAACTGCCATTTTTTTTGCCACACGATTTGCTGTTTCTCCGCTGATTCCTGTATCTATTTCATCAAAAATCAACGTTCCAACATTATCAACCTGGGCAAGGACAGATTTCATAGCCAGCATTATTCTCGACAATTCTCCTCCTGAAGCAACCTCTTGAACCGGACGAAGAGGAAGTCCTGGATTTGTAGAAATCATAAAGCAGATTTTATTTATACCTTCTGGTGTTATCTGCGCTTCTTCAGTGACCTGAATCTCAAAAACAACAGATAAGAAATTCAAATCTTCTAAAGCACCCATTATATCCTTTTGTAGCTTTTTAGCAATTGTTTTTCTTGCCAAAGACAATCTCAATGCTTCTGCATTATAGGATTCTTCTGCTTTATGTCTCTTTCTCTTCAGTTCCTCTATTCTATTTTCTGCATCCTGAAGAACCTCAAGGCGCTCCATTGCATTATTCTCATATTGTAAAACAGCATCTATAGTTGAACCATATTTATCTTTTAATCCGTTAATAATGTTCAATCGTTCCTCTGTTTCAAAATACGTCTGGTCATCAAACTCCATCTGGTCCATATATCCTGTAATCTCCTGATGAAATCCGCTTAACAAATCTTCTATCTGGAGCAGTTGTTCATAATATCCCATGACCTCTTTATCAAGATGACTGACTTCCTGAAGCTTTCGAATACTTTCCGTTAACTGATTTCCTATGGATATATCTTCCTCGTAACCAGTCAAGCGTGCTGCAACATCACAAGAGGCTGCGATTTCCCTGCTATGAACCATTTTCCGATAAATCTGTTCTAATTCTTCATCCTCACCTTTTACCAGATTAGCTCCCTGAATTTCATGAATTTCATGCTCAAGAAAACCAATTTCCCTTAGTCTCTGTTGATCATCCATTGCTAATTCATCTATTTCTCTGGAAATATCAGAAATTTTTTTATAAAACTTTTTACAATTATCTAAAGCCTGTTTTTCTTTTGTTCCCAGAAAATGATCCAGCATTGCCAAATGATTTTTTTCTTTCAAAAGAGTCTGATGTTCCTGCTGCCCATGAAGATCAAACAAACGATGTGATACTTCCCTTAATGTATTTAACGTTACGGTACTATCATTAATCTTATTTATACTTCTTTTTTCGTTTATTACCCTTTTTATAAAAATCTGTCCTTCTTCAACCGTCAGATCAAAACTTTCAATTTCATGAATAATTTTCTGATCATCGGTCCAAAATAACAATTCAATGACAGCTTCTTTTGAACCAGGACGAATCATATCCTTTGATACTTTTTTACCTAACGCACTCTCTATGGAACCAATTAAAATAGACTTTCCTGCTCCAGTTTCTCCCGTAAGGATATTCAGATGTTCATTGAAAGAAATCTCAACCTCATCAATTAAAGCCAGATTTTTAACATGTAAATACTGTAACATAAATTGCCTTTCTGTTTATTCTTCTGTATTCTTTGTCCATTGTTTTATTTCTGCAATAGCTGATTTTCCAATATTTTTATCTTTCATAACACACATAATAGTATCATCCCCGGCAATCGTCCCAACCATTCCAGTAATCTCTAAAGAATCCAATGCTGCCGCAGATGCCATAGCCATACCGGAAACAGTCTTTACCACCAGCATATTTTCAGCAAGTTCCATTGATATGATTGCTTCTGACAATATCCTCTGATACCTCTTAGCAGTCTTATCATTCTGATTAATCAAACTATAAGTCTGTTTCCCATTAGCTGCTGGACGTTTTGTCAGCTGCAGCTCTCTTATGTCTCTTGAAATAGTAGCCTGTGTTGTTTTAAATCCCAGATGGTTCAGCCTTGAGAGCAATTCTTCCTGTGTTTCAATCGGATATTTCTGTATTAATTCTATGATTGCATCCTGTCTCTTCTTCTTCATTGCTTCCCCCAACTTTCATTCTTAGCGTTTTATAAAAACTATCTCCTTCTAACTTGATTACCTTGGCAATCTTATAGGAAGTTTTTACTTTCAATACATCTCCTGGATGAAGTTTCTGGGCAACCTGCCCATCAAACGTAACATATGCTTCCTCCAGCTGACTTTCACTGACATTTTCTATATAAATCTCAATCTCATCCTGCTGTGAAAGAACAATACTTTTGGCACTCATTGTGTGTGGACATATTGGAGTTAATAAAATTACACTGGCACTTGGATTTACCACTGGTCCCCCCGCAGATAGATTATACCCTGTAGACCCGGTTGGAGTAGAAATAATAACTCCATCTGCAGGATATATATCCAAAAGTTTCCCATTAACTATGATGCGATAAGAAATAATCCTGGAAAACCCGCTTCTAGAAATAACAACATCATTTAATGCAGAATGATGATAGGTTAATTCATTGTTGTGAATAACTCCTCCATCCAGCATCATTCGCTGCTCAATGATGAAATTATCATGTAAAAGGCAGTCCAGTCCCTGATATAATTTTTCCAGTTCAATTTCTGTTAAAAAACCAAGAGTCCCCAGATTCACTCCAACCATCGGTAAATCGTGTTTCACAACAAGCCGGGCTGCATGGAGCATGGTACCATCACCACCTAGAACGATCACGCACTCTGTATCCTTTGTAATACATCCAATATTCTCCTGAATATCCCTGTTAAAATCACACATCCGATAGCTTGTGCCACCTGATTTCCCAATATATTCCTGAATACTCTTTGAAATTCTAAGCCCTGGATCTTTCTTTTCATTGGTTAAAATTAAAAAATTCTTCATGTCTATTCCTTGTTTTTAGCTAAATCCTGATGAGATGCTTCTACCACTTTCATAATCTGTTTCTCAAGATCGTGTGCATTTTCCATAGTTTCTGTTTTCTGCATATGAAGCAGATACTCAATATTTCCTTCTGGTCCTTTGATTGGAGAATAATCCAGGTGTAATAGTTTAAACCCGTTAGAAGAAGCGTAACTGCATATTTTTTCAATCACTTCTTCATGAACTTTAGGATCCCTTACAACTCCTTTTTTTCCTACCTTTTCTCTGCCTGCTTCAAACTGGGGTTTGATCAGCGCAACAACCTGTCCTCCGTTTTCCAGAATACGATATACTGCAGGCAGAATTTTGGTCAAAGAAATAAAAGATACATCAATGGATACAAAAGAAGCCAGTTCATCTATATCCTCCTCGGTCACATATCTCATATTGGTTCGTTCCATGCATACTACACGCTCATCGTTTCTAAGACTCCAGTCAAGTTGTCCATGTCCAACATCCACCGAATAAACTTTTACAGCTCCATTTAACAGCATGCAATGTGTAAATCCTCCAGTAGATGCCCCTACATCCATACACACTTTACCTTCCAATTGAATATCAAAGTTCTTCATTGCCTTTTCAAGTTTTAATCCGCCTCTGCTGACATATTTCAATGTCTTACCCTTTATTACAATTTCCTTACTCTCATCAAAAGTAGAGCCTGCTTTATCTTCTCTTTGCCCATCCACAAAAACAATCCCAGACATAATAATCGCTTTTGCTTTCTCTCTGGATGTGGCCAGTCCTTTTTTTACTAATAATACATCTAAACGTTCTTTCATTTCCTATTCCTTTATCCATTTTTCTATGGATGATGCAATGTTTTCTCCATCAATCCCTAGCATATGACGAAGTTCTTTTACTGAACCATGTTCAACAAACTGATCTTTAATTCCAATATTTCTTATCTTACCAGAATATCCCTTCTGATACAAATATTGCATAACCATTGCACCAAATCCACCATTTAACATGCCTTCTTCCACTGTCACGATTAAAGAGTACTTTTCTGCCAGCTGATCCAGCAGGGTTTCATCCATTGGTTTTACAAACCTTGGATTCACCAAACCAACATCAAGTCCTTTTTCTCTCAGTATTTTTTCAGCTTTATCAGTTTCTGAAATCATGTTTCCAACACTGATAATAACAGCATCTTTTCCATCTTTCAAAATCTGACCTTTTCCATATGCGATTTCATCAAAAGAATCCTCATATAAATGTTCAGCCTCTCCACGGGAATATTTGATTGCTGTTGGTCCTTTTGCTTCTTTTAATGCTTTTAACAGCATCTCTCTTAATTCTTTTCCGTTGATCGGAGCCATAATTGTCATATTAGGAATCAGTGACAGATAAGGAATATCAAATACTCCCTGATGTGTTTCTCCATCTGCCCCAACCAGTCCGGAACGATCCAGTCCAAAAATCACTGGATAATTTCCCAATGCTGTATCATGAAGGACCTGATCAAATCCCCTCTGTAAAAATGTTGAATATACAGCAAACACTGGTTTTAAGCCATTTGCTGCCATCCCGGCACAAAATGTTACCGCATGTTCTTCTGCAATCCCCACATCAAAAAAACGCTCTGGAAATATATCTGCAAATTTCTGGAGACCTGTCCCATCCGGCATGGCTGCTGTCACTGCTGTAATCATATCATCTTCCCTGGCAGCCTCTACTAATGTATCAGAAAAAATATCTGTATTGGATGGTCCACTGTTTTTGGATAATACCTCTCCGGTCTTTAAAGAAAAGGAACTAATTCCATGGAATTTTGCCGGATTTTCCTCTGCCAGACGATATCCCTTTCCTTTTTTTGTTACCACATGAATAATAATTGGTTCAGGTAGTCGTTTTGCTCTCTGAAGAATCTCCACCAGTAATGGTATATTATGTCCATCGATAGGACCGGTATAAGTTAATCCCATATCTTCAAAAAACATTCCTGGAACAAACAACTGTTTAATAGAATCTTTTGCTTTTTTCAAAAATAATGTTACAGGTTTTCCAATTCCCGGAACCTTTAACAATGATTGTTCCAGATTTCCTTTAAATTCCACATACCCCTGCTGAGTACGAACTCTGTCAAGATATGCTGACATTCCTCCTACATTCTCAGCAATGGACATTTTGTTATCATTCAAGATAATAATCAGATTTTTCTTTTCTCTTCTAAGCCGTGACATATTATTCAACGCTTCATATGCCATTCCTCCGGACAGGGCACCATCACCGATCACAGCTACAATGGTCTCATCTGTATGATGGGCATCTCGTGCTGCTGCAAGTCCCAAAGCTGCCGATAAAGACATGGAACTATGTCCACTATGAAAAGCATCACAATTACTTTCTTTTCTTTTGGGGAATCCGCTCATTCCATGGAATTGTCTTAAATGACTGAATCCGTCTTTTCTTCCTGTTAATATTTTATGCACATAAGACTGATGTCCCACATCAAAAATCAGCTGGTCTTTAGGAAAATCCAGTACAAGATGTAAAGCCATGGTAAGCTCAACGATACCAAGATTTGATGCCAGATGTCCCCCTGTCTTACTGACATTTTGAAGTAAAAATCGTCTGATTTCTTTTGCCAGTATTCTATAGTCATCCGGATTTATATTTTTTATATCATTTGGCTGATTAATTTTCTCTAACATCCTAACTCCTCCCCAGATCTCCGGGTATTTTATTCTTTTAGTATGTGCGGTTGATCAGGTATTCAACCAGTTGTGTCAGATATCCGTTCTCTTCATCATAATTTTTTAAAATATCAACCGCTTTCATGGAAATATCTTTGACGTCTTTCTTTGACTGTTCCAATCCTTTCAAAGTTACATAGGTCACCTTGTGATTTTTTTCATCACTTCCTACTGGTTTCCCAATTTCTTTTTCATCTCCAATCAAATCCAGAATATCATCCTGAATCTGAAATGCCAGACCAATGAATTCCCCACAAAGCTCCATCTGTGCTACAGCATCTGCTTTAGCTCCTGCAAGAATGGCCCCGATCATCATACAAGTCTCAATGAGCGCAGAAGTTTTATTTTTATGAATGAAGAGGATCTGATCCATGGTAAGCGGTGTACCTTCCAGTTCCACATCGGCAACCTGCCCGCCGATCATTCCATATATCCCCGGTTTGGAAGATAAAATCTTTACGGCATCAATCACACGAAATACTTCATCACCTTCTGCCATATCAAATGCTTTCGCTGCTGTTTCATAGGCATAATTTAACAAGGCATCTCCTGCAAGAATGGCCATATCTTCTCCGTATACAATATGACAGGTTTTTTGTCCTCTACGGTAATCATCATTATCCAAAGCAGGAAGATCATCGTGAATCAGAGAATATGTATGAATCATCTCAATAGCTGCCATAAAAGGCTCAATGATTTTACTTTCTCCACCAAACATATGATACGTTTCTTCCATAAGCATTGG
The DNA here is from genome assembly GCF_018982945.1 of Anaerostipes faecalis. Taxonomy (GTDB): domain Bacteria; phylum Bacillota; class Clostridia; order Lachnospirales; family Lachnospiraceae; genus Anaerostipes; species Anaerostipes faecalis. The sequence goes on along the minus strand of NZ_JABRXE010000001.1, from coordinate 554,004 downwards.
ACGAAGCCTTTTTCCACCTGCTTTCACTGTAGTATTCATTGCTGTCAGCACAGTCTGTTGCAGTCCTTCCGGCTGTGGAAGATACTGATCTAAAATCTGCTCAATATGACAGACTCTTTCTTTCATTCTTTCTTTAAAGCTCATGTTCCTCTCCGTTTTCATCTAATATGATTAATTCTTTTTCTACCTTATCTAATGAATCTTTGCATTTTTTTACGACTGTAACACCTTCTGAGTATAATTTTACTGCATCAGAAAGCTTAATCTCATCGCTTCCAAGCTTTTCTATAATCTGATCCAGTTGTTCAAATCCCTGATCTATATTAAATTCTTTCTTTGCCATAAGATTCTCCTTATTTTTCTAATAATTATATTCCGTTTTATTATAGCATAGAAAAAAGCAGATACAACAATTTAAAATTATATCTGCCAATTCTTTTTTCTTACCATCGCCATCTTTATCTATGGAGGCATCTAAATTTCTAAGCTACAAAAAAGTCAAAAAAATAAGTATGCAATCATCAGATTTTACATTTCCTACATACTTACTCTTTTCATTTCTTTATCAATCCATTGCATAATTACATCCACAATATATTCCTGCTGCCTTGGAGTCAGTTCTCTTCCTGAACGGATCTTATGCCATTTCTGAAGACATCCACGGCAGCAAGTTGCCGTCGCATGCTGAGCAATAAAAACAGGATGACCACGCATAGGAGTCTGCTTCCCATCATTTGGGAGATTTGCTGGCGCAAGTCTCTGACTGACAAAATCCTCTGCGTGATTTCGAATCTTCTCCATACCTTTTTCCTTGATATATTGCTTCTCTTTCTCTTTTAAATGGAAACGGCTGCGGAATGATGACCTGGAAAGCCTTTCCCACAGCTGTTTCATCCACTGTTCTTCTGTCATTGTCTTCCTTCTTATAAAGAGATTTTTTCCATTTGATATGGTATTATATCTTCTACCACTGTTTTTATCAAACCATCAGATACCGTTACCGAGATATGATCTCCCTTTTTTACTTTTTCAGATGAAGTCAAAGGAATTCCTTCTTCATCCTCCAGGTATCCAAATCCATTGATCAGCTTTGCTGTAGGAGATGCCCCGTGGAGACGTCCTGCATATAATTCCAGCTGATGCTTATACCAGGTCATCGTTTCTTTCATTCTGATTGTAAGCTTTTCTTCCAGCTCTGCCAGCCGCATTTTCTGCTCCTGTAGTTGAAATTTAGGATCATATCCGGCAATTATTAACTGATATTGCTTTAATTTTAACTGATATCGCCGCAATACCTGTTTTAATAAGGTGTCTAACGTATAGGCACGATTCTGGATTCCATCGACAATTTCCCTGATATCCGGTACTGCCAGTTCACAGGCTGCCGTTGGTGTGGCTGCCCTTAAATCTGCCGCATAATCTGCAATAGTAGTGTCCACTTCATGACCTGTTCCAGAAATGATCGGTGTTTTCGCTTCATAAATGGCTCTGGCGACTATTTCCTCATTAAATGCCCATAAATCTTCGATGGAGCCACCGCCTCGACCAATGATAATGGTATCAACATTTAACCGGTCCAACGTCTTTATTCCCTTTACAATGGTTTGGGCTGCTCCATCCCCCTGAACTTTTGCCGGGTATAAAATCAGCTGAACATAAGGATTCCTTCTTTTCGCTGTACTGATGATATCATGAATGGCTGCTCCTGTTTTTGCCGTTACAATTCCAATTCTTTTGGGATTTGAAGGAATCGGCTTTTTTATTTCATGGTCAAACAATCCTTCTTCATACAATTTTTGTTTTAATTGTTCATAAATAATATATAACTCCCCAATTCCGTCCAGACGGATTTCATCTGCATACAGCTGATAACTTCCATTACGTTCATACACACTGATATTTCCACTGACAATCACTTCCTGTCCATCTTCCATATCAAATTTCAGTCCCTGAAATCTGGAATTGGCAAACATTACGCAGGATATCTGACTTCCCTCATCTTTTAAGGAAAAGTAAATATGTCCTGACGAATGATATTTACAGTTGGACACCTGACCTTTTATAGAAATTTTTCTTAAAGCATAATCGCTTTGAAACATTCTCTTTATATAAGAATTAATTTGTGTGACAGAGAAAACTCTACTCTTCATCTTCCTTCGTTCCGACCCTTCCAAGGATTCCATTGATAAAAGGAGCTGCCTTTTCATTACAATACTTTTTAGCCAGCTCAACAGCTTCATTGATTGCGACTTTCTGAGGAACATCCTCATCCATAATTATTTCATAGACTGCCAGACGTAAAATTGATAATTCTGCTTTTCCTAATCTGGACAAATTCCATGCCTTTGCATGATTCCCAATTTCCTGATCAATAGCATCCAGATGCGCTATTAAATCTAAAACCTTATCATATATTTCATTCTGATTTTTTTTATTTATATTTGCATGCCCCTGAAAATATAAATCTACCTGGTCTTTAAATTCATCGATTTCACAAAATTCTACTGAGAACAGAATTCTGAAAATATGTTCTCTTACTTCACTTCTTGTCATTTGATTTCCTTTCTACGATACAAAGACGGAACTGAACCAACAGTCCCGTCTATTTTAACTAACTACTTCTACAAAGTTTTTATTCATCTTCCATTGCAACTCCTGCAACTCTTACATTTACAGAATTAACCTGAAGACCTGTCATATTCTCAATAGCCGTTTTTACACGATCCTGTACTTTTGTTGAAATTGCAGGAATGCTTACACCATAATCCAGTTCCAATGCCAGATCTACATCTACCTGATTATTCTCAACAGAAACACGAACTCCTTTAGACAGTTTATTCATACCAAGCTTGCTTACAAGTTCATTTGTAATATTACCACACATCCTTGCAACACCTGTCACCTCTGTTGCTGCCAACGCGGCAATAATTGCTATAACATCATCTGCAATTTTAACTTCTCCCAGCAACCCCTTCTCTTTTATCTTATAACTACTTTTATTTTCCATAAGAAGCCTCCTGTACTTTCACATACTCTTTAATTGATTATATCAAAAATGTATTTCTTATTCAAACTTATTTTATGTATTGTTGGTATCTTATAAACATTTTTTATTTAATCATCCGTTTTAATGGATGTAATAACTATATCTTCCATTTGAAAACCTGTTTTTCGAACTACGATATCCTCTATCTGGCTTCTTTCTATTTTTGACAGATTTTTCTTATTAACTAAAACATCTACATTTCCATTACTGATTGTTACGATCGAATTTAAAAATCCTTTTGCTCCCAGAAGATTTTCCGTTGCAGTCTCCATTTCCATTTGCTCTGCCAAAGAAGATAGTTTGTCTACAGCATCCTGTTTTACACTGTCTTTTACAGTTTTATCATTAATAATTTCTTCCAATGTATCCTTTGCTTTACTATGAGTCTGTTCTCGTTCCAATTTTGCTTTAGCTACATAATTACTAACCTGGGCATTGGTAAGCACAGCTTCTCCTATGTCTGTGATATCATCTTTTACCTGTCCGGAAGTTTCCTTTACTGTGTTCGATACTGTTTTGGTTTTTGATTTTGAAACCGATTCGTATTTTCCACTATAATTTACATAACCTGCAACTGCTATAATAACTGCAAGTGTCATAATGATCATTTGATTTTTTCTGATTATCTTTTTCATTATGAATCCCCCATTTTTAAGACTTTAACTTTATAAGAAGAAATATGAAATAAAACTGACACTGCTTCAACAATATTCTGATTTACAATATCATTTCCTCCTCCCTGTGCAACAACGACCACCCCTTCAACTTCAGGCTCTACTTCTTTTAATACATATGGAATTTTTTCTCCATTTTCTTCTATTAAAACAGTTTCTTCACCTTCCTTTATGGTTTTTTCATTTTCATTTGAACTTTCTTCATAAGGGCTATCTTTATTAATAACTGCCTCTTTTGAAGATTTTACTGTAATCATGACTTTCACCTTACCAACACCTTCCACATGACTTAAAGCTTTTACCAGTCTTTTTTCCTGTTTTTTTATATATAAATCTGTAGAATCACTTTCTTGTGTTGTCTGAGTTGTTTTTGTATTTTGCTTTTTTTCTGAAGATGGGAAACTTAAAAAAATGAAAAATAGTCCCAGCACAAATAAAAGTACTGCTTTTTTCATTCCTATGGTCTCTATGAATTTCTGCAGCCTGTTTTTATCAATCATATTTCCTCTACTCACTTATATTTATATTAGATTCTTTCACATTATAGAATTCTAAAAGTATGGTTTTTATCATCTTTTCGTCTTTTTTTGCCTGTCCTGTTTTAATATATATTTCTTTGATTTCATCTTTTTGATCTATTTGTATTTTTATTGACTCAATCTGAATTTTTTTGCTTTTTAAAATTTTTTCCATCTCTGCTTCCAGTTGTTTTTCTTTCTCTTCTAAAGCATCACTCTGAAAAGATATATTCGATTGTTCTTCTGATATTTTAAACAAAGCAGTTTCCACCAGTTTATCATTCCCTGTAAAAGAAAGTATCGGACGAATCATTAAAGACAGTAACATAAATCCTATCACCAGATTTACATACGGTTTATAGCCGGTTCCATCAACCAACTGTTCAACCAGAGTTGATAATATGCAAAAAAATACAATAGATCTGACCGTTTCCATTCAGTCACTCCTTTCCATTTAACCGGTGTAGTAATTGACATTGGTTGAAAACGCAATGATTACTATGGACAAAATAAACAATACCATTATTGTTATAATCATGCGAAGCATCAGTTTTCCACTTTGAATTATTGCATCTATTGCACCTGTTATCCTTTTATCCGAAATCGGCTGCAATAACACCCCCGCTGCCACATATGAAATTACAACCCCTCCTATCTGAAGAATGGGTGGCACTGTTAGAACTACCAAAATTAAAATTCCAGCTGCCCCGATACTATTTTTTATCACCACCGCTGAGCCAAGAATGGTTGACATTACAGTTGCGATTCCCCCTCCTATCCCCGGTATTGCAGAAAAACCTTTTTTTAACGTATTATTCCTTAATGAATCAATTGCCGGAAGAAGCATTGACTGAATCATTTGTATTCCAAGTACAATAGACAGAAAACTTTTTAAAGCAAGTCCAATTCCCCATTCCAAAGTTTTACAAAGTCTTGAAAAATGCTCTTCATCTGAAATATGATTAATTATTTTTAAAACAAATAAAATTCTTATCATTGGAAAAATAACAGAATTGGTTAATAAAGATATTCCATAAATCATCATTAGATAAAATTCATATATAGCTGTAGATGTTGATACACCTGTTGTTGATACTATTGCCATAGAATAAGCCGTAATCATTCCCTTCATATAATCAATCATCATTTCAACAAAATTTACAGCTGTTTTATTAAGAAAATAAAAAGAATCTGACATAAGTCCAACAAAAATAACATATGTCACATAAAAAGCAGTTTTTCCTGTACTTCCCTGAAAAAAAGCATCTGAAAGATTTTTAAATACTGCTGCAATCATCGCAACAATGATAATCTGTCTTAAAAACCGATAATTCATCATTACAGAATTTCTAATCTTTCCAAAAAGTTCTTTTCCGATAAGTTTCAATACACTTTTAAGCTTTCCCTGCATAAGCTGCTTTACGATTTGCGTATAAGAAATATCACTTTCCTCTTCTCTCAGTACTTTCTCAACACCATTTAACGAATCTTGATTTAATTCTGTTTCCTTTCCATAAACCGGAATCTGAAAAATCATACCAGATATAATCAAAAGAATAATAACCCTGATTCTCATTTTCCATTCCCTATCAGTTTTTGAATGGTTTCCAACAAGGCCTGAAAAATCGGAATACTTACAATAAGAATGGACATCTTTCCAATAAATTCTATCTGCTTTCCAATGGTAGTCTGTCCAGAATCTTTACATATGTCAGATGTAAATTCACACAGAAATGATATGCCTATTAATTTCAGCAGTATCTGAAAATAACTTTTGGGAATTCCTGAATATGCTCGAATGGTCTCGAAAACATTTAAAATCTGTTTCATTTCCTTCAGACCATAAAGTGCCAGTATCAAACTCGCTGCTATTCCAAGAGCAAGTGCGATTTCCGGCCTTATGCTTTTTAATTTTAATATTGCAATACTGGCAATAATTCCGAAAAGAGCTGCCTGTATCATCTTCTACCTCCTTTTTAAGAAATCGTAAAAAGGGTTTGAACACTTTCAAATAAATCATAAATATAAGGAATCACCCAGGACAATACCAGGATCAGCCCTGCAAGAGTAATTAAAAACGCCTGTTCATCCCTCCCTGAATGTTTTAATACCTGAACCAGAATAGTTACAAGAATACCAACTGCTGCAATTCGAAAAATAATATTTACACTCATTTTTTCCTCCCAGACATAAAAAATTTTTTGTTCATAAAAGTATTATTACGATTAAGAGACTAAAGGATATTCCAAAAGAACGATACATTTTACAATTTCTTATTACCTGCTCCTTTATCTGCAAAATAATATCTTCCACCTGCTCTATTGCAAAACTGATGGTCTTTAACTGCATTTCTTTATCCAGGTATCCTATTGTTTCTCCCATTGTCAGTATTGGTTCCATAAAACTTTTTTCTAAGATTATCGGAGACAGATTCTCTTCCATAGAATTTTTCCATATTGATGCAAAAGAATCTTCTGAATGTGTATCCATCCTGTCTGCGGCATTTTGTAGAAAGGGAGCAAACTCCTGTACTGTTTTTTTTGAAATCGCTCGAATAGCTTCTGGAAGAGGTGTAAATCCATATCTGATTTCTCCCTGCAGAAGATATAACATTCTTTTTAATGCAATTCCCTGCTCCAGTTTTTTTTGTTCCTTTGCTGCTTTAATAAATCCAAAAGATATTCCCGAAGCAATAATCATACAGGCACCTATTATCTTAATCATTTAATTCAACCCCGTTTTCATCTAATATTTTTTTTACAGTTCCCGGTTTCCCAAGATTGTCCAGCAAAACGTATCTTTGAAACATTTTTTTATCGGAAATCTCTTTCATGTAAGGATTTCTCAACAATGATTCCCGACTTTTTCCATGAGCAGTTGCAAGCATAGTGCACCCGCGAAATGCACAGAAAATCAATGCTTCCACATCTTCTTTACTCCCAACTTCATCTACTGCAATAACTTCTGGAGCCATAGACCGAATCAGCATATTCATACCTTCATCTTTTCTGCATCCGTCCATAATATCCGTACGTATTCCAAGATCATTTTGAGGAATTCCCTGATAGGAGGCACCAATCTCACTTCTTTCATCTGCCACTCCTACAGTTTGTCCATGCAGGGATATAAGGCGGATTAAATCTCTTAATAATGTTGTTTTCCCGCACCCGGGGGGCGATAAAATCAGAGTTGGAAGTATTTTCCCGTTCTTACTGCATCCTTTGTAAATCGGTAATGCGCAATTTTTTACCTGATGAGCCACACGGATATTAAGACTTGAAATATACTTCAGATTTTTTACTCTTCCACGGTCAATGACTGCACTTCCTGACAGTCCCACTCTATGTCCACCACGAACAGTTATAAACCCCTGTTTAATTTGCTCTTCATATGCATACAATGAATAGCTGCTTATGTATTCTAATGTTTGTCTTAAATCTTCTATTAAAAAAATATATCTTTTATTCTTTTCATTTGTAAAACCATTTTTCTCAGATAGAAATATTTCGTATCCGTCATACTTAACGATTACCGGCTGATTGATTCTTAATCTTACTTCCTGTAATTTTGAAAAATCTATATTGGAATTTATGAAGCTTTCCCTGATTTTCAACGGAAGTATCTGAAATATCTCAGAACCTTCTTTCATATACACCTCCAAATAATCTGTATAATCAAATATATGGAAAAGCATTAAAAATATGCATAATAAAAAGAACAAACATCTTATATGCCTGTTCTCTTATAACGAATCTTATTTATTTTTTTTGTAATATGGAGCAATCTGATCAAATGACTGTCTCAATTGATACTGATAATTATTTTGTTTTACGATATTAGTTTTCTGGGATACAAATCTGTCCAGTTTCTCCATATATTCTTCTTCTGTGACAGTTCCTTCTGCAACATACGTTAACCCTTTTTCCCAGCTGGCTGTTAATTCCGGATTCAGCAATGACCCAATGGAAGCACTGACAACATTTACGATCATTTCTCCTGTCAATGTAGGAGTCACGATCTGAGTCTTTTTGTTCAATGCAATATATTTATTAGTGATCAGTTTTTTCACAATTTCTGCTCTTGTTGCACTTGTTCCTATTCCGCTTCCTTTTATCTGTTCCCTGAGATCTTCATCTTCGATCAGCTGTCCTGCATTTTCCATTGCAAGAATCAGAGATCCGGAATTATATCGTTTAGGTGGAGTTGTTGTTCCATTTTTAATTTTATAACTTTTTACAGGAAGTTTCCCTCCTTTTTTTAAGGATGTAATTGCATCCATCTGCTCCTGGGTCAAACCATCCTCTTTTTTAGAATTTCCCGTTCCTGCAACTTTTAAATAACCAGGATCTTTCAATATTTTAAAATTAGCGAAAAATGTTTCTCCTTTTGTTTCTGTTTCCAATTTAATCTTTGTATATACTGCAGGCGGCATAAAAATACTTAAAAATCTCCTGACGATTACATCATATACTTTCTGTCCAAGCTGTGAAATACTTCCCAGCCCGGATATAGCCTGACCAGTAGGAATAATTGCATAATGATCTGTTATTTTTTTATCATCTACATATTTTGTTCTACTGATACCCTGATATTTTTTTTGTTCCAGAATCTCAGATGCATATGTACTTAACGGTACATAACCGGTCAGTCCTTTTATATTCTTATATATTTCTTTGCTAACAGCAGTGGATAATACTCTTGCATCGGTTCTCGGGTAGGTAACAAGTTTTCTTTCATACAGCTCTTGTACGATCTTTAATGTTTCATCGGGACTCAATTTGAACATTTTGGAACACTGATTCTGAAGTTCAGCCAGATTATATAATAATGGGGGATTTTTCTTTTCTGTACGCCTGGCGGATGATTTCACAATGATTTCTCCATTAGATCCATCCTCCAAAAACTCAATAAAATCCCGGGCTTCTTTCTTGTCTAAAAATCCATTATCCTTATACAGCTTGGAAGATTCATAGTATCTTGAACCTTTCACTGCCTTCCATTCAGCTTCCACTTCAAAGCCCTGACAGTTCAAATGTGCAATCACCCGATAAAAAGATGTTGGAACAAAATTTCTTATTTCTCGTTCTCTTTTTACGATCATCCCAAGAACACAAGTCATAACACGTCCCACTGCAACTACCAGGCTCTTCTTCTGATTAAGATAATTTCCCAAAGTCCATCCGTATTTTAATGTCAGAACCCTGGAAAAATTTATTCCCATAAGATAATCTTCTTTGGCTCTTAAATAAGCCGCAGATGCAAGATTATCATATTCACTGAGATCTTTTGCTTCTCTGACTCCTCGGATTACCTCTTCTTTTGTCTGAGAATCAATCCACACTCTTTTCCTTATTTTATTTTCGACCTTTGCTTCCTGCTCCACCAGCCTGTAAATATATTCTCCTTCACGTCCAGAGTCAGTACAAACATATATAGTGTCAATATCTTTTCGATTTAAAAGCATACTTACAATATCAAACTGCTTCTTTACAGAAGGAATAATTTCATATTTAAATTCTTTGGGTATGAAAGGAATCGTCTCTAAATCCCATTTTTTCAATGCAGGATCATATTTATCCGGATAAGACATTGTAACCAGATGACCGACACACCATGTAATCACTGCCTTCTCCCCTTCCATGTAACCATCTTTATTTTGTGCATTTATATTTAGTGCAGCAGCAAATTCTCTGGCTACACTGGGTTTTTCTGTTATAAATAGTGATTTCAAAACAATACCTGCCTTCGAAAAATTTCTGCAAATCCTGTTCATGCAGACTCTGTTTATGATATACTAAATAACAACATAAATCAAGAAAGGATGATTATATGAGTTTACAAAAAGCAAATGAGCGTAAAGCCGCAACCATTATCAAAAACCTGAAAAAACGGAATATTCAAGGTGTCTATTGTGCTACAAAAAAAGATGCCCTGAAGCAGGCATTATCTTACATAGAAAAAGGGTCTGTTGTATCATGGGGAGGATCTGAGAGTATAATAGAGCTAGGCTTAATGGATGCTGTTACTTCTGGAGATTATAAGATCATTGATCGTTCCGTTGCAAAAAATTATGATGAACAACGTGAAATTTTTAGCAAATCAGTGTTATCTGATTATTATCTGATGAGTAGCAATGCTATTACTTTAGACGGAGAACTGATTAACATTGACGGAACCGGAAACAGGGTTGCCTCTCTAATCTATGGTCCGAAACACATTATCATGGTTATCGGAATGAATAAAGTGGTAAACAATGTAGAAGATGGAGTTGCCCGTGTCAGAAACTTTGCTTCACCTCCAAATACCATTCGTCTGGGACTGGAGACTCCTTGTTCTCTCAATGGACGATGCGGTGACTGCTATGGAGATAGCTGTATTTGCAGCCAGATTGTAGTCACAAGACGTCAAAGTGCAGCTATGAAAGATCGAATTAAGATCATCTTAGTTGGTGAAGAATTAGGTTACTAATTCAATTTTATTATGAGGTGTTTTCATGAAGCAAATTAAACAACATCCGGTTAAATTTGATTTCAACGATAGATCTGTTCCTTCTGAAACATTTTCTTTTGAAGGAAACATATATGATATCCAAACGCTTCCCGGAAAAATTATATTTCCCCATTGGCAGGAGGATTTTGAATTTATTTTTGTGTGTTCCGGTAAATTAGAGTTCCATATTAATCAGAAAGGTTATATCATCTCCAAAGGAGAAGGATTGTTTATCAATGCCGGACAAATTCACTATGCCATGTCCTATCAGAAATATAATTGTTGTTTTCTTTCCATATGTGTTGGAAAGCACATGCTTTATCAAAATGAAAGTGATAGCATTTATCAGAAATACATTTTACCGATTTCTGAAAATCCTTCATTTTCCCATATTCCTCTAATTCCAAGAATTCCATGGCAGAAATATATTCTGGAATTACTAAAAAAAATAACAGCTATATGCGAGACAAAAAATTTTGGCTATGAATTAAAAATCCAGCACTTTGTCCCAGAAATATTTTATTATATTCTTCAAAATATTTCCTCTCTGTCACCTATGGCTAAAAAAGACCAAAAAGATATTCAACGCATAAAAATAATGATACAGTACCTGGATGAAACTTATTCCCAAAAACATACTTTAGCAGATATAGCTGCTTCCTGTTCTTTGAGTAACAGTGAATGTAGCCGCATATTCCAGCGAATCCTTCCCTACAGTCCTGTTGACTATTTGATTCGTCTTCGAATATGGAAAAGTTTCCCCCTAATTTTAGCTCACGAAAAATCAATGACAGTGATTGCAAAAGAAGTTGGATTTTCTGGAAGCAGCTATTTTTCTGAGACATTTAAAAAAGTTCTTGGATACACTCCCAGAGAATTTTATAAAGTATGGAATTCAAAACAATTTCCTATGTAAAAACAAAGTACCAGAAGGACTCTATAATCCTCTGGTACTTATTTTTTTAATAATGAATAAAGACCGGATCACCAATCTTTGTCAAACGATAGATTGCTTCAGCATTTTCCAATGTGAGATTTACACATCCATGGGATCCTGCAGTTTTATAATATGTAGTAGACCATCTGCCCCAGTCGCCTCGACTGCTGTAATGGTATCCTGTTCCAGTCCACATGATTCTGGTCCAGTATTTTGTTTCTACACTGTAATCTGCTCCTGTTAAAGTTTTGGTCAGCTTCTTTTCTTTAATATCATAAACTCCTGTCCTTGTTATTCTGTCAGGAGTTGCCTTACCGGTAATACAAATACAGCTAAATACCATTTTTCCATTTCTATATACATAAACCTGCTGAGCTGAAAGATCCACTTCACTATAGTTCTTGGTATCCCAGTCATTCTGCTTATTCTGATAATCCATCCGATAACCTTTGTGACTATATACAGGCTTTAATGAAGTTATCAGTGCTTTTTCATTATCCGCAGATGGCTTCTTCTTATAGGCTTCTATAGCTTTCGTGTCAGGAGCTTTTTTCAGGATCTTTAACACCTGTTTAATAACCTTATCGTAATCTATTCTCCATCCGTAATCACCGCCACTGATCTTAATTTTTTTACCGGAATGGGTTTTAAATGTTCTTGTAATTCCCTGTGTCTTATATTTAAGGCAAAATGATTCAATCCATTTTTCAACTGCTTTTTTGCTGATTTTCACTGTGTGCTTTTGAGTATCAATCTTAATACAGTTTTTTAATGTATCTGGTCCTAATGTTTCTGTAACATTATTACCCATATCCCACTGAATCCAGTGAAGAAGAATCTGATTATACGTTTCCTGCATATCCTTTAGTTCTTTATCATCTTCATATAATCCAGGTTTTTTATAAACATTAGGATATTTTTTCTCATCTGTTAGATTTATATTCTCTGACAGAGATTCAACTGCCTGTTTTCCGGCAGAAAGAAATTGTGCTTCATCCAGCTGATTTCCTTCATTTTCTTTCTGAATGACTCCATACTTTTTCTTCTCTGAGTAAACAATAGTCGCATCCTGTGGTTTTATAATCTTATACTGATCACTTCCCTTAAAAATCTGGGAAGATTTTAATATATTGTTTAATTTTTTTTCTGAATATGAAACTGCATTCACAGATGTTTCATCACCACTATCAAAAAATGAAACAATCACACTTTTTTCGTGCTGACCGTCAAACATTTTTTTTAAAACTTCTTCTGATGTAAATGCAAGTTCAATATCTTTTCCTGAAACTGTCAGACTTCCTTTATTTCTTGCTTTTATTTTTAATTTATAATCTGCAACAGATTCTTTAATTTCTCTTACAGACTCCTCGTATGTCATTCCTGATACATCTACCTGATTAAATGTACTTCCCGGAAACCAACGATCCAGATAATATATATGTACTCCTGCTGCAATAGCAATAAATAGAGCCACTATTCCACAGGCAATCATCAGCTTTTGTTTTTTCTTCATTTTATGAACTCCTCCACAATGTAAAAACTTAGTAAAAATCCGATAGGTATTATTCTAACTCATATTGATGACTAATGCAATGGATATTTTTTCTATATTTTGTCTAAAAATATAGAAAAAAACGGAAAGTTCTTTTAAGGAATTCCCGTTTTTTGCTCTATAGGTCATTACAGCGTTTTATCCGCTTCTTTCCTATTCATATAATGGATATTTATCTGTCAGATCTTTTACCATTGCTGCTGCTTCATCCAGCTTCTTATCTAATAATGTCAGACGAATGGCTTTGGCAATCACTGCCATATCTTCTTCCTTCAATCCTCTTGTTGTAACTGCTGGTGTTCCAAGACGTAATCCAGATGTTACAAATGGAGATTTTGGATCATTTGGTACTGTATTCTTATTACATGTAATATGAACAGAATCCAGAACTTTTTCTGCTTCTTTTCCAGTCAGATCATATTTTTTCAGGTCAACAAGCATCAAATGGTTGTCTGTTCCTCCAGAAACGATATCAAATCCTTCTGCGATTAATGCTTTAGCCAAGGCATCTGCATTTTTTACAACCTGTCCAATATATGTTTTATATTCATCTGATAATGCTTCTTTAAAAGATACTGCCTTTGCTGCAATAACATGCATCAGCGGTCCACCTTGAATTCCAGGGAATATTGCTTTGTTAAAGTTATATTTTTCATTAACTTCATTACTACACATAATCATACCACCACGTGGTCCTCTTAATGTTTTATGAGTTGTGGTTGTTGTTACATGTGCATATGGAATCGGGCTCTGATGATATCCTGCAGCTACAAGCCCTGCAATATGAGCCATATCTACCATTAAAACAGCTCCAACTTTGTCTGCAATCTCACGGAAACGCTTAAAATCAATAGCTCTTGCATAAGCACTTGCTCCGGCAATAATCATCTTAGGTTTACATTCCAGTGCGATTCTTTCAACTTCATCGTAATCAATGAATCCTTCATCATTAACACCATATGGTACACAATGATAGTTTTTACCAGACATGTTGACAGGACTTCCATGTGTTAAATGTCCGCCATGATCCAGACTCATACCCATATAAGTATCACCAAGATTCATAACTGCAAAAAATACTGCCATATTTGCCTGTGCTCCAGAATGAGGCTGAACATTTACATATTCACATCCAAATAATTTTTTTGCACGTTCTCTTGCAAGGTTTTCTACAACATCTACGTATTCGCATCCACCATAATAACGTTTTCCAGGATACCCTTCAGCATACTTGTTTGTTAAATGGCTTCCCATTGCTGCCATAACTGCTTTGGACACCAGATTTTCAGAGGCAATCAGTTCCAGATTACTTCTCTGTCTCGTGAGTTCATCTTCCATTGCTGCTGCTACTTCGCTGTCATAATTTTTTACTTCACTAAAATCAAACATCTGTGTTCTCCTTTCGTACTTTCCTATTATTCCTGGAATTGTTCTTTTAATGCTTCAACTGCACGTTCTACACGACTTTCTTTAATCAATACTGTAATTTTAATTTCAGATGTATAAATCATCTTAATATTGATTCCTTTATTATACAATGCTTCAAACATTTTTGAAGCTGCTCCAGAATTGGACATCATACCTGCACCAACAATAGATACGATTCCAACTGCTGTATCACATACGATTTCATCATAATCATCTTCTGAAAAAGCTTTTTTCAGAGTATCAACAGCTGCCTGTGCGTCATCTTTACCTACAACAAAAGAGATATCTTTTTTATCTCCTCGTCCAATAGACTGAAGAATCAGCTCCACATTAATGTGTTCCTCAGCAATTGATCCAAATACTTTCGCTGCAATCCCTGGCTGATTCTTAATTCCTTTAATTGCAATCAGTGCAACATCAGAATTAGACTGAACACCACTAAATAACATTTTCTCCATCTTATTTCTCCTCTTCTTCGCTAGAGAGCTGAATTCCAAGCTCTTCCAACTGTACTTCATCCACAGCTCCCGGTGCTTCTGTCATAAGACATGACGCATCTTTAACTTTCGGGAATGCAATGACATCACGGATACTGTCTTCTCCGGTCAGCCACATAACCAGTCGATCCAAACCATATGCAAGTCCTGCATGAGGTGGTACACCATATTTAAATGCATCCAACAGGAAACCAAATCGACTGTATGCATCTTCCTTGGTAAATCCAAGAGCCTCAAACATTTTTTCCTGTATATCATCCTGATGGATTCTGATAGAACCTCCTCCAAGCTCTGTACCATTTAAAACAATATCATACGCCTTTGCACGGACTTTGCCCGGATCAGAATCAATAAATTCAAGATCTTCTTCAAATGGCATAGTAAACGGATGATGCATTGCTGTATACCGGTTCTGTTCTTCACTCCACTCCAACAGAGGGAATTCTGTTACCCACAGGAAATTATATAGTGTTTCATCTATCATATCATATTTTTTACCAATTTCAAGACGAAGATTTCCTAAAACATCAAAGACTACCTTATCTTTATCTGCTGCAAACAACAGTAAATCTCCTGCCTGTCCATCCATTGCCTGAATCAGTGCATCCATTTCTTCTTCTTTCATAAATTTAGCAAAAGAAGATTTTACAGTTCCATCTGTCTTAAGCTGAATATATGCCAGTCCTTTTGCACCAAAATCTTTTGCAAAGTCAACAAAGGCATCAATTTTCTTTCTTCCAAGATCTCCTAAACCTTTTGCATTTAATCCACGTACGGAACCTCCATTTTCCAGAGCTCCTTTAAATACCATAAAGTCACATCCAGACACTGTATCTGAAACATTAACAAGTTCCATTCCGAAACGTGTATCCGGTTTATCAGATCCAAATCGATCCATAGCCTCCTTATATGTAAGACGCTTCATTGGAAGTTCAATATCAATATCGAGAACTTCCTTGAATACCTTCTGCATCAGACGTTCATTAACATCTATTACATCATCTACATCGACAAATGAAAGTTCCATGTCAATCTGCGTAAATTCCGGCTGACGATCTGCACGTAAATCTTCATCACGGAAACACTTTGCAATCTGGTAATATCTGTCAAATCCTGAACACATCAAAAGCTGCTTAAACAGCTGAGGGGATTGAGGCAGTCCATAAAAATTTCCTGGGTGAACACGACTCGGCACAAGATAATCTCTTGCTCCTTCTGGAGTACTTTTCCCGAGAATCGGTGTTTCAATTTCTAAAAATCCTTCATCTGCAAGAAAATTACGTACAATTCGTGTAACATTATTACGAATCATAAGATTTTTCTGAAGATTTGGTCTGCGAAGATCCAAATAACGATATTTTAATCTCAATTCATCTTTCACAGTTTTATCTGCATCAATTGGAAACGGAGGAGTTTCGGATTCAGAGAGAATTCTCAAGGTATGTACCTTAACTTCAATATCCCCTGTTTTCAAATTTTCATTGATTGCCGCACTTCTCTTTTGAACAGTACCTACTGCCGCAACTACAAACTCACTTCTTAATGAATTAGCTTTTTCATAATCTTCTGCAGAAAGGGTTTCCTGATCAAAAACCAGCTGCAATATGCCGGAACGATCTCTTAAATCTATAAAAATAAGACTTCCTAAATTTCTTCTTTTCTGTACCCATCCCATAACAGTGACTTCTGTTCCAACAAGCTGATTGCTTACTTCTGTACATCGATGGGATCTGGATAAACCTGACATTGATTCTGCCATGATATTTCCTCCTTCATAATTCACTGTCAGTCATTATAGCACAGATAAGTATTTTACTGCAAGTAAAGGCAGAACCTTTTGTAGTTCTGCCTTTAGATTTAAACTTTATGAATCCTGTCTAACTAAAATCTGTTCGATTTCTGCTACGTACATGACATGATAATCCTTACCTGGATACCATTCATCATCCAGATTAGCTCCTGCTTCAACAAATCCTGCCGGATCCATCTGATGTGCATATAATTTCTTACAGATTAAAACAATCTTAGCTTCTTCAAAATATGGAATGCCATTTGCATCTGTTGGTGTCAGACGGGTCTTAGAAATCTTATCTTCATCCTTTCCTGAAACACTTCCAAGATATGATAAATCTTTCTTAAATGTATCATCATAAAATGATAATGTAAAAGAGTCGGACTGATCAATGAATTCTTTTGTATAACGCTGTGGTCTAATCACAGTCACCGCAACGTTCTTTCCCCACATTACACCAAATCCTCCCCAGGATGCGGTCATGGTATTAACTTTTCCTTCCTGATTCTTCGCAGTAACAAGCATCCATTCCTTTCCAATTAATCGAAATGCACTCTGATCAAAATCCTCTGGTGCTACTATTGCATATTCGCTCACGCTTTGCTACCTCCTTTCACTTAACTATATTATTATAAATGATTTTTTGTTAAATGTCACGAAAGACAGTTATTGTTTTACTTTTAATCCAGACAGCTTTGAATATCATCCAGAGAAACCTGAACATTTTCCCCTGTTTCCATATTTTTAACCTGTCCCTGGTTCTTTTCAAGTTCATCCTCTCCAATAATAATCGTATTTTTGGCATGAATTTTATTTGCATATTTCATCTGCGCTTTTACGCTTCTAGAAAGATAATCTGTTTCAACTACATATCCTTTGTTACGAAGTCCGGTAACGATTTTATATGCTTTTGCCTTAGCCTGGTCACCAAGGATTCCAACATACAGATCAATATCTCTATGACATGGAAGATCAACACCTTCTTCTTCCAGGAAATAAATGATTCTCTCCACGCCCATTCCAAAACCAACAGACGGCATAGAAACTTTTCCATCAATTTCATGAACAAGATTATCATAACGGCCACCGCCACATAATGTGAAGCCATCTTCATTGACAAACTCAAACACTGTCTTTGTATAATAATCTAACCCGCGGACAATTCCTGTATCAACCTCATAAGGAATCTCAAGACTTTCTAAAAGAGATTTCAATTCTTCAAAATGATTTCTGCACTCTTCATCCAGATAATCAATAGTTCTTGGTGCATCTTTTACGATTTCCTTACATTCCGGTACTTTACAGTCTATAACACGCAATGGATTTTTTTCCATTCTTTCACGACATGTTGGACATAACTGTTCTTCATGCTCCTTCAGGTATGCCAGCAGAGCTTTATTGTAATCTGCACGACATTTTTCACATCCAATACTGTTAATATGAAGTTTCGCATCTTTTAAACCGATTTTTTTGATAAAAGAAGAGACTAATGTAATTAGTTCAACCTCGGCCAATGGACTTTGAGATCCTACAAACTCTATTCCAAACTGATGATGCTGTCTTAAACGACCACTCTGAGGTTTTTCATAACGAAATGCAGGTGTAACATAAAACATTTTAATTGGCTGCGGTTCATTTTGCATTCCATGCTCAAGATATGCACGAATTGCCCCTGCTGTTCCCTCTGGCTTTAATGTGATACTGCGTTTTCCTTTATCCTCAAATGTATACATTTCTTTTTGAACAACATCAGTAGTTTCGCCCACACTTCTCTGAAATAGTACTGTATGTTCGAATACCGGTGTAATTATTTCATGAATATTATAAGAAGCACACAATTCTTTAAACATGTTTTCCAAATATGTGCGCTGATCCATTTCCTTTCCAAACCAGTCTTTTGTTCCTCTTGGTGCCTGTGTAATCATGATTCATTTTCCTCCTCTATTTCTTCCAGATTTCCTTTTTCAATTACTTTCTCCATTTTTTCAGAAAAAGCAACTCTCTGAAATGCCAGAAATACTTTCATATCAAAATTTTTTACATCATCAATAATAATATCCAGTGCTGTTTCCACATCAAAACCTTTTCTGTAATCTCTGTTGGAAATCAGTGCTCCAAAAATATCACAGACGTGCATAATCCTACCTACCAGCGGTATATTCTTTCCTCTGATATTATGAGGATAACCAGTTCCATCATAATGCTCATGGTGATAAAGAACAGCATCCAGTACTGTCTGATTATATCCATACTCAATCAGCATTGCATATCCGATGGACGGATGCATTCTCATATATCTTGTTTCATCTACAGCCAGAATGTCTTCTTCCTTTTCATTCATATAAAAATTAAGACGGACCTTTCCAATATCATGTACCATTCCCGCTACAGCAAGATCATAACAGGTTTTTTCATCAAGTCCCATCTCACATCCCACAAGATATGCCAGATTACTAACAACAATTCCATGACTGATGTAATCACTTAATTCTGCCTGAATAGGTGTCTCAATATCTGTTTTTCCATATTTGACTGCCATAATACTTACAACTCCTGTCTGAGGTTCATCTTTTCTTCTTTTCTATGAATCATCTCATCAATTCGTGCAGTATAGCGAATTACATCTTTCAGATTTTCAATTCTTGAAATTGAATTCAGTTTCTGATTGATAATCTTAGATGAAGTACCTGCACCAATTGCTATAATATCATGTAATTCCTCCATAATCAAAATATTGTATAAACATTCTTTTGATTTTTTTGAAAAGCCTACATTTTCTAAATTACCTGGAATATTTTTCTGCCGATACATATAATAAGGACTCATATTCATTTCTCCGGCACAATGATTTGCAAATGAAACCATTTCTTCTGTAGCTCCAAAATGATATTCGTCTCTCATATGATTCAGTTTTGAAGTACGTTTTACCGCTAGTGAATGTACTGTAAGACTCTCCGGATCCAACTTTTTAATTTCCTGACAGGTGGTTTCCAGCTCTTCAATTCCTTCCTCTGGCAGCCCGCAAATAATATCCATATTAATATTATGAAAACCGACTTCTCTTGCCAGATAAAATTTCTCTTTTACATCCTTTACAGAATGATTTCTCCCAATCAGCTTTAATGTTTTATCATTCATGGTCTGCGGATTGATACTAATTCTTGTTACTCCATACCTTTTCAGTACCTGAAGCTTTTCTTTGGTAATACTATCCGGACGACCTGCTTCCACCGTCAGTTCCAGCAACTCTGAAAACGGAAAATACTTATTTAACCTGTCCAATAAATAGTCAAGCTCTGATGCAGAAAGTGAAGTAGGTGTACCTCCTCCAATATACATTGTCTGCAGCTTCTTCCACTTATATCGTTCTTTGACAAAAGCTGCCTCTTTCAACAAGGCTTCCAGATATCCATTTACTCTGCTCTGAAAGGTTTTTACAGGATATGAAGTAAAAGAACAATACAAACAGGTACTTGGACAAAAAGGAATTCCCACATATAAACTATATCCATCCTTGTATGGAAAAGTTTCCAGCAATTTCCGTTCCTTTGCAGCTACTTCTGTGCATAAAGAAGCTTTTTCTTGTGATGCCAGATATTCTGTCTGGAAATTTTCTATGATCTGTTTCCGGGACTTTCCCTGTTCAAAGCCGTCAAAAACAATCTTAGTTGGACGAATACCTGTTAGTGTTCCCCATGGCAGCTCTCTTTTTAATTCTTCTGACAATAAAAGATATACTCCTCTTTTAATTCTGTTCTTAAAGGACTTCTTATCTTTATAATCACCTGGAATCAGTTCCCGGGAAACTTTAATTCCTTTTTTATATAATGTCAAATGCGTTACATCTGTCTGATAGGAAACTCTCAGAATAAAATCATAGATAGAATCAACGGAATCCGTTAATTCTATCTTCTCACCTAACATAAAAGCCAATATTAAACTTCTCAAATCATATTCATA
Source organism: Anaerostipes faecalis (assembly GCF_018982945.1). Classification (GTDB taxonomy): domain Bacteria; phylum Bacillota; class Clostridia; order Lachnospirales; family Lachnospiraceae; genus Anaerostipes; species Anaerostipes faecalis. The sequence goes on along the minus strand of NZ_JABRXE010000001.1, from coordinate 533,111 downwards.
TATTGTTTCGTTTTGAATTAATCCAATCATATTCTTATATCAAAAAAGGATTACTCCTGTTTTCCTCTCCAATAGTTGTTGGTGGCGTATGTCCTGAAAAAACCTGTGTCTCAAATGGAAGCTTAAATAATTTTGTCCGGATTCCATGAATCAAAGCCTGAAAATCTCCTGTAGGAAAATCAGTTCTTCCAATACTTTGCTGGAATAATGTATCACCGGAAATCAGCCACTCATCATCTTCAAAATAATAACACACTCCACCTTTAGTATGTCCCGGTACATGAATACATGTAACTTTTGTACCAAGAATTTCTATTTTGTCTCCATCTTTTACAAAATGATTTGCCTTAAATGAAAGATTCATCCCCATCATAGATGAAAGATTCAGATCAGGATTTTCTAATATTTCCTCTTCATCCTCATGAATATAAATTGGCAAATCATCTTTTTGCTGCATTAAATATGGCAAAGCCATGATATGATCAAAATGAGCATGTGTCAGACATACTCCTGCCAGAGAAACTCCTTCCTTTTTCAGAAGATCCATAATTCTGTCTCCCTGATCTCCCGGATCAAAAACAAATGCTTCTTTTGTCTCTGTATTTTCAATTATATAACAGTTTGTCTGCATCTGTCCCAGACAAACACTAATCAATTTTAAATGTTCGCTCATTTTCTTCACCTATCCTGCCGTTCGTTCTATGTCTATTACACCTTCAATATTTCTGATTTTTGCAATAATCCGATTCAGCTGACTTACTCCTGTTATATCAAATGACATACTTAAAGTTGCCCTTCCTTTTTTATTGTTTGATACATTGATCGTAATAATATCAATATCAAGCTCAAGGAAAATACGAGACACATCTGCAAGAAGTCCTTTTCGATTATTAGCATAAATATTAATTTCTGTTGTATATGTCTGTGTTGAATCACCTTCACTGACCTGCCATTCCGCTTCAATAAGCCTGGCTCTGTCTGTCTCAGACATACTCAGGAGATTTACACAGTCAGTACGATGAATGGATATTCCTCTTCCTCTGGTAATAAATCCAACAATCTCATCTCCCGGAACAGGGTTACAGCATTTGGAGAAACGCACTGCTACATCATGGGTGCCTTTTACAACAATTCCTCCTTTAGATTTACCCTCTTTTTCCTTTTCAACTGAAGAAGAATCCAATGTTTTTTCAAACACCTGCTCATCTGTAATAGTACGTTTCTGCATCTTATGGTCTTCATCCAGCATCTTATTGATGACCTGGCCTTCCTTCAGACCTCCATGGCCCACTGCGGCGCAAACAGAATCCCAGTCTTTGAAGCCATATTTCAGCTGAACTTTCTTTATATACTCAGGCTTCATAAGCTTCGGCAGATTAATACTTTTACTTTTACAATATTTTTCCAGAAGTTCTTTGCCTCGTATAATATTTTCTTCTTTAAACTGGTGTTTAAACCATTGATTGATTTTACTTCGTGCCTGAGCAGATTTTACGATGTTAAGCCAGTCTCTGCTTGGTCCCTTTGAATTCTGTGATGTAATAATCTCTACCCGATCTCCGTTTTGGAGTTTATATTCAAACGGAACCTGCTTTCCATTTACTCTGGCTCCAACCATCTTATTTCCGACTGCACTATGAATAGAATATGCAAAATCAATTGGTGTGGAACCATTTGCCAGATTCTTCACATCTCCATTCGGTGTAAAGCAATACACCTGTTCTGCAAATAAATCCAGATTTGTCTTTAACAGGCTGAGAAATTCCTTATTGTCATCCATATCTCTCTGCCATTCCAAAACTTCTCGAAGCCAGCTTAATTTTTCTTCTTCTTTATTTAAACCTGGAGTATTTTTATTTTCTTTATATTTCCAGTGGGCAGCAATACCATATTCAGCCACTCTATGCATCTCAAAAGTTCGAATCTGAATTTCAAAAGGATGTCCTTCCGGTCCAATCAATGTAGTATGCAAAGATTGATACATATTCTGCTTCGGCATAGCTATATAATCCTTAAATCTTCCAGGAATCGGCTTATACATTTCATGAATAACACCTAGCGCCGCATAACAGTCTTTTACCGTATCCACTTTGATTCTTACCGCAAATAAATCATAAATCTGATCAATAGTCTTTTTCTGATTAACCATTTTTTTATATATACTAAAAAAATGTTTTACGCGGCCATCAATCTCGGCTTTAATTCCTGCTCTCTCAATATGCCCGCCCACTTCTTCAACGATTTCTTTAATAAATGCTTCTCTCTCTTCTTTTCTCGAATTAAGTGAACGTTCCAGCTCTTCATATACATCTGGTTTTAAATATCTTAATGACAAATCATCCAGTTCCACTTTAATTTTGGAAATTCCAAGCCGATGGGCAATTGGTGCATAAATGTCCATGGTCTCTCTGGATTTTTCTTTTTGTTTTTCCGGCCGCATAAACTGCATGGTACGCATATTATGAAGACGGTCAGCCAATTTTATCAGAATGACCCTGATATCTTTTGCCATAGCCAGAAACATCTTTCTTAGATTTTCTGCCTGCACTTCTATTTTATCCTTAGAATAGCTCAACTGTCCCAATTTAGTTACACCATCAACCAGTAATGCAACTTCTTCGCCAAACTGACTAACGATATCTTCATAAGTGGTTTCCGTATCTTCTACAACATCATGGAGCAGCCCTGCCATAACTGTTTCCTTATCAAGTTCAAGTTCGGCAAGAATAATGGCAACACAAATAGGATGAATGATATATGGTTCGCCAGACTTTCGCTTCTGCCCATCATGTGCCTTGTATGCCACATCATAAGCTTCCCTTACCTTTTCCACATCTTCTTCTTCATAAATATCCTTCATAGTCGAGATCAGCTGTTCTTTTAGCTCCTCCGGCGGAGTAAAACTCTTTGGACTGCTGATGTCTTTTTTCACCCTGTTTATGCTTGTTTTGTTCTCCTGTTCCATGTAAAACCCTCTTTGCCTTTTAGTTCTTTTTCAATTTTGACTCACAATAAATACAACGATAAATCTGTTTTTCTTTATCGACTAATTTGAACACATGATCGATTTCCTGCTCAATTGATGTGATACATCTTGGATTTTTGCATTTAGCAATATTTTTTATCGTCTGTGGAAGTTCAACTTTATGTTTTGATTTTACTCCACCATTTTCAATAACACAAACTGTTACTTCCGGATCAATATATCCAAGTACATCGAAATTAACTTCAAAATTATCGGAAATTTTAATAATATCTTTCTTTCCCATCTTACTGCTCTTAACATTTTTGATAATTGCAATACTGCAATCAAGTTTGTCCAACCCGAGACTCTTATAAATCTCCATTCCACGACCAGCAGTAATATGATCTAATACAATTCCATTTTTTATACTATCAATGTTCATCTACACTTACCCCCAACAAATCCATAATCAAAGCCATTCTTACATGTTTTCCATTTAATGCCTGTCTGAAGTAACATGCTCTAGGATCGCTGTCAACTTTTACAGATATTTCATTTACACGAGGCAACGGATGAAGAATTGATAAATCTTTTTTTGCATTCTTCAATTTATCCAAATCCAGAATATAACTATCTTTTAGACGAACATAATCTGCTTCATTAAAGAAACGTTCTCTCTGAACTCTAGTCATATAGATAATGTCAAGTTCTGGCATTACATCTTCCATACGCTCAACTTCCCTGAAGGAAATCCCCTTTTTCTCAAAAACATCCTTTTTAAGATATTCCGGTATCTGAAGTTCTTCCGGTGAAATCATAACATAATTAATATTATCATATCTTGATAGTGCCTTAATCAAGGAATGAACTGTACGCCCAAACTTCAAGTCCCCGCAGAACCCGATGGTAAAATTATTCAGACGTCCTTTTTCTCTATGGATTGTAAGCAGGTCGGTTAATGTCTGTGTCGGATGATTATGACCCCCGTCCCCCGCATTAATTATAGGTATATCGACAAACTGTGATGCAACATATGGTGCCCCTTCTTTTGGATGTCTCATAGCAATGATATCCGCATAACAAGCTACTGTTCTGGCAGTATCCGCAATACTTTCCCCTTTTGCTGCTGAAGATGAATCCGCAGAAGAAAAACCAAGTACGCTACCGCCTAATTCCAACATTGCTGCTTCAAAGCTCAATCTTGTTCTTGTACTTGGTTCAAAGAATAATGTAGCAAGTTTCTTATGCTTACACACCTCCTGATATTTTTCAGGATTACCAGAGATATCATCCGCCAGATTTAACAGGCGATCGATATCTTCCATACTTAAATCCATTGGATCAATCAAATGTCTCATAGCAATTTCCTCCTAAAAGCTTATAATTTAATTCTACATTTTTAGACTCTTAGTGTCAATTAATTTACTTATTATTTTGTATTATATGTTAATAAGACTTTACTTAAATCTCAAAAAACCTTTTTCAAGCATATATGCAGGTCGATATGACATCTTTGCTTTACGAAGACCTTCTTCACCAAGATCTTCCTCTCTGTTAACATATTTATAACCTTCCATTTCGTGTATAACGAACTGCTGATTGATCATAGGATATGCTCCCTGAACATTTGCAAAAGCTTTTTCTATATGAACCACAAAGGTGTCCGGATTCAATGCCGGTTCTCCAAGAGAAAATCCCACAATTTTACCATCTGCACGAAGAATTCCTCCTGTCAGTCCAAACTCTTTATAGTAGATCAGACTATTTTTAGACACACATACTTCTTCATGTTTTTCAACATCTTCCGGTGAACAATTCTGCATTTTCCATTCCATTAACATCGTGATTGCTTCCAGCTGATTCTCATCATTCAGTTTTTCATAAGACCACTGATGATTTTCCTTAAACCGGTTAATGTGATTTCTTTTTCCATGCAGTTTTTTCCCTTTCAATGTTGCAAGACTTTCTCTTTCATATATATAATCTGCTTCATCCCGGTCATATTCCACTTTAAAAATATCCCCAAACATAGCTATCATTTCCTCTTCTGCTTCATGGGTAATTCCATGCATAATAAAAGGAATTTCTTTTTCTTTACAATATTTCATGATAGTTTCAACTGCTTTTTTCTTATCTCCATTTCCCATCGGATAGGAAAAGGATGTCCCTTCTTCATCCGTTTTTACTACAACACAGTTTTCAATAATCGTATACTGACATTTATAAAAACTATTCCATAAAATAATGTTTGCAGAATTGAAATCACAGCTTCTTGTCGAATCCTTTAACAAATAATAATCCAGTTCTTTTTTATCTTCCAGCGTTGGTGTCTTAAATTCCATGATGGTCTCCTTATTTATGATATGGTTGATTGTTTATAATGCGGTAAGCCCTGTAAATCTGTTCCAGCAATACAACGACAGTTAATGACGTATTCATAGAAAAAGATGAGATGTTCAATTGCTCTAATGGCTCAGATATATTTCCAATATAAAAATTAAGTTCTGATTCTCCCTGTACGGATAAATCTTTGATTGTCTCTGCAAATTCAGGACTTGTTTTACTTTTTTTCCCTGGTACAACAAGGAATTTCTTTCCGCCTTTTTCTACGTTCTTCTTCATTTGCTTGTCATTCTTTATATAATTTACAGAAACATTTCCATATGCCTGCAGCCTTTTTAAATATTCATCCATGGCCTGCTGATACACAGGTTCTGCTTTTTTCTGAAGTATATAAATATTAAATTTCATCATAATTACTGGCTTTCCTTCAAAAAATCCTTTAGCTTATTGTCTTTTTTTACTGCCCTCTCATATTCCTTATTCATTTTATCCGTCAACTGTCTGACGTTCTGATGATTAAGACTTTTATTTTTGGCATTTATCATCTCGTCTGTATAATGATCCTCATTATTATAAATCATAAAAGAATCACCTTTTTTCACAAGATAATATGGTGTCATACCAGGTGCAGGAGTGTCAATATCCTTTATCTTTATCTGATATGTAACATATACAATAAAAGAAGATTCATCTGCTCCCTGTTCCACATAATATGAAAGATTTTGATACTCTTCTACATATTTGCTCAGACTTTCCTGTTTCTGAAGCAGCTGACTGGTATCTTCCACCATACTTTTTAATGCTTGGACATTATCGCTTTGGATATAATGATAGTATTCTTTCATAAATGCTTTTACATCTGCAAAATCATCTTCTTTTTTCTCTTCTGTATCTTGTTCCAATGTAATATTCTCTTTTGTATTTCCTTCCTGGAATATTTTTTCATTTGTAATCTCTTCTGTATGAATCTGGTCCATTTTCATAAGCAAGCAAAAACATGCCACAAAAAACAAAACCCAGCTTAACACGATGATAACAACAGTTGATCTTTTCAATTTCAAAATAATTCCTCCAGTCTGTGGAAATATCACCTGAGATTTCTCTATATTATATCATTTTTCAAAATAAAGGCAAACATAAATAGTTAAATTGACATTAAGCAGAGAAAAATATAACATAGAGATTATAATAGATATTATACCATTTTTAAATCAACCCAGGAGATTACTATGAAACTTCAGATTATTTGTGTAGGTAAATTAAAAGAAACCTATTTAAAAAACCTTATTACATCATACTCTAAAATCATCCAAAAAAAATATGATTTTGAGATTATAGAACTGCCAGACGAAAAAACCCCGGATCATGCCAGTGAAAAGGAAGAATTAAAAATAAAAGAAACCGAAGGAAAACGCATTCTTTCGAGAATTCCTTCGGACAGTTATGTAATTCCATTATGTATTGAAGGAAAATCCCTTTCCACAGAAGAATTCCATCAGAAATGGCAGCAGTTAAAACATGACTCCATATCCTGCGTTACCTTTATCATTGGAGGTTCTCTTGGATTATCAAAAGAAGTCATTTCCCGTGGTAAACTGAAACTGAGTTTTAGTCATATGACCTTTCCCCACCAGCTGATGCGTTTAATTTTAATTGAACAGTTAAGCCTGCTCTAATGCAGCCTCAAACATCCGGTAAATTTCCGGGTGTTCTTTTTTTACATTGACTGGTTTTAAATCTTTAGACACCATTCCATGAGTTGTTTTTCCTGTTGCAATCAGGTCATTTCCTCGTGTTACTTCATAAGAAAATTCCAGTCTTACCGGTGTTAATCTAGTAAGCTTTGCATGTATCTGAAGACAGTCTTCATATAATGCAGCTATTTTATACTGACATTCAAGACTGGTCAGCGGCGTAATAATTCCCTGTTTTTCAACATCCGTATATGTAATTCCTGCAGCTTTGATAAAATCTGTACGCGCTACTTCAAACCAGATGGGATAATTACTGTGATGTGCGATTCCCATCTGATCCGTTTCCGCATATCTTACCTGAATCTCTGAAATATGCTCCATAATTATTCCTCCTCTTTAAAATAAATCATTAAAAAATTGCATGTATTCTATTTTAATGTGTTTAGCAGACTAATGTCCAGTCTTTCCAGCATATTTTGTACAGAACTGCCATTTTACTGTCTCAGCTCAAATCTAACTTAATAAATCTCATCACCTCTGCACATACTACTCTTGAAAGGAGTGTATGCATATGGAAAAGAAGAAAAACCTTCCACCAGTGGACCCATCTTCCAATGACGGATATGATGATGACAGCATCCCGGAAATTGATCTCCCAAAGAAAACCAACGCAACAAATGTGATTCCGGATGAAGTCCCTCGCCATGATGGTCCTGGTGGTGAATAATTCCATCTTCAACCGGTTTTGATTATATTTCAGAACCGGTTGTATCATTTATATTTTTCCTTAAGATTTCTTAACAATCATCTTTTATCTCACATTTCTATTTTCTATGTCATATCATAAAAAAAAGGAGATTTGCAATGTACACTAAACCATATGACTGCAGAAAACAGAAACATGTCCATGAAATAACCGGCAGCACCAAGATTTTTAATGAATGTGATGACTGTCACAATCATAGATTCTGCACAGTATCTGGAGAAGCCATATACACAAACGACAAACGTGATCATTTTCACGAAGTTAAATTTCATACTGACTTTTCTGATGAACATTTTCATGAGTTTTATGGAAAAACTTCTGGTGCCATTAATGTTGGTAATGGCAAACACATACACTTCCTTAAGGATTTTACGGAAGAAGAAGATGGTCACAAGCATGAATTTCAGGTTGCAACACTGATTGAAAGTCCTATTGATTTCAAAAAACATTAAAGTGTCAAGGTACTTTTAATCCGTACAGCCTGCTGGTAAACATATATAATCGTCACCGGCAGGCTGTAATGTATGTAGCACTGCCTAGTCTGAAATAAATAAAATGTCAGTCTAATTCATCATACAGCACAGTGAGGTGATTTTATGGAATCTTGCAATTTAGTTGTGGCTATTTCTGCACTTGCCTGCTCCATTGCCGATGGAAAAACCTCTGAAGAAATTGACCTAATGGCAGCATTTTTTGCACAGCTAGATGATACCCTTGCAACTCTATCGGCACAAAGAGCATTTTGCGAATCTAAGGAGACGGATGAATCATAATCTGTCTCCTCTTTCATTACTATTAATCTTTTTAATCTAAAGATGAGGATTTTTTTGTACCGCACACAACGCCCAGCAGATAATGGCCGTTGCTCCAAAAAATGTTCCTGCTAAAAATGCAATTACGATTACCATATATTTCTCCTTAATTTAACAAGTTGTATTTATAACACATTCTTCCCCATTTTGTTGTTTTAAATACTCAGTTACTTCACAATCTGGATATTACACCAGTCTGAATTTTCATGGCAGATTTCCTGGTTACTTTACCCTAAATGAATAAAATAACATTTATTACATATTCTGAAATGAGGTGATTACTATGAATCAATTAAAAAAGTATACAATTATCGGCATAATTTTTGTTTTAATTACCGGAACCCTTTCTCACTTTATTTATGACTGGAGCGGAAAAAACTTTATAGTAGGTTTCTTCTGTCCTGTAAATGAATCAACATGGGAACACATGAAATTAGTATTTTTTCCAATGTTAGTCTATTCCCTTTTTATGTACAGAAAACTAAGTAAATATTATCCCTGTATTTTTGCCTCTTTATCCCTGGGAATTTTAATTGGAACATTCCTGATTCCAGTTATATTTTATACGTATACCGGAATTCTGGGATACAACCTTTTTATTCTGGACATCACAACGTTTGCATTAAGTTCGATATTTGCTTTTTATTCTATTTATAAAATCACAAAGTCTTATAAAAGAAAGTATTGTATTTCACTATTATGCATCGTTGTATTTGCTGTCATGCTATGCTTTATGGCATTTACCTATCATCCACCTCAAATCGGTTTGTTTGCTGTTCCTGTCACATAGAGGCAAAATAAAAAACCCACGTAAAAACGTGGGTTTTATAATGCACCAGGCGGGAGTCGAACCCGCGGCCAACAGCTTCGGAGGCTGCCACTCTATCCACTGAGTTACTGGTACATAAGCTATATTATATTACAATAACTCTAATTATTTTGCAAGTCCTTTTTCTTTAACCACAATGGACCTTCTCCTGGCACAAAACTTCCATCTCCAATACCCAGTGCTGATTTTGCCAACATATCTGCCATATCATTATACTTGTCATTGGAATGCCCTTTAACTTTTATAAATTTTACCTGCAGTTTCTTTTCTATTTCCTGATAAAACTCCCGATAAGCACGTGTACCCTCTTTGTTTGTTTTCCATTCCCCGATACACCATTTCTCAATACCTTCATAATCATAATAAATAGCAATTTTTTGAAATCCATTCTCCAGTGCATATGTCATAGCAGACTGGGCTCCTTTAATTTCTCCAGCTACATTTCGCATGGTTGCAAGATCTTGATCATTATATTTCTCGGCAAAATATTTTTCATTTCCTTTATATAAAAGAACCATTCCATAGGAAAATGCTTTTACTGTCTGATCAAAACTCCCATCCACATAAGCAATTAAAGTATCATCATCTATTATCATCTGTTTATGAGAATCTATATTCATAAATTCTCTTGCTTCATCCAAAGTTTTAAAACTTTTATAACGAGCACCTTTAAAGCCAGATGTCTGCGCCTTACACTCATCCCATGTTTCATAAATCCCAGGAGTTCTTCCTGCTTTTACTGCATAATATTTTTTTCCCATAATTTCCTTATCCTGTTTTTCTGTAATAAATCGAAAGCTGCAATATCCAATGACATTACAGCTTTATTTTACAGAGAATTCAGTGGACAAATCCACTTTTCCATTCCATTATTACCACAATTTACTTTCCATTTCAGATTAATTGTTAATCCCTGTCATTTCCTCCAAACAGAAGTACCAGTCTTAACAAACTCAGCAATGCTGATGCTGCTCCTGCCACATAAGTTAATGCTGCCGCTGATAATACTTTTCTTGTCTGATCAACTTCCTCACCATACATAATCCCTGTATTACCTAAAATTTTTAAAGCTCTTCCTGATGCATTAAATTCTACCGGAAGCGTAATCAGCTGAAAAATAACTGCAAATGAAAATAAAATAATTCCAACATTAATCAATGTCTGATTCATACTCAAAAAGATTCCTGCAATAATAAAAACCCATGACAAATTAGATCCAATATTAACAATAGGAACCAATGCACCTCTAACCGTTAACGGAACATAACCTTTCTGATGCTGTATGGCATGACCACATTCATGAGCTGCAACTCCAATAGCAGCAATGGAATCAGAACCGTATGTTACGTCTGAAAGACGAAGAGTCTTACTTCTTGGATCATAATGATCTGTAAGATTTCCTCTTACTCTTTCCACAGAAACATCATAAATACCTGCCTGGTTTAATATTCTTTCTGCCGCCTGAGAACCTGTTAATCCACAATGACATCTCACTCTTGAATATCTGCGAAATGTTGAATTCATTTTAGAGGATGCAATCATACAGATAACAGCACCAATAATGATTAAAATATACGTTTTATCAAAATAAAAACCATATGGGTAGTACATAATCGTTTCCTTCTTTCTTTAACTTCTTTTGCAATTATACCGTTAGTATATAACTAAATCAATAGAGTTTATACTTATTTTAGAATCCTTTCATATATTATCATAATTTTAATACTTTCATAAAATATTTATATCAAAAATAATCTTCATGATATTCCAATTATTCAAGACTCGCTCGCGAGTCTTGGCGCGGAATTCGGGTCTGCATAGCAGACATACTTCCAATCCGAATTCCTGCGCATCCTCGCGGAGCGTATATCAGATGGGGAATTGAAACCCACCACTGATACATAATTGTTGCTCACCGCCTACAGAGGCGGGAGTCATCCCTCATCTGATATACCATGCAAAAATCAGGTGCGCAAAGCACACCTGATTATGAGCTAATTTTTTAACTTCCCCGATTCTTGATTTCCTGTTCGCTTCGCTCCCCTGCTTCGCAGTGCTCGGTACACCGAGACAGGAAATCAATTATGGTTCCTCGTAATTTTGCCTGCAAATACAACACTTCGTGTTCTGCTTGCGCAAAATTACTCGTCCCAGTTGTGATATACTTCTTGAACGTCATCGTCTTCATCAAGTAAATCCAGTGTCTTCTGGATGTTTTTGATGTCTTCTTCACTGGTTAATTCTACCATTGTTCCTGGAATCATGGTTACATTGGCATCTGCCATCGGAATTCCTTCTGCTTCTAATGCTTCACGCACAGTGCTGAAATCATCTGGTGTTGTTAATACTTCAAAACTGTCTTCTTCTTCAACAAAATCTTCTGCTCCTGCATCCAGTGCGATCATCATTAAATCATCTGATTCCATTTCGCATTCTTCTTTGTCAATAATGATCTGTCCTTTTTTCTCAAACATATAAGATACACATCCTGGTGTTCCTACATTTCCATTTCCTTTTGTAAAAGCATTTCTAACGTTTGAAGCTGTACGGTTTTTATTATCTGTTAATGTTGCAACGATAATAGCTACTCCGCTTGGTCCGTATCCTTCATATGTAATCTGTTCATAATTAACAGAATCAGCATCTCCTGCTGCTTTTTTAATTCCACGTTCGATAGTGTCATTTGGCATATTATTTGCTTTTGCCTTTGCAATTACATCACGAAGTCTGCTGTTATTATCTGGATCTGGTCCTCCTTCTTTTACTGCAACAGCAATTTCTCTACCGATTACTGTAAAGATTTTTCCTTTCTTTGCATCATTTTTTTCTTTTTTGTGCTTAATGTTTGCAAATTTACTGTGTCCTGACATCTGTATCTTCCTTCCTTTTCCTTTTTTCTACTTTTACCTGTTTAATCATTTTTTCATGGATATCTACAGATTTGAATGAATATCCTTCGTAAATGATTTCTATTTCTTCATTGTCTTCTGGTAAATGTCCCAGCTGATCAATTAAAAAGCCATTTAGTGTTTCAATATCATCTGTATGAAATTCTATATTTAATAATTCTTCAACTTCTTCCAGTCGAGTGCTTCCTCGCATAAGATAAAGATCCGCCCATCCAAGCTTGGTAATATCCTTATCCTCAACATCATACTCATCCAAAATATTTCCTACAATAACCTCCAGCATATCCTCCATAGATACAATTCCTTCGGTCTGGCTGTATTCATCGATAATAATAGCCATGTGAATTTTCTTTGTCTGCATTTCCTGGAATAAATCAGACAAATTCATGGTTTGATGCACATAAAATGGCTCCCTGGCAATCTCAGAAAGCTTTTCTTTTCTTTTATTTAAATATGCATCCATAACATCTTTTAAATATAAAACTCCAATGATATTATCAATATCATCTTCATACAATGGGTATCTGGAATAAGGTTCATCAATCATATAGTTTAAAGCCTTTTCAATAGGCATGGAAACATCAATTGCTGAAATCTTCTTTCTTGATGTCATTACATCTGTGACATCCTTATCTCCAAATTCAAAAATATTTGTTATCATTTTTGCTTCATCTTCCAGAATTGCCCCCTGCTCATGACCTTCATTGACAATATTCATGATTTCTTCTTCAAATTCATTATCCTCTTCTTCGTCATGTTCCTGTTCAGAAGCTTTTACTTTCTTTTTTTGTTCTTTTAAACTGTCTTTTTGCTTCCAAAAAATACACCCCAGTGCAAATCCTATTACTGCAGCTGCCAGTATCAAAATCAATAGCATCGAGGCATTCATTTCTCCCATAATTATTTTCTCCTTCTTGCAAAAATTAATTTTTGGTATCGGTTACCAAAAGTAAGATTTAGATAAATATACCATTTTCGCAGAAAAAGGTCAATGTTCCCACATTATGTATCAAGACTCAGACTGATTCGTAATGCTCGATCCACCTGGTCCAAAAAAGAACAGCTCAGGTGACAGACCTTTTCCCGAAGTCTGCTTTTATCTATTGTTCGAATTTGTTCCAGCAGAATGACCGAATCCTTTTCCAGCTGACATCTTCTGCAGTCCAGCGGCACATGAGTTGGTAGCTTTGCCTTATTCATCTTACTTGTAATGGCTGCGCAAATTACCGTTGGGCTGTACCTGTTTCCGGCATCATTCTGCAAAATGATTACTGGGCGAATTCCACCTTGTTCAGATCCGATAACAGGTCTCAAATCAGCATAAAATATATCTCCTCGCTTAATTACCATAAGCTATCACACTCTCCATTTCTTTCTTTTTATTATTTTATGAAGAGTATTCTCTTTTCTTTCAAAAGTATTCAAAAAAAACTTTTGATTTTAAAAAATCTTTAATACCGGAACCAATCGACATATTCTTACATATATTCAATGGCTTCTTTCATCTCACCGTTCTGAATATAGACTCTTGGTACTCTCTTACTTATGCCACAAACAAATTCATAGTTGAATGATCCTGCCATATTTGCAACTTCTTCAACAGAAATATGGTTTTCGCCATCATTTCCAACTAAGGTGACATCATCCATAACAGATACTCCTTCAATATCTGTTACATCTACCATAAACTGATCCATACAGATTCTTCCGATAATCGGAGCATACTGTCCATGTATCAAAACCCGTCCTTTGGAAGACAAAGCTCTTGGATATCCATCCGCATATCCAACTGGAATTGTAGCAATCTTTGTTTTTCTTTTTGTAATAAACGTATGATTATAGCTGACTCCTTCACCAGGTTCCACTTCCTTTACATGTACAATATGTGTCTTTAAGGACATAGCCGGTTTTAAATTTAAGACATCCTTAGCCACTTCTTCTGACGGATATAAACCATAGGTAATAATACCTGAACGTACCATATCCATTCTCCACTGATCCATATCAATAATGGAAGCGCTGTTGGAAACATGTTTAACCGGAATATCAATATTCTGTTCTTCCAGCCACCCTATAAATTTATCATATTCAGCTTTTTGTTTTTTTGCAGAATCCTTATTTTCTTCATCTGCACAGGCAAAATGTGTAAAAATACCTTCAATTTTAATATTAGGAAGCTTAGAGATCTTTATAACAGTTTCCAGAGATTCTTTTGTAGGCTTAAATCCAATGCGATTCATTCCAGTATCAAGTTTAATATGCACTTTTGCATCTTTTCCCAGTGCAACTGCTATTTTTGACAAGGATTCTGCCATTTCATAACAAAATACCGTTGGCTGGATTTCATATTGAATCAAAGCACCATATTGATACTCAGAGGTATATCCTAAAATTACGATAGGCTGTTTAATTCCATGATTTCTAAGAGTAATTCCTTCTTCAATGATGGCAACTGCAAATGCATCTACACCAATTTCATTTAAGGCTTTTGCAATAGGCACTGCTCCATGTCCATATCCGTCAGCTTTAATAACTGGCATAACTTTTACATCTGGTCCTATTACTCTTTTTACTTCGTTTATATTATTGCAGATTGCATCCAGATCGATAACTGCATGCACCCGGTAATACTGATTCATATTCTCCTCCTGTTACATCTTTTATGTGTTTTAAAATATCTGACGCTATCATGCTATATGGACCCTTTTCATCTCTTGCGGCATTTCCTGCAAGTCCATGAAGATACACACCCTTTATGGCTGCCTCATAGGAAGACATTCCAGAACCAAGAAGCCCGGCAATCATTCCAGCCAGAACATCTCCGCTTCCGCCTGTTGCCATTCCATGATTTCCACTTTGATTGATATATAGCAAATGAGATTTTTCTGTCACTACTGTTGCTGCATCTTTTAACACAGCCGTTCCATGGTACTTTCGGGCAATGTCCTCTGCTGCCTGACAGATATCTTTTTTTATTTCTTCCAGCGGCTTTGACAACAGTCTGGCACCTTCCATAAGATGAGGTGTCAAAATAAGACCGTATTCATATTGTACATCCATTTGATACCTGCTGATAGTATTCAACCCATCTGCATCGATGATCAATGGCTTTTTCCCATGCTCCATTATATACTGCAGCATATCTCTGGTCTGTTCTGATACCCCGATTCCCGGTCCAAACAAAATACAGTCACACCATTCCAAAGATTCTTTCAGCTGGTTTCTTGTTCCAAAAAGGCACTCTGGCAGCCTTGTTTGTAATATTCCTCGGTTTGATTCGTCAGAAAGAATCTTTACCAGTCCGGCTCCCATTCTTAAAGCAGCTTCTCCTGCAAAAGCCGCTGCTCCTGACATGGTTTCATTACCTGTTATCATAAGGATTTTACCATAAGTTCCTTTATTGGAATCATTGGCCCTCGGCGGCATTATATTCCTTTCATCCGCAAATGTAAAGGCACTTGCATATTCTTGTATGGTCTGATCATGAAATCCAATAGATACCAGTTTTGTATTACCACAATAATCTTTGCCCGGATACAGCAAATGACCTCTTTTTAATCCTCCAAATGTCACTGTTACATCAGCATTCACTGCACAGCCAAGAACTTTCCCGCTGTCTCCGCTGATTCCAGAAGGAATATCAATGGAAATAACTTTCTTTCCAGACTGATTAATCTGTTGAATTACCTCTTTGAAAATGCCTCCTACTTCTCTTGATAGACCCACACCAAAGATTCCTTCAACCAAAAAATCATATTTTTCATATTTCACATCATCAACAGGATAAAATCCTAGATTTTCTAAAATTGAAAGTTGCAGTTTTAAATCTTTTGAAGCCTTTTCTACATTTCCAACAACAGTAAAATCTATCCTATATTTCTGTTCAAGGAGAATCCTTGCCGCAGCCAGTGCATCTCCTCCATTATTTCCTGTACCTGCAATTATCAAAATACGACTTTCTTTTTTCGCATATTCTTTCACCACATTTGCCACAGCCTCTGAAGCTCTCTCCATTAACACTAAGCCCGGAATTCCTATTTGATCAATAGTTTTTCTATCAATATCCTGCATTTCTTTATTTGTCAAAACATATTTCATAAGCACTCTCCTATCGCAAATGCCTGTGTATATTTCCCTGTATTTGTAATGGAAATATGAATTTTTTCAATTTTAAGATTTTCCGCCATTTTTTCTGCCTGTCCATACAATTTTACATATGGTTTACCTTTATGATCTCTAAGTACTTCTATCTCATTTGCTTCTACACCGAAAAAGCCGGTCCCAAATACTTTGGAAACGGCTTCCTTTACAGCAAAATTACCAGCTAAAGTCGTAGCATTATTATTTGCATCGGATAATTCATTTGTCGTAAATATTCGATTCAGAGTTTTATGCCTTGAGATCATTTTCTGAATCCTGCTGATTTCTACCAGATCTGTTCCTATCCCGACAATCATCTTTCTTACTCTCCATTCTCTTCCCGATTATGTATATTGTAAGTCAATGTCATTAAACTTTCAGCAAGATGTACATTTTCTACTGTAACATTTTCCGGAAGATGCAAATCCACTGGAGCGAAGTTCCAAAATCCTCGAATACCCCATTCAACCATCTTTTTAGCTATACTTGGAGCCTGGTCTTTTGGAAGTGTCAATGCTGCAATCTTGATATTATGGTGTTTGATATAATCTTCCATATCATCAATATCCAGCACTTTAACTCCACGAACAGAAATACCTATCAGTTTTGGATTGACATCAAATAACGCCATTACTTTGTATCCATAATCTTCATTGAATGACTGATAATTCGCAAGGGCCTGTCCCAGGTTTCCTGCTCCGACAATAATCATATCATTTCTCTTATCCAGCCCTAAAATTTTTCCAATTTCGGTGTACAGATTTTCCACATTATATCCGTAGCCCTGTTGTCCAAATCCTCCAAAATTATTTAAATCCTGGCGTATCTGAGATGCTGTTACCATCATACGTTCACTCAGTTCCTTAGAAGAAATTCTGGTAATATTTTTTGCCTTTAATGCACCAAGATATCGGAAATATCTTGGAAGACGTTTTATTACAGCTGATGAAATATTTTTATTTGTATTTCCCATTTTATTTCCTCCAAACTTTATTTCTATTTTAATTATATAAGATTGTCTAATAACTGTCAATCTTTCTCATTAGTTTCCAAATGAAAATTATTCCATTTTATATGAAAATATGATATTCTGAATTCTAGTGTCTTCATTGAAAATAATATTTTATATAATAGAAGGAGTTATTGACTTATGATTTTATCATGCCAGAATATTTGTAAAACATTTGTCGAAAAACCTGTTTTACAGAATATTTCATTCCACTTAAATGAAAATGACCGACTGGCGATTATCGGATATAACGGTGCAGGAAAATCCACATTATTAAAAATTCTCGTTGGAGAAATAAGTGCAGATGACGGAGAAGTATCCATGAAAAAAGATACATCTCTAGGATATCTGGCACAGCATCAGAATCATAGCTTTCACCATACAATCTTTGATGAACTGCTTTCCGTAAAGCAGGAAATAATTGAACTGGACCATGAAATGCGAACATGCGAACACGAAATGCAACATTTAAGTGGTGAAGAACTTGAGCAGAAAATGAAACAATATACCAATGCCACCCATCGTTTTGAACAGTTAAATGGATTTGCATACAAAAGTGAAATTACCGGGATTTTAAAAGGACTTGGATTTTGTGAAGAAGATTTCCAGAAACAGATCAGTACATTATCAGGAGGGCAAATGACACGTGTAGCCCTCGGAAAACTTCTATTGAAAAATCCTGATGTTTTATTACTGGACGAGCCTACCAATCATCTGGATGTAGAATCCATTCGATGGCTGGAAAATTACCTGTCCCATTATAACGGAGCGGTGATTATCGTATCCCATGACCGCTATTTTCTTGACAAGATTGTCAACAAAGTTATGGAAATCGAACTGGGAAAATCTATGCTTTTTGATGGAAATTATTCTCAATTTATTCAAAAACGAGATCAGATCAAAGCTATCCGCCAAAAGGAATATGAAAATCAGCAGCAGGAAATTAAACACCAGCAGGAAGTTATCAAAAAACTAAAGCAATTTAATCGCGAAAAATCCATTCGACGTGCTGAAAGTCGCGAAAAAGCCTTAAATAAGATGGAAATTCTTGAGAAACCAATGGAATATAATTCTGATATGCGTCTTATCATTGAACCTGAAGTAATCAGCGGTAATGATGTTCTGACATTAAAAGATGTGAAAAAATCATTCGGCTCAAAGCCTCTGTTTGATCATATCAGCTGTAATATTTTTAGAGGTGAACGTGTTGCTCTGATCGGACCAAATGGTACTGGAAAAACAACATTATTGAAAATCATATGTAAAAAGATCAGTAAAAACAGTGGTCTGATTCAGCTTGGGGCTGGTGTATCTATCGGATATTATGACCAGGCTCAAGATAACCTGGACGATTCAAAAACAATTTTTGATGAAATATCCGACTCATATCCAGACCTTACAAATACAAAAATACGAAATACTCTGGCAGCATTTCTGTTTTATGGAGAAGATGTTTTTCGACCGATATCTTCTTTAAGCGGAGGAGAAAAAGGGCGTGTATCTCTGGCAAAACTAATGCTTTCTCATGCCAATTTTCTGATTCTGGACGAGCCTACAAACCATTTGGATATCCATTCAAAAGAAATATTGGAATCTGCCATGAACGCTTATACAGGAACAATTTTTTACGTTTCTCATGATCGCTATTTTATTAACAAAACATCTACCCGTATTCTTGAAATTTCTGATAGCGGATTGACATCTTATACTGGTAATTATCAGGATTATTTAAAACAAAAAGAAAAAGAAGCCATTATTACTGCAGATAATAACCCGGCAGAAGAAATCACGGAATCCAAGCTTGACTGGCAGCAGCAGAAAGAACTTCAGGCAAAACAGCGGAAAAAGGAAAATCGCCTAAAAAAAGTCGAAGAACAAATCACACAGCTAGAAGAACGCCAGTCTGAGATTGAAGAACAAATGGCACTGCCAGAAATTGCTACAGATGTTGCAAAACTAATGGAGCTCGGTAATGAGCAGGCTTCTATTACTGATTCTCTGGAAGAATTGTATGAAGAATGGGAAACCCTTTGCTAATTTTGTAAAAAGGGGTATAATTAGAGAAATCATAATAATTATATGGAGGTTATCATGAAATTATTATCCTTTGTAGTACCTTGCTATAACTCTCAGGAATATATGCGTCACTGCATTGACACACTTTTACCAGGTGGCGAAAATGTTGAAATTTTAATCGTTAATGATGGTTCTTCTGATCATACTGCAGCAATTGCAGATGAATATCAGAGAAAATATCCTACTATTTGCCGTGCCATCCACCAGGAGAATAAAGGACACGGCGGCGCAGTCAATGCCGGAATTGCCAATGCCACCGGCATATACTTAAAAGTTGTAGACAGCGATGACTGGGTTAATCAGGCAGCCTATGACAAAATCATGGATACTTTATCTAGTTTCTATGAAAAAGGAACTGTTCTTGACATGCTTCTTGCAAACTATGTTTACGAAAAACAGGGTGCCAGAAAAAAAACTGTTATCCATTATCGTCATGCCATTCCTCACAATAAAGTATTCTGCTGGAATGATGTAAAACGATTTCCTATTGGACAGTATATTCTTATGCATTCTGTTATTTATCGTACAGCACTGCTTCGGGAATGCCAGCTAAAACTTCCAGAACATACATTTTATGTTGACAACATTTATGTATATAAACCACTTCCATATGTAAAAAACATGTATTATCTGGATGTAAATTTCTACCGCTATTTTATCGGTCGAGATGATCAGTCTGTAAACGAAATAAATATGATTAAGAGAATCGATCAGCAGTTTTTAGTTACAAAAATTATGATTGATTATATGGCTGGTTTCAACATCACCACCAAACCTCTTGCCCGTTATATGCGGCATTATCTGTCTATCATCATGTGTATTTCTTCTATTATTGCCTTGAAATCAGGCAAGCCGGAGCATATTCAGATGAAGAAAGAATTATGGAAATATCTATATGATAAAGATAAATCTCTTTATCGTAAAATCCGCCACAGTATTGTTGGCTATGCAGTAAATCTTCCAGGAAGAGGCGGAAGAAAAACAACCATTGGTATATACAAAGCCGCGAGAAAATTTATCGGTTTTAATTAATTTTCTCACCCCACATCTGATGTATCCTTTTTCCCTGCTGTACGTATTCTATAATATAACAGTAGGGAGAAATCTATGTTACAATCCATCTCAGAACAAATTCATGCAGATCTTGCTCATAAACAGGGTCTTATGGGAAAAGGAATCGGTATTGCTTTTCTGGATACCGGTCTTTTTCCCCATAAAGACTTTGCTCCAGCTGATCATCGTATTGCTGCATTTATTGACTTTGTCAATCATAAAACCAAATACTATGACGACAATGGACATGGTACTCATATTACCGGAATAGCAGCTTCTTCCTGTCCTTATGGCAATGATATTCTTGGGATTGCTCCGAAATCACACATTATCTCATTAAAAGTTTTAAATTCTTTTGGAAATGGTATTCCATCCGCTTTTATCCGCGGTCTGGATTGGATTCATACAAACTATCAGAGTTATGATATTCGAATCGTAAACATCTCCATAGGCACTGCGCAAACCAACGAAGATGAATCTTCCAGAGAGATTCTTCGCTATGTGGATCAATTATGGGATGATGGTCTTATCGTTTGTATTGCCGGAGGCAATCACGGTCCAGGTCCTCAGAGTATCTCTATTCCCGGAAACAGCAGAAAAATCATCACCGTTGGTTCCAGCGATGACTTTATGAAAATCATAGGTAATTACCGCTTTTCCAGTCACTATTCCGGAAGAGGACCAACTCGTTCTTGTGTTATGAAACCCGATGTTGTAGCACCAGGAACAAATATTTATTCCTGCAGTATCAACAACCACTACACTATAAAAAGCGGTACTTCAATGGCAACCCCTGTGGTTTCCGGTGCAATGGCACTTTTAATCGAAAAATATCCATATTACACCAATAAAGACGCAAAACTAAAATTAAAAAACAATTGCGACCAATTAAAAACCCCCAGACACCATCAGGGCTGGGGGAAAATCAATCTAAAAAAATTATTAGACCTCTAACAGGAATTCACACAATACCTGATTGCTGATAAGAATTCCTTTTTCCGTCAATGATAACATATCATCCTTTTCTTGCATCCATCCGCAGCCTATGGCTTTCTCTATTACATTCCTATAAAAATAATTCATAGGCTGATGGAATTTTTGCCTAAATTCTGTTCTTGATACCCCTTTGGTTTTACGAAGCCCCAAAAACATAAATTCTTCTATTTGTGCTTCCAAGGTTAAGGGTTTGGTTTCTTCAAACACTTTTGGAAAATAATCGGTTGCCAGATATTCATTCATAGAAAAAGAATTTTCAAAACGTTTTTCATCCAGATATGAAGCTGCATTAAGTCCTACTCCCAGATAAGGAATCTGTGACCAGTAACCCAGATTATGTATACACTCATAGCCCGGCTTGGCATAGTTAGATATCTCATACTTTTCATAACCATACTCTACAAGAATTTCTCCAGTCATCTTGTACATGGAAACTTCGTCTTCTTCTGACGGCAAATATAATCCAATAGATTCATCTTGTGCGAACCTTGTTCCCTCTTCAATGATCAGACTATATGCAGAAATATGCTCAGGCTTCAATTCTGCTACATTTCTAAGTGTTTCCTCATAAGATTTTATCGTCTGTTTTGGAATTGCACTCATCAGATCTACATTAATATTCTCAAACCCGGCTTTTCGTGCATCATAATAGCTTTCAAGAAACTCCTCATAAGTATGAATTCTTCCAAGATAAGAAAGTTCTTCCTGCCTTGTACTTTGAAGTCCAAAACTGATTCTACTAATTCCCGCATCATAATACATTCTTAATTTTTCAGCATCTACCGTTCCTGGATTAGCTTCTATGGTAACTTCTGCATTTTCCATGACAGAAAAGGATTGTCTGATAATCTGACACAATTTCTGAATATAAACTGCATCAATGGAAGATGGGGTCCCTCCTCCAATAAAAATTGTAGAAATCTTTCTGTCGCCGTCCAAATGATTGCCCCATTGTTCCAGTTCCTGATAAAGCTTTTCCATATATAACTTGACTGTAGTTTCTGATGCCTGAAAAGAACAAAAATCACAATAATTGCATTTTTGTATACAAAAAGGAATATGAACATATAATTCCAATTCTTTAGTCTTCATCCAGTTTTAACACACTCATAAATGCTTCCTGTGGAATTTCTACACTTCCAACCTGACGCATTCTCTTCTTTCCTTTCTTCTGTTTTTCCAACAGCTTTCTTTTTCTTGAAATATCTCCTCCATAACATTTTGCAAGAACGTCTTTTCTCATTGCCTTCACCGTTTCACGGGCAATAATTTTGCTTCCAATAGCTGCCTGAATAGGTATTTCAAATAAATGTCTTGGTATTTCTTCTTTTAATTTTGAACACATCTTTCTTCCACGTTCATAAGCAGTATCTTCGTGAACAATAAAAGATAAAGCATCCACTTCTTCTTTATTTATGAGAATATCCAATTTCACCAGTCTGGCTGTTTCATAACCCTTCATTTCATAATCCAGAGAGGCATATCCTCTGGAACGTGATTTTAAAGCATCAAAGAAATCATAAATAATCTCATTTAAAGGCAGTTCATATCGAAGAAGCGCTCTCGTTTCTTCCATATATTCCATTCCAAGATATACACCTCTTCGTTCCTGGCAAAGTCCCATAATGGCACCAACAAACTCAGAAGTCACCATGATTTCAGCCGTAACAATCGGTTCCTCCATATGATCAATCTCTGATGGATCCGGCAGATTGGATGGATTAGTCAATTCAATCATCGTTCCATCTGTCTTATATACACGGTAAATAACACCTGGTGCTGTAGTCACCAGATCCAGATTATATTCTCTCTCCAGACGTTCCTGAATGATTTCCAGATGTAGTAATCCTAAAAATCCACATCGGAATCCAAATCCAAGTGCAATGGAAGTTTCCGGTTCAAACTGAAGTGCAGCATCATTTAACTGAAGCTTTTCCAATGCATCTCTTAAATCCGGATATTTTGCTCCATCTGTTGGATATAATCCACAGTAAACCATTGGATTGACCTTTTTGTATCCAGGCAACGGCTCTGCACATGGATGATTCAAATCAGTAATGGTATCACCCACTCTGGTTCCCTGTACATCTTTAAGACTTGCCGTCACATACCCTACCATTCCTGCTGTTAACTCATCACATGGAATAAACTGTCCTGCACCAAAGGTACCTACTTCTACAACTTCTGCAGATGCACCTGTGGCCATCATTTTCATCTTGGTTCCTGCTTTAATTGTCCCTTCCTTAATTCGTGTGAAAATAATAACCCCTTTGTATGCATCATAAATACTATCAAAAATCAATCCCTGCAAAGGTCCTTTTGAATCTCCTTTTGGAGCTGGAATTTTTGTTACAATCTGTTCAAGAACCTGCTCCACATTCAGCCCGCTTTTCGCTGATACCAATGGAGCATCTTCGGCATCAATTCCAATAACATCTTCAATTTCAGCTTTAACTCTCTCTGGATCTGCACTTGGTAAATCTATTTTATTGATAACAGGCATAATCTCCAGATCATGGTCCAATGCCAGATAAACATTTGCCAGTGTCTGTGCCTCTATTCCCTGCGCCGCATCAACAACTAAAATAGCACCTTCACATGCTGCAAGGCTTCGAGATACTTCATAGTTAAAATCAACATGTCCCGGAGTATCAATAAGATTAAAGATATATTCTTCTCCATCATCAGCCTTATATACAATACGTACTGCCTGAGACTTAATTGTAATTCCTCTTTCTCTTTCCAGATCCATATTATCCAGAACCTGTTCCTGCATTTCTCGATCGGTTAATGTTCCCGTCATCTGAATAATACGATCAGCTAACGTCGATTTCCCATGATCTATATGTGCAATAATACAAAAATTTCGAATCTTACTCTGATCTATAGCCATATGTTCCTCCTAAATAAATCAAGTACGCCCCGGCGTACCTGCCGTGAATGGCGTTAACTTATTTAGTATAACACATCATTTAATAATTCAGCAAGTAAACTCATAGATGCTTTTGCCTGCTTTACTGTATTGTTTTGTGCTCCAACCTCTACAAGAAGACTTCTTCCTCGATAATGCAGATTATATCGATATCCTTTAATATATATTTTTCTCGTGAATCCTGGATATTTCCTTGCTGCCTGTGCCTGAAGCTGCAAACTAAATGCAAGATTTTTTTTCTTATTTATATTTTTTAAATACTTTATATCACCATTAGTTGCAGTACGGCTAATTCCATTAAAAAACATAATCTGTGCCATTTTTCTGCCATTTTGAGTAGTAATAAGTTTTGTGCTTTCTTTCACTCCATCTCTGTGAAGATCAATGATAACCTGTATTTCAGGATATTTTTTTAAATATTTCTCAATAGATACTGCTGCATAATTATATGCTCTGGAACGCTCTTCTTTTCCATTTTGCATATCATAAATCCTTCGATCATGTATTACACTGATACCTTTCTTTTTTAGATTTTGAGCCAGCGCATCACCTACACCTATTACTGTATCACTTTTTTTCCCTGGCCTGCTGTCTTTATACTGCTCGCTTCCATGAGTATGATAAATAAGGACCTGAGGAGACGAGGTTTTTTTCAGACTTAAATCCATATTCATTAATTGTTTTCCATTTATCTCACTATTTGTAACGGTTGTCGTACTGTCAATCTGATAAATGTACTTTCGCAAATACTGAGAATTTTCCCAATTTTTTATATGAAATTTTTTGCCGGATGTCTCAACCTCCTCTACGTGACCATCCGTTTCCTCATCGTCTTCAAAATAATAATAATTTTCTGATACCAGATCCAGCCCGGATGTTTTTTTATAATCTTCACTAAATTGAAGTACAGGTGCAGCCTCTTCCTTATACATGGCAATAATTTCGGACAATACGTCTCCATACAGGGACTGCTCTTTTTTATAAAGCACTGGAAACATTTCCCTTTCAAGACAATGGTAGAACCCATTTATCACCTCTGATATAAATTCCTGATGAGCGAACACTTTTATAAAAAAAATTATTATGATACACATCAGAGAAAAAATTGTAACTAACTTCCTTTTTTTATCCATATTTTCATTCTATTCATAATTTCCATGAATATGCAGTAATTGGTTAATTCCTTCAGAAATGGTATAGCTGATTCTTCTCATGGACTCATCTATATTTTTAGGAGTCACATGCATAGATATAAATTCTTCATCCAGTCTCTGGTAAGCTTTTTCCTGATTTTCTTCTTCTAATAGATCATTAATAATTGCAGGAACCGATATTACCGTAGGAACTCCTACTGCAAGAACCGGAATTCCTACAGTTCTTCTTGTAATTTCATTGCGGTGATTCCCTACCCCGGAGCCAGGTGCAATTCCTGTATCACTAATTTGTATTGTACGATTTAACCTATATGAACTTCTAGCAGCCAGTGCATCAATGGCTATCACATAATCAGGTTTTGTTTTATCAACCAGTGCCTCTAAAATTTCGCTTGTTTCAATTCCAGTCTGCGCCATCACACCAGGAGCAATAGCACTTAATTCCATAGCCGAATTTAACAGTCCCTCTTTCTTTAAATGTCTTGTTACATAAAGCTGTTCTACCACCTTAGGTCCAAGAGAATCTGCTGTTACGCCAGCATTTCCAAGTCCTGCCACCAGTACCTTGGCATTTCTTGGAATCATTTCCTTCAAATTGTCACATAACGCCTTACTCATTTCACGATGAAAATCACCATCATTTCGCGAAAGATTTTTTGCTTCAATGGTAATATACTGCCCTATAGGCTTTCCCAAAGCTTCTTCACCTTTTTTATTCTTGATAATGATCTTTGTTTCTTTCATATGATTGGCAGTATCAATTCTCGTCTTTACTGCCACTCCTGATAACAAAGATTCTTCTGTCATATCCTCTTTTAATTCCAGTGCCAAATCTGTACGGTTTTGCATACTCTTCTCCTTTTTTGTTAGTATTGTACTTTTTCAAAAAAATATGTGATTTTTAGTTTTTCTTATTGACAAAATTTACTTTCTTCTATAAAATATAACAGTATGTTTGTCTATGGCTTAACCGTGTCTCGCTGTAGACGAATACCGAAACGAATAGATATTATAAAGTTTTTTATATTGGAGGTGCCCACATTGGCAAACATTAAATCAGCAAAAAAAAGAATTAAAGTTATCGAAACAAAGACAGCTAGAAACAAAGCAATCAAAACTAAAGTTAAAACTTACATTAAAAAAGTTGACGCAGCTATCGCAGCTGGAGATAAAGCAGCAGCTGATGCAGCATTAACAGCATGCATTTCAGAAATCAACAAAGCAGCTTCTAAAGGAATTTTCCACAAAAACACAGCTGCAAGAAAAATTTCTCGTTTAACAAAAGCTGTAAACAAAGTAGCTTAATTTCAGATTATATATATAAAAAAAGAAGAGCAACCGTCAGCTCTTCTTTTTTTATTTCATCCCTGATTTCTCTAGCTTTCCTTGCATACTTCAACCCAACTCTTACAATTTGAACATTTCTCCTATTGGCTAAATTCAATTAATAATAGCTCTACTCCAACTCTATCGCTGATAATACCACTCTTAATCTGTTCATCGGTTTTTGCACAAGCTTCCACCATCTGATATAAAGTATCCATTCGAAACAATTTTGCCTGCTCTTTTAATTTTCCAACAACAAATGGCGGTACTTTTATTTTCTTTGCAATTGTACTATTGTTCTGTCCCCTGCTTTCAAGATCCTTAACCTGCAGCAACTGATTACACTGTCTTACCAGAAGAGCCAAAATACCAAAAGGTGATTCCTTTAACTCAATAAGATCATAATACAAAGTCAATACCTTATCCCTTTGTTTTCGGGCAATGGCCTCCAGCATAACAAAAATCTGGTTTGTTGTCTGAGAAGATGTTAATGCATCCAAATCTTTCTGTGTTATTTCAGTTCTGTCATCTGTATACGAAACCAGTTTTTCCAATTCATTTTTTAAAGTAAACATATCAGAACCACATCGATACAAAAAGCTGCGAAGTACAGGAGAAGACATCTGTTTCTGTTCTCTTTTCAGCAGTGACTGAATCCATTTAGCCAGGTCTTTATCACTTGCCGCCTCGAAAGATACAACATGCCCTTCTTTTGATAAATACTTGTAAATTTTGGATCTTTTATCCACATCATCTTCAACAAAAATCATAACTGTTGTATCAGCACATTCCTTCAATTGTTCCAGGAATTTATCATCTGTCTTTTTCCCAAGTCCCGTCTGATCCAGAATGATCAACCTGTGATCACTGAAAAAAGGAAGTGTTTTAGCCAGCTCTGCCACCTCCAGGGAGTCTGTATTTTTTCCTTCAAAATATGAGTAATTCATGGTATCTTCCTTGGAAACCAGAGCATTTTTAAGCTGTTCCTTCATCTGAGATACCATATACTTCTCACTACCATAGAACAGATAGAATTTCGGATATGTATTTGTTTTAATATGTTCTAATATTTTTTTCATTTCATTCACTCACTTCAACTTTTGTAATAGTATGTTATCATATATTATAGTATTTTTCAGCATCTAATTTCGTCCTTTTATTATAACTGCACCTTCTTGATCCGTTCTTCGAATCTTTATATGATATTCCTTTAATCTTTTCATCACCTCCTGATGAGGGTGTCCATATCTGTTATTTTTTCCACATGAAATAATCCCTGTCAAAGGCTTTACAATATCCAGAAATTCCTTAGAGGTAGAATTTTTTGAGCCATGATGTGCAATTTTTACTATCTCTGTATTTTTAAGTCCTTCTTCCTTCAGTACTTTTTCTCCTTCTTTTTCCACATCCCCGGTAAGTAAAATTTTATATCCAAATACTTCTCCTTGCATCACCAGTGAAGCTGCATTTTTCTCTAGAGAACTATTCTTTTGAGGGTGAATGATATCCAGATAAAAATCCTGACCAGATATCTTATTTCCTTTTGATAAATAAAATACTTTGGCATTCATCCTTTCAGCTATTTTTTCTATTTTCATGTAATTTTGATCTTTCGGCACCGCAGGAAGTCCAAGGTATTCTATTTTCCCCATTTCCAGTAATTCCAGAATCCCAGAATAATGATCTGAATCCAAATGTGTTATAACTGCAATTTTCACTTTACGATACCCATAATATTTCAGACATGGTAACATCTGATACTTCCCAACATGATCCTTACTTGAACTTCCACCATCTATCACTACCATGCCGCCTTTTGTATTCATCATCACACAATCCCCTTGCCCAATATCCATGAAAACAATTGCCGGCATACGAATCATTGGTGTTATCAGAAGAATAAGGATTCCTGAATAAATCCCAATCATTTTAAAAGTAAAATTCTTTTTTAAATTTCCATTGATTATAATGCCTAATATTCCATAATAAATAAACACCCAAAACAATGGTACTTTTCCGACAGTAATCATTCCATATTTCAGCCTTGATAACCAGATTACAAAACGGAACATTGTATCTGATACTCGATGTATAGGAACATATGGTACCCACAAGAAACATACAGCAATTTCAAATGCCATAGATGCAACAGGTATTGCCACACAATTGGAAAGAAATGATAAAACCGGCGATTCATACTGAATGTAAATCATCATTGGCAACATTCCCATCTGAATATACAACGGAAACTTTACACTATTTAGAAATTTCTGAACATAATTTTTATATTGATTTTCCATCTGCTGAATAGATCCGATAGTAAAAACAGCTGTAAATGATAATAAAAATCCTGTATCCAAAATATAAAACGGTCTTTTCAGCAGTAATAAAATACCTGCAAAAGCACCTGCTGATAGAAGATCATATGGTCTCCCTGTTATTTGTGCCAGAAAATATACTCCTAGCATAATCCATGCACGAATTGCTGAAACAGAAAGTCCTGTAAGGATACAATAAAATCCTGCCGTTAAAAATCCTACAAAACTGCTTATAAGAAAGTTGATTCCCATTTTTCGGAGAATATTATAAATACTTCTTCCTGCCATGGAAATATGAAGCCCTGAGACTGCTAATAAATGAATCAATCCACTTTCTCTGAATTCATCTTTCTGGACATCCGAAATTTCTGATTTATCTCCAAGAAGCATCCCCTGTACTAACGGAATCGTATCTTTAGAGTACTGTTTTTGAATTTGATCCTTGAAATACTGCCGGCACTTCATAAAATAGTATTCCATTCCACCGGAACTGTAATTTAAGATTTGAATATGATCTGAAAAAGATGTGAAATAAATTCCCTTGCTAAGATAATAGTTTTTCAACGAAAACTCTCCAGGATTAGAACTGTTCTCCCAAAATTCCAGAGACCCCCATACGCCTATTTTATCTCCAGGATAAATATCTTCATCCCCGGAATAATAAAGGAGAATTTTCCCTTCATATCCCTGCCGTTTTAAAAGGCAGGTGAGACCTTTGTCTCTATTTGTCACTTTAATAACTTCTGATTGATAATAATTCTGCTGTTCATTTAAGACTTTCATCCATTCCTTCTGTGCCGAATATTTCTGCATTCCCATGACTGATAATCCCAGACACAGACCGGCAATGATTAACAGATAATTTTTACTTTTTCTGATAAGAACAGCGAAAACGATAGCTGACAAAAGAAAATAAAAAACCGCTGTTATGGACATTTCATTCCACACAGCGGCCACACCGGTCATACATCCGGCAAATATTAAAACCATCGGTCTGTTTTTCATAAAATCATTTCATTGGCAGTTCACCAAAGACAAAACTGTCACGTCCTAAAGCTCCAATAGCTTTTCCATCCGTATCCAGCATAGCTTTCCCGGAAACAGAAAAAGACACATAATTAATATCCTCCAGCTGAGTCAGTGTATAAACAATCCCTGCACGACAAATTAAATCTTCGTTTTCCGCAATTTTCTTATATCCCGTTGAAAAATCAATAGAAACAACATTACTGCTGACTGTCACGTTGTTCATAATTACTCTTTTGGGAATTGCTGATTTATACATGCTGTCTTTACGGTTGGTCTGCATCTCTTTTAAGAGAAGTTCCACTTTTTGCTGTCGATTATCTGTAGATGAAATTTTCTTTTTCACAGAAATTAAACGAGTACAGTCTTTATCAGTATAGTAAACAGCCACTCCTTCTTGCTTATCTGTTTTCTTTGTTTTCTTCTCTGACCGACATCCCGAAAATACAAACATTAGACAAAGACAGCACAAAAAAGCTATAATTTTTTTCTTTTTCATCATGATGTCATCCTCCTATACGTTGTATTTTAAAGGAATTCTAAAGGTAAATGTTGTTCCCTCTCCCACCTTGCTGTAAAGTTTGATTTCACCATTGTGCATCAGTACAGCATTATGAGCAATGGCAAGACCGAGTCCCGTTCCTCCGGTATCTCTGGATCTTGCTTTGTCAACACGGAAGAATCTGTCAAAAACTTTGTCCTGACAATCTTCCGGAATACCGACACCTGAATCAGCTACCTTCACATAAAAATATTTATGATCAGCATTCAGTGTCACACGTATCCATCCATCATCTTTATTATACTTGATTCCGTTTTCTATAATATTAGAAAGTGCCAGTGTCAATTTTACTTCATCGATTTCTGCTGTTACCGGTCGAAAACTTTCAAAAATCAGCTCGATATTACGCTGCTTTGCAATAGGTTTCAATCGTTTCATGATAATTTCCAGCAGGTCATTGATATTCACATTTGAAATCTCCAGTTTTGCTGCCTTTTTATCCATTTTAACAAGCGACAGCAGGTCTGAAATAATCACATTCTCCCTGTCAATTTCCGCAACAATATCTTCCATAAATTCCCGATACAATTCAACCGGAACCTGATCACCCTGCTGAAGAAGTGAATCCGCCAGAACTTTCATAGATGTCATTGGTGTCTTCAGCTCGTGAGATACATTGGATACAAATTCCTGCCTGGAATCCTCTAAGGTCTGCATCCTGGACAAAATCTCGTTAAAACGATGTACAATTTCCTGGACTTCAGTAAAACCTGACTCCCCGACAGAAGCATCTTCATGACCTGCAGCAATATAGTCAACATCTTTCTGAATCTTACGAAAATCTCTTGTAAGCAAATAACTTAAAACTACAGAAAAAGACAACCCGAAGATAATAAATGCAACCAAAAGCATATTCCTTCTTTCGCTCATGTCAGAAATTGCAGCCATAATATCCTTCTGAGGAACAGTACAGATTACTGCTCCTAAAACATCATCTCTACCTTCTGCCTCTGACACAATAGGAACCATGACTTCTGCATAATCGCCTTTTTCTCTGACAATACGTTTCTTTTTACCATCCATAATCTTCAGAATATCCTTATTCAAAAAATATCTGTCCTGAAAATCTGTATGAGTATCTTTTATGATTTTATAATTACTTTTTATGACTATGATTCGCCCGTTCATACTGGCAGCCAGCTGGTCTGTTTGCGTAGAAAGAGAGTTGGAGCTGCCATCTAAAATAAAATCAACTCCAACTACCTGATTGCCCAGCCATTTACACTGGTTTTCAATATGATCTATCTTCTGATCCAGTACTTTTTCACTATAACCGTCATTTAAGAATTTGCTAAATAATACTGAAATAAACACGGATAGAGAAAATACCGCAATTAATACGATAAACTGCATACTATGTAAGAAGGCGAACCTGTCCTTCTTACGCTTGAAAATAGTAACCTACCCCCCACTTTGTATGTACATAATCCGGTACACCTGGATTAACTTCAATCTTTTCTCTCAGTCTACGTATATGCACATCGACAGTTCTTGCATCTCCCGGATAATCATATCCCCATACAGTATTTAGCAAATCTTCTCTGCTATATACCTTGTTTGGATGAAACACTAATAATTCCAGCAAATCAAATTCTTTTGCTGTCAAATTCACCTCTTTACCATGAATATGAACTCTCCGACTCTCGCAGTCAATCTTCAGACCTCTTGACTCTATAACTTTTGGTGATTCTTCCACATGGGCATCATGATGTGCACTTCGACGCATAATCGCCTTGATTCTGGCTTTCACCTCAAGAATGTTAAATGGTTTTGTAATATAATCATCCGCACCATATTCCAATCCAAGGATCTTATCCATATCCTCACCCTTAGCTGTCAGCATCATAATTGGAACATTAGAAAATTCACGAATTGCCTGACACACTTCAAATCCTGTTAATCCCGGAAGCATAACATCCAAAAGGATAATATCATACTTTTTTTCTTTGGCCATTGCCAATGCTTCTTCACCATCGTAGGCACAATCAACCTGCATTTCATCTTGCTCAAGGCTGAATTTAAGTCCTTTAACGATTGATTTTTCATCATCAACAACTAATACCTTTCTCATTTTTCACACCTCTATATATTTTAAATTGTTATTTTGTCTTTTAATTTATCATAGATTCCCTCTTTTATCCCCTGGATTTTCATAATATCTTCGGCATTTGAAAAAGGACCATGTTCCTCTCTATATGAAATGATGGACTGTGCCTTGGATTCTCCTATTCCAGGCAATGTCATCAATTCTTCCTTTCCTGCAGTATTAATATCGATCTTTCCAGATTTGGATGTCTCTATATTTCCCTGTTTTTCTGGTACACTCTTACTGGTCTCTTTCTTTGATGGTACATAAATCTGCTGTCCGTCTTTCATCTTTTCTGCCTGATTAATGCTTTCTATTGAGGCCTTTGAAGTAAATCCTCCTGCTGCTTCTACAGCTGACACAATCCTTGCATCCTTAGGAAAACGATATACTCCTGGCTGCTTCACCTGACCGCAGATATAGACATAAATCTTCGATTCCTGCACAGACGAACTGGCCGCTGTCGTCTTCTCCTGTCGAATCTTTACATCTGACGTATCCGCGCACCCTGTCAAAAGAGTGAAAAACGACAGTAAAACAATAACTATCTGGACTCTTTTTAACAACATAAACCTCCCGGTCATTACAAAGAGTTCGGAACATGAAAATCTATCTATTATTGTAACTAAAATAATATTACTTTACAAGTGATATTTAAGATTTCCATTTAAATATTATAATACCTGCTACGAACAAAACAACTCCTGCTATTTTCATCCATTGAAAGCCGGACTTTTCAACCCCAAACAGTCCAAACACTTCAATCAGATAGGAAGCAATAATCTGTGATGACACAATCATCATGGCAGACTGTGCCGGTCCAAGTGCAGCAACACTTTTTATGACTGTAAATGTTATACCTGCACCAAAAATTCCTCCCAATAAAAGATATTTAGGTGATACTTTGGCAAGCATCATAAAGCTTTGATCTCTTTCCGTAAACAGCCAAATCAGAATACATGCGAGAAATCCTGTAAATTGCACAAATGTACTTGCTGTCCATATACTGCTTTGTTTTGTTACTTCCGTATTAAAGACCCCTTGTATACTCATTAACATTCCGGAAATCAATGCAATAATAAATCCAAACATAAAAAAAACCTCCATTTCTAAACTCAGACTTTTTTCATATCCATTAGTTTTTCCATGAAGATTTTTTCTATTCATTTCTCTTTATTCAAAACTTTCTTTCAGGATTTCTATCATTTCATCCACATGTTCTTTTTCAATAACAAGCGGCGGAACAAATCGGATTACATTATTTCCTGCCGAAATAAGAATCAACCCTTTTTCCAAAGCTTTTTTAACAATTTCACCTACCGGTTTTTCAGGTGCAAATTCAAGCCCCTGCATCAATGCAATACCACGATGTGCCGTAATAAAATCATATGAGTCTTTCAGCTCTTCCAGTTTTTCAAAAAGATAAGAACCGATTTCCCTTGCATGTTCTGGAATCTTCAATTCTTCAAACTGGTCAAACACTGCATTCACTGCTGCACAAGCCAATGGATTGCCTCCATAAGTTGTACCATGATCCCCAGGAACCAGTGCACCATCTGCTTTTTTATTCACAACAAATGCACCAACCGGAACTCCGCATCCTAATGCCTTTGCCACGGCAAGTACATCAGGTTTTACACCATAAAGATCATGTGCAAACATGGATCCGCATCGACCCATTCCACATTGCACTTCATCAAAAATCAGAAGAATATCTTTTTCATCACAGACTTTTCTTAATCCTTCAAGGAACTCTGGATCAGCAGGATAAATTCCCCCTTCACCTTGTACGACCTCACAAATAATTCCACATGTCTTATCTGTAATTTTTGAAACCACATCTTCCAGATTATTATACTCTGCAAATACTGCACGGAACTGCTCTGGCACAAATCCATCCTGATAATGTGCATTTCCTGTAACCGATAATGCTCCCTGGCTTCTTCCATGGAAAGAATGATTCATTGCAATAAATTCATAATCTTTAGAATTATCTTTATTATATGCATATTTTCTTGCAACCTTCAAAGCTCCTTCAATTGCCTCTGTCCCACTATTGGTAAAAAATACTTTTTCCATCTTAGAAGCTTCCACAATTTTTTTTGCTGCTTCTACTGCAGGAATATTATAATATAAATTGGAAGTATGAATCAGTTTGTCAATCTGATCTTTTAACGCATTATTATAAGCCTGATTTCCATAACCCAATGCAAACACTGCAATTCCAGCACCAAAGTCTAAATATTTCTTATGATCCACATCATATAAATAGACTCCTTCTCCTTTTTCAAAAACCACTGGAAAACGATTATATGTTTTTAATATGTACTGTTCTCCCTGGTTCATATAATCCTTTTGTGTCATAATTCCTCCTAATTAAAATAATGGTTTATCAAATAACGGTTCTTTCAAAATAGCTGTTCCAATACCTTTTTCTGTGAAAAATTCCAGCAACAGACAGTTGTGAACACGTCCATCCAGAATATGGACTCTTGCAACACCATTCTCAATCGCATCAATGCAGTTGTTCAGTTTTGGAAGCATTCCTCCTCCAACAACCCCATTGTCAATAAACTCTCTTGCCTGTGCCAGATCCATTTCAGAAATTAAAGTTGATTTATCTTCAGGATCAACAAATACACCTTCTATATCAGTTAAAAATACCAGTTTTTCTGCGTTTAATGCAGTGGCAACTGCACATGCAGTATCATCTGCATTAATATTATATCCTTCATAATTTTCACCCAGTCCGATTGGGGAAATTACAGGGACAAAATCATCTTCAATCAATGCTTCCAAAAGTTCTGTATTAACTTCTGTTACTTCTCCAACATATCCCAGATCTTTTCCTGGCATCTCTTTTTTCTTGACACGAATCATTTCCGCATCTTTTCCTGATAATCCAACTGCTTTTACACCCATTTCTGCCATCATGGCAACAAGCTGCTGATTCACTTTAAAAAGTACCATTTCTGCCACTTCCATAGTTTCTTTATCAGTTACACGTAAACCATGATAAAATTCAGGTTCTTTTCCAGACATACGTACCCACTTACTGATTTCTTTTCCTCCACCGTGTACGATAATAGGTTTCATACCAATCAGTTTTAACAGTGCCACATCACGAATCACACTTTTTTGTAATTCTTTGTCTTTCATTGCACTTCCTCCGTATTTTACAACAACATAGCAGTTATTAAATCTACGGATATATGGTAATGCTTCAATTAAAACTTTCGCTTTTTCCTGGGATTCTTCAATTACATTTAACTGTTTCTGAGTCATCTTTTTTCTCCTTTTTATGATCTATAGTCTGCATTGATGCTGACATAATCATGTGTCAGATCACATCCCCATGCAGTTGCTTCTTTATTTCCATTATGTACATCAATATCTGCTGTTACCACATCTCCTGAAAGAATTTCTGTTGCGTAGTCCTCAGAATAATCTGTGGCTATTCCATCTTTTACAATATCAACAGAGCCTGCTTCACTTTTTAAAGTAATATCAACCTTTTCAGGATCAAATTCAACTCCTGAATAACCTAGCGCACAAAGAATTCTTCCCCAGTTGGCATCTTTTCCATAAATAGCTGCTTTTGTAAGACTGGATGTGACCACAGATTTACTAAGAATCTTAGCATTTTCTTTTGTATCCGCACCTGCCACATGAACTTCAAATAATCTGGTACATCCTTCACCATCTGCTGCAATCTGCTTGGCCAATGCCTGATTTACATATAAAAGACCTTCCTTAAATGCATTATAATCTGCATTTTTCTCTGTAATTTTCGCATTTTCAGCCATACCATTTGCCATAACAAATACAGTATCATTGGTAGATGTATCTCCATCTACGGAAATCATATTAAAAGTATCCTCAATCAATTCTCTCTGCAATTCCAAAAGCAGTGATTTTTCAATATTCGCATCTGTTGTAATAAAACCAAGCATTGTACCCATATTCGGATGAATCATTCCTGATCCTTTACACATTCCTGCAATCGTCACTTCTTTTCCTGCAACCTCAACAACAACTGCTGCTTCTTTCGGTTTTGTATCTGTTGTAAGAATAGCCCAGGAAGCATCCTTACTGCTTTCCCTGTCATGCTTTAGCTCTGGAACCAGCTTCTTGATGCCATCCTCAATGATCTCCATAGGCAGTTGCTGACCAATGACCCCTGTAGATCCAACAACAACTTCCTCTGGTTTGATTTTCAGAAGTTCCGCAACCAGTTCTGCTTCTTTTTCTACATTTCCATATCCCTGTGTTCCGGTACATGCATTTGCGATTCCTGTATTTACCACAGCCGCTCTTACGTTTTCCTGCTCTGCAACAATCTTCTGCCCCCACAAGACAGGTGCCGCTTTTACGATATTCTTTGTAAAGGTACCTGCAATAGCAGCCGGCTGTTCACTAAAAATCATTGCCATATCTTTATTTGTTTTTCCAGATTTAATTCCCGCACGAAGACCTGCTGCCAGAAATCCCTTCGGGGAAGTAACCCCACCTTCTATCACTTTCATAGGTTTCTTTTCCTTTCTTTATCCATATCCTCTTTCATATTCTATCTTCTCTTTGACACAAACTATTCTTACAAATCGGATCTGATAAATATTATATTTCTATGGGAACATTGGTACCAGTTCCAGACCCTCTGCTTCTTTCAATCCAAACATAATGTTCATATTCTGTACCGCCTGTCCTGCCGCACCTTTCACAAGATTATCCATAGCTCCCATCATAATGATTCTGTTTGTTCTCTGATCGATTTTGAAGTTTACATCTACATAATTACTGCCTTCTACCCATCGTGTTTCAGGGCAGACATCTTTGTCCAGTACTCTTACGAAATATTCATCTTTATAATAGGAATCGTAAATTGCTTTTACTTCCTCATATGATACATCTTTCTTTAATGTCGCATATGCTGTAACAAGAATTCCACGATTCATTGGTACAAGATGAGGAGTAAAGTTTAATAAAACTTTTTCTCCAGATGCATAGCTTAACTGATCTTCAATTTCCGGTGTGTGTCTATGGGTTGCAACACCATATGCTTTAATATTTTCATTGACTTCACAGTACAGATTATTTACTTTTGCTCCTCGACCTGCTCCTGATGTACCTGATTTTGCATCAATAATAACTGAATTCATATCAATCAATCCTTCTTTTGCCATTGGATAGATTGACAGTGTAGAGCATGTTGGATAGCATCCAGGGTTTGCGATCAATCGAGCTTTAGCCACATCTTTTCTATTTATTTCACAAAGGCCATATACTGCCTCATCTATAAACTCAGGACTCTGATGCTTGATTCCATACCATTCTTCATATCGATTTACATCTTTTATACGAAAATCCGCACTTAAATCAATAATTTTTACTTTAGATAACACTTCTTCTGATACTAAAGAGCTGCACAGTCCCTGAGGTGTTGCCGTAAATATTACATCAACCTTTTCTGCAAGTTCATCCATATTATCATCCAGACATTTATCATCAACAATCTGGAACATATTATGAAAAACATCATAATATTTCTGATCTATGTAACTTCTGGATCCATACCAGACAACTTCTGCATCTTTATGCTGGGTCAATAATCTTACCAGCTCCTGCCCCGCATATCCTGTGGATCCGATAATTCCTGCTTTTATCATCTTAAACTCCTCTTTCATCTTCTATATTATATGTAAATTTAAAGTCATGCAATTTAGTATACAACTCCATTTTAAAATATGCAACACTTTTGTATAAATATACATATATTTTTTGTTTTATGCATATTTCTTTCGTGAATATTCATTGAAAATGTAAAAAACCCCTTGCAAAACGTAAGAATATAACGTATATTATTAATCAGTGATTAGATAACACATTTAGGAGGACATATTTAAGATGAAAGAAAAGGTTATTTTAGCATATTCAGGCGGACTTGATACAACAGCAATTATTCCATGGTTAAAAGAAAATTATGATTATGAAGTTATCTGCTGCTGTGTTGACTGTGGACAGGAAGAAGAATTAGATGGTCTGGAAGAAAGAGCAAAATATTCAGGCGCTTCTAAATTATATATTGTTGATATTACTGATGAATTCTGTGATGATTATATTGTTCCATGTGTACAGGCTGGTGCAGTCTAT
Source organism: Anaerostipes faecalis (assembly GCF_018982945.1). Lineage (GTDB taxonomy): Bacteria > Bacillota > Clostridia > Lachnospirales > Lachnospiraceae > Anaerostipes > Anaerostipes faecalis. The sequence goes on along the minus strand of NZ_JABRXE010000001.1, from coordinate 493,965 downwards.
GAAAACAAATATTTACTTGGTACTTCTATGGCTCGTCCAGGTATTGCAAAAGCATTGGTTGATATTGCACGTAAAGAAGGTGCTTCTGCTATCTGCCATGGAGCAACAGGAAAAGGTAATGACCAGATTCGTTTTGAATTAGGTATCAAAGCACTTGCTCCAGATTTAAAAATCATTGCTGCATGGAGAGATGACAAATGGAATATGGATTCTCGTGAATCTGAAATCGAATATTGCAAAGCTCATGGAATCGATCTTCCATTCTCTGCTGATCAGAGTTACAGCCGTGACCGTAACTTATGGCACATCAGCCATGAAGGTCTGGAATTAGAAGATCCTGCAAATGAACCAGACTATGACCATTTATTAGTATTAGGAGTTTCTCCTGAAAAGGCACCAGATGAAGGTGAATATGTAACCATGACCTTTGAAAAGGGTGTACCTACTTCTATTAATGGTGAAGAAATGAAAGTTTCTGATATTATCCGTAAATTAAATGAATTAGGTGGAAAACATGGTATCGGTATCGTAGATATCGTTGAAAACCGTGTTGTTGGTATGAAATCCCGTGGTGTATACGAAACTCCAGGTGGAACCATCCTGATGGAAGCTCATGATCAGCTGGAAGAACTGGTTTTAGATCGTGCTACAATGGAAGTAAAAAAAGATATGGCAAACAAACTTGCTCAGATCGTTTATGAAGGTAAATGGTTTACTCCTCTTCGTGAAGCAGTTCAGGCTTTTGTTGAGTCAACACAGGAATATGTAACTGGTGAAGTAAAATTCAAACTGTATAAAGGTAACATTATCAAAGCCGGTACTACTTCTCCATATTCTTTATATAGTGAATCTCTCGCATCTTTTACAACTGGTGACTTATATGATCATCATGATGCAGAAGGATTTATCACATTATTCGGACTTCCATTAAAAGTTCGTGCAATGAAAATGCAGGCATTAAAGGAAGATAAATAGTTAACAACTCAAACTTTTTTAATAGCAAAAACCACTAGAAGTCATTTTTTGACCGCTGGTGGTTTTTCTTATCATATAAATTGTAAACCATATTTGTGCCATATGTTTATAAGATTTTATAATGAGGTTTTTCTTCCTGGAACAATTTATATCGCAAATAATCATCCAGCACAATGGCGATACCTGATACCAGAAACCATAATACAGTATAAAGCAGGCATATCTGCCCCATGAAATTATATGGCAGATGTGAATAATCCCATATGTCCATTTTCAGCCAGACATTCACAATTAGTCCAGTAATAAATTCTAATGTTGTAATAATCAAGGATGACAGTACCATCTGACTAATAAAACTCATTTCTATTTTTACATTTTCATTTAAAAGACCGCAGCAAAGGAAACAGGCGCCTCCACAAAGAAACATCGAGTAATGTGAATATCCTCTAACTAAAATTTCCAAAAAGAAATATGCCATTCCACCAATTGCAAACAAAATCACATGTTTTTCGATTTCAAGTTTTTTTTCCATTTTCTCTCCTATACCCGATTTTCTCCAACTAAATTATATTTTGCACTTTTTCATTTACTTATATTCTTAAGAAAATCAAAAAAATATGGTAAACACCTTCTATTTCGTGTAAAATAGTGAAAGTAAGTACATTTATTTTTCAGATGTTCTTTCAACCATAAAAATGATGTAAATCATAAAATAAATATACAGAAAAGAGGATTTTATTTATGGCACAATTATGGGGTGGTCGTTTTACAAAGGAAACTGACCAGTTAGTTTACAACTTTAATGCATCAATCTCTTTTGATCAGAAATTTTATAAACAGGATATTCAGGGAAGTATTGCTCATGTAACAATGCTTGCCAGCGTTGGCGTTCTTACAGATGCGGAACGAGATCAGATCATTGATGGATTACATAGTATTTTAAATGATATTGAGACAGGTGCAGTTGAAATCACCAGCGAATATGAAGATATCCATAGTTTTGTTGAAGCAAACTTAATTGACCGTATCGGGGATGTAGGTAAAAAACTTCATACAGGACGCAGCCGTAACGACCAGGTTGCACTAGATATGAAACTGTATACACGAGATGAAATCGTAGAAATCAAAGGTCTTGTAAAAGATCTGATGGTAACCCTTCATAATATTATGAAAGAAAATATTGATGCTTTTATGCCAGGTTTTACCCATCTTCAGAAAGCACAGCCTGTTACCCTTGCACATCATGTAGGAGCTTATATGGAAATGTTCAAAAGGGATTACAGCCGCCTGTGTGATATCTATGACAGAATGAATTACTGTCCTTTAGGTTCTGGTGCTCTTGCAGGAACCACTTACCCTCTGGACAGAGAACAGACTGCACAACTGCTCGGTTTTTACGGACCTACATTAAACAGTATGGATTCTGTGTCTGACCGTGATTATGTTATTGAGCTCCTTTCTGCATTGTCTACCATTATGATGCATTTAAGCCGTTTCAGTGAAGAAATCATCATCTGGAATTCCAATGAATATCAGTTTGTTTCCATTGATGATGGGTTCAGTACCGGAAGCAGTATCATGCCTCAGAAAAAAAATCCTGACATTGCAGAACTGGTCCGTGGAAAAACCGGCAGAGTTTATGGTGCTCTAACTACAATTCTGACCACTATGAAAGGTATTCCTCTTGCTTATAACAAAGATATGCAGGAGGACAAGGAATTAACATTCGATGCTATTGATACAGTAAAAGGATGTATTTCTCTGTTTAATGGTATGATGAAAACCATGACTTTCAACTATTCTAATATGGAATCTAGTGCGAAAAACGGTTTCACTAATGCTACTGATGCTGCCGACTATCTTGTAAACCATGGTGTTCCTTTCCGTGATGCCCATGGAATCGTTGGACAGCTTGTTCTTCTTTGTATCGAGAAAAATATTTCTCTGGACGAATTACCTCTTATAGAGTATAAAGCAATCAGTCCGGTATTTGAGGAAGATATCTATGAAGCAATCAGTATGAAGACCTGTGTTGAAAAGCGTAATACCATTGGTGCCCCTGGCCATGATGCAATGGAAAAAGTTATCGCACTAAACGAAACATATCTGACTGATTTAAAATAAATAAGGAGTCTTTATGAAAAAAAGATGTCTTCTTGCAGCATTTCTTCTATCCTTAACTTTTTTATGTGGATGCGGCATAGAACTTACAAGCAAAGTAAAACTTAATAAAAATTTTTCAGGTACAAGAATCATGTCTTGTACCTTTTCTTCCAATGATTTCACCCGTTTCTTTCAAGGGACTGAAGAGGATTTAGATCTGCTTATCAAAAATTCCTGTCCATCCCAGCTCAGCTATAAAAAATCTTCCAGGGATAGTCAGAAAATCTACACATTTACGTTGACGTTTTCATCTTTAAAAGACTATAAAGAAAAAACAGAAGCAATCCTTAATTTTGCACCAGAGATTACCTATCAATACGGTGATTCTCCATTTGTACAAGGATTGATTTACAAAGAAAATTTTTCATCTAAAGATTTAATGGCATGGCTTTATACAGCCTTATATGAGAAAAAATATGTTGATAAACAATCTGTAGATGAATTGTGGAATTTGAAAGAAACAACAATTTCATTTTCTGGAAAGACTTATGAAACGGAAGATAAAATTTCTATTGATGAAATGCAATATGCTGAACTTTCTTCCATTCACATCGATACCGAAGTAAAAAGAAATGGACAGCTTTCACGAAAGATTGCATTGTACATTCCCAAAAAAACTTTAGATCAGAATTCCGGAAAAATTCAATCTTACTTTGACAATGAAAATACAACATGGTCCAACTGGAAAGACGGAAAAATATTGATAATTTCGTTTTCTGAAGACAATTTCATGGATCTTGCCGCAAAAACCAGAGAAATCTTTCATTCAAAACAATGGTCTGGAACTTATAATGTTCAATGTAAATCCGGTAATCCTTTTTCTTTTGACTATGATTATAAAGAATCCATGGACTTTTCCAATTTTGTTCAAAAGTCTGGAACAGTTCCTGTCACCTTTACTTTCAATAAAAAGAAAATACTGGATTCTTCTGTGAATACAAAAACTCTCCAGTTTTCATCCAGACAAAAACAGCAGATTATAAATTATAATATTATTACGGTATGGAAAAGCGAAAAAGATATCCGTCGTAAAATTTCCTTTACTTTTGATGCAGGTAGCAATAAACGCCAATTATCCAAATTAAAAAAAGCTTTTTCCGGGAAAACAATTTCTAATGTATCCTTAGTCAAAGAAGATCAAATGGTACTTTCAATGATACAATCTGGAACTGTTAAAGATTGTAATGACGATATTTCCAGTATTTTTCATGACTCTTTCATGAATGCTTCTGTTAAAAACTCCTTTTTCCGGGGTAATATGACATATTTTGAAGATACAATTGCCTTTTCTTCTGGAAATAAACAAATTCATGGAACTTATACATTTGTATCTGTAAATCATCAGCAATCTGTTAAAGTATCTGTAACACCAAAAAAACAGGTAAAAAGTACTATATCACAGAACCTTTCCAGCCGGCAGGCATCTGAACTGATTCATTCTGACGAAACTGTCCGGGATTTATACCAGTATCAATTAACCGGAGATCATTTTAAAGTATCTTATCAGGGAAGCAGTGCTGCCAGCTATTGGACATCTTTACTGAAAATTATTATTCCTCTTATATTTCTTGCCGTAACAGGTATTTTCATTTATGTAAAACAAAGCTGGATTTTAATGTATGCACAAAAAATAAAAACTATCATTGAAAATTATATAGAAAAGAGAAAATAAGAAAAAAGGCTTATGATATTTTTTTCATAAGCCTTTTCTCATATTTTCATTTTACTCTTGTATAGAATCTATTTCTGATTTAATACACACATCGAGTTTCTGATATGGAATTTCAATTCCTTCCTCATCAAATCGCAATTTAATTTGTTCATTTAATCTCCATTTTGCAGATATATATTCCTGCGTTGGAACCCAGCAGCGAACTCCTAATGTAACTGCACTGTCATCTAAACTGCTGACAAAAATATCGACTCCTTCCTGATCCATGATTTTCTTTTCCTGCTCAACAATATCAGATAAAATTTCTTTTGCTTTTCTTATATCTGTATCATAGCTGACACCTACCGTTAGATCAATCAGACGACGATCCTGATTGGTATTATTGATTAAATTAGAATTACTTAATGTCCCATTAGGAATCACAATCACTCGATTATCAACCGTCTTCAATTTCGTATAAAAAATATCCATTGCAGCAACCACACCTTCACATCCGGTACCATCAACTACAATATAATCACCTACCTGAAATGGTTTTAATACAAGTAACAAAACGCCTCCTGCAATGTTAGACAGACTTCCCTGCAATGCCAGACCAACTGCAACACCAGCAGAACCCAGAATAGCAATGAAAGAGCTTACTTCTATACCCATATGCGCTACCGCCATAAAAATAACAACAGCACGTAAGGCAATTTTTATGAAAGAACAGGAAAATGAAATCACTCCATAGTCAATTTCACTTTTTTCTAATGTAGTTTTTATAATCGTTATCAATAGTTTAATCAGTTTAAAGCCAATGATAACCATTAAAAATGCTACAACAATTTTCCCTGCAAGTCCTAACCCAGCATCAATATATTTTTCCAATAATCGACTCCAGTCTACATTTGCTTTTAATAACATTCTTATGCTCCTCTTGTGTTTTATAGTATTTTATATTTGTTAAAAAAACGGAGCTTCCGTTTCCAGAATCTCCGTTCTCATCTGCATTTAAAAATTATTTTTTCGTAATATATCCTTTTGCCTTTAATGTTTCAGCACATAAAACAGCTCCACCTGCTGCTCCACGAACAGTATTGTGAGATAATCCTACAAATTTATAATCATAAACTGTGTCTTCGCGTAAACGACCAACAGAAACACCCATTCCATTTTCATAATCAACATCCATGGTTACCTGTGGACGATTATCTTCTTCGATATACTGAATCATCTGTTTTGGTGCACTTGGTAAATCAAGTTCCTGAGGTAAACCGCTAAAGTTCACTAATTTTTCAATCAGCTGCTCTTTTGTTGGCTTCTTTCTGAATTTAACAAATACAGCTGCTGTATGACCATTTAATACCGGCACGCGGATACACTGTGTTGTAATAACTGGAGATTCTGCTTTTACGATAACACCATCTTCAATATGTCCCCATAAACGAAGCGGTTCCTGTTCACTTTTTTCTTCTTCTCCTCCAATGTATGGAATAATATTTCCATTCATTTCAGGCCAGTCTTTAAATGTTTTTCCTGCCCCTGAAATTGCCTGATAAGTAGTTGCAACAACTTCATATGGCTCAAATTCTTTCCATGCAGTCAGTACAGGTGCATAACTTTGGATAGAACAATTTGGTTTAACAGCCACAAAACCTTTTGTTGTTCCAAGACGTTTCTTCTGACTTTCAATAACTTCAAAATGTTCTGGATTGATTTCAGGTACTACCATTGGAACATCAGGTGTCCATCGATGAGCGCTATTGTTAGAAACAACTGGTGTTTCTGTTTTAGCATACTCTTCTTCGATTTTTTTAATTTCTTCTTTAGACATATCAACTGCACTAAATACAAAATCAACAGAAGATGCAACTTCCTCAACTTCATTTACATTTTTTACTATAATATTTTTTACTGCTTCCGGCATTGGAGTATCCATTTTCCATCTTCCGCCTACTGCTTCTTCATATGTCTTTCCAGCAGAACGTGGACTTGCTGCCAATGTTTTCACTTCAAACCATGGATGATTTTCCAAAAGTGCAATGAATCTCTGTCCAACCATTCCTGTTGCACCCAGAATACCTACCTGTAATTTTTCACTCATTTTTTCTCTCCTATAATACTCTCACACGAACTACACCATCAATATTCTTCATTTTTTCAATGATTTCTTTTGAAGGCTTTTTCTCAACATCGAGCATAGAATATGCCCAGTCACCCCTTGATTTATTTAACATATTTTCAATATTATAGTTTTCCCCTGCAAGAATAGCAGTCAACTGACCAATCATATTTGGAAGATTTTTATGATGAACTGTAATTCTTGCTGCCACTTCCTTATCGCCTAAATCGCAGTTTGGATAATTTACAGAATTAATAATATTACCATTTTCCAGATAATTCATTAACTGATCAACTGCCATTTCTGCACAATTATCTTCTGATTCCTCTGTAGACGCTCCAAGATGTGGAATTGTGATAACTCCATCTACCCCTGCGATAGTTTCATTTGGGAAGTCTGTTACATACTTGCTGACTTTACCTGATGCAAGTCCTTCAATCATTGCCTCATCTTCAACCAGTTCTCCTCTGGCAAAATTAAGAATTTTTACACCGTCTTTCATTTTGTAAATTGCTTCCTTGTTAATCATTCCTCTTGTAGAATCAATACAAGGAACATGAATTGTAATATAATCACATTTAGAAAAAATTTCATCTAAAGAGCTGCTATGATTAACCATGCGTGAAAGACTCCATGCTGAACGAACAGATACATATGGGTCATATCCATATACTTTCATTCCAAGGCGATTACAAATATTTGCAACCAATACACCAATTGCTCCAAGACCGATGACACCGATACTCTTACCTTTTAATTCATTACCTGCATAAGCTTTTTTCTGTTTTTCAACAACCTTGCCTAAATCTTCAGTTTTTGCATTTTCTTTTACCCAATTGTATCCTCCGATAATATCACGGGAAGCAAGTAAAAGACCCGCAACAACCAATTCCTTTACACCATTTGCATTTGCACCTGGTGTATTGAATACAGTAATACCTTTTTCGGCATATTCTTCTAAAGGAATATTATTAACACCGGCACCTGCTCTTGCAACAGCAATCATACTTTCTGGTACTTCCAGATCATGCATTTTGGCACTTCTTACCAAAACCGCATCTGCCGCACTTAAATCTTCAACAACTTCAAACTCACTTGTAAACAAATCCAATCCCTGTTCAGAAATAGGATTTAAACATTTTACTGTATACATGACTTCTCCTTATTTGTTCTCTTCTTCAAATTTTTTCATAAATGCAACTAATTTTTCAACACCCTCTTTAGGCATAGCATTGTAAATACTTGCACGCATTCCACCAACTGTTCTATGACCTTTCAGGTTTTCAAATCCAGCTTCTTTTGCTTCTGCAACGAATTTAGCATCTAAATCTTTGTCCCCTGTTACAAATGGAACATTCATCAGAGAACGATCTTTCTTTTCAACAGTTCCTCTAAATAATTCGCTCTGATCAAGGAAATCATATAAGATTTTTGCTTTTTCTTCATTGCGTTTCTGCATTGCTTCCAGTCCACCCTGATCCTTCAGCCATTTAAATACCTTTCCACAGATATAAATACCATAACATGGAGGTGTATTATATAAAGAATTAGCATCTGCCTGAGTTTTCCATTTTAACATGGTTGGTGTTCCAGGAAGAACATCATCTGTAATCAGATCTTCACGAATGATACATACAACAACTCCGGCTGGTCCAACATTTTTCTGCACTCCAAAGTAAATGACACCAAAATCTTCAACATTCACTGGTTCAGATAAAATGCAGGAAGACATATCAGCTACAAGAATTTTTCCTTTTGTATTTGGAAGATTCCAGTATTTTGTTCCATAAATTGTATTATTATAACATACATATACATAATCTGCATCTTCTGAAACAGGAAGATCACTGCAATCTGGAATATATGAAAATGTTTTATCTTCTGATGATGCTAAAATATTAGCTTTTCCGTATCTGCTTGCTTCCTGGTATGCTTTTTTTGCCCACTGTCCTGTAATAATGAAATCTGCAACTTTGTTTTTCATAAGATTCATAGGAATTGCAGAAAATTGCTGAGAAGCTCCTCCCTGAAGGAATAATACTTTGTAATTATCCGGGATATTCATCAGTTCTCTCAAATCTGCTTCTGCAGTTTCAATAATATCTGCAAACATTTTAGATCTGTGGCTCATTTCCATTACAGACATTCCACATCCTCTATAATCTAACATTTCTTCTGCTGCTTCTTTCAGTACTTCTTCCGGCAGAACTGCAGGTCCTGCTGAAAAATTATAAACTCTTGACATCATTCTCTCCTTTTATTATAAAACTTCTTATTTATTAATTTGCTTCCCTCTCCTCAAGATCCGCTTTATCAAATGCATCTTCAATAGATCCTCCCGGATTAACCATTGGCCATACTTTATCATCTAAATCAATATGACAATCAAGCACAACAGGTCTTCCTGCATCCAGTGCATCTTCAAATGCATATTCAAATTCTTCCATATTTGTAACTTTTTTAGCAATAACGCCAAATCCCTCTGAAACTTTCACAAAATCAACAGGATCCTCAAAAGTCGTATAAGAATAACGCTCTTCATAGAATAAATCCTGCCATTGTCTGACCATTCCAAGTACACTATTATTGATAATAACCTCTATAATTGGAATATTATATCTGGAAGCTGTTGCCAGTTCATTTAAATTCATTCGGAAACATCCATCCCCAGCAATATTAATGACCGTCTTGTCAGGATTTCCCATTTTAGCTCCAAGACTGGCGCCTAAACCATATCCCATGGTTCCTAAGCCTCCAGAAGTTAAAAATTTTCTAGGTTTATCATATTTAAAAAACTGTGCTGCCCACATCTGATGCTGTCCAACTTCTGTTGTGATAATAGCGTCACCCTTTGTTCTCTCATAAATCTTTTCGATAATCTGAGGACAAGTTAATCTTCCCTTATCATAGGTTAATGGATATTTTACTTTATACTCCATAACTTTTTTTACCCAGGCATTATGATTCTGCTGAGTCAGACGTCGATTCATAACGGTCAGTACCGCTTTAATATCGCCCACAATATAAGCGTTTGTCATAATATTCTTATTAATTTCAACCGGATCAATATCAATCTGTAAAATTGTCGCATTCTTTGCAAATGTATTTGGATTTCCTAAAACACGATCACTGAATCTTGTACCAATAGCAATCAGAAGATCTGCTTCCGACACTCCAAGATTGGAGGCTTTGGTTCCGTGCATTCCGATCATTCCAGTATATAATGCATTTGTTCCATCAAAAGCACCTTTTCCCATAAGTGTATCACAAACAGGACAATGTACTTTCTCTACGAATTCATTAACTTCATCGGCTGCATCTGAAATAACCGCACCACCACCAACAAGAACAAAAGGTTTTTTTGCTTCTTCAATCATCTGAATTGCAGTCTGGATATCCAGCTCACGAATATGTTCACTGGATCTGATGATCTTAGCAGGAACAACTTTTTCATACATTGCTTTAGCCGCTGTAACATCTTTTGGAATATCAATCAACACCGGTCCTGGTCTACCTGATTCTGCAATACGAAAAGCTCTTCGAATAGTATCTGCCAGGTCATGTACATCTTTTACAATAAAATTGTGCTTTGTAATAGGTAGTGTTATTCCTGAAATATCCACTTCCTGAAAGCTGTCTTTTCCAAGGAGACTCACTCCAACATTACAGGTAATGACCACCATAGGTACTGAATCCATATACGCTGTTGCAATTCCTGTTACTGTATTTGTGGCTCCAGGACCAGAAGTTGCAAAACATACTCCGACTTTTCCTGTTGATCTTGCATATCCGTCTGCCGCATGAGAAGCTCCCTGCTCATGGGAAGTTAAAATATGTGTAAAATCCTCTTTCTGTTTATATAATTCATCGTAAATATTTAAAATAGCACCACCAGGATACCCAAAAACAGTATCAACTCCCTGCTCCTTTAAACATTCTAAAACAATCTGAGCACCAGTCAATTGTTTCATTTGTTGACCTTCTTTCTATTTATTGATTTCTAATATTGCACCACGATTTCCTGAGGTAACTAAAGATGCATATCTGGCTAAATATCCGGTCGTAACCTTTGGTGTTCGTGGCTGCCATTTTTCTTTACGCTCTTTTAATTCCTCATCTGATACTTTAAGATTTAATGTATTTGCATCAATATCGATTGCAATAATATCTCCTTCTTCAACTAATGCAATAGGTCCTCCTACTGCTGCCTCTGGAGAAACATGTCCAATACATGCACCTCTGGATGCTCCTGAAAAACGTCCATCTGTAATAAGAGCAACACTGGAACCTAATCCCATACCCATAATCGCAGAAGTTGGATTTAACATTTCACGCATACCAGGTCCACCCTTTGGTCCTTCGTAACGAATAACTACGACGTCACCTGGATGGATTTCTCCACCTTTAATGGCTTTAATTGCATCTTCTTCACAGTCAAATACTCTGGCTGGTCCTTCCATCTTCAGCATTTCAGGTGCAACAGCAGAACGTTTTACAACACCTGAATCTGGTGCCAGATTTCCTTTTAATACTGCAATTCCACCAGTTTCACTGTATGGATGATCTATAGGACGAATAATTTCTGGATTTCTGTTAACACATCCTTCAATGTTTTCTTTTACAGTTTTTCCTGTTACTGTAATCAGATCTGTATGAAGCAGATTCTTTTTATTTAATTCATTCATTACGGCATAAACACCACCTGCTTCATTTAAATCTTCCATATAAGTATGTCCTGCAGGTGCAAGATGACATAAATTAGGAGTCTTTGCACTGATTGCATTTGCTTTATCCAGATCAAGATCAATCCCTGCTTCATGTGCAATTGCCGGCAGATGTAACATACTGTTTGTACTGCATCCAAGTGCCATATCAACAGTTAATGCATTTTCAAATGCTTCTTCTGTTAAAATATCTCTTGGTCTGATATTCTTTTCAAGCAATTCCATAACCTTCATACCTGCATGTTTTGCCAGACGGATTCTTTCAGAATATACTGCTGGAATTGTTCCATTTCCACGAAGTCCCATTCCAAGTACTTCTGTCAGACAGTTCATGGAATTGGCTGTATACATCCCAGAACAAGATCCACATGTTGGACATGTTTTATTTTCAAATTCATCCAGCTCATCTTTTGTGATGGTTCCTGCTGCATAAGAACCTACTGCTTCGAACATACTAGATAAGCTTGTTTTCTTTCCTTTTACGTGTCCCGCGAGCATTGGTCCGCCACTGACGAACACTGTAGGTACATTGACACGAGCCGCAGCCATAAGAAGCCCCGGAACATTTTTATCACAGTTTGGTACCATTACCAGTGCATCGAACTGATGTGCAAGTGCCATACATTCTGTGGAATCAGCAATCAGATCACGAGTTACCAGAGAATATTTCATTCCAACATGTCCCATGGCGATTCCATCACATACTGCAATTGCCGGGAAAACAACTGGTGTTCCACCTGCCATTGCTACACCCATTTTAACAGCTTCTACAATCTTGTCAATATTCATATGACCAGGAACAATTTCGTTGTATGAACTGACAATCCCAACCAATGGTTTTTTCATTTCTTCTTTTGTGTACCCTAAGGCATTAAATAAAGATCTCTGAGGTGCAAATGCATCTCCTTCTGTGTAAGTATTACCCATAACTACCTCCTATTGTGATGGAAAACAGAAAGAAGAAAAAAACTCCCTCTCCATTTTCTATCACCATCTCCTGTATTTATTTGATTTTTTCAATAATTAACTGACCCATTTCTTTACAGCCAACCTGTTTCATACCTTCTGACATAATATCCACTGTACGATATCCATCAGAAAGTACTTCTTTAACAGCATTTTCAATTTCTTCTGCTTCTTTATCTAGATCAAAAGAATATCGAAGCATCATGGCCGCTGATAAGATTGTCGCTATTGGATTGGCTATATCCTGTCCTGCAATATCTGGTGCTGAGCCATGACTAGGTTCATATAATCCAAATTTACCTTCAGCAAGACTTGCAGATGAAAGCATACCTATAGAACCTGTAATCATACTTGCTTCATCTGATAAAATATCGCCAAACATATTTTCTGTCAAGATAACATCAAACTGTTTTGGATTATTTACAAGCTGCATAGCACAATTATCTACCAGCATATGTTCATATGTAACATCTTCATAATCTTTTGCAACTTCTTCAACAACACTTCTCCATAATCTGGAAGAATCCAAAACATTAGCTTTATCCACACTGATTACATGTTTTTTTCTTTTTCTTGCAATATCAAATGCTTTAATTGCAATTCTGCGAATTTCTTCTTCACTGTATGTCAGGGTATCTGTAGCTACTCTGATGCCATCCACTTCCTCGGTATGCCTTTCTCCAAAATAAAGACCACCAGTCAGTTCTCGCATAATTACCATATCAAATCCATCACCAATCACTTCATCTCGTAAAGGACATGCTTTTTTTAATTCTTCATATAAATATGCAGGTCTGATATTTGCAAATAATCCTAAAGCCTTACGAAGTGCAAGCAATCCTGCTTCTGGTCTTAAATCAGCCGGAAGTTTATACCATGGAGAGGTACTTGTATTTCCACCAATAGATCCCATTAACACTGCATCACTGTTTCTAGCAATTTCCAATGCTTCTTCTGTTAATGGCTTACCATGTACATCAATGGAAGCTCCACCCATCAAAATCTGTTCATAAGAAAATGTATGACCATATTTCTTTCCGACAGCATCCAAAACATTCATTGCTTCGGTAACAATTTCTGGTCCAATTCCGTCACCTTTAATGACCGCTAAATTACAATTCATATTGTCCTCCTTATATTAAGCGGATAATTCCGCATAATTTATATATTATTAAGTCCACTTTAATGTAAACAAGGTTTTTCCTAATAAAATTAAAACACCAGTGTCAGAAAAGCTGCAATACAGCTTACGCATGCCACTGTCACAATATTCTTTTCAAAATATGCAAATATCATTGCTACAATAAATCCTACTACAGATGACTTATAATCTCCAGTTGCATAAAACACCGCCGGCATAATCATAGCAGCTAATACTGCATATGGTACATAATATAAAAACGATCGAAAAAACCGATTTTGAATCTTTTTCTGAATAGCAACCAAGGGAATCATCCTTATTAAATAAGTAGAAACTGCAGTAACAATAATATAAACCAGCAATTTAGTTATGTTCATAATCATCCTCCTGTTCTACCGGAAAAACTGCTGCTCCAATTGTCGCTGCAATCAAAGTACATATGATAATAGAAAATCCACTGGAAATAAAAGATAAAGCTTTCACATAATGGAAAGCCAGGCTTATTACCATGGAAATAATAATTACAATTAAAATGTTTCGATCCTTTTTAGCAGGTGGAATTATAATACCTATCAGCATTCCATATATTGCAATCCCTAATGCATTCCTGATAACAACCGGTAAAATTCTACTTGCTGTTGCGCCAAGAAAAGTACCAAGTGTCCAACTAATCCATGGAATCGTCATCAATGCATAAAAATATTTGGGGGTGATTTCTCCTGGTCGTCCACAGGAAACAGCAAAAATCTCATCTGTTACTCCAAATGCCATGGAAATGCGATTCCAGATATTAGCTTTCTCAATCAATTTTTGTCCTATTGCTATAGACATAATAGAATATCTTAAATTAATAATAAACTGGGACAAAATCAATTCAACAAGGGATCCCCCTGCAGTCATAGAAATAATCGCCGCAAATTGTCCGGCTGACGTCAGACATGTTGCCGAAATCAAAGTCACTGCCCATACTGGAATTCCCTTTGCCACACCTGCAATTCCAAATGCAAATGAGACTGCTACATATGCAAGACCTATTGGAATTCCATCAATCAGGCCTTGCTTAAAGTCATCATGTGCTTTCATTTCTTACTCCTTGATATTTAATTCAGGAATACTCGATTGTTTAGTTAATTTAACAAAATTCCCTAAAAATCGTGCTTATATAATAGAATACCACATTTAATTTCAGAATGGAAACAATTTTTCATGAAAGTATTGGTAAAATCTTCATTTCGTTGAATTCTCACAAAAATTATAATATAATATTTTTATAATTTATAAAAAGGGGAGACATTTTATGTATAAAAAAAAAATTATTTGTATGGGACTTGCTGTCAGTATGATGTTCAGCAGCTGCTGTCAAACATTTGCTTCTATAAAAGCTGGTCAGTATTACAAAATCCAATATACACATAACAAAAAATATTATTCTAAAAAAGCAATTGATGCAAGATATAATAATTCTATTATAAAAACCAATATGCCTGGTTTTATTGAAGGATCTACTTCATTATATTCTGCATACTGGATTTTTGGACGTTGTACATCTCTGGGCACCAAATATACATATAATAGTAAAAATAATTCTGTTGTTCTAAAACGCGGCTCCAATACAATTATCATGAAACTAAATAGTAAAACTGCTACATTAAACGGAAAGAAATTCACTCTCCCTGCAGCACCTCGTAAAATCCGCTATGTGGCAAAGAAAAAAAATTATATCATGGTTCCTGGTGAAATTCTTTCCAAAAAGCTGGGACTGAACTATACCTGGAACAACAGACTGTTATGTGGATTAATTACAAAAAAGACTACTACTTCATCTAACACTACTACAAATTTAAATAATAGTACTTCATCATCCAATTCAATAGTACCTGTCTCTAAGATTACCGCTTCATCTACGAATTATTCAATTCGAATAAAAAAGCCTTCTGGACTGAACAGTTCCAATATAACATCCGATGATGATTATTGGAATAAACGATTAAGACTGATTATTTCCGGAAATTATAAGACACACTTTTCTTCTGCCTCAAATCGTACTATTAAGGATTCCCTTACTTACAGTGTATCTTACAGTAACGGAAAAACATATATTGATTTGAAAACCTCTACTATTAAAGGATTCAGCATCACACAAACAGCTTCGTATATCTATGTGAAATATGCGGCTCCAAAAAGTATGTTTCAACGTGTAATTGTTGTAGATGCCGGGCATGGCGGCTCTGATTCCGGTGCTGTTGGAAGTGGATATTATGAGAAAAACATGACATTAAAAATTGTACAAAGTATGAAGAAAAACTTTGATAACAATTCCACATATAAAGTATATTACACCAGGTTATCTGACTGGTATCCAAGCCTTTCCTACAGATATAAGATGGCAAATGAGGTAAAAGCTGATCGATTTTTAAGTGTACATATTAATTCTGCTTCTCCTTTTGCAAAAGGAACAGAAACACTATATAAAACTTATAAAACCTATGCTTCCAATATACAAGATTATGCATTGCAGGGTATGGGATATACCAAAAAAGGATCTTTTGATCGCGGTTTAAAATATCGTTCTGATCTTGCTGTATTAAATGGTCCAAACATGACAACTGCTCTTGTAGAAATGGGATTTATCACAAACAGCACAGAAGCCAACCGTATTAATTCTCGTACAAGCATTATTGGAAACAAATTGTATCTGGCATTGTGTAATTCTTTTTAAATAAATTATTCAGACAAGTCGTATCTTTTGATACGGCTTTTTTTCATTTTTATTGCGAATATATTACATTTATGATACAATTTTGTAAAAGAAAGGAGATTATATATGCGATCAAAAAAAGCAGTATTTATTTTTATTGTTTTTCTATTCATAACAGGCAATTTTCTTTCTGCATCCGCTTATGACTATGCAGTTACCGGCAATACTTATACACTTAAAATTGCCGGAAAGAAACAACAAAAAAAATCCATTGGTGCCGCATGGACTGGAACAACAATTAAAACTCGTGCACCTGGATATATAGAATCTAACACATCTATGTATTCAGCATATTATATTTTTAAACAGACCAAAACTCTCGGTACTTCTTATTCTTATTCTTCGAAGAATAAGAAGATTATACTTAAACGTGGATCAAATACAATTACCTTCACTTTAGACAGCAAATATGCTTATGTAAACGGAGTAAAAAAGGTCCTTCCTGCACCTGCACGAAAAGTCTATTCATATAGAAACAAAAAAAATTATATTTATGTTCCTGGAGAATTTTCTGCAAAATATCTGGGATTAGGATACTATTGGAAAAACAGTAAACGAACCGGTAATTTTTACTCTAAATCTTCAGTAAATCCTGGAAACTATATTAAAGTCAAATATTGCAGTACTGGAAAAATTTATCAAAAAAAGGTAGTTCAGGCACGATATAATTCAACTGTGATTCCTACGAATATGCCAGGCTTCCTTGATGGATCCACATCTCTATATTCCGCATACTGGATTTATGGAAAATATTCTTACTTAGGAACAAAATATTCTTATTCAAGTAAAACAAAAAAAATTACAATTAAAAGAGGATCCAACACCATTACTATGACATTGGATAAAAAAACAGCTTATTTAAATGGAAAAGCTTTCTCTCTTCCTGCCGCACCAAGAAAAGTATATTATTATAACCGCATGACCAATTACATAATGGTACCGGGAGAAATTATTTCCAAAAAATTAGGATTAAATTATAGCTGGAATAATAGACTTTTATCTGGAGTTATTTCAAAAACAGCTTCGTCTGCCAGTAATAATACCAGTTCAAGTTCAAGTTCAAGTTCAAGTTCCATTATAAATCCTTATACAAAAATAACAGCTTCATCCAGCAATTATTCTATTCGAATAAAGAAACCATCAGGACTATCCGCATCCAAAATAACAGCAAATGATGATTATTGGAACAAGCGGCTTCAGTTAATTATCCAGGGGAATTATAAAACTCATTTTTCTGCCACTAACAATCGAACTATTCAAGACAGTCTATCATATAGTGTTTCTTATAGTGGTGGCAATACATATATTAATTTAAAGACAGCGACTATTAAAGGATTTAGTGTCACACAAACTTCTTCCTATATATATGTAAAATATGCAGCTCCAAAAAGTATGTTTCAACGTGTAATCGTTGTAGATGCAGGTCATGGCGGCTCTGATTCCGGTGCTGTCGGAAATGGATATTACGAGAAAAACATGACATTAAAAATTGTACAAAATATAAAAAAATACTTTGATGGAAATTCTACATATAAGGTTTATTACACTAGATTATCTGACTGGTATCCAAGCCTTTCATATCGATATACCATGGCAAATGAAGTAAAGGCTGATCGATTTTTAAGTGTACATATTAATTCTGCTTCTGCTTCCGCAAAAGGAACCGAAACATTATATAAGAACTATAAAACATATGCTAACACCGTTCAATCATATGCACTGAATGGTATGGGTTACTCCAGCAACAGCTCTTACAACCGTGGATTAAAGTATCGAACAGACCTCGCTGTTTTAAATGGTCCATCTATGACCACTGCTTTGGTTGAAATGGGATTTATTACAAATAGTACAGAAGCTAACCGCATTAATTCCAGATCATCTACAATTGGATACAATCTCTACAATGCTATCATTCATTCTTTTTAATAATATTTTACTGCCAGATTTATTACAGAAAATTATCTAATTATGAAAAACAGTTTATAACGGAATTGTTGAATTCTTCCATAGATACCAAAACAAACGATTAACACCCGGTATAGTTTGATTGTCTATAACATAATTCACAAAAAAACCTTCTCTTAAAATATCCCTTTGATTATAACTGTGGATAATTAAACAATAGAGAAGGTTTTATTTTTCTTATGAAAGTAATTCACCCTTTTTGCTTCTAGATATCTATATAATAGGGAATAACCAGATACATATCTTCTGTTATAACCTGATCATAAATATGATTTGTCTCACATACTTCATCTATATATTGATCCATAGATTCATATTCATCGCTAATATGCTCTTCTGCAATAGACCACAAGGAATCTCCTTTCTCAACCTGAATACTTGTAAATCTTTTCTCACGGCGATCTTTCGCATCAACAACAGATCTGCTTCTCGTGAACAATACTCCCGATATAAACAAAGCAATAGCTATTAATATGATAAATAAAATAATTCTTCCTTTATTGATTCTCATCTGTATCCCTCCACTCGTATCGAACATTTGTTTGTAGCTTTATTATACAATTCGAACATCCGTTTGTCAATGCTATTTCGAAAATTTGTTCGGGAACACTTGTTTTGATACTATTATTATGGTATTATATTGATAAGAATTTAATGGAGGATATATTATGTCAAGAGAACAGTTAAGTGATAAACAGCAGCAGATTCTTGAATTTATCAAACAACGTATATTAGAAAAAGGTTATCCGCCTGCTGTTCGTGAAATATGCGAAGCAGTACATTTAAGATCTACATCTTCTGTCCATTCTCATCTTGAGACACTGGAACGTAAAGGATATATTCGCAGAGATCCAACAAAGCCTCGTGCTATTGAAATAATTGATGACGATTTTAATTTATCCCGACGTGAAATTGTTCATATCCCGATTGTCGGTACTATTACTGCAGGCGAACCTATTCTCGCCATTGAAAATATCGAAGATTATTTTCCAATGCAGCCTGAATTCGTCAGCAACAAAAAAACCTTTATGCTTCATGTAAAAGGTGAAAGCATGATCAATGCCGGCATTTTAGATGGAGATATGGTAATTGTTGAACAGCAGTCAACTGCATCTAATGGTGATATTGTTGTTGCCCTGATTGAAGACTCTGCCACTGTAAAAACTTTTTATAAAGAAGATGGATTTTATCGATTACAACCTGAAAACGATTTTATGGATCCCATTATCGTTCAGGAAGTTTCCATAATCGGAATAGTTGTTGGTCTATATCGCTCTATGAAATAATTCAAGACTCGCTCGCGAGTCTTGGCGCGGAATTCGGGTCTGCATAGCAGACATACTTCCAATCCGAATTCCTGCGCATCCTCGCGGAGCGTATATCAGATGGGGGATTGAAACCCGCCACTGATACATAATTGTTGCTCACCGCCTACAGAGGCGGGAGTCATCCCTCATCTGATATAATATTAAAGCCTCAGACATCTGTATTTCAGATATCTGAGGCATTTACTTATAGGTTATTATTCTCCTATTTCTTCAATATTTACTTCCACTCCGTCTTTCCATATTCTCTCTAAATCATAAAAAAGACGATTTTCCCTATCAAATACATGAATAATAATATCATGAAAATCAAGAAGCACCCAGCTTCCATCTCTGTATCCTTCCATTTGTTTCATGGAATATCCTGCTTTTTCAAGTTCTTCCTGAACATTATCTACCATTGCCTGTACCTGATTTTTATTACTACCATCTGCAATAATAAAATAATCTGCAATTGTAGAAATTCCACGAATATCAATAACCTTAATATCTTCACCCAACTTATCATCCAGTGCCTGATAAGCAATTTTAACCATATTTAATGCCTGTTCCATTATAATCTCCTTATGCTTTTTTTCCGTCATTTATTGATTTGTAATACTCATAGGTCTCCATGGTACTGCCACCAATAGACTGGCCTATATCATTCAGATAACCAATTGTATTTTCAAGAATCTGAAATACACATACATCTAAATCTAAAAAAGCCAGTTTTCGAACTTCTTTTAATCCAGGTATATCTTTACGATTAGGTTCCATATAATCTGCAATAAAAACAATTTTCTCCAGAATACTCATTGCTGGTTTTCCTGTAGTATGGCATTCTATTGCATTTAAAATCTCCGGATCCTGTTCTCCATAATATTCTCTTGCAACATAAGGAGCCAATGCAGAATGTATCAGCTGAGGACTGTCCTTATAAGTTTGATCTATCAAAATTCCATATTTTTCACATAGATCTTTCTGCTGTGCTATAGAATATCCTTTTGCACAGTCGTGAAGCAATCCTGCCCTGTATGCCTTGTGAATATCTATGTCAAACACCATTGCCATAGATGCCGCTGTATAGGCAACACCAAGTGTATGTCTATATCTTTCCGGTTTTAATTCCTTCGAAAGTTTTTCTTCTATTTTATTTGTGCTCATATAATCCATTTCTTTCTATATAACCAATGATACTTTCCGGCAAGAAAAAATGAATGCTCTGACCGGCAATATTTCTTTTCCTTATTTCGTGAGAGGAAATTTCAATACTTGGACTATTTAAATGATAAATTTTTCCATCATATTTATCTTCAAGATAATCAATCTGAGCATCCAGTGCACTTCTTGAATCGTTTCTTGTAGCAACAAGTATATTTGCCATACTAAAAATCTGATCCGGGTCTTTCCATGTCTCAATCTGATACAATGAATCCGCTCCCATAATAAAATAATATTTACTATCAGGATTTTGTTTTGTCAGTTCTTTCAGTGTATCAACAGTATATGTGGTACCTTCCCGTCGTAACTCCAAATCACTAAATTCAAAAAAAGGAAAATCTTTAATCGCCAGTTTTATCATATCTGTTCGGTTCTGCTCCGTAACGCTTCCTGAAATGGTTTTATATGCAGGATTTTTGGTTGGCATTACAAGAATCTTATCCAGTCCGAATTCCTCTTTTGCTGATTGTCCTAAAATCAAATGTCCAAAATGTATAGGATTAAATGTTCCTCCAAGTATCCCTATTTTTTTCATAAATGCCTCCAGTAATTATTTTTTTACCTTTGGAAGTTCAATTCTTTTATGCTTTTTGGATTCCTTATATAATACAATTTTCTTTCCAATTACCTGTACCACCTGGGATCTGGTTCTTTCTGCAAGAATTTCAGCCAGATCTTTGGGATCATCCATGCAGTTCTGCAGAACTCCAATTTTTACAAGTTCTCTGGCCTCCAGTGCATCTCTTACTCCTGCAACAAGTTCAGGTGAAATACTTCCTTTTCCTATGTTATAAATAGGATCAAGCTTCATGGCAAGACTTTTTAAATATGCTCTTTGTTTGCTTGTCATTTTTCCCTCCATTATTTCTCATTATTTATAATAATCAAACTCCAGATCAAACAGACGAACCGTGTCTCCTTCTTCGATTCCCATTTCTGTCAGACGTTCAATAACACCATTTTCTCTCATAAATTTCTGGAAGAAGTCAAATCCTCTCTCAGATTCAAGGTTTGTGTAGCCAAGCATTCTTTCGACTTTAGGCCCTTCCACAGTAAATACTCCTTCTTCCGGATTTTCAATTATAATTCCGCCTTCCTCTTCAGCAAAATTTAATTCATATTCCTGTTCAAATTCCGTGGCTCCTTCCGGAAGTTCATCCAGCATTCCCTGAATATGCCATAATAATTCTTTCAATCCAATACCACTCACTGCTGAGATTGGAAATACTTTAATTCCTTTTGGCTCAAATTCCTCTTTTAAAAGATCTAGAACTGTTTCCTTATCTTCTTCTGTCATCGCATCCATTTTGTTTGCTGCAATAACCTGTGGACGATCAAGAATATCTGCATTATACTTCTTCAATTCATCTGTAATTGCATAAATATCTGCAATCGGATCCCTTCCTTCAACAGATGCAGCATCAACCATATGCACCATCACCTTTGTACGTTCAATATGTCTCAGGAATTCAAATCCAAGACCAACACCTTCTGAAGCTCCTTCGATAATACCAGGAATATCTGCAATAACAAATCCTTTTCCCTGTCCCATATCTACTACCCCGAGATTTGGATTTAATGTGGTAAAATGATAATTTGCAATCTTTGGATTTGCATTGGTAACTCTGGACAGAAATGTAGATTTACCAACATTAGGAAAACCTACAAGCCCTACGTCAGCAATAACTTTTAACTCTAGCATAACCTCAATTTCCTGAGCTTTACCACCTGGCTGAGCGTATTTAGGCGCCTGCATGGTAGGAGTTGCATAATGCTGATTTCCCTTTCCGCCACGTCCACCTTTTAATAAAACAACAGGTTCTTTTTTATTGGACATATCAAGAATAACTTTTCCTGATTCTTTCTCTTTTACAATAGTTCCCGGTGGAACTTTTAAAACGATGTCTGCACCATCAGCACCATGACATCTTCTTCTACCGCCTTCCTGACCATCACCAGCTTTAAATTTTCTTCTGTGACGATAGTCGGATAAAGTATTCATTCCTTCATCAACAACGAAAATAACATCTCCACCACGTCCGCCATCTCCGCCATCAGGTCCACCGTTAGGCACATAAAGTTCCCGGCGAAAACTGACATGCCCATTTCCGCCTTTTCCAGATCTGATAATAATATTAGCTCTATCTGCAAACATTGTTTTTCCTTCCTATCCTGTATAAAGCGCAATGTGTTTTTTCCTCATAAATAATCCCGTTATAGAACCATTTATGAGAAAAAAACGGCCTCAAATATGAATTTGAAGCCGTAATTGCTGCATGTCTCTGTCTCTACATCCGACTGTGATTATGCAACTGGATGTACAGAACACTGTTTCTTATCTTTACCTTTTCTTTCGAAACGTACAATACCATCTACTAATGCAAATAATGTATCATCTCCACCACGTCCTACGTTAACTCCTGGATGGATTTTTGTTCCTCTCTGTCTGTAAAGAATATTACCAGCTTTTACAAACTGTCCGTCAGCTCTTTTCGCACCTAATCTCTTAGATTCTGAGTCTCTACCGTTCTTTGTAGAACCCATTCCCTTTTTATGAGCGAAAAATTGAAGGTTCATTTTCATCATTTTGTTACACCTCCTTAAAAATTACATCTAAATACTGTTCCTGCTCTTCCTCAATTCCACTAAGACCAAGAATCAGTGAATTTAATAACAAACTTCCTTCGGCAGAAAGTTTTTCCGTAAATACTACGTTAATTCTCGCATTCTCCTGATCCACATCTACCTGATAGTTATCATCGGTAAACTGATCCAGTGAGTTAACGAAATTTATTACCAGTGCAGAAACCGCTGAACAGACAATATCTTGTCCTTCAACGTCATATCCTGCATGGTCCTGTGAATCGAATCCAGAAAAAGATCCGTCTTCACTCTGATAGAATGTTATCTTTGTCATAACTCTATCTCCGGATATTATCCAACGATACTATCGATTTTTACCTGTGTAAATAATTGTCTATGTCCGTTTTTCTTATGGTATCCAGTTTTTCTCTTATATTTGTAAACGATGACTTTTTTGTCTTTTCCTTCGCTTACAACAGAAGCTTCAACTTTCGCACCATCAACGGTAGGTGTTCCAACTTTAACAGTATCTCCACCAACTAAAAGTACATTATCAAATGTAACTTTAGCTCCAACTTCAGCGTCAAGTTTTTCAACTTTGATCACATCGCCTTCGCTTACTTTATACTGTTTTCCACCTGTTGCGATAATTGCGTACATCACGGCACCTCCTATTATCAATCTCGCCAGCTATGGTGATTTCCATGCTTATACCTCGCTGTGCGGCATACCTTGTTATAATATCAAAGTTTCTCTATTTTGTCAATATTTATTTGACATAATAATGGATTTCTTTCTTTTTTTCTGGTTAATTCCATTAATCCCAATTTTGTTATATCGACTGCAACAGCTTTTTTGGAGTCTTCATTAAGATATCCCTGCATCACCCGCAGCAATGTGTCCTTATCATATTCAGATTCCATATCAATAAAATCAATAACAATAATACCTGATAAATTTCTCAGCCTGATCTGCCTGGCTGCCTCTTTAGCCGCCTCCATATTGATTTTACGAACATGATCTGCTTTATTTCCTTTTCCAATAGATTTCCCGGAATTAACATCGATTACCGCCATTGCTTCTGTCTGTTCAATATAGAGAAATCCGCCTGATTTCATCCAGATTTTTTTTGATAATGCTTCTTTTAAAAAATGTTTCAAGCGATAACGCCGTTCAATATCATGTGCTTCTTCTGATAATATTTCAACACAGATTTCTTCATTTAGAAACAAATCCTCAATATCTGTCTGATCAGTAATAATTTTATCAATCTGACTTATATCTTTTCCAAATAAAATCAAGTCTTTCATATTCTGATTTGTATCCAGCAATACAAACGGCTGTCTATACTGCTTTTTTCTTATTATTTCCTGATATCTTTCAGCGAGAATTGCAGCCTCTTCCAAAACTGCTTCCTTTGAAACCCTGGCAGCATTTGTCCTTAATATAAATCCAAAATCATCTGTCACCAGCGATTCTGTAAATGTTTTCAGCTGCTGTCTGGTTTCCTTTTTCCTTATTTTATTAGAAACACCTATGGATGTTTTATCAGAAGTTAACACCAGATATTTTCCGGTCAGTTCAATCCGATCAGAAAGCATGGGTCTTTTTTCCTCTGTAGCTTCCCTTTTTACCTGAACCAGAATCTCATCATCTATCTTTAATTTATCATTACGAAGAGGAAGGTAACCCAATTCTCCCTTTTGGAATTCAACAAATGCTCCTCGTATATTTTTTACGATATTTTTAACCTTGCCAATATAAATGTTGCCAACAAGACTTTTTTCTTGGGATGATATACATTGAAATTCAACAATTTTATGATTTTCCAGCCATGCACTGACTATCTGATAGTCGATTTTTGTTACAATGATTTCTGTAGACATATCTATCCTTCGATACTTGCTACCGGAACTACCGGATCAACATCTGCTTCATAGTCTACACCTTCTTCATCAAATCCAAACATTTGATAGAAGTCTTCCCAGTATCCATCAATATCAGCCATTTCTTTTACATTATCTGAATTAAGATCTTCCCATCTTCTTTTCACTTCTTCCTGAACATCATCTCTAAGTTCCCAGTCATCCAATCGAATCCATCCATTTTCATCTGTCACTGCATCTGTCAGAAGTTTTTTCTGAGCAAACAGCCTTTCAATCTGTTCGATACATCCTTCATGGACATTTTTTTCTTTCATTACTTTATAGAGAACAGACATATATAATGGAACAATTGGAATCGCTGAGCTTGCCTGAGTAACTAATCCCTTATTAACAGAAACATAAGCCTTCACACCCTGTTCCTTATAATCATCACAGATTTCATCTGCG
This sequence comes from Anaerostipes faecalis, assembly GCF_018982945.1. Taxonomy (GTDB): domain Bacteria; phylum Bacillota; class Clostridia; order Lachnospirales; family Lachnospiraceae; genus Anaerostipes; species Anaerostipes faecalis. Next base: position 468,053 of record NZ_JABRXE010000001.1, on the reverse strand, counting down.
GTCTTATGTAAATGCTTTTTAGCAGCACCAATGGTTCCTTCAAAATAAATCGGATAAGTCAGTTCAGAACCAATGTAGGAGTAAGCTACTGTTACAGCATTTTCTGCCAGTACTCCTGCTTCACTTAATGCATCGATCCAAAGCTTCCAGTCTTCACCACCCATAACTTTAACTGTGGCATTAATTTCATCTTCATTTGCAGCAGGAATCGTCTTCATTCCAATGGTATTGTCTTTCAGATTCAGATTTTTATTGGTAAAATCCTCTCCTGTTGTTTTTAACACAGAACGGTATGTTATTCCGTCCGGTGCAGTTCTTCTTGGTGCGGCAAGACTGTAAATTACAGTGTCAACCTGTCCCATATCCTTACGAATCGTCTCTATGGTCAGATCCTTTATTTCTTTTGAAAAGGCATCTCCGTTAATAGTTTTTGCGTAATAACCTTCTTTTCCTGCAAATTCTTCAAATGCTGCTGTATTATACCATCCAGGTGTTGCGGTCTTCTTTCCATTAGATGGTCTTTCAAACATAATTCCCAATGTATCTGCATGACATCCAAAAGTTGCTACGATTCTGGATGCAAGTCCATACCCGGTAGAGCATCCGATAACCAGTACTTTTTTTGCTGTTCCAGGAATTGCTGAATTCTTTGAACAGACATAGGAAATCTGATTTTCAACATTCTTTTTACATCCTTCTGGATGAGCAGTCAGACATAAGAAATCTTTTACTTTTGGACTAATAACCATAATATTCTCCCTTTCATTTACTGTAATCATCTATTTTAAATATCAAAGTATTCCATAAAATTATAATATGTTCACCTTTATGCTGTCAAGCAAGAGAAAACCTTATAAACATTAACATGTCTATAAGGTTTCATTCTTTATCTTCTTATTAAAAAATTCTTCTGACTGTAACAATCTTTCTGTATCTTGCATTATTTGAAATTTTAATTCCACCTCTTGGATATGGAGCAGAATTGCTAGCATGAACAATTTTGTTATTTCCAATATAAATCGCCACATGTCCGCTGTAACAAATGATATCTCCTGGTTTAGCATTTTTCAATCCGCCTTTAACCTTCTTACCAACACTTCTCTGTCCACTGGATGAATGAGGAAGTCTTTTCCCAAATTTACGGTATACAGACATTGTAAATCCGGAACAATCTGTTCCTCTTGTTAAACTGGAACCACCATATTTATACTTATTTCCAACAAATTTCTTTGCATAATTAACAACTTTCTGTCCTTTTGATGCTGCCTGTGCATCTGCTTCACTAGTATGTACTGTCATTGTAAAAGTTGCTGCCGCCATCATAACCAAAACTAATGTTTTTGCAAATAATCGTTTCATACTTTCTCCTGATATATTGTTATTCTTGTAGAATTTGTTTCTTTTGTTTCTCTTAACATTTAACATTCTACACTATAACTCAATAATTTGTCAAGAGTTTTTTAAGTTTTTTTCATCATTCGTAACATTTATGTAATATTTATTTCTTTTTTTGTACATTCACATAGCGTTTCATAAACCTTACCTCTTCATCAGTTATATCCAACTGACTGAATTTTGCTTTCTGAATGATTTCATAAGCAAGTCTATTCACCATTTTACTTTGTTTTGCAGCATTTTTATCGTTTAGTCTGCTTTCATAATAAATTATTTTCTCTCGATTATTTAACTTTTTCCACTGATATTTTTTTTGTAACATTTTAGTTAAAATAAGCAGAACTGTAATACAACCAGCTATCAAAATAAATGTTACAATTTCCTTAACATTACTGATAATTTCTCTTTTTGACCTCCTGATAAACTTTGTTTCTTCCTCTTTTTTTTGTAAACTCTGATAGTTTTTTTCTCCAGTGAATGTACCAGTGACATCTATCGGAATCCATCCCACATTTGTAACATAAACTTCTGCCCATGCATGAGCATCATAATCAGTCACCTGAGCTTTTCCGTTAATCCATTGTTCCTTTCTTATTTTATAACCTTCCACATACCTTGCCGGAACTCCAGCACTTCGCAGGAGAAAGACTGCTGCTGAAGCATACTGGGTACAGAATCCTTTTTTCTTTTCATCTAGAAAGAAAAGAACCGGATCCTTTCCATCAGGTGTCAAACCAGGACGATAGGTATATTGATAATTTTCTTTTAAAAATGTCCGAACATTATCAATGATTTCATATTTGCTGTTTCCAGAAATCTGGTTTAAGTATTTATTCTGAAGTTTTTCTTTAATGTTTTGGGGCACATCCAGATATTTTTCTTCTATATAACACTGATATTCTTCCATAGCACGAAAATAATTTTCTTCTAAAACAGTGTCTTTTAAATCAAAAATCAGTTCTTCTTGAACCATTCCTTCCTGTTTTACTAAAAGATCCCAGTTTTTCACACTATAATATCTGACATTATACGAGCTTTCTGCTACATTTTTTGTCATCATCCTGTCACCGGATATTTCTCCATTTAATTGATTCAAATCTGCATAATACGGTATCAGCAATGCATGATCATTTATTTTCTGATATTTGATACTAAGATTGGAATCTCCTGTAAATAACTCTCTCTGACTTTTTAAAGGCATTAACTGATTAATCTTTAATTCCGGGAACAAAAACGGAAGTCCTATTGCCGGTTCTCCTGCAAAAATTAATGTGTCTTCCTTTTTCTTCATCCATTGTCCATTTTGATAATCTCCACTTACGAAACTTTTCAAATATAACGTATTTTCATCATCTGATGAAGCCTCAAAAAGTTTGACACCCGATGGAGAAACAGCCCCAACTCCACCAATCTTACCATTTCCAACTCCACCATTCACTTCATAATCATTACCTTGCATCACTTTTCGAATTTTTAATAGCGACCATCGCTTTGCAGATGTTTCTTTTGGAATTGAAATCTGTTCATAAAAATAAAGTGGAATCACAGCCAGTATAAACAAACTGAATATTATAATTCCAAAATATACTTTATTATTTTTCAAATTATAATATCCTATCCATGCACCAAGAAATAACAAAAAAGGAGAAGTTACTCCATATGGGGCCATAATCATTATAATTATCTGAAAAATACATGTAACAATAAAAAGAGGAAAAGGTTTTCGTCTCATAAGTCCTATCAGTAATCCCGCACATACAAAGAAGAAAATAATTGCAATCACACTATCAATTCTGCTATGCTCTAAATCAACAGAAATATAATAATAAAATCCCAAATCCATATTCTGATTAATTGCATCAACTATCTTGTTAATTATAATCTGAAATCCATTAAGCAATTCTGATTTTTTCAAAGCGATCATTCCTGAAATTAAAAATATGTAACACGGAACAATCCATGAAAAATAATCCATCAAAATACAAGAAACCAAAAGAACTGCCATACCTGAAAAAGCCAGAATCCAGTGATACTGTTTAATAGAAAATCCATCAAAAATACTTTGAATCATTGCAAAAAAAATCAATGCAAACATAATATATTCAGCTATTTCATTTTTACTAATCTTCATTTATATCTCCATGTCGTATGCATAATCTTCAACCGTTTGTCTACCCTTTGAAACAAATATCTGTAATCCATCAGCTTCATCTGTACACTTATCTACCCATAAGTCCTCACAAAAAATTTTTGTAAATAATTCTTCGTATTGATCTATTGATTCCAATTTCATAAATGAATTACCAAAATAAATATTTAAATGAATATTGTGATCAAGGAAAAACTGGGCAACAGAATAAAAAGTTGAAAAATAATCCGAATACTGATTTTGCTTTACTTTTCTAAGACTCAATACAATATTAGCTGTTTCCGATTTTTCTTCTCCTGACTCTCTTACAAACAAATCACCTTTACCTGCAAATATTTTCCAATGAATTCTTGAAAGCTTATCACCAGGGTGATAATCTCTGATTCCGTCGTATTCAAAAGGACTCTGTTGTTCTTCCTTCATCTGGTATTGATTATTCATGTTTTCCATAGAAAATTTTTTTGGCATCACAAGAAAATCCTCGACGTTATTTATAGTTTTTTTTACTGCATAAAGACCAGTTAGATCTTTCCATTTCAATTCTGTAAATCTAATTCTGTAAAAATCACATTCTGTACATAATTCATCTATGATAACTGGTCTTATTTCACTTTTCCCCCACAAAAAACAAAATTTCCTTTTTTCCTTTTTTTTACCTAAAGAAGATTCTACAATGTATTCTACTTCACAATATCTTGAATTTCGGAAAAGCTTTCCTGTCAGTTCTATTATCATTTCCATTTTTTCTTCTTCGCTAATGATCCGTTCTTTTGGTTCCATCGACAGATTAATAATATTCTTTTCCCGTTTTGCAAAACAGATAGAAAAAAAGAGAACAAGAAACAGGGATGCCGTCAGACATCCCCCAATCAAGTTCCCATATATTACCCAATAAATTATGCAAAGTATCATTATAATGAAATACATAATCTACCTCACTGGTTCCCTTTTGGTAACGGAACCGATTTCATAATTTCTTTTAATATATCTCCGTTGGCCTTTCTCTGAATTTTAGCCTCTTTACTTTTTATCACACGATGACCGGCTGTTACAAAAAACACCTGTTTAATGTCTTCCGGAATCAAATATGTGCGATTGGAGAGATACGCATTCGCCTTGGCCATCCGAAGCAAAGCAATCGTTCCTCTTGGACTTAAGCCAAGATCAAGATTTCTGGAATTTCTTGTGGCGTTGGCAAGAGTAACAATATATCGATATATATCCTCATGAACATATATTTCTTCAACTTCCTGCCGAATTTCTATCAACTCTTCTGCCGTTATCTTTTCTATGATCTGATCAATTGCCACGTTGACTCTTCCTTGTTTTAACATGGATACTTCACTTTCATAATCAGGATAACCCATAGAAATCCGGATCATAAAGCGATCCATCTGAGATTCAGGAAGAGAATGTGTTCCGATGGAACCAATTGGGTTCTGTGTTGCAATAACTACATAAGGCTGTGGTAATTCTCTGGTAATTCCATCGACGGTTATCTTTCCTTCTTCCATGGCCTCCAGAAGAGCTGACTGTGTTTTAGGTGAAGTACGGTTGATTTCATCAGCCAAAAGCAAATTGGTCATTGCCCCACCCTTCTGATATTCAAATGAACCTATTTCAGGCTTGTACACAGAAAACCCTACAATATCCGCCGGCATGACATCTGGAGTAAACTGAATTCTCTGGTAATCCAATCCAAGCACTTTTGAAAATGCCAAAGCCAGAGTTGTTTTACCGACTCCAGGAATATCTTCAATCAGAATATGTCCGCTTGCAATAATAGCAGTCATAACCTGACGAATAATCCTGCTTTTTCCTATGATCACTTTTTCTATCTCACCCATGGCTCTTTGGGCCTTCTGACAGATATATATCTCTTTCATACTCTATCCCCGATCTCTTTTAAATAAAATAACTCCCATAACCAAAGCAAGAAATACTGCCGAAACGGCAAGTCCGATAAATCCATTTGATGTTATACCTGCCGTTACATATCCTGCTGCTGCACATCCCGCAACAGTAAATGCATATGGCATCTGTGTCGAAACATGATCAATATGCTTACATTGTGCTCCGGCGGATGATAAAATCGTTGTATCGGAAATTGGAGAAATATGATCTCCACATACCGCACCTGCTAAAATAGAACCAACACAGACTGACATCATCATCATATTTCCGCCTAAGATTGTAACAGAAATCGGAATAAGAATTCCAAAAGTTCCCCATGAAGTACCTGTTGCAAAGGCAAGACCTAACGCTATAAGGAAAAATGCCAATGGCATAACAACGACCGCCATAGTACTTCCACCAATCGCTGTTTTAACAAATCCCTGAATATTTAAATATTGTTCACTGCAAATTCCTGACAGGGACCAGGCAAGACACAAAATCATAATTGCTGATGTCATAGCCTTAAATCCCTGTACAAAACTTCCGCAATAGTCAACAAAAGCAATGATTTTCCTAGGAATATATAAAATAAAAGTAAAAATCAATGTAAGAAACGAGCCAAGTACAAGACTTCTTGCACTGGAACAATTGGCAAATGCATCAACAACAGACGCACCTTTAAAAAATCCACCTGTATATAGCATAAATGTAATACAGGATAAAATCAGAAAAGCAATAGGCAAAATCAGATCAATTACTTTTCCCTGTCCCACAATCTGAACTTCATCTTCTTTATTCACTGCAAGTTCTTCTGTCTCATGTGTCATTTCATACTGCTTCATCTTAGAATAATCAGCATTGGTTATAATCATAAATATAAGAAAAGCCAATGTAAGCAGTGCATAATAATTAAATGGAATAGCTTTGATAAACAAAGAAAAGCCATCAATATTACATCCTTCCGGAAGTGAAGAACCAACTGCCGCTGCCCAGCTGGATATTGGTGCAATTATACACACTGGTGCTGCAGTTGCATCAATAACATATGCCAGTTTTGCTCTCGTAATTTTATATTTATCAGTTACCGGGCGCATAACAGTTCCTACTGTAAGACAATTAAAATAATCATCAACAAAAATTACCACCCCGAGACAAACTGTTGCAAACAGTGCCTGTCTTTTTGTCCGGATTGCTCTGGATGCCCATTTCCCATAGGCTCTGGATGCCCCTGATTTTGTAATCAGAGCAACCAAAATACCAAGCAGTACGAGAAAAATCAGTATATCACAGTTATCCCCAATCTTACCGGACATAATCGTAAAGATTGTGTCCATTGCCTTAATTGGATGAAATCCATGGTACATAAGGGCACCTGATGCGATCCCTATCATCAGGGATAAATATACCTCCTTTGTTATTAATGCCAAAACAATGGCAATTACCGGTGGCAATATTGCCCAAAACGTACCTGTCATTTGTAATTTACTCCTTAATCTCTATAATAGTTTATCAAACATCCTTTTAGGATGATTTCTCTTTCATCATCGGTTAATTCACCGAGTGTCAAAGTAATTTCTTTCATTCCTTCATTTACTACAAAAGCAGGAATTTCTGTCAATTTATCTTCGATTGCTTTCTTAATTTCAGGAATAAAGATATAATCTTTGTTCTTAAACGGAAGTTCTCCTCTCTCAATGGTAAATGGAACCATTCCCCAGTTGATCAGATTTGAACGATATCTCTTTGTTGCATATTCATTTGCAATATTAGCCCATCCGCCTAATACTTTCTGGCAGGATGCTGCCTGCTCACGAGCAGAACCATCTCCCGGTTTTACTGCAAAGATCGTACTTCCAATACCCAGATTTGTATTATCCACATCCGGATATTTTTCTGTTACTGCTGCCATAATATCTTTTACTTCAGGGAATACTTCTGCCGGACATTTTCCTGCTTCAATGGCTTTCTGTGCAGTCTGCACTTCTTTTGCCAAACCTACATATGCAGGATCTTTTCTGGATAATGCAAATTCTGCAAGCCCCAAAGGATTTGAACGATAAGAAGATGTTTCTCCTGATGGAATCAGTTCATCTGTTGTTGTAACAGGATCGTGAATCTCAGAAACAACCTTTAACAGCATATTTTCCGGCAAAGCAGACATTTCCGGCCAGTCTTTGATATTTGGTCCAAACTGAATTTCAACAGATGGATCCGCAACACCTTTACTGTCAAATACACGATTTTCATAAATTGTTTTATCAAAATGGTATTTTGGAATAAAATCGCTTGCTTCAATATCTGTAGCTGGTGTTAAATATCCCTGATTTGCTGCTGTTGCCGCAATAGAACGAGCATCCATCAATGCAACAGACGAAATCTGTCCACTCTGAAGTTTAGATCCTTCTCTGTTAGGGAAGTTTCTTGTAGAATGACGGATACTAAATGCATTATTTGCAGGAGTATCTCCAGCTCCAAAGCATGGTCCGCAGAATGCTGTTTTTACAATAGCTCCTGTAGCCATAAGATCTGCAACTGCTCCATTCTTAACCAGTTCCATATAAATAGGAGTACTTGCCGGATAAACGCTTAATGTAAATTCATTGGATCCGATACTTGCACCTTTCAGAATATTAGCTGCAGCACAGATATTTTCATATCCACCACCGGCACATCCTGCAATAATTCCCTGATCAACGTATAATTTTCCATCACGAATCTTACTCTGAAGAGAGTAATCTACTGCTCCATCCAGACTGACTAATGCACGTTTTTCAACATCTGCAAGAATATCCTCCAGATTTGCATTCACTTCTTCGATTGTATATGTATTACTAGGATGGAACGGCATAGCAATCATAGGTTTTACTTTATCCAGGTCAACTTCTACGATTCCATCATAGTATGCAACAGAACCAGGATTTAATTCTTTATATTCCTCTTCACGACCATGAATCTCATAAAATTCTTTAATCACATCATCTGTTCTCCAAATAGAAGAAAGACATGTTGTTTCTGTTGTCATAACATCCACGCCAATACGGAAATCGGCACTTAAGTTTGAAACTCCAGGTCCAACAAATTCCATGACCTTGTTGTTCACATATCCTTTTTCGAATACAGCACCGATAATGGCAAGAGCAACGTCCTGAGGTCCAACACCTTTTACAGGTTTACCTTTCAGATAAATACCAACAACGCCTGGCATATTGATATCATATGTTCTGTTTAAGAGCTGTTTTACCAGTTCCGGTCCACCTTCACCCATAGCCATTGTACCAAGAGCACCATAACGGGTATGACTGTCAGAACCAAGAATCATCTTACCTCCGCCTGCAAGCATTTCTCTTGCAAACTGATGAATAACTGCCTGATGAGGTGGCACATACATTCCACCGTATTTTTTAGCCGCTGTCAGACCAAACATATGGTCATCTTCATTAATAGTACCTCCAACGGCACAAAGGCTGTTGTGACAGTTTGTTAATACATAAGGAACAGGGAACTTTTCAATTCCTGAAGCTCTAGCAGTCTGAATAATACCTACAAATGTAATGTCATGAGATGTAAGCTTATCAAACTTAATCTGAAGCTTTTCCATATTTCCCGATGTATTATGATCTTTTAAAATGCCATAGGCAATTGTGTTCTTTGCTGCTTCTTCTTTTGCAGGAATATTTCCTAAAATCTGATTTAACTGTTCTTTTTCGGACTCTTTTACAAGTGTTGTTCCATTTACAAGATATGCACCTTCTGAATATAACTGAATCATGTCTCTCTCCTCCTGTGGTAAAATGCAATGTTTCTAGTTATTATAACATAAAAGTTTAAATTAGAAAAGTCCAGAACAAAAAAGCACACGATCTACAGGTAATCATCCTTCAAAAAATTATTCTGGATGTTTTACTTAAACCGTGTGTTTTTTATTATAATTCTTTATGAAAATTCAGATTCTGCCAATATTAAATAATCAGCATATATACTGTTGCAATTGAAATAACAATCTGAATAATAGCAAAACGGAATACAGTCTGTGTATTAGACCACCCGATTGTTTTCCTTACATGATCATGTAATGGCATAGTCGTATTCTTAAAAATATGTATCTTTAAAAATCGAAGAAGTGCTACCTTAATTAAGCCAAGACCACCATCAACAATCAGAACCGCCGCTACCAGCAGAAACAGGAATGGACTTCCTGTTTTTAAAACTGCAATACTGATAAAAATTCCCATGGCACGGGAACCTGCATCTCCCATCATTAATTTACTTGGTGTAGCATTGTACCAAAGATATCCAAGAATACAAACCACAAATAATAATATTATATAAGAAAATTCTGAATAAAGTCCCTGTGGTTTCAATGTTACTTCATTTACCACATAAATTGTCATCAATGTGATAATAGTCAGTGTTCCAGAAAGTCCATCTACCCCATCGGAGCAATTGGTTACATTAATTGCCCCCCACACGAGTATAATGGTTAAAACAAAAAACACTACCGGATGAAGAACCACATCTATGTCAAGTGTAGCAATTTCAATTCTGGTACCATTAAAATGAATATAATTTAATGCAACAACTGCCGCAACCATAAAGTCAAGAATTCCTTTTTTATATTCATTCCATGGCTCATCTGCTGCATCATCCATAAAACCTGTGAACATTTCAACAAAAACAAGCAACAGGTAAATAACTGTTTCCGGTGATATTTCTCCGAATAAAAGAGCTGCTACTGTAAACACAGAAACAAAAATAATGCCTGCGCCTCTTGGTTTTCCTGCAGATAATTTTCCGTTGTGGGCAAAATCTCGTCCAATATCTTTTGGTAAATAATTATTTAATTTTGATGTTAAAATACAAGTCATTACAAATGCAACAAGTACTCCAATAAAAGCCGTAATAGATAAGACATCTCCTGTCATCCAATTTATCATTGGTTTATCCTCCTGTTAAATTTATCCTTCAACATTTCTTTATAACACAATTATTTAGTATATCACGAATTTCCATGAATTTAAATATGAATCTTTTACATATTTTTTTCTTTTAATTTCATCTCTTTTGTGATTTCTAACAATTCTTTTGCAGCTTTTCTAATATTCTTTGCACCGAAAATACCAGAAACAACAGCCACTCCATCTACACCTGTTCCTTTTAACTTCATAATCGTATCTTTATTAATTCCACCAATTGCAACAACTGGAATAGATACCGACTGACAAATTTTACTCATTTCTTCCATTGTAACAACGGTTGCCTCACTTTTCGTTGACGTTGCACAAACAGCTCCGACACCAAGATAATCTGCACCACCTTCTTCGGCTTTCATAGCTTCTTCCACATTATGGGCTGAAACTCCAATAATCTTATTTTCACCTAATAATTTCCTTACTTCTTCCACTGGCATATCATCCTGTCCCACATGGACTCCATCTGCATTAACTTTTCTTGCTATTTCTATATTATCATTTATAACGAAAGGAACCTTATACTGATCGGCAAGTTTTTTGATTTCTACCGCCTCTTTCAGAAAATCTTCTTCTGACAGTTTTTTTTCTCTAAGCTGCAGAAAAGAAATACCTCCTTCAAGTGCTTCTCTTACCTGTTCAATTAATGTCTGATCACCTGTCCATGCTGCATCTGTCACAGCATACAAAGTCATTGTTTCAGAATTTACTTTCAATTTTATTACCTCTTTCTATTTTTTTTGATGTGATGTTACTTATTTCATCGATCAGATTCATTCGAAATGATGATGTTCCTTTACTTTTTTTCTGTGCGTATTCTCCACTGACCCCCATTGTAATAACAGATGTTACGGCAGCCTCAAAAACATACTCCTGATTTGCCCCTGCAAAACTGCCCAGAATTCCATCCATCATACATCCTGTGCCGGTAATCCTTGCCATTTCCGGGGTTCCATTATAAATTACTACTGCCTTATCCTTATTTACCACTAAATCCACAGCTCCAGTAACCACAATCACCGCATTAGTTTCTTTTGATAACTTTCTTCCAATGTGAATCAGATCATCTATATTTTTTTCATCTGTTGCATCTACCTGACTTACATCTACTCCTAAAGCAGTTCCAGTTCCTTCACACACTGTTTTAATTTCTGAAACATTCCCTCGAATCACTGAAAATTTTACTTCTTTTAGTAATCTTTGTACAGCTTCTCTCCGAAATTTCGAAGCTCCGGCTCCCACAGGATCCAGTATCACAGGATGACCCAGAACATTTGCCCTTTTACCGGCAAGTATCATTGCTTCTAATTTATTTTTATTTAACGTACCCATATTAAGAACCAAAGACGTGCAATGCTCAGTGATCTCTTCCACCTCGTGAATATCTTCCGCCATAATCGGGGATGCCCCAATGGCCAAGATAACATTTGCCACATCATTTGCTGTAACATAATTTGTAATACAATGTACCAATGTCGGTCTTTCCTTAATATTTTGTAATAGTTTATCAACTATAAGGGATTCCATTAACTCCCTCCTCCCATTTTCCAATTCTCATATACTTAATGAATTATAGCACACTCACAAAAGGATTCACATCTTTTTCCTTTCCGAATAATATAAACTGTAAATAAATCTAGGAGGATTTAACATGAGTGATTTAGCTGCAACCGGCTGTGGAAGCTCCTGTAGTTCAGGATTCGGAGGAAACGGATGTCTTCTTTTGATCATCCTGCTTTTCTGCTGTGGAGGATGCGGAGATGGATTTGGAGGAGATGGATGCGGATGCGATAATATCATCTGGATCATCATCCTTCTCTGCTGCTGCGGTAATGGTTTTGGAAGTTCACATGGATGTGGATGCGGATGCTAATTTCTGCAGTAAACTAACAAAAGGGTGTCACCAACAGGTGGCACCTTTCCTTTTTAACAATATCCTTGCATTTCATCAGAAAATCTCTGATTTGAAATTGAAAACAGTCGGAGATTTTCTCCGACTGAAATATTTATCTAAAACATAAAATAATAATCAGTAAAACTAACCATGAAGATTTCTCTATACTTTGACATTTACAGTTACTATTTCTGCTCTTTTTCTGTCTCTCTATCTCCTGATGTTTTTTTCTTAAACATTCTTCATCCATCTCATAAACTGTATTTTCCTCTTCTACAAAAATTTCACTCATATTTTTTCTCACCTCCTAATACTATAGGATATGAGAGAAAAACCTAAGGTTGTGACAAAAATGGATCAAAAAAACAAGTCATGGGATCATTTTTTCCGAAATGACTCTTCAAATATGCTGGAAGACGCCCTTCCTTATCTTCCTTCCAGTTTAAAAAAGACAGCAGCTATCTATATCAAATTAACCGAACTTTTAAAGATCACCAGTGAATTTGATAATCAGCAAACCTTATCTGCCTGTGGTCTGGATCAAAACAATGCATCCATAGAGATGATTTTAAACGCCATGAAATTAAGGGCACCTAAAGAAACTGCTGCTCAAATTGATCAATTGCTTCAAATGATGCAATTGATGAAAGTTTATCAAACCTATCAGAATTTTGTTAACTCCAATCCTAATTTGGCATCATCTCTGTCATCTAATCAGGATAGTGACATTCTTTCCAAACTTATGCCAATGCTAATGTCTGGAAACACATCTACTCCAAATTCTTCTACACAAAAGTCTTCCAATACAGCTTTTATGGACCAGTTAAATCAAATTCTAAATAAATAAAAGGAGTTTATATTATGATGAATCAATCATGGAAAAATCATCCGGCATTAAAACAAATCGATCCAAGAAAACTGGAAATTATGGAACTTCTGATAAAACAATGTCAGGGAAAATCTCTGGAAACGATTCTCCCTGATTTAATGGCGGCCTCCAGCCGCATGTCTGAACAAGGACTGTCTTTTACAAATGAAGAAACTGCTATCATCATCGATGCGCTGAAATCAAATATGAGTCCTCAGGAACAGCAACGCATCGATATGCTTCGAAATTTTATTATGTAGATTAAATCAAAAAAGAACTGCTAATTCCTCCATCCACAACCAAATCAATTCCTGTAATAAACCTGGCTGCATCCGATGCCAGAAATGCCGCCGCCATACCAAGATCCTTTTCCTGGGTAAAACCTCGCATCGGAGTGCGGTCTTCAATTTCTTTCAATCGTTCTGGAGTTTTTAAATTTGTATTTTTCAGCATGTCTGTATATACAAAGCCAGGATTCAGACTATTCACGCGAATACCATAAGGACCCAAATCACGTGCTAGACTTCTGGCTAATCCTTTCATTCCACTTTTACAAACAGTATATGCCTGTATCTGATGCATACCAAGAATAGCAGCCAAAGAAGAAATAAAAATAATACACCCTGATCTTCTTTCTTTCATATGCTTTGCCACTGTTTGTGATAACATAAATGGTGCTTTTGCCTGAGTTTCAACTATCGTATCGAATTCTTCTGATTTAAAATCAAAATAATCTTTTTTAATATTGATTCCGGCATTATTTACAAGAATATCAATCGCTGATATTTTTTCCACCATCTCAATAAACTCTTCATGCTGTTTTGTATTAGTTACATCAAATTTATGCCAGCTACATCGTTCTCCAAGTTTTGCAGACGCTTCTTTCAATTTTTCTTCTCTGCGACCTACAATAACAATATCAGCTCCTGCATCATACATCTGTTCTGCGATAGCGAAACCAATCCCTGTGGCTCCTCCAGTAATCAGAGCCTTTTTCCCTTTTAAAGAAATTTCCTGAATCATTTGAAATCCTCCTTTATTCTAGTAACAATTCAGCCTGTGAAAGATACCCTCGAACTACATCACAGGAGTGATTAAATTCCTTCTTTTCACTGGAATTTAATTCAATTTCAATAATTTCTTCAATACCATTTCTTCCAATGACTGCAGGTACACCTGCTGCCACATCTCTTTGTCCATATTCGCCCTCCAAATGAACAGATAATGGCCAGATTCTTTTCTGGTCATGAAAAATAGCATTTACAATTTCACAAAAAGCAATGCCGATTCCAAATTCTGTACTCTTTTTCCCTTCAATAACCGTCATCCCCGCTTCACGTACCTGCTGCTGAAGATCCTCCAAAGTTATCTTACCAATCGTATCCGGATGTTCTTCCATAAGTTTATAAAATGGTTTCCCTCCAATGGTTACATGAGATAGTGGCACCATCTGAGAATCTCCATGTTCTCCCATACAAAAAGCACTAATGGAATTACGATCATATCCTGTTTTTTCCTCCAAAATTCGTTTTATTCGAAGGCTGTCCAAACTGGTCCCGGTACTAAAACATCGAAAACGTTCCATATGGAGTTTTTTTCTGAGGCACTCTCCAACCACATCTGCCGGATTGGTAATACTGATCAGAATACCTTTAAATGACACATCTTTTATTTTAGGAATAATATCTTTTAAGCGTTCCATGGAGTCACCAAACATATCCAACCTTGTTTCTCCTGGACGACGGCTTCTTCCAACTGCATTGACAAGAATCTGAGAATCCTCTAAATCCTCATAATTTCCGGCTCGCACAATGGTTTTTGTTGTTAAACATGCCCCCATATCATTTAAATCCAGCGCCTGACTTTCTGACTTTTTAACATCTGTATCAATAAATACAATTTCATCAGCAAGCCCTCTAAACATTAAGCTTGATGCACAGTGGGTTCCTACATGTCCAGCTCCTAAAATCGTGATTTTTCTTTTCTCCATCGTTTTCTCCTTTTGGTCCATTGCTTTTTCTGTCGTTTTTTATTATAAACACAAAAAAAGCAGAATTCAAGACAGTCCTCTGCCTGAACGCTGCTTATATATTCCTTATTGATATTCTACTACTGCATATGGTTTTCCGTTTTCATCACATAAAGCTACAACTATTCTTCCATCTTCTTTTGCAGTTTTAGGGTATATAACATCCCCTTCCAACGCCTGCTTCTTATATTCCACACGAATCTGGCTGTATTTTTCTTCTACAGATATTTCATTACATGCAATTTTAATATACTCATTATTATTTACATGATGATTACTATCTATCCAGTCCCTTTGAACTCTTAATGGTTCTCGTTTTTCCCATTCTTTTGGCAGTTTAATCTTTCTGGACTGATAATCCATTTCCAGTGGTTTTTCCGGCTGATATATATTAACCTCTTCTTTAGAAGGAATTTCCGGTCTTCCTGTTTTCATATCCACATAGACCCAAATAGAATTGGCATAAGCCAGTATTTCTCCATTTTTTGTTTTTAGTGTAAAATTTCTTGTGGCATGAAATTTATTAAATCCTGATGCCCATGTACTTACCTTGACAATATCACACTCCAAAGGCAACTGCCTGATTACAACCTGCCATGCATTTAACACCCATGTTTTTCCTTTTTGATCCAGATAATCCACTCCTACGCCCAGCTCTTCTGACTGAAAAGAGCTGCAATCCTGAAAATAATTAAATACTCCCGGTACCGATAATTTCCCTGATGGATCTAATTCACTATATCGAATCCTGCTTTCAAATGTATACATTATATTTCCTCATTTCTACATAAGATTTTAAATAATCATTAACAATGTTCCTGCAGTAATTAAGATTGCTCCCAAACATGACTTTAACGTAAATTGCTCATGTAAGAATACAACAGCCATAATCAGTGTAATCACAACACTAAATTTATCAACTGCTACCACCTTAGATGCTGCTCCAATCTGTAAAGCCTTATAATAACACAGCCATGATGAGCCTGTAGCCAGACCGGACAATATTAAAAATATCCAGCTTTTTCTACTTATTCCCATAATTCCACCCTGTGTATTGGTCAGAAAAACCATTCCCCATGCCATGATAACAACTACAACAGTCCGAACTGCTGTTGCAAGATTAGAATTCACACCATCAATTCCAACCTTGGCAAGAATCGAAGTCAATGCTGCAAATATTGCAGACATAAGTGCAAATATAAACCACATATGAATCCCTTCTTTCTTTTTCTTTTGTTTTCTATTTTATCATAAAATCCTTTTAACTCTCAATCAGGTCAATCCTATTGTTTCTCTTGAAAAGAACAAATCTCAAGTGTATACTTTCAATATGTATTCAAAAGAAACGGAGACAATAACTTATGTCATTTACAGGTATTTTTAAAGCTAAAGATGGATTAGTTGCAGTTGCAGATTCTAAAGCATCCATTGAAGATAACGGTAAGTTAGTAGAAGATATCAATCGAAATCCTGAAAAACTATTTCCTTTTACCAATGGAGTTGCTGTCACATTTGGTTCTAACCAGATTCTGGTTCAGAATTCTACAAAACTTTTTTCAACAAAAATCAATATCGAAGATCTGGTTTATGATTATTTAAACCAGAAACACACTCTTGATATGAATTTTTTTCAAACACTATTAATAAAAATGGGCACCAATCCATCCAATAAAGATCCTGTTAATTTTCTGATCGGACGTAAAATCCGTGCAGGTGAATATCAAATAGAACATCATCAGATTGGATATAACTACTATGCTGAACGCATCGGATCCAAAACGGATTTCTATTTCACCGGAGGAGAGGAATTATACCGCCGAGCATTTGATCAGATTGATTTTTTATCACATATTACTTCTGCAGATATTTTACAGAAATTTGTTGCAGCTAAACTGGAACAATTTATTAATTTCTATGATGAAACTTTATCATATAATCCAGTAGGAGGCATAGTAAAATCCTATATTTTAAGATAATAAAATTTAAAGACAGCGCAGACAATTAATATTAAATATCTGTGCTGTCTTTTACTTTTTCTATTTTACAACAATATTTACAATTCGTCCTGGTACATAGATTTCTTTCACGATATTTCCGGTAATTTTATCTCCAAGAGCTTCTTTTGCTTTGGCAAGAACAGAATCTTTTGCTTCATCTACACCAATAGTAACTTTTCCTCTGGCTTTTCCATTTATCTGAATAGCTATTTCAATTTCATCGTCTTTCATTGCTTCTTCATCATATGTTGGCCATGTTTGAGCGAATACGCTTTCTTCATGTCCCATTGCCTCCCATAATTCTTCTGCAATATGAGGAGCAAATGGTGCCAGAAGCACAATAGCTACTTCCAGAGTTTCTTTATCAATTCCATTCTTCTTAGCCATTGCTGTCATTGTATTTGTATGTTCCATAAATCCACTGACAACAGTATTCAGGCTGAAGTTATCTAAACGTGTTGTAATATCATAAATCAGTTTGTTACGTTCCTTGATCAGTTCTTTATCTTCAGTAACTTCTTTGTCTTTCTGATCCATTACCAGTTTATAGAATTTTGTCAGGAAACGATATACACCATCAATACCTCTTTCGTCCCATTCTGCATCCAGTTCTGGTGGTCCCACAAATAATTCATACATACGTAATGAATCACATCCGTAATCTCTTACCAGATCATCAGGTGACACAACATTACCCTTGGATTTACTCATCTTAATACCATTCTTACCAGTAATCATTCCCTGATTAAATAATTTGTGGAATGGTTCATCAAAATCTACAACTCCAATATCATACAGGAACTTTGTATAGAATCTTGAATACAGAAGATGTAAAACTGCATGCTCAACTCCACCGATATACATATCAACCGGCAGATACTTGTCTGCTTTTTCTCTTGATACTAATTCTTCATTATTCTTATTATCAATATATCTCAAGAAATACCATGAAGATCCTGCCCACTGAGGCATTGTATTTGTTTCTCTTTTCGCTGGTTTGCCACATACAGGACATTTACAGTTTACCCATTCTTCAATATCTGCCAACGGAGATTCTCCTGTTCCTGTTGGTTCATATTTTTCAACTTCTGGTAATTCCAGAGGCAGTTCTTCTTCTGGTACAGGTACCGCACCACAATCAGGACAATGAACAATCGGAATTGGTTCACCCCAGTAACGCTGACGGCTGAATACCCAGTCACGAAGCTTGTAGTTTGTAGTCTTTCTTCCAACACCCATTTCTTCGATAATTTCAGGAGCTTCTTCCTTCAGTTCTGCTGATTCTCTTCCGTTCCATTCACCGGAATTGATCATTACACCAGACGCATCTGTATATGCTGCTTCCATATTTTCAATTTCTTTTCCATCTTTGGAAATAACCTGAATAATCGGAATATCAAATTTTTTCGCAAATTCAAAGTCACGATCATCATGGGCAGGTACACACATGATTGCTCCTGTACCGTAATCAGCCAGTACATAATCGGATAACCAGATTGGTACTTTCTTTCCATTGATTGGATTGATAGCATAACTTCCTGTAAATACACCTGTTTTTTCTTTATCCTGCATACGATCTACAGAAGATTTTAATGATGCCTGATAAATATATTCTTCAACTGCATCTTTTGTTTCTTCTGTTGCCAGACCTTTTGCAAGTTCATGTTCTGGAGCTAATACCATAAAAGTTGCACCATGTAATGTATCTGGACGTGTTGTATAAACTGTGATTGTCTCATCAGTTCCATCAACTTTAAAATCAACTTCTGCACCGTGGCTCTTTCCAATCCATTCAGCCTGCATTTTTTTAACTTTTTCCGGCCAGTCAAGTTTATTAAGATCTTCTAACAGACGATCTGCATAAGCAGTAATCTTTAACATCCACTGTCTTAAATTCTTCTTTGTTACATCTGCTCCACAACGTTCACATTTTCCATTGACTACTTCTTCATTTGCAAGACCTGTCTTACATGAAGGGCACCAGTTGATTGGCATCTGTTTTTCATATGCCAGACCTTTTTTAAACATCTTTACGAAAATCCACTGTGTCCATTTATAGAAATCAGGATCTGTTGTATTTACTTCCATATCCCAGTCATAAATAGCTGCGATTTCATTAATCTGGCGCTTGATATTTTTAATATTTGCTTCTGTGGAAATACGAGGGTGGGTTCCCATCTTGATTGCATAGTTTTCTGCCGGAAGTCCGAACGCATCCCATCCCATTGGATGAATAATGTAATAACCGTTTAATAATTTGTAACGGCTCCATACATCACTGATTACATATCCTCTCCAGTGACCTACATGAAGTCCGCTTCCTGATGGATACGGAAACATATCCAGACAATAATATTTAGGTTTTTTCCCATCATTTACATTAACAGGATTTTCTTCCCAGCGTTTTCTCCATTTTTGTTCGATTGCCTTATGATTATAAGGTGTTGCCATACTTTTGTTCCTCCTAGCCGTAATATATTTATTCAAAAACGTCTGATCGCTTTGATAAGTTTTTCTAACTAATTTATTTTATCATATTGAAAATATGTGTCAACTGCACGGCATGGAAAATATTGAAAAAAGGACGTAATCTTAAAGCATTACGTCCCTGTTTTCTTTATTCTGCTGCTGTCGTTGTTTCAGTCTGTTCTGTTGTTGTCGGTTGTTCTGTTACCGGTTCTGATTTCTTAATATCAATTCTGATTTTTTTAGATATCTTAACTTTATTTAATCCCGTAACACAAACTGTCACTTCATATGATCCAGGAATATTCATTTTGTCAGATAATAATTCTAAATCAGAAATAGTAACTTTACCATATAAACTTGTTTTTCCATCGTAATCATACGCTGTAATTCCCGCATCCTGCTTTATTTCGTCCACTGTAGGTAAGACTGATCCCTGATCATAAAAAACTGTTGGGTTCTTTATATTCAGCGTTGCATTAGCATATTTAACAACCACTTTAATTGTTTTCTCTGCATAAACAGAAGTCTTATACTTATTGGTTACTTTGTACTTAATATAATAATTTCCTGCTTTCTTAAATTGATAAGCCTTTGCCTTACTATAAGAAGAGAATTTTGTGTACTTAGAAGCACCTGGGGTTTTAATATAAATGCTCATTGCACCGGTTCTTGATGCACCGCTTCTCTGTTTTGCTGTAACTCCAGATACTGCATTGGTTGGAACCGTCTTTCCAATCGTAAGTGTACGGTTCTTAGCTGTAATGATAGGTGCTCGCGTATCTACAACTTTTACTTTAAAGTCTTTGGATACTGTGGTTCCACCCTTGCTGGTAACTTTATATGTAATCTTGTAAGTTCCAAGACTCTTTGTAGAGAATTTCGCTTTTACATATTTCTTTTGCTTGCTGCTGTACTTTTTAACAGAATACTTGATTTTACTTGTTAAACTAACTTTGTTCTTCTGTTTTGCAGTAACACCTGACTTGATGCTGTATTTTTCTCCATATTGAACCGTCTTTTTCTTTTTCTTAGAAATGGCTATAGATGGTTTCAGCTTATTGTATGGATTATTTTTATCCGGATCTGTTGGATCCCAGTACATTTTTCTTGCAGTTTAAACTTTAATCCCTTTTGGTTTTCCAAGAGGGCCTGGATTCTTGCTGCTGTAAATGGTAACTTTAGTTCCCAGTGCACAATGATCATAAATCCATTTGGCATCTATAACAGACAATCTGACACATCCATGAGATGCTGTTGTCCCAAGTTTATTAAATTCTACTGTTGACTGACTTGCCTTACTATGGGAATAATACCAGACAGAATGGAATAATATTCCTCCATGGATTCTTGTACAATATTGTCCATAACTTGGACCATCCAATGTA
This sequence comes from Anaerostipes faecalis, assembly GCF_018982945.1. GTDB lineage: Bacteria > Bacillota > Clostridia > Lachnospirales > Lachnospiraceae > Anaerostipes > Anaerostipes faecalis. The sequence goes on along the minus strand of NZ_JABRXE010000001.1, from coordinate 447,004 downwards.
TGCCAGCGATACTTGGCAGGTGTATAAAATGTTCCTGCAGGAGTATTAGATCCTCCACAAGATACCAGAAAAGCTTTTACCGGTTTATATTTTCCGCTTTTCAACTGATAAACAGTAGCTACGTTTGCCTGCTTATTAACCTTGATCCAATATTTCGTTGCTGCCTTAACCTGAGTCTTTGGAGTGACAAATACCAAGCCAAATGCCATAACCAAAGCTAATAGCAATGCGCAGATCTTTTTACTTCGTATAATAAAATCTCTCATATATCTTCCTTTCATATTAATTTTTATCCAAATTTCTTTATCTATTATATATTCCTAATTTGGACTTGTAAATACTAAACAGTGTGATATTATTATTTTAAAAAAATTATATTTTATAAAGGAGGTCTTTATGATCACATTCAATCATTTCAATTTTAATGTTTTAGACCTGGAGAAAAGTCTGAAATTTTATAAAGAAGCATTAAATCTTACTCCTGTTCGTGAAAAAAATGCTTCTGACGGAAGTTTCAAACTTGTTTATCTAGGAGATGGTATTACTGATTTTCGTCTTGAACTGACCTGGCTAAAAGACCGTAAAGAACCATATAATCTGGGAGATGAGGAATTTCATCTGGCTATGGCCGTTGATAATTACGATGAACTTCATACAAAACATAAAGAAATGCAATGTATCTGTTATGAAAATCCTGATATGGGAATTTATTTTATCAATGACCCTGATGGTTACTGGATTGAAATTGTACCTGCAAAATAACAAAACAGACAATGCCGCCGGTTAATCTATCGGCGGCATTGCTGGTTCTAATCTATTCACATTTTTTCAAAAAAGCTTCATATCCTTTTTTCACTTCATAAATATCAGATTTACTTGTAATTTCCCAAGGGGCATGCATATTTAATACTGCTACTCCACAGTCAATGACATTCATCCCATAAGCTGCCGGAATATAAGCAATAGTTCCTCCTCCTCCAGCATCAACTTTTCCTAACTCTGCCGTTTGGAATGCTACTTTCTGGTCATCAAATATTTTACGAAGTTTTGCAATATACTCTGGACTTGCATCATTAGAACCAGATTTACCTCTTGCTCCTGTATATTTATTCAACACCAGTCCTTTCCCGAAATATGCTGCATTTTTCTTTTCCATTACACTCGGATAATTAGGATCAAAGGCTGCACTAACATCTGAAGAAAGCATAAAAGAATGTTGTAATGTCCTTCTCAATAAAAGATCATTGTATTGTCCAGTTAGTGCAAGAATTTCAGCTACTGTATTTTCAAAAAATCTGGAATGCATTCCTGTTGCTCCCACACTTCCGATTTCTTCTTTATCTACTAAAATACAGCATGCGGTTCTCTTTGGCGCTTCCACATTTAACATTGCTGCCAGAGATGTATAAGCACAGACTCTGTCATCCTGTCCATAAGACATAATCATGCTTCGATCCAATCCAAAATCCCTTGCTTTTCCAGCAGGTACTACCTCGATTTCTGCTGATAGGAAATCATCTTCTTCAATGTTATATTCTTCTTTTAAAAGATCAAGTATCTGTTTTTTCACTGCATCTTTTTCTTCATCTTTTGCAGGCCTGCTTCCAATCAGTACATTTAAGTCTTCACCTTCTACAACAACACTAGCCTTTTTCTCCATCTGTTTAGCGGATAAATGAACCAAAAGATCTGTAATTCCAACTACTGGTTCATCATCTTTTTCACCAATACATACAGAAACTTTTGTTCCGTCTTTTTTCACTACAACTCCATGCAATGCCATAGGAAGTGTTACCCATTGATATTTTTTCACACCACCATAATAGTGCGTATCAAGAAGTGCCATTTCTGTATCTTCGTATAAAGGATTCTGTTTCAGATCCAATCGCGGAGAATCAATATGAGCACCTAAAATATTCATTCCTGACTCCATTGAGTCTTGTCCTAATTGAAACAAAATAATTGCTTTTTCCATCCAGGTACGATAAACCTTATCTCCTGGTTTCAAAACAGTTCCTTCATCAATACATTGATCCAGATTTTTATATCCAGCCTTTCGGGCAAGTATGACAGACTGATCTACACATTCTCTTTCTGTCTTCCCATTGGATAAAAAGTCCTTATAATCTTCTGCCAGTGCAGTTAATTCCACCAGATCTTTTCCTTCATAAGTTGTCCATGCATTTTTTCTGTCCATTACAAAAATTCCTCCCATTCTTTTTCCTTAAATCCTACTAAAACAAAATGATCACCAATAACCAGTGGTCTCTTCACCAGCATTCCATCTGATGCCAGAAGATCATACTGCTCCTCTTCAGACATTTCAGGCAGACGATTCTTTAACTGAAGCTCTCTATATCTCATTCCACTGGTATTAAAAAAACGTTTCAGTGGCAAACCGCTTTTTTGATGCCATTGTTTTAATTCCTCTGCTGTAGGATTGTTTTCCACAATATGTCGATCTTCATATTCTTTTCCATTTTCATCTAACCATTTCTTTGCTTTTTTACAGGTTGAACATTTGGGATATTCTAAAAATAACATTTTTGTCTCCTTTCCATTTTCTTTGTTGTTTATCTTATCACATCATAGAAAAAAAATACAGACAGGAACTATTTCCTGTCTGCTTATATCATAAAGTCTTTCAATAATTCTCCAAAATACCACCAATAATCTTTTCCTGCTATATTTTCCCTTGAAATGATCATAGTCTCATGAACACATTTTTTGTTCTTATTATATTGTATTTTTCCTATGACATCTCCCTTTTTTATCGGAGCATCTATACTTGGTATGATTTTACAGCTGATTTCAATTTTATCTTTTTTCCTGAGAAAAAGTTTGACTTCATCCTCAGATAGTCTGACGGAAACATATTTTTTTGTGCCATGATTCACAGGAATCTTCCTTATTTTGCTAATATCCGGTTTAACATTTCTATATTCATATTGACTTGTTCCATAATTTATCAAACTTTTCACATCGCTCCATTTATAGCTTTTATGAGGCGGCCATCCACTTCCTAAAACTACCACAATCATTTTTATTCCATCTTTTTCCACTGCGCCTACATAACAATAACCAGCTTTTGATGTATATCCGGTCTTTCCGGATATTACCCCATTCATGGATCGCAGTAATGCATTATGATTCACACAGGTGAATTCCCTTTTTCCAGAACTATCTTGAAATGAATAACTTTCCTTCCTTGTAATATTTAAAAAACTCTGATTTTTTATACATTTACTCATAATTATTGCAAGATCATATGCCGTTGTACCATGAGCACCTTCAGCATTAGATGCATCCAATCCATTAGGGGTAACAAAATGTGTAGATTTCGCTCCCATTTTAGTGGCTTCCCTATTTATCTTCTTTGAAAAATTTTCAACACTTCCTGCAGCATACTCTGCAAGTACTACTGCACAATCATTAAATGATTCCAGCATCATGCCATATAGCATATCTTTTACTCTATATTTCTCTCCTGCATGCACACCAAGCCTGACTCTGGGCTGGGATGCTGCGTTGGAAGATACCTTTGCCCAGTCATTTATATTACAGTGATTCAGTATATATATACATGTCATAATCTTTGTTGTGCTTGCGTTTTGCATAAACACCTTTTCTGATTTTCCATACATAATTTCCTCAGTTTCTACTTCCATCAAAATTGCAGACTTGGCATATAATCTGATATCATCTGCATCAACAGGATTAACAGTAAAAAATGTTAAAAAAATAACTAAAAAAAATGAAATGATTTTTTTCATATTTCTTCCTTTCTTCCATCATCAAAAAGCACCTTCATATTTTTTGATGAGAGAGTATCTCATATCTGATATATGAAAAATATCATCTCATTATTCTTATAATTTTATAATAAATACGGGCATTGGAGGACAATTTGATTTATTGCAGAAATCCTGTCGCACAATAAAATATTGTCGGTCGTCAAGATTTTTCAAAAATTCCAATACCTGATCCCTCTCCTCAAATCCACTGTCTCCTCCGCTGTAAATACAAATACTCATGATTCCACCTGTCTTTAACAGACGAAATCCTTCCTGAAATGCCTGGATACTGGTTTCCGCCTTTGTTGCCAGACTATGATCTCCTCCTGGCAGATATCCCAGATTAAACATTATACATTGCACCGTTTCTGGTTCAGCATAGTTTCCCATATTTTCATGCCCATCCTGAATCAGTCTTGCCTCTACCAAATTACGTTCAAGTTTTTCCTTTGTAAGGTTTAGTGCTTCCTCCTGAATATCGAACGCTATAACCTTTCCTTCATTTCCCGTCTTCCTGCATAAAAATAAGGTATCATTGCCCTTCCCCATGGTCGCATCTATGCAAATATCCCCTGGCGAAATATATGAATCCAAAACTTTATGAACCCATTCTGTAATCGTAATTCGCATTTTATCTCCTTTTCTATCTAGTGAAAGAACAAAAAAGCTTCTCTTTCGAGAAGCCTTTCTTCTTAACTGCCATTAATAATATACAACAACAGGGTCTCCCTTTTCCACCATATTATATAGTGCTGATGCTGAATACGTAGGAAGATTTACGCATCCATGAGATCCATTGGAAATATATTCACTTCCACCAAATGAACTTCTCCATGGTGCAGAATGGAATCCAACATTTCCGATAAACGGCATCCAGTATTTTACATCTGAACTATATCCCTGACCAACTAATGTTGCACTGGGATCTTTGTAAAGAATATATGCAACACATTCTGGTGTTTTACGATCAGCTGTCATCTTTCCTGTTACACATGAAGTTGCGAATTTCTGTTTACCATTTTTATAATAGTACACAGTCTGCGCGCTGATATCCACCTCCACATATGTATCACCAATATCACCATTTATTCCATCGTATACTTTCCCCTTTGATCTCCAGTAAGGTTCTCTTGTCTCTTTCGTTCCATTTTGAAGCATCTTCTTAATTGCTGCTTCTTCCTTATCTTTACTGATTCTCCATCCATAAGGGCCGCCATAAATTTTTTTAACACGCCCATCATGAGTTTTAAATTTATGCCATCCATACTGAGTATTATATTTATACATAAATTTCAAAAGCCAGTTTTCCATTGAATTTTTATCAATGGTATATTCTACTTTATTTTTCTTAATCTTCATCCATTTATTATATGTATTCTTATCAAGTACAACTGTCCTCTTTCCAAATTTGTATGTAATACTTCCCTTAATTGCCTGATTCATTTTTTCTGTAAGATCTTTAATTTCTTTACTCTTGCTTGTATATTCAGGATTGTAATAACATTTTTTCTTTTCAAGATCAATGGTATTGATTCCATCACGAATATATTCATCCACTTTCTTTGACGTCTGTGTCAGCTTTAACTCTGTTCCTTCTTCTTCTTTTTGAATAATGAATTTACCATCTTTATATACCGGTTTAGCATCTGCAATTTTTATAATCTTTTTCTCATTAAAACAATTCAGCCTTTTGTATGCTTTTAAGAAAGTATTCTGATTATAGGAAAACATTGTAACATCATTATATTTTTCCCCTCCCAGCAAACCTTTAATCCACATAAATGAATTCTGCTGGTCTTTGATCAGCTGAATATCATCAGCCCCTTCAAAATTTGCCTGAATCTGATTCTTTGTTAATACTTCTTTTTGATTCTTTCGTTCTTTTATTGTAAGATTGTAAGTCTCTGCTTTTTTATCGAAGATTTCAACAACTTCTTTAACCGTAAGACCTGATACATCAACACCATTAATTTCTGTTCCGCACACAAAACTCTTGCTATAATAAAAAGCAACTATGCAGTAAATCACTACAAGAATACCAAGACCAATCCCTGTATAGTGTTTCCATGTTAATTTCTTCTCTTTCATAGTTAACCTCCTAAATCTAATAAATTATTATAATACAAATAACTTGAAATAACCATAGTTTTTTCCAGTTTCTTTTTTTAGAACATTGATAAATTTTTCACATTTTACTTGTCTTTAATCTTCCATGATGTTAAAATAATTATATTGGGTTAATCAAAGAAACTTAAAGTTTTGTTTTATATTTAGGAGGGACAATCATTATGTCATTTACTCAAGAATATCAGAAGAAATTAACTACAGCTTCTGAAGCAGTAAAAGTTATTAAATCAGGAGATCGTTTGGAATATGGGTGGTGTGTTAATACACCAGTTGCTTTAGATAAAGCACTTGCAGAACGTATGCCTGAACTGGAAAATATTCAGATTCACGGTGGAATTATCATGTGGCCTCTGGCAATTACCCAGATTGAAAATCCTGCTGATCATTTTACATGGAATTCCTGGCATATGTCCGGTCTGGAGAGAAAATGGATTAACGAAGGATTCTCTTTCTATGCACCAATTCGTTATTCAGAACTTCCAAGTTATTACCGCAACTGTCTTCCTAGAACAAATGTTGCAATGATGCAGGTTGCTCCTATGGATGAGCACGGATATTTCAATTTTGGACCTAGTGCATCTCATTTAGCTGCAATGCTTGAAAAAGCTGACTGTGTTATTGTAGAAGTTAATGAAAATATGCCTCGCTGCCTTGGTGGTTTTGAAGAAGGTGTTCATATTTCAAAAGTTGATATGATTGTAGAAGGAGATAATCCTGCTATTGCTGAAATGGGTGGTGGTGGAGCCGCTACTGATGTTGATAAGGCAGTGGCTAAATTAATCGTTGAACAGATTCCTAATGGTGCCTGCCTTCAGTTAGGTATTGGTGGTATGCCAAATGCTGTTGGTTCAATGATTGCTGAATCTGACTTAAAAGATCTTGGTGTTCATACCGAAATGTACGTTGATGCTTTTGTTGATATTGCAAAAGCGGGAAAAATAACCGGTGCAAACAAAAACATTGACCGTTATCGTCAGACATATGCATTTGCTGCAGGAACAAAGAAACTTTATGACTATATTGACAATAATCCTGCCTGCATGAGTGCACCTGTTGATTATACCAACAGTATTGCTACTGTATCATCTTTAGACAATTTCATTTCCATTAACAATGCTGTTGATGTTGACCTTTATGGACAGATTAGTTCTGAATCTTCAGGAATTAGACAAATCAGTGGTGCAGGCGGACAGCTTGATTTTGTAATGGGGGCATACTTATCTAAAGGTGGAAAGAGTTTTGTATGTTTATCTTCAACATTCACAAATAAAAAAGGAGAAACATTCTCAAGAATTCTCCCTACATTACATAATGGTTCTATTGTTACAGATACACGCGCAAATTCTCATTACATTGTCACTGAGTATGGTATGGTAAACTTAAAAGGATTATCCACATGGGAACGTGCTGAAGCATTAATCAGTATTGCTCATCCTGATTTCAGAGATCAGCTGATCAAAGATGCTGAAGCTGCTAACATCTGGAGAAGATCTAACAAATAATCTTAAATAGCCCAAAACATATTTTATGTATATCTATGCCTCCTTTTTTTCATAATAATAACATGGAGAAAAGGAGGCATCTTTATGTTAAATTCAAGAAAAGCAGCCATCATAGGGTGTGGTTTTGTCGGTGCAACAACCGCTTTTAGTCTTATGCACCAGGGATTATTCAGTGAACTGGTTTTAATTGATGTTGATCATAATAAAGCACAAGGTGAAGCCATGGACTTAAGCCATGGAAGACCTTATGTTGATACAGCAAAAATTTATTCTGGTTCCTATGATGACATTATCGACTGTTCTATTATCATCATTACCGCTGGTGCAAACCAAAAACCAAATGAAACTCGTCTAGACCTTGTCCAGAAAAATGTAAAAATATTTAAATCCATTATCCCGGAAATTACAAAAAGAAACTATGAAGGTATCCTTCTTATTGTTGCGAATCCTGTAGATATTCTTACTTACACAGCATATCGTCTGTCCGGTTTTCCAAGTAATCGGGTGTTTGGCTCTGGAACGGTTCTTGATTCTGCCCGTTTCCGCTATCTACTCAGTGAACATCTGGAAGTTGATACAGATAGCATCCATGCTTTCATTATAGGAGAACATGGAGATAGCGAACTAGCCGTTTGGAGTGGTGCTAATATAGCAGGGATTCCAATACATGATTTTTGCGAATTACGAGGATATTACAATCATCAGGATGCTATGGATAAAATCTATCAAAATGTTAAAAACAGTGCTTATCATATTATAGACAAAAAAGGAGCCACATATTATGGCGTTGCCATGGCAATTGGTCACATTGTCGAAAGTATTATAAGAAACAAAAATTCTGTACTTCCTGTTTCAAGCCTGTTAACAGGTCAGTATGGTCTTGAAGATTTATATCTTAGTATTCCGTCAATTGTAAATCGCACAGGCTCAGCACAAGTTCTTGAGATTGAATTAAATCATCAGGAGCAAAAACAATTAGAAGAATCTGCAAAAACTTTAAAATCCATCATAAATAAGCTGGATTTTTCTTAAATTCATGTAAAAATAAAATAAGGATGGATATCATCCTTATTTTATTTTTACTTGTTCAATATTTTTAATAATAATGGTACTTCCACCACCAGGCTCTTCAACAATTTCTATATTGTCTTTTGTATTATATTCTTCCATTGGAATCTTTATCTCAATTCCTGTATCAGTTTCTATCATCTGATATTCCAGCTTTCGTACAGTATTCTCTTTTGCTACTGTAAAAGTATCATATTGCATTTCATATCGTTCAATTTTCTCATCAAATTCCTGCTTCTTTCCCTGATGATCTCCAAATAACTTATCTCCAATCTCACTGACTTTAAATGCCTGATTTTCTTCAAATTCATTCCTTAATCGGCTCTTAGCTTCCAGACGCTTTGCAACACCATCCTCAGGATAACGATTATTAATGTCATTAATTACTTTATTTAAAATCTGAAACTTTTTCTTTGGGGCCATTTCAGCATAACATTGCAAAAACCGTTCTGACAGATAGTTAATCTTGTCTCCATTTAACATTTCATATTTCTTTTCAACAAGTTTTACCTTATACTCCATCAGATCAATAATCACGGCTTCCGTCAGTTTTGCCGAATCTGTCGGCATTACCCTCTGTTTTACAATATCATTAACATCATTTTCATCCTGTTTATGTATGTATGTTACTTTATAATTCATCTTCAATAACGCAAGATGAACTACACTTTGCACCTGAAATGTTACACACAATAAATCTGCAGCAGGAATAGTTATGCTATCACACATAATATCAAAAAGATTTTCCGCTAATACTCTAGTTGCCTCAACAAAACTCTCATCATCGGTTTCTTCCATAGTCTCCAGAAGACTCAGCACTGGAGAGATACTTCCATCAAATTGACATTTTTTTGTATCATCACTTTCAAGAATCTTAAAAATATGACCTCTGACAAATTCCATTAAATCTGGCCCCATATCCAGCAAGTCATTGGATAATCCAAGGTAACCATTATGACTGTCTAATATATGTAAAATACCTTTCCTGACAATAATATCATCTCGCTGTATTTTTATCATTTTACACCTCTCCTTTTATCTTTTACATGCAATCATATAATTCATATTAACAATTGAAGAAGCCATGGTTCCCTACTCCATGGCTTCCCGATGTATATGGTTGATTCCCCTAAACTCCCGCTTATTTGTAGAAATGTGACAGATACTTCATGGCCTGTTCCCTTAAGAACATCTTCAAAAAAAGATTTAGGACCCGAGGAATATTAAACAAATTCCATATGATCACTCAGCCATAGTCTTATCATTTGGTATCATTAAATCTCTCTACCTTCCTGGTAAAAAAAATCCATCCCTTGGATTACTCCTAGTGATGGCTACCTTATCAAGATATAATAAATATCCATTCACATCATCAATAATGTGGCAACCGGCTGTCATAGTTAATAACCTTAGACCCTTATGGCTTTGCGTCCTTATCTTTCAATAAGTTTGCCAATGAATATATATGAAAATCTCTACTTAATCATGCTATCATATTAAACTCTTTTTGTCAATTATCTGTTCTTAAACAGCAACATTTATTAATATATTTTATATCATTTTACTGGATTATGTTTTGCAGATATCTGGTCATACTATATACCAGATGTTTTATTATTTAATATAAATAAATAGTCCTGCGGAAAACCGCAGGACTATAAGGATTAAATTCAAAAAGTTGATTATTTAACAACTGCTTTTAACTTTTCTGTAAGTGCTGGAACGATTTTATTTAAATCTCCAACGATTCCATAATCAGCTACATCAAAGATTGGTGCAGTTTCATCTTTGTTAATTGCAATGATGATATCAGATTCTTCCATACCTGCTACGTGCTGGATTGCTCCTGAAATACCAATAGCGAAGTATACGTTTGGACGTACAGTTTTTCCTGTCTGTCCTACCTGGATATCTCTTGGCTGCCATCCGTTATCTACAACAGCACGAGAGCAGCTTACTTCTCCTCCAAGTACTTCTGCCAGTTCTTTTAACATTCCGAATCCTTCTTCACCAACACCACGTCCACCAGATACAAGAATCTTAGCATCCATAATGTCAACTGTTTCAGAAACAGATTTTACAACTTCCATGATTTCAACATATTTGTTATCTGGAGTAAATCCTGGATTGTATTCGATAACTTCTGCTTCAGCTCCTTCGATCGGATCAATCTTCTGCATTACACCTGGACGTACAGTTGCCATCTGAGGACGGTTGTCTGGACAAGCGATTGTTGCGATTGTATTTCCACCGAATGCTGGACGAGTCATTAATAACTGATTGTGTTTCTGTTCTTTTCCTGGGATTGCTACTAATGGGAAATCACCAATTTCAAGAACTGTACAGTCAGCTGTCAGACCTGTCTGAACTCTTGCAGATACGCGAGGTCCAAGGTCACGTCCGATTGCTGTTGCACCTACTAACATGATTTCTGGTTTGAATTCATTGATTACAGATGCCAATGCATGTGTATATGGTTCTGTTCTGTATTCTTTTAATTCTGGATCATCTACTACGATAACTTTATCTGCACCGTATTTTGCAAGATCTCCTGTCAGTCCTTTTACATCAGAACCAACCAGAACAGCTGTTACGTCTGTATCTAAGTCTTTTGCCAAGTCTTTTGCTTTGCCAAGTAATTCAAAAGCGATGCCGCTTAATTCGTTGTCTACCTGCTGTGCAAAGACAAATACTCCTCTATATTCTTCTAAACCCATTTTATTCACCACTTTTCCTTTTTACTAAATTACATGTTTTTCAGCTAATTTATCCATGATATAATCTACTGCTTCTTCTGGATCAAGTGTAACTTTTTCTCCAGCACCTTTTCTTACTTTGTCAGATGCTTTTGCAATCTTAGTAGGAGATCCAGCAAGACCAATGTTAGAATCATCTACATCTTTCAGGTCTTTTCTTCCCCAAACAGTTACTTCTGCATCATATGCATCAAAGATTCCACCTGGTGTCATGTAACGTGGCTCATTTAATTCAGCTAATGCTGTAACCAGACATGGCATTTTAGCTTTTAATACATGATATCTGTCTTCATACTGACGCTGTACGATAACACTGTCTCCTTCAATTTTGATATCTTCTGCATAAGAGATTACAGGGATATCAAGATGTTCAGAAATCTGTGGTCCTACCTGAGCAGTATCTCCATCAATTGCCTGACGTCCTGTGATGATCAGATCATAGTCAAGGTTTCTGATAGCACCAGCAAGAGTTGTGGATGTAGCCCATGTATCAGCTCCTCCTAAAACTCTGTCTGTTACAAGGATTCCCTTGTCAGCTCCCATTGCCATTGCTTCACGAAGAACTTCATCAGCTTTTGGAAGTCCCATTGTTACAACTGTAACTTCTGCTCCATGTTCTTCTTTTAATCTAAGTGCTGCTTCCAGTCCAGCTTTGTCATCTGGGTTCATGATAGTAAGCATTGCACCTCTGTCTAATGTACCATCTGGGTTAAATTTAACTCCACCTTTTGTATCTGGTACCTGTTTTACACAAACAACTATCTTCACGGTATGTACCCTCCTTATTTCAATAAGTTTCCAGAAATAACCATACGCTGAACTTCAGATGTTCCTTCGTAGATTTCTGTGATCTTAGCATCGCGCATCATACGTTCTACATCGTATTCTCTGATGTATCCGTAACCACCATGTAACTGAACAGCTTTTGTTGTTACTTCCATAGCAACTTCTGCTGCATATAATTTAGCCATAGCAGCTTCTACACTGTAAACTTTCTGTGTAGCTTTTGCCATTGCAGCTTTGTATACTAAGTTCTTAGCTGCTTCTACTTTTGTAGCCATGTCAGCTAACTGGAACTGTGTATTCTGGAACTGTCCAATAGAACGTCCGAACTGTTTTCTTTCTTTTACATATTCGATTGTTCTTTCAAGAGCACCTTCTGCAAGTCCAAGAGCCTGAGAAGCGATACCGATACGTCCACCATCAAGAGTATGCATTGCGATACCAAATCCTCTTCCCTGTTTTCCTAACAGGTTTTCTTTTGGAATACGGCAGTCTTCGAAGATTAATTCATATGTAGCTGATCCACGGATACCCATTTTCTTTTCTTTTGTTCCGAATGTGAATCCTGGTGTTCCTTTTTCAACGATGAATGCAGAGATTTCTTTCATCTTTCTTCCACGTTTTTCAACTACACCTGTTACAGCGATTACGATATAAACGTCTGCATAGCTACCGTTTGTGATGAAACATTTAGATCCGTTAATTACCCATTCATCACCATCTAAAACAGCTTTTGTCTGCTGTCCCTGAGCATCTGTACCAGCACCAGGTTCTGTCAGACCGAAAGCACCTAATTTTTTACCAGAAGCTAAATCTGGAACATATTTCTGTTTCTGTTCTTCTGTACCATATGTCATGATAGGATCGATACATAAAGAAGTATGAGCAGATACAACTACACCTGTTGTACCACAAACTTTTGATAATTCTTCTACACACATAACGTATGTAAGAGGGTCACATCCCTGTCCGCCATATTCTTTAGGAACTGGAATACCCATGAAGCCGTTTTTAGCCATTTTTTTCACAGTTTCCACTGGGAACTGTTCATTTTCATCAGTTTCCTGTGCAAGAGGCTTAACTTCGTTTTCAGCAAACTCTTTGAACAGAGTTCTAGCCATTTCATGTTTTTTACTTAATGTGAAATCCATTCTTTATTCCTCCATAAATTTCATAATTACTTGCTGTAATCATAGAATCCTTTACCAGTTTTACGTCCTAATAATCCTCCACGAACCATTTTTCTTAATAATGGATGAGGACGATATTTTGGATCACCAAATTCTGCATAAAGAACTTCCATAATAGCCAGGCATACATCTAATCCAATCAAATCACCTAAAGCTAAAGGTCCCATTGGATGATTTGCACCAAGTTTCATTGCTGTATCAATACCTTCAACAGATGCAACACCATCAGCATAAATTCCGATTGCTTCGTTTACCATTGGGATTAAGATTCTGTTTACTACGAATCCAGCACCTTCTTCAACCTGTACAGGTGTTTTTCCGATTTCTTCAGAAATTGCAATGATCTTATCTACTGTTTCCTGTGGTGTATTGATACCAGCAATAACTTCAACAAGCTTCATAACTGGAGCTGGGTTAAAGAAATGCATACCGATCATTGGACGATCCAGTCCTGCACCAATTTCTGTAATAGATAAAGAAGATGTATTTGTAGCAAAGATTGCTTCTGGTTTACAGATTTCCTGTAATTCTTTGAATGTCTGTTTTTTGATTTCCATGTTTTCGATTGCAGCTTCTACGATCAAATCACAATCTCCACAGATTTCTTTTGTTCCAGTTGTAATTTTAGCTAAAATTGCATCAGCTTTTTCCTGATCCATTTTACCTTTTGCAACACGTTTTTCAAATCCTTTTGCAATTCTTGCTTTTCCGTTTGCAGCAAATTCATCATTGATATCACAAAGACATACTTCATAACCTTCTGTCTGTGCAAATGCCTGGGCAATTCCGCCACCCATTGTTCCAGCACCGATAACTCCAACTTTCATCGTAATTCCTCCTGAAAATTAATAAAATTTAAAATGGTTATCCTGCCGGATATCCGGCAGGAATTTCCTAACCATATGACTTACTATTTATTTTTGAATCCTTCAACTTTTGTTTTATTTAAGAATGCTTCCATTCCAGCTTTCTGATCTTCTGTTTCAAAACAGCTTCCAAAAGCTTTTTCTTCAATAACAATTGCCTGATCCATATCTACATCTAAACCTTCGTTAATTGCTTTTTTACATGCACGAACTGCAATTGGTGCATTTTTAGCAATCTTAGCAGCCATCTTTTTAGCTGCATCCATTAATTCAGCCTGTGGATATACTGCATTTACAAGACCGATTCTTAATGCTTCGTCAGCTTTGATATTGAATGCTGTGTAAATCATTTCTTTTGCTTTTCCAGCCCCTACTAAACGTGCAAGTCTCTGAGTTCCACCGAATCCAGGTGTAATTCCAAGACCTACCTCAGGCTGTCCAAAGATTGCATTATCAGCGCAAAGTCTGATATCACAACTCATGGAGATTTCACATCCTCCACCTAATGCAAATCCATTTACTGCAGCAATTACAGGAATAGGGAATGTTTCGATCTTACGGAATACATCATTACCTACTTTACCAAAAGCTTCTCCTTCTTCAACTGTTAATGTGCTCATTTCTCCGATATCAGCACCAGCTACGAAAGATTTTTCTCCTGCACCTGTTAAGATGACAGCTCTTGTCGCATCTAAATCGATAGCGTCAAATGTTGCTTCGATTTCTTTTAATACTGTACTATTTAATGCATTTAATGCTTTAGGACGATTGATTGTAACAATACCTACAAAACCATCCTGTTCATATGTAACGAATTCCATCTTAGAATTCTCCTTTCCTGAAATTAGTCTCTTTCAACGATTGTTGTACAACCCATTCCACCACCGATACACAGAGTAGCAAGACCTTTCTTAGCGTCTCTCTTCTGCATTTCATGAAGCAGTGTAACAAGAATACGGCATCCAGAAGCTCCTACAGGATGTCCAAGAGCAATAGCTCCACCGTTTACGTTTACTTTACTCATATCAAATTTCAGATCTCTTGCAACTGCTAAAGACTGTGTTGCAAAAGCTTCATTTGCTTCGATTAAATCCATATCATCAATTGTTAAATCTGCTTTAGCTAAAGCTTTTGTTGTAGATGCAACTGGTCCAACACCCATGATCTTAGGATCAACACCACCAAGTGCTCCTGTTACATATGTAGCCATAGGAGTTACTCCTAATTCTTTAGCTTTTTCTTCACTCATTACTACAACTGCTGCTGCACCATCATTGATTCCTGATGCATTACCAGCTGTAACAACACCATCAGGTTTTCCTGAGCAGCATCTTAATCCTGATAAAGATTCTGCT
Organism: Anaerostipes faecalis; assembly: GCF_018982945.1. Taxonomy (GTDB): domain Bacteria; phylum Bacillota; class Clostridia; order Lachnospirales; family Lachnospiraceae; genus Anaerostipes; species Anaerostipes faecalis. The sequence continues at coordinate 431,563 of NZ_JABRXE010000001.1, read as the reverse complement.
GTTGTTCCTGCTCTTGGTCCTTCATCTGTATCAACAATGATTGTTTTCTTTCTTGATTTAACTTCAACTGGAACGATTTCATCTTTAAATCTTCCGCTTTCCTGAGCTGCTACAGCTTTCTGCTGAGATGAAGCTGCAAATGCATCTAATTCTTCACGTTTCAGATCCCACTGTTCTGCAACATTTTCTGCTGTAATCATCATATGGTAGTTGTTAAATGCATCTGTTAATGCGTCATTTACCATTGTATCAACAGCAACTCCATTGTTCATACGATATCCAAAACGTGCATTCATTAATGCATATGGAGCCATTGACATGTTTTCCATTCCACCTGCAACAACGATATCAGCATCTCCTGCCTGAATCATCTGTGCAGCCATATTTACACAGTTCAGTCCTGAACCACAAACAACGTTAACTGTAACTGCTGGTACTTCGATTGGAAGTCCTGCTTTAATGGATGCCTGACGAGCTACGTTCTGCCCTAATCCTGCCTGGATTACACATCCCATATATACATGATCAACCTGATCAGCTGGAACGCCTGCTCTGTTAAGAGCTTCTTTAATAACGATAGATCCTAAAACTGGTGCTGGAGTTGTGCTTAATGCTCCGCCCATTTTACCAATAGCTGTACGACATGCACCCGCAATAACTACTTTCTTTGCCATATCAATTCTCCTCCATAAATATGATTATTGTGCTGGGGTGGTATTACCACCGATATGTTAATAGTATCACAATCTTTATTTCATTTCAATTAATAATTTAAGAAAATGCTACGAAGAATTATCTTACATATAAAAAAATCGCATAAAAACGCGGTTTTTAAGTGTATACACCATTCATGCCAGATTGTATTTTTTTTAACACAATTTGCTTTCATTGATAAATATTTTTTTATCAATTAATAAATTCCTCCCATTAGTCCATAATTCCTGCAATATTTTCGTGAAAAAAATAACAAAACATCTTTTCATATGCAAATATATATTTTAGTGTAACAAAGTCTTTCCTTTGCACATCCGTGCGGAACATTTCTTATTACATAGGAAATTCAAAAGAATTTTCTATGTAATAAAAAAAGAGCAGAAAACTGCTCTCTTTTACCGATCCTGCATACTGATGCATTCAATTGCAACCGGACCACCGCGTACAACTTCAATATTAGTAAAACGATCTTTAAATACTTTTAAAATTGAATCATTTTTTGTTTCGGTACGAACTGCTTCTATTAATACGCTATCTTTATCCATGTCTTTGATCAGGAAACGAAAGACTTCTGCCATCTGAAAAATTTCAGCTCTTTGACGTTCAGTAATTCCTTTTACCTTTATATACATAATCTCCTTGGTTCTAATTGAAACATCTGTATAATCTATAACCTTAATTACTTCTACACTTCTGTTGAGCTGTTTTTTTATCTGTTCAAATGTTTTATCATCTGCATCTGTACAGATTGTCATACGTGACATAGTTGGATCTTCTGTCTCTCCAACTGTAAGACTATGAATATTGTATGATTTTCCTGAGAATAAACCAGAAATTCTTGCAAGAACACCTACACGGTTCTCAACAAATAAAGATAACCATTTTCTTTTCATCTTTTCCCCTCCTATCGACTCATGATCAAATCTGTAATTGATCCATTTGGTTTTACCATCGGCATAACCAGTTCTTCATCTTCTATAATAAATTCAATAATCGTTGGACCATCTTTCTTTTCTTTTGCTTTTTCAAACGCAGGGATTATTTCCTCTTTATTAAATACCCGAATTCCCTGTGCACCATAACTTTCAGCCAGCTTTACAAAATCCGGAGTATAAGGAGGGCATTCTGCATTACGATTGCCACAGAAATGTTCACAGCTTTTTCTTCTTCTTAAACATGTACCAGCGTATTTCTTTCCGTAAAACAGATCCTGCCACTGCCGCACCATTCCAAGATATCCATTATTTAAAATACACACTGTAATAGGTAGTTCCTGGATTACCGCTGTTGCAATTTCCTGAGAATTCATCTGAAATCCACCATCACCACAAACAGCTACAACTTCTCTTCCTGGATTTCCAATAGCTGCACCAATAGCCGCTGGCAATCCATAACCCATTGTACCAAGACCTCCGGATGTTAGCATCTGACGTTTTCCAAACAATTGAAGAAACTGAGTTGTCCACATCTGATTCTGTCCAACATCTGTTGTTACGATTGGTTCCGTATAAAACTGGTTAATTGCATCAATAATCTGTTTTGGTATCAGTTTATCTTTTTCCTCCATCACAAGAGGATTTTTTCTATTCCAGCTATCCAACGTCTCCAGCCATCGCTCTGTATCACAAGAAGACTCGTTTTCTGCAACATTTAACATGAGTTCAATTGCTTCCTTAGCATCTCCTACAATCGGTACATCAACTGTAACATTTTTTGAAATAGCGGCAGTATCAATGTCAATATGAATAATTTTTGCTTTTGAAGCAAAGGTTCCCAGCTTGCCGGTAATACGGTCATTAAATCTTGTACCAATGGAGATCAGCAGATCACAATTGTTAACAGCTTCATTTGCCGCATAATTTCCATGCATACCAATGTTACCGAAATATAATGGATGATTTGTAGGCACTGTTCCTCTTCCCATAATTGTAGTTACAACTGGAATTTTCAGCATTTCCATCAATTTTGTCATTTCTTCTGCTGATCCTGAAATCTTCGCTCCACCACCAATTAAAAATAATGGTTTCTTTGCCTTGTAGATCATCTCCATAGCTCTCATAATCTGTCCATGATGAACCTTTGTATTTGGTTTATATCCACGAATATTAACTTCTTCTGGATATTCATCACTTCCAAGCTCTGCCATAACATCTTTCGGAAGATCCAGAAGTACAGGACCTGGTTTTCCTGAACGTGCAATATAAAAAGCTTCCTTAATCAGGCGGTTAAGATCCTCTCTTTTACGAACCACAATTACAAATTTTGCAATATTTCTTGTTACTCCAACAATATCAACTTCCTGGAAAGTATCATTTCCAATCAGACTGGTTGCAACCTGTCCGGTAAAACATACAAGAGGAACACTGTCATAATTGGCTGTAGCAATACCTGTTACAAGATTGGTCGCACCAGGACCACTGGTTGCAAGACAGACTCCAACTTTTCCTGTTGATCTTGCATATCCGTCAGCCGCATGGATCAATCCCTGCTCATGTCTTGGAAGAACCAGCTCTATCTGATCCTGCTTATATATTTCGTCAAATATATCAATAACGCATGCCCCCGGATAACCAAATATTTTTTCAACACCTTCTTCCTGAAGTGCTTTTACCAAAAACTCATTTCCTGTCATTTTACCCATACTACTTCTCCTCCATCATTTCATTTTCTGCTTCTTCCAAAGCATATTTCACTTCTTCCTGTGCCTCCATTTTAAAATCTTCCACTTTATCTTTTTGGATAACCGGAAGTTCTTTCACTGATGACACACCAAAGCATCGTAAAAATTCTTCTGTTGTTTTAAAAAGAATCGGACGTCCCACAGCATCCAGGCGTCCGGCCTCACAGATTAAATTATATTCCAAAAGCTTATTCACCGGATGATCACATTTCACACCGCGAATAGCTTCTATTTCCTGTTTGGTCACCGGTTGCTTATAAGCAATGATTGATAATGTTTCTAGCATAACATCTGTAAGTTTCGGTTTTTTAGGATGTTTCACTATTTTAATCAGCTGCTCATAATATTCCGTTTTTGTACATAGCTGATATCCATCATTTAACTCTAAAATCCGGATTCCTCTTTCTTGTCTTTCATATTCTTTTTTCAATTGATCTATTAGATATGTAAGTACATCTTCATTTATCTCAAGGGCATCTAGCAGCTGCTTTTTTGACACTGTTCCTCCCATAGAAAATAAAATGCCTTCAATCATCCCCTGTTTTTGCTTCATTCTTTCAATTACTCCAATGTCTTTATTATAATATCTCCACCAATACAATCCTGATTGGCATGGATTTTCCCCATTTTCATTAATTCTAAAATCGATAGAAATGTTACCACAACTTCTTCTTTAGATTTCTGACTATCCAGTAATTCCAAAAAGCTGATCTCTCCATGCTGTATAATAAACATTTCCACCTGATAAATCTTATCTTCCAGTTTAATCTCTTCCTGCTGGATTTCACCAAAATTACTTCGGATAGGATCCACCTTATTCTCACGTTTTCGCATAACAAACTGAAAAATCTCCCCAAGTTTTTCCAGTGTCACATCTCCAATAACCTGCGAAGGGTCTATTGGTTCCCGATAGGCAACCACCTCTTCGGGAATCTGCTGCTCTCTAAAGAAACTTTTCCCGGCTTCTTCCTTTTGCTTATTAAGCTCACAGGCTGCATATTTATAAATCTTATATTCTATCAATCTGCGTACAAGTTCTTCTCTCGGATCGCCCTCTTCTCCTTCTTCTTCCTGTACAGGAAGAAGCATCTTGGCCTTGATTTTCAAAAGTGTCGCTGCCATCACAAGAAACTCACTCATAACATCCAGATCTTCCTCTTCCATCTCCCGGATATAATCTAAATACTGTTCTGTAATTTCCGAAATGGGAATATCATAAATATCAACTTTGTTTTTCTCTATTAAATGAAGAAGAAGATCCAAAGGACCCTCAAATACATTCAACTTAACATCAATTGCCATCTGCATTCTCCTGTCTTTTTAATATAATGCAGGATATCTCCGGTTTATTGAATAAGCGCAGTTTAATAGAATGATTTCCAAGTCCCCGACTTAAAATCATTGTACTGTCTCCCAGGTGATATTCTCCTGCATCATATTTGGGAAACAGCTGAAATTGTGGCGAAATAACTCCGCCAATGCCCGGTATACGAATCATTCCTCCATGAAAATGTCCTGAAAGAACAACATCACTTCCCCACTGGGCATATGCTTTAAAATAGTTTGGATTATGTGCAAGAAGAATCCGAAATAACCTATCCGGTTCTTTCCCAATCACTTCCACTATATCTTCCCTGGTCATATCTGGAATCCGGAACCTCTGGTAAAACCTTTTGTCCAGATCTAATGCTGTCAGTGAAATATATCCTCCATCCTGCTCCAATACAATTGTCTCATTGGAAATATGCTGGACACCATACTCTTTCAGCTGATGAACATATTCTTTATACCGGAGGCCAAATATTTCTTCATTGCGCATCAGTTTCATCTCATGATTCCCATCAGCATAATAAACCAGATATTTTTCTGCCAGATTTCTCATCAGCCTCAACGGAACATCTGTAGACTGATTCTCTTTTCCAACAACCATATCACCACCTACTAAAATCAAGTTGGGGCAACATTGATCAATTTTCTCGATCAATCGTGAATTGTCTGTTCCAAATTCATTACAATGCAAATCCGTCAAGAAAACAATCCTGAATCCATCAAAGGATCTGGGAATCTTAATAGATGAAATTGTATAATTCTCCACTGTAAGTTTTTTATTCTCGATGTTACTGACAATTACCATCACCGTAACAACGGATACAAAAAAAACTACAGCAACTACTGTTAATAAAGGAATCATAAACACTCCTTTTCATGTCATTCTTAAATTTTTCGTCTTTTGTTATTGTACTAAATGTATGAAAAAAATACAACCCATAGCCCCTGGCGGATTGATTTTATTATATAGAAAATTCAAAGGAATTTCCTATGTAATAAAAAAGCTGATGAAAAGTAGATAATTAAAACTCATCTACATTTACATCAGCCTATAAAAGATGTTTATTTTCTTTTAAGTCAGGAAAATAGCCTATTCAACGATTGCAATGGTGCTTCCGATATCAAGAGCCGGAAGCTCTGCCTTTTCAACACAGATTGTTCCTGGAAGACATTCTCCATCAATTCCATTAAAGTTATATGTAACATGTCCTAAATTTGCAAGGTTTTCATTTGCAACTTCTCCGACTTTGACAATTTCAAATTCTTTTCCATCAATAACAAGTTTGCAGCCTGGTTTTACTTCTCCATTTACCGGGGCCACATCAATAGAATAACAAAAATCTTTTAGTGTGTCCGGAGCATTATCACCAAATGTAACAAAGATACCTTCGCCACAAAATGCATCAACCATAGCTCCTTTTCCTTTAATCGTTACCTGATACATCATACTATTTTCCTTTCTTTTAACTTAATTTATTATTTACTATAAAGTCCAAAACTTGCTACAAAAGCAACCAAAACTCTAGGTACACCGGTAATAAATCTTGAATATAATACAGATGGAACACCAACTTCTACTGTTTCCGGATCTGCTTCTGCAAGACCAAGTCCTACTGGAACAAAGTCACATGCACACTGTGTATTTATTGCAAACAGCGCTGGAAGTGCCAGACTTGGATCAATATTTCCTTTTCCAATTTCAACACCGATCAAAGTTCCAACGATCTGAGCAATTACAGCTCCTGGTCCAAGGAGACAGCTTAAAAACGGAATAGAACAAATAAATCCAAGAATTACTAAACCAATAATATTTCCGCATAATGGCTGCAAAAGTTTTGCAAACCAGTTTCCAAATCCAGATCCCTGAATGATACCAATCAGAAGAGATACGAATCCCATAAATGGAAGAATTGTATGTAACACTGTATTTACAGATTCTTTAGCGGCACTGTTAAAGGTTGCAACTACTTTTCCTGCGCCCATACCGATTTTCTGAATAATACTTGAATTTGAAGATCCACCCATAGTTTCAGATACCTTTTTATCTGCACTATATTTAAATTCTTTTTCTTCTTTTGCAGGCGCTGCTTCCTTTATTGGTTCGGCTTCTCCATCTGCAGATACTATTTCTTTATTTGTTACTCCAGAAACATAAATATCTTCTGTTATATACTTAGCCATTGGACCAGATTTTCCAACAGGGTTAATATTGATCGTTGGAATTCTCTTCTGAGGATAAATTCCACAACGAAGGGTTCCACCACAGTCAATGATTACAAGAAAAATTTCTTCTTCTGGAACTGTTGTTTTAAATCCATTTACAGGTCGACATCCTGTTAATTCTACGATTTTCTGTAAAATATCTGGTTCAGCTCCACCCCCTGTAATATATAATAATACATCTTTTCCCTCTTGCGGTTTTACAGTTAAAGGTCCACCAAACCCTCCGCTACCTTGTTTGATTGTAATTGCTCTATATTCTGACATAGTTTTCCTCCTATACGATTTGCTCCTATTTCAATTCATTACTTAATTCAATGCCCTGCTGTTTCATAACAATCTTTGTTGTAAAATCAGTTGCCCATCCTGAGAAAAAGTTCATTACCAGACCTACCAGCATATAACGCAGTCCTAATTCTGTCATATCCAGGCCAAGAGTCTGAATTCCCTGAGCAATTCCCAGATAAATAAAAATTTCACCTGGATTAATATGAGAAAAAATACCGCTATTTGTATGACAATGATAAGATGCTGAAGCATAGTAGCTTGGCTTCATTCTCTCCGGTAAAAATTTTCCCATAGATAATGCCATAGGATTTCCCAGCATAAATGCTGAAATGAATGGTAAAACACCATATGCTAAAATAACATTTTTGGAACAAACTTTTGCGAATTTATTGACACGATCCTGTCCAATTAATGCAATAATTGTATTCATCAAAATTAACAGCAGCAATACTTTTGGCACAATTCCAGACACCCAGCTGATAAAAGTTTCAGCTCCTGTATCGAATAATCCCATAAATCCTGACGCAGCTTTTATAATAGCATTCATAAAATAACTCCTTTCATTCAGGCTTTTTTCTTATTTATACCGTAGATTTTATCTCCGATTCTCGTTAAAAGTCCCGGTTTTTCTAAGATTTCGCCTCCACTCATAATCGTGTTATAATTGGAAGAAGCGTCTAAGACAGCTCTTCTTAACGATACTCCGATGGTACTACAATGTTCTTTTTTAATAGATCCAACATTTACTCCGTTAAAGAAACTCCATTCTTTAAATTTTGCCAACATTGTAAATCCTCTCATAAAACAGCCATCCAGTATCATTCCGTCCTGATCGATTGCAAACATGACAATAGCACCAGCATAAAATCCACCTTTTGCTTTACCAATAGCAACCCTTCCCATTTTCCGAAGCTTACTATAATATTTGTTAAAACTTTTCATCTGAATCATCTGCAGCAAAAACTGCAGCATTAATGCGACAAAAAAGCCAACTGCAACGATCATAAAATAAGACATCTTCTTCCTCCTTTTTCATTATCTAAAAATATTATTTTCTTCTGCAATATACAATAATAATTCTCTGTAGCTTTTCATTGTTTGAATTTTTTCTATTATATGATAATCCTTTGTTACGGTCAGAATATCATCATAAAGTCTTACAAGAACCATGTCATTCTCCATTTCTTCCGGAATCCCCAGCATAATAACCAATTTTACATCTTTATATTCTTCATCGGTAAGTTTCTCCGGAAATACACCTAATGCCAATGTTAATTTATTTAACATATTCTTTGTATGAGGGAACGCAACATACTGATCTAAAATCATTGTTGAATACTGTTCTCTCTGATGAATTCTTTCTGCAAAATCCTTATCAATCTCTCCCTGCATGATTAAAGTTGTAGCCATACTATCAACATTTTCTTCATAAGATTTTTGAGAATCCAGTATAAAAAAGCTTCCATCATCTAATAGATTTAAGAAAAGAGAATCAATTCCTCTCCTGATATCTCTTCCTGCATCAGACAGATATTTAATGTTCTCAAATTTTCTTTGAATATATTCTTTATCAAATACTTCTTCCATAAAAATAACAGGAGCTTTTGTATCCATATCAATTTCTGTTGTTGTAACCACAAAATCAAAAGGATCATTTTTATCTTCCTGAAAATTTCCGTTATAGAAAAACTCAAATTCAGGTTCTACATCAAATAATTTTTTCAACTGAATTTCTAACAATCTTCCAATGATCTTACCTGAACCACAAACAATCGCAATCTTACATCTCTTTTGTTCTGGTTCCTGCTCAATCAAAAATACTCCGAAATATGCTGCAAGAAAAGCCATTTCATCTTCCGTTATCTTAATGCCTTCTCTCTCCTCAATAACCTCTTTCCCTATTTCTGCCATCTTAAAAGCAACACTGTATTTGTCTTTAAAATCATCTGTCATTGAATTATGTATATGAAACCCATATTTTAACCGGTTGATCATGAAAAAAACATGATACACAAAATCATCAAACAATTCATTGGCAATTACCGTTACATTCATTTCTGACTTAATTCTGTCGAGCATCTCAATAATAAGTTCTGCCACATCTTCTGAAATATTAATTCTTTGTTCAATTTCTTTTATGTTTGCCGGTGTTCTCATTCCCGCCACTGAAATACATAGAAAAATCCTTTCTTCTTTTGGTATACTATAGCCTTTAACTTTTTCTATCTCATTTAAAAAATCATCTACGATTTCATATGCCTGATTTTGATATAATTCCAAATACTTATCTTCTAAATTGGTTATTAGGTGTCCACTTTCCACCCGATGTATCATAACAACAAAAAAACGGAAGAAAAAACTAAATCCTAAAGCATCCAGAGAAAGCTTTTTTTGAAATTCAAACAATTTTTCTCTTACTACTTGTCCCAATGGAAAGTTTAAATATAATTGTTCATAAATATTTTCCATCAGGAACATTCGTATTTGCAGTTCATCGCCAATCAGGGTTAATCCTGTATTAGCTTTTCCTTTAATCTTTAACTGATATTTATCGATAATCTTACGAAGCCTGTTCAAGTCACCAATAGTTGTCGTCCGTGCAACTTTCATCTCTTCAGACAAATCATCTGTAAGATATGGTTCTTTAGCATCCATTAGCTGCCAGAACAGATAAGCCATTCTGATCTGTGCTGAATTAAACAAATCATCCTGCTGATATATTTTGTTTCGAATTTCTTTATAACCTTTTTGCTCAAAAACAATTAATTTATAATTACCCTTTTGACTGCTAATACATGCATATCCTCCCAGAAGACAATTCAATTCTTTAATATCATTTCGGATAGTCTTTGACGACACATTCAACTTTCCTGCAAGTGTTTCCACATTACAAACAGACTGCATCTCAATATTTTTTAGAATTGATGATATTCTGTTTTCTTCCAAAAAAAGCTTCATATTTATCCTTTCAGTTAAATTTCTTATCCTCTGGTTTTTCCTCCAGCAACATTGACTGTAACACCATGAACATAAGATGCTCTTTCACTTGCCAGGTATACACACATATCTGCAACTTCAGAAAGTTTGCCTGAACGCCCAAGTGGTGTTGTTGATGTTTTTGCATATCCAGCTCTTAAGTCGTCTACTGTAATACCTCTGGTATATGCCAATGCAGATTCATAAGCTATTGTACGAAGACCTGTAGCTTCCATGATTCCAGGTGCAACTCCAACAACTCTGACTCCCTGTTTTCCAAGTTCTTTCGCCCAAGATCTTGTCAATGAATTTACCGCATTTTTGGATGCTGCATATACACTTTGTCCTTCAGAACCTTCCAGACCACTTTCAGAAGACATGTTAATGATAACTCCTTCTCCCTTTTCTACCAGCACTCTGCCAACGGCCTGTGCACAAAAAAATACACCTTTTAAGTTAACATTACAAACTTTGTCCCAAACTGCTTCATCCAATTCATACTGTCCTTTCGGATCCTTTGGATCAACCAGAAGTCTAGGGATATTAATTCCTGCATTATTGATCAGCACGTCAATTGTTCCAAATGTTTCTTTTGTTTTTTCAACCATTGCCTCAACATCTGCAACTTTTGTTACGTCAGTCTTTACATACAGAAGTTTTCCTTCTGCTTCATCCATTTCGGGAGCCTCAGGAGCCATGTCAGAAATCACCACATTGGCTCCCACATTCAGAAATCCCTGTGCCACTGCTTTTCCAATACCAGAAGCACCTCCAGTAACAATTACTGTCTTACCTTCAAGTTTTAACCAAGATTCGCTCATTATAATCCTCCTTTAAAAACCTGCGTTTCTTTGTTTCATGAGCTTATTATAATGAGCGAATACAGAATAATTAATGTTGTCATTTTCCAGCCAGAAGAAATTTAGTGTATTGTTTTAAAAAAAGTTTTCTGCAACTTTCAAAAGGCAACTAAGGTAGTTCATCTTTTCCACATTTTCAGTAGCTTTGATATCCTTTTTAATTAGAACATCTTCTCCTCTTTTATATATAATTATTCCAATCCTCTGTCCTTTTTTTACAGGAGCTGTTATTGGATATATTTTTATCTCCTTTTTGATTTTCTTTTGATCACCCTTAATATTTATAATTTTTGTTTTAATTTCAGATGGATAGGACACTGTCTCTTTTTTTCCTTTTATGACTGGAATTTTCCCAATTTCTTTTGCTGAAATAGTGTCTTCAACAACCTGACAATTAGCAAATCCATAATCTAGCAGTGCACTTGCATCTTTTATTCTTGCCTTTGAATCATCACTTGCCATAACCACTGCGATCATATCTACTCCATTTCTGGTGGCAGTTGCACTAAGACAGAATTTTGCAACACTGGTACTTCCTGTTTTTAATCCCGTGCATCCATTATACTGTCGAATCATCTTATTAGTATTACTAAGACTAAACTCCTTTGTTCCTTTTCTTGTGGTATGTGTAAAAGAATCCATCCATATTTTTGTATATTTGAAAATATCCGGATGCTTTGTTGTTAATTCTCTTGACATAAGTGCGATATCATATGCAGTTGTTACATGACCTTTCTCATCTAAACCACAGGCATTCTTAAAAGTTGTATGATTCATTCCAAGCTTTTTTGCTTCTTTATTCATTCTTTTAACAAAACCTTCCTCACTTCCTGCGATATGTTCTGCCAATGCAACAACTGCATCGTTAGCACTGGATATTACCACACATTTAATCAGTGTTTCCACTTTTTGTACTTCTGAAGGCTCTAAAAATACCTGTGATCCACCCATAGATGCTGCATGTTCACTGACCGTTACCTCATCTCCAAGTTTCAGACGCCCACTGTCGATTTCTTGAAATATTAAAAGCAACGACATAACTTTGGTTACACTCGCCGGCGGAAGTTTTTTATCTTTTTCTTTCTCATAAATTATTGTGCCGCTTCCTGCCTCCATCACAACCGCAGATTTTGCCGATAAAGATAGCGTTGGTACCGTAGAAGTTACAATTGCTTCTGGCTGATTTCCATAGACAAAGGTGGATGTCATCACTATAAATGCCACAAAAATCCCCATAATTCGTTGTTTCATTCATATACCTCTAACATCTTATGTTACAGTTTAGTATCTGGTAAAATTTTTTATACACACAAAAATATATTTTATGTATTTGTATTTATACGAAATTTTATTTTGTGCTTTGATTATAAAATTTTCGTACTATTTTGTCAATAAAAACAAGGCAGATAAGTTCTTTCCCAATGTAAAAAAACTGCTGTAAAACAACTGATCTGTCAGTTGCTTCACAACAGTTTTCTTAATAATACTATCTGCTTCCCCATCGGTTAGAAGATTTTAACCTTTTATATTCTTCATATGCTTCTTTCAAAATCTCCTTCTCATTTGGGAATTTTAATAAGTGGTAAGCCTCGTGAAATTTGTAGTACCCTGAGTCCACGAAAAACTCTTCTTTCTGCGGTTTGGAATGATAATTTCCCGCTTCCATTAAATACCAGTGAACACTTTTCACAATCTGTTCATGAAAAGAATAAAAAGAATATTCACTTTTTCCAACATATTTAACAATCAAAGCATCCACATCCGTCTCTTCTTTTACTTCCCTGAGAGCGGTCTCCTCGTGTGTTTCTCCTTTCTCAACAGTACCTTTTGGAAGTACCCAGCCATCGTAACGGTTCTTGTAGCTTTTGTACAACAGCAAAATCTTTCCTCTAAATATTACGACACCACCACAGCTCGTTGCCTTTGTCATAACAACCTCCTGTCTTCAGAACATTCTTTCTGGTTCTGACCAATGTGTGTCCTTATCTCTGAGAATATTATACCGTGATTATTAGATGATTTCAACTGTCCATCAGTCAAAAAAAGCATGGAAAACTTTATCAGCCACTGGTGCTGCAACTCGTCCTCCAGAATCACCATCTTCCACAAGTACACTGACAACAATCTTTTTCCCGCTTTTCTCCGCACATCCAATAAACCATGCATGAGAATCCTTTGCACTGTTATATTCAGCAGAACCTGTTTTTCCATAAACCAGATATTGTGATGAATAAGCTCTGGTTCCAGTTCCCTGGGTAATAACCTTTCGAAGCATTTTCTTTAACTTTGTACATTCTGTTTCTGTTAAAGGATTGGATATTTCTTTTGTTTTTGTCTCTTTAATTACACCACCATCAATATTTTTTACCTGATTCACCAGATATGGCTGCATCATAACACCATTATTGGCAATCGCACACATGACCATAGCATTCTGGAGAGGTGTAATCAATGTCTCACCCTGACCAATTGCCGTATGCGCCAACTCATTGATACCAGAATTCTTGTTAAAAGAAAAACGACTTTTATTTGCCAGTAAATTTATTGGTACTCTGGAATCAAACATCAGATCTTTTGCCAGTTCTGAAAATTTTCCTTTATTTAAAGACTGTGCCATATGCACAAATGCAGTATTACAGGATTTCTCCATAGCTTCTTCCAAATCCACTGTTCCATGAACTGCTCCTCCATAACAATGAATAGTCAGATCACCTACCTGTGTTGATCCATTACATGTATATCTGAAATCCTGATAATCGTCTTCATGTTCTCTCATATATTCCAAAGCTGTTACTACTTTAAAGGTGGATCCCGGTGGATAAAGTCCCTGAGTTGCACGATTTAACAAAAGAGAACTCTCACTCTCATTTAATTCCTGCCAGTTTTCCTTTACCAGCCCCGGACGAAAGTCCGGTTTAGAAACCATGGCATATATCTTTCCACTTTCCGGATCCATAGCTACCACTGCTCCTTTTTGTCCCTGAAGAGCATTGTAGGCAGCTTTTTGAACTTTGGTATCCAATGTGGTATATACATTATCTCCAATACTTTTTTGTCCACTTAAATTACTTGTAATCTGTGAAAAAATATTTGCATTGGATGTTAACAGATCAAAGTTACACTTTGATTCCAGCCCCGATTTCCCTTTATCATTGTATCCAACAACATGTGCAAACATTCGACCATAAGGATAATCTCTCACTTCTTCACCATTTTCTGTAATAGTCTGAGCAAGTACCTGTCCATCACTACTGATGATTTTCCCGCGAACAACTGTTTTTTCTAGTTCCTGAAGTCTCAGATTGTGAGAGTCCGTGATAACTTCTTTACTGTCAATTGCAACAAAATGAATAATATAACCAATCAGTGCCAGAAATAATCCAACAAAAATATAGGTTATCTGCAAGATTTGACGGTTAGCTCTTCTTTTCTTTCCTGGTTTTTCCCATTGGTCTTTCTGTAACGGATTCTCTTCCATATTCTTTTGCTTCTTCCGCTTTAATACGTTCATGTTCTTCTTCCTCGCTATCTGCTAACATATGCAATCCCTGAATAATATTCAGAATAATCAATGTACTAACAACTGAAGTTCCTCCATAGCTTACCAAAGGAATGGTAACCCCTGTTGATGGAATAAATTTTGTAACACCACCAATACTTAAAAATACCTGAAACAGAAAACATACTCCAAATCCAAGGCAGAGTAATTTATTAAATAACTTTCTGCTTCTGGTAGAAATATCCATAAATAATATGAAACAGCTAATCAATACAAAAATCAGACATAGTCCAAAAATCGCACCGAATTCTTCGCTAATAACCGAGAATATAAAATCTGATTCTCGTACCGGTATATCAAATGGACGCCCCATACCAAGGCCCATGCCAAACCATCCTCCTGTACCTATGGCAAAAAGAGACTGACAAACCTGTGTTCCTCGTCCTTCAATCATAGAAAAAGGATCTCTCCAGACTGCCACCCGAATCTGAACATGAGAGAATAAAAGATTGGCAATCACTGCTGCCAGTGAGCCTGCCGCCAGTCCTCCTAACAAATAAGATGGTTTTGCAGTGGCAACATACAGCATCATAAGATATATTACAAAATATAATAATGCTCCACCTAAGTCTTTTTCAACTACCAGAACAAGGACATATAACGCAGCAATTACAGTTATTTTGACTAAATCTCTAAACTCTTTTGCCTTTGATAACAGTGCTGCCGAAAAGAAAACAAATATAATTTTTACAAATTCTGATGGCTGAAACGCCAAAGGTCCGATACGAACCCAATTATAGGAGCCATTTTTCTGAACCCCTATTACAAAAACTGATGCAAGGAGTACAAACCCTGCAATAGCATAAAACCATCCCAGTTTACTCCAAAACGATATTTTTTGCATCATTAAAGGAATAAGTGAAGTGGCAATAAGACTTATCGCTGCAATAGCAAATTGTTTCATGGCCAGTTCAAATGATAACCTTGTTAAAATAACAAATCCTACTCCAAGCAAAAAACAGGTATTATTAATCAGCAGTCTGGAACATCGCTTATAGATTTTAGGAAATAAAATCATCATAATTTCAAAAAATACGACCTGAGCTGCAAAAAATATTAAAATTTTCAAATCAAAACTTCTTAAAAATAAAACTGCATAGCACAGAAACAGGAAAATAAACATATAAATCACCTGGTTATCAAGAAGATCTCCCTGTCTTTCCCTGTTTTTAGGTCTAAACATAGTAAAACAGGATAATGTATAAACCAGACACATGATTAAAATTAAATATTTTGCAATGACCGTGACAATCTGTATCATACCTTCACCTACAAAATTCCTCTATTCATATGACCCTTTGTATAATCACTGAGTGGAGAAACATTTTTTCCTTTCTGTATTTCTTCTATGGTATTTAAAATATAATCTGCTTCCTCTGGTGTTTCTTTTGTAAAATGAAACCGACATGCTTCTGGCTGCAGATCTTCCACCAATTCCTGCTCTGTTCCAAGCCAAATCGGTTGTCCATTATAGATTTCATTTATACAGTCGCTACAACAAGTCTTAACGTAGAACTCCTTTTGATATCGATCGGTTAAGGTTAACCATTCTTCTTTCTGATCACATCCTAGAAGATTATTTTTTACACACTGGGCTGAAACCATCAACGGAAGATAACCATAAAAAATCAGTTCCCCATTGTAACATTCTAAATCCTTTAATTCCTGTCGATTACATTCCACTGAATATGTGATGCGAACCTCACCTGGATACATTTTCATTAATGTGTCCACTGCTTTTTTATTGTATCCATATACCATATAATCCAACACCAGTTTCCCGTTATAAGACTCTTGTAGAAGCCATGATAATTCCTCAATATTACGTACCACCAATCCTTTGACATTTTTTGAGAAAAGCAGCCGTTTTTTATTTTGAATTTCCTCCATCTGCTGCTTTCTTGCAATTTGAGGTAGCATTATATAACATGATTTTCCTGATTGACATATCTGTTCCACAATCTGCTTTGGCTGTTTCTTCTGTTTTAGATTCATCCATGACAGATACACATTCTGTACGTTAGAATATTTTAAAACAGTCGGAACAAGATTAACATTTTCAAGAGAAACCGTAATCTCTGGCTCAGAATAACAAGATCTCAGCTGTCTGATTACTTCTTCATCCGGTTTTTTGTAACTTCGTCGATATGCTTGTATCTGCTTTTTATCTAATGCATCAAAAGCATCTCTTCTTAATTTTTTCAATAGTGAACCTGGTACAAAAATATCTGAATCCATTTCTACCTGTAAATCAGTGAAATGATAATGAGTTTCTCCTGTTTTGGATAGCTGTTTCATAATTTGCTGTTTATCTGCTGTCTGTTTTTGAGCCTTTTCTATCATTGGTCCTTCTACACAAACAGCCTCTCTTCCATTTTCTATCCATAATTTAGCACATTCGCCTGAATGAAGTATGATTTTTCCCTTAAGATTTTCTTGCTTTTTTAATTTCAGACTCTTATCAATCTTCTGTGTTAACTGCTGATTTCTGGTTCTGAAAATTTCCATACCACAATACAGTTTTTTCATTTTCTGTCCATTTAGGGTGACAAAACTTCCTTTTTCCCAATCTGATGGACTGGTCAATTCTACCTTCTCTGTAGAAGATATCCTTAATTCCATAATATCTCCCTTGTGTATTTCCTCTTTTGCAGTAAAAACAAGTTTTCCTTTATTTATTTTTTTAATTTTCCCAACAAGCATTCCCTGATGATCCGGACGCTTCATACTCATCATTTGTCTGCCATGATACTGACCATAGTAACCATCGGTAAATCCGCCACGATTAAACAATTCCATTAAGATTTTTTTGTCTTGATCCTCTACAATATAAGTATTGCCTGAAAGATATAAATCTACATATTTTCTGTAAATCCTTGTTACTTCACCTACATATCTGGCACCTTTCATTCGTCCTTCAATTTTTAAAGAATCAACTCCATGATTCAGTATTTCCGGAAGATTCTCTATGGTACATAAATCTTTCAGACTAAGTGGATACGAATTCTTTGTATGTTTTTTCCCTTTCATCTGAAAAGGCAAACGACACGTTCCTGCACATCTGCCTCGATTTCCACTTCTCCCTCCAAGCATACTACTCATAAAACACTGTCCAGAGTATCCATAACAAAGAGCTCCATGAACAAAGCACTCCATATCCAGCCCTGTATCATCTTTTATTTCTTTAATTTCTTCCAGCGACAGTTCTCTTGCTGGAACGACCCTTTTGGCTCCCATTTTTTTTACTAATCTTGCACCATTTATTCCTGTAATTGTCATCTGGGTACTGGCATGAATTTCCAAATCAGGAAAATGTCTGCGAACAGTTGCAAACACTCCGAAATCCTGAACAATAACAGCATCCAGACCTTGTTCATAGTAAGGCTTTAAGAAGTCTACCAATAAAGGGAGTTCTTTTTCCTTTACTAATGTATTAATTGTCAGAAATATCTTTTTTCCAAATAAGTGTGCATAATCAATAGCCTCACATAATTCTTCCTGAGAAAAATTTCCAGCATATGCTCTTGCACCAAACATTTCTCCACCAAGATATACTGCATCCGCTCCGTTTACAATTGCTGCTTTCATGCATTCCATGGAACCTGCAGGTGCTAATACCTCAATTTCTCTTTTCATTTTTATTTCCCTTCTGGTACGGTTTTTCCAAAATGTTCATATGCACATCTGGTCAGCATTCTTCCTCTTGGAGTCCGCTGAATTAATCCATTTTGAATCAAATACGGTTCATAAACATCCTCTATAGTACCTGAATCCTCACCTATTGCTGCAGCCAATGTATCTAAACCGACAGGTTTTCCTTCAAAAGTATCCATCATTGTCAGCAATAATGTACGGTCTGTCTGATCCAACCCCATTGTATCAACCTCTAAATGATTCAATGCATCAACTGCCACTTCCAGTGTGATCTTTCCATCGTATTTTACCTGCGCAAAATCTCTAACCCTTTTTAACAGCCTGTTGGCAAGTCTCGGCGTTCCCCTCGATCTTCGTGCTATTTCCAATGCCCCTTGCTGGTCTATTTCAATATTAAGTACCTGAGCTGATCTTTGAACAATCGTCTTTAACTCTTCACTATTATAAAAATTCAGACGATTTACTACACCAAATCGATCTCTTAAAGGAGCTGTCAGCATACCAGCTCTGGTTGTAGCCCCAACCAGAGTAAATTTAGGCAGTTCCAGACGAATAGATCTGGCTGCCTGTCCTTTTCCAACCAAAATATCTATTGCATAATCCTCCATTGCCGGATAAAGTACTTCTTCTACCTGGCGATTCAGACGATGAATCTCATCGATAAACAATACATCACCTTCCTGAAGATTATTAAGTAATGCTGCGATTTCTCCCGGCTTTTCAATTGCAGGTCCACTGGTTACCTTTAGGTGAACCCCCATTTCATTGGCAACGATTCCAGCAAGAGTGGTTTTCCCAAGTCCTGGCGGTCCATAAAACAATACATGATCTAAAGACTCACCACGGCTTTTGGCTGCTTCAATAAAAATCTTCAGATTCTCCTTTACTTTTTCCTGTCCAATGTAATCTGTCAGTTTCTGCGGACGCAGATGATTTTCAATTGTAATATCTTCCTCCACTAATTCTGTGGAAATCACTCGATCCATCATATTTCCCACCTATATCATGATATTTTTTAATGCCTTCTTTAACAATTCCTCCGGTTCATAGGATGCTGCGTCCTCAACTTTTTTCACAGCCATCGCAGCTTCTGTTTTAGAATATCCAAGACTAACAAGTCCTTCAATAGTAACCATAACAGAATCATTTTCATCTGCCGGTTCCTGAAATATTTCCATACCAGACCCATCCTCTTCCATCTCTTCAAAATCCAGCTTATCTTTTAACTCTAAAATCAGCTTTTTCGCACCTTTAGGTCCAAGACCTGGTGTAGTAGAAATCGTTTTAACATCTTCACTCATGACCGCTATCTTTAATTCATATACAGTTAACGTAGAAAGAACCGATAATCCCACTTTAGGACCAATTCCATTAACTCCTATCAGCAATTCAAAGGCCTCCAGCTCTTCTTTAGAACGAAAACCAAAAAGACTAATATCATCTTCTCTTACATGCATATGGGTATAAACTTTCATTTCCTGACCAATCCCAGGAAAACGCTCCATATTCATAGGCATCATCAAACGATATCCTATCCCCTGATTTTCAAGAATAATACCATCTGAATAAACAGCCGCCAGTATCCCCTTAATATATGAAATCACAACAGTTCCTCCTTCGCATATAATTCACCCATTCTAGGTATTATACCTTATCGAGCGAAGCGAGTCCAGTCTGAAGGACTATGAATTGCTGTTATGGGATTGCAAAATATAATTTATAAGTCTATAATTAGAAACGCATGTGCAGGAGGAAATCTTTATGTTTAACGAAAAAAAATATTTATTTTTTGATATTGAAACAACCGGTCTTAGTCCTGATGTTTCAGCAATTACTCTCATTGGCTGCTGCCATTTTGATGGTACTATCCTGCAATGGTTTAATAAAGACGGTTTTTCACAAAAGGAGATTCTTAAAGATTTTCTTGATTATATTGTTTCCTATGATACTTTAATATCTTATAATGGAACCACATTTGATCTTCCTTTTTTAGAATCTAAAATCAGAGAATATCATTTGGATAATCCACTGGATCATATGAAACACATAGATCTCTATCAGGTTCTTTCACCTTTTCGCCATCTTTTCCCAATGAAGAGATTCAGACAAAAAGATTTAGAAAATTATTTAGGGATTATACGAAATGATAATCTGACAGGAAAAAAAATCATTAAAACTTATCAGACATTTCTGGAAACGGGGAATACTGAATTAAAAGAACTGCTTTTACTTCATAATAGAGAGGATTTAACCGGTTTAGTATCAGTCTCATCACTGACATGTTATCTCTCTTTAGAAAAAGGTGAATTTCAGATTACCAGATGTAAACAGAAAGAAGATTGTCTGGAAATTAGTATATCTTTAAAACAGCCCTGGTCAAAACCTTTAGTATTAGAAAAGGATTGTATGAACTTATCAATCAAAGATACTTCTGCCACCTTTATCTGCTATTACCAGAATGGATTACTTAAACATTATTATCCAAATCCAGAAGACTATTATTACTTGCCTGAAGAAGATATTGTTCTTCCAAAAGCCATGGGATCAATGGTAGATAAGAGTATCAGAATTCCCGCAACAGCAGATAAATGTTATTCCAAATTTGTCCCTGGAAAAGATTTCGTTAATCATAATGAAGACCTGTATATTTTCTGCAAACACAACATTTACTATTTACTTAGAAAGGAACACAAATGAAACACTTATTTCAATTGAGCATTTTATTTTTTATCTGTATTTTAGGGGATTTTCTTGCAAAACTCCTTCCATTTACATTTCCAGGCACTATCATGAGTATGTTTCTCGTATTATTCTTTTTACTATCTCACATATTAAAAGAAGAACACATTTCAGATGCAGCAGATTTTCTTCTTCAAAATATGGCTTTTTTATTTCTTCCTGCCGGTATTGCCATTATGGAAAAATATGATTTATTAAAAGGAAAAATGATTATTTTTTTGTTTATTTGTTTTATCACTACAATTTTTACATTTCTTGCAACTGCGTATACAATGAAACTAGTTATCAAATTACAAAAGAAAGAAGGTAAATAATATGAATCTTATAAAAGAATTCATGGAAAATCCTTTGTTTTCCATCGGTTTATCCGTAATGATTTTTGAATTATTTTCGCTTATAAATAAAAAAACAAAGCTTGCAATTTTAAATCCTCTCCTTTTAACTATCGGATTTATGATTTTACTGCTTAAGCTTTGTTCTATTCCTTTTAACACATATAATGAAGGCGGACAGTTTATTAGTATGTTTCTTGCTCCTGCAACTGCTGCTCTTGGATTATCCATCTTTCGACAGTTTCCGCTATTAAAGAAAAACCTGATTCCTGTACTGACAGGATGTCTTGCAGGTGCTCTGACTTCCACGTTCAGTGTTCATTTTTTATGTAAATTATTTCAGATTGATGAATCTCTTAGATTCTCACTTCTGCCAAAATCCGTTACAACACCTATTGCCATGGAAATTAGCTCTCAGCTATCCGGAATTCCTTCTATTACAGTTGCTGCTGTTGTAATAACAGGAATCCTTGGTTCTATCCTTTGTCCTTATCTAATCAAAATCTTCAGAATAGATAATGCAACCATCGCCGGTGTATCTATTGGAGCCTGCAGCCATGCAGTCGGTACTTCCAAAGCTGTAGAACTTGGCGATGTAGAAGGTGCAATGAGTGGCATTGCCATTGGCATTTCCGGTATTATAACTGTTATTCTTGCATTAATATTTTTCTAATTATCATAAACCTGTTTTCCAATTTTCCGGATGGTCCTGTGTTTTTGAATCTGTTCCTTTAATGCTTCAACGGAACGATTTACAACCAGTTCCTCCGGAAATTTTGTTTCTTCCAGTAAAACACTAACATGATCAAAAATCCCCACTGCATCTGTAAAATGTGAGTCTGTATTAGCAATAACAGGTACTTTTTTTTCTTCACATAATCTCAGCATAATCTGAAGATTATCCCACGCTCCTACTCTAGAAGACAGACAGTCCAAAGAACTATTATTTAATTCAAGTAATGTATGATTTTCTTTTGCTGCATCAACGATGGTTTCATAATCAATCGGTATTCTTGAATCATCTGGATGACTGATAATATCAATCTGAGGATTCTCAATTGCCTTCACATAAGCATTGGTATTTTGTGCAACTGTACCAACTTCATAGCATAAATCATGAATTCCTGCAATTCGAATATCCAGACAGCGATCAATTAGTTCTGAACTCATACTTAATGTTCCATTACTATCCAGAATATTGATTTCCGAACCAAACATTAATTCAATACCAAACATTTTTCTTGGTATAATGCGCATATTCATAAAATAAATATCATCACATGTACCAGGAATACCTTTAGCATGTTCTGTTATTCCAAGAAGCTCCAGTTCATGATCTGCTGCTGCCTTTGCCATTTCACTAACGGTTCCGTATGCATGTCCACTTGCTACAGTATGTGTATGTACATCAAATTTAAATTTCATCATAAAACCTCACTTTCATTCACATTATACTTCCAAACAAATAGTTTTATCAAGATATTAAATCAGGTGAAAATGTTTTAATCCATTCTTAATTCCATTTTCACTAATCGAAGATGTAACATAATCAGACGCATCCTTCGCTTCCTTTGATGCATTTCCCATAGCAATACCAAATTGCACATAATTTAACATATCAACATCATTGGCACTGTCTCCAAATGCATATGTGTTACTATGGGAAATATCAAGCAATTCACATACTTTTTTAATTCCCGTTGCTTTTGAAAAGCCTTTAGGCACCATTTCTATAATAGTATCTGTATGAAAAATAACATCACAATAATTTCCCATTTCTTTCTGAAATTTATCTTTCTTTTCCAGATTACAAATACCACACATCTTATTGACTATACTCTTTTCATTTAGTGTATCTAGAGGTTTTAGATTTTCTCCTAATTCTTTTTTTAAGTATTCAATATATGCATCTCCACCAAAAGCTTCCACATCTGTATATAAATAACGACTCCCTTCAAAAATAAACGGCATCCGGCATTCCTTAAAAATACAGATGATTTCTTTCAATTCATCATATTTCATTTTTTTATTAAAAATCTCTCGATTTTCATATTCAAAATATGTTCCACATCCTGCAACTATTCCATCAAATCCAATATCAAACAATTTCTGAGATTGAATAGCTGCACGACTTCTCCCACTGCATAAAAACGCATAATTTCCATCTTCCCTGAGTTTCTTCACTGCTGTAACAGTGCTTTCAGGCACAATCATATCTTCATCCCATAAAGTCCCATCAATATCAAAGAATACTGCATTTTTCATAAAACTGCCCTTTCCTCCTTTTATAAACTGCCTTTAGATTTCAAAATAAAATAGAAAAAAGAAAAAACCCACGTAAAAACGCAGGTTTTATAATGACTCCAACGGGAATCGAACCCGTGACTCGACCTTGAGAGGGTCACGTCTTAACCTCTTGACCATGGAGCCATATGATAAAGGTAACAATTAAGCTACCTCTATCTATTATGAAGATTTTTCAAAAAAAGTCAAGCTTTTTCTACAATTATTTATATATTTGCCAAAGCCTGCTCAACATCAGCAATAATATCGTCTGCATTTTCAATACCAACACTGAATCGAATCAGATCAGGCTGAACTCCTGCTTCCAGAAGTTCCTGTTCATTCATCTGACGATGAGTATGACTTGCAGGATGAAGCACACAACTTCTTGCATCCGCCACATGTGTTACAATTGCAACCATTTTCAAGCTATCCATCATTTTAATAGATGCATCTCTTCCACCTTTTAATCCAAAAGTGATAACGCCACATGTGCCATTTGGCATATATTTCTGAGCTAATTCATAATTTTTATCACTTTCCAAGGCAGGTGTATGAACCCATGCAACTTTTTCATGGTTTAATAAATACTCTGCAACCTTCTTTGCATTTTCACAATGTCTTGGTACCCGCAAATGCAATGTCTCCAGACCAAGATTGAGTAAAAATGCATTTTGAGGAGACTGAATAGACCCAAGATCTCGCATCAATTGTACCGTAGCTTTTGTAATATATGCACCTTTTCCAAATTTTTGTGTATATACAACTCCATGATATGTTTCATCCGGTTCTGTCAGACATGCAAACTTATCTCCATATGCTTCCCAGTCAAAATTACCACTGTCAACAATAGCTCCACCTACGCATGCTGCATGTCCATCCATATATTTTGTTGTGGAGTGGGTAACAATATCTACTCCCCATTCAAACGGACGGCAGTTAATAGGTGTTGCAAAAGTATTATCAACAATCATCGGAACCTGATGATCATGTGCAGCTTTGACAAACTTTTCAAAATCCAGTACATCCAGTGATGGATTAGAAATAGTTTCCCCAAATACTGCCTTTGTATTTTCTTTAAAAGCTGCATTTAATTCATCCTCACTTACATTCGGCTCCACAAAAGTTGCCTCTACTCCCATCTTGCGAATTGTATGGGCAAATAAATTATATGTACCACCATAAATTGCAGAAGAACATACGATATGATCCCCGGCTTCACAAATATTCATAATGGCATAAAAATTTGCTGCCTGTCCAGAAGATGTCAGCATAGCTGCTACTCCACCTTCAAGATCACAAATCTTAGATGCTACTGCATCATTTGTAGGATTCTGAAGTCTTGTATAAAAATATCCAGAGTCTTCCAAGTCAAACAAACGTCCCATCTGATCGCTGGTATCATATTTAAATGTTGTACTCTGATAAATTGGAAGAACTCTTGGTTCTCCTTTTTTTGGTGTCCATCCGGACTGGATACATTTTGTCTCCATTCTAAAATCACTCATATTTTTCCTCTTTTCTTATTCTTTATGATAATAACATTCTATCATTTGCAAAGGCCTCGCCACTGACTTCTTCAAATTTCTTCAAAAGATCAGCTACTTTTAGATTTTTCTTTTCTTCACCTTTAACATCATAAATAACTTTACCATCACTCATCATGATCAAACGATTTCCAATATGAATGGCATCTTTCATGTTATGGGTTACCATCAAAGTTGTCAAATTATCTTTTTCAACAATCTTCTGGGTGATATCCAAAACTTTTTTTGCAGTTTTAGGATCTAATGCTGCTGTATGCTCGTCCAAAAGCAACAGGCTAGGTTTCCGTAATGTTGCCATAAGGAGTGTCAATGCCTGTCTCTGTCCTCCTGATAACAAACCAACTTTAGATGTCATACGATCTTCCAGCCCCAGATCAAGCATCATCAGTTTCTCTTTAAATATTTTCTTTTCTTTCTTGGTAATTCCCCAGCTTAAACCTCTTTTTTTACCACGACGATATGCCATAGCCATATTTTCCTGAATTTCCATTCCCGCTGCTGTTCCCATCATAGGATCCTGAAATACTCTTCCCAGCATATATGCTCTTTTATATTCAGGAAGATCAGAAATATCTTTTCCATCTAAGATAATGGTTCCCTGATCAATAGGATATACTCCTGAAATCATATTTAACATTGTTGATTTTCCTGCACCGTTTCCACCAATGATCGTTACAAAGTCTCCTGGATCCAGATGCAGTTCTACACCATTTAGTGCCTTTTTTTCATTTATTGTTCCTTTATTAAAGGTCTTATGGACATTTCTTATTTCTAACATATACATAATCCTTTCTTCTATGCTGGTATTCTTCGCTGTGAATATTTCGCTTTTATTGCAGGAATTCCAAGTGAAAGTGCAACGATAATCGCCGTAAACAGTTTCATATCATCTGTACTTAATCCTAAATGAAGTACCAGAGAAATAATCATTCGATATACAATGGAACCTCCGATAATAGACCCTAAAATATATGCGAAATTAAAACGTTTTCCAAAAATAACTTCTCCGATTACAATGGAAGCCAGACCAATAACGATTGCACCTGTTCCCATTTTGATATCGCCATATCCCTGATTTTGTGCAACTAATGCTCCAGAAACAGCAATCATTCCATTGGAAATAATAAGTGCAATAGCTTTTGTAGTATCTGTATTTCCGCCTAAAGCACGAACCATATATTCATTATTTCCTGTAGCTCGAAGTGCTGAACCTATTTCTGTACCGAAAAACCAGTATAACATGGCAATCACAATGATACCAATTCCAATACCCACAATCAGTGTTGCCAACGTCTGATCAATACCAAAAGTATCCATAACAATTGTAAAAACAGTATCTTCACCAAGAAGAGATACATTTGGTCCTCCCATAACACGAATATTAACAGACCATAAAGCAATCATTGTTAAGATACCTGCCAGAATTGCCGGAATCATAAGTCTGGTATGTAATATTCCTGTTGCCAGACCTGCAACCATTCCTCCTGCCATAGCAATCAGTAATGTTAAAAATGGATTGATTCCCTTTATAATACAAATTGCTGTAATACATCCTCCCAATGCAAAGCTTCCTTCACAGGACAAATCTGCAATATCCATAATTCTAAAAGTAATATACACACCCAGAGCCATAATTCCCCACAGTGTCCCCTGGGCAAGAGCACTGTAAAGATTTGTAATTAAGTTCATATTCTTTTACCTCAATTAATCGTATATTAATAAGCAGTAAAACCGATATTCATACTCCATTTCGTTGTATCCAAATAATGTCAGACAACACACAAAAGTGCCTTCTTTTTTCTAAGAAGGCACCTTGTAATTCATTTAGAGCAGAATCAAATTACTCTTTATCCGTGTTTTTCTGTGTTGTAACCATCTTTGCTTTTTTCTGTAATTTTTCCGGAATTTTGATTCCTAATTTTTTTACAGTATCTTTATTGATGATAAGATCAGCATTTTCCTGATATTCAATCGGCATATCTTTTGGTTCTGCCTTACCTTCTAAGATTTTTACAGCCTGAGCTGCAGTCTGCTTACCTAATTCGTAGTAATTTACTCCATAAGTTGCCAGTCCGCCTCCTACACACATTCCTTCTTCTCCGACAATGAAAGGAATCTTAGCTTCATTTGCTACCATAGATACGGTATTAATACCAGCTGCGATCATGTTATCTGTTGGAGAGTAGATTGCATCTACTTTACCTTTCAGAGACTCTACTACCTGACGAATTTCACTGGATTCAGATACTGTTGCATCTACAGATTGAAGATCAAGTTTTTTGGCTTCTTTCTTTGCGATTTCTACCTGGAATTTTGAATTTGCTTCAGCTGAACAGTATAACATGGCAACTTTTTTTGCACCTGGCACTAATTCTTTTAATAATCCCATCTGTTCTTTTACAGGTGTTAAATCAGATGTTCCTGAAACATTGGTTCCTGGTTTCTCGTTGGATTTAACCAGTTTTGCATCCTTAGGATCTGTAACAGCTGTTACAAGAATAGGAATATCTTTTGTTTCATTTGCCATTGCCTGTGCTGCTGGTGTAGCAATTGCAAGTACAAGATCACATTTGTCATTTGCAAACTGTTCTGCAATTGTCTGACAATTTGACTGCTCATTCTGTGCATTCTTATATTCGATTTTGATCTTATCTCCATCTTTATATCCTGCTTCTTCCAATCCTTCCTTAAACCCTTTGTATGCAGCATCTAAAGCATCATGTTCAACTAACTGAACAACTCCAATCTTCTTCTGATCTTTGCTGTCATCTTTCTTTGAACATCCTGTCAATACTGACATTGCCATTACTGCTGTCATACCCGCTGCTATCACTTTTTTTAAGGTCATACTTTTTTCCTCCTATACCCTGTGCTACGTTGATACTTCAACGCTTTTATGTGCTAAATTATATCACCATAATAGGAGGAGTGTCAAGGAAAAGGCATGGTGTACCTTTTACCATATAGGAAGTATAAAAAGGGAGATATTTTTAAAAAAATTTATATTTGTAATTTTCTTATAATCGTCCATATTTTTAACCGGACTATAAATATAGTATCCTGATGATGCAAGTCCACCTGATTCCAGGCGATGTTTTAAAAACCAGTTTCCAAAAGGATTCGTTGGACGTTTCTGGATCGGATGAGAATCCAGAACCAGATATTTCTTATTTTTGGGGTTAAAATCTGCTATGGTAACATAATGTCCCGGTACATGGGAAACAGCTACACAACCCCTTTTCAGATAATCTTTCATACGTAATGTACTATGCGTTGTTCCCACATAATAGAATCCGTAAGCATCACCATACTGTCTGGCAGCTGCCTGGAATATTCCATCATCTGTTCCTGATCCTATAATCCGATATTCTTTTTCCACTGCATAATCTGCTAAAAGCATTGGATCAATAAATTGTCCATTAAGGGCATAAACTGCATTGGTAATGGCAACAACTCCACAACTTGCTGCAGCCATTTTCCCACTGTAATCACTCACATTACCATAATCTTTTCTTGCCCAAGCAGGATCATATTGTAAAAAATTGCGGTATGGTTTTACATTCTTCCCATTTCTTTTTACTTTCCATTGACATGTTACCGGTCCTTGATCATCTGTCTTTCCGAACCTATTGCTTATATTTTGCTTCAAGCCTACCAGTTTAATTTGGTTCTCCTGGTTTTCTGACAAATATTTTCCTGTTTTTACGTCCTGTATATAAAAATGATCATATTCTCTTACTAACTTCCATTGTTTTAAAGAAAAATCATTCTTATCATCAGAAAAATTTATAACATACTGTTGATTTCCCTGAAATTTCAAGACAGTCTCCAGATCATTATCTGAATTGACATTATAAAAAATATAGGCTCCATCTGCCAACAGCTGCTTTTCAGCACCATTATATAAACTTGAGATTTCCTTATATTTTTTACGTTTCATCCACCCGATTCCATAGCCCTTTTTCTTCTCAAAGATTACCTGGACATAGGCATCTGTTCCACTAACCACCATAACTCCGGAATATTTAGGAGCTCTCCCTATTTTTTCTGAACCATATAAGTCACTATACACAGGAGCACTTTCTTTTAAAAAAGCATATTTCACCTGATACTGTTGGTTATATATCTGCTTCTCAAATTTTTTGTAAATATTATTGGGATTTTCAAAATAATCTGGTGTCGCTCCAACGGCTTCCTGCGGAAATATAACAATCATCATAATACACAGATAAATAATTACTGCTTTTTTCATTATTTTTTTCATTTTCCATTTATTTCCTTGATTTTACTCTAATTTATCCATTAGTTTATATCCATAATTTGTCACTGCTGCTGCCCATTCATCGCCAACACAATAATGGTAATTTACTCCCACAAGACTTGGATTTTCATGGTAATAGACACTTCCAGGAATCAGGTATTTCTCTTTTAATAATTTAGCTGTCATCAATAGATTCTGTTCCTTAGTTTGCGCATTTATTCCCTTTGCACTATCTGACGTTACTCCATATCCTGTCAGGTTATTATCTTCTCTCGCTCTCCTGCTGGTACCCCATGCACTTTCATGAATAGCAATCCCCATAATCGCTACTGCATTTACACCATACACATCTTCACATTTATAAAATGCCGGAGCCAGCTGTTCCAAAGCTGTTCCCTTTAACATCCATTCTATTTCTTCAACAGACAAATTGCTTGGTTCCAGGAGATTGGTCGGACAAAATACTCTGTCTTCTCCCTCTTTCAGATTTCGAATATCCCTTTTTTTCTTTTCAATCTTTTGATTCAGTTGCTGAATTGTCTGTTCTCTTTGCTTCAATCCTCGACCTGTTTCAAAAAACTGTCGATCCAGATACGGTTTCAAATGAATAACCTGATCCTCTTTCATAGCGTTAATACCGGAAAGTCCGCTCTGAAACCCAAATGTATACTTCTTTAATACGGAGTTTAAGTAATCATCTTTCAGTATGGCAACTTTAAACAATTCTCTATTCACATTATAATCAATAGATGTTGTATTTTTCTTTTCCACACCCGTTAAAAGAATTTCCAGCGGAAAAGCTTCCTTTCTGGAAATTGATTCCAGTTTTTGATATAGCCGGCTTATTGCATCATGTACTTCTTTTGCATGTATAAGATTATTTTTTTCTGCTTCCAGTTGTCGAATATCGTTTAACAGTTTTATCTTGATTTTACCTGTCATTACCGAAGATTTCGTAACAGTATTCTCTGGTGCCTGAATATTTCTCTGTGTTTCTTCTTTTTTCTTTTTATTTTTATGTTCTATTCCATCAATTGATTCTACATAAGGATCCATATCTGGAACCTGAATACTTTGTTCCTGCTCTGTAGTTGTACTTCCTATCTGCCCACTGCTTTCTGCTGCCATAACAGGCTGGTTTACAAGGAAAATCAATCCTAGTACAAAGACGAGAATTTTTCTAAGCTTTACTCTTATCATATTTTACTCCTTTTCCTCATTCCCTATCCTTATTCCTTTAACCCAAATACAGTATATATTTATTTCCTTTTAAAATCAAATAATTGCGCAAGCTTTTTTATTACATAGAATATTCAAGGAAATTTCCTATGTAATAAAAAATGACCAAAACACCGCATAAATTCGATGTTTCAGCCATCTATACATTCAAGCTGCTGACGGGAGTTGAACCCGTGACCTCCTCACTACCAATGAGGTGCGCTACCTCCTGTGCCACAGCAGCATAACCGTTGACTAATTTATCATATTTTTTTCTTTATGTCAACGGGTTTCCAAAAGTTTTTTACTCTTTATATATTTTTACATAAAATTGTTCCATATCATTTAAACGCAGACATCCAAGATTCTTTCCATAAGCAGCTCCACAGTCAATACCTATTCTATTATTCCAGAATACCAGATGAAACTGTTTACCGTTTTCCTGCTGAATCTCTGGCAACGTATGACAATATCTGATCAATGCTCCCGTAGGTGTGTGTCCAAAAATAATATAAAATGGAGGTATAATATCTGAATTGAAGAAAGGCTCACGAATCCACAGTGCATCATCTATATCCAGATTCATACAGGTCTCTTCCAATGATTCATTTTTCATCTCCAATCCTGCATGAACAAGAAAATACTCTACTCCTCCTATATTCAGGATTTTAAACAAAGGAAGACTTTTAATATATGCAAGACATTCCGCCTGTTCTCCCAATGACATCTTCTTAAATTCCCGAAGAGTCGTTCCTCCTCCATTAAACATCCATGTATCAATCCATAATTTACTTGTTTCCCTGGCAAAGGATTTTAACATCATATCTTCATGGTTTCCCAGCATCAGTTCCATATTATCCTGATTTTTTATAAATTGAAGAAGTTTGATACCATCAGGTCCACGATCAATCACGTCTCCAATAATATACATCTTATCCTGACTGGAAAAATTTATTTTGTCAAGCATCTGAAAAAATGCTGCCCCTTGTCCATGAAGATCTGATATCACATAAATATTTTCCATACTCATCCCTTACCTTTCCATCCTAAGAATCCTGACTTAACTTTCTTCGAATCCTCTGAATGGCATTATCAATGGATTTATCCGTCCGCCCCAGTTTTTTGGCAATTTGGGTATAATCATCACCATTAAGATAATGCTCCATGACCTGTTTTTCATAATCACTTAACTTTTCATTTATTATATCATAATAATTCCGGATTTTCTCTTTTCTCAACAAAAGTTCTTCCGGATTTTCCAACGAATCCTCCAAAACTTCATTGAGCTTTCCATTTTCTTCTGTAAAACTGCCAAAAATAGAAATATAATTGTTCAACGGGCCATGTTTTTTTCGATTTGATGCAGTCACAGTAGAATAAATCTGTCTGCGTACACAAATCGTTGCAAATGTTGAAAATGCTGCATCTCTCTCTTCCTGATAACTTCGGACAGCCTTAAACAATCCGATCATTCCTTCCTGAATCAAATCTTCTTCGTCCCCACCGGTCAGAAAAAACTTTCTTGCCTCAGTTCTTACCAGGCCCCGGTACTTTTCCATCAGGTATTCCATGGCTTCATCATCACCACTTCTGATTTTAATTAAAAGTTCCTGATCCAAACACTGATCATATTTTTTCATTTTTTATTTTCCCATCCGCTGTCTGACAATTTCAAAAGCAAGAACTCCTGCTGCTACTGATGCATTTAAGGAGTCAATGTCTCCTTTCATCGGGATTGATGTGATAAAATCACATTTTTCTTTAACAAGACGACTCACCCCTGATCCCTCATTTCCAATAACCAAGCCTATAGATCCAGTCAGATTTTGATCATACATAGTATCTCCATCCATATCGGCACACACAAACCACATGCCACGCTCTTTCAACTCTTCCATTGTCCTGGCGATATTTGTTACTTTTACAACTGGTGTATAATTGATTGCACCAGCAGATGTTTTTGCAACTGTTGGCGTCAATCCAACAGCACGATGTTTTGGAATAATAACTCCGTGGGCACCTGCCAGATTAGCTGTACGGATAATTGCGCCAAGATTATGAGGATCTTCAATTCCATCAAGAAGAATGAAAAAAGGAGATTCTCCCTTTTCCTCTGCTTTTTCAAACAAGTCGTCAATTGATGCATACTCATATGCCGCTACCATGGCAACAACGCCCTGATGATGTTCATTTGTCAATTGATTTAAACGATCCTTATCCACAAACTTTAATATAGCATCTGTTTTTTTTGCTTCTCTTACAATAGTTCGAATAGGTCCATCCTGACAACCATCCAAAATAAATATCTTATCAATTGGTTTTTTTGCTCGTAATGCTTCAATCACTGCATTACGCCCTGCAATTAAATATTCTTTATGATTCATGTTTCTCTCCCAAATCAAAACCTTTTCCTACCAGTTCTATCAAACGATCCATCTGTCCATTTAAATACAAGTACCCCATTAATGCTTCAAATCCTGTGGCTTTACGATAATCCATCATTGATGCATTCTTTGCAATAGTACCTGACTTTGCATTTCTTCCTCGCTTGTAAACTGCCACTTCTTCTTCTGTAAGATTTTTTTCAATTTTTTTATATAATGCTGCCTGCGCTGAAGCTTTTGCCATACTACTGGATTTTTTATGATACTTATTTACACTCATATTTCCATCTGCAAGCACAATAGTACGAATAATAATTTCATAAATCGCATCACCGATATATGCCAATCCAAGTGGAGAATAACTTTTAGGATCCAGATTTGAAAGGTCCAGTTTTCCTTGTATCTTCTTAACTAAGCTCTGCTCCATTTTACACCTTCTCTTGTATCTTTTAATACGATTCCCTGTTCAAGGAGCTGATCACGTATTTCATCTGCACGTGCAAAATTCTTTTCTTTACGTGCCTGCTGACGTTCTTCGATCAGCTTTTCAATTTCCTCATCCAGTATTTCCTCTTCTTTTTTTGTTTCAATTCCCAATACTCCGCATAAGGTTTCAAACGTATTAAGAACAGAAGCTGCATATGCTGATCCATATTTTTTCACAGTTGAATTGGACTCTCTTACAATTTCAAAAATTGCTGCCACTGCATCTGCTGTATTAAAATCATCTTCCATGGCATCTTCAAATTTCTTTACAAGTTCTTTTATAATATCCAGATGCTCCAAAGCTTCTGGTGAAATATCATCAGTGTCTTTTTTCGCTGCCGCATCACGACAGATATCTACTGCGTTTAATATTCTTTCCAAACCTGTTTTCGCACTTTCAACCAGAGTATCACTGAAATTTAATGGAGTACGGTAATGTGCGCTTAACATAAAAAATCGAATAACCTGTAAAGGATATTTCTCACTGATTTCTCTTACAGTAAAGAAATTTCCTGCAGATTTGGACATTTTTTTATTATCAATATTTAAAAATCCATTATGCATCCAATATTTTGAAAAACATTCTCCATTACATGCCTCACTTTGTGCAATTTCATTTTCGTGATGAGGGAAAATCAAATCTTCTCCTCCTGCATGAATATCAATGGTATCTCCAATATATTTTTTGGACATTTCTGAGCATTCTATATGCCATCCCGGACGACCTTCTCCCCATGGAGAGTTCCATGCAATTTCTCCTTCTTTTTTAGGCTTCCATAACACAAAATCAAGAGGATCTTTTTTTCCTTCCTCTCCAGTTACTTTAATCTCACGATGCCCTGCTTCCAGATCATCAATATTCTTTTTTGAAAGTTTTCCATAATCTTTAAAAGATCGTGTTTTAAAATAAACAGTTCCATCAACCTCATAGGCATGACCTTTTTCAATCAGTTTCTGAATCATCGCAATCATGCCATCAATTTCTTCTGTTGCTCTTGGCTGATGTGTTGCGGGTTTAATATTCAGACCTTCCATATCCTGTTTGCATTCTTTAATATAACGTTCTGCAATCTCCATTGCACTAACGCCTTCTTCATTTGCTTTTTTAATGATCTTATCGTCTACATCTGTAAAATTTGATACATAATTCACATCATATCCTTTGTACTCAAAATAACGTCGAACAGTATCAAAAATAATCATCGGTCTGGCATTTCCAATATGGATAAAATTATATACTGTTGGCCCACATACATACATACCAACCTTTCCTGGTTTTACTGGAACAAATTCTTCTTTTTGTCTTGTTAGGGTATTATAAATTTTCATCTGTTATTTTTCCTTTCTTATATGTTCAAACTTTTCGCAATGTGCAATAAAAGTCTGCAATGCCTGACGTAATTCAGCATTTTCCTTCGCAAGTTTTTCCAGATCCAGATCAATTGGATTTGGAAGATCCATCTGATCCAGATCAAAACTTTGTATACGATTGACTCTTTCGCCATCTCTCTTAATAACCTTACCAGGTACACCGACAACCGTTGAATTAGGCGGTACATCAGATACAACAACACTTCCCGCACCAATCTTTGAGTTTTCTCCAATTGTAATAGAACCTAAAACCTTTGCTCCGGAACTAACCATTACATTATCTTCAATCGTCGGATGACGTTTTCCTGTCTCATGACCTGTACCTCCAAGAGTAACTCCCTGATACAATGTAACATTATTCCCGATAATGGTAGTTTCTCCTATTACAACTCCATGACCATGATCGATGAAAAATCCTTCTCCAATCTGTGCACCCGGATGTATCTCAATCCCAGTTTTTCGTGCCATTTTCTGTGAAATCTTTCGTGCAGTATAAAAATGTCCTTTTTCATATAATTTATGTGCAATGCGGTACCAATAAAGTGCTTTTACATAAGGATACAGAAATACTTCCTTTTCTTCCTTTAATGCCGGATCCCTCATTTTAATCGTATCGTACTGGCTTTTCGCAAACTTTCGAAAACCCATCATATTACATTACCTCCCAAATTCTGCTTAATAATATTCATGGAAAGACTTTTACTCTTTAGCGTAACAAGGTCTTTCCTGGTAAAAGAACAACACGGACAAGTCTGTTTTCGCAGAGCTTTTTTTATTACATAGGAAATTCAAGGGAATTTCCTATGTAATAAAAAAACTCCGTCTCATAAAAGAGACGAAGTAATCCGCGGTTCCACTCTTTATAGAAGCTCTATCACTACCAGTGAAAAGCTTCCTCTCAAAAATCCGTTAACGCCGGCAACGTACGAAACTACTTTAACTGTTCGTTTCGTCTGCTCCCAGATGCATTCCCAAAATCTTTCCTCAAAACTGCTTTCAGCCGGTGACAGTTTCTCTCTGACAGTTCCAATAATGGTACTAATTCTGCTCTCAGCATTTGACTATGATTAGTTTATGCTTTTTCCAATGAAATGTCAACCGACATTTTGGGTTTTCTATGATGCCATTTCCATTTTGCCAACAGTTTTTTTAACTGCACTTCCCAAAATTACAGCAATGATCATCTTAATAAAATCTCCTGGAAGATAAGGAATCACTCCTGCATAAAGCCCCTGAATAAATGTGAGATGCATCTGATAACATAACCACAAAGTGCCAAATGCATATGTAACAGCTGTTCCAATAATCATTCCTATAACTGATGCCACTGGATTTCCATTAAATTTTTCAACAAACCATCCACTAATAATTGCCATAAATATAAAACCTATCAAATATCCACCTGTTGGTCCTGCCAATTTTGCCAGTCCACCACTGAAAGCTGAAAAAACAGGAAGTCCAACTGCACCTAGAAGCAGATATACAAGATAACTGATGGTACCTCTTTTCCATCCAATGACCATTGCGATAAAATAAATAGCCAGGTTCGTAAAAGAAATAGGAACCGGTGTAAATGGAAGCGTTATTGACAAGGGTCCTAAGATGCATGTCAATGCTGCCATTAAGCCAATGATTGTAATATCCTTTGTTTGTAATTGATGTTTTTCCATAATATTTTTCCTTTCATTTTTTGCCAGATTATATAGTATATCCTGCCTCTAGCAGCATATCAATATCCTGTTTTGTATTATTTCCGCTGGTTGTGAGCATATCACCAGTTAGAGCTGCATTGGCTCCTGATAAAAATGCCCTTTTACCGGAATGTTCCATCAGCAGCCTTCCTGCTGCAAGCCGTATATCAGCTTCCGGATTAATCAGACGAAAAATAGCGATAATTCTTAATATTTCATCTTCACATAAAGATTCTCTATTTTCTAACATAGTACCCTTAATCGGAATCAGCATATTTAAAGGTATAGAATCAACACCAAGCTCCTGCAGGGAAATCGCCATATCAATTCGATCCTGCCAGGTTTCTCCCATTCCGAAGATTCCACCAGAACAAATTTTTAATCCTGCCTTTTTTGCTCTTTTTATATTCTCCACCTTTTCTTCCCATGTATGTGTTGTACAGATATAAGGAAAAAATCTTTTTGATGTTTCCAGGTTACAATGATAATGTTTTACGCCACTATTGTAAAGTTCATAAAACTGTTCTTGGGTTAATAAGCCATGAGATGCACACAAATGAATTCCGCAGGTTTCTGCAATCATACGGTAAGCTTCCAAAGCTTTTTCAAACTCATTTCCTGTAAGGCTTCGTCCGGCTGTAACTATTGAATATCGATGAACACCCTTCTCTTCCTGCTTTTTACAGTCTTCTCTAATAACTTCAGGTTGAAGAAATCCATAACTTTCAACTCCCGTATCATGGCAATGAGACTGTGCACAAAATTTACAATCCTCTCCACATCTTCCACTTTTCCCATTAATGATCGTACACAAATTAGCCTGATTACCTTTAAAATATTTTCTTACTTCATCTGCGCATTGACATAACCATTCTAAATCTCCCTCCAGCAAAAAAGATAAATCATCTTTACGTCCAAGTCTTTTTCCTGCTGTTATTTCTTCCACTATTTGTTTATTCATAGTAATTTCCTCCCTGCTTTCTGAAGTATACACAGGATTCGTTATATTGTCAACCTTATTTTAAATATCGGTTAACAATTATTTAAAATATAAAGCAGTTTTTCACTGCTTTATTTATCCAAAAAAAATAGAATATTCTGTTATATTTTCCGTATCTCTTTACATGGATTTCCTGCTGCAACAACCCCTGACGGAATATCTTTTGTTACAACACTTCCTGCACCTATAGTGACATTATCTCCTATAGT
The DNA here is from genome assembly GCF_018982945.1 of Anaerostipes faecalis. Lineage (GTDB taxonomy): Bacteria > Bacillota > Clostridia > Lachnospirales > Lachnospiraceae > Anaerostipes > Anaerostipes faecalis. The sequence goes on along the minus strand of NZ_JABRXE010000001.1, from coordinate 393,762 downwards.
TACTCCCGGAAGAATAGTCACATTTCCACCAATCCATACATTATCTCCTATGGTAACAGGCAAGGCCCATTCCAAGCCCATATTCCTTCGTTTTATATCTGTTGGATGTTGTGCTGTATAAATATTCACGTTAGGAGCAATGTATACATTGCTTCCAATGGTAACCCCTCCTCCATCCAGAATTGTCAGATTAAAATTAGAGAAAAAATTTTCTCCAATTTGGGTTCTGTATCCATAATCAAAGTACAACGGAGATTCTAAATGAAAATTCTTTCCTGTTTTTCCAATTAATTGCTTTATGATTTTTTTTCGTTGTTCCTTGTTATCAATCTGAAGCTGATTGTACTGGTAAGTTAGTTTTTTTGCAGCAGTTCTCTCCGCAATCAATGCCTCATCGTCTGCATGATACATAATTCCCAATAACATCTTTTGCTTTTCTGTCATTTTGTGTCCCTCCGATTATAATATTTTACCATAAATGATTCATTGGCAAAAGGAATTTGACTTTCTTTTAAGAAAATTGTAGGATGAATACAAAATATGAAGAAAAGGAAGGATTACCCATGAAAAAGAACTATACAATTTTATTAGATTCGATTAACAGCGTTAAAGATTTTGCCGATATGATTGCTCGATTTGATTCTGAAATTACCCTAGCCTCAGGAAGATATATTGTTAATGCCAAATCTATTATGGGAATTTTCAGTTTGGAATTAAACGGCCCATTAAAGTTAACTATATATGGTGAAAAAGAGATTGATAAACTAGATGAAGCTATAAAACCTTTTTTATATCATGAAAAAACAAACGATAATTAAAATCAAAGTAATACTTAAATAATTTCCCCCATAAATTAGATATCTGATCTGGTTTATGGGGGATTTATTATTCCTATGCTTTTAATTGTTCTATCTTTCTCATGCTTTTTTCAGTCTGCATATGATGGCCTTTAAACACTGGATAATCGGAAGATTTAAAAATGCAAGACCATATACCATCAATAATTGCCAGATTCCCAATGTCTGTACTTTAAACATAGCATGCAATCCTGGCACCATAACAACTGTTGTAATCAATATTGTCCCGACTAAAAATGCTCCTGCAAGATATTTATTATTTAAAAATCTTTTTGTAAAAATAACCGGTGAATCTGATTTGCTGTTATAACCATGTACAAGGCGTGACATACACAATGTGGCAAACGCCATTGTCCGTGCAAGCAATGGATTCCCTATTCTTAATCCAATCATATATGCAATCATTGTCATAACAGATATTACAAAGCCTTCCATACCGATTCTTAATAGAAAATCTTTTGTAAGAATAGATTCATTCATCGGTCGCGGTTTTTGTTCCATTACCTTATCGGTATGAGGTTCCAGTCCAAGAGCAATTGCAGGAAGACTATCCGTCAGCAAATTGATAAACAGCAGATGTACTGCTGAAAATGGAACCGGCAAAGCCAGAACAGATGCATACAACACCACAAGAATCCCTCCAAAATTTCCAGATAGCAGAAACTGGATTGAATGTTTTATATTTTCATATACATTCCTTCCATTTTCCACAGCCTTAATGATGGTGGCAAAATTATCATCTGTCAAAATCATAGAAGATGCATCTTTTGATACCTCAGTTCCGGTAATCCCCATTGCCACACCGATATCAGCCTGCTTCAATGCTGGAGCATCATTAACTCCATCCCCCGTCATTGCAACAATATTCCCTTTTTCCTGCCACGCACGGACAATACGGATCTTATGTTCCGGAGATACTCTTGCGTATACAGAGATTCCTTCTACAAAATCCTGCAACTCTTCATCTGATAAAGCATCGATTTCCATTCCCTCACAGGCTTCTTTTTCATCTTTCAGAATACCAATTCGTTTAGCAATGGCTGCGGCAGTTACCTTATGATCACCTGTAATCATGACAGGTTTCATTCCTGCCCTGATACATTCAGCCACTGCCATTTTGGATTCTTTTCTTGGAGGATCCATCATGGAGATGAGACCTAGGAATATATAATCAGTTTCATCTTCATCAGTAATTTCTTCTATGCTATCCATTTTCTTATAAGCAAAAGCCAATACCCTTAATCCTTTTTTTGAAAATTCCTGATTTTGTCTCTGAATTTCTTTTTTATCTTCTTCTGTAATCGGACAGACATTTCCTTTAATCTGTATCTGCGTAAGACGATCTAAAAGTACATCCACTGCACCTTTCGTAATCATAATTCGTCCCTGATTCAGATTATGAAGAGTTGACATTAATTTTCGATCACTATCAAAAGGAACTTCTGAAATTCTCGGGTATTTCCCCCTGATTTTCTCTGCATTTGTTCCAAGTCTATTTCCAAGACTGATCAAAGCTGTCTCTGTAGGATCTCCGATTTCCTTTTCATCTATAACTGTTGCATCAGAACATAAAATACTTGCATTCAGCAACTGTTGTATTAATGGATTTTCTTTTGTCAGAACATCCGCAGAATAACACTTTTTCTCTACATAATAGTGTTCCACAGTCATTTTATTCTGTGTTAACGTTCCTGTTTTATCAGAACATATAACAGATACACTTCCAAGACCTTCAACCGCCTGCAGCTTTCTTATAATTGCTCCTTCTTTTGCCATTTTTCTTGTTCCAAATGACAAAACAATAGTAACTATAGAACTTAATGCCTCAGGAATTGCGGCAACAGCCAAAGCTACTGCAAACATAAATGCATCACCCATTGGTTTCCCCTGCCATACATTGATTCCAAATAAAAGAGCACAGAAAGCCATGATAAAAATTGATAATTTTTGTCCGAACTGATCCAGATTCACCTGCAACGGAGTTCTTTTTTCTGATGTATTTTTTAATAAAGCCGCAATCTTCCCGACTTCTGTTTCCATTCCGGTTGCTGTCACCAGGAAAGAACCTCTCCCATATGTTACAAAGCTTCCAGAAAACAGCATATTCTTCTGATCTCCTAATGCTACTGTTTCATCTAAAACCAAATCTTCTTTATCAACAGCAACACTTTCTCCAGTCAATGCGCTTTCATCTACTTTCAGACTTGCACTAGTAAGAATACGTCCATCAGCCGGTATCTGATCTCCTGCCTCAAGGACGATTTCATCTCCAACTGTAACATCTCTGGATGGAATTTTTACAATCTGACCGTTACGCAAAACTTTTGCACTTGGAGATGATAATTTTTTTAACCCTGCAAGAGACTGTTCTGCCTTAAGAGTTTGAACGGTCCCTAAAATCGCATTCACTGTAATAACAATCAAAATAACCAATGCACTTTCAATATCACCTAAAAAGCCGGAAATCACCGCAGCAACTATCAGGATAACTACAAGAAAATCTTTGTATTGTTCCAGAAAGATCTGAAATGTGCTTTTCTTTTTTCCTTCCACCAGTTCATTTTTCCCATATTGCTCCTGATGTGCTTTAACTTGTTCATCTGTCAACGGTTTTAGAGAACCATTGAGCTGTTTTCGGACTTCTGTTTTCGTCTGTTGATAGAACTCTTTCATAAACACTTCTCCTTCTTTCTATATTGTTATTTTTTATTGAACGGTTATCGGTATTTATTACATAGGAAATTCAAAAGAATTTCCTATGTAATAAAAAAAGACCTTTATTGCATCTAAATAAATGCAATAAAAGTCTCGCTGTTTCATTACGATACGGGCAAAAATTCTGCCGAGTTTGACGACACCGCAAACGCCTGCTGCGCCAGCTACTCCCTTTTATTTGAAAATATAATAATCAAATATTTTTCATATGTCAATCATTTTTTCAAAATAATTGACATACAAGTGAGCGTGCGGGGATTCGAACCCCGGACAACTTGATTAAAAGTCAAGTGCTCTACCACCTGAGCTACACACCCTTAAAACTGGGCTAGCTGGATTCGAACCAGCGAATGCAGCAGTCAAAGTGCTGTGCCTTACCGCTTGGCGATAGCCCATTATTATTTTATAAAAAAAAGGTGGGTAATGGGATTCGAACCCACGGCCTCCAGAGCCACAATCTGGCGCGCTAACCAGCTGCGCTATACCCACCGTAATACTTCTTCATTTCTTTCTAAAAAAAGAAAAACGAGCCTGAAGGGATTCGAACCCCCGACCCACGGCTTAGAAGGCCGTTGCTCTATCCAGCTGAGCTACAGACTCAAAAAAAGCGGGTGATGGGAATCGAACCCACGTGATCAGCTTGGAAGGCTGGAGTTCTACCATTGAACTACACCCGCATAATCGGGGTGACAGGATTCGAACCTGCGACCTCTTGATCCCAAATCAAGCGCTCTAGCCAAGCTGAGCCACACCCCGTTGGTATATTTAAGTGTTAACTATTCTTCACTCACAACAAAATTAATTATACGCTAGTTCGAATCATTTGTCAACACTTTTTTTATTTTTTTAATGCGGATAACAGGAGTTGAACCTGCACGTCCTAAGACACTAGAACCTAAATCTAGCGCGTCTGCCAATTCCGCCATATCCGCACATTTGGATAAATCCAAAAGTGAGCGTGCGGGGATTCGAACCCCGGACAACTTGATTAAAAGTCAAGTGCTCTACCACCTGAGCTACACACCCTTAATACTGCTATAAGCATAAATATAAGGTGGGTAATGGGATTCGAACCCACGGCCTCCAGAGCCACAATCTGGCGCGCTAACCAGCTGCGCTATACCCACCATAATATCTGTTCATTTCTTTCTTAAAAAGAAAAACGAGCCTGAAGGGATTCGAACCCCCGACCCACGGCTTAGAAGGCCGTTGCTCTATCCAGCTGAGCTACAGACTCAAAAAGCGGGTGATGGGAATCGAACCCACGTGATCAGCTTGGAAGGCTGGAGTTCTACCATTGAACTACACCCGCATAATCGGGGTGACAGGATTCGAACCTGCGACCTCTTGATCCCAAATCAAGCGCTCTAGCCAAGCTGAGCCACACCCCGGAATTACACTGAGATTTTCTCTCGTTTAACTGTTTTCCTCAACAGCAAGATTTATTATACAGAAGGTCTCTGCAAATGTCAACATTTTTTTTAATTTTTTTATAACTTATAAAAAATGTCGATTTTATGCGGTTTTAACTGCTTTCCTGTCAAAAAAATATAATAGAGCATCTGATTTTTCAGATGCTCTATTGTCAGACTTTTTTATTCTACTTCGTCAATGTCATCTTCCGTTACATCAAGTTCTTCATCATCGAAGAAATCTTCATCAAAATCATCATCGAAATCTTCATCAAAATCATCCATATAATCAGGTGTCAGATATTTATAAACTGCATATGCAATTCCTGCTACGGCTGCAATTGCACCGATAATAGCAAGAGCCCACACAATCTTATTTTCTTCTTTCTCCTTCTTGCCGATCATATCGGATACCTTGGCAACACTTAATAATTCCTCTAAATTTTTCATGTCATTCACCCTTTCTTATGTGTTTTTTTTATTATATCACTTATTCTGTTTCATTACTAACTTTTTTAATGATTTTCATCCACTTTTTTCAATTTTGCAAAAGAGGCAAACATTTTCTTTACTCCACATTTTTCAAAATCTACTGTTACTTCAAAATCACGACCTCCAGAAACAATTTCCGTCACTTTTCCACATCCAAATTTCATGTGCTTAACATAGTCTCCCACATTGTAAGATAGAGATTCTATCTGTGTAGAAGAAAAGGATTTTGCCTGATAGGGCTTTCTAAATTTTTGATTCCTGTTAGAAGAAAACAAAGCTTTTTCCAGACGCTTATCTTTCAAATTAATTCCTTGATCCAGTTTCAAGAGCTCTTTTGGTATCTCATCTACAAAACGAGACACCTTATTAAATTGTGTTCTTCCCTGCATCATTCTTCTCTGTGCGGCACTCAAAAACAATTTATCCTTGGCACGGGTAATACCTACATAACATAAACGACGTTCTTCCTCCATCTCTTCCTCATCTTCCGACATGATCGTCATATATCCTGGAAAAATACCGTCTTCCATACCACAAATAAATACATAAGGAAATTCAAGTCCTTTTGCACTATGTAATGTCATCAGTACCACTCTATTATCTGATTCTTCCAGATTATCAATATCAGCTACAAGGGCTATTTCCTCCAAAAGTCCAGAAAGATCCGATTCTTCAGCTTCTTTTTCATAAGTTACGATTTTATTTAGAAGTTCATTGATATTTTCAATTCTTCCTTCTGCTTCCTCTGTTCCTTCTGCTTTCAATCCTTCTACATAACCTGTCTGCTCAATTATATAATGAAACAATTCCTCCAGAGAACTTTCCTGCTGTTTTCTCCTGAAATCACTTATTAAATCTGCAAAAGTCTGTATCTTCTTTTTAGCATTTCCTAAAGTGGTAATGTCCGCCGCAGAAAAACAGGCATCCAAAAATCCCATATTATGTTCCATAGCATATGTCTGAATTTTATCAATGGATGCGGCCCCAATTCCTCTACGCGGAACATTTATGATTCGTTTTGCTGCCAGGTCATCCATACCATTGTCAACTGCTTTCAGATAACAAATCATATCTTTTATTTCTTTTCTCTGATAGAAATTAGTTCCTCCAACAATTCTATAAGGAATATTTTTCAGCATAAAACGCTCTTCAAATACACGGGACTGAGCATTGGTCCTGTATAATACAGCCATATTTTTAAATTCATAACCATCATTGGATAATTCTTCTATTTTATTTACAATCTGCCCTGCTTCTTCATATTCTGTCCCATACTGATGAAATTCAATTAAATCTCCTTCTTCATTCTCTGTCCATAGTTTTTTTTCTTTTCTTCCCTCATTGTTGGCAATTACCTCATTGGCAGCATTCAGGATATTTTTTGTAGACCTGTAATTTTGTTCAAGCTTTATTGTAACTGCATCAGGAAATACATTCTCAAAATTCAGAATATTCTTAACATTGGCACCGCGAAATTTATAAATTGACTGATCATCATCACCTACAACACAAAGATTACGATATTTCCTTGCCAGCATGCTTATCAGCTGAAACTGAATAGTATTGGTATCCTGATACTCGTCCACCATTATATAACGAAATCTTTCCTGATAATAATCTAAAATTTCCGGATGAAACTGAAACAGTTCAACAGTTTTAAACAGCAAATCATCAAAATCCAATGCATTATTAGATTTTAACTGTTTTTGATACTCTTTGTATATTTCCGCAATCTTTTTCTTTTTAAAATCAAACTGATATTTCATTTCATATTCAGAAGGTGTAATAAACTCATCTTTTGCAGAAGAAATTGCATTCATGATCCGTCTTTCCGGCATCAGTTTAGTATCCACTTTAAAACGTTTGCAAATATCTTTAATTAAAGATTTCTGATCATCAGCATCATAAATCGTAAAGCTATTTCCATAACCAAGTTTATCAATATGGCGTCTTAAGATTCTGACACAGGTGGAATGAAATGTACTGACCCAGATATGTTCAGCTCCATATCCAACCAGATTATCCACTCGTTCTCTCATTTCTCTTGCTGCTTTATTAGTAAATGTTATCGCCATTATATGATACGGGTTTACTCCCTGCTCAATTAAATAAGCAATTCTGTGAGTGAGTACTCTTGTTTTACCGGAGCCCGCTCCTGCCAGTAACAATAACGGTCCTTCCGTACAAAAAACAGCCTCTCTCTGCTGTTCATTTAATGTATCATAATTCCCCATAATTTTATCCCTTTCTAAATTCTAATTGGAATGATTTTTAGTATATCATATCCGTAGTCAAAATGCATCGAGCTCTTGTCAGATAGTTTAAATAACCGTATAATGTAATTACGAAATAAGGAGAAGACTATGGAATTCGAAAACAAATTAGAAAAATGGATGAAACTTGATTATGTACTGCCCGAAGATATTCCTAATATTGATCTTTACATGGATCAGGTTACAACTTTTCTTGAGGAACAGCTTTTAAATACAAAGCGATTTGATACAGATAAAATTTTTACAAAAACAATGATAAACAATTATTCAAAGAATCAGCTTTTACCACCTTCTTACAAAAAGAAGTACTCTAAAAACCATATAATTCTTTTGATTTATATTTATTATCTCAAAAATTTTCTGTCAATATCTGATATTAAATCCATTTTAGATCCCCTCACAGAACATTTTTATGACAGCAAGGACAAGAATGCATTTTATAAAATTTATGAGGAATTATATAGCATAGAACACGATCATACCACGGCCATAAAGCAATCTATTTTAGATACTGCCCAAAAAGCCCAGGAAACATTTTCCGGTATTTCTGAGGACTCTGAAAAAAAATTTTTACAACAGTTTTCTTTTATCGCTTTACTGGGATATGATATTTATCTTCGAAAGCAAGTCATTGAAAAAATGATTGATGAACTGTATCAGCCCGAGGAAAACAGAAAAAAAGGTGAAAAAAAGAAGAAATAGGAAAATCCTATTTCTTCATTTTTTTAAATACCATATCGTAGCCGTCACTTCCATAATTCAGTGAACGATTTACCCTGCTGATAGTTGCTGTAGAGGCACCTGTCTTCTCTGCAACTTCCAGATAAGTATGCTTGTCCCTCAGCATAGATGCAACTTCAAATCTCTGGGCCAACGATTCTAATTCATTTACTGTGCATAAATCCTCAAAAAATGTAAAACATTCTTCTTCTGTCTCCAACGTTAAAACAGCCTGAAACAATCTTTTCACAGCCTCTGTCTTAATCTTCTTACTCATTGGCTTTTACTTCCTTTCTATGCTTCTATTCCAAATATACAGCATCAGCACGCTAAAGTAAAGAAGTATTTTATCCCTTTATATTTTTTAATCTCGTAAAATAACTTTTAGTTTCCGATACCACATCTCCATTTAGAGCCAGCAAGGCAATCAGGTTCGGAAATGCCATCAATCCATTACAAATATCTGCAATTGTCCAGACTGCTTCCAGAGTCATAAATGGTCCAATAAATACAGCCAGAATATACAACCACTTGAATACTGTTACAAAAATTTGTTTTCCATTGGTCAAATATTCCAGACAACGTTCACTATAATAGTCCCATCCAAGAATAGTCGTAAATGCAAAAAATACCAGACACATCATCAGTAAGAAGGTTGATACTCTTTCAGGAAACGGAAGTCCCAAGGAAAAAGCTCTGGTAGTTACATCAACACCATCCAGACCAACATTCCAGCTTCCGGTAATCACAATCGTCAAACCTGTCATTGTACATACAACAATTGTGTCAATAAACGTTCCTGTCATTGATACCAATCCCTGACGCACAGGTTCATTGGTCTGAGCTGCAGCAGCTGCAATCGGTGCAGAACCAAGCCCTGCTTCATTTGAGAAAATCCCGCGTGCAATTCCCTTCTGCATTGCAACCATCATAGCTCCCATTGCTCCTCCAACTGCTGCCCTTAATCCGAATGCAGACTGAACAATTTCCACAAAAGCTCCCGGAACCTGAGGAAGATGTGTTACAACGACCAAAAGACATATTGTAATATATGTAACTGCCATAAACGGCACAATAACTTCAGATACTTTGGAAATACGCTTAATTCCACCAATAACAACCATTCCTACACAAACAGTTAGAATAATTCCTGCAATGATGATGCTCCATGAATAATCCATTCCAAACAGTTTCACTGTATGTACATTATTGGGATCAAAGAAATTTCGCACAGCAGTAGTAATCCCATTCACCTGTGTAAATGTACCAATTCCAAATAAACCAACCATGGTACCGAAGATACAGAATAGTTTTGCCAGCCACTTCCAGTTTTTTCCCATTCCTTTTTCAATGTAGTAAAATGGTCCGCCTAAAGCATGTCCATCTTCATCAATTTCACGATATTTTACAGCAAGCATTCCTTCCGCATATTTTGTAGCCATTCCAAAAAAAGCAGCCAGCCACATCCAGAATAAAGCTCCTGGACCTCCTGCTACAATTGCAGTAGCACATCCTACGATATTTCCAGTTCCAATGGTTGCAGAAAGTGCTGTACATAATGCTCCAAAACTGCTTACTTCTCCCTTTCCATCTTCTTCATTGTGAAAAATATAATGCAATGCTTTTCCAAGATGTTTCACTTGAAGGCCTCTCAAACGCAGCGTTAGAAAAATTCCCGTTGCCAAAATTAATATAATCAGGGGCAGCCCCCAAACAAGGTTGTCAATGCTCACCAGAGCATCATTTAATGTTTTAAACATTGTTTTTCCTCCCAAAAATTAAAATTTATCATACGAATATATTTCTGATAACTTCTTTTACGCATAAAATAACTTTCAAGTCTTCCCGGTTGCCGCAACGCAAAAAAAGAGCTGATAAAACATCAGCCCCTAAAGAGTATCTACACATTACATTGCTTATAAAGCTCTGTCCTTTTGCCTGAGAGATTGGCTGTTCTTTCTTATAGCCGTACACCTTCGGCGCTCACTTATGAGACTCTCCAGAGATTTTGTTTTCATTTTTCTGAAAACCATGTTCATCATTTTTAATCCGCAATGTATACTTTATCGAAAATATACTGTTTTTGCAAGTATTTTTTGTTTTTTTCAACGATTTTTATTCTAATATGTACATATTGTTTAAATACATCCAATTTGCACGAAAAGGACGCATCAGATTCCAGTATCCTGCTCCCAAAAAACCATAAGATGTAATCAGCTGAATTTTTGCTTCAATACTCCTTACATCTTCAAACCATACTTCATGTTCTATATTATCTGCCTTGTAATGGAAATATGGAGATTTTGCTATTTCATCAAATTCTATGACTGCCTCATACTCCAGTGCACGTTCTACTGCCTGAACATTTCCTATGGTCTCTGCTTTTGTAATACCTGATTCATATGGCAATGGCCAGTCATATCCATAATTTGGAATCCCCATTAAAATTTTTTCTTCTGGTATTTCTGTTACTGCATAATCCAAAACCTGACGAACTTTGTTTAATGGTGCCACAGCCATAGGCGGCCCATATGTATATCCCCACTCGTAAGTCATTAAAAATACAGTATTTGCAGCCTCTCCTAAAGCCTTATAATCTACTCCCTCATATAGCAATCCCGGCTGGTTTTTCGAAATCTTCGGTGCCAGTGCCACTGATACCTGATATCCCTTTGCTGACATAACTTCCCTTAAATTTCTCACAAAAGCAGCATAACCATCTCGGTTTTCTGCCAGAATATACTCAAAATCTATATCTACACCTCTATATTTTTTACTTTCCACTTCTAAAAGAAGATTTTCAATCAAACGTTCCTGCATGGGAAGATCTTCTACTACTGCCTTTACTAGTTGATTACTAAAAGTTCCATTTTCAGAGAAAGGTGTCAAAACCAAAATCGGGTCTACACCCATTTTAATTGCCTTCTGAATCAAACGTTCTTCTCCATGAGGAGGTATAAGATCCCCCATTCTTGTAAATCCATATGAAAAAATCAACAGCTTTCCCACATATAAAAGAACTTCATTTAATATTTCTTCTAAGATAAACGGATATGCATATCCCATAATCTGTAAAATTTCTTTCTTCGATTCCTCATAAGATATAACCAGTACATCTCCTGGATGCAGTGAATCCTGCAATATCCATAGATTATTTCTTAAAATTTGTTTTATTGAAATTCCATACTTCTGGCTGATAGAAAACAAAGAATCCCCAGCAGAAACTTCATATACAATTTCCGGAATTAAAATTAACAGCGCCTGCCCAATAACCAGTTTTTCATTCCTCAATTGATTGTTGAAAATAATACTTTGAGAAGATACTCCATATCTATATGCAATAGATTCTATCGTTTCTCCTGCTTCTGTTACATGTATCATGGAAACATCCTTTTTCTTTCATTCTATAAATATTTTTTAACAACTATACTTACGAAATTCAGATTTTATATATTTTTCAAAAAAAAATTTCACAACATATTTTTATCAAATTATTATCACATTTTTTTCACATTTTATGGTTAAACTATGACTATAGCAAGTAGCTAATATACATTGCTAACTTTGCTAAAACTTTTTTTCATACTTTTTCATAATGCCGGAAGTTAATTCTTCCGGCTCCTCTTTTTTTCTCCGTTAAACACAATTAATAATCTCTTCTATATCCACTCAATAGCTTTTCACATTTTACTCTATTTCTTCATATACTATACCAACGTATATTTTAAGGAGCATTTATGAGATTTCGAAAAATCTTCGCATTACTGCTTTCAGTCTCCATAGTCTGTATCTTTTCTACCGGCTGTGATCCAAAGGATAAAAAAACTGACAAACTGACAAAAGTCACCTTAAACGAAGTTACACACTCTATTTTTTATGCCCCTCAATATGTTGCAATTGAAAAAGGGTATTTTAAAGAAGAAGGAATAGATCTAAAAGTTGATACAGGTTTTGGTGCAGATAAAACAATGACCGCCGTTATTTCTGATAATGCAGATATTGGTTTTATGGGACCGGAAGCTGCTATATATCAATATAATGAAGGTAATAAAGACTATGCTGTCTGTTTTGCTCAGTTAACCCAGCGTGCCGGCAATTTTCTCGTATCCAGAAAAAAAATCAAAGATTTTCACTGGACAGATTTAAAAGGAAAAAATTTAATTGGCGGTAGAAAAGGCGGTATGCCACAGATGATTCTTGAATATATTTTAAAACAAAATGGGTTAAATCCAGAAAAAGATGTAAATCTAATTCAAAATATTGATTTTGCCAATACCTCTGGGGCATTTGCAGGAGGTACTGGTGATTTTACTGTAGAATTTGAACCTAATGCAACAGCTCTTGAAAAACAAGGTGCCGGATATGTAGTTTCTTCCCTTGGGGTAGAAAGCGGATTTGTACCATATACAGCCTACTGTGCAAAAAAAAGCTACCTGAAAAAAAATCCGAATATCATTCAGGGTTTTACCAATGCCATCGCAAAAGGCCAATCCTATGTCGAAAAACATTCTCCAGAAGATATTGCAGAAGTCATCGGCAATCAATTTCCTGATGTATCCAAGAACGACCTGACAAAGATCATAAAGCGCTATAAAGAACAGGACACTTATAAAACAACTCCAGATTTTTCCAAAGATGGTTTTAACCTGCTCCAGGATATTTTAAAAGATGCCGGTGAGTTAAAAGAAAATGTTCCATTTGATAAACTTATTGATCAATCTTTTGCAAAAAAAGCATCTTACTGATCATTTTAAATGATAAAAGCCGGAAGTCTCAACAACTTCCGGCAACATTTTAACGTTTCACTTATGTTGTCCGGGATATCGTCTCTGCTCCTACACAAGACAATATCCTCTAAACAAACATCCTTGTACCATATTGATTTATGACATATCGTACCGTGGCATCTATACTTTCTAATTCCCCTTTGATGAATTATCCTCCCCTGACGCACATTTATATTATACTTCACTTTATCTATAAAATCTTTTCCAGTTTTGTCATTTTTTTGTCTAATTTTGCATATATTGACTCTCATTGCAAATTTAGAATAAATGTGACTCGAACCACTGCAGATACTTTTCACGTACTTCTTTCTGATATCTGCGGCTGACTGGAATTTTAGTACCATCCTTTACAAGAATCTCTTCTCTCTGGAATCTTATGATATGACACATTCCAACCATAAAACTTGCATGACATCGAACAATCTTCGACTCATCTAGAATTTCTTCCAGTTCCACTATCTTCATTTTTGTCTGAATAACCTTCTTCTCTGTAAAAATATATGTTATTCTGTTCTTTCGTTCTGCATATAAAATATCTTTTAATCGCACAATTTCAAATCCACTGTTCTTTATTGGAATCTGAACTTTTTCATTATATTCCTGATTTAAATGCAGCCATTTCTGGTAGATTTCCGGAAGACGTTGCTTTAATTCATATTTCATTACATAATATATATGATCCGTAGTATATACTTCTGTGGCATATTCCAGATAATTCGTCATATAAACCACAGAACATTGCGGTATAGATTGATTAATGTACTTTACAGTTTCAATACCCGTCAGACCATTCATTTCAATATCAATAAATAACATATCAGGATATATTTTCCCATTCTGGCAATCTTCAACAAGACTTTGTCCACTCCTATATTGTGTAATCTCTATATCTTTTTTTATTTCATCAAAAAATTCCCGAATAAGCCTTGCGGCATCCTCCAGTTCTTTTTTATTATCATCGCATATGACAATTCTTTGGACCACTGATATAACCCTCACTTTATTACTTTAACTCATAGAATCAAAATCTATGTTAATGATAACATATTTTTACTATATTTTCAGTACAAAAAAAAGAAGTATTCTACATTTTCATGCAAAATACTTCTTTTTCTAATTATTTATCTCTATAATCCTCTGATTTCTGCTCCCTCTAAACTGCAGGGAAATATCTTTTTCTTCTTCAATAAACTGTCCATCTACAAGTATATCAATATATGATAGCATTTCTTTAGTATTTTCTGTATATTTTTTTCCACCTTCCTGCAGATCAGAATCAAATATGTATCCTGTATAACACCATACAGTTTTATCTGGATAAAAGGTCTTAATCTTCTTTAACAACTTACACAAAACTTCCTGATTTTCTTCCTCAAATGGTTCCCCTCCCAAAAGAGAAAAACCTTCAATATAATCGGGTCTCAGCATTTTAATAATCTGATCTTCCGTCTCTTGTGTGTAAAGCTGTCCATATTGAAAATCCCAGGTTTCCCTATTAAAACATCCAGGGCAGCAATTTCGACAGCCTGATACAAAAAGGCTGACCCTAACTCCTGGTCCATTGGCAATATCACACTTTTTTATATTCCCATAATACATATTATCACCTTTTATAAATGAAGAACTCTATCTTTTATTTCCTGTGTACGACCCTGATTCCAGAATTGAGTTCCTATATAACCACATGTCCGCCGTGCAACAAACATATGATCCTGATCAGTATTTCCACAGTTTGGACATTTCCAAATTAATTTCCCGGATTCATCTTTCTCTATCTTAATTTCTCCATCATAACCGCATACTTCACAATAATCGCTTTTAGTATTTAATTCCGCATACATAATATTATCATAAATAAACTGCATGACAGTCAATACTGCCTGGATATTATTCTGCATATTAGGGACTTCAATATAACTGATAGCTCCTCCCGGAGATAATTTCTGGAATTCTGATTCAAATTCCAATTTGGTAAATGCATCGATTTCCTCCGTTACATGAACATGATAACTATTTGTAATATAATTTTTATCTGTAACTCCTTCAATAATTCCAAATCGTTTCTGAAGACACTTGGCAAATTTATATGTGGTAGATTCCATTGGAGTTCCATATACAGAATAACTGATATTTTCTGCTTCTTTCCATTCTTTACATTTATCATTAAGTTTTTGCATTACCTTTAATGCAAATTCTTTTCCAGCAGGATCAGTGTGTGATTTACCCGTCATTCTGACGCACATTTCATAAAGACCCGCGTATCCAAGAGAAATAGTTGAGTATCCATTGTATAACAATTTGTCAATTTTTTCTCCTTTTTTCAAACGTGCAAGTGCTCCATGCTGCCATAAAATCGGTGCAACATCTGAAACAGTTCCTAACAGCCTTTCATGGCGACATCTTAAAGCACGATGGCATAATTCCAGACGTTCTTCTAGAATTTCCCAGAATCTACTCATATCTCCATAAGAAGAACATGCCACATCAACAAGATTGATCGTAACAACCCCCTGATTAAAACGTCCATAATATTTATGACTTCCATCAGGATTTCTCTGTGAATCTTCCACTGTAAGGAAAGAACGGCATCCCATACAGGTATACACATCTCCCTGTTTTAACTGCCGCATTACTTTTGCTGATATATAATCCGGAACCATACGTTTTGCTGTACATTTGGCTGCCAGCTCTGTTAAATACCAGTATTTTGAATCCGGTGTAATATTATCATCATCCAATGCATAAATCAGCTTTGGAAAGGCAGGTGTAATCCATACACCTTTTTCATTTTTTACTCCCTGGATTCTCTGTTTCAGCACTTCTTCAATAACAAGTGCAAGATCGTCTCTTATCTGTCCTTCCGGCACTTCATCCAGATACATAAAAACAGTAACAAATGGTGCCTGTCCATTACATGTCATCAATGTAACAAGCTGATACTGAATAGTTTGAATTCCCTGTTTGACTTCATCATAAAGACGCATCTCAGTAATCTTATCAATAATCGTTTCATCCATGCTTTCACCAGATGCTTTTCTTTCTCGAATAACATTTTGACGAAGTTTCTTACGACTAATATCTACAAATGGGGCAAGATGAGCAAGTGTAAATGACTGTCCTCCATATTGGTTACTTGCAACCTGAGCAACGATCTGTGTAGTCACATTACATGCTGTAAAAAATGAATGGGGTTTTTCAATCATAGTTTCACTAATAACTGTCCCATTCTGGAGCATATCTTCCAAATTGATCAAATCGCAATTATGTTCTTTCTGAGCAAAGTAATCAGAATCATGAAAATGGATGATACCTTCTTCATGAGCTTTGACGATTTCATCTGGAAGCAGAACACGTTTGGATAAATCCTTACTGACTTCTCCAGCCATATAATCTCTCTGCGTTGAATTGATTACTGGATTCTTATTAGAATTTTCCTGATTAACCTCTTCGTTTATGTTCTCCAGCAATGACAAAATTCCATCATCTGTTGTATTTGATTTTCTGGAGATTTCTCTCTTATAACGGTATCTCACATATTTCTGTGCTACCTCATAACCTCTCATCTCCATGATTCCTGTTTCAACCATATTCTGGATATCTTCCACGTTAACCGCGTGGGAAGATGTTTTTACCTGCTGTGCAACATTATCTGCAATGGCAACAATCTGATATTTATTCATTTGATGAATCTTTGGCACTTCTTTATTTGCTTTGCCTATGGCATTACTGATTTTCTCAATATTAAACTCTACCTCTTCTCCATTTCGTTTGATTATCTTCGTTTTTACTTCAGAATTCATATTTTCCACCTCATATATTTTATACCAAATATTGTTATTAGTTCATTCTTCAGACACAACATATTGTGCTGCATCCCTATCATACACCGTTTTATGAAAAAAAGAAAGGAAATCTTTCATCTTTTTATAATTCTTTATAACACTCCTAAATGCTCCAAAAGAATCTTCATACCTAAAAGTATCAGAATTACTCCTCCTGCCAGTTCTGCTTTAGATTTATATTTTGTCCCAAATAGATTCCCGATTTTTACTCCTGCTGCAGATATAACAAATGTGCTGATTCCAATCGTAGAAGCTGCTTCAACAATATTTACCTTTAAAAAAGCAAACGTGATTCCAACAGCTAAAGCATCAATGCTGGTGGCAACTGCTAAAAGAAACATTTCCTTAACAGCCAGCGAATCATCTGCTTCTTCATCTTCAGATTCTGCTTCTTTTATCATATTCATTCCGATCATTCCCAGAAGGATAAAAGCAATCCAGTGATCTACCCTTGTAATCTGCTCTTTGAACTGTGTCCCTAATAAGTATCCTAAAACGGGCATTCCGGCCTGAAAAACTCCAAACCACAATCCTACCACAGAAGCTTTTTCAATAGTTGCCCTTTTCATAGCAAGTCCTTTACAAATCGATACTGCAAAAGCATCCATTGCCAGTCCTACTGATAAAATCAACAGTGTCAAAAAATCCATGTTTTTTCTCCTATCTTATGTAATGTATTATATGATGATTAATTCTTCGGTAAAAAAATGTACTTACTGCCACAGAAGCAATTTCTGCAACTGGATAAGCAAACCAAACCATGGATAATTCCCCAATCCTTGAAAATAAAAATGCTACTGGAAGCAATACTATTAACTGCCTTGCAACAGAAACCATCATACTGTAGATTCCATTTCCCAAAGCCTGAAATACCCCTGATAAAATAACGCAATATCCTGCAAAAACAAAGCTCAGACTAATAATTCTTAAGGCCGGAACACCAATCTGCAACATCGTTTCCGAAGCATCAAACAGCATTAATAGCCTTCCAGGTATCGTTTGGATAATAACCAATCCAACTGCCATAATTCCAACTGCATAACAGACCCGATGGACTGCATAATAAAACATAGCGAGAATCCAAGCTGCATTCTGTCCAATAACAGTTGCAGTTGCTGCTCCTGCTATTCCCATTTTAGGCAAACCAAAATATCCAAAAATAAGAATAGGATCCAGAATAATATTGATCAGTGCTCCCATTCCCTGAGTAATCATAGTATAAATAGTTCTTCCTGTAGACTGAAGAAGTCTTTCAAAAGTCATCTGCCCCATAAGTCCGAAGGAACAGATACAACATATTCTCAGATACATTGTTCCTCCTTGAACAATGGTCGGAATATTTGTTTGCTTTACCATAAATCCATGGACAAAAATAGACCTGTACATAAAAAAATCAAATAACCAATAGACACCAGAAACAACCCATGATCAGCACAGCTATTTACTTTTTCCTGATTCCCTTCTCCCAGACTTCTGGAAAGAAGAGAATTAATTCCGACAGCCAGTCCTGCTACAACAGCAATCATCAAATTCTGTATGGGGAATGCCATTGATACTGCTGTCAATGCATGCTCGCTTAATCTGGATACAAAAATACTATCTA
Organism: Anaerostipes faecalis; assembly: GCF_018982945.1. Lineage (GTDB taxonomy): Bacteria > Bacillota > Clostridia > Lachnospirales > Lachnospiraceae > Anaerostipes > Anaerostipes faecalis. Next base: position 375,061 of record NZ_JABRXE010000001.1, on the reverse strand, counting down.
CAACATTATATAATGCCTGAACAGTCATTGAAATCATCATGGGAAATGACATAGAAATTACCAGCTTAGATACCGGCATAGTTCCCATTTTATTTTCTTCTATATTCTCTTTTTTCCCTTTCATATCTTTCTTTCCCTCTTTGCCTCTTATCTTATTAATAACCGAAACGTTTCTGCTCATAATACACAACTTCTTATTGTATAAATAAAAGGAATATTATGTCAAGACATAATACTCCTTCTCTTAATAAATCACCTGGAAAAGACGATTAAAGTGCATGTTCCAATTCTAAAAGAAATTCTTTTAAATCCAGTCCTCCTGAATATCCAGTTAAAGATCCATTAATTCCAATTACTCTGTGGCATGGCACCACTATAGCTATTGGATTCTGATTATTCGCCATTCCAACCGCCCTGCAGCCCTTTGGAATTCCAATCTTCTCTGCAATATCCTTATATGTACAAGTCTGTCCGTAAGGTATCTCACACAATGCTTTCCAAACCTTCTGTTGAAATTCTGTTCCATGAAAAGATAAGGGAAGATCAAATTCTGTTCTCTCTCCAGCAAAATATTCCGTCAGCTGATATGCAGTATTCTGAATATTTGGGGTTTCTCTTTTCATTCCGACGTCTCTTCCTTGTGTGTGGAAATGTATGCCACATATGCCATGCCCGTCATCCACAATTGTTAATCTTCCGATTGGAAAATTATAATCGTAATAGTATCTCATATGCCCATCTCCTTTACATATATATTGTATCAGATTGAATAGAGTTGACAAGTCTTAATTTCTTTCGTAAAATTGTGGTAATTGAACATGAAAACAATTTTTTAATTTTATCTAGGAGGGATTTTAATTTGGACCCCAGTGTCATATTCCAGCTTATAGGAATTATTATTTTATTAGCTCTTTCTGCTTATTTTTCTTCAGCAGAAACTGCCTTAACAACAGTTAACCAGCATGCAGTTCGTGCAATAGCAGAAGATGGTGATAAGCGGGCAGAAACCGTTTTGAAGCTTATCGAGAATCCCAGTCAGATGCTTTCCAGCATTCTGGTTGGAAATAACCTTGTAAATATATCTGTTACATCTTTATCTACAACCCTGGCCATTGAAATTTTCGGCAATATGGGAGCTGGTATTGCAACTGGTATTTTGACTGTTCTTGTTTTAATTTTTGGTGAAATTACACCAAAGACTTATGCAACTATTAAGAACACAAAGCTTGCGTTATCTTATGCTTCCAGCATTTATTTTATTACCAGACTTTTAACTCCTGTTGTTTTTATCATCAATAAACTTTCAACAGGGCTGCTGATTCTGCTTCATATTGATTCTAAACAATCCAAACAAATTATGACTGAGAGGGAGCTGCGCACCATTGTAGATGTCAGTCATGAAGACGGGGTTATTGAAGATGATGAAAAGGATATGTTAAACAATGTTTTTGATTTTAAGGATGCAATTGCCAAAGACATAATGATTCCAAGAATCGATGTATCCTTCGTCTCTATTGATTCCTCATATGATGAAGTTATGGAAACATTTACAGAAGCACGTTTTTCCAGACTCCCAGTCTACGAAGGAAGCAAAGATAAAGTTGTTGGCATCGTATATTTAAAAGATGTATATTTTTACAGAACAAAACATCGTGATGAAGTTTTCCAGCTAAAAGATGTTCTAAGAGAACCTTTTTTTACTTATGAAACACAAAAAGTTTCCAGCCTTTTATCTCAAATGCGGGAAAAATCTGTTAGTTTCTCTATTGTATTAGATGAATATGGAATTACTGCTGGACTTATTACATTAGAAGATATTGTAGAAGAAATTTTTGGTGAAATCCGTGATGAATATGACCAAGATGAAATGAACAGTTTCCAGCAGCTGGATGATGGATCCTATCTTGTAGATGCTTCCATGAAACTGGACGATCTAAATGATCTGATTGATACTGATATTACATCTGAAGACTACGATTCACTTGGCGGTTATATGATCGAACTACTGGATCACCTCCCAGAAGAAGGGGAAACCGCTGAAGATCAACAGTTTATTTTTCAGATTGATCATGTTGAAAAAAATCGCATGGAAACGATTCACATGAAAAGAAAATCTCATACTGAAACTGAATAAGAAATATGTTATGTAATGAATAAGACCATGACTTCAATTTGAGAGTCATGGTCTTATTTTTCTATTTCTATCTAAAATAATCTACACCAGATTCAAAGATTTTCTGATCCTTATCTCCATAGATATTAATTCCAACATAACTATCACGTCTTTCAGAATGTCCCATCTTTCCAAGAACTCTTCCATCTGGACTTGTAATACCTTCAATTGCAAAGTAAGAACCATTTGGATTATAATCTTCATCCATAGTTGGATCTCCACTTAAATCAACATACTGTGTTGCAACCTGACCATTTGCAAAAAGTTCTTCAATAACATCATAGTTTGCTACAAAACGTCCTTCTCCATGAGATACAGGAATACTAAATGTATCTCCTACATTTACTTTGTTAAACCATGGAGACAGATTAGATACAACTTTTGTATATGCAATCTTTGAAATATGTCGTCCAATACGGTTCATAGTTAATGTTGGAGCGTCTGCTGTCTGTTCTACAATCTTTCCTTGTGGAACAAGACCAAGTTTAATCAGTGCCTGGAATCCATTACAGATACCAAGAACCAATCCATCTCTGTTTTCTAACAGATCCATAACAGATTCTTTCAGCTTTTCATTTCTAAATGCTGTTGCAAAGAATTTTGCTGAACCATCTGGTTCATCACCGGCACTAAATCCACCAGGGAACATAATCATCTGTGATTCTTTAATTGCTTTTTCGAATACCTCTACAGAATCACGAATTCCCTGAGCATCCAGATTCTTAAATACCTTTGTAATTACATTGGCTCCTGCACGCTCAAAAGCTCGTGCAGAATCATATTCACAGTTTGTACCTGGGAATACAGGAATAAATACATTTGGTTTGGCAACCTTATTCTTGCATACATATATATTACCTTTATTGTAAGTACGGGAAATATTTAATGTATCCTGACTTCCTTCTGATTTTGTTGGGAATACACTCTCTAATGGTTTTTTCCATGTATTCAGTGCATCTTCAAGAGTTACCACTTCATCTCCAAATACAAACTCATGTTTTTTAGTTACTTCACCAATCAAAAGTCCTGGAATACCAAGTTTATGAACATCCCTCGTGTCTGTTTCAACAACAAAAGAGCCAAAATGAGGATCTGTTAAATCTTCTAACGTGATTTCACTATCAAAGATAACTCCTAAGTGGTTACCAAATGCCATCTTGGCAACAGCTTCCATTGTTCCGCCTGAGCCAATTGCATAAGCAGATTTAATAACACCCTGTTTTATTAATTTATGAATTCGTCTATAAATCTTCTTCACTTCACTGTAAACCGGAAGGTTATACGCATCCGTTGGAATACATAAGCGTATCAGTCTATTTCCAGGTTTCTTCAATTCTGGAGTAATAACATTTTTTACATTTGCAACATCTACTGCAAAAGATACTAATGTTGGTGGTACATCAATATCATTAAAGGTTCCTGACATACTGTCTTTACCTCCAATGGATGCAAGACCAAATCCAAGCTGTGCCTGATATGCACCTAACAGTGCTGCAACAGGCTGTCCCCAACGTTCCTTATCATTACCAAGACGTTTAAAGTATTCCTGGAATGTTAAACGGATATCTCTATAATCTCCACCAGAAGCAACAATTTTTGCAATAGATTCTGTAATCGCATAAACAGCTCCATGGAACGGACTCCATTTGGAAAGATACGGATCAAATCCATAACTCATCATTGTAACCGTATCAGACTCACCTTTTAACAACGGAAGTTTTGCGATCATTGTCTGAATTGGTGTCAACTGATATTTTCCACCATATGGCATGGTTACTGTTGCTGCTCCGATAGAGCTGTCGAACATTTCAACCAGACCTTTCTGAGAACATACATTCAAATCAGATAATACATTCTTACACATTTCTTTGAAAGATTCAGCTTCATCTTTTCGGTTAAAGTATGATTCCACACGATGAGGAATCTCAACATATACTTCAGTTTCCTGATGTGCACCATTTGTATCCAGGAATGCTCTGGAAAGATTAACAATTTCCTTTCCTCTCCATGATAAAACAAGCCTTGGTTCTTCTGTTACAGTAGCAACTGCAACAGCTTCCAGGTTTTCTTCTGCAGAATATTCAAGGAATTTATCTACATCCTTTGGATCTACAACAACAGCCATACGTTCCTGAGACTCAGAAATTGCCAATTCAGTTCCATCAAGACCGGCATATTTTTTAGGTACTTTGTCCAGATTTACTGTTAATCCATCAGCAAGTTCTCCAATTGCCACAGATACTCCACCTGCACCAAAGTCATTACATTTCTTAATCAGACGGCTTACTTCTTCTCTACGGAATAAACGCTGAATTTTACGTTCTGTTGGAGGATTACCTTTCTGTACTTCTGCACCACATGTTTCTATAGACTCTTCTGTATGAACTTTAGATGAGCCTGTTGCTCCTCCACATCCATCACGACCTGTTCTTCCTCCAAGAAGAATAATAATATCACCAGGATCAGAATTCTCACGCACTACATTCTTTCTTGGTGCCGCACCCATAACTGCACCAATTTCCATACGTTTTGCCACATAATCAGGATGATAGATTTCATTAACCATTCCTGTAGCCAGCCCAATCTGATTTCCATAAGAACTGTAACCATGAGCTGCCCCTGTAACAATTTTTCTCTGTGGAAGTTTTCCCTTTAATGTTTCTTTTAATGAAACTGTCGGATCTGCTGCTCCTGTGACACGCATTGCCTGATAAACATAAGAACGTCCAGAAAGAGGATCACGGATAGCACCTCCCAGACAGGTTGCAGCACCACCAAATGGTTCAATTTCTGTTGGGTGGTTATGTGTTTCATTTTTAAAACTAATAAGCCACTCTTCCTCTTCCTGACCATCAATGGAAACAGGTACAACAATGCTACATGCATTGATTTCATCACTTTCTTCCATATTGTCCAGCATTCCATCTTTTTTCAGACGACGCATAGCCATTAATGCCATATCCATCAGACATACAAACTTATCATCTCTTCCTGCAAAAATACTTTTATGATCTTCCATATACTGATCATATGCATCCTGAAGAGGTGCACGATAAAATCCATCCTGAAATTCAATATTGGTAAGTTCTGTGGAAAAAGTTGTATGACGACAGTGATCAGACCAATATGTATCCAACACACGAATTTCTGTCATAGACGGATCTCTTTTTTCTTCTCCCGCAAAATAATTCTGGATGTGAAGAAAATCTTTAAATGTCATTGCCAGATTCAGTGAATCATACAATTCTTTTAATTTTCCTTCTTCCATCCCCTGAAAACCTTCAATAATCTTAACATCTTCCGGTTCATCAAATTCCATAACCAGGGTATCCGGTTTTTCTTCCCCTGCTTCTCTGGAATCTACAGGGTTGATACAATAACTTTTTATCTCTTCCAACTGCTCTGAAGTTAAATTTCCTTTTACTACATAAGTAGTTGCACTGCGAATGACAGCTTCCTCATCTTCATTTAAAAGTTTTACACATTGTTCTGCTGAATCTGCTCTCTGGTCAAACTGTCCAGGAAGAAATTCCACACTAAAACATACTTCATTCTCACCGCAAGGAAATGTTTCTTCATAAACATCATCGACCGGAGGTTCACTAAATACCGTTCCTAATGCTTTTTGATAACTTGCATCTGAAAGATTCTCAATGTCATAGCGAATCAGAACACGGATGTCTTCGATTTCAAGTCCCAGATACTGCCGTAGTTCTTCCAACAGTTCTTTTGCTTTAACTGCATAGTCTTTTTTCTTTTCTACATAGACTCTTTTAACTTTTCCCATGTTTCCCTCCCATATTTACTCATGTAGTTTCTTTATCACTTGAAATGCTGTCGCATTTTCTAATATTGTTGGCTGGTTCGATGCATAAAAGATAATTCCATCAACACTTGCTCGAACCTCTGACAAAATGGTTCCCTCATAAGGATCTAAGATTTCTCCCAGCAGCTGTCCACGTTTTATTTCTTCATTCACTCCCGCAAACCTTCGAAAAAAGCCTGCACTTTCCGCTTTGATTAAAATCATATCCTCTTCTTCTATAATACTCGCAATATACCCATTATGACAATTATATTTTAAAATTCCCATACGGGTCAAAAACCGAAGAACAGCAGATACTGCTTGTTTTGCCAGGACTTCATCTATATTTCCTGTTTCTCCCGAATATATAGAAAAAGCATCTGTCCCATTAATCTGCCAGTTATAATTTAAAGTTGTTTTATCAAAATTCCTTTGTTTACTTGTAATTACATAAGGAAGTCCAAACAAATTTGCAAGACTGGTGCTTTCTTTTCCCGTAGAAGGCATTCTGACATGAGGAATAAAATCACCTTTTCGATAAAAAGATGGAAAATGTATTCCATAACGAAAACCCTTTACCTTATCAAAAAAATTAGCTGCCAGCCGGCTGGTGGGTTCACCATCAAAATTTCCAGGAAACTGCCTGTTAATATCACTATTATCTGACACCCAGTATTTTTTCCCAACATTCATGGAAAAATTATTAATACATGGTATAATCAGAATCTCATTATTACCTACAATTGCCCCGTGGTTTTCCAGTTCTTTCAGTCGCTTTACCAATAAAGAGCAAATATACATCTGCTGATATTCATTTCCTCTCATTGATCCTACAATACAGGCTGCCGGCTCAGACATATCATCATTTTTCCCAAAACGATAAGCTACTATATTAAAGTCGTCTCTCAGATAGCTGCTTGCGGAGTATAATATTTCTTTTTTCATAAATGCTTCCCTCCTGCAATTCTTGCCACAAGAGAACCTTCTGTAACTCCCGGATGTTCTCGTAACGTCATAATCAAACCTTCTACAGGTGCAATTATCTCTTCTTCCACAGCTCCAAATAAAGGATTAGTTATAGTCCCGATAACTTCCCCCTGTTTTACATATTCATTTAGTTTTTTTCTTGATACAAAGATTCCACTGGATTCACAATTCAGATAGGAAATCTCATCTTCTTTTATAATAGGAACCTTTTTTCTCGAATGGCCTTTTCCCTTCCATATTCCTAACTCATTCATTATAGTAAATATCCCATCAATAATCTGCTCACAATAATCATATTTTATACGAAAGGCTCCCCCGGACTCTGTTACAAGAGTCGGTATCCCTTTTTTATTCAATGCGTACGCAAGACTTCCTTCATTAACTGTTGCAGATGGATGAATCCACACCAGATTTGTATTCATCAACCTGGATAAATGCAATAGTCTGTCATCAAAGTCATCATTAAGGCGCACTTGTGGCAGTTCCTGAAGAAAAATATTACTGGAATGAATATCAATACAGCAGGCAGCACCTTCCATATCTTCCATCAGTTTTGCTGCTGTATATTCTTCCATTCCTCCATTAATATCTCCGGGAAAAACTGTACTATAATCTATATCAGTAATAGGTACAACTCTGGTTCGTGCATCTAATCCCAATGGATTAATTGCCGGATAAACATCAACAATTCCTGTCAGCAAAGAATAATCTTCTTTGATCCTTTTTATAACCTGTCCACAGATATACTGTCCCCCAAGTTCATCTCCATATATTCCTGATACCAGACAAATTCTTTTTTCTTGTCCATTCATCTGATCTGGAAGTAAAGAGTTCTTTTTAATTTTTAACATTTCCCCAATTGGTAATTTTACAGATACCACTGTCTCTATCATGTTTAAGCCTCTTTTCTCTATTCTGTAAATAGAACTTTTAACAAAATTGGTGAAAGTAATGTTGTAACCAATACCATAATTACAACCGGTGCAAAATAAGTCTCAGATAATAATCCTACTCCGATTCCCTTCTGTGCAACAATCAGTGCCACTTCTCCTCGACATACCATTCCTGCTCCAATCTGCAGAGATTCTCTGATATTATATCTACATAATAATCCACCAATACCACATCCTAATATTTTACTAGCTACTGCAGCTACACAAAGGATAACGGTAAATATAATCAGAGCATTGCTCATTCCATGAACATCTACTTTTAATCCTATACTTGCAAAGAAAATCGGTGTCACCAGCATATAAGACATAATATCTATTTTTCTATGTATATAATAATTTTGTGGTGTTCTGCATAATATTATACCTGCAAGATATGCACCTGTGATATCTGCAATTCCAAATAATTCTGCCAGGAATGCAAGTCCGAAGCAAAATGCCAAAGCAAATACAGCTACTCTGCGTCGGTTTCTCTGAACACTCTGATCTTTGTATCCAGCCATCCATTCAAAGAATTTCTCCACAAAGAATCCTCCAATTCCTGCAATAGCGAAAAATGCTGCCATCTTTCCTATGATCAGCATAATAGAACCAAGATTAAAACTTCCAGAATTACCCACACTTGTCATCATTGAAAGAAGAATAATTCCCAAGATATCATCGATAATTGCTGCACCAAGAATTGCAGTTCCTACTCTTCCTTTTAATTTTCCCATATCCTGCAAAGTTTCTACAGTAATACTTACGGAAGTTGCCGTAAGCACAACACCCATAAATACAGATTCCATAACATTCTTATCAAGGACATAAGTTACTGCTGCACCCATAATCAGTGGAACCATTACTCCACATAATGCAATAATAAAAGCAGATAGACCACTCCGTTTCAACTCGTTAATGTCTGTTTCCAGACCTGCTTCAAACATCAATACAACCACACCGACTTCCGCCAGATTCAGTATTGTCTCAGAAGGTGTTACAACATCTAAAACAACAGGCCCTAGTATAATACCTGCCAGCAACGCTCCCACTACCGGCGGCATATTAAACTTCCTTGAAATCAAACTAAATGACTTTGTCAGTGCCAGAATAATTGCAAAATCCAGCAAAAATTTGTATTCTTCCATTTTCTTCTCCTTCTTTTCATGTCATCTCTTTTCCGTCATCTTTTTTGTCAATTCTTCTCTACCGTCTCGTATCGTATCATACAAAAAATATGTTGTCAATTATAGACGACACCAGATACTTTTCTTGCTTTTTTCTTCTATATTTAGTATAGTGAAAAAAAAGAAATGAGGTGTAATAATGAGCGAATTTGAAGAAGATGTTTACGTAGAAGAAGAAAATCCTATCCTACATCTGGAACTGGAAGATGGATCTATCCTTGATTGTGCTGTTATCAGTCTGTTTGAAGTAGACGGTCAGGATTACATTGCCCTTGTATCCATTGAAGATCTGGAAAGTGATGAGGAAGAAAGTGCTTTACTTATTTATCGTTATATAACTTCTCCAGATGATGAGGATTCTTTCAGTCTGGATAACATTGACAGCGATGAAGAATACCAGATGGTAACAGATGCTCTGGATGCCATTCTTGATGAAGAAGATGAAGAAGCATAAGTATTCTTCTCCTACTTCCTTACACATCAGCCCTGATTATCGGGGCTTTTTTTCATATTGGATCTTTGTCTGAAGAATCTTATCCAATTCATAAAACTTTTCTTCTTTTCCTTTACCATTTAAAACACAATCCATGGATATTCCCATAGAATCAAGCATCACTTCGGTCAGATCTTCCTTATACTGGATCAATATATTTCGCTTTTCCTGATGGTCTGAGGCATCTAAAAAAGCAGATAACGGCTTTATACTGCTTTCAGCGTCTTGTCTGTCATTCATCTTATTACTGAATTTTTCCTCTTCTGATTTCCATGTATGTATATTTGATTTTTCTTTTACAGCTGAGGAATCCATAGCCAGTTTTTCAAAACGATATTTGGCTTTTACCTCCGGATATTTTTTATGGTCAACTTCACTTAAAAACATGGAAACAGGTCTTGCATATATTTGAAAATCTCCATAAAGAGCCTGATAAATAACCAGCTTCTCTTCCGTCTCAGTATGTGTTGCAACTGTAACAATCTGATATAATTTATCTTTAAAATGCCGATAAAATTCACCTGGTCTTGGTATCTCTCTATCTTCCATCATGTTCCTTCCTCCTTTGATTTTTATACTCATTAAGTTCTGTCAGGAACCTTGATTCATTACTATCTTTATTATACATCTTTTTTACAGAAAGTACATGTAAATTTTTCTTTGTTCTTGTTACTGCAACATAAAACATTCTTCGCTCTTCTTCTATATCCTCTTCTTTTATCGCCTTTTTATGAGGCAAAATACCTTCATTTATATCAGGAAGAAATACCCTGTCAAATTCAAGTCCTTTAGCGCCATGCATGGTGCAAATAACAACGCCTTTTTTCTCCTCCTGGTTGCTTTTTGACTGACGGTTAAGTTCTTCAGTAAATTCCCGGATATATTCAAACCATTCTTCATATGTATCATATCCTCTAGCCGAATCACTTAGCTCTTCCAGCACCTGCATTAATTCTTCTTCACGCAGTTTTCGAAAGCGTGCGTATTCTGCTATATATGCATTATATCCAATGGACTTTCGAATATAAGTTATTGCAGTTGCCGGCGTCATGGTTGATAAAATACGTATATCCTCCTGCATTTCTTCAATATACTCTACAAGCCATGGTTTGTCTTCTGCCTTCTCCAAAAGACTTTCAAAAGAAACTTCCGGTTCTGTCAGTAGTTCTCTGCTAATATAACGCTTGGGACGGTTCATGACCCGTAAAAATGTACTTCGTCTTCTATCCCCTAATGCCAGTTTCATGTAATCCATGATATTCCTGGAAATCCAGTGATCAAATAGATTGGGAACAGTATCTTTCATATAAAACGGAATATTGTATGCCATTAAAGCACTTATCAGCGATCTTGGTCCCTGATTTGTTCTTGTTAGGATAGCTATCTGAGAAAGGGGTTTCTGTTTTGCCATTTCCTCTCTAATTGTATAAACAATATGCTTATTTTCTTCCCTTTGATCTTTAAATGTGCGAATTTCCACCGGATATTCAGTTCCACGATATGATTGCATTTCTTTTGGAAAACGTTTTTTATTGTGTTTTATGATGCATTCTGAAAATTCTACGATTTCTTTTCCCGAACGGTAATTTACATTTAAAATCACCTTTTTTGTTTCTGGAAAATCTTTTGGAAATCCAAGCATCAGCTCTGGACGGGCACCTCGAAACTTATAAATTGACTGATCATCATCTCCCACAATAAAAAGATTTTTCTGTTTTCCCATCATCATTTTGACAATTTCATACTGAATTTTATTAATGTCTTGAAATTCATCTATTAATATATATTGAAATCTCTGCTGCCATGCCTTTCTTATATCTGCTCGTTCTTTTAATAGTTCATATGTATATATGAGAATATCATCAAAATCAATCCAATGATTTTGATGCAGCATTTTCTCATATTCATTAAATACCCATTGAAAAATATCATCTGAACAGCTGGTACTATGATAATATTCCAATGTAAGCATCTGACTTTTCACCAGACTGATCTCCTGTATGATCCCTCTGATAAAATCGCCTTCATCATCAATTTCTAAATGTCTGTTATATATAATCTCACGAATCAAATCATACTTCTTATGTTCGGGCAATATATTATCCACCTGATAATGATATGCATATTTTAGAATTGTAAAGAATACAGAATGAAAGGTTCCAAAGGAAACCGGCAGGAATTTTCCTGCCACCCTTTGGAACCTCTCTTTCATTTCTCCAGCAGCTGCCCTGGTAAATGTAACAACCAGGATTCGCTCTGGTTTTATATGATATTTTTCAATCAGATACTGAACTCTTTTGGTAATAACAGTGGTTTTTCCTGAACCTGGACCTGCCAGAACCATCATTGGACCATTATTATGTTCCACGGCTTCCTTTTGTGCTTTGCTTAAGCCTGACACGGTATCTCTGCCTCCAGTTTTCCAATTGCTTTCTGTATACGTTTTACAGATTCTTCTTTTCCAAGAAGTTCCATTAACTCTGTAGCTCCTCCTGGTGTCATCTGCTTTCCGGAAACTGCAGTACGAACCGGCCACATAACATACCCGTTTTTATATTCATGACCTTTAGCAAAAGCAAGAAGCATCTCATACAGAGCATCATTTGTAAAATCTTCCTGTGCCTGAATAACCGGAAGAATTTCCTTTAATACATCCAAAGAAGATTCTGGTGTTGTTTTCATCTTTTTATGTTTATACATGGAAATATCATATTCTGGAACTTTTTCAAAGAAATCAATATGTCCAGGAATCTCTGTAAACAATTCAATTCTTGTTTTTACCATTGAAAGGATCTTATCAAAATCCATCTCTCTATGGATGGTTTCTTTAACATATGGCATAGCCATCTCTTTAAAACGATCAAAATCCATCGCTTTAATATATTCTCCATTCATCCATGCAATTTTCTTTGTATCAAAAACTGCAGGAGTTTTGGACATGTGAGTATAATCAAAGATTTCTTCCAGTTCTTTTAATGAGAATATTTCTTTTTCGCCCCCTGGACTCCATCCAAGAAGTGCAACAAAGTTTACGATTGTTTCTGGTAAAAATCCCTGATCCAGTAAATCTTCAAAGGAAGAGTGTCCTTTTCTCTTGCTTAATTTATGATGATCCTCATCTGTAATCAGCGGGCAATGGATATAGACTGGCTTCTCCCATCCAAATGCATCGTAAAGCCTATTGTATTTTGGTGTGGAAGATAAATATTCATTTCCACGAACTACATGAGTAATTCCCATTAAATGGTCATCTACAACATTAGCAAAATTATATGTTGGATATCCATCTGATTTGATCAGAATCATATCATCCAGCTCAATGTTATCTACTGTAATTTCTCCATAAATTTCATCCACAAAAGATGTTGTTCCCTCTGTCGGATTATTCTGGCGAATAACATATGGAACTCCTGCATCCAGTTTTTCCTGTACCTCTTCTTTGCTCAGTCCAAGACAATGCTTATCATAATGACTGATAACCACATCTCCTGACTTAACCTTTAAAGTATCCAGACGTTCCTGATCACAGAAACAGTAATATGCTTCCCCTTTTTCAATTAATTTTTTTGCATATTCCAGATAAAGTCCCTGTGCCTGACGTTCACTCTGAACATATGGACCTACTCCGCCATCCTTATCCGGTCCCTCGTCATGATTCATTCCAGCTTTTTCCAAAGTATTATAAATAATCTCTTCTGCTCCCTCGACCTGTCTTACCTGATCTGTATCTTCAATTCTTAAAATAAAATCTCCACCTGCATGACGTGCAATTAAATATGCATATAAGGCAGTTCTTAAGTTTCCAACATGCATCCTTCCGGTAGGACTCGGTGCAAATCTTGTTCTTACTTTGCTCATTGTTTTCTCCTATTCTAAAAATTCTGTAATTAGAACTTTCTATATTAAATTCTTTTCTTATTCTACTGAAATTCTTCTTCTTTGTAAAGAGGAAACGGTTCTAAGCTTCTCTTCAAAATACCCTGAATGGCTGCAATTAACACTCCATAATTTACAATTGGAACACCTGCTGCCTTGACACGGGCAATCCGGCTTTTCATTTCCCTTCGGTTTAAAGTGCATCCTCCGCAGTGAATCACCAAATCATAAGTCTCAAGATCCTCTGGAAATGAATTTCCGCTACTGGTATAAAAATTAAAATCTTTTCCTGTATACTGGCGAAGCCATCTTGGAATTTTGACTGTTCCTATATCATCACACTGTCTGTGATGGGTACATCCTTCTGCAATCAGAATCTTAGCTCCATCATTAAGGGTGTCTAACACTTTAACCCCTTTTATTTCTTCTCCCAGATCTCCTTTATACCGTGCAAAAAGAATAGAAAATGATGTAAGTGGAATATCTTTTGGAACATCCGCAGCAACTTTTGAAAACACCTGGGAATCTGTAATTACCAAAGCTGGTTTTTTTCCAAGATTTTCCAATGTTTCTTTCAGCTCATATTCTTTTACCACGATTGCTGTGGCATCCGCTTCCAGAATATCTCGAATCGTCTGCTGCTGTGGTAAAATGAGCCTTCCCTTTGGAGCAGCTTTGTCGATTGGCACCACCAATACAACAAAATCTGATGGTTGTATCAAATCTCCTACAATCTGAAATTTTTCTTCCTCTTGTGGTAATAACTTCCCTATGTTCTCTTTTAATTCTTCAATTCCTGTTCCATCAGCAGCACTGACAAAAATCGCATGATTCTCCTTCCATGGCATGATTCCAAGATCAATCTTATTGTAAACTTTAATATAAGGCAGATTCTTTTTCTCAATGATTTCTATCATCTGTTTTTCAAAAGATGATATTCCCTGTGCCGCATCTACTACGATTAAAGCAATATCTGCTTTGTTTAATACTTCTTTTGCTTTTTTTACACGTTTTTCTCCCAGCTCTCCTTCGTCATCCAGACCTGGAGTATCAATCATAACAACGGGACCCAAAGGAAGAAGTTCCATTGCCTTATATACAGGATCTGTTGTAGTTCCTTTTATATCTGATACAATTGCAAGCTCCTGATTGGTCAGAGCATTTACAAGACTAGATTTTCCTGCATTTCTCTTTCCTAAAAGTGCAATATGTATTCGATCACCTCTTGGTGTCTGATTTAAACTCATTTACATTCCTCCTTTTCTTATCTCTGTGCCTTACGATACCCTGCTTTTTTTGCCTCTTTCTCACTATGAAAAATTACAAGATACTTGGAATCTGCCATATTCTCATAATCTTTCTGACCAGGACAGTGATAAACTTTAGATCTTTTATTCCCTCGAATAACAACTGAAGAATTATCTGTCGTTTTGCTTTTCTCCGAAGAAAGAGAGCTTTCTCCGGTTTCATAATCTATATCTACTCCATCCTGCACATTATATACGAATACATTGAATTCAATATCTTTTCCTTTATCCTCCACAGACATAGCTTCCATCTGAACCCCTTTAGCAACCAGATTATCACCTTCAAAAACCGGAGTCACACGATAAAGCACATGATTACCAGTTTCACGAACATAATCGCCAACCATTTCCTCATATGGCAGCATTCCGTCCACATTAAAAGATCTGGTTCCTGTAATCAGATTTTTTTCATTGGCATTTTCACCAGTTAACTGGTGTGCGATTAAATGACACCGATTATATAAATATTTTCCATCCACACTATCATATTTTACAGTATGCCATCCTGTTGGTTTAATCATTCCAATAGCTTCACGCTTCTTAGTTGGCATAATATCCTTCCCGATACATGCCTGGGCTGTCTGACATCTTCCCTCGGAATCCAGATTACTGTAGGATTCATAAGAATCTTTTGTCATTTCCTCTTCTGAAAAATCTGGTTCATTATTGTTAAGCGCAATTGTCATCTCTCCTGAATAAGCAGGAATATCTTTTTCCGAAATAGTTTTCTCTGAATTAATATTCTGATGATTACCTGTCTGACTTTCTACTTCACTGCATCCTGTCATGAAAACAGCCAGTAATACTGCCATGATTACAGCATAAATCTGTTTCTTCAACCTCATTTTATAATTCTCCTTTTCACTGATATACTTGTTTTAAAATTAAATGAGAAGATCCTTCTATCTCCTCCTGTTCAATCAGATTCCAGCTTTCCAGATTCAAATCCAGTTTCATATCAGCCGGATATTTCTTTTGCCACCGAAATATGATGAGCTTTTCTATCTTATCCTTCAATGGAGCAATTTTCTGATCTTCTACTATGCAGTAATCTCCATGTTCTGCCTGATAAAGAAAATCTTCGCAAACTTCTGCATGAGAAAAATCCTGATATAATGCCCTGGAATAATTATTCATCCATACTTTATCATCTATGGTCATTTCTTTAATATACTGTCGCAAAGCTCTATCCTGACTCTGCCGCCTATGATTGAACATCATTCCATTTTGATCATCCAGACACAAAATTATCTTCAAAATCCCACTCCTTTCCCTCTTGATAGTATATATCATTTTCTTTAGAAATCCTAGAAATTTTCATGACTTGTCTGTATAATATCATCCAAAGGAGGTTACTTACATGAATGAAACACAAAAAGCCTATGAAAACTTTAAATTAAACGACCGTACAGTGCATCCTTCTTTGATTCAGGCTATCATAACAGTAAAATCCGCTGCAGTACATACTATGAAAGAACTCCAATTAATGGATAGCCAGAAAGCAGATTATATTCTCAGTGCCTGTCAGAATATTTTATCAAAGAATGATATGTCGCCATTTATCACTCACCCTCTGCAAGGTGGAGCCGGCACATCAACTCATATGAATGTTAATGAAGTTCTTGCAGAACATGCGATGGAGTTATCAGGTCATATAATAACAATTGATCCTCTAGATGATGTCAATCGTTTCCAGTCTACCAATGATATCTATCCAACTGCGTTACGAATTGCCTCCATCCAATGGATTCGTAAACTAAGCAAAGAAGTTTCAAAACTTCAGGAAAGTTTACAGCAGAAAGAAAATATGTTTGATTCCATAAAAAAAATGGGGAGAACTCAGCTACAAGATGCTCTTCCTATAACCTTAGGGAATGAATTCGGATGTTATGCCCAGGCTATTTCCAGAGACCGATGGCGCATATATAAAGTTGAAGAACGTCTCCGCCAGGTAAATTTAGGTGGAACCGCTGTAGGAACAGGCAGCAACGCCAACCGAAAATACACATTCAGAGTCATTGAGCATCTGAGAGACATAACAGGCATAGGTTTATCCAGAGCAGAATATCCTATGGATTTAACTCAAAATCAGGACGTTTTTGTAGAAGTATCCGGTTTGCTAAAAGGTCTTGCAGTGAATCTTATGAAGATCAGTAATGATCTTCGTCTTATGAATTCCTCTCCATATGGTGAAATCCATTTAAAACCGTTACAAAAAGGTTCCACCATCATGCCAGGAAAAGTAAATCCTGTTCTTCCTGAAATGATCAGTCAGGTGGCAATTCAGGTTATGGCAAATGACTCTGCCATTTCTATTGCTGCAGCAAATGGACAATTCGAATTAAATGCCTTTTTACCTCTAATTGCTGACAATTTGTTAACCAGCCTGGAACTTCTCACAAATGGCGTCTCACTTTTTTGTGAAAAATGTATTGTCCCTCTTACAGCCAGTGAAAAAGGATGCGAAAAACATCTTCATTCTGTTACGTCTGCCCTCACTCAGCTTGTACCTGTCATTGGTTACGATCTGGCAGAAAAAATCTCCATCGAATGTGATGGAGATCTGGAAAAAATGCATACATTATTAAAAAAGTACCTGACACCTAAACAACAAGAGAATCTTTTAAATTTATGAAACCGCTCTTATTCTATTATTTTCATATTTTGGTTCCGTCATATTTTCCGGCTTCAAAATCTGAATCAATTGGTTTTTTTCTATTAAACCACTTTCTAAAACCAGTTCTGAAACTGTTTTATTAGTTTTTAATGATTTCTTAGCAATTTCTGCTGCCTTTTTATAACCAATATACGGACAAAGGGCAGTAGAAATTCCTACACTTGCTTCAACATACTTTCTACACTGTTTCTTATTTGCTGTAATTCCCACAATACAATGTTCCACAAAAGTTTTTACTGCTTCTCCAAGAGTATCTACAGATTCAAATAAATGATAAAAAAGTACAGGCTCAAAAGCATTTAATTCCAGCTGTCCGGCTTCTGCTGCCATTGTAATTGTACAATCATGGCCAATTATCAGATATGCAACCTGAGATACCACTTCCGGTATGACCGGATTTACTTTTCCCGGCATAATAGATGAGCCATTCTGTCTTGCCGGAAGCTGAATTTCTGCAATTCCTGTCTTGGGTCCGGAAGACAATAGTCTTAGATCATTGGCTATTTTTGATAAATTTACTGCACATGTTTTTAATGCATTGGAGACAGTGACAAAACCATCCAAATTCTGGGTTGCATCAACGAGGTCCTCTGACTGTCTCAATGTCATTCCAGTTATGACATTTAACTGATAGATAATATTGGATAAGTAGTATGAATCAACATTAATCGCCGTTCCTATAGCTGTACCTCCCAGATTCACTGTTTTCATTTCTTCCATAGCTGATTCCAATCGATGGATATCTCTTTCCACAACAGACGCATATGCATGAAAACTCTGTCCGAGTTTCATTGGTACAGCATCTTGAAGCTGTGTCCTGCCCATTTTTACAACATCATCAAACTCTGTCGCTTTTATCAATAATATATCTTTAAGTCTTCGCAGCCAGTCGATGGTCCCTGGCAAAATCTTCAGAATTGTTAACTTTCCCGCTGTTGGTATAACATCATTAGTTGACTGAGACATATTTACATGATCATTTGGATGCACAATGCTGTAGTCGCCCTTTTCTCCTCCCAAAAGTTCAATTGCTCTGTTGGCTATAACTTCATTCACATTCATATTTGCTGATGTTCCTGCACCTCCCTGAATTGCGTCAACAATAAACTGATCCCGAAACATTCCCTTTAAAATTTCATCACACGCGGTCACGATGGCTGTTTCAATTTCAACCGATAATTTTCCAGCTTTTCTGTTGGTAATTGCTGCTGCTTTTTTTATATTTACAATACAATCAATAAAAACCGGATGCATAGGCTGGTGAGTGATTTGAAAATTTTCTGCTGCCCGCATACTTTGTACACCATAATATGCTTCTTTAGGTACATTTAAAGTTCCAATTGAATCACTTTCCATTCTCGTTAACATCATCATATCCTCTTTTCTGTATACTGTGTTTATGTCTTCATTTCATGTAAACGAGCATATCATCGAAAAATTTTTCCGTAAATACTTTTTCCTCATGAATTATAATTTTAATTGAATTCATAACATTCACTTAATAATTTGAAACAAATTTTGTATACACTTAAAATAATTAAGGAAAGATATTTGAAATCAGCCAAAAACTGTATTATACTTTAAAAGACTTTATTTTTTATTTACTTGCAAAGGAGACATCGTATGGACGCTATCGACAGAAAAATCATCAGCATTCTTCAAAAGGATGCACGAACCCCTATAAAAGCTATTGCCTCAGAAGTATTTCTAACTTCTCCTGCTGTTTCATCCAGAATTGAACGTCTGGAGAAAGATGGCATCTTGACAGGATATCAAGCCATTGTGAATCCTCTAAAACTAGGCTATCATATCAAAGCTTATGTAAACTTGGAAATCAGCCCTTCACAGAAACCAGAAGTTTATCCATATCTGGATGCACATCCAAACGTTTTAGAATGCGACTGTGTAACCGGCAACTATTCTGTATTAATAAAAGTAGCCTTTCCAAGTACCATGGAACTTGATCTGTTCATTGGCGAACTTCAGCATTTCGGTAAAACCAACACATTCATTGTATTTTCAACCATTGTAGAAAATCGGGGAGTATCTTCTAGAAAATATAAAAATAAATCTGAATAATTCAAGACTCGCTCAAAAAGTACTTGTTACATTTTAGTGTAACAAGATCTTTAGTAACAAAAAATATCTCCAGCCATATAATATGTCTGGAGATATTTTTCATTTTGTTTGAAGAATTAATATTAGCTTCTTGCTCTTTCCTCTAATAATGCCTTAACTTCAGCTTCTGTATCTAACTGCATTACTTCTTCAGCTAATGCTTTACATTCGTCCATTGTCCATAAAGACATAACTTTTCTTGTTGCAAGAATTGCTGTAGCACTTACAGAGAATTCATTTAATCCAAATGCCAGTAATACTGGAACTAATAATGGATCACTTGCTGCTTCTCCACACATACCTGCCATAATTCCTTCTTTGTTAGCAGCTCCAATAATGTTCTTAATAGAACGAAGAACTGCTGGATTATATGCAGAGTACAGATAAGCAACATCAGGATTACCTCTGTCAGCTGCCATTGTATAACCTGTCAAGTCATTAGTTCCGATACTGAAGAAATCTGCTTCTTTTGCAAGAATATCTGCAATTAAACTTGCAGCAGCAGTTTCCATCATAACTCCGACTTCAATGTCTTTGTCATATGCAATTCCTTCTGCATCCAAATCAGCTTTGATTTCTTCAATCAGAGCTTTTACAGCACGAAGCTCATCAACACATGTTACCAATGGTACCATGATACGAATCTTACCAAATGCACTTGCACGAAGCAGCGCTCTTAATTGTGGTTTATAGATATCCGGTCTCTTTAAGCAGAAACGTACTGCTCTGAATCCTAAGAAAGGATTCTCTTCAGTTGGGAGTCCAAGATATGGAAGAGCTTTGTCTCCACCAATATCTAATGTACGGATGATAACTGGTTTTCCTTCCAGAGTTGTTGCAACTTTTTTGTATGCTTCAAACTGAGATTCTTCAGATGGAACATCATTACTTTCCATAAATAAGAATTCTGTTCTAAACAGACCAACACCTTCTCCGTCGCGTTCTAAAACACCAGGTGCTTCTTCTGGTCCACCAATATTTGCAACCAGTTCCACAACATGTCCGTCTGCAGTCTGAGATTTCTGACCAACAAATTTAGCTAAAGCTGCTTTTTCTTCTAAATATTTTGCTTTCTTAGCCTTATATTCTTCTACAACAGAAGCTTCTGGTTTTACATATGCATCACCAGTAGCACCATCTAATACAACTTCGTCACCGTCTTTAACGATAGTTGTAATATTTTCAATACTAAGAACCGCTGGAATTTCCATAGATCTGCAGATAATAGCAGAGTGAGATGTTTTACCACCAATTTCTGTTAAAACACCTTCTACATTTTCAGGTTTAATTCCTGCTGTCATAGATGGAGTTAAATCTTCTGCTACCAGAATTGTTCCTGCTGGAACTGCACTGATATCAACTTCTTCAATACCAAGTAAGATCTTGATCAATCTTGTCTTGATATCTCCCAAGTCAGAAGCTCTCTGCTGTGTTAATTCATCTTCTGCCATTGCAAAAATCTGTGCAAAGAAATCACATGCTTCTTCTACTGCAGCTTCTGCATTGATTTTTTCGCCATCAATCTTGGCTTCAATCTGCTCTGCGATTGCTGGGTCCTGAATCATCAGAATGTGGCCTTCTAAAATCTCAGCTTCCTGTTCACCTGCTGTGACTTTCATTGTTTCAACTAATGCAGTTGTTTTTTCAATGAATACTTCAATAGCATCACTTAAACGTTTCTTTTCTGCTTCAGTATCTTCAATAGTAACTTTTTTGTAATCCAGTTCCTGTTCTTTGATTACAACGACTTTACCAATACCGATTCCTGCAGATGCGCCTATACCTTTATACATATTGCCACCTGTCCTTTATCAAATATTTGTTCTTATTCACCTAATCCAGATTCGATTAATTCTGTTGCATGTGCAAGAGCTGCTTCTTCATCAGGACCTTCACATACTAATTCGATTTCAGAACCACATTTGATACAAGCACCAATAATGTTCAGTAAGCTTTTTGCGTTGATTTTCTTATCTTCGAATACAATTGTTACATCAGATTCAAATTTAGTAACTGCTTTAGCAAGAACTCCTGCTGGTCTCATGTGTAATCCCTGTTCATTTTCGATGACAAATTTCTTTGATACCATAATTCTTCTCCTTCTCTACTTTAAAATATAATGTATCTTGTGTTTAGATTGTATACATGAAAAAGCACAAAAAAAGACCTATTAACAAATGTAAAACACTTATTAAATAGGTCTTGCCTGCCTTACCAGTCACAATCCAATCTCAATACATAAATAATACCAAATCTATGGTTATAAGTCAATAAAATTTCGTCCTTTCTGATCTATTTCCAGAATTAATCTTTTCACATAAATAATTAGATACATTTTCTCATCTGCTGACAACTTACACTGATAATGTCCTTCAATATGCTCTACGATTTTCTGACTGCATACATAGGCTTCCGGATATTTTTTCTGATTTCTTTCATAAAATTCCACATCATCTTCTTCATCCTCTTCGACCACGTAATTTTGTGACCGAATCCCTGATTCCAGATACTCAAGATGAGTTGCAAATCTCTGATAAGAAGGGTTTTCCGGGTTTAACGGAATCTCATAAAATTCCTGAATAATCGCCATTACCTCCTGTACAAATGGGGAATTTGCTCTCTGATCAAGAGTAAATATTTTTTCAATCTTATTTTTATCCAGCTCATCTCCTGCTTTTTTTCGGAATCCTATTCCCTTTCCCATCAGGATTACTTCTCTATTATTTGTATCAAAAGTGCTGACCACATTATTATTAATCACCTTTTGAATTATCATTTACTCATCCTCCTAAATAACACCAAGAATCTCTTTTGGAATATAGGCTTCAATATAAATTCCATCATCCCTGTATTCTTCTTTTATCAACTGTCCATGATTTCGAATGATCTGTATTTTCCCTGCTTCGTTATATTCATAAAGTTTTTCCAGATACAATTTCTGCTTTTGCAGCATCTGTTCAATAACATCCAAAAGAATATCTGTACCTTCCCCTGTTTTTCCAGAAATTTTTACAACGGCTTCCGCCATCGGATCTTTGAGGATCTCATCCTCTTCTACCAAATCCATCTTGTTAAACGCCGTAATTACAGTTGAATCTTTTGCTCCCAGCTGCTCCAATGTTTCATATACTGCTTCCATCTGTTTGTCCTTCTGCGAATTGGAAGCATCTACAACATGTACGATCAGATTACTGTATTTTGCTTCCTCCAACGTACTTTTAAAGGCGTCTACCAGATGATGTGGAAGCTTTCTGATAAAACCAACAGTATCCGTCATTAAAATTGTCTGTCCACTATCCAGTAAAACATTTTTTGTTGTAGGATCCAAAGTGGCAAATAGCTGATTTTCTTCCAGGACACCTGCATCTGTATAATAATTGAGCAATGTGGATTTTCCAGCATTGGTATATCCAACAATACACACAACCGGCATATGATTTCTCTGTCTTTGTTTCCTTTGGACCTCGCGATGTTTTACAACAGCCCTTAATTCAGCTTTTAAATGAGAAATCCTGGTCCGAATCAGACGACGATCCATTTCCAGTTTCTTTTCTCCCGGACCTCTGGTTCCAATTCCGCCACCTAATCTTGACAACGCTGTTCCCTGCCCTGTAAGCTTGGAAGCTCTATATTTTAGCTGAGCCAGCTCTACCTGAATCTTCCCTTCTCTGGTAAATGCTCTTTTAGCAAAAATATCAAGTATTACCAAGGTACGATCCATGACTTTTGTATCCAAAAATCTTTCCAGATTACTAATCTGTGCCGGTGAAAGCTCATCATCACATACAATTCCTGTAGCATCTGTTCCAAACAGTAATGCCTGAACCTCATCCACTTTCCCTTTTCCAATATACGTCCCGGGGTGAGGAGTTTCTCTTATCTGAATTACTCTAGCTGCAACTTCTGCCCCTGCCGTCTTTACCAATTCCGCCAGTTCATCCAGCGATTCTTCCGTATCGTGAACATCTTCAGTTGCAACCGCTACTAATATAACTTTTTCTTTAAACTCTTTTATAATTTCTTCCATCTATAATTTATCCTCTGCCACTGACTCTTCATGTAGTGCTACATTCTTAAAAGAATCACATTTTGTTGAAAACAAAAATAAAAACAAGCTATCTATAACTGCCATGGCTGCCATTCTGGTAAAGCTTACCTGATCATAAAAAATATGTTCTCTTGTTGCTGTGAGAATCGTATAATCGCATTCTTCTGCCAAAGGGGATTTTCCCTGGTTGGTTATACCAATAGTCTTTACGTTATTTTCCTTAGCAATATTTACAATTTTCATCAGTCTTCTGGATGCTCCAGATGCCGAAAGAGCAAACAAAACATCTCCTTCCTGCAAGGTCCTTGCAAAAGCCTCCTGAGTTTCCCATATAGTCGAAGTTACAGCTTTAAGGCCAAGCTGATTGAATTTATAAGTCCCATCCAGTGCAATAGGAACAGTATTTCCCATCGCAGCAAATTCTATCATATTTGCATGTAAAATAATGTCTATAATTTCTCTTAATTCCTGCGGATCAAAATTATGAAACGTAGCATTAAGTTCTTCTATCTTACTCCCCAGAATATTCTGTATGGATTGTTCCATATCATTTAAATTGATTTCATTGGAGATTACCTGATCTTCCTGCTGTCTTTGTTCCCCCGCCATTTTTATTTTTAGCTGATGAAATCCCTTACATCCGATTTTCTTACAAAAACGTACGATCGTAGCCTGACTGGCCTCACAGCATGCTGCCAGTTCAGACACCGACATTTCTATTGCTTCTGATGGATGATTGATCAGATAATCTGCGACCTTCTTTTCTGCATCATATAAACTATCATATGTAGAAAAGATTTGATCTCTAACAGATATTTTTGTTTGCATATTTCCCTCCATAGGTTTATCTTGTTTCAAGAAAAGTCAGCTCTTTTTTTCCTCTAGTATCTTTAGGATATTTCTTTACATATTCTTTTGCATATTTATATGCTGTATCATACTGAAACATAGATTCATATGCACTGATTCGTGTAAACATAACTTCGTCTTCATTTTTAAGATTAACCTGTTTCAATGCCGTCTCAAGAACATTTAATCCTTCTTTATATTTCTTCTGCTTTGCATAAATTGCATACTTAGTACAGTAAATATCTCCTGCGTCAGGTATCTCTTTGATACCTTCATCACAAATCTGTTTTGCCTTCTCTTCCTGACCTTTTCCTACATAACAAAATGCTTTAAAAGAATAGGCACGGCTTTCCCCTTTTTTTATCAATTTATCATAAACTTTAACCGCATCATCATATCGTTCCAGCTGATACAATGCTTCTCCCTTATAAAATAAAACATCGGTTTTTTGTTTTGTCCATAATAATGTAAATTTTTCTGAGGCCTGATAAAATTTTTCATAGGCTTTTTGGTATTCTTTTTTGTTTAAATGCTCAATTCCCTGATTTGCCGTTATTTTCTGTGAAATATATCCATACCCACAGAAACCTGTTAAAATCAAAAGAAAAATTATCCCTGCAATTATTAATCCTTTTATTTTACTATTCATAATTACTCTCCCGCTTTTTGTATATCTTATAACATTTGTAGATAAGTATAGCACAAAAAAAGAACTTTTTTAATTGCATTTTTCAAATGCAATTAGATTGGAAGACTCTTCTCCACACAAAGTGCCCCATAACCCACCTGTGAATTGGGATATACCGAAAAACCTCTCATTGCTCTTGCTCCTCTATGAAAATATGCTTTTACCTTTTCTCCATACAAATATAAATCATTTCCTTTCACAATACCCCATTCCATCAAAAGAGCTGCAGAGCCTGTTACAAATGGTGTCGCCATGGAAGTTCCGGACATTAATGTATCTCCACCTCCAGGAGATGCTCCTAGGATTCCAACCCCAGGTGCCACAAGATCAGGTTTTTCTACACATAGTTCCTCATCACCTCTTCCAGAAAAGACTGCATAGGAGTCATACTGTACATTATAGGCCCCCACCGCAATGATTTTATCTGCTGTTGATGGAATCGTTAACGTCATAGTCGTACTTGGTTCCAAAAATCTTGTTGCTGCATTAGTCCCGCTGGAAACAGGAAGCCAGAAATAATATCTTCCATTGACCAGTCTTTCCGGTGACAAAAGAATTTTCCATTGCCCGCTTTCCATTGCCTGTGTTTTTGGCACAAAAGCAAAAAAAATTTCCTGCCATTGGTTATAAGGCGTTGGTGTCCCGTAAAAAACATATACCAGTGTACTTCCAAAGTCATAACTCATTTTCCCGTTCTGTCTCTGTATCTGATGAACAGTTCCCGATGGCGACATAAGAACTATCGAAAAATCATCCACAAAATGTTTCCATAACTGCAGATTCATATTTTGTTCATACGGAGCAATATTAAATACGATTTCCTCTGAGCTTTTTCTTAGCTTTCCCCTTTTATGTCTTCCGGTATCTCCTTCATTTCCAGTACCAATACAAATGGTATTCTTCCATTTCCCCGAAATCTGCGTTATAAATGTTTCCAGTAAAGATCCCCCTCTATGATCTCCATAATTGTTTCCATAACTAATATTGACCGCAACGGGTACTCCTCTCTTCTGAGCATAATCTATAACAAATTCCAATGCCATCATCAGCTGAGATGTCCTCGGAAATCCACGTTCATTTAAATTTCCAAGTTTTACAACAAGAAGCTCTGATGAAGAAGCAACGCCCTGATTCCCTGCACAAATAGATGCCACATGAGTACCGTGTCCTCCTGGATCATTTCCGGGTATCACTTTCCACTGTTCTGTTCCACGAAGAATTCGGTTAATCTGTTCTTTTTCAACTATTGTTCCTGACGAAAAAGGCTCCGGAGGATTACCTGGAATTGTCTGGTCCCACAAAGCAGCAATCCTTGTATTCCCCTCAGAGTCTATAAAATCCGGATGAAATATATCAATTCCTGTATCAATTACCGCCACATATACCCCTCTTCCTGTCAGAGATAATGGTGCTCTTTTCACAGGCAAAAGACAAGAAGCTGCAATTCCTCTTTCCTGTGAAAGCAGCAATGCTTTTGGCTTTTCCACATATACAATCTGAGGAAGTGAAGCAAAAGCCTGTAATTGCTCTTCCGGCACAAAACCAATAGCATATCCGTTGCTTAACGGTTCTATTTTTATTCCCTGTCCCCTCTTTATATCCTGGAGATTTCCTGTATACTGAAAAATTACTTCCCATACATTATCCTGCATATTATAACCAACATCCAGATCCATTGTTTTTTCCCGTTCCTCAGGGCTCAGGTCCAAAGCCAGATTAAACTGATTTTCCAGTTTTTCATCTTCATCCATATTTCATTTTCTTTCTTTTTCTTTACTCTATGATTTTATTTTTATAAAAATGAATCATTTCTATGAAAAGTCTGCAAAGAGATGATGCCATCATAATACCACAGGCAATAGCTGCAGCTGCAACAATTGTTTTTTGTGAATAAATATAAAACATCACTCCATTTTTTGCAATGGCATATTGCATTGCATAATACAGATATCCTCCTGGAACCAACGGAATGATCGCACTGATCAAATGTACGGTTGCTGGTGTTTTTAAAAATCTTGCCATCAATTCTGCATACAATATAGCTACTACAGCTGCTGCCATATTCATCAGGAAAAAACTATTTGTTATCTGCTCCATGATCAGATAACAAATCCAGCATACCATCCCGCCTAATCCACAGGTCCATACCTTTTTTCCTCTAAGATTATAGAGCATGGCAAATCCAACACTTCCTGCAAAGCTTGCAATAATCTGCAATATTACTTTTTCCATCTGCTACATCCCTCCCAATATCAACAAAGCTGTAAAAGAACCACCGGCAAGAAAAATCGTTAACATGATAGATTCACATACACGCAAGATTCCGGACATGATATCTCCTCCTATCATATCTCGAAGAGCATTGACAAATCCAACTCCCGGAACCAGGAACATAATATTCCCAATGATAACTTTTCCAAAATCACTGGCAACCCCTGTCTGGGCGATGGTCCATGCTAATAAAGCTACAAAAAATGAGGACATAAATCTTAAAAACATATAATTTATCGTAAATTTATTCATATACTGCTCAAAAGATTTTATGAAAGCTCCTGTAAAAGCTGCAACCAATCCTTCCTGTATACCTCCGCCGAAGAAAAGCGCAAAAAAACCTGCGATCATTGCCGAGGCAATCAATTCTCTTTTAAAACCAATTGTTTCTCCATTTTTTATCTCTATTAGCCGTCTTTCAATTTCTTCGATTTCTGGAAGTTCCTGACACATATATCGTGATAAAGAATTTAGCTGATCCAGTTTTGTAAAATCTGTATGATAATTACGGATTCTTTTTGTCTGTGTTATGACAGTTCCATTTTCATCTTTAATGGAAGTTACGATACTGGAAGTAATGGAAAATACGTTGGTCTCACAGGCTCCATATGCCTTACAGATCCGCTCAATGGTATCTTCTACTCTGGACACTCCAGCACCCGCTATTAACATTTCTTTTCCAATTTCCATGGAAAAATTCAATATTTTATTTAAATTCATCTTTCTTCACCTTTGACCAAATTGATATCCGGAGCTATCTTAACACAAAAAAAATCCTTATACTATAATGCATAAGGATTTTTAACTTATTTTTTATTTAATCTTATGTGTCCATGCAACAGCCAGTGCTCCATATCCAATATGGCATGCAACACTTAATGACAATGGATCCATATGGAATTCCATTCCTGGGAATTCCTCCTGAAGTTCCTTTGCCCATTCCATGGCAATCTCTTTATTACCGGTATAAGCAGCCTCTAAATAGGCATGCTCTGCAAAATTGCCATCTGGAAATCGTTTCTCAAGTTCTTTTCGTATTGCAGCAATCATTTTTTTCTTGGCCATTTTAACTCCACGGGTCTTAGCAAAAGCATCCAGTTTCTCTCCATGGATCTGCAGAACCGGTTTAATACTTAAAACAGTTCCTATGGCTGCTGCCCCAGGTGTGATTCTTCCACCTTTTTTCAAATACTTTAAGGTATCAACCACAATATATATTCCCGTGTCAAACTTTTCTTTTTCGAGAATATCTTTTATCTCTTCGGCAGATTTTCCTGTCTCTGCCAGTTTCACAGCATCCAGTACTGACTGCCTCTGTGTAACGGAAATTCTCTGATTATTTACTACCTGAACCCGTCCATCATAATCCTCTGCCAGCATCATTGCTGTTTCACAGGAACTACTTAACCCACTGGACATTGGAATATGCACAATCTTATCATAATCATTCAACAACTTTTCCCATAAGTCAATAACATCTCCAGGTGCTGGCTGTGAAGTTTTAATATCCCTATCTTCCGCAAGCTTTTTATAAAACTCTTCCTGCGTAAGTGTTATATCTTCATAAAATAATTCTTCATCAATATAAAACGGCATTGGAAGCACAGATATTCCCAGTTCTTTCCCTTGCTGCTGTGTGATTCCGCTGTTGCTATCTGTTACAATTGCTATTTTATCCATTTTTGTATCCCTTTCTTTTTAATAGGAATTTTCTCCTATTTTGTATCATATCAAAAATTCAGGGATGCCGTCAAAGGTTTTCCATAGCTTTTTATAATTTCTTTCTATTTTTTTTGTATAAAAAAATTCCAAAACATATAACTGCAAAAATAATTCCAACAGGATATCCGATCTTCGAAGATAAATGGAATCCCTCAGGAGCAATCATAATATATGTAGCTGTTACTGCTGACATAAAGGTTGCCGGAATAACCGTCATGATCCACATCTTTCCGTTCTTAACCAAATACATGGAAGCTGCCCACAACGCAATCATTGCCAGCGTCTGGTTGCTCCATGAAAAATATCTCCAGACAATCTGAAAATCAATCTGTGATAACAATGCACCAACTGCCAAAATAGGAACACTTAATGCTAATCTAGGTTTTGTAGCTTTCTGATCAATCTTAAACCAATCAGATAATGTTAATCTTGCACTTCTAAACGCAGTATCTCCAGAAGAAATCGGACAGGCAATAACACCGATCATTGCCAGTACGGCACCAACAGGCCCTAATAATGTATGACATATTTCATATACAACTCCATTTTGTGTTAATTTTGCAAGAGCTACAGACAAACCTCCTGTTCCGTTATAAAAACTTACACCTGCTGCTGCCCAGATCAATGCAATGACACCTTCAGAAACCATTGCACCGTAAAATATCTTTCTTCCATCTTTTTCGCTGGTATAACATCTTGCAATCATTGGTGATTGTGTTGCATGAAATCCTGAAATTGCACCACAGGCTACTGTTATGAACATAAAAGGCCATATAGACTGATGTGCCGGATGAAGATTTGCAAGCGTCATTTCCGGTAAATGATATCCTTTTACAATTAACCCTCCAGCAACGCCTATTGCCATAATAATCAGGCAGATACCAAAAATCGGATAAAGTTTTCCGATTACTTTATCAATCGGAAGTAATGTCGCCAGAAAATAATATATAAGTACCACTACGAGCCAAAATTTTGCATCAAATGTTTTTGGTGTAAGCATTGCCAGAAGATTTGCAGGTCCCGTAGCAAAGACTGTTCCTACTAAAACAAGAAGGATAACAGAAAAAACTCTCATGACATTTTTCATTCCACCGCCAAGATAAATTCCAACAATTTCTGAAACACTGGCTCCATCATGTCTGGTAGAAATCATTCCAGTCATATAATCATGCACACCACCAGCAAAAATTGTTCCTAAAACAATCCAGAAATATACGATAGGTCCCCATTCAGCTCCAAGAAGTGCGCCAAAAATCGGCCCAAGTCCGGCAATATTTAACAGCTGAATCAGAAAGCAACGCCATGTTTTCATTGGAACAAAATCAATTCCATCCTGTATTCTCAAAGATGGAGTCTGCCGATCATCTGGTCCAAAGTTCTTTTCTACTATCTTTCCATAGATAAGATAGCCTACAATCAGTAACAGTAATGCAATGAAAAAAGTAATCATAATATTTCACCTCTTCTTTCAAAACTTCCTTTTACGGTTCCTTTTTTCTGTTATTAATTGTACGGCTTTTTGTGCAATTTATATATATTATTTGTTTTATCTGTATATATAGAGGTATAAACTGTCAATTTTTGTGCACGAAATGTAAAAAAATCAAGCAGAAAATAATTGTTTCAACTCATGGATTTTATTTCTGCTGACCGGGATTTCCAAATCACCCATTCCTTCCATTTTTACGCTAACTGCATTATGAAAAGATGTTACAATTTCTGTTACATAATTTAAATTAATTAAAATTCCTTTATGGCATCGAAAAAAACCTTTTGGACTTAACTTTTGTTCAAACCATCCTATAGATTGAGATACCTTGTACTGCTCTCTTTTTGTATGTATCAGACAATTTCTCTGTTCCGTTTCAATGTAAATAATTTTCCGAATATCAATTATAATGTTTTTCTTATCAGCCATTACAGCAATCCTGTGATTTCCCTCCCCTTGAAAATTTGTTTCTCTTTTAATATTTTGTTCTGCACGTTCTAGTGCACGTTTAACTCTTGACGGATCAAAAGGTTTCAAAATATAATCTGTTACATCTATATCAAAAGCCTCAACAGCATAATCTTCGTAAGCTGTTGCCATGATAATCTGCACCTCAGAGTCAATTTTTTTCAATGTCCTGGCTATAACAGTTCCTTCAATATCATTCATCTGAACATCCACAAAAACAACATCATATTTTTTCTGAACAGCCATTTGTAAAGCTTCACCGCCACTGGATGCTTCTTCGATTACTGCCTCCTGCAGGATTTTTTCTATTTCATAATTCAATTCACTTCTTGCCGGTTCTTCATCATCAACAATCAATATTCTCATGAATACTCCCTCCTTCATTTCAATCATTTAATATTTTAATACTGATTTTTGTTCCTGTCTCATGAGAAATTATCTGAAATATACACTGATTTCCATATATGCTCAATAAACGATGGTATACGTTCTGCATACCTACATGTCTGCTGTCAATGTCACCTTTGTAAAGCTTTTGTATGACTTCTTTCTCAATTCCCGGTCCATTATCGCAAACAGCAATTTCCACCCCTTGTTTCTTTCGTTTTATTGTAATCCATATTTTCCCAGTCCCCTCCCTGCTTTTTCTTGCTCCATGCTTCACAGCATTTTCTACAATAGGCTGCAGTGAAAATGAAGGAATCATTACCTCCAGATTCTCCTGAATATCTTCATTAATTTCCAGTGAATCTCCAAATCTTGCTTTTTCCAGTTTCAAATAAGCATGGACATGATCCATTTCTTCTTCAATAGTTACCATGGCATTCGGGTGATTCAATGACTTCCGGAAACATTCTGCCAGAGCAATCAGTAATTCTCTTGCCTTATCTGGATCCCTTCTGCAAAATGAACTGATTGTATTAATTGAATTAAATAAAAAATGCGGATTAATCTGACTCTGCAGTGCTCCATACTCAGCTTGTTTTCTTAATTTCTGCTCATATTCCAGTTGGGATAATTCAAGCTGCGTAGAAAAAATACTGGAAAGACCCATCGCGAATTCTTTCATTTGCTCTATATTCCATCGTATTTTCTCACTACATAAAATCAAAGTACCAACTATCTGATTTTCCTTTTGGATTGGTGTACTAAACCAGAAATACTTTTGATTTTCTTTATTGTTTTGAGGCAGAAAAACTTTTGCCAGCCCTGACTTTTGAATTTTCAAATAATCATCATTCAGCTTTACTGCAATACCGGATGCTGTGAGGATCCTGGACGTATCGGCAATCGCAACACCTGATACTGATGAATTACATATAACGATTTCTGACACTTTTTCCAATGCCTTTTTATCATATAAGCCTTTTCTCAGATAAGGCAGACATAACTGTGCAATGTGAAATACATCCTTCACACTTCTGGCATTTACCTGATCCTGTTCATTGCAGCCTGACTCCATCATTGTTATAAATAAAACAACACCTGTAGAATTAACAAGCACCATTGGTACAAAAATCGTTTTCACCAGATAAAGTGCATCTGCGAAAGGCTTTGTAAACAGCAGAATAATAACCATCTGAAGTATTTCTTCAAATACGGTAATAAAAAATATTTCGCAGTGATAAAATCTTATACGTCTCAAATGATGATAAAACAGACCTCCTGTCATTCCTCCTATAATGGTGGATACCATACAGGCAACAGACGTAAATCCGCCAACATCTATAAGGTATCTGTGGATTCCGGCAATCAGACCAGCCACAGTTCCGGTAACCGGTCCTCCGATCAGACCGGCTGACATCACTCCGATCACACGTGTATTTGCAATAGCTCCGTGTATATTGACACCCATATATGTAGATACTATTCCAATTCCTCCAAGTAAGACTGCCACTTCCATTTTTTCTTTTAAACCGGTTTCCCAGGAAATCATCATATGTCGAATGATTGAAGTCTTAGCAAGAAAAAAACCCAAGATTATAATAATACTGACATTCCACAAAACATTTTTAAATAACTCTATCTGCACCCCATCACCTTCTTCATTTCCTGAAGAAATCGGCCAATCGGAAAACCTACTACATTATAATAATCTCCTTCTATACTTTTAATAAACGGTGCTGCTTTCCCCTGAATTCCATAAGCTCCTGCTTTATCCATCGGCTCTCCTGTCTGAATATATGTCTGAATTTCATTCTGGTTCAAAGGATAAAACTGAACTTTTGTTTCTTCATAAAAGTTCCATTCCTTTTCCTTGTAAATAACCGATACTCCTGTATACACCTGATGTGTATTTCCACTAAGCATGGAAAGCATCCTTGCTGCATCCTCTTTATCTTCTGGCTTTCCAAGAATCTTCCCATCATAGGCAACAACTGTATCGGCTCCTACAATGATTTGCTTTCCCCCCGTTTGTTTCCATACATCCCATGCTTTTTGTGATGCCAGTTCCATGACAACTTCCCATGGTTTTTCTTTAGTAATCACCTCTTCCACCTGACTGGACACAATATCAAACGATAACCCTGCCAGCTCAAATAATTCTTTTCTCCGTGGTGATGCCGATGCCAGTACTATTTTCTCCATAAATTTTTCCCTTCTGCATATATTAACAAATTTCTATTTTAGAACAAAGCGGACAAGTCCGCTATCAACTCCCTGTATCCCTCAATCATGAGGGACTTGCTCCGCTTTGCGTGCCGATGCGCAGCAGATTTAACTGCTTTCCTTTGCACATCCGCGCGGAGCGTTTTTTATTACATAGGAAATTCAAAGGAATTTCCTATGTAATGAAAAAAGGAAGGTTTCTCTGTTGCAAGAAATCCTTCCTTCTACCTTTCAATAATTAATCATCAATTTTTTCTTCTAATTTCAGGTTAATTCTTCCCATCTTATCAATCTCTAACACTTTTACTGCCACTTTGTCTCCGATATTTACCACATCTTCAACCTTTTCAACTCTTTCTTTTGATAATTTGGATATATGAACCATTCCATCTTTATTTGGAGACAGCTGGACAAATGCGCCAAACGGCATGATTCTTACAACTTCACCTTCATAGATATCTCCCACATTTAATGGTTCCACAATTGACTTGATAATACTGATTGCTTTATCAATCATTGCCTGGTCTTCACTGAGAATATCAATTCTTCCGCTTTCATCAATATCAATCTTAACACCTGTTTCGTCAATAATTGCATTGATTGTTTTACCCTGTTTTCCAATAACTTCAGAAATCTTTTCAGGATCAATGGTGTACTGAGAAATTTTTGGTGCATATTTTCCTACATGATCTCTTGCTGTTCCAATAACAGGATTCATAACTTCATGAAGAATATAAGTTCTTGCTTCTTTTGTTCTTGCAATAGCTTCTCTAATAATCTGCTCTGTCAAACCATGGATTTTAATATCCATCTGAATGGCAGTAATACCCTTATCTGTACCTGCAACCTTAAAGTCCATATCTCCAAAGAAATCTTCCAGTCCCTGAATATCTGTGAGAATAATATAATCATCATCAGTTTCTCCTGTTACAAGACCAACAGAAATACCAGCTACAGGTGCTTTAATCGGTACACCGGATGCCATCAGTGATAAAGAAGATGCGCAAATACTTCCCTGAGAAGTTGAACCATTTGATTCCATAATCTCAGAAACTGTACGAATAGCATAAGGAAATTCCTCTTCAGTTGGAAGAACAGGTACCAGCGCTCTCTCTGCCAGTGCTCCATGTCCAATTTCACGACGTCCAGGACCTCTGCTAGGACGTGTTTCCCCAACAGAATATGATGGGAAATTATAATGATGCATATATCTCTTTCCTGTCTCTGTTACATCAATTCCATCAAGACGCTGTGCTTCAGATAATGATCCTAAAGTTGTCACTGTCATAACCTGAGTCTGTCCACGCTGGAACATTGCAGATCCATGAACTCGTGGCAGACAATCAACCTCTGCATGTAGTGGACGAATCTGTTTAATATCTCGACCATCCGGACGTTTCTGATCCTTTAAGATCATTTTACGAACAGTCTTTTTCTGGAATGCATATACAGCTTCTCCAATCTGCTCTAGCCATTCTTCATTTTCGGCATAACGTTCTTCTAGTTTTTCTTCAATTGCACGAATATTAGCTTCTCTGGTCTGTTTATCATCTGTAAATACAGCTTCTTCCATTGCTTCTGGTGTAATAAATGCAACCATGTCATCATACATTTCAGGATTAACCACATGATGTTCATAATCATGCTTTTCTTTTCCACATTCAGCTACAATGGTATCAATAAATTTAATAATCTCCTGATTTACTTCATGAGCTTTAAAAATGGCTTCCAGCATAACATCTTCCGGAACTTCATTGGCTCCAGCTTCGATCATAATAACTTTTTCTCTTGTTGATGCTACTGTTAATGCCATGTCAGAAACTTCTTTCTGCGCTGCTGTTGGGTTAATTACAAACTCACCATCTACCAGACCAACCATTGTTGAAGCTGTTGGTCCATCAAACGGAATATCTGAAATAGCTGTTGCAATTGCAGATCCAAGCATAGCTGTAAGCTCAGGACTGCAATCAGGATCAACAGACATTACCAGATTATTTAACGCAACATCATTACGATAATCTTTCGGGAATAACGGTCTCATAGGACGGTCGATTACACGATCTGTAAGAATTGCATTTTCAGAAGGTTTTCCTTCTCTCTTTAAATATCCTCCCGGAATCTTTCCTACAGCATATAATTTTTCTTCATACTCTACACTCAATGGAAAAAAGTCAATTCCATCCCTTGGTTTCTCAGATGCAGTTGCTGTAGATAAAACAACTGTATCCCCATAATGCATAAATGCTGCACCATTGGCCTGTGCTGCAACACGTCCTACTTCAACCATTAAAGTACGACCTGCCAGCTCCATGCTAAACTGCTTTGTCATCTTTTCGTCTCCTTTAAAAAACATATATTATTTATCATAAGGCGCCGAAACAACTGAAAAAACAGCTGCCCTATTCTGATAACTGGCTTTTCAGTAGTCTCGGGAAACGCCTCAATAACTTATTAAGTATATCATAGTTTTTATCAAAAGAAAACACCTTTCCTCACACTATGTGAAGAAAGGTGCCTGTTTTTAAAATTATTTTCTTAATCCTAATCTTTCGATTAATGAACGATATCTTTCAACATCTTTGCTCTTTAAGTATGCTAATAAGTTACGTCTTTTACCAACCATCTTTAAAAGACCTCTTCTTGAATGATGATCTTTTGGATGTTTGTCAAAATGTTCCTGAAGTTCCTGAATTCTTGCTGTTAAAATAGCAACCTGAACCTCTGGTGAACCTGTGTCTTTTGCATCTTTACCGTATTCTGCTACGATAGCTGCTTTCTTTTCTGCTGAAATCATGTTTCTTCCTCCTTAAATCTATCCTATGACGCCAGATACCAGGAAAGGGTTGGAGTGCCCAAATCTGAGTATCGGTCAAACAACTTTTATAATATATCATATATGTATCTTATTGTAAACAGTTATTTCCCCATTTCCTTGCTTTTTTCACTGGCACTATTTACTGCTTCGATCACAGCACTACGCATACCCTTCTCTTCTAAAACTCTGACTGCCTCAATAGTAGTACCTGCTGGTGAACAGACAGCATCTTTTAAAGCTCCTGGATGTTCTCCTGTCTCAAGAACCATTTTGGCACTTCCTAAAACTGATTGAGCAGCAAATGTGTAAGCCTTATTTCTCGGAATCCCCTGCATAACTGCTGCATCTGCCAAAGCCTCGATAAACATATATACATATGCAGGTGAACTTCCGCTGACACCTACCACTGCATCCATCAGGTTTTCTGTAACCTCTTCGACTTTTCCGAAGCTTTCAAACAAACTGCGAACTTTTTCGAACTCTTCATTTTCCACATAATCATTGCAACACATACCCACCATAGCTTCCCCCACAAGAGCTGGAGTATTAGGCATTGTACGAATAATCTTTATTTCCTGACCAAACTGTCTTTCTACCTGATTCATTGTAACTCCCGCTGCAATAGTTACAATAATCTGATCTTTTCTTACATCTTCTTTTATTTCTTTAATCACAGTTTCATACATTTGAGGTTTAACAGACAACACCAGTATATCTGCTTCTAATGCTACTCTGTGATTATCTGTTGTTGAAATAATACCAAATTTCTCTTTTACCCGCTCCATTTTAGACGCTGTAGGTCCTGAGGCAATCAATTCTTCTTTTGTAACAACCTGCTGTTTTAAAATTCCTGTAATCATGGCCTGTGCCATATTTCCACATCCGATAAATCCAAGTTTCATTATGCTTTCCTCCTGTTGCTAATCAAGTTTTTCAAGTAGTTCTTTAAAATAATCTGGTAACGGAACTTCAAATTCCATGTATTTCTTCGTTCTTGGATGTATAAAGCCTAAAACTTTTGCATGAAGACATTGTCCCTCCAGAGAATATTTTTGTTTTTTAGGTCCATATACATCATCTCCCAGCAAAGGATGTTTTATGGATGCCATATGGACACGAATCTGATGAGTCCTTCCCGTCTCCAATTGACATTCAATATACGTGAACCCTTTTTTTAAACGACGAAGTACCTTATAATGGGTCACTGCATGTCTTCCAGCAGGATTAACGGCCATCTTTTTTCTATCTCTTTGACTTCTTCCAACGGGAGCATTTATGGTTCCTTCATCTTCCTTTATATTGTCATATACAATGGCATGATATTTTCGTGTTATAGAGTGTTCTTTCAGCTGTTTTGCAATACTCTTATGTGCCATATCATTTTTGCATACAATAAGAATTCCTGTGGTATCTTTATCAATCCTGTGGACAATCCCGGGTCTTAAGACTCCATTGATTCCAGATAATCCATCCTTACAATGAGCCATGAGTCCATTTACAAGAGTTCCTGTATAATGACCTGCCGCCGGATGGACCACCATGTTCTTAGGTTTATTTATAAGAATTACATCCTGATCTTCATAAACAATATCCAGTTCCATCTCTTCTGGCTCTATGGAAAGTTCCTCCGGTTCTGGAATCATCAGACTGATCCGATCACCTTTTTTACATTTATAATTTCCTTTGGAAACTTTTTCGTTTACAAAAGCCTTTTTATCTTTACACAGCTTCTGAATATAGCTTCTGGTAAACTCCTGACATTCCTCACTTAATACCAGATCCAGCCTTTTACCTGACTGTTCATCTGCTATGATGATTTCTATCTTATCTTCCATCTTTCCCTTTCCGACTTAAAAAATCCAGTTCATTATCTTTATAGTAAAACAGCAGCAAAACAATTAAAACTGCCATAGATATTGTCACATAAATATCTGCCACATTAAAAATAGGAAAATCAATCAGCTTAAAATAGAAAAAGTCAATAACATATCCATTCATCATACGATCAATAAAGTTCCCTATGGCTCCCGCTGTCAAAAATACATAGCATCCCTTTAACGGCAAATATCTCCTGTTTTCCGGCAATTTAAAATATATCCAGGTTAATACAGCCAGTGCCATAATTGTAATAATGGCAAATATCCATTGCTGATTTTGAAGAATTCCAAAAGCGGCTCCATGATTTTCCAAATAACGTAATTCAAAAATATCCGGAATCACAGAAATAGCATTTTTATCTTTCAGTTCATTTAATCCCCATATTTTTGAAATCTGGTCTATCATCACCAGTCCTGCCACTGCACCAAAAATCCTTATATGCTTTTTCATCTTTAATTCCATTTATCTAACACTGCTTTCATTTCATCATCTGTCACACTACGATCAATATAGGCTTCCCCGATTTTGTCCAGCAATACAAACTTAATCTGTTTTCCTTCCATTTTTTTATCAGATTTTGTTGCCGCGATAATATCTTCTGCCAATAATCCATCAATAGATTTCCAAAGGCCAAACTCTTTAAATACATGACCGATATCTTCCATCTCCTGTAAGGTAATATTCCCTTTTATCTTTGAAATCATAGCAGCCATTTGACATCCTACACCAACACATTCCCCATGAAGCCATGTGAAATTCTTGAGTTTTTCTATAGCATGTCCCAAAGTATGCCCAAAATTCAAAAGTGCACGTTCTCCTTTTTCCTTTGGATCCCGTTCCACCACTCCGCCTTTGATCAGACAGCTTCTATAAATCATTTCTTTTAAAATTTCATCATCTCTTGCCTTAATTTCCTCAACATGATTTTTAATCCATTGATAATAATTGCTGTCTTTGATCAGACCATGTTTGATAACCTCACCCATACCAGAAAAATACTCCCTTTCTGGTAGCGATTTTAACGTTGAAGTATTAATATAAACAAGCTTTGGCTGATGAAACGCACCAACCATATTTTTGTACTGAAGAAAGTCCACTCCGGTTTTTCCTCCAATACTGCTATCAACCTGAGATAGCAAAGTAGTTGGAATCTGTACAAATTCAATTCCCCTTAAATACGTTGCTGCTGCGAAACCTGTCATATCGCCTACAACTCCACCGCCCAGCGCTACCAGCAAATCCTTTCTATCAAAATGATGTTTAATCAGATGTTCATATAAAGATTCAATAGTTCTTAACTGTTTGTTGGCCTCTCCTGCAGAAAAACTGAAAGTTATCGTTTTTGCTGCCTTTGAAGAAATCCTCTGATACATCTCTTTTAAGTAAATTGGAGCCACATTACTTTCTGTTACTATGCAAACTTTACGATTCTCCAATTCCATAAAATCCATTGTTTCCAGTAAATCACCAAAAGAATCTTTCAAATAGATATCATAAGCCTTTTTTCCTTCATTCTTTATTTCTATTTTATGATTCAATTCCAAATTGCACATATTCCTCATCCTGTTCTTTCTCTTGTTCTCCAGCTACCTGAAACTCCATTTCATACACCGGGTTATTTAATATATCCAGCTGTCCGTTGATAAATTGCAGTATTCTTGATTTATAACTGCAGTAATCACTTTCCAGTTTATGTATCAATTTTTTATAATTATTAATCTGCTGGAGAAATTCAGCTTTTTCCTCCTGAAAATCCTCCTGTGCACTGGTACGGATGTGTTCTGCCTCTTTTTCAGCCTGACGAATCATCTCATCTGATTTAGCAATAGCTTCATTCTCCATCATTTTGGCAGTTTTAGAAGCATTTTCAATAGTTTCCTTTGATGTCTCTTCGGCTAGAACAAGTGCTTTTTTTAGTGATTCCTCAATAGTTCGATAGTGACTGAGGTTTTCTGTCAAAGCTGCCACCTTCTCTTTAAGCTCATTGTTCTCCTTATAAATGATTTCATAGTCTCTGGCAAGTTCTTCCAGGAATTCATCCACTTCAACTGCTTTATATCCAAAGCCTCTTTTTATTTCTTTCCCTAATACTTCAACCGGCGTAATCATGTTATCCTCCTATTTAAAGATCTTTAATACTACAAACTGCCGTCCTTTTTTGGACTGTTTTCCTAATTCCTTTACCAGAAATTTACCATACCCTCTGACTGATATTACATCTCCTGGTTTTATCTTTTGGTCACCCTTTTGCAGTATTTTACCGTTCAAAAATACTTTTTGACTTTTGTAAAGACTTTCGCTGACTTTTCTTGAAATTCCAAATGCCATGGAAATTAATGCATCGAGACGCATGGATGCAACAAATCCTTCTTTTTCCATAAATTTTTGTAAAAATCCCATTTCCTTCCAGGGAATAATTTCTGTTTTTACCTGCGTATGTCGCACTTTCGTGAAATTTTCCTCAAGAAATTCACCTATGTGCCGAAAACAAAACACATATGCAGTCTTTCCATCTACCAGAATATCACCTGTCTGATGTCTTTCTATTCCAAGATTCATCATGGCACCAAGATAATCTCGATGAGACAGATTCTCAGCATATTTATCAAAAAGAGGTGAGACTTTGGCACATGCCAAAGGAATCTCACCTTCATATCCAAACATATCCTCTGAACCAAATACTACAAAAGCTCTGGTATAATACTCATGTCCTCCCTCCAGATGAGAGTCCACAAATGCTAATTCCTTCTGCATTTCTTTATAAATACTCTGTTCATATTCACTTAGGAAATGAGTATACGTATATATATTTTGAGAAAATGCCTTTTCTGCAAGTTCTGAAAGTCTTTTTTTTAATAATTCTTCTTCCTTCATAACTTCCTACTTTAATTGTGGAGAAATAGTATTCTCATTCATAATCTCGTTTTTTAAATCACCACTAACTTCAATACTATCTGGTGCAGCAATAAAAATATTACTGGAAACAGCCTGAAGAGATCCGTTGATTGCATATGTTGCTCCACCAATAAAATCAATACTTCTCTGAGCAACAGTAAGTTCTATGCCTTCCAGATTAATCACAACTGTTCTTCCTTCTTTCAGAAGATCCGCTGCTGTCTGTGCCTCTGCAAAATCCTGAGGTTTTATAACATACACTTCTACTCCTCTTCCATTCATCGAAACCACCTTACTGCTTCCTGCACTGGTAAATCTACGTTTTTTTGCTTCTCTGTTTGGTTCAACAGGCTGGCTGACAACCTCTGGTTCTTCAGCTGCAGATTCTTTTTTCTTAAAAAATGAGAATTTCTCTGGTCTTACTTCTTCCTCATCATCTTCTTCATATTCTTCGTATTCTTCATCATACTCTTCATCTTCTGTCAGCTTCATAAAATTTAGTAATTTGTCGACCGTACCCTTCATTTCTTTTCCTCCGCTATATATTATAATTCCTCTCACCAAAGATTCCTGTTCCAACCCTTATCATAGTTGAACCTTCCTCAACCGCAACTTCATAATCGTTAGTCATTCCCATTGAGAGTATACTCATATCTACATTATTAAAGTTTTTTTCTTTGATGTCAACAGATAATTGTTTCATAGCAGCAAAATAAGGGCGATTTTCCTCTGGATTTTCAACAAAAGGAGCTATCTGCATTAACCCTTTAATCTTTACATGTTCGAGTTTTGATATTTCATTAACCACATCAAATACATCTT
Organism: Anaerostipes faecalis; assembly: GCF_018982945.1. GTDB lineage: Bacteria > Bacillota > Clostridia > Lachnospirales > Lachnospiraceae > Anaerostipes > Anaerostipes faecalis. Next base: position 332,954 of record NZ_JABRXE010000001.1, on the reverse strand, counting down.
TAGGATCTAATCCAAATTTTGTATCTTCTGCAGCAAAATTGACCTGAATAAGAATAGGCACTTCTTTTACATTATGTTTCTGTGCCTCTTTATCAATCTGGCTTGCGAGTTTTACAGAATCTACAGAATGAATCAGGGCAACCTTATCAACAATATATTTTACTTTATTTGTCTGAAGATGGCCAATCAAATGCCAGCGAACCGGCCAGCTGATCTGCTCATATTTGTCTTTCAGCTCCTGAACCTTATTTTCACCAAAATCCATTACCTTATCTTTTCGGAGCTCTTCTACCATACTTAAAGGCTTCGTTTTGCTGACTGCAATAATAGTAACTTCTCTGGGATCCCTTCCTGCCCTTTTGCATGCCAGTTCAACATTTTTCTTTACTTGATTGTAGTTTTCGATTAACATTCTCCCACTTCCTTCTTTGTCAATATATAATTTGGTTTTCCTTAATGGTGGTACTGTCTAATACGATAAAATCATAAAGATCTACCCCATTTTTTGTATTCTCTTTAATAATGGAATAATTATCTTTTCTTATAACCAGTTCTACCGGTCTGAAATCTGCATATCCCTGATTTGTACAATACACTCCATAAAGCGATTTTGTTTTTTCTATCAAAAAAGTCTTATCCGAATCCATTGATTGAAGCATAATATTTTCTCCAACTTCTTCAGGATCCAGATAACAATACTTCTCTGTCTTTTTATAAATCTTATAATCCTTTTGTTCAACTTTAACTTCACCATTATCATTTGTAGTCCGAACGCTAAATCCCTCCTGTTTCCCATCATTTCCCTTAGAAAGGAAAGAGTTTGGCACCTGATAGAATTCCTTTTTTACTAAAGCAGTATTAGGAATCTTCAGCCCTTTATAAGAATCTAACGTAATATCAAGATCCAAATACCGTTCATTAATATAACGAATACAGCAATCATCAAATTTTAGGTATCCATAATATTGACTATTTATTTTCTTCACATTAATATCTGCAGAAGTTGTATTCTGATCCAACATAAATTTCACTGTTACACGATCTGTTTTTTTCAACTGATCATATTGAGATTTTGTAAGTGAAACTACCACTGTCCAGTTTTCACTTTCGCTGACCCTTCCAACCACATTGTTTTTTTTGACTTTATCAGATGAGTTATATTTTATTTTTCGATAATTATCCTGTATAAAGTCAGATTGTCTTATATCATCAGGCTCTTTTCCATCAAAATTGTCTGAATAAAATGTTACAATTCCACTGGCAGGACTCTTTTGTGTTTTAAATTCCTCTGATCCGATTTTTTCCCCTACAGCATCTACAACTTTCTTCATAGATGATTCACTAATATTTAAAATTACATTCTTCAGATCATATTTCAGATCATATACATCCGAAAAATGATTATCATCGTAGACAGACTGATACTCCACAATCTTTTGTCGAACTTCACTGTCATCTGTTACTGTTCCTCTATCATGCATAGCTTCAAGCTGTTTCGCAAAAATATCCTGTGCCTTTCCCTCTTTGTCCAAAATAAACACTGTTCCATTTTTTTTGATTCGCCTGTCTTCCTCCACATAATATGTAATATATCCTTTGTGTGATGCTTTTAATAATACTTCCTTTCTTATTGCAATACCTGTAAGCGAAAAAGTATTGGTAATCCTATCCTCTGTGACTTTATAAACTGTCAGCTTCTTCTTTCCAAAAAAAATCAGCACATTGATGATCACATATATAAAAATTATCAAGAAAACTATCATGCCGATATTCCAACGAACTTTTTCCCTTTTTCTTGCCATCTACTCCATCCTCCATCGGTCTAATGCTGCCCCATTGAGATAATTACACTTACAACCCTGAATATACCCCTTATCTTCCATTAATCTGTCAAACATGTCGCGAAGTTTCCACCAGCTGATTCCCCAGTTAGAAAAACTTGCATCCTCTTTGGGAACTCTGCTGAAAAGTCTCTCAATAACCATATCCTTACGAACATGACAGATAAACTCTGTCAAACGGTTTAAATACTCTTCTTCTGTGCATAAAGTTATTTTACCATGTTCATATTCCTCATACAATGTTGAACCTTTTGGAATATATAATGAATGAAGTTTTACAATCTGTACCGGGAGTGCAGAGACTATTTTAGCTGTCTCTATAACATCCTCCATAGAATCTCCCGGCAAATTTAAAATAAGATGAGTACAGATTTCAAAATTGTATGAAGCTGTCATCAGAACAGCATCCAGATATTCCGCAAGAGTATGGCCTCGATTTATCTGATTTAATGTATGATAATTTACAGTCTGAAGACCATATTCCATACTGATTCTAATGTTATACTGATCTGAAATATCACTAAGTACCTGAAGATAATCACGGTTGATACAATCTGGTCTTGTTGAAACAGAAATCCCGACAATATCTTTAACCTGCGCAGCCTCTTCTATATATTTTTTAAAATCAGACAATGGAAGAAATGTGTTGGTATAATTTTGAAAATAAGCAATAAATTTCTTTGCCTTATAACGTCGCTTTATTTTTTCTTTTGTTGTCATTAATTGTTCATTTACAGGAACCATAGCACTCATTGCTTCAAATCCGGTTCCCACACCCCCACAAAAAGTACACCCATTTCCATCCATTCGATTGGGACAGGAAACAGGAAGATTTACTGGAAGCTTATATACTTTTTCTCCATATATTTTTTTCAAATGACTACTGTAAGTCTGATATCGTTCCATTTTAATTTTCCTTTGACAAAATCTTTGACATCGTATGATAGAGAGAAGATTTATCTTTTCCTTTTAATATAACAGAAATAAATTCTTCACCTTTTTTATTTTTGGTTAAAATAATCAGACAAGAACCCGCCTGTGTTGTTGTTCCTGTTTTTCCTCCAATCATAAATACCTGATGAGGCAGTGTATAGTTTCCAAGTATATACTGATTGGTTGCTGCCATATCATATGTCTGCAGCTGATTTTTCTTATTGGTATATTCTATATAACTGCTGGATTTTCCTGCAATATCAAAATATTCATTATGTTTCGTAAGTTCTTTAAATATTAAATACAGGTCATAAGCAGTGGTATAATGATTTTCAAGATGCAATCCATTTGGATTGGCAAAATGCGTATTAGTAGCTCCCAGCTCTTTAGCTCTCTGATTCATCATTTTTACAAATGCTTTTTCGCTTCCTGCAATTTCTTCTCCAAGAGCAATTGCTGCATCATTAGCGGACATAACAATCAAAGCATTTAATAATGCTTCCACCGTAATCTTATCGCCTGCTTTTAAATGCAATGCCACTGCCGCTCCATCTTTAAACTTAATATCTTTTTTTATAGTCACTATCTTATTCAAGTCACAATTTTCCAGTGTCAGTAACGCTGTCATGATTTTTGTTGTACTTGCAGGAAATGCCTGATCAAATACTTTCTGCGCTACCAGAACTTCATTTGTTTCATTATTTACGAGCAAAGCTTCTTTTACATTCGAATATGTGACATGATCTGCATCTTTTTTTGAAACAACTCCAACCTGAGCAGCTTTTGACTGCCACATGGTATCCAATGTTTTTTCTTTAATTTCTGTTTCATTCTTCTCGTAATGGCTCTCATATGAAGTTGTTAAACTTCCATCATTGCCAAATATCTGGCAACCTGAAAGAGTCATTAAAATGACAGACATAAAAATACAAACTAATTTCTTCATATACGTTTTTTTGTAAAAAAAGACCGTCTGATGACAGTCTATTTGTACATATTCCTCCAATCTAAATCTCCTCTGTCCAGTGCCAGGATCAAAACTTCCGCTGTAGGAAGATTTGTGGCGCATGGAATATTATATTTATCACAAAGATTTAATACATTATAGAAATCAGGTGTCCTCTTTTTATTAGAAGGATCTTGAAGAAAAATCAGAAGGTCTATTTCATTGTTGGCAATCTTAGAACCCATTTGCTGCATCCCGCCAAAATGGCCAATTAAAAGCTTATGAATTTTCAAATTTGTCACATCTTCAATGACACGTCCAGTAGTACTGGTCGCATAAATCTTATGTTTCCTTAAAATATCCTGATATGCAATACACAAATTCTGCATAAGATTTTTCTTTCCATCGTGAGCAACTAATCCTACATTCATATTAACCTCCTAATATCTTTTTCCTTGCAAATGAATATTTAACAACAGCCCTATTCCTATAGAAGCTGAAAGTATCGAACTTAAACCGTAACTGATAAATGGTAATGGCAATCCGGTATTTGGCAATGTTCCAGTTGCAACACCAATATTAATAAACGACTGAAATCCCATATAACTGGCAACTCCCGTTGCTACATACATTCCAATAAGATTATCTGCTTTTCTTGCAATCCCAATACACTGGAGAACCAGTATAAAGAGAACCGCCATTACGACGATACATCCCACAAAACCAAATTCTTCACCGACAGCAGAAAAAATAAAATCAGTCTGCTGTTCAGAAACCAGATTTACATCACTGGCTGATACATTAGAAATGGTACTGCTGCCAAATCCTTTTCCAAATAATCCTCCAGATCCTATTGCCATTACAGAATTGCTTGTCTGCAGTGCTGTTGAATCAGCATAATCTTCCGGATGAAGAAAAGAGACAATTCTCTCCACCTGATGAGGTCTTAACAATATCTGTCCAGGCATCTGAACATACCATAAAAAGATTGCCAAAAGCGGAATTCCAATCGCAAACACTCTAATAATCAGTTTTGAATCCAGCCCCGCCACAAACACCATGGCAATAATAATAAAACAAATATCAAGTGTAGTAGACAGATTAGGCTGACTTAATATGAGATATAAAGGAGGTGCACATAATAACGCAAGTTTTCCAAGTACCTTTGGCTCATTTAAATCATACTGATGCTTTACGAGATAAACAGCTACTACAATGATCATAATAATTTTTGTCAACTCTGAAGGCTGGAATGTTCCCAGGGGTCCTAAGGAAAACCATCGTTTTGCATTGTTAACTTCTTTTCCGAAAAATTTTACCCCCAACAATAATACAAGATTCAAAATATACAATAATTCTGAATTTCTTGTAAAAAACTGAAAATCAATCATAGAAACAGCTACAATAACTATAAATCCCATCACAATTCCCAACGCCTGTTTTACTACAAAAGAAGGATTTGCACTATGAATAAATACCAGTCCCATGGCAGAAAGGACTAAAACTGTCAAAATAAGTTTAAAATTATAATTTTTCAGTCGATAGTTTCGAAACATTTTTCACTCCATGCTATTTCTTTAGTTCTCGAATCGGAATATTGGCATATAAGGCCGGTCCTTCCGATTCTTCACTGTTTTGCGTAATCTGAATATCCAATCCCTCTGGATCAATTTCCATATATTTTGAAATTACTTTGATAATATCATTTTTGATCAATTCCATAGTTTCAGGTGAACAATTGGAACGATCCGAAACCAATAAAAGTTTTAAACGATCTTTTGCAACTTCTCCTGAACTTTTTTTCTTAAAAAAATTATCAAATATTCCCATATTCCTCGCTTCCTTCCCTATTTCTTAAATACACTGGCAAGCTTCTGGAAAAATGTTGGTCCAGTAATTTCCATAAAAGGGACATTTTCCCCCAGGACACGTTTGCATATATTTTCATAAGCTTTACCTGCCGGAGTTGAAGTTCCCACCAGTGGCTCCCCTTGATTTGTGGAAATAACAATATTTTCGTCATCCGGTACAATTCCAATAAGATTAATTGCAAGAATATCAAGAACATCATCTTTTGAAAGCATATCTCCACGGTTTACCATATCCATACGGATTCGATTGATTACAAGATCAATCTTATGTATTTCATTTGCTTCTAACAGACCAATAATCCGGTCTGCGTCACGAATTGCAGAAACTTCCGGTGTTGTCACCACTAAAGCTCTGTCTGCACCAGATATAGCATTCTTAAATCCCTGCTCGATTCCTGCAGGACAATCCAGAATGATATAATCAAACTCTTCTTTCAAATCTTCCACCAGTTTTCCCATCTGTTCCGGAGAAACAGAAGTCTTGTCCCTTGTCTGTGCAGAAGGAAGTAAAAATAAATTTGGATATTTTTTATCTTTGATCAATGCCTGTTTCATACGACAGTTACCTTCAACAACATCTACAAGATTATATACAATTCTATTTTCCAGACCCATAACCACATCCAGATTGCGAAGTCCTATATCCGTATCAATCAGTACTACTTTTTTCCCTTCTTTAGCAAGACCGGTTCCAACATTTGCTGTTGTTGTAGTTTTTCCTACCCCACCTTTTCCGGATGTAATGACAATAACTTCACTCATTTTTATTTCCTCCATTCACTAAACTGTAATCTCACTTAAAAGCGCTTTTGATATTGGTTCAATATATATTTTTCCATCTTCAACAAATGCAATCTGCGCTTCCATTATCTGTGAGTCATTTTTGCTTCTGCCAAATTTCTTTCTCTTCCTATCTTTTTCTTCATCAGAGCATCTGGCTATCATATTTCCTATCCTTACCTGCATAGGCTGCATATCCAGCGCAGCTATAAATGATTTCTCATCTCCATCTGTTCCTGCATAAACATACCCCTTAGCACAACCAAGTATAACCACATTCCCTTTAGCCATCACTGTTGCTCCAGGATTAACATCACCCACAACAACAACACTTGAATCTGATTCAAGACTTTGTCCTGATCGAAGGGTTCCTTTATAAAACTGTCCAGAAGTAACATTAGCCTCTTCCTGCTTTTTTTCTTTTAAATGGATATATTGATCCATTGTTTCTTTAAAAATGTTATCTGCCAGTTTATCATCTTCAATAATATATGCGATTTCTAAAGAACTGTTTTCTGAAATAATATCCAGCAACTCTCTCATTTGTATGGAATTGAGTTTTCTTCCTTCAATTTTAACAGCTATCTGCTTCTTACTGTTAAAAAAATCCTTTGCCTGTATAAACTTTTCTTTTACGACCTGTTTTAATTTTCGAAAATCCATCTCTGAATCCAGTACAATTGTCAGACCATAATTATTTCCCTTTAATAATACAGGATCTTTCATATAATCCCTCACCTTTCCCTTAATCTCCTGCAACACTTGAAGCTGCCTCAGTGGCAATATTATTTTTCTTCTCCAGCTGTGCTTTTTTCTTATCTCCCGCAAAATAATATTCATAAACATCTTTTGCTACAGATGCTGCATTGGAAGATGTATATCCATACGGTATTACCACAGTTACAGAAATTTCCGGATCTTTATATGGCGCAAAAGAAATGAATAACGCATGGTTTGGACGTTTCTTATCTTCCTGTGCCGTTCCGGTTTTACCTGCAATCTCAACCTTTGTTCCATTAAAAATACTGCTTACAGAACTGTCTTTTCCTGTTACTACTCGACGCATACCGGATTGGACTGCATCCCAGTATTCTGTTTTGTATGTTACTTTTCCTTTTTTCTTTACATTATATTTCTTTATGGTTTTTCCATTATCATTTGTAATCTTATCAAGAATACTCAAATCGAAGACTGTACCCCTGTTTGACAGAGTCGTCACATAATTGGAAATCTGACTTGGAGTAAAACTGTTTCGCCCCTGTCCGATAGCCGAACGAACAGATGTCTCATCTGACACCTGAGGTGAAGCTTCATCCAGCTCAATACCTGATTTTTTATTTATTCCAAGTTCCGTTGCATACTTCTCCAGATATTTAAGTCCTTGTTTACTACTGTATGTTCCCGATTTATTTCCTAATTGATATCCTACCTCATAAAAGAAATAATTACAAGATGCTCCTATTGCACCTGAAACATTTTTTGAACCATGCTTGTCCGGATATTTCCAGCACTTAGCTGCTGGAGTAATTTTATCATATAATCCGGTACAATTAATCGTCGTTCCGGTAGTAATCACTTTTTCATTTAATCCCGCCAAAGCGCACAATGGTTTAAATGTAGATCCTGGAGCAGTTTTATGATTTAACACCTGATTATATAATGGTGTTGATGTGGAATTGGCAAGCTGTCTGTAATATCCTGAATCTGTTCCATTTGAAAGCCTGTTACTATCATATCCCGGGTAACTTACCATTGCTTTAACTTTTCCCGTTTTTGAATCTGTAATTACTATAGAACCAGAACAAGGATCTAATCCCAGCTGTGCAGGTGTAATCTCCAGTTTCTTTAATTTATTGTAAATAAAAGAATAACTGCTCAAAGAACCTGACTTAAGTCCTGTATAATCACTATCACCTTTTTTCTTAAGAATTCCCTGTTCATACAGCAATAAACAAACTTCTCTTCCAGATAATTTTCCTGTATCAATCTTTTGTTCACAAACAGTCATATCAAAATCATCTGCTTCTATCAACTGATCTTCAATATATGATGCAAGTGCTTTCATTATCTCTTCAGTATCATTATATTTACTTTTAATACTCAGATTAGAAATATCAATCCATTCCTTATTTATTGCATATCGAAAAAATTCTCCCAAACCTATTTTTTCATTTTCCCATTTCTGGTATGTCTTATCTTTAGTATCAATTGAACTGCTTAATAAAATCTTTTTACTGGTCAGCAATTTATACACATAAGTTGCATATGCCTGTCTTTCATCACTTTCACTCTTGTAAGATTTGTGACTGTTCATAATCATATCAACTGTTGAATCAATAGCTGAATCTTTTAATTTCTGAATCTTTTTATATATTTTCTTCTCATAAGGCGTCGCATCATTGCCATTTAAATTTTCCAGATCAATGATTCCATTTCCAATCAATGCATAGTAAGTATCTTTAATTGGAATTTTAATATTCTCACGATTTGTTCCTTTACTATCGGAAGGTGTCAACTTTGAAAGAACGATTCCGGCAATTTTTTTCTCCAGAAGATTATACACATATTCCTGAAGTTCACTGTCTATTGACAACGTTACATTATTACCTGTCCCTGCCTTAACCGTCTTTGTGGTATCTACAATTTTCCCAATATTATTTACAATAAGTGTCTGACTTCCACTATCTCCATGAAGATAAGATTCCAGTTCCTTCTCAATCCCGGCTTTTCCAACAGTTTCATCCATGGAATAATAATCCTTATCATCTTCGCTTTTTCCTTTATTGTACTCTTCCAGTTCATCTGTATTAACCGTTCCTGTATAACCTACCACATGGGACATTGCCTCACTTTTATTATAAACACGAATAGATTTTGTAGAAATATCTATTCCCGGTAAATCTCCACTTCGTTCCTCGATTTCCGCAATACTCTTGTTACTGATTTCATTGGCGATGGTTACCTTCATATATTGAGAATACCTGCTTAAAAAAGCACTATAACGAACAGACATGATTTTCAGAGCATCTTTATTCGAATACTTTTTATCAATGTCAAACATTTTTCCGGTTCCTGCTGAACCAAGAGTTCCATTTCTTAAATATTCAAACACTTCTTTGGCTGATGCATTCAGCTGTTTTTCTCTTAATTCTTTTTCAGAAGCTGATAAATCGGATGTATCTTTACCAATTCCGAATACATCTCTTTTGAATTTTTCCAGCCGAGATCCGGTTTCTGTGAAACGAAACTTGCCACTGCCTGTAATTTCTATTGGGATATCATTGATAAATGTATCTCCATTACTTTCCAGTATTTTAATCACTTCATAAATAATACGGTTTTTTTCGTAGTTTTCAGAAGTGTCATTTTTTTCTGCAAGAGTCTTAAATGCATTATCATTCTGAAATGTCACTGTATAAACAAGCTTATTATAAGCCAGCAGCTTTCCATTGCTGTCATAGATATTTCCTCTTGTCCCGGAAATCTTCACTGTCTTTTCAACTTTATATGTAAAATCCTGTCTATGAGATTCCCCTTGAACAATCTGGAGAATAAAAACTCTGTAAACAAGAATACAAAAAAGCACTCCAAATAAAACCGTCAAGACTAACAGACGATTTTCCAGTAATTTTTCTGCTTTTTGATAAACTTTTCGTAACATTTAGAACATACTCCTTTTTTCACCATCGCTGATTCGAACATCAATTGCCAAAAGTATTTTATAAATTACCAATGCCACAATCGCTGTATAAACTGCTTCAGGAATCATAATGTGCCACAGATATGAGAAAAAATGAAATCTTCCTCTCAATGCAAAAAAGAAAAAGAAAATCACAACACTGTAAGCCAATGAATTTACTGCCAGAAGCCCCATAGGAAGTAAAATATCATCCTCATAAAAATGTGTATGAAACCATCCATTGGCATATCCAAACAACAAATAAACCAGTGCATACTGTCCCAGAACATCACCTGAAAAAATATCAATCAATAACCCGCATATAAAACCGATTACGATTCCCTCTTTTTTACCTCGGATAAATCCCATGGTAACAGTCAGAATCAATAAGATATTAGGTACTACATCTGCCAGTTTCAGAAAATCAAAAACTGTTGTCTGCAAAAGGAAGCAGGTAATCACTGATATAATATAAAATACAATTCTTTTTATACTCATTTGATTTCACCTGCTATTCTTTCGTTCCTTCGTCTAATGATTCTGTCTTCTTAATATCCGTAATTACCAAAACTTCTTTTAAATGTTTAAAATCAACGATCGGGGTTACTCTGGCTGTTTTTGTAAGCTTTGTTGAATCCAGTTTAATATCGGATACTTTTCCAATGGTGATACCTTCATTAAATTTTGAACTGATATAAGAAGTAACCAGTTCATCCCCATTTTTCACTTTTGCATCTTTATCAATATATACAACTTCCAGATACCCGTCTGCCATAGTATCCAGACTTCCTTTCACGATACAGTTATCTTTTGTTTTTAAAAACATGGCACTTACCATACTTGTATCATTTATGATTGTTCTTACTTTCGCAGAATGAGATGTTACATCATATACGATACCTACCAGTCCGTTATCTGCAATAACGTTCATATCTTTCTTGATTCCATCTTTACTACCTTTGTCTATCGCAAAAATCTCAAACCAGTTTCCTGAACCTTTACTGATTACTCTGGCACCCACAGTGTGATATTTTTTATATTTTGCCTTTAATTTAAGCAGGTCCTGAAGTCTCTCCAGCTCTACCTGATCCTGCTGCAGAATCCGATTCTGCATCTTCATTGCATTAAGTTTTTCCTGGAGCAGTTCATTTTCAGCTTTCAGCTGTTTTTTTGTCTTAATATCTTCATTCCATGAAAACACCGAATTTCCCACTGAATTAATACCTTTCTGCATTGGTGACAGAATCATTGTAACAACATTTTTAACCGGTGTAAGTACACCTCCTGCAAATACACTGACACCAATCAGTAATCCGCAGACAGCAATAAAAATCACCAGATAATGGGTTGAATTCATTTTTTTCCTTTGCAACTTCATACAACTATCCTCGTTTCATTATTTACATTCATCAATGAGTATCTTCAGGCCACGTATAACACTATCTTCTGGTTCTTTCATGCTATGCACCTGAATGCCCAATTCCTCTTCCATCCAGCTTTCTGCTTTGGAAAATGCTGCTCCACCACCTGAAGTATATATACCATGAGCAATAATATCTGAAGCAAGCTCCGGTGGAACAATCTCAAGCAGAGCTTTTGTCTCCATGGTTATTTCATGAATATAGTCCCTGACTTTCTTCTCTGCAGCAAGTACTGGAACCCAGGTTTTTCTAGGTAATCCACTGACCAGATCCCTTCCTTTGATTATCACAGATTTATCATTCTCACATTTGGAATATTGCATTTTTAAACGTTCTGCACTTTTCTTTCCAATATTTATATTATACTCTCGTTTCATCTGATGGACAAGCCATTGATCAATCTGATTTCCCCCAAAAGGAATCAAACGGCTGCTTACAATTCCTCCCAAAGAAATAACTGATATTTCTGTTGTTCCAGCGCCAAAATCAACTATCAGATTTCCAGAGGGTTTAGAAACATCTATTCCATTTCCCATGGCAGCAAGTACCGGTTTGGGAATAAGATGCACTTCTCTCAAATGTCGTACAGATTCCCATATTAAATCAGAAAATGCTCTTCTCTCAACTCCTGTAATATCTACAGGTATAGCAACATTTACCGTATATTTTCGGAAATGACGAAAATACTTTCGAAATACTGAAGTAAGCAAAAGACGCATATTGGTATAATCCCCTATCACACCACAATGAACAGGCGCGATCATCTGAATCTCCCGCGGTTCCTTCTCCAGCATCAGAAAAGCTTCATTTCCTATTGCAGAAATCTTTCCATAACAATCCATTGCAATTAGATTCTTCATTTTAAGAAACTGTTCTTTGCCCTGTATACAAATTCTCAAATTTCTTGTTCCCAATTCGATTCCTATCTGACCTTTTTTCATATTAATCTCCTTACATCATCTGTTCTTCGCGAAAACTCACATAAGAATGATCTCCGATGATAATATGGTCAGACAGTGGAATTCCGACAAATTCTCCAATTTCTTTCATTCTCTTAGTCGTCAGAATATCCTGTCTGCTTGGAGTAGGATCACCTGACGGATGATTATGGACCATGATAACAGATACTGCTTCACAGCGAAATGCTTCTACAAATAACTCTCTTGGAGATGCCACCGTCTGATTTACTGTACCAACGGAAATCGTTAGCTCTTTGATGACCTTATTCTTCCCATTAAAAAAAATTAAAATCATCTTTTCACGATTCAGGTGTCGCATCTTTTCCATATAATAGTCTGCAATAGATCCAGGCGAATGGAAACTAATCTTATCTTGTGCTTTCGATGCAGAAAGACGTTTAGATAATTCAGCAATACATTGAACCTGCACTGCTTTTACAAGTCCTATTCCATCAATCCTTTTTAATTCCTCCAGAGACAAATGGAAAATACCGAGAATTCCCTGATAATATGGATGTAATGATATAATTTCTCTCGCTAGCTCAATTGCCGTTTTATCTCTGGTTCCATTCCTAAGAATCACCGCAAGAAGCTCTGCATCAGACAGCATTTCAGGTCCATACTTTTCACATTTTTCATAAGGTCTTTCAGATACTGGTATCTCTTTTAGGGTTTGATGTTTTTTCTTCATTTTCTATTCCTTTCCAACCGGAAAAGAACACAAAAACATTTCTCATCTATAAATATTACCATAAGTTCCAATGGATGTATAGAAAACCATCTAGGGTTTTCCTTAAAATTTTCTTAGTATTTTATCAAATTTCTAACAACCCTTTTTCTACCATCCTCTGTAATGACATAATAATTCCATATTTTGCATGAGGATAGGTAAGTCCCCCCTGGAAGTATACTGCATATGGCTCTTTCATCGGTCCATCTGCACTTAATTCAATAGACGCTCCTGATACAAATGTCCCCGCTGCCATAATAACTTCACTATCATATCCCGGCATATCCCATGGTACAGGTGTCACATAACTGTCAATTGGAGAGGCTTTTTGAATTCCTTCACAGAAAGCAATCAGTTTTTCCGGATCATTTAATTCTACTGCCTGGATAATATCATGTCTGCTTTCCGTTCCATCAGGAATTACACGAAATCCCAGTTTTTCATAAAGATTCGCCGCAAAAACCGCACCTTTTACTGCTGCATTTACAACAGTCGGAGCCATAAACAGTCCCTGGAAAAACTGTCGGTTTACTCCAAGAGTCGCCCCAACTTCTTTTCCAAGCCCTGGTGTTGTTAATCGATAAGAACATTGTTCGATCAGATCTTTTCTTCCACAGATATATCCTCCAATTGGTGCTAAACCTCCACCCGGATTTTTTATCAAAGAGCCTACGACCATATCCGCTCCTACATTAGATGGCTCTGTTTCTTCAACAAATTCACCATAACAATTGTCGACCATTACAATCAGATTCTTATCTGTCTTTTTTATAAATTCAATTGCTTCACCAATCTGCTTTACAGATAAAGTTGGTCTTGTGGCATATCCTTTAGAACGCTGAATATGAACCAGCTTTGTATTCTTGTTAATCGCTTTTTTTATAGCTTCATAATCAAAACTTCCATCAGAAAGAAGATCCACCTGTGAATATGTGATACCATATTCTGCCAGGGATCCTTTTGATTCCCTGATTCCGATTACTTCTTCCAACGTATCATAAGGTTTTCCAGAAATAGCCAGTATTTCATCTCCCGGACGTAAATTAGCTGAAAGCGCTAATCCTAACGCATGTGTTCCACATGTAATCTGCGGTCGAACCAGTGCATCTTCTGTACCAAATACATCTGCATATACAGCTTCCAAAGCCTCTCTTCCTGCATCGTTATATCCATATCCGGTTGTTGCCCCTAAATGCACTTCTGCAATTTTATATTTTTGGAACGCCTTAAGTATTTTCAGCTGATTTAATTCTGCGATTCCATCAATTTCTGCAAAACGTTCTTTTAACCCATCTTCTATCTTATTTAAAAAATCATAAACTTTTCCGTCTACACCTAATTCCTGGTAATATTTCTTTAAATTATCCATGATATATGCCTTTCTCTTTTAATGTCTTTAATATATCTTGTAATATTTCCTTCTCTGACTGATATTGGGATTTATCAATCATAGTTACTTCCTTTTCTCTTCCAAACCATGTTAATTGCCTTTTAGCAAAATGTCTGGTATCTTTTTTTATTTTTTCTATGGTCTCTTTCAGAGACATATTCCCTTCCAGATAGTCAAATACCTGTCTGTATCCTATCCCCTGCATGGAAACCATGGATTTCTCATATCCTTCCTGTTTCAGGTTTTTTACCTCTTCAATCAGCCCTTCCTGAACCATCAAATCCACTCTTTGATTGATTCTTTCGTATAATATTTCTCTTTTATCATTCAGAACAAAATAAGCAAAATTATAAGGTGATTGTTTTCCGGCTTCTTCTTCATTATGTTTGGATATAGGATATCCATTCATTTTATAAAATTCCAATGCCCGAATAACTCTTTTTACATTGTTTTTATGAATTTTTCCGGCAGATACCGGGTCAATTTCAAAAAGCATTTTATGTAAAACTTCTTTTCCCTCTGTTTCCGCTTTACAAATCAGCGATTCCCGATAACTATGGTCTGATTCTTCCTTTGTAAAATCTATATCATATAACAAGCTTTGTATATAAAATCCTGTTCCTCCCACAATCAATGGAACCTTGCCTTTTGCATATATTTTTTTCAATGCATCTTTTGCCATTCGCTGAAATCTCTCCACATGGAATTCTTCCGCCGGATCCAGTTCATCTATTAAATAATGTGGCACTCCTTTCATTTCCTCTGGTCGGATTTTGGCTGTTCCTATATTCATTTTCTTATAAACCTGCATGGAATCAGCAGAAATTATTTCTCCATCAATGGCTTGAGCAAGTCCTATAGATAATTCTGTTTTTCCCACAGCAGTTGGTCCTGTTAAAATTACCATTGGTTTCATTTATTAAAATCCTTTCGGCATTAATTCTGATAATCGATAAACTTCATATCCATTGTTGCTTTGACATATAACTTTAATATCCGGACAAAATTCATGAAGAACCTGTCTGCAGATCCCACATGGATATACTGTTCCTTCTCCATTTGATGCAATGGCAATAGCTTCAAAATCCTGTTTTCCAAAGCTAACTGCCTGTACCACAACAGAGCGTTCTGCACAAATAGCTGCTCCGTAGGAAGAATTTTCTACATTGCATCCGGTAAAAACCTGACCATCTTTCGTTAACAATGCTGCTCCAACCTGAAACTTTGAATAAGGGGCATAAGCATTTTTTTTAGCCTGATCTGCCATTTTCAACAACTCTCTGTCTTCCATATACGCCTCCTAAATAATACGCTTAAACTTCTTTTCAATTTCATATTTAGTCATTTTTATAATCGTTGGTCTGCCATGAGGACACTGATATGGATTTTCCAAAGTCATCAGCTGATCCAGCAGATGTTCAACTTCCCACGATGACATTTTCTGATTCCCCTTTACAGACATTTTACAAGCCATGGAAGCAATTTTATTGGTAATCATTTCTATTCCTGTATTTCCATGCTCCTTACTTATAGAATCCAGAAGTTCTATAAAAATATCTTTTTCACCAAGGCCATATAAATTTGCCGGCACCTCACGGATACAAAATTCATTTCCCCCAAAAGCCTCAATGGAAAAGCCAAGTTGTGCAAAAACATCCTTATATTTCGATAATATTTCTGCTTCTGTCATTGAAACAGTTATAACCATTGGTGGTTCCAGTCCCTGACTGTATATATCTTTATTTTTAAAATCCCTGATCAGCTTTTCATAATTAACTTTCTCATGTGCCGCATGTTGATCCATGATAAATAACTGATCTTCAAATTCAATCAGCCAGTATGTCTGAAACAATTGTCCAATAACTCTTCTGTCCGATCTGGCTTTCTCCTCTAAAATTGATGTTTCATTCAACGTCATCTGAACAGGTGGAGTTTTTTCCATATTTTCTGAAATGGATTGTTTTTGAATATTATAATTTATACCGGCAAAAACTGATTTTTTTTGTTCTTCCTTTGCTCTTCTGACAGATTCAAAAGGTTCTGGCATCTTTTGAATCGAAGAAGTAGTTTTATCCTTTTGGGATAATTCAGTTTTCTTTTCAATCTTCTTTTCTTTTACCACTTCTACTTGAGGGATCAGATCCTGGGAAAGGAGACATTCTCTAATCTTCTCAACTAAAAGATCATATATCTCGCTTCCATTTCGGAAACGCATTTCCATTTTAGTCGGATGGACATTGACATCCAGTAATTCCGAACGGACTTTGATATCCAGACATACAAAAGGATATTTATGAGTCATGGTAAATGTTTTATATGCTTCTTCTACTGCTTTATATATTAATGAACTTTTTATATATCTTCCATTGATAAAATAGCTTTCATAATTTCTATTTCCTCTGGAAATATAAGGCTTACCTGCAAATCCCGATAAGGATACATTTTCCGACTCTCCATTGACCGGAATCAATGCCCCCGCAATATCTCTTCCGTAAATATGGTATATGATATCCTTAACATTCCCATTTCCTGAAGTATATATCTTGTTCTTATTATTATGAATGAATTTAAAAGATACTTCCGGATGACTTAATGCCATATGAACCATGATCTGTTCTACATAACCCGCTTCTGTAGCAGCACTTTTTAAGAACTTTCTTCTTGCCGGTGTATTATAAAAGAGATTTTTCACAAGAAATGTTGTTCCGTCCGGCGCTCCGATATCAGAAAATCCTTCTTCTTCTCCACCATAAATCTTATAAGATACTCCACTAAATCCTTCTGATGTTTTGGTAACCAGTTCAACCTGAGCTACTGCACTGATACTTGATAAAGCCTCCCCTCGAAATCCCAGAGAAGAAACTGTCATCAAATCTTCCACAGATTGGATTTTACTTGTTGCATGGCGCAAAAAAGCAGTTTTTACCTGATCCTTTGGAATTCCACATCCATTATCTGTTACTCTGATTAATGTCATTCCACCGTCTTTGATTTCAACAGTTATAGCATTAGCCTTGGCGTCAATAGAATTTTCCACCAGCTCTTTTACTACAGAAGCAGGACGTTCAATAACCTCTCCCGCTGCAATATTATCAATTGTCTTTTGATCCAGTAATTGTATTTTTGCCATAATTATTCCTCATTTTTCAGCTTATCCTGTAAAAGGTAAAGATAATTCAGAGCTTCTAACGGAGTCATATCAGACAAATCTTTTTCTCTCAATTCTGCCATAAACGGATGTTCCATTGTCGGTTCATCACTTTGCTGGAAAAAGGACAGCTGTTCTGCCTCTCCATAAGGCTGAATATTCTGTGCGGCAGATGCAATGTCATGATCACTTAATTCTCTGGATATTTCTTTCGCTCTTTGAATCACGGCATCCGGTACCCCTGCAAGTTTTGCCACCTGCACGCCATAACTTTTATCTGCTCCACCCTTTATAATCTTTCTCAGAAAGACAATATTATCACCCTGTTCTTTTACTGCGATACAATAATTATTTACACTGTCAATTTTTCCTTCCAATTCCGTCAGTTCATGATAATGAGTTGCAAACAAGGTTTTTGCACCTAATAATTTAGGATTACTTATGTATTCCACTACAGCCCATGCAATCGACAGGCCATCATACGTACTGGTTCCTCTTCCTATTTCATCCAAAATCAATAAACTATTTTTAGTTGCATTTCTCAATATATTGGCAACTTCACTCATTTCGACCATGAATGTACTTTGTCCGGAAGCCAGATCATCAGATGCCCCAACTCTTGTGAAAATACGATCAACAATTCCAATATTTGCTTTTGCCGCCGGGACAAAAGAGCCAACCTGTGCCATCAGCACGATTAATGCACTCTGTCTCATATAGGTTGATTTTCCTGCCATATTAGGTCCTGTAATGATAGAAACTCGATTTTTTCGATTATCCAGATATGTATCATTTGCGATGAACATATCATTCTGAATCATCTGTTCTACCACAGGATGTCTTCCATCTTTTATATCAATAGTTCCACGAATATTTAATTTGGGTCTGACATAATGATTTCGTTCTGCCACATATGCTAGTGATGCCAACGCATCTATCTGAGCAATCACATGTGCTGTTTGGGCAATTCGTTCCATCTCTCCAGCAAGTGTTTCACGAATAATCACAAAAGTCTCATATTCCAGTGCATACAGACGATCTTCAGATCCGAGAATTGTATCTGCAAGCTGATTCAGTTCTTCTGTTGTATAACGTTCAGAGTTTGCCAGAGTCTGTTTACGAATATAGTGATCAGGAACCAGATTTTTATATGAATTAGTTACATCAAGATAATATCCGAATACTTTATTGAATTTTATCTTAAGATTTTTTATTCCCGTTGCCTTCCGCTCTCGTTCTTCCAGGTCAATCAGCCATTGTTTTCCCTCTGTTTTTGCCCTCTTCAATTTATCAATATCTTCTTTAAATCCATCTTTGATAATACCACCTTCCTTAATGGCAATTGGCGGTTCTTCCACAATAGAATCTTCCAGAAGCTGATAAATATCTTCCAATGTATCCAGATTTTCTTTTAAACGAGTCAGCAAAGGATCTTTGCATTCTTCCAATATGGTTTTAATAGGGGTAAGCCAGCGAAGGGAAGTCTTAAATGCTATCATATCTCTTGGATTGGCTGTTTTATAGCTGACTTTCGTCATAAGACGTTCCAGGTCATAAATAGGATTGAGATATTCTCTTAACTCCTCTCTGACAATTGCCTGCTTGGTCAGCGAAGTCAGAGCATCGTAACGCTCTTCTATTTTACTCTTATCAACAAGCGGCTGTTCCAGCATACTTCTCAACATTCTGGCACCCATTGCAGTTTTTGTTTTATCAAGGACCCATAAGAGGGACCCTTTTTTCTGCTTATCCCTCAATGTCTCACATAGCTCCAGATTTCTTCTGCTAGAACTGTCAATAATCATAAATTGACTTGTCTCATAAGGTGTAATATGCATAAGATGATCCAGAGAACTTTTTTGAGTTTCATGAAGATATCCAAGAAGAGCACCTGTCGCAATAATTCCCATAGGATAATCATTCAATCCAAGGCCTTCCAGATTTCCAACCTTAAACTGCTCTTTAATTCTCTCTACTGCCTGATCTTCATCAAAATAGAAATGTTCAATTCCGGAAATCATAACAGACATCTTATCTCTTAGATAATCCAGATCAATCCCGCTGATAAAAAATGCATCGTTACAAATAATTTCTGCAGGAGCAAATTTAAAAATTTCATCCTGCACTTTAGAAAGACTGTCCATAGACGTGGTACGGAAATCTCCTGTTGTTATATCTACCAGTGAAACTCCATAACTTCCATCATTACAAAAAATGCACATTAGATAATTATTTTTTTCATCATCTAAGCTCTGTTGGGAAATATTGGTTCCTGGCGTTACAATTCTAACTATTTCTCTTTTTACGATTCCTTTTGCCTGACTTGGATCTTCTACCTGCTCACAAATTCCAACTTTATATCCCTTTTCCACCAGCTTATTTAAATAGGAATCGGCCGCATGATAAGGAACACCGCACATAGGTGCCCGCTCTTCCAATCCGCAGTTTTTTCCAGTCAGTGTGATTTCCAGTTCTCTGGATGCAGTGATTGCATCATCAAAAAACATTTCATAAAAATCCCCCAGACGATAAAACAGTATGCAGTCTTTATTTTCCTCTTTTATTTTCATATACTGTTGCATCATTGGTGTTAATTTAGCCATTCACCTGTTCTCCCATATAATAAAAGCCTTTTTCTTCCATAAGTTTTACTTTCACAATTGATCCTATCTGCTCCTTACATCCTTTAAAATGAACCAGAAGATTATTTTCCAGTCTACCAGTAATCATTCCATCCTCATGGGTATTTTCCTCTTCCACCAGAACTTCTTCGATAGCTCCAACTTTTTTCTTACAATTTATTGCAGATGTTTCCTTTAACAATGCTAAAAGTCGGTCAAACCGTTCTTTGATGACATCTTTATCCACCTGATGCTCCATAGTTGCTGCAGGAGTACCAGTGCGCTTAGAATATACATAAGTATAAGCACTATCAAAACCTACTTTTTTTACAACGTCTAAAGTATCTTCAAAATCTTCTTCTGTTTCTCCCGGAAATCCAACAATAATATCCGTTGTGAAAGATACTCCAGGAATTCTGTCTTTGATTTTCTGCGCCAGTTTAAGATAATCTTCCTTTGTATAATGGCGATTCATCTCTTTTAACAATCGGGTACTTCCTGACTGCATTGGCAGATGCATATGACTGCATATTTTTTTTGAGTGAGCCATTACATCAATCAGTTCATCTGACAGATCTTTTGGATGAGGTGTCATAAAACGAATTCTTTCAAGTCCTTCAACTTTTTCAATTTCACCAAGCAGCTGAGCAAATGTCATTGGTTTTTCCAGAGTTTTTCCATAAGAATTTACATTCTGTCCAAGAAGCATTACTTCTTTCACGCCTTCTGATACTACCTGTTCTATTTCTTTGATAATATCTTCCGGTTTACGACTACGTTCCCTGCCTCTTACATACGGAACAATACAATAACTGCAAAAATTATTGCATCCATACATGATATTTACTCCACATTTAAAAGAAAATTTACGATCACTTGGTAAGTCTTCCACAATCTGATTAGTATCTTTCCATATATCAACGATCAGACTTCCTGCGTCAACTCTCTCTTTTAACAACTCTGCCAATTTAAAAATATTATGTGTACCAAAAATTACGTCAACAAAACGATAGCTTGTTCTTATTTTCTCAATAACATGCGGCTCCTGCATCATACATCCGCATAATCCTATCATCATATGAGGATTTTTTTCCTTCATCTTTTTTACCTGTCCTAAATGTCCATAAAGTTTGGTATTGGCATTTTCACGGACTGTACAGGTATTAAACAGCAGTAAATCCGCCTCTTCTGTTTCTACTTCCTGATAACCCATGGTTTCCAAAATTCCAAGTAGTTTTTCAGAATCCTTTTCATTCATCTGACACCCAAAGGTTGTTACATGACAAGTCAGTGGACGTCCCAATTCTTCCGTCTTTTCCTGCACCCATTTTTTCATCTCATCCATAAAATGCATCTGACGCTGTGTCTCATTTTTATATTCTAAAATACTCATTTTTATCTCCTTCTGATTCATTGCATACAGATTTAATTATACCCTACCAGGCAAAGTTCGTCCAGCCTGAAAGACCAGAATTTCCTAACTAAACAAAGCGGTCAATATCTTTCCTAATGAAACAAAAAAAGAATCTGAGAAATATTTTCTCAGACTCTTCATAAAATAATTATTATTAATTTGAGGTCAAATTCTTCTATAATTTTTCCTTTACAAATTTTAATGCAGATTCAATAACTTTATCCATATCATAATATTTATATTCACCTAAGCGTCCACCAAACCATACCTTTTCCTCTTTATCTCCAAGAGCTTTATATTTTTCATATAGTTCACTGTTCTTCTCATCATTTACAGGATAATATGGCTCCATTCCATCTTCCCACTCTGCCGGATATTCTTTGGATATAACTGTCTTCTCCTGAGTTCCAAATTCAAAATGTTTATGCTCAATTTTACGGGTATACGGAGTCTCTCCATCTGTATAATTCATAACAGCAACTCCCTGATGATTTTCCTCATTCAATAATTCATGCTCAAATCTTAAACTTCGATATTCCAATTTACCATAACAATAATCATAATAAGAATCTATTGTTCCTGTGTAAACTACCTTTTCAGCCATATCCATATATTTTTCTTTATCTTCAAGGAAATCTTTTCCCAGAACAACATCACAATCTTCATAAAGCTTGTCGATCAATACATTATATCCACCTTTAGGAATCCCCTGATGAGGATCATTAAAATAATTATTATCATAAATATAGCGTACAGGAAGTCTCTTAATAATTGATGCAGGTAAATCCTTACATTCCCTTCCCCACTGTTTCATTGTATAACCCTTAATCAGTTTCTCATAAACATCTGTACCTACAAGACTGATGGCCTGTTCTTCCAGATTTTTTGGTTCTCCTTTGATAGCTTTTCTCTGCTCTTCAATGATTTTTTTAGCTTCATCTGGTTTTGAAATTCCCCACATTTTGCTAAATGTATTCATGTTAAATGGAAGATTATAAGTTTCTCCATAATAATTTGCAACCGGTGAATTGACATAATGATTAAATTCTACCAGATTACATACGTAATTCCAAACTTCTTCATTACTGGTATGGAAAATATGAGCTCCATATTCATGAACCATAATTCCTTCAACTTCTCTACAGTAAATATTTCCTCCTAATACATCTCTCTTTTCTATAACCAGACATTTTTTTCCTGCTTTTTTTGCTTCATATGCTATTACTCCGTTAAAAAGTCCTCCACCTACGAGCAAAAAATCGTATTTTTTCATTATTCTCTCCTTATCGACATGTTAAATATCTCTCATTATTAGTTATTATACTGAATATCCAAAAAAATAACAACGTTTTCCTTGTATCGCCGCTGGTATTAAAGTAAAATATAAGTAAAGTTTACGTTAAGATAACGTTAAGAAGGAGAAACTACATTATGGATTACACAATTATTTTATCAATGATTGGAGGTCTTGGCCTCTTCCTGTATGGAATGAAACTGATGAGTGACGGACTTGAAAAAGCTGCTGGCGCAAAACTTCGCCGAATTCTTGAAATTTTTACAACAAATCGTCTGACAGCTATGATCGTAGGTATCATATTTACCGGTATTATCCAATCATCCAGTGCAACAACTGTTATGGTTGTAAGTTTTGTAAATGCAGGATTAATGAACCTGTCCCAGGCTGCCGGAGTTATCCTTGGTGCTAACATTGGTACTACGGTTACTTCCCAGCTGGTATCCTTTAACCTTTCTGAGGTTGCCCCTGTTTTCTTAATGACTGGTGTCATTATGGTTATGTTTATTGATAACCCCACAATCAAGAAATTCGGAGAAGTTATTTTAGGTTTTGGTGTTTTATTCATGGGATTAACCACAATGTCTGGTTCTATGTCTGTACTGAAAGAATCTCCCATCATTATGAATGCATTGAAAAGTCTTGATAATCATTTTCTGGGAGTATTGTTTGGATTTATTATTACAGCTATCCTCCAAAGTTCTTCTGTTACAGTAAGCATCGTCCTTTTAATGGCCTCTCAAGGTTTATTAGAACTACCAATTTGCTTCTTTATTATTTTAGGATGTAATATCGGATCCTGTGTTTCTGCATTGCTGGCAAGTTTAGGTGGAAACAAAGGTGCTAAGCGTGCAGCTATGATCCATTTTCTGTTTAATATTTTCGGCAGCATCGTTATCTTTATCGGATTGACCTTTGCCCTTGAACCTATCACAAACTTTTTCCTGAATATTTCCGGTGGTAATCTGGGCCGTGGTGTTGCAAATGCACATACAACGTTTAAAGTAATCGAAGTAATTCTAATGTTCCCGCTGACCAATTTTGTTGTTAATCTTACAACTAAGATTATTCCAGGAACAGATGAAAAAGTTCATCATAACGAATTGCAATATATTGGCGAACATAGTATGAATACACCTGCTGCTGTTATTCCGCAAGCAAAAAAAGAAATCAAACGCTTAGCTGATATGGCAAAAGATAATTTGGAATTATCTATGGAAGGCTTTTTGAATGCAGATGATTCAAATATTGAAAAAGTATATAAACGAGAGGAAGATATAAACTTTATCAGTCATGCCATTACAGATTATCTGGTAAAATCCAATCAGCTGACTCTTCCTGTTGCTGACCGTGCAATTCTTGGTTCCATGTTCCATGTGGTAAATGATATTGAACGTATCGGAGATCACGCTGAGAATTTTGCAGATTTCACCAAAACCGAAGTAAAACACAATGCAGCATTAAGTATCAATGCAAAAAAAGAAATTGCTATGATGTATGGTTCTGTTGCCGAACTATTAATTCTTTCCATTGAAGCTTTTATGAATGATGACTCCGATAAATATCTTCCTAGAATTAACGAGCTTGAAACATCAGTCGATTCTATGGAACGAAAATATCAAAAGCATCATATTAAACGTATGGCAAAGGGTGATTGCGATCCACAGGCCGGCCTTTTGTTTTCTGATATGTTATCTGCTTTAGAAAGAATTGCAGATCATGGTATGAATATTGCTCTTTCTATCAATGATGATTATGATAGCGAAGAAGATATTGTAGAATAGTACGAAAAAACATCTGGATTGAATCATCCCTGTCTATTAACAAGGGAAAAGTTCAATCCAGATGTTTTTTATTTTCAGATTAAGCTCCGTCTTTTCATGATAATTCAATTATTTTGTAATCAAATGGGGCTACTTCTTCACGAATCACTTTATTTTCTAAATTCTGAATTAATGCCTTATGTTCTTTTTCTGGCACCCCTTCTTTTTTCATCCGTAAGTCAAATACTACTTTTTCTTTTTGATCTGTGGGATTTACCAACATCAGAAGTGCTTTATTTCCACATTTTTCTCCGAATACATCCTTTTGATTTGCTACAAAACGTACCATAGCGAGAACATTTTTATTAACAGCAAAATACAATGCATAACCAGTTTGTAAAACTTTTTCCTTAGACCTTAAACTGGTTATCTCTTTCAATTCCTGATATACCTGAACATCATTTTTATAAAATGTTTCTCGGTTAAATGGATCCATAAAACCGTGCATTCCATATTCATCTCCGTAATAAATACATGGCATTCCAGGAATAAAAAACTGTATAGCCATTGCAAGACGTGTCAGCCGCGCACCCTGTTTATCCATTTTCGATGTAATAACATATTCAGCCTGTTTTTCTCTTGATGGAAGCGTTTCATTCATTCCAGATGCAAATGTTGTACGTATTCTTGGAATATCATGAGAAGATAACAAATTCATAACAGCATAATAAAACGGTTTAGGATAATTACACTGTTGTCCCAGCAGAAATTCCTGCATGGCATAAGCATCCACATATCCAAGAAGATAATTAGTAGTATTTACCTTAAATGGATAATTCATAGCACTATCCAGTCCATCTCCCAATGCGTACTTTCTTTTGATGCCATAACTTTCTTTTGTGGTAACATCTTCCCATACTTCTCCAAGAAGAACATGATTCTTAAAAACGCTCTTTAGTGTCTTTCTCATGAGGAAAATAAATTCATCTGGAAGTTCATCTGCTACATCCAGCCGAAAACCTGAAGCACCTAAAGACAACCAATGTTTTAAAACAGAATTCTTTCCTGTGATAATATAGTTCACGAATTTATCATTCATTTCCTTCACTTCCGGCAGTGACTGGAATCCCCACCAGCTTTCATAGGTTCCATCTTCATGAAAAGTATACCAGTCATAATACGGTGACTCAGGTCCCTGATACGCACCATACCCTGGATAATTGCCTTTCTTATTAAAATAAACACTATCATCACCTGTATGGGAATATACTCCATCCAAAATTACATGAATTCTTTTTTCTTTTGCAATTTTACAAAGGCGTTTAAAATCTTCATTAGTTCCTAAAAACGGATCCACCTTTTTATAATCAGAAGTATTATATCTGTGATTAGAGGCAGCCTCTCCAATTGGATTTAAATAAATACAGGTTACCCCTAATTTTTTCAATTCATCCAGTTGTGAAATTATTCCCTCCAAATCTCCTCCGAAATAGTCACATGGATCATAAAACTGTTTCCCCGGCAACGGACCAAATAATGGTCGTTCTTCCCATTCTTTATGAATATAGACATCTCTGCCCATTCTTCGATGATGATTTTCACCACGCTCAAGATTTCTTGGATTACCTTTACAAAAACGATCTGGAAAAATCTGATACATAATCCCTTTTGACATCCATCTTGGTGTGTCAAAACCTTTTTCATACACTGTTATCTGAAAACATCCCGGAGACTCACCATATGTTGTTCCTTCTCCCTGTGTAACTCCTGGTTTTGCTCCATAAAAATAGCAATGATCAGCTTCCCAAATACGAAAATAATACCAGATTATACAACACTCTTCTGGCATGGTTATTACCTTTTCACAGCAATCTCCCCTCTGTTTCATCCTAAGCTCCCGATGAAAATTCTCCGAATAATATATGACATCTACACTGTCTGTATTCTTTGGTAATCCAAAAAGGCGAAGTGTAATGTCTTCGCCTTTTTCAACTGCACCAATAGGAGCTCTATATTTTTCTATTGAAGCATTATGAATCATAATTTTGTCTCTACTCTTTTCCTATTTTACAGTCTTAAGTTTCCAAATCTTTTCGTTATATTCTGCAATTGTTCTATCAGATGAGAAGAATCCAGATTTTGCAGTATTAACAACTGCCATTTTAACCCATTCATCATGATGATTTACATAACTGTCATATACTTTATCATAAACTTCGATATATGATGGTAAATCGTACAATACAAAATACTGATCTGGCTGTCCAAATTCACCAAACAGTAGTGACTGATAAATATCAGAGTATTTTCTCTTACCATATCTTGGAAGATCTCCATCAACCAGACAGTTACATACATCTCTGATCTGAGGATTCTTCTCAAAGATTGTTCCAGGATTATAAGTATGATAACGTTTCATGTTGTTGATCTCATCAACAGTTGCACCAAAGATAAAGATATTATCTTCTCCCACCTGTTCATAAATCTCAACATTGGCACCATCCATTGTTCCCAATGTAATTGCACCATTCATCATGAATTTCATATTTCCTGTTCCTGAAGCTTCCAATCCTGCAGTTGACAGCTGTTCACTGATATCAGCTGCTGGAATCAGCATTTCTGCAACAGATACAGAATAGTTTTCTACAAAAACAACCTGCATTTTATCTTTAACTGCTGGATCGCTGTTGACCATATCACCAATAGAATTAATCAGACGGATAATGTCTTTTGCTCTTACATATCCTGGTGCTGCTTTTGCTCCAAAAATAAATGTAATTGGTGTTGTGATATAATCAGGGTTCTTCTTAACCTGCTGATACATATAAATAATGTGCAGACATTTCAGAAGCTGACGTTTATACTCATGAAGTCGTTTACACTGTACATCGAAAATAGAATTTGGATTAATTTTGATTCCCTGTTTTTCTTCCAGATATTTTGCAAAACGTACTTTATTTTTCTGTTTGATTTCATCATATTTTTTACAGAAGACAGGATCATCTTTTAATGGAAGTACTTCTTCAAAATGATGATAATCTTTCAAAATATCACCTTTTACATTTTCCCGTACCAGTTCACACAATTCCGGATTTGCCAGAGCAAACCATCTTCTATGTGTAATACCATTGGTAATCGCAAGGTATTTCTGAGGATAAATATTATAAGAATCATGGAAAAGCTGCTGTTTGATGATATCTCCATGAAGCTGAGATACACCATTTACACGATGACAAACAGCTACACATAAGTTTGCCATACGAATCTGTCCATTTCCAATAATTGCCATGTATGCAATCTTTCCTTCATCATTTCCATAATAAGTACGAAGCTTATTACAGTATTTTTCATTCATAATACAAATAATCTGGTAAATACGTGGAAGCAGAAGCTTAAACATATTTTCATCCCAGCATTCCAATGCTTCTGACATAATAGTATGATTTGTATAATTGAAAATCTTACTTACAATATCATAAGCTTCATCCCATCCAAAACCTTCTTCATCCATAAGGATTCTCATTAATTCAGGAATAGCCAGAGTTGGATGTGTATCATTAATCTGTACTACTGCATAATCAGGAAGTGTATGTAAATCTCCTCTATGCTCTTTGTGATGTCTTACAGCAAGCTGCATTGTAGCAGATGTAAGGAAATAGAACTGTTTCAAACGAAGCATCTTTCCTTGCATATGATCATCTGCAGGATACAGCACTTTTGAAATAACTTCAGCAAATGCCTGATCTGCCATAGCTTTATCATAAATACCTTCATTAAAGGAATGGAAGTCAAAACGTTGTTTACTTCTTGCACTCCAAAGACGTAAAGTTGCTGGTGTATTACTCTTATAACCAATAACTGGTACATCATATGGAACTGCAACAACTGTATTATAGTCTTTATGTTCAATCTTAAGACCATCTTCTGTCCAGTGTTCTTCAATTGTTCCGTTAAAGTGCACTTCAACACTCAGTTCCGGACGTTCAACTTCCCAGATATGTCCATCTCGAAGCCAGTCATCTTCTACTTCAATCTGTGTTCCATCAATAATTTTCTGTTTAAATAATCCAAATTCATATCGGATACCACATCCAATAACCGGAAGATCCAATGTTGCAAGAGATTCAAGGAAACATGCAGCAAGTCTTCCCAGACCACCATTTCCTAATCCTGCATCCTGTTCTTCATCAACGATTACATCAAAATCAATTCCCATTTGTTCAAATGCGGCTTTATAATCGTTGTATAGACCTTCATTAATCAGATTATTCGAAAAAGCACGTCCCATCAGAAACTCTGCTGACATATAATACAGTTTCTTAGCTCCCGTATCTTCTACTTTTTTTCGGCTTGCTGCCCACTGAGTCATAATATCATCACGTATACATCCTGCTGCTGCTTTATAAATTTCATCATTGGTAGCATCTTCTAGAGTAGTACCCAAGGTGTTAATTAACTTATTCTCTATCTTTGTAACAATGCCTTTTACCTTATTGTTACTGTGTCCTTTCATAGTTTTTCTCTCCTTTCAAACTGATGTATCTATTCTACAAGATGCTTTTATACATTTCAAGATATTTTTTAGCAGATTTTGAAAAACTGTTATCAGATTCCATAGCTCTTTTTATTAATCCCTGCTTTCTTTTTGGACTCTCAAGAGTTCTTAAAGCATAACGAATTGCATTGAGCATCTCATGTGCATTATAGTTTGCAAAGGAAAAACCATTTCCGGTATCTTCGTACTCATTATAACTTTGCACTGTATCTCTAAGACCACCTGTTTCACGAACAATAGGCAATGATCCATATCTTAATGCTATCATCTGTGAAATACCACATGGTTCAAACTTAGATGGCATCAGGAATAAATCACTTCCTGCATAGATCAGATGTGCAATTTCATTGTCATATGCAATATAAGAGCATACTCTGCCTTTATATTTTCCTTCCATATAACGGAAGAATTCTTCATACTCATAATCTCCAGTTCCAAGAATAACAACTGCCACATCTTCTGTACAGACAATTTCATCCAGCATGTATTTAACCAAATCAAGACCTTTTTGCTCTGTCAGACGTGAAACCATACCAATGACCGGTACTTCAGGTGTAATGGAAAGACCAAGTCTACTGATCAATTTCTCTTTATTTTTCTTCTTTCCTGAAAGATCATCTTTATTAAAATGGTAAGGGATCAGAGGATCTGTTTCCGGATCAAACTCTTCAACATTCATTCCGTTTAAGATTCCCCATGTATCTCCAGCTCTTGCATTTAAAATACCTTCCTGACGATAAGCAAAAGCCGGATTCCTGATTTCCTGTGCATAAGTAGGGCTAACTGTACTTAACCGATCTGCAAAGACCAGGGCTGCCTTCATAAAACTTGCACATTCATAATTATGCATGAATTCAGGGGTATCATATCTAGGATCAATTCCAAGCCACTGCTGGAACAGATCAAATCCAAATTCTCCCTGATACATCATATTATGAATTGTAAAAATAGTCTTTGAACGACCAATATCCCAATGTCCATATTGTGTTCTCAGCAGAATAGGAATTAATCCTGTCTGCCAGTCATTACAGTGAATCACATCTGGAATAAATACACGGCTTGCAGCTTCGATTACAGCACGGCAGAAGAAAGCATACTGCTCTCCTTCTGCAACTCCGCCTCTATAAACAGCATCTCCAAAATATCCTTCATTATCAATCAGATAATAAACAACTTCATTATAAACCAGTTCTTCAACTCCCACATAAACATGTGATCCGTTAAATACAATATAAAAATCTGTTAAATGTCTGGTCCGACCTGCATATTTATATTTCATCTGGCTATGAAAAGGCATCATAACTCTGGCATCTGCACCTATTTTGTTTAATTCTTTCGGAAGAGTTCCCATAACATCGGCAAGTCCTCCAAGTTTTACAAAAGGTGCACATTCTGCTGCAACCAATAGAACGTTTACTGCATTACTCATTAATACTAGCTCCTTTCGGAATAAATACAGGATGATTAGATGAACCTGCCAAATGAGCATTAGAGTAAACTTTTACATGACGATCTAATATTGTATGATCAATTTCAGCACCTTTGGCAATGAATCCTTCTGCCATAACGATAGAATTCTTGACAACTGCACCTTCAGAAATCTGAGATCCACGGAAAACAATAGAATTTTCAACTTTTCCATCAATTTCACATCCGCTACAGATGAGGCTGTTACTAACATCAGCTGTTTTTCCATATTTGGCAGGAGAACCATCAGCTGTTCTGGTATAAATTGGTCTTCCATGGAATAATTCTTCAATAACTTCTGGTTTTAATAAATCCATATTAACATTATAATATGCTTCCACTGAAGTAATGCATCCTACATATCCTTTAAATTCATATCCTTGAATTTTCAGACGATCAAAATTAGGAATGATTACATCAAAGAAGAAATGTTTCTTATTATGTGCCACTGCATCTTCAATCAGATCAATCAGCAGTGTTCTCTTCATAATATAAACATCCATGTTTTTCTTATTGGAACGCTGTTTTCCGTCAGAATAGCACATATTGATAATCTGTCCGCTTTCATCATCTGTTTTCATGTAAACTCCGTCATAGTCTACATTTGTTTCATCCCCATCAATATCAAAATACATTACTGAAATATCTGCATCTGATTTGATATGTTTATCCAGCATATCATTAAAATCTGCATTGAAGACCACATAAGAACGTCCCAAAAGCACATATTCTTCCTTTGCTTTTCTCAGGAAGTTCAGTGTTCCACGTAATCCATCCATAACGCTGGTATATTCTCCAGTCACAGATGCTCCTGTAATATATGGAGGGAAAATATACAATCCGTCATTTTTACGGTTTAATCCGTAAGCTTTACCGGATCCAACATGATTTAAAAGAGAATCATAATTTTTTCTTGTTAACAATCCAATATTTTTAATACCGGCATTTACCATATTACTTATTAAGAAATCTACTGCACGGTAACGTCCGCCAACTGGAAGTGCAGATGTACTTCTGCTACGAACCAAATCTCTTAATTTTCTATTTTCTTCCCCTGCATTAATAATTCCTAACATACGATTATTCATATTTCAATCCTCCTAGTGTAAGATGCTATCTGGGTAAACCATTGCACCGTCTTCGATAGTTGCATTTTCCAAAGCTACACTGCGATATCCTATAACAGTTACATTATCACCTTCACCTACAGTGCATCCTTTTTCAACAACAACCTCTTCGTCAATCAGTGCTTTGTCAATTGTACAGTTCTCACGAATTACTGTATTAGACATAATTACACTGTTTTTAACAACACTACCTTTTCCAATTTTAACGCCAGGATGAATAACACAATTTTCAACGTCACCTTCAACTACACATCCATCTGCTAAAATACTATTTTTAACTGTTGCATCTTTTGTAACAAAATGAGGAGGTAATGCATAATTTCTTGTGTAGATTTTCATTTTATCATCATCCAGATCTACCGGAGAATTTGGATCTAGCAATTCCATATTTGCTTCCCATAAACTGTCGATAGTTCCTACATCTCTCCAGTATCCTTCAAAATCATAAGCATACATTTTCTTACCTTCTTCCAATAGACGAGGAATAATATTCATTCCAAAGTCATGTGCAGAATCAGGATCATTTGCATCATCGATCAGGTACTGACGAATCAATTTATAATTGAAGATATAAAGACCCATTGAAGCTTTTGTACTCTTAGGCTCTGCAGGTTTTTCTTCAAATTCATAAATACGGTTATCTTCATCTGTATTCATGATTCCGAAACGTTTTGCTTCTTCATATGTAACATTCAATACAGAAATTGTACAATCTGCACCTTTTTCTTTGTGATATGCAAGCATTTTATTATAATCCATTGTACAAATCTGGTCACCAGATAATACAATAATATATTCTGGATCATAATTATCAATGAAATTAATATTCTGATAAATTGCATCGGCTGTTCCACGATACCAGTTACCCTGTTCTCCTCTTACATATGGAGGTAATACATATGCTCCACCTGTGATACTGTCAAGATCCCATGGTCCTCCAGTTCCAATATAAGAGTTTAACTCTAATGGTTCATACTGTGTCAGAACACCTACTGTATCAATTCCTGAATTGGAACAGTTTGATAATGGAAAATCGATAATTTTATATTTTCCACCGTATGAAACTGCAGGTTTTGCCTTTTTCTGAGTTAAAGCATACAGTCTGCTTCCCTGACCTCCAGCGAGCAGCATTGCAACAATCTCTTTTTTGTTAATCATAACTCTTTTTCCTCCTAATATTTTGATCCTTGATCATTATTTATTTCTTACTTTTAGTAGTTGTTTTATTGCTTTTTGTTTTCTCCTTTTCTATTTTGGCTTTGGCTTCCTGTTCTTTTTTATCATTTCCAGCTGCCGGTGCCTCCTGGATATCATTAGCTGCCTTTTTCACTTCTTTTTTTACTTCCTTTATTTCAGCTTTTTCCTTTTGATTCACCTGTGCTTTTACTGGTTTTTTACTCTTTTTTTCTGCTGCTTTTGCTGTCGCAGCTTTTTTCGTTTCTGTTTTTTTATCTGCCTCTTTTTTTCCTGTAGACTTTTTAGGTTTTGTTTCAACTTCCTCAACTTTATAGAAAACAACACTTAATGGTTTCAAAGAAATCAATGCTGTATCCTGATATGCTGACTTGCCCTTTCCGCCTTTGACTCTGATACGTTTCGTATTTACTTTACCCTCGCTGACATCACCGTCTCCACCAAAACTCAGATCATTACTGTCAAGAATCTTTGTAAGCTTTGCTTTTGTTGCCATCGGAATATGATATTTATCCCGTTCTATCGGAGTAAAATTACATACACACAGAATCTGCTCCTGTTTTTTCCCTCTGCGTTTCTTTCCTTTTCTGATAAATGCAACAACACCATGGTCTGCATCTCTTTGAAGTCTCCATTCAAATCCTTCAGGGCTCATATCCATCTCATATAATGCCGGCTCATCTTTATACAGATTATTTAATTTCATCACATACTGATTAAATGAACGATGCATCTCAAAATCATCGATCAGGAACCAGTCAAGCTGTTCTTTGTCTCTCCATTCAACAAACTGTGCAAACTCTCCACCCATGAATAATAATTTTTTCCCTGGATGTGCATATGTAAATCCATACAGAGTTCTTAAAGAAGCAAATTTTTCATCATATGAACCATACATTTTATTGATCATGGAACCTTTTCCATGAACCACTTCATCATGAGAGTATGGAAGAATATAATTCTCGCTATATGCATAATCCATAGAAAATGTTATTGCTCCATGATTATCTTTTCTAAACAGGGGATCAAGCTCCATATAATACAGAGTATCATGCATATATCCCATATTCCATTTATATACAAACCCAAGTCCGTCCGGATCATCAATATCACTGGTAACTTTAGGGAATGCTGTGGATTCCTCCGCAATAGTTAAAAATCCTTCATAGCTGGTACGTAATGCCTTATTCAGATTTCTAAGGAAATCAATAGATTCATAGTTAATATTTGTTCCATCCTCATTTGGTACAAACTCTCCTTGCTGTTTTCCAAAATCCAAATACAACATAGCACTTACAGCATCAATTCGAATTCCATCAACATGATACACATCTGCAAAAAATACTGCACTGGAAACAAGAAAACTCTGAACTTCCGGCTTACCATAATTAAACAGCAATGTTCCCCAGTCAGGCTGACTGCCCTTTCTAGGATCTGCATGATCATAAATATGAGTTCCATCAAACATTGCCAGTCCATGCTCATCTCTAGGAAAATGTGCAGGTACCCAGTCCAGGATAACTCCGATTCCTGCTTTGTGCATTTCATTTACAAAATAATTAAAATCTTCTGGAGTTCCATATCTAGATGTAACACTATAATATCCTGTTACCTGATATCCCCATGAAGGATCAAATGGATATTCTGTAATCGGCATCAGCTCAACATGTGTATATCCCATCTTCTGCAAGTATGGTATCAGCAAATCTGCAATCTCACGATAATTATAAAACTCCCGATCCTCCTCTTCCGGCATTTTCCATGTTCCCAGATGAATTTCATAAATAGACATTGGCTGGTTCAATGCCTGCCTTTTCTTACGCTGATTAATAAATCTTTTATCCGCCCATTTAAAATCATCAAAATCCCATACTTTAGATGCTGTATCAGGACGACATTCTGAACAGAACGCAAACGGATCACTTTTATAGCGGCATTTTCCGTCATACCCCTCAACATAATATTTGTACAAGTCACCTTTTTTCAGGCCTGCTATTTCAATCGTATAAATTCCATCCTTGTCACGCTTCATCGGATGTGCCAATGGATTCCAAAAGTTAAAATCCCCAACAACGCTTACTGATTTCGCATTTGGTGCCCATACAGCAAATCTGTGAGTCTTGCTTTCTTCTAGATAATGACACCCAAACGTAAGGTACGCTTTCTGTGCTTTCCCAGTCTGAAATAAGTACAAGTCATCACGACTAATAGCTTCATTCATAGTACAAGTTCCTCCTTCTCAATTGTTCATCTTGAAACAAGACACTGTTATCTCAGCTACTGCCTCTCTTTTTATGGCAATAATACTGTGATTCGTTCATACAATAAGGCTGTTAGCATCCAAAACCAAACGGAATACTGTTGTTATATACGAAAAGTCACCCCCGGCAAGTGAAACGTCAACTTCTCATAAAACAAAAAAGCGTAAATGCTCCCTCTGCTTATTCTTGCAAGGGGCATTTACGCCGAAAATCCATCTATGTTTATACAGTGTATAGCAAAGAATGTGACATGATGTCCGATTACAAGACACTACTAATTCCTTATTGTTTCCATATCTTTACTATACCAAATTTCAGAGAATAATTCAACAAATTGCACAAATTTTAAAACAATAAACTAAGAATATTTTGTCAAAAATCTATTATATTAAAATACTGATTTTGAGTCTCTGATTTTAGGTTCATAGCCTTTTTCTTTTAGTGATTCAATAATCTTCTCTTTATGGTCTGTTCCAAAGGCTTCCATGGTAATTGTAAGTTCCACTGCACTGTTTCTATTAATGCTAACAAACTGGTTATGCTCCAGCTTTATTATATTTCCCTGTGCATTTGCTATCACCTGAGAAACCCTTGTCAATTCTCCTGGTTTATCTGGGAGAAATACTGAAACTGTAAAAATTCGGTTTCTCATGATCAATCCATGCTGCACCAGAGATGCAATGGTAATAACGTCCATATTACCTCCACTGATGATTGATACAACTTTTTTATTCTTTACATTCAGGTGTTTTAGTGCTGCAATAGTTAACAGCCCTGAATTCTCTGCCAGCATTTTATGATTTTCCAGCAGATCAAGAAAACAAGGAATCAATTCTTCATCTTTTATGGTTATAACTCTGTCCAGATTTTCCTGAATAAATGGGAAGATCAACTTTCCTGGAGTCTGTACTGCAGTACCATCAGCAATAGTATTTACACGATCGCATGAAACAACCTTTCCTGCTTTCAATGATGCTTTCATACAAGCTGCACCTTCCGGTTCAACACCGATTACTTTAATCTTTGGATTTAAAAGTTTGGCCAGTGTTGAAACGCCTGTTGCCAGTCCTCCTCCTCCAATTGGTACCAGAATATAATCCACTGTTGGAAGTTCCTTGAAAATATCCATAGCAATGGTTCCCTGTCCGGTAGCAACCGTCAGATCATCAAATGGATGAACAAAAGTATACCCTTTTTCAGCCGCCAATGCAAGAGCATGTTCACATGCCTGGTCATAAACATCTCCATGCAATACAACTTCCGCTCCAAGATCCTTGGTTCTGTTAACTTTTAACAGCGGGGTTGTTGTAGGCATAACAATTGTCGCCTTTACTCCCTGTTTAGCGGCTGCTAACGCAACTCCCTGTGCATGATTTCCCGCCGACGCCGTGATCAGACCTTTTTTCTTTTCATCTTCTGACAGTTTACTGATTTTATAATATGCTCCTCTGATTTTATAAGCTCCTGTAAGCTGCATATTCTCAGGTTTTAAATAAACCTGATTCCCTGTCTGTTCAGAA
Source organism: Anaerostipes faecalis (assembly GCF_018982945.1). Lineage (GTDB taxonomy): Bacteria > Bacillota > Clostridia > Lachnospirales > Lachnospiraceae > Anaerostipes > Anaerostipes faecalis. Next base: position 296,040 of record NZ_JABRXE010000001.1, on the reverse strand, counting down.
AAATAATCACTTTTGATCAGTTTTGTAGGAAGCACAACCTCCTGTACTTTATCATATGCTTCTTCAAAATCATATAATTCTAACATTTTAATCTTCTCCTCTTTCAAACAATGCATTGACGAACATATCTGAATCAAATTCCTGTAAATCATCCACCTGCTCACCAATTCCAATATATTTTACCGGTATTCCCAATTCAGATTGAATAGCAATGGCAATACCACCTTTTGCTGTTCCATCAAGTTTTGTAAGAATTATACCTGAAATATCCATTGCTTCTTTAAATTGCTTTGCCTGAGCCAGTGCATTTTGTCCTGTAGTTCCATCTAAAACAATCAAAGTCTCAAGATATGCTTCACTATATTCTTTCTGGATAATTCGATTAATCTTGCTTAATTCGTTCATCAGATTCTTTTTATTATGAAGACGTCCTGCAGTATCACAAAGCAGAATATCAACATCACGTGCTTTTGCCGCAGCTATCGCATCATATACTACTGCAGCAGGATCAGCTCCTTCTGACTGGCTGATAATATCAACACCTGCACGATTTGCCCATTCTTTCAGCTGATCTATAGCACCTGCACGAAAGGTATCTGCTGCGGCCAGAAGAACTTTCTTACCCTGTCCTTTCAGTATTGCTGCAAGTTTTCCAACAGAAGTGGTTTTCCCAACTCCGTTAACACCAATTACAAGTACTACACTTTTTTTATTCTGATATTCGTATGCATCTTTATCCAGCTTCATCTGATCCTTTATTGAATCGATCAGAAGCTTCCTGCATTCTTCAGGTTCTTTAATTTTTTGTTCCTTTACTTTAACTTTCAAATCCTCAATGATATTCATGGTTGTATCAATTCCCATGTCACTCATAATCAGAATTTCTTCCAACTCTTCATAAAAATCATCATCTATTCCAGAAAATCCACTGAAAATAGAATCAAATCCTGCCGCAATATTATTTCTGGTCTTAGACAACCCTTGCGCAAGTCTGCTAAAAAAACCTTTTTTCTCTGCCATTCCATTTCCTCCTATTATTCTTCTAGATCCTTTTCTATCAGATTCACAGAAACCTGTGTTGATACACCTTTTTCCTGCATTGTAATTCCATAAAGAACATCTGCTGCCATCATGGTTCCTCTTCTATGTGTTATTACGATAAACTGTGTTTCTTTCGTAAGTTTGTGTAAATATCTTGCAAATCTTGTAACATTAGAATCATCCAATGCTGCCTCGATTTCATCTAACAGACAAAATGGAGAAGGCTTCAGATTCTGAATTGCAAACAGAAGTGAAATTGCCGTTAAAGCTTTCTCACCACCGGAAAGCTGCATCATATTCTGCAGTTTTTTCCCTGGTGGCTGTGCAATAATACGAATGCCTGATTCAAGAACATCATCATCTGTCAGTTCCAATTTTGCAACTCCTCCGCCAAATAGTTCAACAAACACTTTCTGAAACATATCCTGAATATCTTTAAATTTTTCGTCAAACTGTCTTCGCATGGCATCTTCCAGTTCCTTAATCAGAGATGTTAGATGCGCTTCTGCTTTCACAATATCTTCGTGCTGCCGTTGTAAAAATTCATAACGTTCCGAAATTTCCCTGTAATCTTCAATGGCATTGACATTAACCGGCCCCAATGTACGAATATTGCTCTTAATATCCGTTATTTCTTCTTTCAACCGGGTAAGACTTTCTGTTATTTCTTCTGTAATCGTTACCTTTGCCTGATTATAGGTAATTTCATAATTATCCCACATGTAATCCAGCAATTCCTGCTGTTTTTCTTCCTGCTTCTCTTTTGCACCTGTAAGACGAAAAACTTCTTTATCATAACCGCTGGCACGTTCCATAATTTCTTCCCGTTCCTTCATGGTTTTCTTATAAATCTCTGTTCGGGCTTCCACTTCTGTTTTCATCTTTTCCAGATTTTCTTTTTTCATTTCAAGAGCATCGGATGTTTCCCGGATGTACATTTTCAGCTGTCTGATCTGATCTTCTATTTTCTGAACTGTTCCAGTGGTATTTCTTGCATTTTCATCATTCAGTTTCAGACCAGATACCAATTTTTCCACTTCAAAACGCACTCTGGCATGATTGCTTTCTTCAAATTCCAGTTTTTGTTTCAGCTGTCCGGATTTCATATGAATTTCTGCGATAATCCGGGACTGCTCATCAGCTTTTTTATGAAGAACAGCAAGTTTATTTTCTATTTCCTCAATTTTTTGCTCGTCCGTTTTATTGGCAATCTCCAAATCATTTTTCTTATCAAGAAGTTCTCTGGCATCAACAACAGCATTTTCTTTTTCTGTTTCCAATACTTCTATCTGCTGTTTAAGAGTTCCAATTCTATTCGTAAGATCTTCCTCCTGATGAGAAAAAGCTGACAGCGACATTTCCTGAGTATTCAGTTCCAATAATATCTGCTGATATTCTTTGTTTAATCTTACCACAGTTTCCTGATATTCTCTGACTCTTTTTTCATTTTCATAACATTTGTCTTCATTTTCCTGAAGTACTACCCGTATTTTTTCAAGCTTTTCTTTTAAATCTTTTACTTCCCGATTTCTCCCAAGCAAATTCCCTTTATTTTTAAATGCGCCACCAGACATGGAACCCCCACGGTTTAATCCGTCACCATCCAAGGTAACAATACGGACAGAATGATGGTACTTATTTGCAATACTAATTCCTGCATCCATATCCTTTACGACCAGCACCTGTCCCAGCAGAGATGCAAATAAATCAGAATACCTTTGATCATAAGATACCAGTTCATTGGCCGGGCCAACTACACCCGGTTCAGAAAGTATCTCGCGCCTGGCAAATGATTTTCCTTTGACAGCATCCAAAGGAAGAAAAGTAACCCTTCCATATCGATTTCTTTTTAAGAACTCTATCAATTCCTTAGCAGTATTCTGCGTATCCGTTACAATATTTTGGATACTTCCGCCTAATGCAGTTTCAATAGCTGACTCATACATAGAATCCACCTTAACAATATCTGCAACAGCACCAATAATACCAGGAACTTTATGTTTCTGCTCCATTACTTTTTTTATGCCATATCCATATCCGTCATAACGCTCTGACATATTTCTCAATGTTTCATAATTAGACTGCATTCGATGAAACTTTTCTTTTTTTTGTGCCAGAATATGATTCAGTTCCTGTCCCTCTTTTTCCAAAGTTTCTGTAATTCTCTGACTATTTCTTATTTGTATTGTCAGTGATTCTTTCTCTCTTTTTAAATCCGCTATTTTATTTTCCAATTGCTGACGACTAACATGTCCACCTGATAATTCCTGCTCAAGCATGATTTTCTGATGTTTTAAATTTTCGATTTGAACCTGTAGTTGTTCTTCTACGGTATGAAATCTTTCCAGCTGACTGGAAACTTTCATCTGATTGCTATTAAAGTCACTGATCTGTTCCTGTAAACCAGATAATTCTTCCTCCAGTTCCTGAATTTCTTTCTGATAAAGAGCAGCTTCACTTTCTCTTTCTACACGTATCCGGGTAGTATCTTCGAACTGCCTGCGAATCATATCAGCTTCTGCCTGGATTTCTTCAATTTGGTGCTTTTTTTCGTTTATTTCTTCTTCAATACGCTCTTTTTCTTCCAAATGATAGGTGTGTTTTGTTCTTTCGGTATTGATTTGTTCTTCCAGAACTTTTATCTCACCTTCATGACGTTGTACATTCACTTTATCTTCAGAAATATCACTGGTTGTCTGAGAGATCTTATCATTAAGATTCTTTAACTGCCGATCTTCCTTTTCATACTTTTCCTTCGCCTTTTCCATTTTAACATTGGCTTCATTCATCTCTCTTGTGGCAATTTCAATTTTTCCATCCAGCAACTGAAGCTCTTCTGATATTTTTTTATTTTCCAGTAAAAAAAGCTTGATATCCCTTTCCTTTAACTGATCTCTATAAATCAGATATTCCTTCGCCTTTTCAGACTGTTTTTTGAGCGGTCCAATCTGACGCTCCAATTCGGTAAGAATATCCGTTACTCTAACAAGATTTTCTCTTTCCGCATCAAGCGATTTTTGAGTTTCTGCCTTATTCTTTTTATATTTTACAATTCCAGCAGCCTCATCAAAAAGTTCTCTTCTATCTTCAGGTTTTCCACTTAAAATCTGATCGATCTGACCCTGTCCAATGATTGAATATCCTTCTTTACCAACACCAGTGTCAAAAAAAAGTTCTACAATATCTTTCCTTCTACACGGACTTCCATTAATCAAATATTCACTTTCTCCTGAGCGATAGACTCTTCTTGCAACTGTTACTTCTTCAAATTGTATAGGTAGACTTCCGTCACTGTTATCCATTGTAATAGCCACATATGCTGAACCCATAGGTTTTCTTAATTCCGTTCCTGAGAAAATAACATCCTCCATTTTAGCACCACGCAACTGCTTGGCACTCTGTTCACCTAAAACCCATCGGACCGCATCTGCCACATTGCTTTTCCCGCTGCCATTTGGACCAACAATTCCAGTAATACCATTATTAAATTGAAAAATCATCTTATGGGCAAAAGATTTAAAACCATTGACTTCAATACTTTTTAAATACATGTCCATCCTCTACTTTTTATATTTATTTATCGCTTCAAATGCCGCATGCTGTTCTGCAGTCTTTTTACTTCCTCCAACACCTGTTCCAATTACTGTATTTCCCAGTCTTGCTTCAATGGTAAACTGCTTTTTATGATCCGGACCTTCTTCTTTTACAAGGACATACTGCAGTGTTTCATTTCCCTCTCCCTGAACAATTTCCTGAAGATGTGTCTTTGCATCAAAAAATAAAACTTTATTTTCCACATCTTTCATTAAATATGTTTCTATAAATGTTCTTGCCGCTTCCAATCCCTGATCCAGATAAATAGCTCCAATTACAGCTTCGAATGCATCCGACAGAATAGAATCCCTTTCCCTTCCGCCTGTCATATCTTCTCCTCTGCTTAAAAGCAGATAATCTCCTAAAGAAATATCTTTGGCACACATTGCCAGTGTTGGCTCACATACAAGGCTTGCACGTAATTTTGTAAGCTTTCCCTCCGGCTCTTTCTTATATATTCGAAACAGATAATCACTTGTAACTAATTCCAGAACCGCATCTCCTAAAAACTCCAAACGTTCATTATTCTTGTCTTTACTCATTTTTCGTTCATTTGCATAAGAACTGTGTATCAAAGCATGAGTAAGAAGTTTCTGATTATGGAATTTTATTCCAATTTTATTCTGTAATTCCTCCACTTTTTTTTCTTTCATTACTTCTGTCCTTTTTCCCTTGTAATTTCAGCCTTTATTTTTTCATTTATCTCCTGTTCTGAAAATGTAATACATTGAATAATTGCATTTTTCATTTCTTTTGCAGTAGCAGACCCATGTACTTTCACTACCAATCCATTCAATCCAAGAAGTGGTGCACCGCCATATTCAGATGCATCAAATCTTTTTAATGTTTTTTTCAATGCAGGCTTAGCCAAAAGAGCACCTATTTTACTTTTTAAAGTACTCATCATTCCTGCCTTAATCTCTTTAACAAGTACTCCTGATAATCCTTCTGATAATTTTAATATGGTATTTCCAACAAAAGCATCACATAATACTACATCTGCCGCACCATATGGCACATCTCTTGGCTCAATACTTCCGGTATAATTTAATCCTTCACAGGCCTTTAACAAAGGAGCTGTCTCTTTTACCAGCTGATTTCCTTTTGCTTCTTCCACACCTACATTAACCAATGCAACTTTTGGAGATTGAACTCCAATTACATGTTCCATATAAATAGATCCCATTTTGGCAAATTCCACCAGATATTCCGGCTTGGCATCCATATTTGCTCCTGCATCAATCAAAAGCATAACTCCCTTAGCTGTAGGCATAATTGCACCAAGAGGTGCTCGCTTTACCCCTTTTATTCGTCCCACCAGGAACTGACCTCCTACCAGTACAGCTCCAGAACTTCCAGCAGAAACAAATGCATCTGCAGTCTGATCTTTAACCATCTTCATTGCAACTACCATGGAAGAATCTTTCTTCTTACGAATCGCTTCCACCGGTGATTCGTCACAAGAAATTTCTTCTTCTGCATTTACCACTTCTATCTGCTCGCTTTTATAACGATATTTTTTTAATTCTTCATGGATTTTTGCTGACTTCCCAACTAGAAATACTTTAATATTATTTCTTTCATTTACTGCATCAACAGCACCTTTTACGATTTCCCCTGGCGCATTGTCTCCACCCATTGCATCCAGTGCAACTTTCACTAATTTCTCCATAATTGATTTACTCCTTTTCTAGAAATCTTTACTAATTCAAAGTGGCAATTTCCTATGAAACAAAAAAGTTCTTTGAGATAAGGAAAGCACCATACGCCTAAACGTATGATGCTTTCACCGAAAGTACGCTTCCACGTACAAATTATTCAGCATGTGCTGCAACAATTTCTTTTTTATTGTAAGATCCGCAGGCTTTACATACTCTGTGAGGCATCATCAGCGCACCACATTTGCTGCATTTAACAAGTGTTGGAGCAGTCATCTTCCAGTTTGCTCTACGTTTGTTTCTTCTTCCTTTGGATGATTTATTCTTTGGACAAATTGACATTGGTTTACACCTCCTTAAAATTCTTAAAAATATCCTGAATAGCTGCCATACGAGGGTCTGCCACCGTACGATCGCAGCCACACTCTTTTTTATTCAGATTTGTTCCACATACCGGACAAAGTCCTTTACAGTCTTCTCTGCATAAAAGCTTTGACGGAAGCTTCGGAACAACTTCATCGAAGATCAGTAAATCCATATCCAGTTCTCTGTCCTCAATATATGAGAACTCGCCATCTTCCTGATTCAGATGATCAAAATCCACTTCTTCCATTACATCTACAATGACGGTATACAACACTTCATCCAGGCATCGATCACATGGAATCCCAAGAATCATCTCCGTCTTAAAACTCCAGGAAACCGTATTCTTCCCAGTATTCTGAAATGTAACCGGAAACTTATCTTTCTTACGGATGGGATAAGACACACCTTTTAGCTTAATCTCATCCATATCAACATATGCTTCCTGTGTTTCTGCATAATTTGGTGTCGAAATAAATTTTGATAACTGTAATTTCATACTATCTCCTAAAAAATCATACCGTACTATTATACGAATGCAACAACAGTTTGTCAAGGAATTTCCCTTACTTTTTTGTCAGGAAACTATTTTACCAATGCAACTGTATCTCTGGCAATCATTAATTCTTCATTTGTTGGAACACAAAGAAGTGCAACTTTAGAGTCATCAGCAGAAATTACTGCATTTTCTCCATGAACATCATTCTTTTTATCATCCAGCTTTGCACCAAGATATCCAAGATAATCACAAATCGCTGCTCGTGTAATATCATCGTTTTCACCAAGACCAGCTGTAAATGCAATTGCATCTACTCCATTCATTGCCGCTGTATATGCCCCAATGTATTTTGCCACACGATAAACATATGCATCTAATGCTGCTGTTGCAGCTTCATTTCCTTCTGCTCTTGCTGCTTTTACATCTCTGAAATCAGAGGATACTCCTGATAATCCGTATACTCCTGACTCTTTATTAAGAATATTTAATACTTCAGAAGCTGTTTTATTTTCTTTATTTGCAATAAATTCAATAATTGCAGGATCTAAATCTCCGGAACGAGTTCCCATAATCAATCCTTCCAATGGTGTCAATCCCATGGAAGTGTCTACAGATTTTCCGCCTTCCACTGCTGTTACACTTGCTCCGTTTCCAAGGTGACATACAATAATCTTTAAATCTTTAATATCTTTTCCTAACATCTTTGCAGCTTCTGTTGAAACAAACTGATGAGAAGTTCCATGAAAACCATAGCGACGAATTCCGTCTTCATCATAATATTTACGAGGAATTCCATATAAATAAGCTTTTTCAGGCATTGTCTGATGAAATGCTGTATCAAATACTGCCACCATTGGAAGATTTGGCATTAATTCCTGACATGCACGTACACCAATTAATCCGGCAGGATTATGAAGCGGTGCAAATACACTACATTCTTCAACTTCTTTTATAACTTCATCTGTAATGATACAGGATTTTGTAAATTTTTCTCCACCATGTACAATACGATGTCCAACTGCTTCAATTTCATCAAGACTTTCTACAACACCATTTTCCTTATCTGTCAGCTGGTCCAGCACAATTCCGATTGCTGTCTTGTGATCTGGCATTGCAGGTGTAGATTTGATTTTATCTTTTCCTGCAGGCTGATGTGTTAATGCACCATCAATTCCAATTCTTTCACACAGTCCTTTTGCCAGTACAGTTTCTGTATCAGAATCGATTAACTGATATTTTAATGATGAACTTCCACAGTTAATTACTAAAACTTTCATTTACTATTCTCCTTACTTGTCTGATTTCTATTTATCCTCTTCTAATGCCGCTGCCTGCACACATGTAATTGCAACCGCACCTACGATATCAGATGCTACGCATCCTCTTGATAAGTCATTTACAGGTTTTGCAATTCCCTGAGTAATAGGGCCGTATGCCTGAGCATTACCCAGTCTCTGTACCAGCTTATAACCGATATTTCCAGCATCAAGGTCTGGGAATACTAAAACATTTGCTTTTCCTGCGACTTCACTTCTTGGTGCCTTTGTTGCTGCAACTTCAGGTACAATAGCTGCATCCAGCTGTAATTCACCACAAATCAGATACTCCGGATATTTTTCTTTTGCAATATTTGTTGCTTCTACTACTTTAGTTACATCATCATGTTTTGCACTTCCACATGTTGAATGAGAAAGCATGGCCACTCTTGGTACATCCCCAATCAGCTGTTTAAATGTTTTTGCAGAACTTGATGCAATTGCTGCCAGCTGTTCCGGATTAGGATTCTGGTTCAGACCACAGTCTGCAAACACAAAACATCCGTTTGACCCCATATCTTTTGCCTGAGTATCCATTAACATAAATGCAGAAACAATTTCAGTATTTGGTGCTGTTTTTACAACCTGCAGTGCTGCACGAAGTACATTTGCTGATGAATTAATGGCCCCTGCCACCATACCGTCTGCATGTCCTGCGCGAACCATTGTAGCTCCAAAAAATAAAGGATTAGAGAGAAGAATTTCCTTGGCATCTTCCGGAAGTAATCCCTTACTTTTTCTTGCTTCACATAGAGATTCAATATATGTATTGAGATTTTCACAATTTGCAGGATCGACAAAAACAGCTTTTGAAATATCCAATTCTCCTGCTTTTGCCAGAATATCTTCTTTCTTTCCCACTAAAATGACATCTGCAATTCCTTCTTCCAGCACTTCTGCTGCTGCAGTTAAAGTTCTAATGTCTGTTGTCTCAGGCAATACGACTGTCTTTTTGTTAGCCTTTGCCTTTTTCTTGATTTCATCAATAACACTCATTTGCGTTGCTCCTTTCAACTTTCCACAAAGATGAATTTAATCCTTTCAAATTATACAACATCATCATCTTGTATACAACATTTGCATATGTATTTTTCGTTGTACATTTTAGTTCAAACCGTATTTATAAAACCGGTTCCGTTTATTACATAACTATATTCATTCTACATTCTTTTGTTTTATATGACAAGATGTTCAATCTTTATTTTTCATTTTTTGTGCAGTTTTACTTTTTTTTCATTCTCATTTATAATACAATTACTGAAAAAAATATGAAAGAAAGGACAGGTCTATGAAAACCGCCGCAATAATTTGTGAATACAACCCTTTTCATAACGGACATGCATACCATATCCAGAAAACAAAAGAAGAAACAGGTGCAGAATATATTGTTGCATTAATGAGTGGAAACTATGTTCAAAGAGGTACTCCTGCCATTCTGGAAAAACAGATTCGAACCCAGATGGCATTACAAAATGGTGCTGATCTGGTCATTGAACTTCCTTTATATTTCGCATGCGGTTCAGCTCCGTATTTTGCTTCGGGAAGTGTTTCTCTTCTAAATCATTTGGGCATCATTGATACATTATCATTTGGAAGTGAATGCGGAAATATTTCCCTTTTAAAGGAAATCGCTTCTTTTCTACTAGAATACGAAAACACAATTTCATCAGAAACATCCCAGTTAATAAAACTCGGCCATCCGTTTCCAAAAGCACAGGAAATAGCTTTCACCAAACACTGCCCGGATTCATCATGGCTTCCCGTTATAAGAGAACCAAATAATATTCTTGGACTGGAATATCTTAAAGCATTGCTTTCCAGTAAAAGTTCTATAAAACCTTTTAGTCTTTCACGTACCGGCAGTGGTCATCATGAAAATCAGCTGACCTCTAAAATAAGTTCTGCCTCTGCTATTCGAAATATAATAGAAAAAGAGCCTGACAATCCGTCAATTTTTTCACAAATTCCTGAAAACTGTAAATGTATATTAAAAGAGCATCTTCAATCTGATGCTCCAGTTACAATGGATGATTTTTCAGAAATTTTAAAAACATTGCTGATTCTCCACCCCAACCTTACTGATTTCTGGGAAATATCATCGGACTTCCAGGATATGCTTCACAAATATTATCGTCCGGATATTACATGCACAGAGCTAATAGCTGACTGTAAAAGCAAACATCTTACCTGGACACGCATCAGCAGAAACCTGTTGCACATTATACTAAATATTACAAAATCACATTATCAAATAATTAACAATCTGGATTATTCTCTTTACTATCAGATTTTGGGGTTTAAAAAAGAATCCTCCTTTTTGATTTCTGAAATGAAAAGAAACGCTTCTGTTCCAATGGTTCGGCATCTTCGTCCGTGGAAAGATGCTCTATCTCCTGAACAGAATTTTCTTTTAAGTTCCGAAAGACAGGCCGATTCTCTATACAAAATGATTCTAGGTGAAAAATTCGGTATCTGCTGGAAAGATCAGCAAATTATCGTCTAGTTTTCTCTCCTGCCACATAAAATATATTATATGTGGCAGGAGGTTCTATATGAAAAAAATAGTTTCCCAGATTCTTTTTTTATGCTTCACAGCTATTCTTCTTTTTTTCCCGGAACAATCCATTGAAGGTGCCCGAAACGGTCTTCTTCTTTGGTCCGGAACTATTGTCCCTACCTTGCTTCCCTTTTTACTTCTTACCGGTTTCATGAATAAATATCATACTCTTCATTATGTTTCATGGCTGTTTTTCCCGATTTACCGGTTATTTCCTCTTTTAAACAGAGATTTGGCCTACACTCTCATTCTTGGCTTTTTCTGCGGGTATCCTCTAGGCGGAAAAATCATTAATGATCTTGTGCTATCCGGTTCCTACACAAAAAAAGAAGGGCAGTTCCTTCTTGCAGTATGTAACAATGTAAGTCCAATGTTCACCATTGGTTATACTTTAACTTTAATATTACATAGCAGGGTACCTGTCCCTCTTTTCTTTTTTTGCCTTTATGCACCAAATATATGCTTTTTTCTGTTTCTTCTCAACTTAAGCCGAGAAAAGCAATTTCTCTATATCCATCAACAGCCAGAGGGATTTGCCCCTAAAAAAACTACTGATGAAATCATTTTCGATGCTTTACACTCAATTTTTGCTATTGGGATTTATATTATGCTGTTTTCCATTGGTACAAATCTTTTAACTTCCTTTAGACCCTTTGGGGTTTTTTCTGATATTATTATTGGATGTCTGGAAATCACTACCGGAATTACTTACTGGGGATCCCTTCCAATTCCTCTTTCTGTAAAAATCGCCATCCTCTGTGCTATCAGTTCTTTTGGCGGCATCTGTAGCATAATGCAGACCAAAAGCGTATGTAAAGAAAGTCAGCTTTCACTTTTTCCTTATGTGTTCCTAAAATCCTTTTTTGCTGTTATCAGCGGTATCTTAGCTTTATTGCTCTTTTGACAGAAAGTCTTCAACAGTTCTGGTCTTGACACGTGGCATAGTCACTCCTGAAAGCTGTTCATCTATTTCCTGCCCATTAACTTTAATAGATTCCAGATCAGAATCTAAAGTTGATAACAATTGGTCAAAAACACTTTTCTGTGCATCTCTTACACTTTCCACATATCCTTGGACATCTTCCATAATTTCTCTGGCATATTGTAATGCTCCAACACGTATTTGATCAGCTTCTTCATTAGCATTATGAATCAGTCCCTGAGCATGATTCTGGGCGGTTGTTTCAATTTCATCCGCTCTCATTTTTGCCATTTCAACAATTTCATTTTCATCAATCAGAGTTCCTGCCTCCGAAGCAGCCTGATTAAGCATTTCCTGAGCTTTTACTCTTGCATCTTCCAAAATAGACTCTTTATTCATAATAATCTTATGACTTCTCTCAATCTCACCTGGAATCTGTTTTCTCAATTCCTCAATTACAGTCATCAAAACATCTTTATCCATGATAACCTTGCCAGGACTAAATCGTGCAGGCTTTGCCTCATCAATCAGTACTTCAATATCATCTATCATTTCATGTAAATACTTCTCACTCATTTTTTGCAGTCCCTCCTATTTTTCAAACTTCTTTTTCAGACATTTTTCTACAGACGCAGGTACCATATCTGATACATCTCCTCCATATGAAGCAATTTCCTTTACAATAGTCGAACTCACATATGAATAATCAATGCTTGTAGTAAAAAACATAGTATCCAGTTCTTTATTCAGTTTACTGTTAATCTGTGCAATCTGAAGCTCATATTCAAAATCTGTCACGGCACGTAATCCACGAACAGAAACATTGGCATTATGTTCTTTGGCAAAATCAACCAGTAATCCTGAAAAAGAGGTTACTTCAACATTATCCAAATGTTTAGTTACATCTTTAATCATTTGAACTTTTTCTTCTGTTGTAAATAAAGGGGTTTTGGCACTGTTTACCAAAACGGCAATTATTAATTTGTCAAATACCTTTGCAGAACGTTCAATAATATCTAAATGCCCATAAGTTACCGGATCAAAACTTCCGGGATAAACGGCAATACTCATCTTCCTCTTCCTCCTAAGCTTTCCTCAGAAATGTATGTTTGTTTGTTTTATAGTCTTTCTCACGTATAATCTTAAGATTCTCAAACCATTCTTCTGAAATTTCTGTATCAAGAGACGATTCCACGATCACAATAGTATCCTGCCCACAAATTGATGACTGATCTAAAAGTGTCAGAATCTTTTTTTCAAATCCTTTAGCATATGGAGGATCCATAAAAATAAAATCAAACACTTTGCCTGAAAGTTTTCCAATAGCAGAGGACACATCTGTAGCCATAACTGTAGCATACTCATTTAAATGAGTATGTCTCAGGTTTTCTTTAATACACCGGATTGGCTTTCCTGCACTTTCAACAAAATATGCTTCCCTTGCTCCTCTGCTTAGTGCTTCAATTCCTATTCCGCCACTTCCTGCAAATAAATCCAGAAACAAACAGCCAGGGATATCATACTGAATCATATTGAACAGAGTTTCTTTTATTCGATCCTGTGTAGGTCTTGTCTCCATTCCTTCTATAGTCTTTAATTTTAAACTTTTTGCACTTCCTGCTATAACTCTCATCTAACAAACATTCCTTATTTTTTACTTTTCTTTATTTTATTATATACACAGATTTTGTCAACTAAATTTCAGCAGGTTCAATACTTCATACAATCTGTTTTTACAAAAAAGGAAAAGCATTTTTATACTTCTTGTATCTGCCATTACAAAATTTTCTTCCGGGAACAAAACGGACAAGGCCTTTCCATGAACTAAAAATAATTAAGCGGGCTACAGATTTTTCATCTGCAGCCCGCCAGTTTACATAACTGATTTGTCTTTTGTTTTCCTTATCGGGACATTTCTTCTTCCTGTCTGCGGATCATTTTACGGACCATTTCTCCTCCTACAGAACCAGCCTGAGCTGTTGTCAGATGTCCATTATATCCTTCTTTTAAGTCTACCCCGATTTCATTTGCTACTTCAAACTTAAATCTGTCTAATGCCCCTCTTGCTTCTGGCACTTCAACTCTGTTTGATCCTTTGCTTCTTGCTGAAGTTCGTTCTTCCATTTGAATTTCCTCCATTTCTTTTGTAGTTATTTGTTACGCTGATAGTATGTGCCAACAAACAAAAGATACACTAGGAGTTTTTACATAAACTAACATTTTTTTCAAATTTCAATAACGAACTCTAAATCCTTTTTCATTTTCACACAATGGGCTTTCTTCAACTTCAATATCATCCACTCTAACAAATCGATTTCCATATTTAATTGTCTCTAAAAACTGCTGCACCTGAAGTCTTGTCCCTTGAACTTCTGCAGTTACTGAACCATCATACATATTTTTCACCCATCCAGTTAAATGATATCGTTCTGCATTCATATTGACAAAGAAACGAAATCCGACACCTTGAACTCTTCCTGTAAATCTCAAATAATATCGTACCATCTTAATATCCTCCCTATAATTTGTGTGCAAGGCTGATCTGTTTTTCTAAACGACTATTTTTTAACTGTGAAAAATCAAAATTATCTTCCTCCAGTTGTTTCACCGCATCTGATGCCTGCTTCATAATATCTGCATTTGTATATATATCTGCCAGAACAAAATCCATCATCCCGCTTTGTCTCACTCCAAAAAAATCACCTGGTCCACGTAATTTTAAATCTTCATTTGCAATATAAAAACCATCATTGGATTTATTGAGTACTTCCAGCCTTTCCATCGTTTCTTTCTTTTTAGATCCGGTCATAAAAATACAGTAAGATTGATGTTTTCCCCGTCCAACACGACCTCTCAACTGATGAAGCTGAGCAAGTCCGAAACGCTCTGCATTTTCAACCATCATTACTGTGGCATTAGGAACATTAACTCCTACTTCCACTACCGTTGTTGAAACTAAAATATCAATATTTCCTTCTGAAAAGTCATCCATAATTTTCTGTTTTTCAGCTGGTTTCATTTTACCATGTAAATAGCTGATTCGTACAGATGGAGAGAAATTTTTTTCCAGTATTTTTGCATACTGAATGACATTCTCTCCTTCCATTGCTTCACTCTCTTCCACCATGGGACATATTACATATACCTGTCGCCCTTCTTTCACCTGTTTTTCCATAAATCTATATGCCGTAGGACGATAACTTATATTAACAACACAATTTTTAATCGGTAACCGATTTGAAGGAAGTTCATCTACAATAGATACATCCAGATCACCATACAGAATAATGGCTAAAGTCCTGGGGATTGGTGTTGCACTCATAACAAGAACATGTGGTTTTTCACCTTTCATAGATAATTTTTCTCTTTGTCTTACTCCAAATCTGTGCTGTTCATCTGTAATAACCAATGCCAGCTGGTCATATTCAACCTTGTCCTGTATTAAAGCATGAGTTCCAATAATTATATCAGCCTCATGTTTCTTAATCTGTTCATACCGCTCTTTCTTTTCCTTTTGCTTTGTTGATCCTGTTAAAAGAACTGTCTTTATACCAAAAGGATTTAACAGTTCTTCAAAAGTCTCAAAATGCTGATTAGCCAGCACTTCCGTAGGTGCCATTAAAACTCCTTGATATCCTGCTTTTGCACACATTAAAAGCAAAATCACTGCCAGAATTGTTTTTCCTGAACCTACATCACCCTGAACAAGACGGTTCATAATCTTCCCTGAATTTAAATCCTCTGTCATTTCCTTTAACGCCCGTTTCTGTGCTCCAGTCAGCTGGTAAGGCAAACCTTCTATCAGCTGTTTTACTTCTTTACAAACAGGAATTCTATAACCATGCTCTCCGCCTTCTTCATTTTGTGACAACATTTTCATTGCAGAAATAAAAATAAAAAATTCATCAAATATCAGTCTTTTTTTTGCTGCAATCAGCTGTTCTCTGGATTCAGGGAAATGGATATTCCAAATTGCTTCACTATAATCCATAGGATGATAACAGGATAATATCTGTTCGGGAAGGTATTCTGGGATTGTCCTGATATAACTTTCTGTCTGTTTAACTGCCTTAGAGACAATCTTATTGGTAAGTCCTGTAGTCATTGGATATACCGGTTGTAATGTCTGCTTCTGTGCCTGATAAGTTTCCTGTGTGAAAATTTCCGGGTGTTCCATAGTTAGTCGTCCATTTTTAAAAACAGGAGTACCTGTCAATATATAATCTTCTCCTCGGTGAAGCTGTTTTTTCAAATACGGCATATTAAACCATGTAAAAGTCATTGTTCCCGTATGATCCTTTCCAAGGCATGTTACAATTTTCATCTTTCTGATATAACGTATATTTATCTCAGAACTGATTCTTACAAAAACAGAGGCTCGTTGTCCCACTTGAAGTTCTGAAATATCAATGGGATCTTCATAGGTAAGATAATACCTTGGATACATAGAAATCAAACTGTCAATATTACTCACGCCAAGCTTTGCAAATGCAGCTCCTGTTTTTTCTCCAATTCCCTTTAATTCTATTATGCTCGTTGTCCCATCCATTAACTTTTCCTCTCTATATTTGAGAACTTTCTCTTCTTTGATACATCGAAAAAAGGAGGAGCCTGACATGCTCCTCCTTTCCTGATTCTTTTACTCTACAGATAACAGGAAATAATAGATTGGCTGTCCACCATACTCAAGCTGAACATCACAATCTTCATACTTTTCTTCAACCTTTTCAAGAAGCGCCTGTGCATCTTCTTCTTTCATATCCTGTCCATAATAAATGCAGATTAATTCACTGTCTTCATCAACCATATCATTAATAAGATCTAATGTAACGGTCTCAATACTGCTTCCCACTTCCTGAATTCCATCATCATCAATTCCCATGATATCATCAATTTTGATTTCTTTTCCATTGATAGAAGTATCACGAACTGCATAGGTTACTTCACCGGTCTTTACACATTCGATAATTTCCTTCATATTTTCTTCATTAGTTTCAACATCCTGTTCCGCCTCGAAACCTATAAACGCAGAAATTCCCTGCGGTACTGTGGTTGTCGGTATAATAATAATATTCTTATCTTCCACCAGCGACTGTGCCTGTGTTGCTGCAAGAATAATATTTTTATTATTTGGTAAAATGAAGATTGTATCTGCGTTCACCTGATCAATGGCATTGAGCATATCTTCTGTACTAGGATTCATAGTCTGTCCGCCTTCAATCAGATAATCAACACCTAATCCACGAAAAATCTCATTTAATCCTTCTCCAATTGAAACAGCCACAAATCCATATGGTTTCCGAGGTTCTTCTTTTTTGGATTCCTCCGCCTGAAGCTGAAGACGTTCTTCATGTTCCTCTCTCATATTATCAATTTTCATACTTGTCAGAGCACCATAGGACAATCCTTTTTCAATAGCCTTTCCAGGATGATTGGTATGAACATGAACTTTCACTATATCTTCATCCCCTACTACAACTACACAATCTCCTATTCCTGACAAATATTTTTTGAAATCCTGTTCGTTCTCATCTGTCCATTCTTTTTCTGTCATGACAATAAATTCTGTACAATATCCAAATTTAATATCTTCTCCCTGAGAAGGAACATCTGAAGTGGACACTTTCCCCGTTGTTTTTGGTACATCTGAAAGATCAATTTCTTTACCAAGCAGAACATCAACGGTTCCCTGTAAAAATTCTACCAGTCCCTGTCCTCCAGAATCCACAACACCTGCTTCTTTTAAAACAGGAAGCATTTCTGGTGTTTTCTTAAGAATATCGTTTGCTTCTTCCATTACAATCTCAGCAAACTTTTCAAATTCTTCTTCTTTTCTCGCGATTCTTACAGCCTTTTCTGCAGTAACCTTTGCAACGGTCAGAATCGTTCCCTCTTTGGGTTTCATTACTGCTTTATAAGCTGTACTAACAGCATGTTTGAATCCTTCGGCTACTGCTTTTGTATCAAGAACCTCTTTATCCTTCACACCTTTATAAAAGCCACGAAACAGCTGTGATAAAATTACACCTGAGTTTCCTCTTGCTCCTCGAAGCGATCCACCAGATAATCCTCTTGTCACTTCTTTAATAGTCACTTCCATGACATTTCCAACTTCTTTGGCTGCTGCCATGGCTGTCATAGTCATATTCGTACCTGTATCTCCATCAGGAACAGGAAATACATTCAGTTCATTGATATATTCTTTATGTGCCTCTAATCGTTTTGCACCGCCAATTAACATCTTTTGTAACAAAGACGCATCTATTTGCTTCATATTCTTTCTGCCTCCATCATTTATCCTATATCTTTTACGCCCTCAACGTAAATATTAATTCTTTCTACTTCCAGACTGGTAAACTCTTCGACTCTGTATTTTACAGATTCCATTAAATTATTAGCTACAGTGGAAATGGAAACTCCATAAGATACAATAATATGAAAATCTATCGTGATCTTGTTATTCTTTACAGAAACAAATACACCTTTTCTTATATTATCTCTGGTAAGCAGTTTTACGATTCCGTCTTTTACATTGACCATGGCCATTCCAACGATGCCAAAACATCCAAGGGCACAAATTCCTGCATATTTTGCAATTACCTGATTTTCAATGGAGATTTCTCCATTTTTTGTATTCATATGTCCTTTCATAAATTATTACCTCCAACCGAGAATTCATATATCATGATTATACATTATCCAGTGAAACTCGTCTAGTCCTGAAGAAATATTGAAATATTACTCCTTCTAAATAATATCGTTCAAAAATAAAAGCAATTTTATTCTTGATTTTTATAATTCAATCTGTTAGAATGAAATAGTTGTCGAGCCCGGAATAAAAAAGGGAAAAGATTTGAAGAAGGAGGTGCTAACATGGCAAAATGTGCTATTTGTGGAAAAGGCGCTCATTTTGGAAATGCAGTCAGTCACTCACATAGAAGATCAAACAAAATGTGGAAATCAAATATTAAATCTGTAAGAGTTAAAACAGAAGGCGGAGCAAAGAAAATGTACGTTTGTACTTCTTGCTTAAGATCTGGTAAGGTTGAACGTGCTTAATCTGTTATGATTTATTTAATATAAAACCACAAAGAACTGGACATTGTCCAGTTCTTTTTTAATGAAAGAACAAACAATATCCAAACATCCAGCTTACCAGACACACCATAACTCTCGTAAACTCCTGATTGATAAAAAAGCCTGTCAGGAGCCCTATCCCAAAGAAAAAAAAAGCAATTCCCCATACCCGTTTCATAAATGCTTCCCCATATTTCCTATCATATAATTTATGCACAACAAAGAAATAAGGAACCTGTCTTTCCACAGATTCCTCAGGTTATAATATTATTATTTACTCTTCTTTTTCTAAATCCTCAACAATATCCTCAAGAGTTTCTTCTTTTTTTGTAAATTTATCGATCACGTCCGGAACCATATCCAGAAGTTTTACGATTGTTTCCTGATTCTTAACATTTACAAGTTTAGTCTGTCCATCACGAATAACTAAAACAGCACTAGGAGTCAGCTTACCTCCGATTCCTCCACCGCTTTTATTCTTCTTGTCAGCTTCAAATGCTCCTGCGCCCATTCCAAAAGACACATCCACCAATGGCAGAATGATTGTATCTTTGATATAAATCGGCTCTCCTACTACGGTCTTGGATGTTAAAAACCCCTCCATTCCGTTAAATAAAGAGCTAACAGTTTCATTAAAATTTTCTTTGCTCATATGACTAACCTCCTATCATTTCTACCACACGATCTTTTTGTTTTAATAAATCTTTATCCCGGAAAACGATCCACGCAAGCTTTAACAATTTATATTTTCTGATTCGTCCTGATATCAGAAGATGACCTTTCAAAATACTCTGAGTAAAATCCGGTGTTATCTCCAGATGATCTTCATACAACGGAATCAACACAGCCAGATAACCAAGGACCTTACCTGTTTCCGCAGGATCATCCAGTCCAAATTTTAAAACACCTTTTACTTTTTGAGGAAGCAGATATCTAATTCCATCTGTTCCATATTTTTTTACTCTGGATAATGCCAGACGAATCTCTTTATCTTCAAAAAAGAATTCTTTCATTGTATAAATCTTGTCTAAACCATCCTGTAACTTCCTTATAAACACTTTACACTTATGATACCATGTTTTTATAAATCTGACGATTCTTTTACCAATAAACTTCTTCTTTTTCTCATTTTCCTTTTTTATCAGTTCCTTTGAATCATTTTCTTCTTCAAACTCTTCATCCCATGGAAGATCCAGAATATCTTCAACAGGACTTTGAGATTTTTGTACAGAGTTCTCTGTTTCACGCGAAATATGATGAGCTATTTTTTCAGAAATATCTTTTTGAGATTTTTTTTCCTTATTTTGAGGTGCTGATACTTCATTTACTATCACCGGCTTTTTTTTATCATTTCTTCCTAAAATCGCCCATTTCCCATCGGTTCGATATACTGGAAGCCCAAAAATCCGGACAATAATCCCTGGTTGTTCCTCATACCATCCTTTTATTCGCAAGAAAAACAACGCCCATGATACTCTTCCTTTTATTTTAGGATTTTCTCCATCAAATTCCCCTTCCAACCGATAACAGATCGGACAGATGAAAAGAATCAGTAGCAATATAACTGGTATTAATAAAATGATTCCCAATATTTTTAAAATCAAAAATATAATACTCATACTTTTTCTCCACAAAAGAATTTCCCTACGTCATTTATCATTCCAGAATGAAACATGTCATCCACCATCCGCCGGAGCAAAACTATTGCATCATCTTTTCCAGCAGCAAGTCCAACAATTATTATATCACATGATTCGTAAAAAGGAGAAATCAAATCCTCATATGAATAAATCTCCAGAATTCCAGACTTCCACTGAGACAAGGTAATACAATACAATCCAGGAATTCCTTTTTTCTCCCTGATTCTACTTTTTATTATTTTTTGTCCAGATCTTAAAATTTCTGATATGTATAACTGCTCAGCTATTTCCATTACTCTCCCTCCCGATACCTTCACATCCGCCAAGAGTATTTTAATTTTAAGAAATTAAAATAAGGGATGTATTACTACATCCCCATTTTACCATATATTACTGTCGATTATTCACCAATTTTAACAACTTTCAGCATGTTTGTAACACCTTTTCCACGGTGATCAGCTGGGCCTCCACCTGTTAATACAAGGATATCATCCTGTTCAGCAAGTCCTGCATCTAATACAATATCTGTTGCTTCATCCAGTAAATCTTTTGTTGTTTCTGCTTTATGAGATTTGAATGGACGTACACCCCAGTATAACTGCATCTTACGCACGATGGATTCATCTGGAGATAATCCGATAATCTGTGCATCTGGTTTGAATTTTGATACGATTCTTGCTGTAAATCCTGACATACTGGAAGCCAGGATACATTTTGCACTGATATTATGTGCTGTCTGTACTGCTGAGTATGCTACAGCAGCAGAGATTCCACGATTCACATAAACAGAACGGTAATCCTGAATCTTTGTATCAAGATGGAGTTCTGTTGAAATTGCGATCTGGTTCATCATACGAACTGCTTCAACCGGATGTTTTCCTTTTGCTGTTTCACCAGATAACATGATTGCGTCTGTTCCATCATAGATCGCATTGGCAACGTCTGTTACTTCTGCTCTTGTCGGACGTGGGTTACGGATCATGGAATCCAGCATCTGTGTTGCAGTAACAACTGGTTTAAATGCCTTATTACATTTTTTAATGATCGCTTTCTGTAAGAATGGTACTTCTTCTGCAGGGATTTCAACACCAAGGTCACCACGCGCGATCATAACACCTTCAGAAGCTTCGATGATGGCATCGATATTTTCAACACCTTCAATGTTCTCGATCTTGGAGATAACCCCAACGTTCATTTTATATTTATCAATGATTGCCTTGATCTCATTTACAGCATCCGCATTACGGATAAAGGAAGCTGCAATGAAATCGATTCCGTTTTCCAGACCAAATTCAATATCAGCTTTATCCTTTTCTGTGATAGAAGGAAGGTTTACTTTTACATTTGGTACATTAACACCTTTACGGCTTCCAAGCAGACCACCATTTACTACCTCACATACGATGTCTGTCCCATCCTTGATCTCTTTTACACGAACTTCAATCAATCCGTCATCAATCAGAATGGTATTTCCTGGTTCTACATCATTTGGAAGTTCAGCATATGTAATGCTTACGATAGTATTTGTACCTTCCACTTCTCTTGTTGTAAGGACAAATTCCTGTCCTTCCTTCAATTCAACATCGCCATCTGTTGAAAGTAATCCTGTTCGGATCTCAGGCCCTTTTGTATCAAGCAGGATAGCAATCGGCAATCCTAATTCTTCTCTAAATTTTTTGATTCTTTTGATTCTGCCTAACTGTTCCTCGTGGTCACCATGAGAGAAATTCAGACGAGCAATATCCATTCCTTCCAGCATCAGCTGTTTTAAAACGGCATCATCATCTGTTGCCGGTCCCATAGTACAAATAATTTTAGTCTTTTTGGTTAGCATAATTTTCTCCTTTAAATCTCATATATAATATTAACAACTCACTTCTTTACGTGTTTATGGGTAAACAAATGATCCTGACAATATTCGTAATCCCCATCACACTTGGAACAATAACGAAATTCCAATGTTGGATCGTCCAGTTCCGTACGATGGCATATAGCACATTCATGCACAGCCCCGTTCTTTTTTCTTCCCTTAGGATTAGTCTTGTTTTTAAATTCCCTGTGCCGTCTCTGTCCAGATACTCTGCTGACAAAAGACGCCCCCCGGCTTCGAATCTTCTTCATTGAGAAAAAGAACAACAGGAAATTTAATAACGCCACTACAATTGATACTTTAACCGAAATTCCGTAAACTGTAAAGCCTGATGTTAAAAAAATGTAGCCCAGATATATCCCATCCAGATACGCAAGCCATTTTACGCGGATTGGCAATATCATGTATAGATATACCTGCATATTCGGAAACATCATGGCATATGCCAGAAACAATGTAATATTCAGATAAAAAGTATCCATATATACTGCAGCTCCTGCCAGTTCACCTTGTGAAAATCTAAGTGCTGCATATGTAAGGAACGCTCCAAGGATTGTTCCTAACACTCCAATAAAATAGTACATATTAAACCGAAATGTTCCCCAGACCTGTTCTAGAGAAGAACCAACGGAATAATAAAACAGAAGAACAAATATAATAAAAATTAAACTTGTACTAGGTCCTACCATTAAAAATGTAAAAAGTCGCCAAATCTGTCCATGCATAATCAGATACGGATTTAATTGCATCAAATCAAATAAATCCGGAGAAATCATCTGAATCACATATCCAATTGCATATAATATTACAATAATCTTTGGAAGATTGGGAATCGCATATTTTCCAAATTTTTCCTCAAGTTTATTCAGCCACATAACAAACCTTTCTTATTTTTTTAAAACATCTTTTTTCTTCCTAATATAAATCCACCAATAACAGTAAGAATTAAAGAAGATATTACCAATATCAAGAAACCATAAGGGGATTTCGCCATAGGAACCGGAACATTCATCCCCCAGAAACTTGCAATCATAGTCGGAATGGACATTACAATGGTAATAACCGCCAAAACCTTCATAACAATATTCAGATTGTTGGATATAACTGAAGCATAGGCATCCATAGTTCCGCTTAAGATATTACTGTAGATATCTGCCATTTCGATTGCCTGCTTATTTTCGATGATAACATCATCCAAAAGCTCTTCATCTTCCGGATACTGCTTAATCTTTTCAATTTTTAATAACTTTTCCAGAACCAGCTCATTACCCCGCAGGGATGTGGAAAAGTAAACCAAACTCTTTTCCAGCTCTAAAAGCTCAATTAACTCCTGGTTCTTAGTGGAGATATGGAGCTGTTTTTCAACCTCATCACTTTTCTTGTCAATAGAACGAAGATACTGCAGATATAATGATGCATTCCGGTACAGCATCTGAAGAATAAACCTTGTCCGTTTAAATGTCCAGAAATTGCGTACTCTGCCATCACGAAAGTCAGATAACACTGGTGTATCCATCAGACAAACTGTAATGATCACATCCTGTCCCAAAATAATACCACATGGTATCGTAAGAAAATACTCTTTCTCTTTACGCTCTTCAGTTACCGGAATATCTACGATGATCAGTGTGTAATCATCTTCCACCTCAATACGTGATCGTTCTTCTTCATCTAAAGGAGCTTTTAAATGATCAAGATCGATTTTATGTTCCCTGGAAATCTGAACCAGCTCTGCAGCAGTGGGATGTATCAACGATATCCAGGTTCCCTCCATAGATTCACTGATTTCATTAATTTGATTGTCCATGGTCCGATAATATTTAATCATCTTTAACTCCTCTCCTGCCAGCGGTGCGTATGCTCCAGGGCAAGGCACCGCTTTTTGCATATCTTATTTCATTATAAATAACTCAATTTGCTTTGTCAATTAACAGTACTGTACCAACTGGAAGGGTCAAATCTCTTATTTTTTTGTTAGATTTTGCTAAATTTTCAACTGTTGTTTTGTTAGATTTCGCTATATCAAGAATGGTATCTCCCTTTTTTACCACATATGGAATAAATGCTCCAGATATAACCGGAGTAAATCCCGGAACACATAACTCATCTCCCGGCTGAAGATTATATACATTGACATAAGGATTTTGACGCATGATATCCTTTACCCGAATTCCATAGGCTCCTGCAATCTGGTATAAAGTATCATTTTCCTTCACAACATAAATACTTCCGTTACACTTTTTCTGATCTGCCATGACATTACCTTTACTTTTTTATTAGACTATTCAAATCTCAATATTTGTTTCCATTATTCTCACCTAAAAAAAATATTCTATTCCTCTTTGCAAATATTTGTTTTTCTATTATAATAAGGAATAATGCAAATTTAGAAAGTAGGTATACGAAAAGATGAAACGATTAGGAATTGATATTGGCTCTACAACAGTCAAAGTCGCCGTTATCGACGAACAACATAATATACTTTTCTCAGATTACCAAAGACATTTTGCAAAAATTCAGGAAACTTTAGCTTCCTTATTAAAAAAAGCAAAAGACCAAATCGGAGAAACAACTTTTGCTCCAACCGTTACAGGTTCTGGAGGTCTTTCTATTTCTTCTTATCTAGAAATTCCTTTCTGTCAGGAAGTGGTCTGTGTATCCACAGCCTTGCAGGATTATGCACCTCATACTGATGTTGCAATAGAACTTGGCGGAGAAGATGCAAAAATAATTTACTTTACCAATGGAATTGATCAGAGAATGAACGGAGTTTGTGCTGGAGGTACTGGTTCTTTTATTGACCAGATGGCCTCTCTTCTGCAGACAGATGCTTCTGGTTTAAATGAATATGCTAAAAACTTTGATACCATTTATCCAATTGCTGCACGTTGTGGTGTATTTGCTAAAACCGATATTCAGCCACTGATCAACGAAGGAGCAACCAAAGAAAATCTTGCAGCTTCTATTTTTCAGGCAGTTGTTAATCAGACCATCAGTGGACTTGCCTGCGGAAAACCAATCCGTGGAAATGTTGCATTTTTAGGAGGTCCTCTTCATTTCCTTCCAGAATTGAAAAATGCATTTATCCGTACTCTGGAATTAAAAGATGAAGAAATTATTGCTCCAACCCATTCTCATTTATTTGCAGCCGTTGGTGCTGCTTTAAATGCCAAAGAAGATGTTACAACAAATTTTACAGATTTATTAAAACAGTTTGAGAAAAAAATTGAACTGAAACAGGAAGTTGACCGTTTAGAACCACTCTTTGCAAACGAACAGGAATATAAAGGTTTTGTAAAGGATCATAACCGTCATGTTGTAAAACGTGGAAATCTTTCTACATATAAGGGAAACTGTTATCTTGGAATCGATGCCGGCTCAACTACCACAAAAGTTGCTCTGGCTGGTGAAGATGGAGAATTATTGTACAGCTACTACAATAATAACAACGGAAGTCCTTTACATGCAGTTATCGAATCTCTTCATGAAATAGATGAGCAGATGCCGGATACTGCAAAGATTGTATCTTCCTGCTCAACCGGTTATGGAGAACATTTGATAAAAGCAGCATTAAATCTTGATTTCGGTGAAGTTGAAACCATCGCTCATTACTATGCAGCGGCATTTTTTGAACCGAATGTTGATTGTATTCTTGACATCGGTGGTCAGGATATGAAATGTATTCGTATTAAAAACGGTGTTGTAGATGATGTTCAGTTAAATGAAGCATGTTCTTCCGGATGTGGATCATTTATTGAAACTTTTGCAAAGTCATTAAATCATTCTGTTGAGGAATTCGCAAAAGTTGCCCTGACAGCTAAAAATCCAATTGATCTTGGTTCCCGATGTACAGTATTTATGAACTCCAAAGTTAAACAGGCACAAAAAGAGGGAGCAAGTGTTGGAGACATTTCAGCAGGTCTTGCTTATTCTGTTATTAAAAATGCTTTATATAAAGTTATCAAATTAACAGATCCAAGCGATCTTGGAAAACACATTGTGGTTCAGGGTGGAACCTTCTATAATGATGCTGTTCTTAGAAGTTTTGAACGTATTTCCGGATGTAATGCTGTACGACCGGATATTGCCGGAATTATGGGAGCTTTTGGATCTGCTCTTATTGCCAGAGAACGCTATGAAAAGGGACATGAAACATCCATGCTTCCACTGGAAGAAATTTTTGCCATGAGTGTTGATACTTCTATGACAAGATGTAAAGGATGTACCAACCATTGTCTGCTTACCATCAACAAGTTTTCCAATGGTCGCCGATACATTACAGGTAACCGCTGTGAAAGAGGCATTGGAAAAGAGCCAAATGCTGACCATGTACCTAACCTGTATGATTATAAACTCCACCGTACCTTTGATTATGAACCTTTATCTGATGAAAAAGCCGTTCGTGGCGTCATTGGTATTCCTAGAGTTTTAAATATTTATGAAAATTATCCTTTCTGGTTTACATTCTTCACGGAACTTGGGTTCAAAGTTTTGGTTTCTCCGGAATCATCCCGAAAAATCTACGAACTGGGAATTGAATCCATTCCAAGCGAATCAGAATGTTACCCTGCGAAGCTTGCTCATGGGCATGTCATGTGGCTGATCAAACAGGGAGTTAAAGATATTTTCTATCCATGTATTCCGTATGAACGTGACGAAACAGAGGGGGCAAACAATCATTATAACTGTCCGATTGTTACGTCCTATGCAGAAAATATTAAAAATAATATGGAGGAACTTCAAACGAAGGGTATAAACTTCATGAATCCTTTCCTTGCACTGGATAATGAAGATGCATTAAAATCCCGCCTCTTTGAAGAAATGAAAAAGCATTTTACTGTATCATCCAATGAAGTGGAACATGCAGTTACTAAGGCTTATGATGAACTGGAAGCTGTAAGAAAAGACATTCAGACCAAAGGTGAAGAAGTACTGGCATATCTGGCAGAATCCGGAAGAACAGGTATTGTTTTGTGCGGTCGACCATACCATATCGATCCTGAGATTAATCACGGTATTCCGGAATTAATCAACTCCTATGGTATTGCTGTACTAACGGAAGATTCTATTTCTCATTTGTCCAATGTAGAGCGTCCGTTAAATGTATCCGACCAATGGATGTATCACTCCAGACTGTATGCAGCTGCCAACTATGCAAAATCCAACAAACAGTTAGAGGTTATTCAGCTGAATTCCTTTGGATGTGGTCTGGATGCTGTTACAACAGATACTGTAAAAGATATCTTAACTAAATCCGGACGTATTTACACTGTACTGAAAATCGATGAAGTTAATAATTTAGGTGCTGCAAGAATCCGTATCCGTTCTTTGATCAGTGCTGTCCGAGTTCGAAAAAAACACAAAATTACACCAAAACCGGTATCTGCTGCCATTAAACGTATAGAATTTACAAAAGAAATGGCCAAGGACTATACAATCCTTGTTCCTCAGATGTCTCCAATTCATTTTACTTTCTTGGAACCTGCTTTGAAATCATGTGGATATAACGTCAAGATTCTGGAACAAAATGGAATGAAAGATGTAAATACAGGACTTAAATATGTAAACAATGATGCCTGTTATCCTTCCTTGATTGTAATTGGACAGCTGATGAATGCATTATTGTCAGGAAAATATGATACTGACAAAATCGCTCTGGCAATTTCACAGACAGGTGGTGGATGCCGCGCAACAAACTATATCAGCTTTATCCGTCGTGCTCTTGAAAAAGCCGGCTATGGCCATATCCCGGTTATTGGTATCAGTACACAGGGAATTGAGAAAAACAGTGGATTTAAATTAACTCCAAGTCTCCTGAACCGTGCTGTTCAGGCAATCGTTTACGGAGATGTATTTATGAGAGTTGTCTACCGTACCAGACCTTATGAAAAGAAAAAAGGATCTGTCAATCGACTCCACAAACGATGGGAAGCAAAATGTAAACAGGATATTGTCAAAGGAAACTTCTTGACTTTCCAGAAAAATATCCGTGGTATCATCCGTGATTTCGATCGTATTCCTTTAAAAGATATTCAGAAACCTCGCGTTGGTATCGTTGGAGAAATTCTTGTTAAATTCCTTCCAGATGCAAACAATCATCTTGTGGAACTTCTGGAGCGTGAGGGTGCAGAAGCTGTTGTACCTGATTTACTTGACTTCTTCATGTATGGTTTTTATAACAGTAATTTTAAATACCGTTATCTTGGAAAATCCAAGAGTACTGCTATTGTATGTAATGCCGCAATCAAAATTGTGGAAACATATAGAAAAACCTTAAGAAAAGAACTTGCAAAGAGCAAACGTTTTGAAGCTCCTGCCTATATCAAAGATCTGGCTGCTTATGCGAAACCATTTGTATCCATCGGAAACCAGACCGGTGAAGGGTGGTTCCTGACTGGTGAGATGGTAGAACTGATTCATAGCGGGGCACCAAATATTGTATGTACCCAGCCATTTGCATGCCTGCCAAACCACGTGGTTGGAAAAGGTGTTATTAAAGAAATTCGTCAGGCATTCCCTGAAGCAAATATCGTAGCCATTGATTACGATCCGGGAGCCAGCGAAGTCAACCAGATTAACCGAATCAAACTGATGCTCTCTGCAGCAGAAAAGAATTTAGAATCATAAAGGAAATATAAAAACACATGCCCGCAACCGCCTTCCTGGCCTAACGGCCTGGGCTGGATGGTTTGTGGTCCATGTGTTTTTTATTCTCAACTTTTTCATTAAAAACTTCTAATAATTTGAAAAGATACAAAATTATGATTCTTTGACATACATATATATCGTATATTTTTCCAAAAGACAACTCATACTGTAACCGAGGTGATAGAAATGCATTCAAATAATGAAATGCCTGTGGGACTTGCCATGGAATTAGCAAAGAACTCAAAAGCCATGGAACAGTTTTCTTCCCTTTCTAAATCAGAACAAGATGCTGTTATTGAACAGGCCCGCCATATCAGTAGCAGAGAAGAAATGAGACATTATGTATCAACCCTTGCAGTTTTTGACCATTACAGTTAAAATTACTCTTTTCTGAAAATGGAATATTAGAAAATATGCTCTAAAAAAATTATACCACAGACGTCATATGGCATCTGTGGTATAGTATTTTTATTTTAATATATTGCTATTACTTTTTCAAAATATCTGCCAGAATAGTAGCTGCATCTTCAATACATCCCGGACAGCTTCTTACCATTTTTCCTGTCTCAACACCTTTTAAATCTTTACAGGCAATGGCACCATTTTTCTCCTGAAATTGTTCTACCAATTCTTTAGACAATTTGTAAGTATCAGATTTAGAAACCGGATGTTCTAAATCTCCATTACTGTTTACAGCTCCTAAAACCGCTACTGCTCCTGTAATGGCACCGCAGGTTCCCTGCATACCACCCATTCCCAGCCCATGGCCTTCCATCATACGAAACATTGTCTTTTCATCAATTCCTGTTTCATCACAAAATGCACACGCAACTGCCTGAGCGCAATTATAGCCTTT
This sequence comes from Anaerostipes faecalis, assembly GCF_018982945.1. Classification (GTDB taxonomy): domain Bacteria; phylum Bacillota; class Clostridia; order Lachnospirales; family Lachnospiraceae; genus Anaerostipes; species Anaerostipes faecalis. The sequence goes on along the minus strand of NZ_JABRXE010000001.1, from coordinate 265,999 downwards.
TTTATGATTTTCATCGGCTTTTTTTGCTTTTGAATTCATATGATCGTCTCCTTTTTTCTATCAAAATTTATCTTCTGACACTGATTCCCCGACCAGCCAGATAATCTTTCAGATCAGTTATCTTTAGCTCATTAAAATGGAACAAAGATGCCGCCAGTGCTGCATCTGCTTTTCCTTCTGTTAAAGTATCATAAAAATGTTCTTTTGTTCCGGCTCCGCCGGATGCAATAACCGGAATATCAACATTTTCAGCAATAATTCTGGTTAATTCATTATCATACCCTGCTTTTGTTCCATCACAATCCATACTGGTCAGCAAAATTTCTCCTGCACCACGACGGTTAGCTTCCATAGCCCATTCCACAGCATCAAGTCCAACATCAATTCGTCCACCATTTTTATAAACATTCCATCCGGAACCATCTGCTCTTCTCTTGGCATCAATGGCAATAACAACACACTGGCTTCCAAACTTATCCGCTGCATCATTGATCAGATTCGGTGTATTGATTGCAGAAGAGTTGATAGAAATCTTATCGGCACCCTCCCTGAGAATTGCCTTGAAATCATCCACGGTACGAATCCCGCCACCAACAGTAAATGGAATAAATACTGTTTCTGCAACCTTTCTTACCATGTCAATCATAATATTTCTTGCATCTGATGATGCTGTAATATCAAGAAATACCAGTTCATCTGCTCCTGCTTTATCATAAGCAGCTCCAATAGCCACAGGATCCCCTGCATCAATTAAATTAACAAAATTTACACCTTTTACAACACGTCCGCCTTTTACATCCAGACATGGAATAATTCTTTTTGTATGCATGCCATTCCTCCTATAGTGAAATAAAATTCTTAAGTATCTGAAGTCCTACCGTACTGCTCTTTTCCGGATGGAACTGGCAGGCAAAGACGTTATCTTTCTCAACAGAGGCGTGAATTGTTACTCCATACTCTGTTGTTGCTGCAACAATGTTCTCGTCATCTGCTTCCAGATAATAGGAATGAACAAAATATACATATGGATCTTTTTCCAATCCTTTAAATAATTTTGCCCCATCTTTTATTTTAATATTATTCCAGCCCATATGAGGTATCTTCATATCTTCCTGTTTAGGAATTCTCAAAATTTTTCCAGGTAAAATACCCAGTCCCTTCACTCCTGGAGCCTCATCACTGCTTTCAAACATCAGCTGAAGTCCAAGACATATTCCAAGAAACGGTATACCCTTTTCTACAACCTGTCCAATTGTATCAACCAGACCATATTTGTGAAGCTTTTCCATGGCATCTCCAAAAGCCCCGACTCCAGGAAGAATCACTTTATCGCTTTTAAGTATTTCATCGTGGTCCCGTGTTATCACTGCTTCTTCTCCCAGAAAATTCAAAGCCTTTTCAACGCTTTTTATATTTCCGGCATCATAATCAATAATTGCAATCATACGCTGCCTCCTCTTATGTTTTATTATTACAGACCCAGAAACTCCTTACTGTCCATCTGTACTGCTATCCCTTTACCTTTTAATTCCTTGTTCATCTGATACAGAGATTTATGTACTCTTACAAAAGTTGCCTTTTCATTATAAAATGCAACTTTCTCAAAAGGCCAGCGGAACAGACTTGGTGTTTCGAACCCTTCCCCTAATTCTAATATAAAAATCTTTTTATTTAAAGTCCCTTGAAGCCATTTTGTATAATTCGCCCAGGAAGTTAAATAAGCACCTTCAATATAAACATCCTTTGTATCTTCTGTGCGGACATTAAAAATAAATTGCTGACCACATTTAGGACATTCCAATGTTTCAATTTTACCGGTTGACTCATAATAGGAAATTAAATCTTCCAGTCCGGGTTTTGCAGGATACAACTGTTCACTACATGGCTTGCTACACTGAAAAAAATCACCGTTTCCACATGGAGATGTAATTCGATCTTTTTTTAATCTGGAATGATAGACAAGACCATCATCGTTACTTGTAACAACAAAATAATTCTTATTCTCCAGCACTTCCTCCAGTGCTTTAAAATAATCTACATCTCCAAGTGTCAGAAGATAATATCTCTCATATACATTTCTCATCCAAACTGATTTCTCATCTTCCTTTCCCAGAAGATTCTGATAATAGGAATTATCTATTTCTTTTTCATAATCAATCAAACGATTGGCATGAAGCTCTTTTCCTATTCCCACCAGTACTAAATCAGCATCTTTTATTTGTTCACAATAATCTTTTAACATTTTATCATCCTATCCTTCAATATTATTCTTATCTAATTCTACTTCAAAATAGAATTCTACGCCACCTGAAATATTAGAAACTCCATAATCTTTTCCATGAGCTTTCATAGTAGCCTCAACAATAGATAATCCAACACCGCTTCCGCCATACTCTCTTGTTCTGGCTTTGTCCACCTTGTAAAATTTTATCCACAGTTTATCCAGATCTTCTTCCGGGATATGTTTTCCACTATTAAATACTTTTACACGGAGATTATCACCATGATAACAATAACTGATTTGAATGACTCCATTTTCACTGACATGATTTCTGGCATTACTTAGATAATTGCTGACCACTTCTTCTATCATAAATTCATCCGCCCATACAGTAACCGGACCTTCATTAAATACTATGGAAACGTTATCTTTTTCCAATAATATTTTATTGGAATCCACCATATTTTGAATCAGTTCAGAGATATTAAATCGTTCCATTTCCACCTGATTATTTCCAAATTCTATTTGATTTAATGTCATAAGTTTCTGAACCATTCGATTCATTTTCTGTGCTTCGTCAGCAATAACATCACAATAAAAATTTTTACTTTCCTCATCATCAAAAATATTATCTTTCAAACCTTCAGAATATCCCTGAATTAATGCAATTGGTGTTTTTAATTCGTGAGATACATGAGACAGAAACTCTTTTCTCATCTCATCAATCTGAATCTTTTGTTCGATATCTTTTTGAAGTTCATTATTAGCTGTTTTTAATTCTGAAATAGTCATTTCCAGTTTCCCGGATAAGTCATTTAAACTATTACCTAACTTACCTATCTCATCTTCTCCGTAAGGTTTAACCCTGACATCAAAATCGAGATTGGACATTCTATTTGCCACCCTTGCCATTTCCTCAATAGGTTCTGTAAAATTTTTACTATAAATGTACATGGCAATTCCGCTTGCAATAATCAGCATTATTCCAACATAGGCAGTAAACCTTCCTGATAGGGCTGCACTGGTTTTTATACTTTCCATGGGAGTATTAAGAATAACCGTATACTGACCATCCAGATATCCTATCAGATTAATACCTGTTCCAGAGCTTTTATTTGATATAGTAGTAACTGCATATCCTTTTTTTTCAACCTGACTTTGAATTCTATCAAAATTCTTTAGGATATTCTTCATATCTTTATACATAACGCCCCGTTCATCCTCAGAACTATATATCATCTGATTCACCGGATCACTGATCAGAACCCTGTAATTATATTTTCGTGCAACCTGGTCAATTTCCTCCTTTTTCACTGTATCCTTTTGAAAAAGCGACTGTATTTCCTCATATGCTGATGTAATATTTTTCTTTTCTTTCAAAATATAATAAGGTTTTAACATTGTAAGATTAATAAGTATTGACATTAATATTGTTACAGTCATAATAATAATCAGCATTAAAGTCATCTTTATTTTTATTGACTGATTTTTCATTATTTTATTCTTCAATTTCTATTCAACCTCAAATTTGTATCCCATACCCCATATGGTATGAATATACTTTCCTTTTTCTCCTAATTTACTACGCAGCTTCTTTACATGTGTATCAATAGTTCTGGCATCTCCAAAATAATCATAGTTCCAGACCTGATTCAAAATATTCTCTCTTGTTAACGCCCTTCCCTCATTGGTCATAAAAAACTGAAGAAGCTCAAATTCCTTAAAGCTTAATTCAATTGTTTTTCCGTCAATCAATACATGATGTGCTCCCACATCCATAACAATTCCACCAGATTCAATATTTTCTCCTTCTATCTGACTGGTCCTTCTCAAAATTGCACCTATTCTGGCAACTAATATTTTAGGGCTAAAAGGCTTCGAAATATATTCGTCTACCCCGAGATCAAATCCCTGCAGTTCATCTTGTTCCTGATCTTTGGCTGTTAACATAATGATAGGAACTTTTGATACTTTTCGTACCTCTTTTACAACTTCCCATCCATCCATTTTAGGCATCATAACATCTAAAACAAGTAAATCTATTCCTTTTGTACTAAAAAAAATATCAACAGCCTCTTCACCATCTGCAGCTTCCAATACCTGATATCCCGCTCTTATAAGAAAATCCTTAACCAGTTTACGCATTCTGCTTTCGTCATCTACAACTAATATTTTTAAATCACCCATTTTTTCCTTCCTCCAGTCTACTTTCCCCTTATTTTAAATTTATTTTATCACACTATTATGTAAAAAATGTGAATCTTTCTACTTTTCTGACACTCTTTTTTATTAAATTACATAGGAAATTCAAAGGAATTTCCTATGTAATAAAAAAAGAACCATGCATTAGCACAGTTCTTTCTCAATACTTTTTTATTAGATAAATGGATTTTCCGTTGGATACAACATTCCTTTTGGCTGATTAAATCCAATTTCTGAAACATCGACTCCTATATATTTAAATACTTCAAACAGGGCTTTGCCAAAATGACCAAAAGCAACCGCTCCATGATGTGGGAAATTTTTTTCAATTAATACATGACGATAAAATCTTCCCATCTCTGGAATTGCAAATACTCCAATTCCTCCAAAAGATTTTGTTGCAACCGGTAGAACTTCACCTTGTGCTATATAAGCTCTCAGTTTTGTATCTGCCGTACTCTGCAAACGGAAGAAAGTAATATCACCAGGAATTATATCACCTTCCAGTGTTCCCTGAGTATTTTCTTCCGGCAAAGTTCTTGCCATAATTTTCTGATACTTCATTTCACAGAAAGATAGTTTGCTGGAAGCAGTATTTCCACAATGGAATCCCATAAATGTTTCCTTTTGGTCATATCCATATGTATCTTTGATGCTATCTTCATACATATCCGCAGGTACTGTATTATTAATATCCAGCAATGTTACAGTGTCTTCGCTTACAACAGTTCCAATAAACTCACTCAATGCCCCATAAATATCAACTTCACAGGATACCGGAATACCTTGTGCAGTCAGACGACTGTTAACATAACATGGGACAAAACCAAACTGAGTCTGAAATGCCGGCCAGCATTTTCCCGCTATAGCTACATATTTACGATAACCTTTGTGTTCTTCAATCCAATCTTTTAATGTCAGCTCATACTGAGCCAATTTAGAAAGAATTTCCGGTTTTTTATTTCCCTCTCCAAGTTCTTCTTCCATTTCTTTCACGATTTCTGGTATTCTCTCATCTCTATCATGATTTTTGAAAGCTTCAAATAAGTCAAGTTCGGAATTTTCTTCAATTTCAATATTTAAATTATATAATGCTTTTATAGGTGCATTGCATGCGAGAAAATTTAATGGACGTGGTCCAAAACTGATAATCTTCAGTTCACTTAAAGCCTTGACAGTTCTTGCAATCGGAACAAAATCATGTATCATATCTGCACATTCTTCGGCTGTTCCTACCGGATATTCCGGAATATATGCTTTTATATTCCGAAGTTTCAGATTATAACTGGCATTTAACATTCCGCAGAAAGCATCTCCACGACCATCCAAAAGATCATCTCCACTTTCCTCTGCTGCCGCAATAAACATCTTTGGCCCTTCAAAATGCTTTGCCAGAAGAGTCTCTGATATTTCCGGTCCAAAATTTCCAAGATATACCACCAAAGCATTACATCCTGCCTGTTTTATATCTTCCAGTGCCTGCACCATATGAATCTCACTTTCTACAATACACACCGGACACTCATAGATATCTGATTCATCATATTTTTCCTTATATGCTGCAACAAGTGCTTTTCGTCTGTTCACAGACAAGCTCTCCGGGAAACAGTCACGACTGACTGCAACAATTCCCACTTTAATTTTAGGCATGTTATTCATTCTGCTACCTCCTTGTAAAATACACTCATTATATAATTTTCTTCGTTTACTTTCATTTATTGTCCATAATATGCATTTTCCCCATGTTTACGGAAAAAATGTTTGTCCTGTAAATACTGTGGGGCCTGATTTGCTTCTCCATTTAAAAATTCTGTTCTATATGCCATTTTAGCAATTTCTTCTAATACCACTGCATTATGAACTGCTTCTGCCGCATCTTTCCCCCATGTGAATGGTCCATGATTTATACACAGCACTCCTGGCACAGATTCAGGATTTTTATTTTGAATGGCTTCTATGATAACTAACCCTGTATTTTTCTCATATGCTTCTTCTGTTTCCTTCTTAGTTAAAGATCTCGCACATGGAATTTCTCCATAAAAATAGTCAGCATGAGTTGTTCCATAACAGGGAATATTTCGTCCTGCCTGTGCCCATGATGTTGCCCATGGAGAATGTGTATGTACAATTCCACCTAATTCCTTAAATGCTTTATATAACTCCAAATGTGTAGGCATATCAGAAGATGGATTTAGCTTTCCCTCGACCCTATTTCCAGCCAGATCCATAACAACCATATCCTCTGGAGTAAGCTTATCATAATCTACTCCACTTGGTTTAATAACAAACAATTGTTTTTTTCTGTCAATTCCACTGACATTGCCCCATGTATAGGTAATCAATTTTCTCCGGGGAAGCTCTATATTTGCCTCATACACCTGCTGTTTTAATTGTTCTAACATATTTTACCTTTCCATTATTAATGTATCAACAGCTGCTCTTTCAATTGGTATTCCTTTGATATACTGTTCCATAAATAGATTGAATCCTTTTACATCTTTTTCATCTGGTAGAATCTCCTTTCCTTTATTTCCCGTAAATACCTTCTCTGCAAGATAATCATCCAGAATCTCTCTTTCTGCTTTTCTCATCATATATGAAGCAAGAAGAGCCATACCCCAGGCGCCACCTTCTCCGGCAGTCTCCATTACTGCAACTGGTGCGTTAATTGCTGCCGCCATTATCTTTTGACCTACATCTTTAGTCTTAAACAATCCTCCATGTCCAAAAAGCTGATCAACTTTCACACCTTCCTGCTTCATTAAAATATCAAACCCAATTTTCAGAGCACCAAGAGCGGTAAATAGATGCACCCTCATAAAATTGGCAAGATTAAATCTACTATCTGGACGGCGTACAAATAATGGCCTTCCTTCTTCTAATCCTGTAATATGCTCACCAGAAAAGTAATTGTAAGCCAGAAGTCCTCCACAATCAGAGTCCCCTTCCAAAGCTTTATTATATAAAATTTCAAACAACCTATTTTTATGCAAATTTTCTATTCCAAGACTTTCAGCAACTTCCTTAAACAAATTTATCCATGCATTCAAATCCGATGTGCAGTTATTACAATGTACCATTGCAACAAGATTTCCTGTTGGTGTTGTTACAAGATCAATTTCCTCATAAACTTTGGATAATTCTTTCTCTAAAACAATCATTGCAAATACACTGGTTCCTGCAGATACATTTCCCGTCCTTCTGGCAATACTGTTCGTTGCCACCATTCCTGTTCCCGCATCACCTTCCGGAGGACAAAGTGGCACTCCTGCTTTTAATTTTCCTGAAGGATCAAGAAGTTTAGCCCCTTCTTCCGTCAATGTTCCGGCCCTGTCTCCTGCCATTAAAACTTCCGGAAGTATATCTTTCAGCTTCCATTGATAATCTTTATCTGCTATCAGTTTATCAAATTCCGTCATCATATCTTTATTATAATTATGAGTCTCTACATTGATCGGAAACATTCCTGATGCCTCACCTATACCAAGAACTTTTTTTCCAGTAAGCTTCCAGTGAACATATCCTGCCAGAGTTGTCAGATATGAAATATCCTTAACATGCTCTTCTCCATTTAAGATTGCCTGATACAGATGGGCAATGCTCCATCTCTGAGGAATATGATACTGAAATACTTCTGTCAGTTTTAATGAAGCCGCCTCAGTCATTGTATTACGCCAGGTACGAAATGGTACAAGAATATTGCCCTTATAATCAAAAGCCATATACCCATGCATCATGGCACTAAAACCAATTGCCCCAATAGTTTTAAGTTCCACCTGATACTGCTTTTTAACATCTTCCGACATTTTTTCATAACTATCCTGGAGTCCTTTCCAGATATCCTCCAAACGATATGTCCAGATATTATTTTCCAAACGATTTTCCCAGTCATGACTTCCAGACGCAATTGGTACATTATTTTCATCAACAAGAACCGCTTTAATTCTCGTAGATCCAAATTCAATTCCCAATGCTGTTTTTCCGCTTACAATCGATTCTTTCAGCTCGTTTTTTCCCAATTTGAAGCCTCCTTTTCAGACGTTTTACTACTACGGCATCTCATTCTTTTTTTCATGGATCTTTATCTTCTCATGCAGGATTTTCCAATGATTAACTCCGGTTCAATCAATCGTGGAATTGCAGACTGTTCTTCTGGAATGCCTTTAATTTTTTCCAGTAAAAGCTGTCCTGCCATTTCTCCAAGTTTTTCCTGTGGATGTGCAATGGTTGTCAATGGAATCGAATTAAACTGCGCCAAAAAGGAATTATCATACCCCGTAATGGAAATATTCTGAGGAACGGAAATTCCGTTTTTTTGCAGCTTCATCATAACAGATAATGCAATCTGATCATTGTAACAAACTACCGCATCCATTTCTTTTCCTGATTGCTTCATCTGTAAAATCATATTGGCTGGTTTAATTTCTCTGTCTTCTGTATGAAACCATACGACCATATCAGGATCATAGGCATAACCTGCTTCCTGTAAGGCTTTAACATATCCTTTATGGCGTTCTTTTCCCTGATAATCATCAGCTTTAAAGACACCAGCAATATGTTTGTGTCCCAGTTGTATTAAATAAGCTGTAAGTAAATATCCTCCTTTGCAATCATTCATCAAAATATGTGGTTTATCCTTCATTTCCGCATATACTCCATGAATAAACACATAAGGAATTTCATAACTGTCAAAAGTTTCAAAAAGCTTTGGATGGCGACATATAATTTCACTTTTACTGGGCTCGATAATCATTCCATCAATATCCTTTGTGAGAACATCTTCCAGACATGCCGTTTCTCCTCTGCGGCTATTTCCAGTCGTTTTAAAAATCAAGCTGTATCCATGCCTGGCAAGCACTTGATTAATTCCCTGAATCAACCTTGGAAAAATATAATCAGATATGTAAGTTGTCACCACTGCAATGTTCATAGATTCTTTTTTATGAATTACTCTCTCTGTACAAAATGTCCCTTTTCCATGTTTGGCTATGATATATCCCTCATCTTCCAAAATAGAAAGGGCTTTTCGAATGGTATGACGACTTACACCAAAAAAATCTACCAGCTGATACTCTGAAGGCATCTTCTCTCCAGGCTGATAAACACCTGACAAAATATCGTTTTTTAAAGATTCTTTTATTGAATAATATTTCATTTCTCCTGATATTTTTTCCATGATATCCTCCTATAAATCCATTATAAAACTTGTACGGTCATAGCGACAAGTTGTTGCATCTGACACTTTTTACAAGATTCTATCATCGATTTTGTTAATAATTTACAAAAAAAAGCGATATGATACACGTATCATATCGCCTTTCTTAAAATTTAATTATCTGTAGAAATTGTTTTAAATCTTTCTAATCCAAATATAATTACTGCTCCAATAATAAAAAATATTGGTTTAAATGTGCTCATATCCATTGCAGGCTTTGTATTCTCAAGAGTAGTAGGACCCATAATAATTGCATATAATGATCCCATCATCATTCCAATAATAAAATAAATCATCTGGGATCTGTGCTTATCCAGAGCATTTTTAATTATTTTAATGACTAATGCAATTCCGGTAAGCACACCAAGTCCAAAAATAATCAATACAGGAAGGTAAGATAAATTCAAATGAAGCAATTCCTTTACCGCTGAAATAATGGGAATATATAATCCAAAGATTAATAACATGGTAGAACCTGAAATTCCAGGTAGTACCATTGCAGAAATAGCAACCATAGCTACAGCAAAAATATAAATTGCCAGTGTAATAGTCAGATGCTCCACGCTAACACTGATTCCTTTTCCAGAAACCGGATTAAAATAAGTAATTGCTGCAACAAGAATAATTCCAAGTATTGCCCATGGAATATTCTGATATTTTCCCTGAAGTGATTCCTTTTCTTCTTTCCAGATAATTGGAATTGCAAAAATAATCAAACCAAGAAACACAGAACTGATTTCATAGATTCTATCATCAAAAATACTTGCCAGAACAGATACTGCTGCACCCATTCCTATAACCCATCCAATACCGATCTTTATGAGAAATTTAATTGCTTCCATCCTCTGCTGCCTGGTTCCAGACATTAAATAATCCAGAGAAGTAATAAACTTATCATAAAATCCCAGCAGAAATGCTATTGTTCCTCCTGATACACCAGGAACACTGTCTGCCAATGCCATACAAAAACCTCGTATAAAATTAATTATCATACTCCTATCTCCTAATTAAAAATTAATAACTCAGTTATTGTATCACACCTTTTTGTCCTATTAAAGTATTTCATTTATATTTTTATTGTCTTTTAACAATTCCCATATTTTATTTTTACTTAAATCAACGCAATAACTATGTAGATTTTTATTTTTTGCTCATTCTATTTTTTATATAATTGAGGATTTCCTGATTTCTTTTTGCATGAATTCTAGGAAACGCCTTAAGCAAACGCTGGTTGTTTTGTTGAATCATTTCAGATATTTCATGATATCTATCTATCAATTCCTGTCTGCGCTGATCTCTCTCCGCTTTCATTTTCTTTTTACGCTGCTCAAATTCATCTGTTATCTCTTTTCTCTTCTGTTCCATACCGTCAGATAACTCTTTAGACTTTTGTTTTATCTCATTATGATGATCCATGGCATCTTTAACATTTTCATAAATATTTTCACCAATCTCATCAGATATTCTATGCAATTCCTGTGCAATTTCCTGCATAGCAGCAAGGCGTTTGTTCATCTTCAGAATAGATGCAACTGTTACATATAGATCAGCAAACATTCCGATCATGAATAAAACAAGAGCTGCACACCCTGCATAATATGGAATCCAAGAAAGAAGCTTCATTGTCACAGGATGTATAAAATCAACAATTAATACACAGGCAACACCCCAGATTAAAGAAAACAACAGGCAAACATATCCTCCAATATTCAAAGGCATCTCCGAATAATCCCACCATCTGGCATGAAAAATCTTTTCCATCAGCCATCCGGTAAGTCCCTCCAGAACTGTTACCAGAACAACTGATGCAATATAAAGAAGCAGAAGATTTTCTCGATACCTTGTCAAAAAAAATACAACTGCTGTTACTCCCAGTCCATAAATCGGGCAAATTGGACCATTTAAAAATCCACGGTTTACAAAATAGCGCTCCTTTACAGCTGCAAATGCAACTTCCGTACACCATCCTAAAAATCCATATACAAAAAATGATAAAACCACATAATAAACTGACATAGATTATCCTCGCTCTTTCTATTTTTATTCGTTAGCGCCTTTCAATATCGTCGCACCTCCCACAACCATGTCATTATCATAAAACACAACTGCCTGACCTGGTGCAACTGCTCTCTGGGGCTGATCAAATAAAACTTTTATTTTGTCAGCATCTACCATAGAAATAGTACATGGAACCTCTGGACTATTATAACGGATTTTTGCATTTACTCTTAATTCCCCCGTAAGTTCCGGTACAGACATAAAATTCACATGATCTGCATACAAAACATTGGAAAACAGTTCTTCCTTTGTTCCGATAATCACTTCATTGGTATCTTTATCAACTCTGATGACATATCCCGGCTGTTTTAGTGATAATCCCAATCCTCGTCTCTGTCCAACTGTATAATAAATAATTCCTTTGTGTTCTCCAAGAATATTTCCCTGAGTATCTACAAAATTTCCTTTTGGAATAGATATTCCTGTATTGTCCTGAATAAATTTGCCATAATCATCTTCTACAAAACAAATATCCTGACTATCTGGTTTTCCTGCAACAGGAAGACCTATTTTGCCTGCTATCTCGCGAATCTCATCTTTTGAATACTGTCCTACTGGCATCAAAGTTCTGGACATCTGATTTTGAGTTAAATTATACAAAGCATATGTCTGGTCCTTTGCCAGTGTTTTTGATCTTTTTAAAGTATATCTGCCATTATCTAACTGTATAATCCGAGCATAGTGGCCAGTGGCAATATAATCTGCTCCAATATCCAGACAACGTTTTAATAAAGATTCCCATTTTACATAACGATTGCATGCAATACAGGGATTTGGAGTTCTCCCATTGAGATATTCATCACAAAAATAATCAATCACTTTCTCTTTAAAATCCTGCCGGAAATTCATTACATAATAAGGAATCTCCAGTGTCTGTGCAACTCTTCTGGCATCGTCCACTGCTGAAAGTCCACAGCATCCGCCGTTTTCTTCCTGAACAATTTCCTCTTCCTCCTGCCAGATCTGCATGGTTACACCAATGACATCATATCCTTGTTCTTTTAACAAATATGCTGCCACAGAGGAATCAACTCCTCCCGACATTCCAACCACTACTTTTTCTTTCACAATCTCCTCCTAATATTCTTCCTCTTCTTCTCCTTCACTGATATCTGACTTAGGTTTATCCAGACCTTCAATTTTTATTCCGTGTTTTTCTGCATAATCCCAAAGTGCTGCATGAATTGCTTCCTCCGCCAATAGGGAACAATGAACTTTTACTGGTGGAAGCCCATCAAGAGCTTCCATTACAGCTTTATTGGTTACCTGTAAAGCTTCCTGAATTGTCTTCCCTTTTACCAGTTCTGTTGCCATACTACTTGTGGCAACCGCAGCACCACATCCAAAGGTTTTGAATTTGACATCCTGGATAATTCCATTGTCGTCAATATCCAGATACATTCTCATAATATCTCCACATTTTGCATTTCCAACTGTTCCAACACCACTTGCATTTTCAATTTCTCCAACATTTCTAGGATTCTGGAAATGGTCCATTACTTTTTCGCTGTACATAATCAATTCCTCCTGTTATCTCATACTTATCTTTTTAGCTGTTTTTCTTTACAAAATCTTCATATAAAGGTGACATTGTTCTCAACTTTTCTACGATTTCTTTCAATTTGTCTACAACAAAATCCATATCTTCTTTTGTATTCTCTTCACCCAGTGTCATTCTCAATGATCCATGAGCAATTTCATGAGGAAGTCCAATTGCCAGAAGTACATGGGAAGGGTCTAAAGATCCTGATGTACAAGCAGAACCACTGGAAGCACAAATTCCAGCCATATCAAGCATAATAAGCAATGATTCTCCTTCAATAAACTGTACACTAATATTAATATTATTAGGAAGACGTCTCTTTCTGTCTCCATTCAAACGGCAATATGGTACTTCAGAGAGAATACGGTCAATAGTATAGTCTCTCAGCTCTGTTTCCTTAGCTGTTCGTTGTTCCATTGTATCAAAAGCGATTTCCACCGCTTTACCAAGTCCCACGATTCCTGTCACATTCTCTGTTCCGGCACGACGTTTTCTTTCCTGTGCACCCCCATGAACAAAAGATCTAAGTTTTAATCCTTTGCGAATATACAAAAATCCTATACCTTTTGGTCCATTTAATTTATGACCACTTGCACTTAACATATCAATATGATACTCATCAACATTAATCGGAACCTGTCCATATGCCTGCACAGCGTCTGTATGAAAGATTATACCATGTTTTTGAGCAATTTCACCAATTTCTTTTATTGGCTGTATTGTTCCAATCTCATTATTTGCAAACATTACAGATATTAATATCGTATCCGGACGGATTGCGGCTTCCAGCTCATCCAGCTTTAATATCCCATTTTCATCGACATTAACATAAGTTATCTCAAATCCTTTTTTCTCTAGATATTCACAAGTATGAAGAATTGCATGATGCTCAATGGTGCTGGTGATAATATGTTTCCCTTTGTCCTGATAAGCTTCTGCTGTTGCTTTTAATGCCCAGTTATCTGATTCTGAACCTCCAGCTGTAAAATAAATATTTGCAGCATCTGTTCCCAATGAATCGGCAATAATTTCTCTGCTGTTATCAACTGCCTTTCTATTTTGTGCTGCTGGTGTATACACACTAGATGGATTCCAGAAATTTTCTGTAAAATATGGAAGCATTGCCTCGACAACTTCCGGCCTTGCTGCTGTTGTTGCTGCATGATCTAAATAAATTAATTTACCCATAATTTATATTCCTACCTTTCTGTTTTGCAATTATTATGTATTTCTTTTGACTCTTCTACCAATTCTTTTAAGCAGATGGAATCAACGGTTTCTCTGATACTATCGTTAATCTTCTTCCAGACAGTCTTCGTCACACAATATTTTGATCCAACACACTCTTTCCCATCTCCTGTAATCTCGGAACATTCCACAAGATTCAGATCTCCTTCCAAACTCCGAAGTACATCTCCAACTGAAATATCTTCCAACGGCTTAGCAAGATAATATCCACCTTGTGCTCCACGAATGCTTTTTATAATTCCTGCTTTTTTAAGTTTTGGGAGAAGCTGTTCCAAATATCGTATTGTGATATTTTGTCTTTTTGAAACGGCACTGATTGACACTGGCCCTTCCTCGCTGTAAACAGCAATGTCCACCAATGCACGCAATCCATACCGTCCTTTTGTTGATAATTTCATTGCCTCACCTCAATCCCGACTATTTAACTAGGATTTCCATTGATATAGTATCACTGACATTTTTTAATGTCAACTAAAAATGGTCATATACTATTTTTTATTTTCATACAATTAAAAAAAGTATATCAGGTATCTTTATGAAAAAGTCGAGTCCTTTCATCCATGGAACTTTGATCTTAACTACAGCCAACCTGTTTTCCCGTTTTATTGGATTCTATAATAGAATATTTCTGGCAGGTCTGATTGGTGCTCATCAAATGGGAGTATACCAGCTGATTTTTCCAATTTATCTTGTAGGTTTTTCTGTCTGCTTTCAAGGATTCCAAACTGCCCTTTCTAATATTGCTGCATCAAGAAAAGCTCAGGGACAAGAATCAGAAGGAAGAAAAGTCCTTCAAATCGCAACTATTTTTACCGTTACACTTTCCATTATTTTTTCTGTTACTATCTTTTTTACAGCAGATGATATCGGACACATTTTCCTGAAAGAAGATGATTGTATCCCATGTTTAAAGATTGCTGTTTTTGCACTGCCTTTTGTAGGCATCAAAGCATGTATCCACAGTTACTCTCTTGGTATTGGAAAGTCAGAACTGCCTGCTCTTTCTCTATGTATTGAGCAGATATCCAGAGTTCTGAGTATTTTCCTGATTTCCATAACCTTTTATGCCGAACTTCCTGTTCCTGCAATGATTGCTGTTCTTGGAATGGTAATTGGAGAACTGGTGTCTTTCATCCTTACTCTCTATTTTCATTTTTCCAGTAATAATATAAAAAAACAGCCTGTGCATTCATCCGCTTCTCTCTTTAAGGAACTTCTCACTTTAGGTATTCCACTAACCTGTAACGCATTATCTGTCACACTTCTCCAAAGTGTTGAAAGCATTCTTATTCCAATGATGATGACTCGTTTTTGTGGAAATCAGCATAATGCTATTGAAACTTATGGAATCCTCACTGGTATGGCACTGCCTTTTATTTTATTTCCATCAACAATTACAAACTCTCTAGCTGTAATGCTTCTTCCAAAAGTTTCTGCTGCAAAAGCAGAAAAAAATATTCTTTCTCTCCATCGAGCTTCAAAATACCCTCTTCTTTTTTGTACGCTTCTTGGATTCTTCGGCTTTATTGGCTTCTTCACAATGGGGCCATGGATTGGAAAAGTTGTTTTTCACAATAGTTCCTGTGGGGCTTACCTGCGTTCTCTCTCTTTCTTATGTCCATTCTTATATCTTTCAGGAACTTTAACCAGCATCTTAAATGGTCTTGGAAAAACCAAAATTACCTTTGTTCACAATAGTATTTCTTTGATTATTCGAATTATTTTTGTTGTTTTCATCATACCAATTGAGGGGATTTACGGATATCTTTGGGGATTAATGGCAAGTTCCATTACACTTGTTACATTAAACTTTCATTATCTAAAAAAAGAATTATACAATTTTTAGAGTGGAGAAAATCATTTCTCCACTCTTTTTCTTCAATCCACTTACCTTATTCTTAAAAATGTTTCATAAAGATTCACTGTTCCATATCCCCACTCCTGATTAGGATAACTCCGGTTCGCATCTCGATCAGCTCCCCGAATCAGATAATTTTTTATCCTGGTTGTATTTATTTCCACATCGTTTTTTTCCACATATCCCCATTCCAGCATTAATGCTGCCATCCCGGCAACAATTGCCCCTGATACACTGGTCCCTGTTTTTCTTCCAAATCGGCCTTTAGGAAGCGGTCCCAATACCTCCACTCCTGGAGCCGCAAAATCTGGTTTTATAGCATTTCTTGGAAATCCACGACTGCTATCAATATAAATACTCTCATTATTCTGATTATAATTGGATACACACATCAGTAAATCCATATTTCCAGGTGCCACCAGCGTATTATATGGTGTTGATTCTAAGAAAAATGTATCTTCCGATAAAAAATTAGTCAATGGCAGCCATAAATCAAATTCCCTGCTGCCCATTCCGTCATCACTTACATAAATATTCCATACGCCTTCTGCAGGTCTGCAAAATCTCATAACA
The DNA here is from genome assembly GCF_018982945.1 of Anaerostipes faecalis. Lineage (GTDB taxonomy): Bacteria > Bacillota > Clostridia > Lachnospirales > Lachnospiraceae > Anaerostipes > Anaerostipes faecalis. The sequence continues at coordinate 249,081 of NZ_JABRXE010000001.1, read as the reverse complement.
ATAACCGGAGCCCCTGCAGATGTATCAACAGTAAAATAATCTACATACAGCCTGGTTCTTTCCAGTAAAAATGTTACTTCCCTTTGCCCGCGAATTCCTCCGGCAATTCTTCCTGTTCTCTGTCCAGAAGGTGATTCAATATCCACATAATATCCATTAGGTGGCATTCCCCACAATTCCAGTGTAAAGCCATATTCTGAACTTCCAACTTTCAGTTCCACTTTACTTGCACTATTTGAAACCGTTCCAGAATAATGATGTCTTGCCTGCCCCTCATTTCCTCCACTTGTTACCACTGCTGCTCCTTTTAACGGGGCAATCGTACCAAGATACTGATCTAGAGGTCCGGTGCCAAGATGGGATGCCTGGCTTGTTCCTATCCCCATATAAATAACCAGTGGTTTTCGCAAAGCTTCTGCTATAATTGATATATACCGGACACCAAGCATTATATCAGTTTCCGAATAAGCTTCAAAAGAAGGATCCAGACAATAATATTCTTTTAAATACTGCCTTGCCTGCCGAAGCTTAACCACAATCAGCTGAACATTGGGAGCAACTCCTGAAAATCCTTCTTCCGATACCTCATTTCCGGCAATTAACCCAGCTAAAAAAGTACCATGTCCGGATTCATCCGTCGATGGTACTTTTGTCACTGGTTTTTCACTTTGAAGTGCTTTTTCGATTTCTTCTTTTGAAAATTCTTTACCATATCCGAGAATAGATTTTTTTTCTTCATCTTTGATAGTCTGATCCCATATGGAATATATTTTGGTTGTCCCATCATCATATTGAAAAACAGAATTCTGATAATCTATTCCTGTATCGACAATTCCTACTAAAACACCATTTCCATATAAATCCAGACCGGATCTTCGAACCGGTGCCACTCCTGCATCTTCCATTACGGAAAGATCCATAAGTCCAAAACACCGTGGAATGGCATTATACTGATAATCGCCACTGCGAAATAAATCCATTCCCCTGCGAGGAACATAAGCAATGGAAAATCGATTATTAATTACCGTTACACATTCTGTCTGCATCTGCTCTTTTACATCTTCCAATACCCCGCTGTATTCTGCAATAAACTCAAAATAATCATCATTTTCCGCTACTCCGTAACAGTCCATTTTCCACCTCATTTTTTTATAAATATATGATGGAATCTTGTCCTTTATATCTGTTCTTTCAAAAGACCTTTCTGATATGCCCAAAGCAGCTGTTCCAGATCTGCCACTTTTCCTTTAATCTCTTTTCCAATATCTGTATCTTCAACACATTTTCGTCTGGTAACTTTTTTTATAACAATTGTATCAGAATGAATATCTGTTTCTTCTCTAATGGCCACACTTCTTGATACAAACGGTTCATGAGCAACCAGCTTCAATCCATATGAATTAGATACCAACGTGTATCCTGCTATCCCTGTTGTTTTTTGATATGCTTTTGAAAACCCGCCATCAATAACAAACAATTTGCCACCACATTTAATTGGGCTCTCGCCTTTCTTCACTGCCACCGGCATATGCCCGTTTACGATTTTCCCTGTTTCAGGATCTAAGCCAAATTCCTTTAAAATCTGATTGATAACTTCTTCATTTTCATACCATTGATAATAATAATCTTTTTTCTCTTTTTTAATATCTGAATCTTCCAGAAAATATCTCTCGAACGTAGCCATCTTGGCTTTTCCATAAACTGGAGAATTCTCATTAGACCAGATAAACCACATAATATCCTGTCCATATCGGCGGGCATCTATGTCTTTATCTTCATAGTATCCTTGTCGTGCCAAATGATCAAGAACATCATACAGGGCTTTCCCTGAATAGCTATTTCCCTGAATCTGGACTTCTCTAAATGTTCCATCCTCATTTAACGGAACACATCCATGATATAACAACATATCATTGCAGACTTTATATAAATTACCCTTTGAAAACAAAAATCTAACGTGCTCCTGAAGATAAGCACAATATTTAAATGCAGTTACCATATGCTCCATAACATATTCTTCTTCTTTTGTCAGCTTATATGGATCTTTAGGATCAATAGTTGGAAAATTTGTATCATTCAGCTTATATTCCTGTCCATCAATCATAATCGTGCCTTTTTTATAATCTACTTTATCTAGCAGCAGACGTTCATCCATAAGAAAATCCGGACGTCTTTTGATCAGCTGTCCTTCTACTTTAAACTGCATAATGGCAATAGCTTTATGCATTTTTTTATTCAATTCCGCTTCTCTGATATTCTCCTGGTTTACTTCTCCGGATACATGGAATACATCACACGGATCATCTTTATAACATTCCAGTGCAAATCTTGCCAACGGAATCAGATTGATTCCATATCCATTTTCCAATACATCCAGATTATTATATCTCGCACAAATTCTTACAACATTACAAATACATGCCCTATGACCAGAAGCTGCTCCCATCCACAGCATATCATGATTTCCCCACTGTATATCCACATTAGCAGATTTCATAATACAGTCCATAATTCGATGTGGTCCTGGTCCTCTATCATATATATCACCTATAACATGTAACTGATCAACAGATAGTTTTTGAATTAAATGTGCCATTGCTGCAATAAACTGACGTACTCTTCCTGTTGTGATGATAGTTTCAAGAATCTGTTCAACATACTTTTTCTTATCTGCTGTTCGATGCTCCACCATCAATTCTTCCATTACATAAGCAAATTCCGGTGACATTGCCTTACGGACTTTAGAACGTGTATATTTATTCCCGACAGCTCTAGCCACATGGACCAGACGCACCATTGTATCATGATGCCATTCTAACAATTCATTTCTTGGAAGTTTTTCTTCCATTATATCCATCTTCTGTTCCGGATAATAAATAACAGATGCCAGATTTTTCTTTTCTTCTGTTGTCAATGTATTTCCAAATTCATCTTCAATTTTACTTCTTATTGCTCCAGATCCATTACGTATAATATGACTGAATTTTTCATATTCTCCATGAACATCTGATATATAATGCTCTGTACCTTTCGGAAGATGCAATATAGCCTGAAGATTGATAATTTCTGTGGATGCTGCCGCAACATTTGGATAACGCACAGCAAGTTCTTTTAAGTACTTGATTTGATCCATAAAGTAACCTCCCATTATTAAAAAATAAAAAAAGCAACAATTGGAAAAACTCACCCTCAAAACTCCTTGCTGCCTTACTTTAATATTATAACATATTTTCATTTAAAAAAAATGAAAATATGTGTAAAAAAACAGACAGGTTTCTGTTATAAATAGAAACCTGTCTGTTTGATATTTTACTGATCTCTCAGCTGAATCACTGGACTTCCATGATTTTCAATATATTCTCTGGTAATGACTACCTTTCCAATAGAATCATCTTTTGGAATCTCATACATTATATCCAGCATAAATTTTTCTATAATAGCTCTCAGTGCCCTTGCTCCTGTTTTCTTTTCCAATGCCCTCTCTGCAATTGCTTCCAGCGCACCATCATCAAATTCCAATTTTACCTCGTCTAACTCCAGTAACTTCTGATACTGTTTTAAAATCGCATTCTTTGGTTCTTTCAGAATCTGGACCAGCATATCTTTCGTCAATCCTTCTAAAGTAAATACCATCGGAAGTCTTCCTATAAATTCAGGAATCATACCGTATTCCCTTAAATCTTCATTGGTTACATTGGCAATGATATTCTCCGCTTTATCAAAACGATCTTTTAAATCAGCCTCAAAACCAATGGATGTTTTCCTTCTCATACGTTTTTTAATGATTCCCTCAAGATTTGGAAAAGCACCTCCACAAATAAATAAAATATTTTTAGTATTCATCGTTGTAAGCGGTACCATAGCATTTTTGCTGGTTGCTCCTACAGGAACTTCAACTTCTGCACCTTCAAGCAATTTCAGAAGTGCCTGCTGGACAGATTCTCCGCTGACATCTCTACTGTTAGTATTCTGTTTTTTTGCAATTTTATCAATCTCATCAATAAAAATGATACCATGCTCTGCTTCTTCCACATCATTATCTGCAGCCTGAAGTAATTTTGATAAAACACTTTCCACATCATCTCCGATATAGCCTGCTTCTGTCAGCGATGTTGCATCTGTAATGGCAAGCGGCACCTGAAGCAGCCTTGCCAGTGTTTTCACAAGATATGTCTTACCACTTCCTGTTGGTCCGATCATCAGCATATTAGACTTATCGATTTCAATCTCATCCATTGTGTTGGTCACCACACGTTTATAATGATTATAAACTGCCACAGACATTACTTTTTTTGCATAATCCTGACCAATTACATATTCATCCAGCATTGCCTTAATTTTATGAGGTGCTGGAATATTCTGAAGATTTAATGGCTGTTTTTCCTTCTTGTCTTTCTTTTTCTTCTTAACCGCAGGTTTTGGCTGCATATTTTGAAAATCTCCCATCAATTTGGAAATATCCATTTGATCCAGATCCATATTTCTTGCATCAATAAAACTGAATTGTCCCTGACTCATTGAGTCTAAAGTCCTTTGCATACAATCAGTACAAATATAAATATCATTTGGAAGTGTCAGCATTTTTCCTGTAACTGATTCCGGACGTCTGCAAAGATAACAGTAATGCTCTAATTCCTTATGATCATCTTCATTGACTACTTCTTCTATTATTTCATTGCTATTCTTTTCTTCTGACATGTTCGGTTCCTCATTTCTTAGTTTAACTGGAATAGTACTTCTTTCATCTTCCTAGTTCCTTCTATGATATCCTTTTTCTCCATTCTAGTAAAGCCTAAAATATACTGTTCTTTTTCCGGTTTCCCCTGGATATAATATTTTGACAATGGATATATTTTTACACCTTCTGCTTCCAGTTTCTGTTGAAAGGATGCATCATTGCTTATATTAAAATCAGCAATTACATGCAGTCCTGATCCCTGTCCTGAAATTTTTGTATCCACCGGCATTTCCTTCATACATTTTAATAAACAATCGTGTTTTTCTTTATAAATATTTCTCATTCGATTCAGATGCTTTTCAAAATGTCCTTCTGAAAGAAATAATGTCAGAATCCTCTGGTCTATTCTGGATACAGAACATGAAAATGCACTGCATTTTTCTTTATAAACAGGCACTAATTTTTGGGGAAGCACCATATAACTGATACGAATCGCCGGTGCAATCGCCTTTGAAAATGTTCCCATGTAAATTACTTTATCACTTTGATCCAGTCCCTGCAAAGCTGGTATAGGTTTTCCATGATAACGAAATTCGCTATCATAATCATCTTCTATTATATAACGTTCTTCTTTCTCTTTTGCCCAGTGAATCAGCTGACTACGTCTGCCTACAGGCATAACAACACCTGTCGGATACTGATGTGCTGGCGTGACATAGGCAAGATTTGCACAGGTTTTCTCCAGTTCACTCACACTAAGTCCATCTTCATCCATAGAAACAGGCTGAATTCCAAATCCAAGTTCATTTAATATAGCATATGCATTGGGATAAACAGGATTTTCGATTCCAACAATCTGATGATTTCCAAGCATTTGTCGAAGGTCAAAAAGAAGATTTTCCATTCCTGCACCAAGAACAATTTGATTGGTATTTACATGTACTCCACGAGACTGTCTTAAATAATACATGATAGCTCGACGAAGTTCCAGATCTCCCTGATAGTTTCCTTTTTGAAATAACTCACTGTTGTCATCAATCATTATTTCCTTTAAAATTTTTCTCCATATATGATATGGGAATTGTGTCATATCAACACCATTAGGTGAGAAATCAAAAGGAATGATTTCTTCCTTAACTTCCGTCTCTTCTTCCTCTTTCTTTATTGGAATATTTAAAGCTGCCAGTTCTTCCACCTGACAAACATAAAATCCTCGTTTGGGTTTAGATTCAATATAACCTTCAGCCACCAGCTGTCCATATGCCAGATCCACTGTATTTCTACTTACATCTAAGTGTTTCGCCATCCTTCTAGCAGAAGGGAGCTTCGACCCAAAGGGCAAAGCTCCTGTTCTGATTTCTTCTTTAATACAAGTGTAAATCTGTTCATACAGTGGTTCTTTTTTAGATGGATCCAATCCAACAATTAACATAAAACCACCTGCTTATTTTGCACTTTCAATTGTTATTTTTTCAATTACCACGTCTTTTGTCGGATGACTGACTTCTCCGCTGCCTGAATCCTGTGTCTCAACAGCAGCAATTTTATCCAGTATATCATATCCTTCAATCATCTGTCCAAATACTGTATAGCTTCCTGTAAGTGAAGGATATCCTCCTTGTTCTCTAAACAGTTTTTCCTGTTTTTCTGTTAATTTTATAGTTCCTGCATCTAAAGCTTCTTCTGCAGTATCAGATTTTGCCTGTACAATAAAAAACTGACTCCCATTGGTATCCGGTCCTGCATTTGCCATGCAGATAGAGCCTCTTAAAGGAAGAAGATCACCTGACGTTTCATTTTCAAACTCTTTTCCCCAGATACTTTCTCCGCCTGTTCCTGTTCCCGTAGGGTCTCCGCTCTGAATCATAAAATCATTTATAACTCTATGGAATATCTGACCATCATAGTATCCATTAGCTGCCAATGTCACAAAATTTTTCACTGCCAGAGGTGCTTTTTTCAAAAAGAATTTGAATTTCATTTCACCAAATCCTTTAACTTTCATTACCGCAATGGTTTCTCCTTTTGATACTTCTCCCAGCTGATCTGTCTTTTTTGCACCATTGATTTCAGGAACTTTATATTTATCTAAAACCTTATCTTCCTTCTTTTTTTCCGTCGTTGTTTTGGATGAATCTTCACTTTTTGCTGTACTGCAGCCTGCACAGAATATCATTGTAAACATAAGACATCCTGCAATTAGTCTCTTTTTCATAACTGAATGTCTCCTTTTATTGTTCTCTAATCTTGTCTGCCGGAAAAACAATTCCATTTTGTCTTCTCACTTCATCTGTAATATCCATTTCGATGCAGGAAGATTTCAGGAATTCATGATCCACATTATTTTCTTCAATTAATTTTATAAAATCCATTGTTTCATAAATCATTGGATTGTCTCTTCCTTCAAATTCAAGTTCTTCTCTATTTCCGTCTCTATAAATAATAGTAATTTTCTTAATTATAGGACATTGTTCAATTATCATACATCCCTTTTCACCCTGAATCTGTGTTGGAAGTTTGGAATCTGTAATCTTAGAGTACATTAACTCTGCCTGTTTATCCCCATAAGATGCTATAATACTTCCTGCTCCATCAATACCATTTTCCAGAATAATACTATCTGATAGTATTTTTTCCGGTGCTCCAAAAAGACTGGCAAGGAAATGAATGCAATAAGAGCCTATATCCATCAATGCCCCATTTGACATTTTAGGATTAAATGCATTTTCAATAATCCCATTTTTAAACTTGTCATATCTTGAAGAATATTGACAATACTGAATGGTTGCACGCCGAACAGTTCCTATTTTATGGAGATTATCCATCATTGCATAGAATCCTGGTGAATGGACATTTTTCATTGCTTCCATAAATATAACGCCATTATCCTTTGCAGCCTGAATCAAAAGATCCAGTTCTTTACGATTCGAACAAACTGGTTTTTCACATAATACATGCTTACCATAGTTCATCATTGTAATGGAATGTATATAATGACAGCATGTAGGACTTGCCACATATACTGCGTCAATTTCAGGATCTTTCGCCATTTCTTCATAGTTATCATAAACTTTTTCTACTCCATATTTGGCAGCAAATTCCTTGCCCTTTTCCATACTCCTTGAATATACTGCTACTAATTCAATATCTGGAAGCTCTAAAACTCCTTCCATAAGCCAATCTGTAATAAAATTTGTACCAATAGTTGCCAGACGTACCATAATCATCCTCCTTATATCGAATACTGACATAAACAGTTTTTCTATTCAGACTTTAAGCACTCTCAAACTGACTGTTATAAAGATCTGCATAAAAGCCACCTTTGGCAAGAAGTTCCTCGTGGTTTCCCTGTTCAACAATATCTCCGTGATTCATTACAAGGATAACATCTGCATCTCGAATGGTTGATAATCGATGTGCTATGATAAAACTGGTTCGTCCTTCCATCAGATTATCCATTGCCATTTGAATCCGCTCCTCTGTTCTTGTATCAACAGAGCTGGTTGCTTCATCCAGTATCAGTATTTTCGGGTCTGCCAGAATTGCTCTTGCAATTGTTAATAACTGTTTTTGTCCCTGAGAAACATTATTACTTTCTTCATTTATTACCATATCATATCCACCTGGCTGTGTCACGATAAAATGATGAGCAAATGCAGCTCTGGCTGCGCCCTGTATTTCTTCTTCTGTTGCATCCAGTTTTCCATATCGAATATTATCACGAATGGATGCATTATAAAGCCATGTATCCTGAAGAACCATTCCAAACATCTGACGTATATCACTTCTGATAAATTCTCTTATATCATGTCCGTCAATCTTAATTGCTCCTCCATTAACATCATAAAATCTCATTAAAAGTTTAATCAATGTGGTCTTTCCTGCTCCTGTTGGTCCGACAATGGCCACTTTTTGTCCTTCTTTTACGTCTACAGAAAAATCATTGATAATTGTCTGTTCCGGATTATATCCAAAATGAACATGCTCGAAAGTTACATTTCCATTTAGAGATTCAATTGGCACCAGATTTTCTGCTACCTCTTTTTCTTCCTCTTCCTCCAGAAATTCAAAAACACGTTCTGCTGCAGCTGCAGTTGTCTGCATCATATTCCCAACCTGTGCCAGCTGGGTAATTGGCTGATTAAAGCTTCTTACATATTGTATGAAAGACTGAATCTGTCCTACTTCAATTGTATTTTTAACAACCATAAATCCGCCAAGAATTGCCACCAGTACATAACCAAGGTTTCCTACGAACTGCATTAACGGCATCATTGCACCTGAGAAAAATTGTGATTTCCAGGCAGAATGATACAGCTGCCCATTGACTTCCTCAAAATCTTTAATAACACTTTTTTCTTTATTAAAGGCTTTCACTATATTATGTCCACTGTAAATTTCTTCAACCTGCCCATTTAATTCTCCAAGATGCTTTTGCTGTGCCTTGAAATATGGCTGGGATTTTCCCATTATTGCTCCAATCAGCCCCATAGACAATGGCAATGTTAAAAGTACCACAACTGTCATTGGAATATTAATACGAACCATCATAATAACAACACCTATAATCTGTGTTGCAGATGTAATAATCTGTGTCATACTCTGGTTCAAACTCTGACCAAGTGTATCAATATCATTGGTTACACGAGAAAGTACCTCTCCATAAGTTCTACTTTCAAAATATTTCATCGGCATTCTGTGAATTTTCTCTGAAATATCCTTTCTCATCTGATAAGTAATATTATTGGATACATGAGTCATGATCAGTCCTTGAACAAATGAGAACACTGCACTGATTACATATAATCCCATAAGTGTCATCAGAATCCCGGTTACTTTATCAAAATCAATTCCACCGCTTCCACTGACTTTTCTCATCAATCCATTAAATATTTCTGTTGTAGCATCTCCTAAAATAGTTGGTCCAACAATATTAAATATTGTACTTGCAATTGCGAAAACAATAACAAACAAAATAGGCACATAATATTTTCGAATATATTTCAGCAGCTTCACCATAGTTCCTTTTAGGTCTTTCGCTTTTTCACCTGCCATTGCCGGTCCATGTCCATGACCCATCGGTCCTCTTCTTCTTCCATTACTCATGTGCTGACACCCCCTTTGCCTTCTTAAGATCATCTTCAGACAATTGTGATTTTGCAATCTGCTGATATACCGGACATGTTTCCAATAATTCCTCATGGGTACCTTTTCCCACGATATTTCCTTCATCAAGAACAATAATCTGATCCGCATGAAGAATGGTGCTAATTCTTTGTGCAACAATTAACTTTGTACTTCCATGGGTTTCCTTCTCCAATGCATTTCGCAGTGCTAAATCTGTCTTATAATCCAGTGCAGAAAAACTATCATCAAAAATATATATTTCCGGATCTTTTGCTACTGCTCTTGCAATAGACAAACGCTGCTTCTGTCCACCAGATACATTGGTTCCTCCCTGTGCAATCGGAGACTTATATTTTTCTTCTTTTTCTTCAATAAAATCTGTTGCCTGAGCAATCTGGGCTGCACGTTTTACTTCCTCTTGTGTTGCATCCTCTTTTCCATATTTAAGATTTGACTCAATAGTTCCAGAGAATAAAACACCCTTCTGAGGTACATATCCGATTTTCTCACACAAATCCTCATGCTTTACTTCTCGAATATCCCTTCCATCAACTAAAATACTTCCTCTTGTTACATCAAAAAATCTTGGAATCAGATTAATCAATGTAGATTTACCACTTCCTGTACTTCCAATAAATGCAGTAGTTTTCCCTGCCGGTGCTACAAAACTGATATTATGTAAAACTGCTTCGTCAGCATCCGGATAGCAGAAATAAACTTCCTTAAACTCTACTTCTCCCTTCTTTTCAGGGATAAACTCTTTTGGTTCTTCTGGATTTTTGATCATAATCTCCATATCCAGCACCTCATTAACACGTTCTGCAGCTACCTGTGCACGCGGCATCATAATGGAAACCATAGAGATAAACAAAAATGACATAATAATCTGCATTGCATACTGGATAAATGCCATCAAATCTCCTACCTGCATCCTTCCGAGATCAATGTTTCCTGCACCTACATACACAATCAAAACTGTCAGTCCGTTCATGATTAACATCATAACCGGCATCATAAAAGTCATTGCACGATTTACAAAAAGATTGGTTTTCATCAAATCCATATTGGCTTTATCAAAACGTTTCTGTTCATGCTTTTCTGTACTGAATGCACGAATAACAGGCAACCCTGTCAAGATTTCTCTTGTTACAAGATTCAACCGGTCAATTAACTTCTGTAGAATTTTAAATTTTGGCATAGCAACCGTAAATAAAACAAAGATTACCATCATAATGGCTGCTACTCCAATTGCTATAGTCCATGTCATCTGTGCATTGGTGGTCAATACTTTAAAAATCCCTCCAATCCCCATGACCGGTGCAAATACAACTATTCGGAACATCATTGTCACAAACATCTGAATCTGCTGAACATCATTGGTACTTCTGGTAATTAATGAAGCTGTTGAAAATTTATCGAATTCTGAATTAGTAAAATCCATAACTTTTTTGAAAATCTTATCTCTTATAATACGACTTAATTTTGCTGCAAGTCTCGCAGACAATAAAGTTACAGATACTGCGGCTGCCATGGCAAGAAGAGCAATACCAATCATTATTGCACCTGTTTTCAGCATATATTTTGTCTGAATATCTTCAAGATTCATTCCAATAGCCTTATATTCTGATTTTACAAAAGAGATGGCTGCCTGACTGATAATACTGTCTGGCATATCATCAACATTCATATTTTCCATCTGTTTCATCATTTTTTTCTGACTTTTACTCAAACCTGCTTCTGCCTGAGGATTAGCAGCCATCTGTTTTGCCATCTGAGATGACATTGTCAGCATACCTTTTGCCATAGACTTATCCAGGTTTGCTCTTTCTTTTGCAGAAATTTTTTTACGAACATATAACTTTCCTTCTTTATATGTTTTATATTTTGAATCACTTACCTGCTTTTTACTATAAAGCTCATAAGCTTTTCTCATTTTATCTGCATCTTTCTCTTTCATTACCATTGAAAGTCCCTGAAAAGTTTCTTCTCTCATTACTTCAGGCACCGCATCTTCAATACCACCCTGCTGGATACCTACATTTACTATAGAAGACGTATAGGTTGGCAATGATAGTTCGCATGTTGCCTGCATAATCAACAGAATCACAATTCCTGCAATAGGCAGATATGCTTTTTCTAAATATCGAAATAATTTAAGCATTGTTTTCTTCCTTTCCAAATTCAAGTTCTATTCGCTGCTTTAAACAATCATCTAATTTTGTAAGAAGCCTTCTAAGCTCTTTTTTCTCCTCTTCCGTAAGGAAATCTTCCACATGTGTATTTATGTTATCAGCCCTCTCTTTGATGGACTCCACAATGGATCTTCCTTTTTCGGAAATGAAAATCCGACTCTTTCTCTGGTCATCGGGATCCTGCTTTTTAATAATCATTCCGTTTTTTTCAAGCCTCCCTACCATTACATTTAATGTTGACGGTTTCACACCCAGTTTTCTTGCCAGCTCTCTTTGGACAAGTCCGTCTTTGTTACTAAGGGTAACAAGTAATGGCATCTGACCTGGATGAACATTTTCTCCTTTTAAAAGGCGCATGCCATATACAAAATTTCTATGATTTATTTTCCCTAATAATGAAAAAATACCATCCTTGCGATACATCTTATCTCCTTTCCAAAATTAATTAGGCGTCTAATAGTTAGTCGACTAATATACTATCACAGTGTATACATTGTTTCAACTATAAAATTATGAACTTTTTATAAAAAATACACTGTAATCTTTTTTTGATTACAGTGCATCTTTCCTGATAAATTACAATATTATTTACTATTTATGCATTTTTACCGCAGCATTTTTTGTATTTCTTTCCACTTCCACATGGACATGGATCATTACGGCCAATTTTTTTACCTTTTACAACAGTTGTTGAATTTCTTGATTCTTTGTAAAGTTCTTTTCGTCTTTCTTCTGTAAGAATATCATCCCATGCATCTAATGTATATAACCACTCTGCACGGCATCCAACCATATTGTAATACAATTTTTCAAAATCGATATCTAAAGAAACCTGTGTATCTTCTTCCATTGTATCAATTGGGTTTGGTTCTTTTAAACTGTCGTTGATTCCATCTAAAAATCCAACAAACATCTGTAAATCTGTCTCAAACTTTTCTGCCAACTCTTTAACAGTTCCTGTTACAACAACATCTTTATCTGCCAGAATCTTTTCATAGATCCCTTTTTCAATATTAAAATATGTCAGCCAGAACTGCTGTCCTTCTTTTGTTCTGTCATCGAATTTATATGCGTAATCACGCCAATCCTGTAATAATGCCATTAATCTTTCCACCTTTTCTCTTAAAAATGTTATTTACTCTTGCTACTATAACAAATTTTATATTTTTTTTCAATACAAAAACCCCTATTCTGCATCTTTGCAGAACAGGGGCTTCTTAAAGGGGAGGATAAGTATTTCTCATCCAATCTCTGATTGGATATTTGTATTATCTCCTCATTTTATATTTCTATACATTTTCTTATCCAGAAACATGGATATATTATAAAAAATATGATAGGATAGCAAAAAGTATGATCTTTACAATATGATCAGCACTGATATGTTGTCAAAATTTAATTTGAAAGGATAAAAAATGAAATCTATTTTAAAACAAATATTTGCAGTTATTCTTATAATATCACTGATCGCAGTCGTTGGCCTGACATTATTTTTTGCCATTACCGGAAACGAATATTTCTGGGGAATGATGGTATTAATGTTTTTCTATCCTATTTTTCTCTGGGCAATGTCCTTTGTTTATAAATGGAGTAAAAACAACAAGGATACAGACAAATAAAAGCATATTATTCATAATCTCTGTTTTTTATAAATTTCAAATATTCTTTGATTTTTTTTTCGTATCCATTTTCTGTCGGCTCATAAAACCGGGTTCCAAGGAGATTATCCGGCAAATATTGTTGTTTCACATAATGATCCGGATAATCGTGGGCATACCGATATCCTATTCCATGTCCCAATTTCGATGCTCCTTTATAATGGGCATCTTTTAGATGATTAGGCACTTCTCCATTCTTATGATTTCTAACACTCTCCAGCGCTTTATCTACTGCCATATATGCAGCATTACTCTTTGGTGCACTGGCAACATAAGTTACTGCCTGTGCAAGAAGAATCCTTGCTTCCGGAAGACCGATTCTTTCCACAGCCTGGGCTGCTGCAACAGCTACCTGAATTGCCTGAGGATCTGCATTCCCAACATCTTCTGATGCACAGATCATGATTCTCCTTGCAATAAATGTAACACTTTCTCCAGCATCAATCATTCTTGCCAGATAATACACTGCCGCATCAGGATCTGATCCCCTCATGCTTTTGATGAAAGCTGAAATCACATCATAGTGATTATCTCCATCTTTATCATATCTGGTAACCCTTTTTTGAATACACTCCTGTGCAACATCAATATTAATAATAATATCACCATTTTCATTTGGCTCAGTGGTTAATATACCAAGTTCAATTGCATTCAAAGCACTTCTTGCATCTCCTTCTGCCATATCCGCAAGAAAATCCAGTGCATCTTCGTCTATAGATGCATGATAAATACCCATTCCTTTTTCTTCGTCGTATACCGCTCTACAAATTAACTTTTTTATATCTTCTTTTTCAAGAGAATACAATTGAAAAACATTAGACCTGGAAATCAATGCCTGATTCACTTCAAAATATGGATTTTCCGTTGTTGCACCTATTAATATAATCGTTCCATCTTCTACGAACGGAAGAAGATAGTCCTGCTGTGCCTTATTAAAACGATGGATTTCATCAATAAATAAAATGGTTTTCTTCTGAAACATACCAAGAGCTTCTTTTGCATCTTTTACCGCCTCCTGCATATCCTTCTTTCCCGAAGTTGTTGCATTCATCTGAACAAAATTTGCTTTGGTCGTATTGGCTATAACTTTTGCCAGAGTAGTCTTTCCTGTTCCCGGCGGTCCATAAAAGATAATTGAACTGAGCTTATCTGCCTGAATAGCACGATACAGAAGTTTATCTTTTCCAATAATATGAGACTGTCCCACTACTTCATCCAGGGTAGCAGGACGCATCCTTCCAGCCAGGGGTGCCTCTTTATCTTTATTTAGTTCTCTTGCATAATCAAATAAATCCATAATATTCCTCCAGAAAAATATCTTAACACAGCACTTTCACAAAATCTATGAATTCTTAAGAGTTTTTTTATAAATAGGACATGATTTTATCATATGTCTCTGATATAATAAAACAAGTAGAAAAACAAGCAATGACGGGAGTTATTATGGGAAAAATATTAGTTGAAAAAATTTCTTATACAGAAGTTACAAAAAACATCAGTCAGACTGAATATAATAAAACTCAGGAAGAATATATTTTATCTAAATCTCCGGAAAAATATATGATCAGTCTTCCAATCCGTGTATTAATGTTTAAAGGAGTTGAAGAGGATCCTCAGTTTGTTTATTACTTTTACGAAGAAAATCATGATGATCTATATCTTGTTCAGCGCCAGCGTAAAGGAGGCGTTGTTTTTAAAACAAAATACTCTTTGACAAAAGAACAAGGCCGTATGATTTTAAATGGCGATTATCAGTTTCTTTTAGACAATGACGATCCGTCTTTTAATTCACTGTATTTTCAATTTACTGTGAATAAACTTCATCCGACTTATAAGAAAGAATGTATCCGTAAAATTTTTCATCAGAATCGTTTTCTTGATGAAATTGTTGATATTTCTATTGTTCGAACACCTTACACAGGAGAAGATTTTTTTGCAGATGAGCCACCAAAACTTAAGTCAGTTAAAGCCAACAGTCTACGTCGTAACACAAGACAATATTTAACCTTATCAAAACCTATGGAGAGTCTTTTAAACTTTCAGAATACATTATTAGCACAATAAAAGTGCCGGACATTGTCCGACACTTTTTTAATACATAACACAGCGGACAAGTCCGCTTAACGCCTCTATTCCTTATTCATTAGAGACCTTTTATTCTTTCTTATTTCTGTAATTCTGGTACTTTTCTTTTGTAGCTAGTCCACCTCTAATATGACGTTCTGATTTATTAAGATCCAGAACTTCCCTGACACATCCTGCCAAAGATCGATTGATCTGCTCCAGACGTTCTGTGACATCCTTATGCACAGTACTTTTGCTGATTCCAAATACTTTAGCAGTTTGTCTCACAGTGGCATTGTTTTGTACAATATAATCAGCAATTTTTACAGCTCTTTGAGCGATATAATCTTTCAAAAAAAATCCCCTGGAAATATTGTTTTTACAATGTATGCTGATATTCCTTCTGGTATGTATAGCATATTATTTCATTATGCATTATACTGTTTTTATATGGTTACAATAAAAAAATGTATTTTTCATAGTAGTCTTATTGTGCTATACTCTCTGAAAAGAAAGGTAGATGTATTGATGAAAATATTATTGGATTTATTTTTAACTTTTGTACAAATCGGTGGGTTGACCTTTGGAGGTGGATATGCCATGCTCCCTATGCTTCAAAAAGAAGTCGTTGATAAGAAAAAATGGGCTTCTGAGGAAGAACTAATGGATTATTATGCAATCGGACAATGTACACCGGGAGTTATTGCAGTTAACACTGCAACCTTTATTGGATACAAAATATCCGGTATTTCAGGAGCAGTTTTTGCAACTTTAGGAGTAATTTTCCCCTCTTTTGTGATTATTACCGTTGTAGCTTTATTTCTTAGAAATTTTGCACAGTACCCAATTGTTCAGCATGCTTTCAGCGGGATTACAGTGTGTGTATGTGCTCTGATATTAAATGCAGTCATCCGTTTAGGGAAAAAATCCATAACTGATGCTGCTGGTGTTTTTATTTTCTTATTAACCTTTTTATTATCTATCATTTTTGAT
This sequence comes from Anaerostipes faecalis, assembly GCF_018982945.1. GTDB lineage: Bacteria > Bacillota > Clostridia > Lachnospirales > Lachnospiraceae > Anaerostipes > Anaerostipes faecalis. The sequence goes on along the minus strand of NZ_JABRXE010000001.1, from coordinate 232,369 downwards.
TTATCACCAGCTTATCTGATTATCATTGCCGGGCTTTTAGGTATTATCTTCAGTCTTGTAAAAACAAAGGCTCTGAAAGGAGGTCATATTTCATGATCTTCCTTCGATTGTTTATTGAATTTTTAAAAGCCGGACTCTTTGCTGTTGGCGGCGGTCTGGCAACTTTGCCATTTTTATATGACATAATGCATGAAACCGGATGGTTTACCATGCAGGATCTTACCAATTTGATTGCGGTTTCCGAATGTACCCCGGGACCTCTTGGAGTTAATATGGCAACTTATGTAGGAAATCTCACCGCAGGACCTATAGGAGGAATTACCGCCACCATCGGATTGGTTACTCCTTCCATTATCATCATTATTATTGTTGCAAATTTTCTTCAACGATTTAAAGATGCAAAACTTGTACAGAACATTTTTTATGGCCTGCGGCCCGCCTCCACAGCATTGATTGCCTGTGCCCTGTGTCTGGTTGCAAAAACAGCTTTTTTACAGCTGAATGTATTCAAAAAAACCGGACATTATCTGGATTTACTAAACTGGAAACATCTGCTTCTTGGTATGATTCTTTATATTGCTTTGGTTAAATTCAAGAAACATCCTGTAATCTATATTGCAATTGCAGCAGTTTGCGGCATAATATTCCAGTTATAACAAAGCGGACAAGTCCATTCCAACTCCTTTATGTAACAAAAAATGTGCCTGTAGTATTTTACTACAGACACTTTTTTTAAAAATAAATTAAAGATTGTTTTGGTGGTTCTGCTTTTTCGATACGACTTGCATATAATACCGGTGCCTTTCGCCCATATCCATCATTATATTCTATATGAATTTCAGCTGTAACCATCACCCATTCTTTATTTAAAACACGTTTTAACGTTTTAGATTTAGTTTTACTAAGTTTACATAGATATCCAATGAATGTAATATCGTCTTCACAGCAAGTCATTGCTTTACGCCCGGGAATAATCAATCCTCCTGGCATTTTCGGACTTCTTCGGACTTCTCCTTTAAATTCCACTGTCTTTCCTTCATATACTTCTGGTCTCTCCATAGCATCAATGTACCAGATACCATAATCCTCATCCTTTATCTCAATGACGTCTTCATTTAGATCATAAGGCAGGATCTCCTCCATTTCCATTTCTCTTCCATCTGCCCGTTCGAACCCAACCTGAGCTCTTGGATTCACTGCTTTAATACTTCGACGATAACTTCCAATATTCGTATTATCATCACAGCGATTAAAAATAACCAAATCTGCCATTTTAAACATTTCAACAAAAATCGATCTCATGTTTTTAAGATACATATCTGCAGTAGAAGCATCTACTGTGACAATCGCCTGATATAATTCAAGATCTGTTTCATCGACCACATCCATAAATTCTTCAATGGAATACATACCATTATATTCTACCATCACTCTATCAGGATAATAGTTTTTTTGACAGGATATAATAAAATCTTTTGTAAAATCTTCGATATTATCCAGCTGAATAACAAAAGAATTAGTCTTTTCAAGCATTTGAGCATCATATTCTACTTCTCCTTCTTCGAAGGTCAGTATCATTGTCCGCTCTCCATCATTAAAATAATCCTGACTTAATGTATCTTTAATCAACGTTGTTTTTCCACTTTCCAAAAATCCCCAGAAAAGATAAACCGGAAGTTCATACATATCAATGTTGCCCCCTTATGCTCCTATCATAAACAAAGTTTCCAAATCAGATTCTTTCAATTTTGAACCAATAACACAAATTCTTCCTGTATAGTCAGCACTTCCCTTACGAATTTCATACTCTCCGGGAACCATATCAAATTGAATCCAGCTTCCATCTGTCAACTGTAAAATGCCTTTGGATCTGAGAATGATTCCAAAGTCTTCACTTTGTGATAATTTTTTCAAAATATCTTCCAATTCTTCCTTTTTATATTTTTTTGGTGTTTCTTTACCCCAGCTGATAAATACTTCATCTGCATGATGATGAGCGTGGTCGTGATGATGATCATGGTGATCATGATGATGAGCGTGGTCGCATCCGCATTCATGGTCATGGTGATGGTCATGATGATGTCCACCACACACCGGGCAGATATCCTCTTCCTCCATTAATTCTTTTCCCAAATCGTTTCCTTCTTCCATTACTCCAAGAATCTGTTTTCCTGAAAGTTCTGTCCAAGGTGTTGTTATAATGGCTGCTGTTCCATTATGTTTTCTTAAAAGCGATACACATGTTCCAAGATTATCTTCTGCCATAGCATCAGTTCTGCTTAAAATAATAGATCCGGCATACTCTACCTGGTTATTATAAAACTCTCCAAAATTTTTCATATACATTTTACATTTTTTTGCATCTGCAACTGTAACAAAACTATTTAATATAAGATCTGTGTCTTCTGCAACATCCTGAACCGCTTTTATGACATCAGAAAGCTTTCCAACACCAGACGGTTCAATGATAATACGATCTGGATGGTACTGAGAAACAACTTCTCTAAGAGCTGTTCCAAAATCACCTACCAGAGAACAGCAAATACATCCTGAATTCATTTCTGTTACCTGAATTCCTGCATCTTTCAGAAATCCTCCATCGATACCTATTTCGCCAAACTCATTTTCTATTAAAACAACTTGCTCTTCTGATAAAGCTTCTTTTAATAATTTCTGGATTAAAGTTGTTTTTCCTGCACCTAAAAATCCTGAAATAATATCAATCTTTGTCATGGATTTATCCTTCTTTCTTTAATTTATTCATCATTTAAAATTTATTGTACTACTTCTAAGTCTTTCATTTCAAGTGTGGTATACCCATAAAGTACATATAATCTTAAATTCGTCCACATTTGTCTGATTTCTTCCACTGTTAATTTATTATACAACTCTTCCTTACTTTCCTGCTAAATATCAGAAAAATAAATAAGATTATCCTTCATTTTTTAATCCTCTACATATTTTTTAAAAGGTCTTGGCGTCATAAAGGTTCCCGTTGCACTTCCCACCAGTTTATCTTCTACATATGCTTTTCCCATAAAATTCATAATCGTTTTCCCTGTGGATAATGCTTCTGCTTTTACACGAACCAGAGAACCTGTTGGAATCCCTTTCAGAAAATTCGTAGACAGCTGTACCGTTGGTGCAACATCATAATCTCCCAGACCTGCAGTTAAAGTTCCAAAGGTAATATCAAACATTCCAGCCAGAGATCCTCCAAACATAATTCCAAAAGCATTTTCATGAAAATCTGTTGCTTCATACTCCATTATCAGGCTTTTATTATCGTAATCATAATCTATGATTTTTCCTTTTAATTCATTAAAAATACTATTATCTTTTATATGATTTATTGCCTCTATTCTTCTTTTAATATTTGTTTCAAATGTCTCTTTACTCATAATCCCTCCAGAAATTTCTGCAAATATTCTATCATATTTCATTTTTATTGTATAGAATCATCCTCCAATTGGCAAACTAATGAAAAAGGAGTGTAATTATGGATAACGAACAATTATTAAACAGCATTTATCAAAATATCCAGATGGTTTTGGAAACAATTCCTGAAATTCGTAAAGTAACTACGGACTGTGATTTTAAAGAGGTTCTTAATTCTCACGAACAAACTTATCAAAATCTACTTTCCGTAACCCGTCAGCGACTGGATGCAGAAGGTTATACACCTGAAGAAATAAATGAACTTTTAAAAAACTATTCTGAATGGATGACAAAACTAAAAGCAATGACTGATAAATCTACCAGCCATCTTTCAGAAATGTGCATTACCGGATATACCATGGGAATGATCCAGTCTATTCAGAAATGGCGTCAATATTGTGATGCTTCAAAAGATACTCTTTTACTTGCTCAGCAGCTTTCTATTCAGCATCAAAAAAGTATTGATAGCCTAAAAAAATATTTGTAAATTATTTCAGGTTGTGCTATGATTGAAACTGTTATTGATAGATGTAATGTTCACGACCGAGAAAGGCTGCATTCAATTCTATGAATGCATAGCTGTAGTATCCGGTTGTATTTTTTTACCCAAAATTTGTTTACATCTTCAATGATCTATCAATTTATAGCAGAAAAAAATGGAGGTACCCAAATGAACACTGGTACAGTAAAATGGTTTAACTCAGAAAAAGGTTATGGATTTATTTCCCAGGCTGAAGGAGACGATGTATTTGTACACTTCTCAGCCATTCAGGGAGAAGGATTCAAAACTCTGGAAGAAGGACAGAAAGTAAGCTTTGATATTGCAGAAGGCCCTCGTGGAAAACAGGCCGAAAATGTAGCAAAACTTGCTTAATGAAAGAAATTTTATAGATTTTCTAAATTATAAGAGCAACTTTGATTTTATATCTGAATCTGATTCAGACACTAATCATCAAAGTTGCTTTTATTTTTTAGATTAACACTCTATGATTTATTTAAATCCACGCAGACGGACTTGCGTCACTTGGCATTCTTAAATCTCCTCTTGGAGATACTGCCACACTTCCAACTTTAGGTCCATCTGGCAGACAGGAACGTTTAAATTGCTGGCTGAAAAATCTCCAGTAGAATTTATCCAGCCACTTTTTAATTGTTTCATCGCCATATACACCATCAAAAGTCTGTTTTGCCATTCGATATAATTTTGATTTAGGGAATCCAAAACGCATCATATAGTATAAGAAGAAATCGTGAAGTTCGTATGGACCAACCAGATCTTCCGTTTTCTGAGAAATCACACCATCTACAGGTGGTAACAGTTCTGGACTTACTGGTGTATCAAGAACATCCATTAATACCTCTGATAATTTCTTATTTTCAACAGTGTCTGCATAATATAATACCAGATATCTCACCAGAGTTTTTGGCACTGAACAGTTTACAGCATACATTGACATATGGTCACCATTATATGTTGCCCATCCTAGAGCCAGCTCTGACATATCTCCAGTTCCAATAACCATTCCATTATACTTATTTGCAATATCCATTAAAATCTGTGTACGTTCTCTTGCCTGGGAATTTTCATAAGTAACGTCGTGCACATTTTCATCATGGCCAATATCTTCAAAATGCTGGCGTACTGCCTTTTCAATATTTACTTCTTTTAGGGTTGCCCCAAGCTCATGAATCAGTGAAACTGCATTCTGATAGGTGCGGTCTGTTGTGCCAAAACAAGGCATAGTAACACAGATTAGATTTTCTCTTGGAATATTCAGCATATCAAATGCTCTGGCTGTAACCAGTACAGCCAATGTAGAATCCAGTCCACCTGATATTCCTACCACCGCATGCTGGCAATGGGTATGTTCCAGACGTTTCTTCAGACCCATAGACTGGAGAGACAAAATTTCATTACATCGTTTTTCTCTCTCCTCTTTATTATCCGGTACAAACGGTGCTCTTGGGAATGTTCTGGAAATATTATTATCTTTAATTTCTAATGAAAAAAGAACTTCTTCATAATCTTCTGTCTCTCCACCTGGGAAAGAAGTCATCTTTCTTCGTTCTGCTGCCAGTTTATGAACATCAATATCCGCATAAATGATTTCATTGGTAAATCTTTCAGCTTCTGCAAGAACAGAACCATTTTCACAGATTAAATGATGTCCGCTATATACAACATCCTGTGTAGATTCTCCCTCTCCTGCATTGGCATACACATAAGCAGCTAAAAGTCTTGCAGACTGATTGGCAACCAGACTTCTTCTGTAAACTTCCTTGGTTGTTGTTTCTACGCTGGCAGATGGATTACAGATTACTGTTGCCCCAGCCATTGCATGAAAAGTGCTTGGCGGCAATGGAACCCATAAATCCTCACAAACCTCACAGGCAATCACTAATTCCGGAATCTCCTCACAGACAAACAACTGATTGGTATAGACACTTACCGGATTATCACCAAACCATATCATTTCATCTATATCTTTTCCAGATGTGAAGTGACGCAGTTCATAAAATTCCCCATAATTTGGCAAATGGGTCTTTGGTACGATTCCAAGAATTTCTCCATCATGCAAAACAGCTGCACAATTATATAATTTATGTTTAACAACCAATGGACATCCTACTACTACGACCATATTCATATCTTTTGTTGATCTGGCTATGTTTATTAACTGTTCTTTACATGCTTTCAACAATGGTTCCTGTAAAAATAAATCGCCACATGTGTAACCACTAATGGTTAGCTCTGAAAACACCAAAAGACTGGCCCCATTGGCTCCAGTCTCTTTGATGATCTTTATAATTTCTTCGGCATTATATACAGGATCTGCTACTTTAACTTTTGGTGTTGCACAAGCAACTTTTATAAATCCATCTTTCATCATACACCTCAGATTTTATTATTCTTAATCTTCATTCATATTTGCAAGCTTTGCTGCCTGATCTGCTGCAGTCAGACTATCAATCAACTCATCCAGATCCCCATTCATAATCGAATCCAGTTTATGGAGTGTCAGCTTAATTCTATGATCTGTAACACGTCCCTGTGGATAATTGTAGGTACGAATCTTTTCAGAACGATCTCCTGTACCAATCTGACTTTTACGTTTTGCTGCTTCTTCATCGTGGGCTTTCTGCTGCTCCAGCTCATACAGACGAGAACGAAGTACTTTTAAAGCTTTATCCTTATTCTTTAACTGGGATTTTTCATCCTGACAGGATACTACGATTCCCGTTGGTATATGAGTCAGTCTTACTGCGGAATCAGTTGTATTGACACACTGTCCACCGTTTCCTGATGCACGGAATACATCAAAACGACAATCATTTAAATCAATTTCAACTTCAACTTCTTCCACTTCAGGCATAATTGCCACTGTAATTGTAGAAGTATGAATTCTTCCTCCTGATTCTGTGGCTGGAATTCTCTGCACACGGTGAACACCACTTTCATATTTGAAACGTGAATATGCACCCTGACCAGAAACCATAAACACCAGTTCCTTAAATCCACCAATACCACTTTCATTAAAACTTAATGTATTGACTTTCCATCTGCGTCCTTCTGCATAGCTTCGATACATTCTTGCAACGTCAGCAACAAACAGTCCAGCTTCATCTCCACCTGCACCTGCACGCATTTCCACGATGATATTTTTATCATCATTTGGATCCTTTGGTATCAGGAGAATTTTTAATTCTTCTTCCAGACGTTCAACATTTGCCTTGGATTCTGCCAATTCCTCTTTTGCAAGTTCTTTCATTTCTTCATCTGTTTCTTCATCCAATAGTTCCAGACTTTCTTCTACATTTTGTTTTTCTGCCTGGTACTCTTTAAATTTTTCCACAATTGGGGTTAAATCATTCTGTTCTTTCATCAAATCACGAAAACGATTTGGATCAGATGCCACATCAGGATCATTTAACTCCTGAAGTACTGTATCCAGACGATCTACCAAACTTTCTAATTTATCAAACATGTTTCTCTCCTTCTCTTGCGTTTCCAAAGACCAGTCGGTCCAGTCCTGCCAGATCTTTCTTTATTGTAACGGAAACAAATCCCTCTGCTTCCATTAATTTCTTCACTGCTTCTCCCTGATCATATCCAATCTCAAAAGCAAGCATTCCTCCTGGTTCCAGATAATCCATTGCTTCTTTTATTATTTTCCTGTAAAAGTACTGTCCATCCTCTTTTCCATCCAATGCCAGCATGGGTTCATGATCTCTGACTTCTGGCATTAATTTTTCACATTCTTTTGTTGTAATATAAGGAGGATTGGAGATAATCAAATCATACGTTCCTGTTACATTCTCAAAAAGGTCACTTTGAATAAATTTTACCATAGGAGACAGATTTTCGCCATTATCTTTCGCAATCTTTAATGCTTTTTCACTTATGTCTGTTCCTATGCATAATCCTGGTTTTAAAATCAATGATAAACTAATGGCAATACAACCAGAACCCGTACACATATCAAGAATCTTCTCAGGGCGAATTCCTGTAGCTATCACTTCTTCTAAAACAGTTTCCGTATCTGCTCTTGGAATCAGTACATCTGGAGTTACTAAAAAAGTATACCCCATAAATTCCTGTGTTCCAATCAAATATTGTAACGGGATTCTTTCTTCTGCACGTTTTCTTATCATATCCTGATATTTTATCAGTCCTTTTTCATCTAATACCTCTTCTGTCATTCCAAACAGATAATCTTCTCTGGATACATTCAGGCAATGGGAAAACATATACCATGCTTCTCCTGAAGCATTGTCGATATTTTGCTCTTCCAGAATTTTCTGCCCATGTTGGACCCATTCTCTTCTATTCATGGTTCTCCCGTTCCTTTTCTAAATATTCTCTCCAGTCAAAAACACCCTCTACCGATGCAATAGCAACTTCTATCATTGATTCATCAGGTTCTCTGGTAGTCAGTTTCTGCAGATATAATCCTGGCTTACTTAATTTTTCTATCACCTTACTGTCACTTCTCCCGGCCAAACGAATAAATTCATAGGATACTCCTGCTACAGCTGGCAAAAGAAGCAATCTTGATACTACCCTAAGCCAGATGGTATCTACACGAATAAAGAAGAAAAACACCATACTGATAATCATAACAATGAACAGGAAGCTGGTTCCACATCTTTTATGAAGCCGTGTATATTTCATAACATTCTGTGGAGTCAGATCTTCTCCCGCTTCCAGGCAATTAATCGTTTTATGCTCTGCTCCATGATACATAAATACACGCTTAATATCCTTCATTTTTGAAATCAGAACAATATAACCAAGGAAAATGCCGACTCTTACTATTCCTTCTATTAATAGTATAATATATTTATTTTTAATCCAGTAACTCACACCTTCTGAAACAAGATATGGAAGTACCATGAATAATCCAATGGATATCGCAAAAGAAATCAACATGATGATTCCCATCATGACTTTTTCACCTTTTCCTGAAAAAAGCTTTTCTACTATTTCTTCAAATTTTCCTGATTCTTCCTCTTCCTCATCTTCAAAAAAAGAAGCAGAATAATTCAAAGTCTTCATTCCGATGACCATGGATTCTACAAAATTTACCATTCCCCGAAGAATTGGCAGCTTAAATAACGGATGCTTATCTGAAAAACTAACACAATCATCCACTTTTGTTTCTATTTCACCATTGGGTTTTCTTACAGAAACAGCATAACGATTCATATTCTTCATCATTACACCTTCCATAACCGCCTGACCGCCAATTAAAACCGCCATATTTTATCTCCCTTTTACTACTAAACAAAGCGGACAAGTCCGCATTAACTTCCTAAATCCTCCATTTTTAAAGGACCTGCATCTAATCGCATCCTCACGGAGCGTTTTTTATTATATAGAAATTCTCTGTACAATAAAAAAAGAAAAGGTTGAGATTAATGATAACCTCAACCTGATTCCTTACTTTTCTACTTAACACCATATTTACGATTGAACTTATCAATACGTCCACGAGCCTGAGTAGCTTTCTGCTGACCTGTGTAGAATGAATGACATTTTGAACAAATTTCTACGTGGATATCTTCTTTTGTAGATCCTGTTACAAATTCGTTTCCACAGTTGCATACTACTTTAGCCTGATAATAATTTGGATGAATTCCTTCACGCATGTTATCTATCTCCTCTTCTAAAACAAATTCGTTGGATTTTGCCAACGTACACATACTTCGACTTTCGTCACTGTTATTTTACAAACAGCTTTTTTATTTTATCATAGTAATATTTAAATTGCAATGATTTTTTCATTATTATAAAAAAACACTTTTATTTGCTTCGTAATAATGATTTTTTGGTATACTGAACAAATTCTTTGTTATCTTTTGTTCTTTTAAACAGATCCATCATTTGCTCTAAAAATTCTTCGGATTTATTACCGGATAATTCTTTATGAAGAGCCGTTACAACTTCTAATTCCTCATTTGTAAGTAATAATTCTTCTCTTCGCGTACCGGATTTGGCAATGTCAACAGCAGGAAAAATTCTTTTTTCTGCCAGTTTTCGACTTAAAACAACTTCCATGTTACCAGTTCCTTTAAATTCTTCAAAAATAACATCATCCATACGGCTTCCGGTTTCTACCAGTGCTGTTGCGAGAATTGTCAGACTTCCGCCTTCTCTCATATTTCTCGCTGCACCAAAAAATTTCTTTGGCATATAAAGTGCCGCCGGATCAAGACCACCTGTCAGAGTTCTTCCACTTGGCGGAACTGTCAGATTATAAGCTCTGGCAAGACGTGTAATACTATCCAGCAGAATAACCACATCTTCTTTATGTTCTACCAGTCTTTTTGCACGTTCTAAAACCATTTCAGATACACGCTTATGATGCTCTGGAAGTTCATCAAAAGTTGAATAAATTACCTCTACATTTTCTCCTTCAATAGACTCCTTAAAATCAGTTACTTCTTCAGGACGCTCATCAATAAGTAATACGATTAATTTGATATCTTTATAATTATTGCTGATGCTTTGTGCAATTTGTTTCAACAGTGTTGTTTTTCCTGTCTTCGGAGGAGAAACAATCATTCCTCTCTGTCCTTTCCCAATTGGAGACAATAAATCAACCATTCTCATTGGCAATGAAGATTTTCTTGTTTCCATTCCTAATCTTACATCTGGGAAAATTGGAGTCAAATCCTCAAAATGCTGTCTTTTTGCTGCAATATCCGGCTTATAGCCATTTACCGATTCCACAAAAAGTAACGCACTGAATTTTTCACTTTGAGTCTTTACGCGAATTGCTCCTGATAAAATATCTCCCGTCTTCAAATTAAATTTACGAATCTGCGCCGGAGAGACATAAATATCATTATCTCCTGGAAGATAATTTTCACATCGAATAAATCCATAACCATCTGGCATAACTTCCAGAATTCCATTGGCCTTTTCACCGCTATCCAGACTTTTCATATTTTTAGGAAATTCTTTTCCTGTTGTTTTTTTAGGGCTGTTCTTTTTATCATACTCTTCTAAAGTCTCAATCAATTCACTTTTTTTAAGAGCAGATATTCCCGATATGTTTCGTTCTTTGGCAATTTCACGCAGTTCCACCACCGATTTTTCCTGATATATCATAAGTTGTTCTCCTTTGTTTGGGAAAATGGATGAATTATCCACAGACTTGATTAATTTCATACTAATTTATCTTATTCTAACACATTTTCCCTGAATGTCCAACGATTTGTTCTTTCAAACGTCGTAATACCTTTTTTTCCATCCTGGATACCTGAACCTGAGAAATCTGTAGAATTTCTGCAATTTCCTGCTGTGTCTTTCCACAAAAATATCTATATTTAATTAACTTTCGTTCTTCTTCTTTAAGACATTTTAATGATTCTTCAAGCAGCACATGATTTAAAATCATTTCTTCCTGATTTTCATCTTTTGTTAATCGATCTAACAGCTGAATTTCATTCCCGTCTCCTTGAAAAGTTGTCTGATGCAAAGATTCCACTTCTTTATTAGACTCCAATGCTACAACAATTTCTTCTCGACCCAGACATGTTTCTTTCTCAATTTCTTCTATCGTTGCTTCTCTCTGATATTTCATTGAAATCTGTTCTCTTGCCTGTTTTATTTTATATGCATTTTCTTTTAAAGAACGACTGACCTTAATCATTCCATCATCTCTTAAAAATCTTTTTATCTCCCCTGTAATCATAGGTACTGCGTAGGTAGAAAATTTAACATCATAAGCAAGATCAAATTTATCCACTGCTTTTAACAGGCCGATACTTCCAATCTGGAATAAATCTTCAGGATCATATCCTCTGTTGGTAAACCTTTTAACCACACTCCATATTAATCCCATATTATCTAAAATCAATTTCTCTCTGGCATGTACATCTCCATCTTTTGTAAGCCTCAAAAGATTTCTTGTCTCATCCATGTATATTATCATTTCCTCCAAAAGTTTTTGACATCTCTACTCTTGTACCTTTTCCTTCCTTAGAAAAAACTTCTACCTTATCCATAAAAGCCTCCATAAAAGAAAATCCCATGCCTGTTCTTTCATCTTCCGGTTTTGTTGTATACATTGGTTCCATAGCTTTTTGAACGTCCTTAATACCAATACCAAAATCTTCAACCGCAAGATAAAGGGTCTTATCTTTATTCCATAAATCAAATTGAATCATTCCCTCTGAGTCATTATAAGCATGTACAATACAATTTGTCACAGCTTCTGAAACAGCTGTTTTTACATCTGCCATTTCTTCTACTGTGGGATCAAACTTCATTATAAATGCTGCTGTAACCACTCGTGCAATTCCTTCATTCTCAGATTCACTGTTAAATTCTAAATGTACCATAATATTCCTCCCTTATATTTCTATTACCAGTTTCTCAAGACCCGCCATATGAACAATTCGCTGAATAACATCATTCATATGACTTAAATACACTTTGCCTCCCATTGGCTGAATCTGTTTATATCTTCCAAGAATTACTCCTATTCCTGAACTATCCATAAAATCTGATTTTTCAAAATCAAATTCTATATCCTGAATCGGATAAGATTTTAATATAATTTCACATTGATGCCGGACTTTCTCCGCCATATGATGATCTAGTTCTCCATCAAGCTTAATGCATAATTTCCTGTTTTCTATCTGATATTCTGTTGCCATTTTTCTCTCTCCTTCCAATCTATTATGCTTTAGCATCAGTTCATACAAGTTCTTTCATAGTGAAATTTCCTATGTAATAAAAAAAAGATAAAAGAGAAGGCGGATTCTTCCAGATCATCCTTCTTTCTTTTATCTTTTGTGTAGTTCAAATAATGATGTATATCCTTTAACAAAAACAAACTATAAATTCTTGCTTGTTTTCTGCTGTAATGCATTCATACGATTCTGTGAATTAGTAGCACTTCTTGTTCCAGGGAATTTTTTAATTATTTTCTCATAAGTGCTAATGGCACTTTTCGTATTTCCATTGTCTTCATAAGCTCTTGCAAGATAATAATAAGAGTTTACATCTGTATCACTGATCTTGATTGCTTTTTTAAAATAATCAACTGCCTTTTTATAATCTTTTGCATAATATGCATTCAATCCTTCTGTATAAAGCCCTTTTTGTGCATTTGGATAAACTTTAGTTTTTAAATCATCATAAATACTCTTCATATTCTTTGTAGTAAGCTTTTTACGATCTATATCCAAAAGTGCATTTGCAGATTCAGTGTAATTCTTATCACTATACTGCTGTAAAGCTTTTAAAAGAAGATCATAAATACCATCTTTTTTACTGGTACCAATATACTCTTCCAGCTCATCTTCTGCTTTTTTCTGTGCTTCCTGTGCCTCTTTAATCTTCTTTTCTCCTGCTTTAAGCTGTGTGTCCTTTGCAAGAATCTGCTCTTTATAATCTTCCACCTGTGTAGATGTTTTGTGAGAAAAACTTGCTTTTACTGTTGGATAAATCAACGCTACAGATACAATCACTCCAATGATCAGACCTGTTACCATGTAAAACATCGGTCCTTTAGAAGAATCAGTATTATCAAATGATTTTGCTTTAAATGGATTTTTTATTCCTTTTGCAGTCTCTGTTGACTTTTTACTCTTTTCTTTTTCTTCAGACTCATGTTCAACATCTTCTGGATTCTTAATTTCTGCATTAAATTCCTTCATATATTCCTTTGCAGATTCATTTTCCGGATCAACTTTAAAAATATTATTAACAGCTTCCTGGGCTGTTTCAAAATCTTCTGCTTTCACAGATAACAATGCCATTAAAAGATATGCATCTACAAAATTAGGAATCGCAGATACTACATTCTTTAACTGGAGCATTGCCAGGTCATCATTTCCCTGTTTAGCATAATTTAATGCCTGATTATACTTTTTTATAATCTGATTTGCCTTATATAATTCTGTTTTATTCTTTTTAATTTCTTTTAATTCATCGCCATAAATATTTTCCACTGCCTGTTCTAAATCTGCACAAGGCTGAAATTTTTCTAATTCTTCATTAAAATTTAACATATTCTTTCCTCCTGGATATATACTGTTTGGTTATTCCAACCAGATAAAATGATCCTACTACAAAACAAATGGTTTCTTTATCTTTTACTCTTATCATTTCTTCAAATGCGTTCTGAAATTCTTTTTCATCTACAACCCTTCCATTAATGGAAATTGTCTGGAATGATTCTAGTCCATTCATTGATTCCAGAATATGGCGCATATGATCTTCTTCATTCTTATGGGAAGCTCCAAATATTATTCTCTTTCTGCCTTTAAAGTGTTCCTCAACGGTAGCACAGAAAGCTTCAATCCCCTGTATATTATGTGCCACATCCACATAAACCCCAGGCAGTACTTCTTCCATACGTCCTGGCATTCTGATTTTTTCCAATGCATGAAAAATTACCGGTTCTTCAAATGTTCCTAAAATACATTCTGCCGCTTTCAGGGCAAGAGCTAGATTCTCTCTCTGGAATTTTCCCGCAACATTTTTACCAGTAACTCTCTTCTTATCATACGCACTGGAATTTAAAAAATCAATATATTTCCCATATTTTTCTATAAAATTAAGATTATCTTCAGAAAGTATTTCCAACGGCGCATTTTTCTTTTCTGCTTCTTCCTGTATAACTCTCATACATTGCTTTTCCTGTTTTGCAGAAATTACAGGAACTCCTTCTTTTATGATTCCTGCCTTATGATAAGCAATTTTATCAAGTGACTCTCCAAGAAATTCCATATGGTCCATACTGATTGTTGTTAATATACTTACTTTAGGTAAAATCATATTGGTGGCATCATATCTTCCACCCATTCCCGTCTCCACAATACAATAATCCAGTTTTTCTTCTTGAAATGATACCATTGCCATTAAAAAAAGCATTTCAAAAAACGAGGGATGCTGTCTCCCATCTCCTATTGCTTTTTTTACAGCTTCTGATACCTCTTTAAAGACTTCTGAAAATAACTGATTTTCAATATTCTCTCCATTGATACGAATACGTTCATTGACACATAGCAAATGAGGAGAAGAAAACACTCCTGTTCTCATGCCTTTTTCCTTTAGTAACGCTTCCAGGAACATGCATGTAGAGCCTTTGCCATTAGTTCCTGCCACATGAATCAGTCGTAAGCTATCTTGAGGATTTCCAAGACACTCCAGAAGATATTCTATATTATTAATCGGTGATTTCTTGGCGAATCCTGCTGTTTTATTTAAATAATTTATTGATTCTTCATATGTCATGAATCTGCTTCCTTTATTTTATATAAAAACCATTGGTTTTTCGTTCTGTAATATTTCCGGATTTATCAGTAAATCTTACATACACTCTGACTTTTTTCTTTTTGGTCTTATAAGTTACACTATTTCCTGTCTTCCACTTATATCCGGATGCACTTTTTCCTTTTGGTACGATTTTATATTTTGTGCAATATTTGCCGCTTGTTCCATAGGAGGCAGAGAAATATAACTTAATATATTTTTTAAATTTTGTATTGTAACTGTTTTTTGAAGATAGAGATAAAGTTTTAATACCTTTTTTATTTCCTTTAATCTTAGCCGATACAGGTGCCTTGGTATCCACAGTAAATCCCGGCAATTTCATGACTGTTGAGCCAAGAGGTGTCACAAATCTGACATAAATACGCCCACAGAATCCATCCCCTATAGTTACCTGATTTCCATTTTTATAAGACACTTTTGTATTGCTACAGCCTTTATTTACCACTTTATACTGAATTGCCGTCAGGTCAGTAAATGAACGTGCTGTTGCTGAAAAACTCACTGTAACTGTTTTTTTCTCATATAAATTATATGTATTGGCTGCATCACTTCTTGTAGGATTCAACGTTTTTGCCCCTGTTGTCTTAACATTTACAGTACTTAAAAGCCGTGAGCTTCTTGTTTTGGGTATATATTCTCCATATTCTTCTGCAGTTGACGACTTGCTGCCTTCAATAGAAAGTTTCTTTCCATCAGATACAACCTTTATGCTTCCGTTATGGCTAGTGGTATATATGTTATACTCTCCAAGATCCCGTACCGTTCTGTCCATTGGTGATCTGTTTACGTTTTTATATCCATTACTTACAATAGCCAATGCTCCTTGTGTACGGTCAAACAGCAGCTTATGATCTGATGTGTAATCTCCTTTTTTGTTTTCCTCTGTAATGTCCTGCTTACCATGATGAGGTACTTTCAAAACCTGTGCCTGAAGATTTTTACCTTTTGATATCATATCCTGTACAGGCTCTTTCTGTGTATCTCCGGTCATTAAAAACGTATTCGTTCCATATGTCAGTTTACAGACCACTGAATATTTATTTACCTGTCGGGCTACAAGACTTACCGCACGTCCAAAAATAAAATCTGTATCAACCGGTCCAAGTATTTCCATAAGCATACCTTCACCCTCCGGTCCAAGCCATACCTTCTTCCCTGCAACAGGTTCTTCTACAACAAATTCTTCCAGTTTCTTTTCTTTGGATTTCCTCTGTCTTTTTTCTAAAGCTTCATTAAATCTTCGGATAATATCTGTGTCATAAAGATTATCTGTTGTAGAAAAATTTGGATTATTCAGATTGATGGTATTTTGATTCACATAAATCTTTTTTATATGGATATCATCATCTTCAAAAATAGATAAAAATCCTCCCATATGATCTACATGGGGATGCGTTACCAATGCAAACTCCAATTTCGTAATATTATGGCTTTTTAAATAATTTAAAACAACATCACTTGTATTAACCCATGCATCGTCTGTTCTTTCATATTTGATTGGTCCTGCATCAATCAATGCATATTTTGCATTTTCTCCTTCTCCATACTGAAGTAATGCTCCATCTCCGGCACCTACATCGATGTAATGCACAGAAAATTTTTCATTGGCTGAAACTACTTTCTCCTGATTTTCTGATAATACAGATATTCCAAAAACTACAACAAAAAGAAATACAAATTTTAATATTTTCTTTTCTTTCCTTCTCATAATTACTCTCCCACTGTACGGCATAATTTTAGATTTACGTCTTCCATGGTTTCCACAATATAATCTGCATTTTCCAGTGCCTGATTACCAAAATCAGGATTTCGATATCCTATTACCTTCATTTCCGCTCTTTTTGCAGCAAGTGCTCCATTATCAGAATCTTCAATCACAAGACATCGATCAGGTCTGATTCCCAGTTTATCTGCTGCCTTTAAAAATACATCTGGAAAAGGTTTCGCATTTTCACATTCATCTATCCCAGATACAATATCTTTAAAGCAATCTCTGATACCGAAATATTTTGTAATTTCTTCAATATCTTTCAAAGCAGAAGAAGATGCCACTGCCATTGGAATTCCTGCTTCATGCAATTCTTTAATCAATGAAACGGTTCCCTTAATTGGAGCATAACCTTCTTCTTTAATAATCTGATTTCGTATTTGCATCATTCCCTGCACGCATTCTTCAACAGAAACATTTTCCAGGGCAAAATCCTTTTTAATGGTTGACCATGCATCATAAGAAGAAACTCCAAAAAATTTTTCATTATATTTTTTATCCATATGATATCCAAATTGATTCAAAAAACCATTAATTGCTCTAAAATAAACAGGTTCTGTATCAACAATAACACCATCCATATCAAATATAACAGCTTCTAACATAATTCACCTCTTAATACTGCTTTTAATACCTGTAACACACCATCTTCTTTATAGGAAGGTGCTATAAAATTAGCAGCAGCCTTTACTTCATCTCTTGCATTCGCTACAGCAAAACTATGACTTGCCCTCTGCAGCATTTCTATATCATTGAGATTATCACCGAATGCCAGCGTTTCATCTGGAGTAATATGATAATCATCCTGAAAATGTTTCAGCGCTGAGCCTTTTGTCACACCTTTATTAGAGCAGTCAATCCAGAACTTCCCTGAGAAAGTTACATGCATAATCCTGTTCCATCGTTCCAGAAAATCCTGTCCAACAACTTTTTCAATATCACGGTGGTGAAACATTGAAATTTTACAAACATCTTCTGCGTATTCTCCTATATCATCTACCATTTTCCCACGATATCCATAATCATTCACTAAATGATTATAGACTCCATAATTCTCAAAATAACCCATATTATCTTTGTTAATAGATACTTCGCATCCTGGAAATCTTCTTGCTTCATCAATATAAGCACGTACCACTTCCGGCTGGATTACATCAACATATTGATAATCTTTTGAATGAATACATGTCCCATTTTCTGAAATAAAAGCAATATCATCCTTTACCGGTGTAAAAACTTTTGTAATACTTTCTCTCTGACGTCCACTTGCTGCCAGAAATAAAACGCCTCTGCTTCTTAATTGGCGAATCACATCAAAATATTCCGGATTCAAATCCAATGTTCCGTCTTTTACTAATGTTCCATCAATATCTGTGGCAATTAATCTGATCATAAAAATTCCTTTCATCTACAGCTCATACGGAGTTACCTGATAAACATAATAATTCAGCCAGTTATAGTACATTGCATTTGCATGACATCTCCATGATTTTACCGGTCCCTTTTTCGGATCATCATCTTTATAATAATTTTTAGGTATGTCCGGATTTAATCCTTTTTTCATATCTCTGACATATTCCTGATGAAGTGACATCACATCATATTCTGGATGTCCTGTTACAAAAATCTGACTTCCATCATGATTTAAAATCAAATAAGGACCTGTTTCTTCTGATTCTGCTGCAATTGTAAGTTCTTTGTTAGCTCTGATTGCATCACCATCTACCCCGGTATTCCTTGAATGTGGAACATAAAATTTATCATCAAATCCTCTTACCAAAGGAATTTTATTATGTACCGGATGGTGTTCATATACCCCTGAAATCTTTTTATTCAGAATGTTCTTTTTAATTCCATAGTGATAATATAAACCGGCCTGTGCCGCCCAGCAAATATGTAAAGTCGATGTTACATGGGTTTTGGACCATTCCATGATTTCTGCAACTTCATCCCAGTATGCAACTTCTTCGAATTCTTTTAGCTCAACAGGTGCTCCGGTAATAATAAGTCCATCAAATTTTTTATCTCTGATTTCTGAAAAGTAATTATAAAACTTTTCAAGATGTGATTCTGGAACATGCGTTGGAACATAAGACTCTGTTTGTAAAAAAACAATATCCAGCTGCAAAGGAGTATTAGAAAGACTTCTTAATAGATGAAGTTCTGTATCCAGTTTATTTGGCATAAGATTTAAGATTGCAATGCGCAGCGGACGAATATCCTGTGTACATGCCCTCTCATTGTCCATAACAAAAACATTTTCTTCCTCCAAAATAGCCTTTGCAGGCAAATCACTATCAATACGTATTGGCATAGTGTTTCATCTCCTTCATTTTATAAAACTCTATTTTTCAATCATCTGCAAAAAATCTTCCTCACTAATAATAGGAATTCCAAGATCTTTTGCCTTTTTATTTTTTGATGATGTTGATTCTTTATCATTATTAATTAAAAAGCTGGTCTTTTTAGATACAGATCCTGTTGCTTTCCCTCCAAGAGACTCTATCCTCTCCTGAAGTTTTTTTCTGTTTTCAAAATGATTCAAGGAACCTGTAATTACAAAAATCCGGCCCTCTAGAATCTGTTCCTTGGACTGCTCTTCATTTTTTTCAAACCTGATCCATTCCAGCAGCTTATCTATAACCATCCTGTTGTGCTCTGTTCTAAAATATGCTGTTATGGCTTCTCCAATCATTGGTCCGATCTGATCTATTGCAATAAAATCTTCAACTTCTGCTTTTCTAATAGCATTGAAATCATCCTGAAAATGTCTGCATATAAGTTTTGCATTAGACAATCCCACATTTGATATACCAAGACTATAAATAAAGTTTGCCAGAAGTACATCTCTGGATTTTTCAATAGACTGAATGAGCTTCTCATAAGACTTTTCTCCAAAGCCCTCCATTTCCAATATCTCATCTTTATACTGACTTAACGTGAACAAATCATATAGCTCTTTTAAAAATCCCTGATGAATCATTTTTTCCAGGGTTGCTTCTGATAAGCCATCTACATTCATTGCATCACGAGAAACAAAATGAGAAAAAGACTTTATCTTTTTGGCACTGCAAAATTCATTGGTACAGATTAGAGTTTTGATACCATTTTCATTTTGAACTTTTGTCTCTCCTCCACATGCAGGGCAATGTTCAGGAATATGAATTTTTCCGCTTCTTGTTTTATTTTCTGCCAGCTGCGGAATAATCATATTTGCCTTGTACACTGTAATCTCGTCTCCAATACCTAATTCCAGTTCTTCCATTACACTGATATTATGAAGGCTTGCACGACTTACTGTAGTACCTTCCAGTTCTACCGGTTCAAATATGGCTACAGGATTAATTAATCCTGTTCTAGATGGACTCCATTCTATCTCCTTTAATTTTGTATCTGCTGTTTCATCCGCCCATTTAAAAGCTATGGAATCTTTAGGAAATTTTGCTGTTCTTCCCAGACTTTTTCCATATGCAATATCATCATATGCCAAAACCAGACCATCTGACGGCAAATCAAAACCAGCTATTTTTTCTGCAAATTTCTGGATTGCTTCTTGGATATTATCACGATTTACTCTTACATACTCCACCATATCAAATCCAAGATTTTCAGCCCATTGTATTTTTTCTTCCAGAGAATTGTGAAAATCCACATCTTCCACATCACCAATGCTAAATCCATAAAAGTGAACATTTCTTTTTGCAGTGATTTCATTATTCAGTTGTCTTACTGAACCACTGCATAAATTTCTTGGATTTTTATACTGACTATCCACATTTTCAATTTCTTCATTCATTTTTTTAAAAACAGAATACGGAATAACTGCCTCGCCACGAATAACCAATGTTCCTTGATATTTGATTTTCCTTGGAATATTAACAAATACTTTTGCATTGTTGGTTACAACTTCTCCAACTTCGCCATTTCCTCTTGTTACTGCTTTTACCAGGTCGCCATTTTCATAAGTCAGCACAATTGTCAATCCATCCAGTTTCCACGACAGCAGCCCTTCTTTTTCTCCAAGCCAGGATGCCAGCTGCTGTGGTTCCTTTGTCTTATCAAGAGACAACATTGGAGATGGATGATCTTCTTTTTCCAGCGCAGTCATTAGCTCATAACCAACATGGATGGTTGGGCTGTTAGACAATATTGTCCCTGTATCCTTTTCTAATGCAAGAAGCTCATCGTATAATTTATCATATTCATAATTACTGATAATTTCATGGTTCTCCTGATAATAGGCTTTTCC
The DNA here is from genome assembly GCF_018982945.1 of Anaerostipes faecalis. Classification (GTDB taxonomy): domain Bacteria; phylum Bacillota; class Clostridia; order Lachnospirales; family Lachnospiraceae; genus Anaerostipes; species Anaerostipes faecalis. The sequence continues at coordinate 211,120 of NZ_JABRXE010000001.1, read as the reverse complement.
TGCTTTATTTAGAATCTCTATTAATTCTTTCATTCGTTTTAAATCACTCACGATTAAGCTCCTTTTTTAACTGATGCAATTCGTCAGAAGTTAATTCTCTATATTCTCCTTCTTTTAAATCTCCCAGATGTATATTCATTATTCTAACCCTTTTTAATTTTGTCACACGATATCCAAAATATTCACACATTCTTCGAATCTGACGATTTAATCCCTGTGTCAAAATAATACGAAACTGATTTGGTCCCTCTTTTCTCACCTGACAGCTTCTGGTCACCGCTCCTATTTCATCAAGTGGTACCGGTCTTCTCATTCCATCAATAAATTCTTTTTCAATTCTTTTATTTACCGTTACTTCATATTCTTTTTCATGATAATTTCTTGCTTTCATAATTTTATTAGCAGCTTCACCGTCATTGGTGAGTAGAATCAATCCCTGAGAGTCTTTATCCAGTCTCCCTACAGGATATATTCTTACGGGATAATTTATATAATCGATAATATTATTTTTTTCAATTTTACTTGATGTACATACAACTCCTTTAGGTTTATGAAAAGCCAGAAATACCAGATCTTCCTGTATGGAAATCGGTTTTCCTTCAAATGTCACTTTTTGTCCCGGCAATACCCGGGTTCCACTGACAGCTGGTATTCCATCAACCAAAACCTTCCCTTGTTCAACATAAACATCTGCCTGTCTTCTGGAACAGACTCCCGCCTGACTTAAATACTTGTTAATCCGAACGGATTCTTCTGATTTTCTTTTTGTCTCTTTCATAATCTGCTCCTTTTATACAGAACTTTTTCTTTCTTAATTTATCCTAGCACACCATATTAGATAGTAACACACTCTTTCTGAAAATGCAAAAAGGGTATTACATCCGCAATACCCTTTTTTATTATAATTCTACTCCAGTTCAAATCTCTTCTGCAAAAAACCCCAGGTCTCCAAGAATATCTTTTGCCTTTTCAACATCTTTATCATCACCATCGATGGAAACTGTTTTTTCACTTAAATCAACTTCCACCTGTATTCCTTCATCTTCTAATCCATTCTTGATTCTTTCCACACAATGGTCACACATCATATCTTCTGCTTTTAATACTGTCATATTTAAACTCTTCCTCCTACTGTTCCATAGACATAAAGCATTTACAACATTCCGCCGCCTAACATCATAACAGATTTCTTCCCTTTTGGATAGTCCCATATAAAACTTCCGGCTTTTGATACACGATGTTTCTACCTTTCCCATTTTTCACAAAGAGCCAGAATCTGATCAGCAAATTTGGCAAGATCTTTATTTGTGCCATTTTCATTATGATCAATTACTACCTGAAGCCGTTCTCCTGCAGTTTTCAGACGGATAAATGCACTGCTTGCCGGATGTGCTTTTTTCTTAACCAGTTCTTTTGTTCCCCATGCAATCCATCTTCCTGATATCAAATCAAAAACATCTCCACTGAAAGGTGCCTGGGCATCAATCCCATGTTCATCTTTCAAACATTCTGCGAACATATCACAAACTTTATCTTCACCATGGACAACAAATACTTTTTCCGGTTTCTTTTTAAACTCTTCCACCCATCGAATCAATCCATTTTTATCTGCATGCCCGCTAATTCCTTCCAGACGTAATATTTCTGCTTTTACAGAAATATTTTCTCCGAAGAGTTTTACCTCTTTAACACCTTCCACCAAAGCTCTTCCTAATGTTCCATAAGCCTGATAACCTACAAACACAATACAGTTTTCAGTTTTCCAAAGATTATGCTTCAGATGATGTCTGATTCTTCCTGCATCGCACATTCCAGATGCTGAAATGATTACTTTAGGCTCCTGGTCAAAATTTATGGCTTTGGATTCATCTGTGGTAATGGATAAATGAAGATTTGAAAACGTAATAGGATTGATTCCTTTTTGTACCAATTCCATGGCCTCTTCATCATAGGTGTCTTCCACATCACTGTTAAAAATCTGAGTAGCTTCAACTGCCAAAGGACTATCTACGATTACTTTAAAATCTCCATGATTTTTTACCAGATTATCCTCTTTAATCTGTCTGATATAATATAACAATTCCTGCGTTCTTCCAACTGCAAATGATGGAATCACCACATTTCCTCCCCGATCAAAGGTTCTTTGGATAACTTCCGCCAATTCATCTACATAATTAGGATGTTTTCCATGAAACCGATCACCATAGGTAGATTCCATAATAATATAATCGGCTGAGTCTGTATAGTGCGGATCCTTGATCAGCGGTTGATTATAATTCCCAATATCGCCAGAAAACACAAGTTTTCGTTCATTATCCTCTTCCCTAAGCCATACTTCAATACTAGAAGACCCTAAAAGATGCCCTATGTCGGTAAATCTTATCTCTATTCCATCATACAGCGAAATTTTTTTATCATATGGACAAGCCACAAAATAATTCATGACATTTATTGCATCTTCAACAGTATAAACCGGAACAACTTCAGCTTTTCCTGATCTTCTGGCTTTTCTGTTTCTCCACTCTGCTTCAAATTCCTGAATATGTGCACTATCACGAAGCATGATCTGACATAAATCTGTCGTTGCTTTAGTTGCATATATTTTCCCACGAAATCCTTTTGCATAAAGCATTGGCAACATTCCGGAATGATCAATATGAGCATGGGTCAGAAGAACAAAATCTATTTTTGCCGCACTAACCGGCAGTTCAGCATTTTCATAGATATTCTGTCCCTGCTCCATTCCAAAATCAACAACAAATTTCTTGCCGCAGGCTTCCACATAGTGACAGCTACCTGTAACTTCATGATCAGCTCCAATAAACATCAGTTTCATAAGTCATACCTCCTCGGAAATATAAACTGGACCAACTGGTATTATACTGCGCAGGCATTCATACTGTTCTAAAATTTTTTCCGCATGATACCCAAAAAATACCTGTGTCAAATCACCAATAGATATTTTGGAAATCCCTTCTTTCTCCTCGATTCTTCTAATTGTCATTTTCTGTTCCGTATCCTGATATTCAAATTGGAAAGTTCCCTGATTATCTTTTATCAAAGAATCTTCCACTAATATCTGAAACCGAAAACTTTCGTCTCCTTTCAAGTACTTTTCCCATGATTGTAATGATGTAATTCGTGCCATAATTTTGGGATTATTTTCTCCCTGAAGCAAATTTCCACCTGTTATTTCAATTTCACGACCTGGATAATACATTTGAATCTGTTGTAACATCTTCTCCGGCTTAATTGAAAATGCCCAGCGAAGAAAAACCGTATCCTCTTCCAACCCCTGTGCAAAAACTCCGGCTATTTCTCCGTTTCTTTTCCAGACCATCAGGCCTCCATCACAGCTATTACTTTCTTTCTCAGTTAATTTTAGATATTTTATATCCGGTATTGTATATACTCCGTATTCTTCCATAAATGAGGTTAAAAAGACCGATATATCCTCATACTCTTCTTTTGCCGCTGGAAGAATTTCTCCCTCTCGTTTTGCTTCTTTTCCTTTTACGACAGTTTCATTCCAATCCATAATAAACACAAAATCAAACGGCTCATAATAAGCTCTATTTGCAGGCATTAAATAAGTAAAAGGCTGCCTTTGTCCTGCCATATCATTCAAACACTTTTTAAGCATTTTTGCCATGATTCCCTGTCTTCGAAATTCTTCTCTGACAGCAACTGCAACAATATAATTTAATTTCTGTTCTTCAATTCCAATCTTTATATTATATGGATTTAAATGTATCATCCCCTTAATTTCATCATCTTCTGCAGCTAGCAAAACCTGATTATGTGGATAAATCTCTCTAAAATAATATTGGGCAAACGCTTCTGGATCTTCAAATATTTGCTGATACATCTGATAAATTGATTCTTTATTTTCTTTCCTGTCATAAAATAAATTCATGTCATTTCCTTTCTGTCAAAAGACAGACTGCATTTGAACTAATTCCCAGTCCTTCTCCTGTAAATCCCAAATGTTCTTCCGTTGTTGCCTTCACATTCACCTGATCTTCTGTCACCTTTAATACTTTACTGATGTTTTTCTTCATATCAGGAATAAATGATGCAAGTTTTGGTTTTTGCGCAATAACTGTTGCATCAACATTTTCTATTTTATATCCTTTTTCTTCCACAAGCCGTACTACTTCTTCCAAAAGTTTCATACTGTCTGCATTATGAAATTCCGGATCCGTGTCTGGAAAATGCTTTCCGATATCACCTAATGCTGCCGCTCCCAGCAATGCATCACTAATGGCATGCAGCAGTACATCTGCATCAGAATGTCCCAAAAGACCTTTTTCATAAGGCACATGAATTCCGCCAAGAATTAAATCTCTGCCTTCAACCAGTTTGTGTACATCGTATCCCATTCCAATCCGCATATTCCTTCTCCTTCTAAATGATTTTTTATATATTTTATTATACCACACATCTACCAATAAAAAGAAAAAAGATGTATTCTTATGAATACATCCTCTGTTAGTAGCGATGAGCAGATTCGAACTGCTGACACTACGGGTATGAACCGTATGCTCTAGCCAACTGAGCTACATCGCCATATTAAACTATAAATCCACTTTCATGGAGTGGGACCAACAGGGCTCGAACCTGTGACCCCCTGCTTGTAAGGCAGGTGCTCTCCCAGCTGAGCTATGATCCCATCGACTTAATGTCTCTCTTGCCTCGCGACAAATAATAATATACATTTTTTTCATTCAAATGTCAACACTTTTTTTCATTTTTTTTAGTTTTAATCTTAGAAATGGCAGAAACACGTGGTTTCTGCCATATTTATTTTTATTTCATCCGATTCATTTTATTTGGTTCAATGGTAACTGTTTTTGAAAAAGAACAATTTATAGCTTCTTTTTTTACTTCTTCTATCACATTTTTCAATCCTACATCAAATTTTATTCCATTATGGATGTCGCAAACTATAACTTTATCATTAATATCCAAAGAAGAAACTGTCACAAATTGATCTTCCTGTACCAATTTCCCCTTTTTTAACGGAACAACTAACTGATAATTCTTTTGCAGAACTGATTTCATATCATTATATAAAAAAATAAATTCTTTGCTTGGCTGTTCAGGTATCTTCTTTTTATGTTTCACCTGTTTGAATATTTCCCAGAACGGTCCTCCTGCAGATGCTTCTTTTGCCTGTTTTATAATGCTTTTCAAAGGATATTTATAATTGCATCTCTGTCTGCTGCCTACATCTGCCACTGTAACCTGGTCATTCTTATCAATTCCAACTAAAACAATAAAATGTCCATTATTGGTAAAATATCCCGGACCCATCAATGCTACTACCGGATGTTTTTTTAATAATGCCTTTCGAATCGCTTCATAATCAGTTCCAAGACCTTTACATTTCAGCTTGTATTCTTCGGCCATTTGGGGCACCATCTCATGTACGGCTCCATCACCGCTGTAATAGCCATGCTTATACGCCCAGATAGTTGTATCCAACGGGGTAATCCATTTCCCTGTTAAAGAAGAAATACAAACAGCCATTGCTGTTGGCCCACATCCGCTGCTACGGATTTGATATCCATTTTCATTCCATGCCTGATCTGCCTGATTAAAATAAACAAATCCATTAATATATTCTTTATAATCCTTCATCTTCAATCTTGTATCATTGTAAATCCTAGGAATAACCTTCTTAACTTTTTTGTTATCTTCCTTTGTTTTAACTTTTTTGGTTTTAACTTTTTTTGAAGATGCTATATTGGCTGAATGTTTTTTCCTTTCTGTTGTTTTTGTTTCCGTTGTTACCTTTGATTCTGACTGTGTTGTTGATTCTTTTTTCTGTTCCGTTGTTACCTCTGTTGTGACTTTCTCCTCTTCTGTTGTCTGATATTCTGTTGTTGCATCTGCCTCAGAAATCTCCTGTGCATTTGCAATATATTTTGAGTTTAAAGCCATAATCATGCATAAAGCCATACATACTCCTGCTTTTAAAAATCTATTCATAAGTCTCCCCCTTGTTTATCAATGGCTATCATACCACTATTACTTTTTCTGTCAAGTTTTCATTGTAATATAATCAACTGCTGATAATCTGACTGCCTTCCTTTTTCTTTTTAATAATAATCTGCCGATCAATTCTTTCTTTTAATTCTTCTACATGAGAAATGATTCCAATCATTCTCTGCTCTCCTGCAAGATGTACTAAAGTATCAATTGCCTGATTCAAACTCTCATGATCAAGTGCACCAAACCCTTCATCTACAAAAAGAATATCTATCTGAATTCCACCTGCATAACTTTGAATCACGTCTGACAACCCCAAAGCCAGACATAACGCCGCTTTAAATGATTCTCCTCCTGAAAGTGTCCGAACAGATCTTTTCTTTCCTGTGTAATAATCCAATACTTCTATTTCCAAATGATCTTTTTTTCTACCGTCGCTGACATTTTCCTGACGATACATCTCATACCTTCCATTTGTCATTTTCCGAAGTCTTAAATTAGCAGCTTTCAATACATCCTTGAAATATGAAATCAATACAAATTGTTCCAAATTAAGCTTTAAATGATTCGAACCATTAATTAATCGATCCACATCTCCTATTATTCCATATTTCTTTTCCAGATTATCTCGTTTTTTTAGTTTTTCTTTTAATGAACTTCCCGCCAGACAAAGTCGATCTAAGTATACCAGTTTTTCTTCTTTCTGTTTTTTTAGCTTAAACTGCTCTTGATGCAATTGCTCTCTCTGCAGTTTTTGATTTTCAACAAAAGACTGTTCAGGAAGTTGTTTTTGCAGATGTTCCAGTTTAAGCTGGGCATCTTCAAGCAAAACTTTTTTCCTTGCGTAATCGACTGTATCATTCTCTGCATTTTTCAAAACCTTTTCAAGTTCCTTTTCAAAAGATTCTATTTCCTTCGATAACTGCGCATCTTCCCTTCGCATTTTATCTTCCTCTTTTAAAAGTTCCTTGATTTCCATAGGAAGTCCATCTATTTTACCGCATAACAGTGCAAACTCTCTTTGTATCTGCTGATATAAAGACTCTTCATCTGCTACATTAAGTTTCTCCCTTCTATTCCATCCATCATTCCATTCTGGTTCTTCCGGTATATCTTTTTGCAGCTCTATTAACATCCGTTCTTCAACTGAAATTTTTTCCTGATATTCCATTAACTTCTGATAACATTCATGAAAATCTTTCTGGATCGTTTCAACCAGGAGAGCCTGTTGTTCCACATCCTTCTGCTTTGGTGCATTCTCAACTGTGTTTGCCTTTTGGGGATGATGAATCGAACCACAGACAGGACAGGGTTGTCCGTCTTTCAATTCTGCTGCAAGAATTCCCACATTTGCTGCAAAATATCTGGACTGCATTTTAGACAGCTTATTTTTTTCTGATAATAAATTCTCATCAGCATTCTGATATTTTTCTTTCCATCGGTCTAACTGTTGTTTGTCTGTTAGCAATTGTTGCTGCATCTGCTGTTGCTTTTTAACTATTTCTTCCCACTTCTGGTGCTTTGCAACAGCACATCGTATTTTTTGCTGTTCCAGTTTCTTTTCTATTTCTCCTTTTTGAACTATCAGCAATTTTCCTTTTTCCACCCGTCTAAAAGCATCTCCTAAAATCATTCTCCGTTCTTTCTTTTTTTGGATTTCAATCATCTCAGTTTTCATTAATTCAGCTTTTTCTTTGGAATGATTTTTTCGGTCCTTAGCCTCTTCTGCCTCAATTTTCAAATAATCTGCTTCAGATTCTGTTTTACGGACCCGCTCTTGTAAGTCTACAACAGATTGACAAAATTGTTCAATTTTTCTTAACTTCTCCTCTGTTTTTTGGAGTTCTTTTTCTATTTTTTGTTCCTCTGCCGAAATCTGTTTTTTAATAACCTGAACTCTGGAAAAAGCACCATAATAGTCCTTCTTTTCCAACTCAGCATGTATCAGAGGGTCTTCTTCAATCCCGGAAACTGCTTCCTCAATTTTATTTTCCAGTTGAATGATATCATTTTTCAGGCTCCTTGCTTTTTCACCTGCCAGAGTCTGCATTTTCTCATAAATCTGTGTATGAAAAATTGAACGAAAGATTTCTACTCTATCTTTTGATTTTGTTATTAGTAAATCCATAAATTCTCCCTGTGCCAGCATAGATAACTGCTTAAACTGCTGATAATCTACTGACAGAATTTCCCGGATTTTCTGATTTACCTGATTAACCCCTGAAATAACAGAACCATCTTCTAGATATAATACCGCATCCTCTTTTTCTGCGATCATTCCTTCGCCTCTTTTTTTCGGTCTCATATATTTAGGATGTCGTTCCACTTTATATACATTTCTTCCATGAGAAAATTCCAGTATCACATATGTTTCGGTCTGAGGCATAGCAAAATCACTGCGGAGACCGTCTTTTAAACGGGTCTTCCCGCTTACCTCTCCATAAAGCGCATAAGTAATCCCATCAAAAACCGTAGTTTTTCCTGCTCCTGTGGGTCCTGTAATTAAAAACAACTCACCCTTTTGTATTTTGGAGAAATCTATTTTATTGACAGACGGATATGGTCCCCATCCAGATAATTCTAATAATAAAGGTTTCATAATTCTTGCCTTCCTTCCTCAAGAAGTGCCTGCAGACATTTCATTCTTTCCTCTTCAGCCTCACCAAATGTTAATTTCAAAAAACTTTCTGCCATTTCCATTGGTGTTTTCTCTTTTCTTCCGATAATATAATCTTTTTCTTCCGATACCTGATTTTTTTCCATGGTTAATTCCATGAGATTCGGATAAACCATTCTCAGTTTTGCTGCAGGATCCACCAATTCTTCTCGATCTGTCAGACATACCCTAAGATAATCTTCCACATTTTCCTGTCCTGACACCTCAGGGTCAAGCAATTTCTTTATGGGGCCTTTTATGGTTCGCATATCATGTAAAAAACTTAAAGATCTGCTATGAATTTCCATGTTTCCCTTTTCCTTTATATTCACTATTACCACAGATTTTTTTTGAAACTCTTCAGAAAAAGAATATTTTAATGGTGAACCACTGTACCGGATTTCTTCTCTTCCGGCTTTTTGCGGACCATGCAGATGTCCCAAGGCTACATAATCAAATCCAGAAAACAACTCATATGAAATCTGTCCCATACCACCTACAAGTATTTCCTGCTCAGATTCTGATGTTTCCATTGTATTTGCCCCAGTCACAAACTGGTGAGTTACAAGAATATTCCTTGTATCCTTTTTCACACTATGCTCCTCTAGCAGCACTCTCATAGCAGTCTCAGGGCTATCTATTTTTTTATCCTGATAATATGCCTTCACCTGAATTGGTTTAAAAAAAGGAAGCAAATGGATATAAATACTTCCATATGCATCCCTCTTTTCTATTACTTTGATTTTACCGGAAAACATACCTTCTATATAAACATCTCTGTTTTCAAAAAAGTGTTTTCCAAAATCCAACCTTTCTCCAAAGTCATGATTGCCGCCAATGCAACAGACAAATATACCTTTTTCCGACAGTTCTGTAAGAAAACGATCAAAAATAACAACAGCCTCTGCCGGTGGAATACTTCGGTCATAAATATCGCCTGCAATCAATATTCCATCAGCCTCTTCTTCCACTGTAATTTTCAAAATCTGCTGTAAAATGTATTCTTGATCTTTTAACAGATTTATTTCATTCACTGTTTTACCCAGATGTAAATCTGCAACATGAACAAGCTTCATACTTCTCCTTTCTGACTCTATAAAACATATTTTTCAATCGCATATGCTACTCCATCTTCATCATTGGTTTTTGTAACAAAATCAGCAATTGCCTTTAATTCTTCCCTTCCATTTTCCATAACAACACCTATTCCTGCCACTTCGATCATTTTTGTATCATTACCAGCATCTCCGCAGGCCATAATCTGATTCATTGGAATATTAAGATATTGTGCCAGATGAGTCAATCCATCACCCTTGTCACACCCAAACTGATTCATTTCGATATTATTTGTCAGAGAGCTGACAACACTGGCAATATTTAATCCGGTTAATTCATCTATACATTTTTCCCGCTCTTCCATATCATCAAAGAAACCTTGAATTTTTTCAATTCCTTCAGGGTCCTTCTCTATGTATTCTCTAAGGTTATCCACTTCCAGACGAGTCTCATGAACCAATTTATAAATATGCTTTTCTACATTGTAATCCTCCAAATGATTCAGGAATCTTCCTTCCATATAACCCTGTCCATTTTTATAAATATCCTGCGTACAATGATATTTATCCATAACATCAAACAGCTGAAATACTGTTTCTTTCGATAGGTGGTTGGTATAAATAATTTTATCTTCTTCCTTATCATATACTGTAGCCCCATTACAACAAAGTGCAAATCGCACTCCTTCTATATTACGCAGCTCTTCTGGAATCGCCTTAAAAATCCTTCCTGTAGCTGGTACTATCTGTACCCCTTTTGCAATAGCCGCTTTCAATACATCCTTAGTATGCTCTGAAATCTGCTTGTCGCTGTCCAGCAAAGTATTGTCCAAATCCATAGCAATTAATTTAATTTCGCTCATAATCATTCCTCCGTAAAAAAGTAGTTCTGAATATTAATCTGAAGGCTAATATATCCCTGATATTCATTGATCACAGGATAATATGTACACGTAATCAATCGCTTATCCCCCATTTTTTCCCGGAAACTGTCCTCTTCCTCAAAAATCATACCATCAATTCTGGTACCTTGGCTACCCTTTAACGATAATTTAATTACATTTTTACCTTTTCCAAATACCATAACCTTTTCAATTCTTAGTTTTCGATGAGCAAACAGTGGTTTTTTATTTTCTTTCCCAAAAGGCTCCAAAATTGAAAGCTGCTGAATCAAATCTAAATTCAGATAATCTACCGGCATATCAATATCAATATGAACTTTTTTTATAAAATCTTCTTCCTTCAGGCTGCAATTCTCATTGATTTTATCGCGAAATATATTAATCATTTCTTTTTCCATAGAACATCCTGCAGCCATTGGATGCCCTCCAAACTTTGTAAAAACATCACCTATTTTCATCATTTCCTCAAACATGGAATACTGTTCGATTGAACGCCCCGAACCTTTGATTCCTTCTTCAGCATCTGTCAAGACAAAAACAGGATGATGTACACGATCCTTTACACGTCCTGCTATAATTCCCGCGATACTCTCATGGCATTGAGGCAGATAAATTACCAATACCTTGTCCCCTGATTCCAGATATTTTTCTGCCTGTTCAAGAGACTGCTCCACTCCTTCCTCTGTCAGTCTCTTTCTCTGTTCATTTAAGTCCTTTAATTCTTGTGCCGTAACAAGTGCCGTCTCCATATCATTTTCCAGGAACAGGTACATGACTCTCTCTGCTGTATCCAAACGTCCGCTGGCATTCATACATGGACCGATAACAAATCCAAGATCATATGATTTTAAATCTTTATGTTCCATCTCATGCACTTTCAGCAATGCTCTCAGCCCTGTATTTTGAGTTTCAGAAATTCTTTTTAAGCCTTCTTTGACAAAAATACGATTTTCACCTGTCAGATCTACTACATCACATACAGTTGCAATTGCGAGAAAAGCCAGTAATGGTTCCAGCTCCTTCTGATCCTTTCCCATCTCATGATACAATGCACGCATAAACTGAAAAGCCACACCTGCTCCGCACAGATAAGGATATGGATAACTGCACTCTTTTTGCTTCGGATCAATAACCACATCTGCCGGCGGCAAAATTTCTCTTCTGCTTCCATCTTTAAGGATTTCAAAAGGAACCTCATGATGATCTGTTATGATCATAGTAAGTCCATTGCTTTTTCCAAAGGAAACTGCCTCTTTTGCAGCTATGCCATTATCACATGTTATAATAGTATCTACCTGATCTTTTAGAGCTTTCTCTATTAAATGTTCATTAATCCCATACCCGTCTGTCACTCTGTTTGGAATCGTAAAGTCAATTCTTCCACCCAGATTATCAATTCCTTTTAACAAAATGTAATTAGATACAATCCCGTCTACATCATAATCAGAAATAATCCGAATTTTCTTCTTTTCATGAATTTTTTGTTTTAGGATTTCTATTCCTTCCCGTATTCCCTTCATCAGAAAAGGATCCGAGATTTCAGATAAATTTCCATACAAATATTTTCTAATTTCATCTTCCTGGATAATTTCTCTATTACGTATAAGTCTTGCAATTACAGGATCTATATGAAATTGTTTAGCAATCTTCTGAAAATCTGCCTTTTTTTTATATATAAACCACTGTTCCATTTTTCTTCTCCATCATGTCAGAAAAAGAGCACTTAGATATTTCTAAATACTCTTTCTGATACAATTTTTATTTTCTTTTTTTCTTTTTCTTTTTTTTACGATTAGGATTTGCTGTTATTTTTTTAGGCATTTGCTGTTCATCCTGCTGCTTTTCCGGTCTGGCCTGGTATTTATCTTTTTCCTTTCCTATTCTGGTTTTCATAAAATACCAAAGCGGACCTGTAAGAAATACAGATGAAAAAGCTCCACCTATAACACCTACCATTAATGTCAGAGAGAATTCTTTTAATGAAGAAACACCAAGCACAAATAACACAAATACCATAACAAAAGTTGTCAAAGATGTATTAATTGTACGTGTTAATGTCTGACAGATACTGCTATTTACAACATCTTTAACCTGATATGGTTTTGCAGTCTTCAGATTTTCTCTGATACGGTCAAATATTACAATGGTTGAGTTAATGGAATAACCTATGATTGTCAGCATGCAGGCAATAAAAGTACCTCCAACAGCCAGTTTTCCAATGGAATAGGCTGCAAACACAACAAGCACATCATTAATCAGTGCAATAATCGCACTTGATCCAAACTTCACATCTTTAAATCTGATTGCAATATAAATTAACATACATACTGTAGAAATCAAAACTGAAATAAACGCATCTCTCTGCATCTCACTACTGATTGTTGAGCTGATATTTTCTGTAGCTACAGATGTAGCATTGTAATCGGTTTTTAATGTTTTCTCAATTTGTTTTCTCTGATTTAAACTTAATTCCACGCTTTTGATTACCATCTGATTATTTGCCTTCACCTTCTGGCTCTGAACAGATGAAGATTTGCTTACTTTTTCATAGGCAGCAACCACTTTTTTCTCTAAAGAATCATTAACTTTTTGGTTTTTGTCAAAAGTAATAGTTGAAGCTGTTCCTCCTGAAAATTCCAGATCGTAGTTCAATGCAGTACCAATCTGACTTTTATTGATTGGCAAAAATGCCAGTCCTGCAACAATGATAACTGCTGCCACTGCTACATATTTCTTTCCTGCTTTTACAAAATCACGCTTCTTGATTGTTCTTGCTTTTCCATATAATTTTGGATTACGCAATCCAAATGTATATGCCGAATTTATAAGAAGTCTGCTGATCACCAGTGCTGTAAACATGGAAATTGCCACACTCATTCCAAGAGTCTGTGCAAATCCTTTAACTGTACCTGATCCTTTAAACCAAAGTACCAGTACTGCAATCAAAGTGGTCACATTTCCATCGATAATGGCAGAAGCAGCTTTACCGAATCCCGATTTAATTGCTGCGCCAACACTTTTACCTGCTGCAATTTCCTCCTGGATTCTTGCATAAATGATAACATTGGCATCCACTGCCATTCCGATACCTAAGATAATACCTGCCAGACCTGGCAATGTCAGTGTAACATTGAATCCATTTAATGCCAGAAGAGTCATCAGCAGATAAATTGACAGAGCTACACAGGCAATCGCACCTGGAAGTGCATAAAATCCAATCATGATGAGACACACTATTCCAAATCCTATGATACCTGCTTTAACTGTAGTCTCAATGGCATCCACTCCAAGTTTTGCAGATACAACATTTGAGCGCAGTTCTTTTAATTCTACAGGTAATGATCCAATTCGAATAGATGATGCAAGATTCTCTGCTGCCTCATAACTTTCCATTCCATCAATGGTACATTCTCCTTTTGTAATTGCTTCCTTAACATTCGGAGCACTGATAATCTGGTTATCATAAATAATATAGATTGGTTTTCCAATATTTTCTTTTGTAGCTTTTGCAAAAGCTTTTGTTCCTTTAGCATCAAATTCCAATGCAACCAGATATTCTTTCTGTCCTGTAGTCTGATCTTCGTTCGTTACTGCTTTTGCACGTTTAACATTCTGTCCTGTCAATATTGTAGACATTTGATTCTGGGTTGTAGTTTTACCGTTTTCTTTTACTTTTACTTCTTTCATTGTTGCAAAAGAAAGACTTCCCGGTTTCCCCAGCTCATCAAGAATTTTATTTGCATCTGAGACACCAGGAATTTCAATATTGATCCGGTCTTTACCCTCTCTATAAACCTCAGCTTCCGTACTGTATCCTTCCACACGTTTCTGAAGCTTATAAACAGTATCTTTCATATCACTTTCAGATACATTTTTTCCATCTACTTCATAAGTGATGCTAACTCCTCCGGCAAGATCCAATCCAAGTTCAATATTACTTGCACGTCCAATCTTTTCCTTTGTGATACCTTTCGTTGTAATAAAAACTCCAAATGCACATAAAACGATCAAGGCCACGAGACCTGCAATATATCTTCCCTTCTTATTCTGCTTCTTCATTTTCTGTCTCCTCTTCCAGTGCAAGTGCTGCTTTTACCATCAGTGCACATTCCACACGTTTACGCTCCAACTGACATCCAATTTCATAGGTTCCATTAATTGTCCCATTAAAATTATAGGAATTAGCACTGCATCCTCCACTGCAATAAAATCTTGCAAAACACTTTTTACATTCATCTTTTGTATATACACAACTTGCTTTAAAGTCTTTTACAATATCTTCTCTGGAAATTCCATCAAAGACATTTCCCATGCAAAATTCTTCCTGACCTACAAACTGATGACATGGATAAAGATCTCCCCATGGAGTAACTGCAAGATATTCAGTTCCTGAACCACATCCTGATAATCGTTTTGCCACACAAGGGCCGCCTGTCAAGTCAATCATAAAATGGAAAAATGTAAAGCCTCTGCCTTCCTTCTCACGTTTGACCATTTCCTTTGCAAGTTTATCATATTCTTTCATGATTTTTGGCAGATCCTCTTCTGTAATAGCATAGTCTTCCGTTTCAGGTGCAACTACAGGTTCCACAGAAATTTGCTGGAATCCTTCATCTGCCAGATGAAATACATCTTTTGAAAAATCCAGATTATGGTGTGTAAAAGTTCCTCTTACATAATATTTCTGCTGATTTCTGCTATCAGCAAATTTTTTAAACTTGTCTATGACAAAATCATAACTACCTTTTCCATTTCTAAACGGACGCATAAAATCATGAACTTCTTTTCTTCCATCCACACTTAATACTACATTATCCATTTCCTTATTGGCAAATTCCATAATATCATCGTTGAGGAGTACACCATTGGTTGTGAGAGTGAATCTGAACTTCTTATTGTTAGCTTCTTCTAAAGAACGTCCATAAGCAACTATTTCTTTTACTACATCAAAATTCATTAATGGCTCTCCACCGAAAAAATCCACTTCCAGATTGCGCCTGTTTCCTGAACTTTTTACAAGAAAATCCAATGCCTTTTTTCCAACTTCTGCACTCATAAGTGCACGACGCCCTTTGTATTCTCCCTCTTCTGCAAAACAATATCTGCATGCCAGATTACAATCATGAGCAATATGAAGACATAACGCCTTTACAACAGTTGGACGTTCTTTAAATTCACAAATATACTGTTCATAACAGTCTTCTGTAAATAAAACTCCTGCCTCTTTTAATTCTGTCACTTCTTTATATGCTTCTCTAATGTCCGCTTCATCATATTGTGTAAGCTTTTCCTGGATCTCTTCCAGGGAATAATCCTCGTATAAAGCAATAACTTCATAACTAAGATCATCAACAACATGAACAGAACCGCTGGCAACATCGAGAACCATGTTGTATCCATTGTTCTTATACTGATGAACCACTTTCTTTATTCTCCCTTTATTCTATATATTCTTACAATAATATCTGTACATAAGGAAATGAGGCGGCCCCCACGGAACGCCTCACCTTACAAATCATTATTTGATTATTTACTGTGTTCGCAAGTCTGATTTCCTACTGTACAAGATGTTTTACAAGCTGACTGGCAAGATGTCTGGCATTCTCCACATCCACCTTTTTTCACAGTATTTTGTAAAGTTTTATTTGTCAGAGTTTTAATATGTTTCATCTTATCTTCCTCCTATTATCTAATAAATAACTTGGAATATTATATCATATCCTTTTATAGTTGACAATGGCTATTTCTTTCTTATAACTTTTTATTGGCAGGTTCCATATTAATGGTTTTCCCTTTTATTTTAGCTCTTTTCATGCTATACATTACCTCTCTGGCAACATCCTTTGGCACTTCTACAAAGGTATATTTATCATGCATATCGATTGCACCTACCAAATCTCCTGAAATATTTGATTCTCCTGCAATTGCACCAAGAATATCTCCTGGTCTTGCACCATTTTTTCTTCCAATATTTATAAAAAGACGGGCCATTCCTGTTTCTGCACCTGTGTCCTCAAATTCATCATAGTTTATTTCTGTATCATTTTCCTGGAGATTTTTCTTCAAAAAGGCAGCGGCTATCTCAAGAGCTGTATAATCACTTTCGTTAATAAACCCATCAACCATTTCTACATATTTGTCCATATGATTATCATCAATAATTCCTGAGATTTCCTGAAGCAGATTTTCAGATTTAGTCATCTGCACATCATTATAACTTGGAATTGGCATCGCTTTAATTTTTGTTTTGCAGTAACGCATAATATCCCGAAGTTTATATATTTCTTTTCCTGCTACAAAAGTAAATGCATTACCTGTTCTTCCTGCACGTCCTGTTCTTCCAATTCGATGAACATAAAACTCATCATCCTGGGGAAGGTCATAATTAAATACCGCATCCACATCATCAACATCAATTCCTCTTGCGGCTACATCTGTTGCCACGAGAATATCCACGCGTCCTGTTCGAAAACTTTTCATAACTCTGTCACGCTGGCTCTGCTTCAAATCTCCATGAAGACCTTCAGCAAAATATCCCCTGTCCTTTAGCTGCTGTGCCACTTCATCTGCCATACGCTTTGTATTACAAAATACTACAGATAACTTTGGAGCATACATATCCAGCAGTCTGCAAAGAACTTCGAGTTTTTTCTTAGGACGAACCTCATAGTAATACTGCTCAATATTAGGTACAGTTAATTCTTTTCGAACAACTTTTATTACCTTGGCATTATTCTGATATTTTTTTCTCAAGTCCATTATTGGTTTTGGCATAGTTGCAGAAAATAACAATGTTTGACGTTCCTCTGGCAATTGTTCAAGAATCGTCTCAATATCCTCACGAAATCCCATATTTAACATTTCATCTGCTTCATCTAAAATGACTGTTTTTATAAAATCTGTTTTTAACGTATGACGCCTCAAATGATCCATAACTCTTCCAGGGGTTCCAACAACAATATTCACTCCATTTTTTAATGAACGAATCTGATTGGTTATATTCTGACCTCCATATATTGGCAACACCTTTGCTCCATGCATAAATTTTGCCAATTTTCGAAGTTCATCTGCAACCTGAATTGCCAGTTCCCTCGTTGGACATAAAATAATAGCCTGCGGCTTTTTCAACTTGGTATCCAGCAGTTCCAATACCGGGATTCCAAAAGCCGCCGTTTTCCCTGTTCCTGTCTGTGCCTGTCCCACAAGATCTTTTCCTTCTAATGCCAAAGGAATGGTTTTTGCCTGAATTGGTGAAGCCGCTTCAAATCCCATTTCTTTCACTGCTCTTAATATTTTCTCATTTAAATTTAAGTCATTAAACTGAATTGTTTCCATAATACCTTCTTGTCTTTCTTATTTGATCGTAAAATAACAAAGCGAATAAGTCCCTAGATGTTCTCCATCTTCCAAACTTTTGAAAATAAAGACTTATCCGCTTTGAGTAACGTTATCAAATATATCATATTATTTTCAGGCACGTCAAGGAAATATCTTCATGCTATCATTCCACCCAGCATACCACCTGCTGTGCATAATAAAAATACGGTTATTTTTTCTCCTGACAACAGCAGTGTATTTTCATGAATCAGCAGAGAAACTCCTAATAAAATCAGAAAATACAGCATACCGGTTATAAGTCCCCATACAAATTTTCTTTTTCCTATCTTTTTACCAACCATGGCTCCCGCTAAAACAGAAGAAATAATATAGGTTATCGTAATACCAACATTTGCAATCTTATCTCCACTTCTTAACTGATACATAAGAAAGGCCAAAATACATAAAATAATCCCTGTAATAATATAAGAAATAACCAGGCTCTGAACTACAATAAAACTTTTTTTTCCCGCTTCCATAAACCATCCTCCTCATATCATCAATTTATGCTATTATTTTGGCATCTATTCCTTTTTGTGTTAGACTAAGAATATAAAATCTAAAATAAAGGAGACACTATGATAGATTTGCATATTCATTCCACCTATTCCGATGGAACTTGTTCACCTGCTGACATTATTAAAAAGGTAACAGAAAAAGGACTTTATGGATTTTCCCTCACCGATCACGACACTACTGAAGGAATTCCTAAAATTATTGAGTGTAGCATTCCCCAAAAAATTCATTTCCTTCCTGGTATCGAAATTTCCTGTGATACTCCTAAGCATGAAATTCATATATTAGGATATGGAATTAATTATAAAAGTGAAACTTTAAACCAGACTCTCTCTGATCTTCGACAAAAGAGAATGCAGAGAAATCTTGATATGATTGCTCTGTTTCAAAAAGACGGATACCCTATAACTTTAGAAAAATTGCAAAACGGAAATCCTAATACAGTAATTACCCGTGCCCATTTCTCCAGAGTTCTTATTGAAGAAGGTATTTGTAAAAATTCTGATCAGGCATTTAAAAAATATTTAGGAGATACTTGTAAATATTATCTTCCAAAACCTTTTTTTCATCCTAAAGATGCTTTAAAACTTATACTGGATGCAAATGGTATTCCCGTTCTGGCACATCCCTTTCAATATCATTTCTCAAATCTTGAAATTGAGAATCTTATCAGAGAATTAATGACCTACGGGTTAAAAGGACTGGAAATATATCATTCCACACATCATCTGGGGCAGATAACAAAACTGCTGGAATGGCAGAAAAAATATCACCTTTTAGGTTCCGGAGGTTCTGACTTTCACGGAAACAACAAACCGGATATTGTCATAGGAACCGGAAGAGGTGGTATGTATGTTCCAGATCATCTATTTAATCTTCTGGAGCATGCATCTGCCGGCACCTTATAAATAAAAGAAAAAAAGGAACCTGTTATTTCAGGTTCCTTTTTTCTACGCTTCTTCCTGCTGAGCATTTGCCTTTTCAACTGCGGAAATTGCTGCTTTCTCCATTGGAATTCGACAATGTTTATCATTTCCAAATTCTACGATGATTGTACTATCATCTACAGTATCCACAATAACCCCGTAAAAACCACTAACAGTCAAAACACTATCTCCTACCTCTAGAGATCCCATTAATTCTTTCTTTTCCTGTTCCTGTTTTTTCTGTGGACGAATCATTAAAAAGTACATCATTCCAAACAGTAAAACAAGCATTAAAATTGTTGACCCTGTTCCGTTCATTTGTTTCCTCCATAATTAAAGATATCATTAACCCATCATGCCTTCGAGTTTTTGACTTTTATATTCTTTGTATCTTCCTTCCTCTATGGCATCACGAATCTCACCCATCATTGTATTATAAAAATATAAGTTATGCAAGACACATAATCGCATTCCTAACATTTCTTTCGCTTTTAACAGATGCCGTATATACGCTCTGCTATAACTTTTACACGCCGGACACTGACATCCTTCTTCTATAGGGCGATGATCCAGTTCATATTTCTTATTAAACAAATTCAGCTTTCCATGATTAGTATACACATGTCCATGTCGTCCATTTCTTGTTGGATATACACAATCAAAAAAATCCACTCCACGGTCTACTGCTTCCAGAATATTGGCAGGTGTCCCTACCCCCATAAGATACGTAGGTTTATTTTCCGGAAGGTATGGTACTGTCTCATCCAAAATACGGTACATTTCCTCATGGCTTTCTCCTACGGCAAGACCCCCAAGAGCATATCCGTCCAGATTCATATCTGAAATCGTCTTTGCGTGAGCAATTCTAATATCCTCAAAGGTTCCACCTTGATTTATTCCAAATAACATCTGATTAGGATTTACAGTGCCTTCCAATGAATTAAGACGATTCATTTCTTTTTTACAACGCTCAAGCCATCTTGTAGTTCGATCCACTGAATTTTGCATATACTCTCTTGTCGCAGGATGTGGCGGACATTCATCAAACGCCATGGCAATTGTTGAGCCGAGATTTGATTGGATCTGCATACTTTCCTCAGGACCCATAAATATTTTTCTTCCATCGATGTGAGAAGAAAATGAAACTCCCTCTTCTTTAATTTTTCTAAGTTTTGCAAGTGAAAATACCTGGAATCCTCCAGAATCTGTAAGAATCGGCCGATCCCAATTCATAAATTTGTGAAGTCCTCCATATTCTTTAATCAACTTATCTCCAGTTCGCACATGAAGATGATAGGTATTAGATAATTCAACCTGTGTTCCAATCGCCCTTAGATCATCTGTACTTACTGCACCTTTAATCGCTGCCACTGTTCCTACATTCATAAAAACAGGTGTCTCAATTGTGCCATGAACAGTTTTAAGACGTCCTCGCTTTGCTCTTCCATCTTTTGCTATTAATTCATACATTATTTCACCATTATTCATAAAGTTTTTTTACATTATCCATTGTTGCTGCAAGATTCTTCAATAATCCATCCAGAATTGTAATAGCTGCCATAGATTCTACCACAACAACTGCACGCGGGACAATCATTGGATCATGTCGTCCATGAATCTCAATTTCCACATCCTGACCATCTCTGTTTACTGTTTTCTGAGTCTGTGCAATAGAAGGAGTTGGCTTTACTGCCGCTCTGAATAAAATTGTACTTCCATCACTGATTCCCCCTAAAATACCGCCTGAATGATTGGTACATTTAAGAACATTCTCTCCCTGCATCATAAAAGCATCATTATTTTCTGATCCTTTTGCATCTGCCGCCTGAAATCCATCTCCGATTTCAAATCCTTTTACAGCACCAATTGATAAAACTGCTTTTCCAAGCTGTGCACTTAATTTATCAAAGACCGGATCTCCTATTCCTGGTTTCATTCCTGTAATAACACATTCAATGGTTCCACCTACAGAATCCATCTCCTTTATCATCCGATCTGCTTTTTCCTGCACTTTAGCAGCTGCCTGTGCATCTGGCATATAAAAAGGATTATTTTGAATTTCATCTTTATTGAAATGATTACGGGAAATCTTGATTCCGGCAATAGACTCAGCATAGGCTGTAATCTGAATTCCAAGTTCACTAAGGACTTTTGCTGCAATTGCTCCTGCTGCCACACGCCCAATGGTTTCTCTTCCTGAAGAACGACCTCCTCCTCTGTAATCACGGAAACCATATTTCATATCATAAGTATAATCTGCATGTCCAGGTCGATAAACATCCTTTATATTACTATAATCTCTGGATTTCTGATTTTCATTGTAAACAACCATAGAAATTGGTGTTCCTGTAGTTCTACCTTCAAAAACACCTGACAAAATAGAAACTCTGTCCCCTTCTTTTCTCTGAGTTGTATATCGGGACTGTCCTGGTTTTCTTCGATCCAGATATTTCTGTATATCATCTTCACAGAGTTCTAAACCTGCCGGACATCCATCAACCACAACGCCAAGACCGGCACCATGAGTTTCTCCCCATGTGGTTATCTGAAATAATGTTCCAAAACTTGATCCTGCCATATGTAATCCCCTCTATAACTTAATATTAGCCAACAAATCTCCAAGACTTGTTCCTGCTGCCTCTTTCTCTGTATATTCTATACCTGTTTCTTTTGCTTTCTTTTCTTCTTCAGCATCTTCTTCTAAAGCTTTCATGCTCAGACTTACTTTTCCATCAGCAACTTTTATAATTTTAACTGTTACCTTCTGTCCTTCTTTTACCATCTCTTCCGGACTTTTAATTCTTTTTTTACTGAACTGGGAAATATGGATTAATCCGCTGATTCCATCACCAATATCAACAAACGCACCATATGGCATAAGATTTTCTACAGTACCTTCTACCACTGTTCCAACTTTCAGCTGCTGAATTTTTTCCTGTAAAGCTGCATGTTCTTTCTCAATTTCCACAGCCTTTGCTGATAAAACAAGTCTCTGATTTTCTTCTTCAACTGTGATAATCTTTGCCTCTACCTCTTTCTGAAGCCACACATTTAAATCCTCCACATACTTTGTGGATAATAAAGAAGCTGGAATAAATCCTCGAACACCTTCCACGTAAACGATTACTCCTCCATTTACTACTCCACCAACAGTCAGGGAAAGAACTGTACCTTCTTCTTTCATCTGTTCCAGATTTGCCCATACCATTGCTTCACTGTTTTCTGCTTTCTCTAAAGATTCTTCCAGTGCTTTTCCAAAGTCTTCGTTTGTTTCTTTTATTTCTTCTGCCATAATTCTTTTCCTCCATCTAATAAAACATACATGAATAATATTATAGCATAGATTTATTAAGATTATAACCTTGTAACTTCCTTTTTTCTAATTCTTACAGCCAGCCACAAAAAAACAAATAATATTACCAATAAGCATCGATCATCATCTTTATGCTGTTTTCTCTGTTTCCCTTTTACCACTTTGACCATCTGTTTTGGCGTAATCTTTTTAACCGCAAACTTCATGGTTAAATTTGTTAAATTTCCTGCTCTGTCTGTAGATTTAACATGAATCAGATGTTTACCTGGTTCTAATATCTTTAAAATCACCAGATTTCTTTTAAACTTTATTGGAACTCCATCTAAAATTATTCTGACAAACTTATCTTCTTTCTTTTTAGTCTGGATCCGAATCTTCTGACCATACCAGCTGTTATGGTTACTATCTATTCCATTCATCATAATCTCAGGTGCTTCTGTATCATAAACAAATTTCATTTTTTCTGACTCTGCCGTATTTCCAGAGGAATCAATCAATAATGCTTCTATTACATATTTCCCATCACTTTTTATCGGTTCCCTTGCTTCCAATAAATTACCGTTCCATCTATATTCCTTATTTTCCCCGTTTATTTTATATTTTACTACTTGAACA
Source organism: Anaerostipes faecalis (assembly GCF_018982945.1). Lineage (GTDB taxonomy): Bacteria > Bacillota > Clostridia > Lachnospirales > Lachnospiraceae > Anaerostipes > Anaerostipes faecalis. The sequence goes on along the minus strand of NZ_JABRXE010000001.1, from coordinate 187,766 downwards.
GGTTCTAGACTTTCCACCTTAAAAGCCGGAATAAATTTTTTCTTTCGAATATAGCTATTTTGAAGATTTTTATCTGATAATTGTATTTTAATTCCCTTTTTATTTACAATAAAATGTCTTTTGACTTTCGAAAAATTCCCTGCATAATCTTTTGCATATATTTCCAGACAATAATAGCCATCTTTTTTTATTGTAGCTGGTATCCATCTGTCTCCATTAAGATAAATTCTTTCACTATCTTTTTTTCGATTGGAATCTGATATCATTATCTTAATTTTTACATTATTTTTATATGAATCATAATCTCTGATTCCATCAAGAATAATCTTAGGTCTCTCATTATCAATTTGAAATTGTTTTTTTATGGTATTGCTTTGATTTCCTGCATAATCTTTTGCTTTGATACTTAAATACTGTTTCCCTTCTGAAGAAAAGTCTACAACAATACTATATCCATTTGAAAAATTTTTCCACTGAGAACCTATTCTCCCAGTTGTCTCTATCTGAACATCTTGTTTATTCAGATTTAAATCTCTGATATATATTTTTACTTTTTGTTTTTTACAATATTCAGAATTTCTAAATGGATATATATATTTCACTTTTATCTGCGGTTCTAACCGATCAATCTTCACATAATCAGTTTCCGACTGATTTGATATATTTCCAGCTTCATCAACGCACCACCCATACCATTTATATATTCCATCTTCTTTCGCTTGTGGAATCTTATTTTTCATAGTACAGGTTTCGCCTGTTGTTACATTTTTCATTTTTGCAAAAAAGAAAACTTCAGGACCTTTTTCCTTTAAAATCCTACATTTTATTTCTGGAATTTTTTGATACCATCCATTTTCCTTAAAATGATTCTGCACAAATTCAGGTGGATCAGGTGAAGTTTTCCACAATCGAACAGGTATTGTAACTATGCTTCCCTCTTGTCCTGCATTGGAAACAGTCCGAAAGGAAATGACACCTTCAAAATTTTCATCAAGAGTCAGCTGACCATCTTTCATAGTTGTCCATGATTGTCCAAAAAATTTATACTCATACCGTGAAACTCCTGACAAAGATTCCCCTTTTCTAGCTTTTATATTAATATTTTTTGAAGTCCATGTTCCCAGATTATAATCCCCAACATCAATTTCCGGTCTTTCCGGAGAATTTATTTCAACATATATGGTTTTTATTTCTTCTTGTCCACTTTCATGCTCTATTTTAATAGAATAGATTCCTTCTTTTTCGAAATACAATTCTGCCATTGTTTCATCCTGCCATTCAACGTCCTGCTCCTGATGATTCACAAACAGTTTAATATCATCTGGTAAAACATTTTCTACTAATTGTATCTCTAATTTTACACTACTTTGAAAATATGGTGCATTTCCGCCTCCTGTAAATTTCAAATCCCATAATTTTTCATCCCCTTTCACCTGTATCCCTGTCCAAAAGGCAAAACATAAAACAACGAAAAATCCAAATATTATTTCCCCTTTGATCTTTAATACACTCATAATCCCAATCTCTCCTTTAACTTTGATGCCTTATTACCAGTAATATCTGCCTTCTTCTTTCCTTTTCTATATATCTGTTTTGCTTTTTCCCACTGGTTATAACGGCACAGATATATACAATAATCAATATATGCATCTGGAAAATGAGGATACTTTTTTATAAATATTTCATAATCAGAGTATATCTTTTTACCATGTTCTTCTTGAAAAAGCAGATATCGCCGATAATAATTCCATGCCCTGTAAGGCTCTTCTTCCTTTTTCATATATCTTTGAATAAAAGATACAAAAAGCTCTTTCTCACCTTTATTGGCAAGTCTTTCATAAATTTCCACTTTCTCATTCAATAAAAACTCTTTCTCTGACTTTTTTTGTTGTATCTCCATATCTTCAATTATTTTCAGGGCTTTTTTCAATGGACTTCCATACTTTTCAAGATAATCTTCATAGGTAATGTACATTTTTAAAATATATTTCTTCCTGAAAAAACTTTTGGAATCTTTCTCACAAAGATAAAGATTTCTCCATAAATCTTTATAATCTTTTTTACCTTCTTCATCATTTTCCCATTTTTCCAGACTTTTCCATGGTGATATAAAAGAAACATTTTCTTTCTTTTCAGGTTTCCACAAAATCTGAATAAAAATAATCAGAATACCGGCACAAAAAATCTGTTTTTTTACCCTTTCTTTTTTTACCAGTTTTAATAACTCCATTTCCACATCTTTTACATCCTTATAACGCTTATCCAAACTTTTAGATGTACAGATACCTATAATATTCCCCATCTTTTTCCTCATTTTTTCAGGACAGCAGTAATCTAATATTTTCCCTAAGCTAAATATATCTGCCTTTACATCAGCTTTATGTCCTGGAATATATTGTTCTGGAGCAGCAAAACCTTTAGTTCCACAGCCAGTATTATTCTCTCCAAAATAGACAGAAGCACCAAAATCCACAAGATATAGTTTTTTTGAAGAATGTATCATAATATTTTCTGGTTTCAAATCCATATATACTATCTTGTTTTTTCCCTTATGTATCCACTCCAGTATCTGACACAACTGTATGCCCCACTTAAGATACCGTTTGCAATTTGGCATACCATGAACTCTAATGTATTCTCTCATATTCATTCCCTGAAGATATTCCATAATTAAATATAATTTTCCATCTTCTATCTCATAACCGTAATAATCAGGAATTCCATCATTACCTGATACCTCCTCAAAAACACTTTTTTCCTTCCATCCCTGTAAATTATAATCAATAGATTTTATGGCATATTTTTTTCCTGTACCCTGTTCACGGACTAAAAAGACTTTCCCCATTCCTCCTTCTCCCAGCAAAGACAATATTTGAAATCTTTTTAATATTATTTTTCCGGAACTTTTATTAAAATACATGAAAGATTATCCAGCTCCCCCCTCTCCTTTACTTTTTGAAAACATCTTTTCACCCATATTTTCATTATTTCCTCTGATGCATCTACCTGATATATTTCTTCTTCCTCAAGCAAACTATAAAAACCATCGGTACAGAGTAAAAACTCCATCCCAGGTCGAAGTCGTCCATTATAACAATCCACTCGTATATCTTTTGTAACACCAACACATTGTATCAAAATATGTCTTCTTGGATCTTTTCGTGCCTGTTCTTTACTTAAATGTCCTGCTTTAACTTCAAGCTGAACCAACGTATGATCCGTTGTTACATACTTTCTTCTGTGGTCAAACCAATATGTTCTGGAATCTCCCACATTTAATACAAAAAACTGATGATCCATAACAAACAGCAACGTTAATGTACTTCCCATGGCATCCTCTACTCCCTGGCTCATAAGTAAAAGATTGCTATTTGCTTTTTTTATTAAACGAATCAACTCCTTTTGTATATCTTTTATATTTCCATTCTCCAGAAAAGCAGGAAGTGATTCTTCAAACCACTGTTTTAGTATTTCAATAATATATCTGCTTGCTATTTCTCCCCGACGTAATCCTCCCATTCCATCACATACCGCAGCCAGTAAATACAATCTTCCTTTATATTCTCTTTGTTTTAACAAATAAGCGTCCTGATTTGTCGGACGCCCATTTCCAATATCTGTCATTTCAACTGAATGAATCATATATACTCCTTTCAAAGACCAAGGGAAATCATTTTGCTTTCCCTGCATAGAAAAAACCTTGCAAAGAATTACTCTCTGCAAGGTCTTTCTTATTCTTCTGTATCTTCTTCTCCATCGATTTCTTTTTGAAGAATCTCAATATCACCACGAAGCTTTTCAATCAGATTAAATAAATCAATATAATCCGCCTGAGGATAATCCATGGTTTCCTCAAAATACATCTTTCCTACCTGTTGATACAGATCATTGAGCTGTTTTTTTGCTACACGAATATCATTGTGTCTTTTGGCTGAATCAGCTACTTCTTTCGCCTTATTAGCAGCGACCTTCCCTTTTGTGGAAATAGTCTCTTCCAGCCGACCAAAAAAATCTTTTGCCATAAGCGCTCACTCCTATTATTTTTTTCTATTATACCTTTTTCCGCAAGAAAAAACAAGGGAAGCGCCTGCGACGATTAATAGAACAAGCCACGGTATCCAGCTCTTTTCTCCTGTTTTCGGCACCTCGGTATTCTGACCTGAAGTTCCATTTACATAAGATTCTTTTTGCAATTTCACCGTATTTTTTGCACTGACTTTTTTTGTATTATCTCCCTTTGCAGATGCTATATTGATAAGTTTTTTGCTTTTAACTTTTAAAATTTTAACTTTATAAGAAACAACCATTTTCTGATCATAAGAGAGATTCTGCCCTGTCTGGATAATATAACTGTTTTCATCTGCGTTAATTTTACAGTTTTTAGTAATATCTCTTCCTTCAGGATCTGTTACTCGTATTGTATCTGTGCAGATTACTACTCCTTCTTGATATAATTTGTCTGAAATAACCACATTTTTAGCAATGGCATCTTTTATTGTCTGTAGCACAGTAACCTGATATTCACTAATATCTCCCTTCTTTAAAACAGATTTTGAAGAGCTCTTAAATATAGATAATTCAGGTATAACAACATCCATTGTAACAATATTTTCATCCTGACATATATCTGCATCTTTTCCATAGGTTTTTGCTGTATTTAATATATTGCCGGAAATCATTTTCTTAAATAGAACATGATAAATTATCAATATATGGTCTTTATCACTTAAATCTTTTCCTGTATGGATTTGAAATTGATTTTGTCCTTCAGATAAAATAATTTCACAATCTTTTGTAATATCTGTCCCATTATATTTTACTTTGATTCCTGAAATCTCCATTCCTTCTTTCTCAAAAGAATCCTCAATAACAACCTGATGAGCTATCATTCCTTTATTCTTTTGCGTAACTTTGAGCTGATAGATTCCCATCTGTCCCTCTTTGTAAACAGTATTGTCTGAATCTTTCTCAATGTCCAATGCAGGCGACTGAAGGGTAACAATATTTTCATCCTGAACTTTTAAAGTATTATCACTTTCTGCAACAGCTGTGTTCTTTATTTCCCCGACAATCTTTTCTTTAAAATATACTTTATATGTAATCTTTAAAATATCATCTTCTCCAAGATTTTTCCCTGTTTCTATACAAAAAGACTGGCTCATATGATTTATTCTGCAATCATCTGTAATATCCTTATCATTTAGAAGCACTTTTATTTCCGATGTCTCCATACCTGTTTGAGCAAATGTATCTGTCACTTTAACATTACAGGCTATCAGATTTTCTTTTTTCTGGGTTATTTTTAAAGTATACAGCCCCTTTTCCCCTACTCCATATTCCTTTTTGTCTGATTCTTTTACAATCTGAAGCTGTGGCGCTTTCACTTTTACAGTTTCCTCTGCTTTCCCTCCGCCTGAAGGAATTTCCTGATCTTCTTTAATAAGATCACCATTTGTATTTTTTGTAGCCGGAGCTACAAAAGTATTTAAAATACTGGCACCTTCTAATCCATCTTTCTCGATCAGTGTCTGATAAGTAACCTGTATGTTATCTGATAACCATAAATCATCATAATCTCCTGTACTCCTTCCCGTCTCAGATTCAATAGCTGGAATAGAACCATTTTTCAACTCCAATGGCGTTGAAACACGATAGCTTCTTCCGTCTTTACTATATGAAATGTTACAATCCTTTGTAATATCTTTTTCTCCTGACATAATTGCAAGACTTCCAGGGACAAGGCGAACCCCATCCGTTCGAATCTGATCAGAGAATTCTATATTTTGCATAAAAGTTCCCGGATTTTTATTGGTAAGCTCAATTTTATACGATATATGGTCTCCCTGTTTATAGACTTTTTCAGGAGCAGACTTTACAACTTCTGTCTTTGGTGAATTAATATAAACCTGACAATCATCATATGTCTGTGGAATTCCTGCTGCCCATGCGGACGCTGTATTATCCACTAATGTTCCATTGGTGGACACCTCTGCAACAGCTGTATATGAAATCACAATATCCTTATTCCATGGCTGAGCATAATCTCCTTTTGATTTTAAGATCCATCCATTTTTCACCTCCTCCAGTATATACTGCCCCTCTTCAATTCCGGTGACTTTAACAGAATCCTTTTGAATTTTCATATTACCCGGCAATGAAATATCCTGAATAGTAAAATATGCAGTGTCAGCATTTTCATTGGTATTTTTTACAGTAACTTTGTAATTCACCTTATCTTTTGCCTGATATTCATACTTAGGTGTTTCCTTAATTATTTTTAACCCCGGAACATCTTTCTCTTCTTCCGGCAATTCAATCTCTGTTATTACCTGATTGGTTGGTGCTGTCCTTTCATCTACAATGGTTTCAGCCTTATTTGTTTCTGTTAATACAGTACTTGTAGAGTCATAATGGCCATGCTGTTTCCATATTTCCCGTAGATTGTCTAACTGTTGCTTCCCTGAATTTTCCGGTATATCCATTTTTACTTTAATTTTCATCGTATAAAGACTTTTCTCATAAAAAGAAGGGTCTTTTGGATTTTTTAATAAAGCTGTTACCAGATTATCTTTTGTTTCAATCGAAAAATCATCGGTAACATCTTTACCATCTCCCATTATTTTTACATTCAAAATTTTCAAACATTTTTCAATCTGATCTTTAAACATGAATTTTTTAAAATAATGTGCCTGTGGTATTTCACCTGCTATTGCCTGATCAATTTCATATGTCCATGAATCTCCAAGACTCCTGCCCTGATACTTTTCAGTTCTGTTTCGATCTTCATCAGAAATATACTTCCTTGGATCAGGTGAATCAAATTTTACCATATTTTGTCCAGATCCCACATATTGCTCCTGTCTTGTCGGCTGACGATTCAGATTCCTTCCAAAGGTATATTCAAAACAGCTGGAAATAAAAGTAAAACCTGCACACGTGAAATCTTCACTGTCATAATCTGTTTCAAAATCTGCATAGTAAATATTCATACCATTTGTTTTTTTGTAACTGAGTTTTGTATTTCCTGATACATACTGTCCATGAATACTATCTGCTTTCACGCCGATATACTGTTTTGTATCAATATCTTTTAACGTCACATTACTTTTTATTGTCACAGGTGTTTGCGTTCCTGCTTTAAAAAATTGACTTTTCATAGTCATTTCTTCAATACCAATATAGGAACAGCCGCTTATTCCATTTCCTATTGCCACATATCCATCCTGATTTTCATATTTTTCTATGGCGGATACTGTCATCAAAAGATCGATTTTTTCCCAATGTCCCTTACTTCCGTCTGCTTCACATTGATATATTTCCATATTGGTTTTTTTCACTGCTATGCTTCCTGGTTTGTTTTCACTTGTTTTAAACCATGTAAATTTTCTTAGTTCATCCGGAATACTAATATCCGGAAGATCCGTTGTGGTTTTTCCCACTGTTACGATTGTTTTAGTCTCACTGGTCATTTTCAATTTAAATCCATAGGATGCATCGACCTTCAATGCATCTTCATCATCAAACGATGAAAACTGATGATGTTCATCTTTCCATCCTGCATTGATTTTCTCTGCACCATCTGTATTTAACTGAGCATATACTCTGATGGACGAATATAACCATGATAAAAAAACGCCTGCTATCAAAATAAAAACTTTCCATTTTTTCCTTAAAACTTTCATTTTCATAATAAGTCTCCTTTGTTCTGTCTAAACCTCAGTTTTTCCTCATTTCCCGACAGACAAAAGTCTCATAACCCTTTTTAGGCTCCCCTCATTCTTATGACAGGCTGCACTCACCTCCATGACCATGCAGAAGTATCATTATCATATCCATTTTATCGCTCCCCGGACTATCAGATCATGGCGGAATATGTCTAAACAGAATGTATCGAAAAATGGTCTTATTCAATTGTAAAAATCTCCCGGATATCAATCATTCACAGAAATGTAGAACGCATATGCGTTAGAAATGCTGTTATCAATAAGATAAATTGGTAAAATTGTATTTATTTCCAAATATTCCCTATCTTCTATACAACAATGTATCATAAGTTAACAAAAAAAGCAACTCATTTTTCATGAATTGCTTTTTCTAACTTATAATTACAGTATAATATTTACAGTCCTAAAATCTTTTTAACTTCTGCTTCCATTTCTTCAGTTTCACATACTGTATTATGTAAAACAGGTGCTGTACGAATTTCTTCAATTGCTTTTGGTATTGCAACTTTTGAAATCTTATTTAATTCATCTACCAGCTCAAAATCAGTCTTAGTATCATATGCCGGATCAATGGCGTCCATTACACTTCTTGTAAACTTATATGGGCTGGCTGTTGAAGCAATAACTGTTGGTGTCTGATCTTTAGTTGCTGTTTTGTATTTTTCGTATGCCACTGCAGCTACTGATGTATGTGTATCCATTACATATTTCTCTGCTTCATAAACTTCTTTTATCTTTGCTGCAGTTTCTTCTTCTGTAGCATAAGCTCCAAAAAATTCTCCCAGCTGTGCTTTCATTTCATCTGAAATAGTATAAGCACCATCTTCTGTCAAAGCTTTCATAAATGCAGAACATTGAACAGGATCATTTCCTGCGATTCTGTAAATCATACGCTCAAGGTTGCTTGAAATTAAAATATCCATAGATGGAGATGTTGTTACAACAAACTCTCTCCTACGATCATATTCTCCTGTCTGGAAGAAATCAAAGAGTACTTTATTTTCATTAGATGCACATACAAATTTTCCAATAGGAATTCCCATCTGTTTTGCATAAAATGATGCCAGAATATTTCCAAAGTTTCCTGTTGGAACAACAACATTTATAGGTTCTCCCGGTTTAACTGCACCATTTCTGAGCATGTCAGCGTAGGCTTTCACATAATATACAACCTGTGGAACCAAACGTCCAATGTTAATTGAGTTCGCAGAAGAAAACTGGAATCCTTTTCCATTCATCACTTCTGCCAGTTCTTTATTAGAAAACATCTTTTTAACACCAGTCTGGGCATCATCAAAGTTTCCTTTGATTCCAATAACATATGTATTTTCACCTTTTTGTGTGATCATCTGTTTTTCCTGAATTGGACTAACACCTGATTTTGGATAAAATACAATAATCTTTGTACCTGGCACATCAGCAAATCCTGCCAAAGCTGCTTTTCCTGTATCTCCAGAAGTGGCAGTAAGGATTACGATCTCATTTTCCACGTGATTTTTTCGTGCAGATGTAACAAGTAAATGTGGAAGAATAGACAGTGCCATATCCTTAAAAGCAATAGTTGAACCATGGAATAATTCAAGATAGTATGCATCTCCAACTTTTACCATCGGTGCAATCTCTGCTGTATCAAATTTACTGTCATATGCATTATTAATGCAGTTTTTCAATTCCTCTTCTGTAAAATCTGTCAGGAATTCTTTCATAACCGCATAAGCAATCTCCTGGTAAGACATCTTGGTTAAATCTTCCAGTGCTACATTTAATTTTGGAATACTGTCTGGGACAAATAATCCTCCATCACTGGTCAGCCCTTTTAGAATAGCTTCAGATGCAGTTGCTGTTTCTTCACCATTTCTTGTACTGCGATATACTAAATTCATATTTCCCTACCTTTTCTTCTATAATATGTGTTTCTTTTGGTTTCTGATTATATCATATGTTTATCTCTGCTACAATATCTTTTCTTGCTCAATATCTTATACAAAAGCAAATGTCAGCATAAGTTTTACACCCTGAATCAAAGCCTTCTCATCAAAATCAAACTTTCCATGATGGTTTGGATAAGCTCCTCCACCACCAACAAATGCAAAACATCCATCAATTTCTTCAAGATAATTGGAAAAATCCTCTCCCAGCATCATCGCTGGAACATGAACAAATTCTTCTGGTTTAAATACTTCCTGGGCTTTTTTCCTGGCTTCCATTACAATGTTGTAATCGTTTATCAGTGCCGGATGACTCGATGGCTGATAATCCACCATAATATCTGTGTCATACATCTTTGCCGCAGATTCTGCCATGACCATGATTCTTTCTTTCATTTTTTCTTCAACTTTTTTCGAAAAAGTCCGAACTGTACCCTCTAAAACCGCTTCTCCCGCCACCACATTTCTTGCTGTACCTGCAGTAACTTTTCCAATTGTCAAAACAGCACTTTCCAGCGGATTTATATTTCGACTGACAATTGTCTGGAGATTCATAATAAGAGATGCTGCAGCTGTAACTGCATCCACACACTCATGTGGCTTTCCTGCATGTCCGGATTTCCCTTCTATTCGAATAGAAAACCAGTTTGTAGCAGCCATTCTCGGTCCTGGTTCCAGGGAAATTTTTCCTGCTTCAATTCCAGAAAAAATATGCAATCCATAAATTGCATCAATACCTTTTAAAATTCCCGTTTCCAGAATATCTCTGGAACCCTGTGCTGTTTCCTCTGCAGGCTGAAAAATAAAAATTATTTTTTTATCAAGTTCATCTTCATGCTCTTTTAATATTTTTGCTGCCGCCATTAAAATAGCTACGTGTCCATCATGTCCACATGCATGCATATATCCGTCATTTCTTGATGTAAAATCTAATCCAGTCTCCTCCATCACTTCCAATGCATCCATATCTGCCCGTAATGCAATGGTTTTCTTTCCACTTCCAACTACTGCAAGAATTCCTGATGGATCAAGAATCCGATAAGATATCCCCCATTCTTCCAGATGTTCACGAATATACTCCATAGTCATCATTTCATGATATGCAGTCTCCGGGCACTGATGAAGATATCTTCGAAATTCTATCAGATCTTTTTCTATTTTAGATGTTGCTTCTGTAATATTCATACCTGATCCCTTCTTTATCGATGTAATATCTGATAAATGAAATAAATTACGATTCCTATAATAAAAATTGGCCCTAAAAATGTCAAAACAACTTTAAAAATTGCAATTAATGCCACTAAAATCAGAAATACAGTAATTGCACAACCTATTTTAAACTTTCTGGAATCTGCAGTATATACTCTGGTACGAGTATAAGATTCCTCTTTTTCTTCTGGTTCTTCATCATAATATATCTGCTGATCACCATTTGCTTCAATAATTGATTTCCCAATCAGTCGCGGATTCCCAAGTTCCTCTGAAATTTCTGCCTCTGTTTTTCCTTCTGATATCTTTTCATAAAAATATTTCTCATAATACTGAATATTCTCATGTAACACTGACGCCGGTACCATTCCTTCTAATGTATCTTTCAGCTGGCTGATAAATTCTTTTTTTGTCATAATTATCTCCATCTTCTAACTTAAAGAATATCTGATTATATCCTATTTATAAAAAACTTCTGATTCCTTCAAAACTTTACAATCTCCATTGCTAATCTGAATTGTTGTAACACCACAGTTTTGCTGTCTTGGTCCATGCCAGAAATCTTTAATCTCTCTTTGATATAAATATGTTAACATTCCATGAATCCATGCTCCATGTGAAAAAACAACCATATGTTCATACTTTTTTTCTGCTGGCAGAACAACCTGTTCTAAAAATTCTTTTGCTCTTCCAATAACTTCCTTGTGTGTTTCTGCCCCGTCTTTTGGATAATATTTTTCAGGACAATTAAAACAATTCATAAAATCATCTTTTACTGCAATCAGCTCTGCCTCTGATTTTCCTTCATACTTCCCAAAATTCATTTCTTCTATACGTTTATCTTTATATAAAGGTATATCTCTTCCCTCCAGGATGATTTTGGCGGTTTCACTTGCTCTTTTTAAAGGACTTGTATAAGCAATATCAAAAGGTATATCTTTTAATGCCTCTTTTGTTATAAAGGCAAGTTTTCTGCCGTATTCATTTAACTCTATGTCGGCACTTCCCTGCATTCTTCTTTCTTTATTCCAATCTGTCTCTCCATGTCGAATGATATATAATTTCAAAATAATACCTCCTATGACCTGTCCCTTTGGGACATTATATCACATATTTAGACGTTTTATAAAAATTCTTAAATTTTGTCGGGAAACTATAGATTTTTTATTTGTATTTGTTATACTATGATTTATATTGATAATATAATGACAGAGGAGAAAATGCTTATGGAAATGAAAGTTGGAGATAGTATCATTTTATCAGAAGAAGTGGTTTCTGATAATACTGCAAGCACATGGGGAAGTGGCAGTCTTCCGGTTTATGCAACACCTGCCATGGTTTTACTGGTAGAAAAAGCTGCTGTAAAACTGCTGTCTGATAAACTTGATGAAGGTTTCACAACTGTTGGTACGAATCTTAATATTGCCCACGTATCTGCAACACCTATCGGCGGAACCATCAAATGCCAGTGTACTTTATCTGAAATTGATCGTAAACGTCTTGAATTCCATGTTGAAATAACAGATGCAAAAGGACGCGTGGGAATAGGAAGACATGAACGTTTCATTGTTGAATCAGAACCATTTATGGAGAAAGCAAAACATAAATTTGATTAAAATCACAACAAACCGTTTGTTCTTAAACAAAAAAGAAACATGAAATCACTCATGTTTCTTTTTTTATTTCTTAATATTTAAGTTTACTCTAACGGTTTGTTCCTTTTAAGATTGGTGATACTCTTTTATAAATAAGAAACGTAATAACCACACTGCATAATCCCTTTACAAAAGTAAAAGGCATATTAAACCAGATCAATGCATCCCAAAGACTGTTAACATTCTTATTAATTGCCTGATATGCACCAAGAATCGCCTCCATTGGCATAAAATTAGTATATACCGGATACACAACAAAATAATTTGAGAAAACACTGATAACTGCCATTAATACAGCTCCTGCTATTGCTCCAATCATTGCATTTTTCTGCGTTTTATTTTTCTTATAAATCAGTCCTGCCGGCAGGACAAAACAAACTCCTAAAATAAAGTTTGACAGTTCCCCTACTCCTCCGGTCTGAGTGTGAAGCAAATTAATAATATTTTTAATGAAGCATACTGCAATCCCTGAAACCGGCCCCATAGAATATGCTGCCAGTAAAGCTGGTAATTCGGAAAAATCAAATTTAATAAACGGTGGAATCAGCATTGGAATCGGAAATTCCAAAAACATCAAAATTGTTGCTAATGCTCCCAACATTCCTGTCATTGCAATTGTTCTAACATTTACTCTGTTGCTTTTCATTGTCATTGTTTCTCCTGTCATAATATATTCTCCTTTTTTTAATATTATTTTACGAAAACTATTCGCAAAAAAATAAGCCTGTCCGTTTCATTGCATAAAACGACAGGGCTCACAAATGAGAATGGTAAACTTATACCATCCTGCTACTTCTTTCATCCAGACTATACTGTTGGTTCAGGATTCTCACCTGATCGGCTTGCGCTCGTGGACTTATCCCTGTAAAAGGTTATCACCACCAGTCGAGAATTGACATAATCCATGTCTCACTCTGCCCTGAAGTTGGAGAAATATTCTCTTCTCTACTTCAATATTCAATTTACAGAAAATGAAAGTGTTTTCTGTTTCCTTTTTCATTATAGTGAATGTTTTTATATTTGTAAAGTTTTTTTTATCATTTCCTTTCTTTACACAAACTCTATAATTTGATAAACTATAACAAGTTGAATTGTTAAAGTAAAGGAGAAATTGATTATGGGAATGCACAGAATCGCAAAAATGCCTTCTCCAGAGGAATTACGTGAAGAATTTCCTTTGAGTGAAGAACTGAAGAAAGTAAAGGCTGACAGAGATGCAGAAATCCGCAAGGTATTTACCGGCGAGTCTGATAAATTTATTGTTATCATCGGACCATGTTCTGCTGATAATGAAGATGCCGTTATGGATTATCTTGGACGTCTTGCAAGAGTTCAGAAAGATTTACAGGATAAATTATTAATTATCCCTCGTATATACACAAACAAACCAAGAACTACAGGTGATGGATACAAAGGAATGGTTCATCAGCCGGATCCTGAGAAAGCTCCAGATATGGCAAGCGGTCTTCGTTCTGTTCGTAAGCTTCATGTAGATGCATTAGAAGCTTTCCATATGCCTGCGGCTGATGAAATGTTATATCCTGGTAACTGGCAGTATATGGAAGACATTCTTTCTTATGTTGCTGTTGGAGCAAGATCAGTTGAAAATCAGCAGCATCGTTTAACTGTTAGTGGTTTTGATATTCCAGCCGGAATGAAAAATCCTACAGGAGGAGATTTAACTGTTATGATGAACTCCATTACCGCTGGACAGCATTGTCATGATTTCATTACAAACGGTTATGAAGTGAAAACTGATGGTAACCCTCTGACACACGCTATTCTTCGTGGCTCCGTCAACCGTCATGGAAATAATATTCCAAATTATCATTACGAAGATTTAATTCGTGTTGCATATATGTACGAAAAATTCCAGCTGAAAAATCCGGCAGTCATTGTTGATGCAAACCATTCTAATTCAGGAAAACAGTGGGATCAGCAGCCTCGTATTGTCCAGGAAGTACTCCACAGCAGAAGCTTCCTTCCTGAAATCAAAACTTTGGTAAAAGGTATTATGATCGAAAGTTATATTGAGGATGGAAATCAGTCTATCGGAAATGGAGTTTATGGACAATCCATTACTGACCCTTGTCTTGGATGGGATAAATCTGCCGCATTACTGTACCGTATGGCTGAAAATGTTTAATTCAGCATTTTTATGATTCCTGTCATAAGCCATGGATTTACATAGCTTTCAAGTACAGTTCCGAAAAAAAGAAAAATTAATTCTAACTGAATAGAAAAACGATCTAAGAAGGAATACTTTTCATATAAAAGTATTTCTTCTTTTTTATTTTCCAGAATATTTCTTCTCATTAATAGACCGACTGTTCCTCCATATAAAAGATAATGGGGAAAAAAACTGAAAAAAACAAGAAAAAGACCTTTTAATCCCAGTTGAATTATTTGCAAAGAAAGAACAGATCCAAGAAAAAAAGCAATAGAAAAAGCTCCTCCATACAAAAGTACCAGTGGTTGAAGCAGATACCCCGCAAGAAACAGTATCCCATATTGTTTTCCTCTTTTAAATAATATGTACGGAAACAGGCTTGAACTGGAAACATATAAATCTTTATTACTCAGCACCAGGGCATCCAGCCGTCCTCCATATGCTAAATATTCTTTATATATGCCATTTGTAAACAAACTTCCTAAAATCAGCCCGGTAATCATAAAAAGTCCTAAGAAAAATTTTCTCTTTTCCACCAGTTTCTTCTCCATTTCAATTTTGTAAATAAAGCTAATAATACCGCATAATACATATTATGCGGTATTATTATTATTTATGATACTTTTGAAGATATCCAAGCACTCCTGAGATAGTTTTGGCATCAATAATTCTTCCATCAAAAATCATTTCTTTTATCTGCTCCGGTGTATATTCCTGAACATCAATAAATTCATCTTCATCAAGATTCTGATGGGATAACTTCAAATCAAAGGCTACATAGATTGGAATTTTTTCATCACAAAATCCTATTGCAGTAATAATAGTCATTAAATGTTCCATTCTGCCTGCTCTATAACCTGTCTCTTCTTCTATTTCTCGTGTTACACACTCCAATCCTGTTTCACCTGGCTCAATTCCACCTGCAGGTATTTCCAAGGTTTCCTGATCCAACGCATTACGATACTGTTTTACAAGAAGAATATTCCCTTTATCCGTTACGGGAACTACTGCTGCCGCACCTTTATGTTTTACCAAATCCCATGTTACAACTTTTCCGCTGGGAAGTTTTACAATATCTTCATAAAAACCGACTACTTTTCCCTGATGCATGAGACGCTGTTCTATTTTTTCATATCTTCTCATATTTTTTCTCCTTTTCTCCCCTATAGGAAAAAGCGATAGATTTCTCTATCGCTTTTGTTATTTCGCATAATCTACAACTCGTGATTCTCGAATGACATTAACCTTAATCTGTCCAGGATAATCCAGGTTTTCTTCCACCTGATTTGAAATATCCCTTGCAAGAAGAATCATATCATCATCACTAATCTGTTCAGGAACTACCATTACACGAATTTCTCGACCTGCCTGAATTGCAAAAGTTTTATCAACACCTTGAAAAGAATCTGCGATCTCTTCTAACTGTTTTAATCTTGTTGTATAACTTTCCAATGTCTCACTTCTTGCACCAGGACGTGCAGCTGAAATGGCATCTGCTGCCTGCACAATACATGCAATTAATGTTTCAGGTTCTACATCACCATGATGAGATTCCACCGCATTAATAACGATTGGATTTTCTTTATACTTCTTACATAAGTTTACACCAAGTTCCACATGGGAACCTTCCACTTCATGGTCAATAGCTTTACCAATATCATGAAGCAGACCCGCACGTTTTGCCATTCTGACGTCTACACCAACTTCTGCTGCTAAAAGCCCTGAAAGCTGCGCAACCTCCATAGAATGTTTCAGTGCATTCTGACCATAACTTGTCCGGAACTTCATTCTTCCAAGAAGTCTTACCAGTTCAGGATGAATTCCATGAACTCCAAGTTCCAGTGTAGCCGCTTCACCTTCTTCACGCATCATAGTCTCAACTTCTTTTGTTGCTTTCTCAACCATTTCCTCAATACGTGCAGGATGAATACGTCCATCTACAATCAGTTTCTCCAGTGCGATTCTGGCAATTTCTCTTCGCACAGGATTAAAGCTGGATAACACAACCGCTTCCGGAGTATCATCGATAATCAATTCAACACCGGTGATATTCTCAATAGATCGAATATTTCTTCCTTCTCGTCCGATAATACGACCTTTCATTTCGTCATTTGGAAGCTGTACCAGAGAAATTGTCGTTTCTGCAACATGATCCACTGCACATTTCTGGATTGCTGTCACAACATATTCTTTCGCTCTCTTACGTGCTTCCTCCTTGGCTCTTGTCTCCATCTCTTTGACATACATCGCTGTCTCGTGTTTTACGTCTTCTTTTACTGCTGATAATAATTGCTCTTTTGCCTGATCAGAGGTTAACCCGGAAATTCGCTCCAGTTCCTGTAGATGTTTTGCCTGCAGTTCCTGCAAATGAACTTTTTCAGATTCGATGTTCTTTTCTTTGGCACTTAAAGACTGCTCTTTACGTTCCAGAATCTCAGATTTCTTATCTACTGTTTCTTCCTTAGAAAGAACTCGCTGTTCATACTTCTGCAGCTCTGCCCTGCGTTCCTTTGTCTCTTTTTCGAAGTCATTTCTCGCTTTTATAGTCTCTTCTTTTACTTCCAAAGAAGCTTCGCGTTTCTTGGCATCTGCCGCCTTGATTGCTTCATCTATAATTTCTCTGGCCTTGTCTTCTGCATTCCCGATGGTTATCTCCATGGCTTTCTTACTTCTTGTATTGGCCACATAAACTGATGCAGGAACTGCAACAACTAGAGTTGCGATAATGGCTATTATAATACCAACCACAGGTTTCCTCCTTATTCAATTTTTTGTGTTTTCACACTCCTTTAATTTTATATGTTTTTAACATAAAAGTCAAGAAATGGATACCTCTTCTGTACGAATCATAAATGCCTTTTTCGCCGGAATCAAAAGTCCTCCTCCGAAATCAATAAGTTCTCCTGAAATTAAATCTGTTCCCTGTCCTGCACGTGCATCAAAATGAGCTGTATATTCTTCATTTCCAATGTTAATTGCCACGATAATACGGTCCTCACTGCTCTGACGCTGGAACACCAGCACATCTGGCATAATTGCCAACTGACGGTAATCTCCATATCTTAACGCAGGACTGTTCTTACGAACCTGAGCCAGTTTTCCAATATATGTAGCCAGTTCATTTTCTTTCAGTTCTTCTGGTTTGATTCTTGGACGCAGACTATCATCACTTCCCTGCTCTTTCTTTCCTTCAATTCCCCATTCACTGCCGTAGTAAACACCTGGAACCCCTGGCATACCAAACATCATTGCATAGATAAGCGGCAAAAGATCTTTTTCATTTAATTGACTGGCAATTCTCTCAACATCGTGATTATCCACAAAATTATATAAAGGGATTCCTTTATATAATGTCCATTCTTCAGGACCAAACTGTCGATTCAGTGAATAACCTATCTCATGCATATTATGAGTATTAAAACTGGAATAAAGTCCTTTATAACATTCATAATTTGTAACAGAATCCAGCAGATCCGGATTTGCCAGCTGACTATAATCCCCATGAAGCATCTCTCCGATCATCAGAAAGTCCGGATTCTTTGAGCGGACAAAATCAACCAGACATTTTATAAAATTGCGATTGAGCATATATGCCACGTCTAATCTTAATCCATCAATCCCAAATTCATCTATCCAGAGACTCACTGCATCCAATAAATGCTGCTTAACCTGATCATTATCAAGATTTAATTTAACCAGTTCAAAATGTCCTTCCCATCCTTCATACCAAAAGCCATCGTCATAGCTGCTGTTGCCATCAAAATTAATATAGAACCAATCTTTGTACGGAGAATCCCATTTCTTTTCCAAAACATCCTGAAATGCCCAGAACTCTCTTCCAACATGATTGAACACTCCATCTAAAATAACTTTTATACCTGCTTCTTTTAATGCTTTGCATGCTTCTTTAAAATCCTCATTAGTTCCAAGACGCTCATCAATCACTCGGAAATCTTTTGTATCATATCCATGATTAGATGATGAAAATACCGGTGAAAAGTAGATTGCATTCATTCCTATTTTTTTAATATGAGGAATCCATTCTTTCACTTCCAAAATGCCATGTTCTGTTCCCTCACCAGCAAATGCTCTTAAAGGAAAAATTTGATAAATCATTAAATCGTTCATTTTCATCATTGTTTAAGTTCCTTTCTATTCTGTACTTTTTAGAGATTCTACCATATTAATTTTCTTTAATTGGAAATACATCAAAAAGTTTATGATAATGCTAAATACTACAGTCAACAAAATGCTATACACATAACTCATCGTAAAAATATCTCTTCCAAACATTAAAAGATCTACTTCTACTGTAAGTATAACATATCTGTGAAGAATTTTCCCTAATCCTACACCTGTAATGATACCAATAATAGTTAATAATATATTTTCTCTGTAAACATAAGCTCCCACTTCGATATCATAGAATCCCAGAACCTTTAGGGTAGCAAGTTCTGCTCTTCTTTCAGATATATTTATGTTATTCAAATTATATAAAACTACAACAGCCAAAAGACCTGCTGAAACAATTAGTACAATCATTACAATATTCAGATTTCCTATCATGTCTTCCATCATACGGATTTCATCTGACGCAAACACTACGGAAGCAGCAGATTTTTCATTTAATATTTCCTTACCTGTCTGCTTTTGCTGTTTTTGTGACATTTTCTTTGTATTAAGATAAATCTTTGTAGCTTTTGGGGTCTTATGATATTTTTTCTGATACAGTCCCGGAGTCATATAAATATTATGATACATATAATTTTCAGTTATCTCCACCACTTTCACTGACACATGATCGATTTCATCGGTTTTGATCGAAACAATATCACCTTTTTCAATACCCAATAATGTGGCAGCTTTTTCTGTTATGATAATCCCTTCATCATCAAGATGATACTTTTTCCCGCTTTTTCTGTCTTTTAAGGTGAAAAAGTCTGAAAAATCATCCATAGATAATGGAACAATCAATGAGGCAGTTTTACTGTTACCATTTTCCTCAATATGAACTGATGTTTCATATACTTTCAGCTTTTCTTTTATTTTCTGCTGGTTATCCAACCAGAGATCAAAGTCCCTGATCTCTCTACTTGAACTGCCTTCTTTGAGAGAAACGCAGATATCATAAGTTGTAATCTTTCTGTACTGATTATCCGAAACCGCAAAAATGGAATCCATTAATCCAAATCCCACTAACAACAATGACATACAGCCTCCAATTCCAAAGACCGTCATAAAAAATCTCTTTTTATATCGGAACAAATTCCGCATAGTAGCTTTCCATATAAAACTCATTCGATTCCACAATCCACCGATATATTCGAGAAAAATCCGTTTGCCCTCTTTGGGAGCTTCTGGTCTCATTAGTTTTGCAGGTTTTTCCCGCAGTTCTTTATAACATGCAGATAAAACAGCCAGGATTACAACACCTACTGCCAGACTTGAAGCAATCATGGTATACTGACCCTCTAAAGGAGTTTTGATATCCCCAAGTCCTGTATACATCATGGTATAGGCTTCTATTATAATTTTAGGAAGTATTTTCTCCCCAGCCACAGCCCCAATGATGCTCCCCAGGAGTGTAGCAGTCAATCCATAAGCCAGATACTTTAATGCAACATCCCATCCGGTATACCCCAAAGCTTTCAATACGCCAATCTGAGTTCTTTGTTCCTCTACCATTCGTGTCATCGTAGTCAGGGTTACCAGTGCAGCTACAAGAAAGAAAATGGCTGGGACCACTTCTCCAATAGCTCCGATCCTTGCTGTATCTTCACCGTATTCAACATATGACTGGGTCTTTTTTCTATTAAGAACGTACCATTCTCCGGCTTTAATATTCTTGATATCCTCTTTGGCATCATCCAGTTTTTTTTGTCCTTCATTCAATTTTTTCTGAACCTTAGTCTCTGATGCCTTTAATTCTTTTTTCCCATCTTTTAATTGACGTTCTGACCTTTTCAGCTGCTCTTTCCCCTTTTCCAGCTGTAAAGACGCATTATTAAGCTCTTTTTCCTTTGATTCCAAGGTGCTTTTCGCTCTTTTAAGGGTTTTCTCGTTTTCCTCTAATTCCTTTCTGGAAGAAACCAGTTTCTGTCTTCCAGATAAAATTTTTCTTTTTCCATCCACAATCTGTTTCCTGGCTGCTTCCAAAGTTTTCCTTCCTTCTGAAAGCTTCTGTTTCATAGCCTGAACCTGTGGATGATCTGCCCCAAGAGACTGTTCATATTCTTCAGTCTGTTTCTCCAGCTGATTGAGGGATTCCTCCTGCTGTTTTATGGATAATTCATTGTCAGATAACTGCTTTTCCTGTTCTTTTAGCTTTTTTTCACTTTCTGACAATTTCTTACGTCCAAGACTCAGCTTTCTTTTTCCGCTATAATAAGAATCCCATCCCGCTTTAAGTTCGTTTTTCCCCTGTTTCAGTTTTTCCTCATTCTGAACCAGTTTCACTTTTGCAGCATTTATCTCTTTTTCTGCCTTTTTCAACTTTTTTTCAGCTTTTTTTAATTTCTTTTGGGCTTTCCTTTTCTCTTCTTTATATTCAGATTCCTTTTTAGCAATCTCTTTCAATGCCTCTCCCTGAATCTGTTTTAGTCTTATCAGGTTTTGCTCTTTTTCTATATTCTCTATCTGCTTTTCTGTCTTTTTTACAACCCTGTCATATTCTTCCGTATATGCCAGTTCTTTTTTAGCATTTTTTACAGAAATATAGATTTCTGAATAAACATCCTGTTTAAAGTTTTTAGGGGAAATCACAAGAAACCCATTTACTTTTCCAATTCCTATCTCAGTAGTACCTCTTTCACGAGAAAGATATGCCGATGATTTCCCAATTCCTGTAATCACATAATGATCCTCTGTTAATAACTCATTTAAAGGCTCCTCTGTTCCCGAACTTAAGATAAGTTTTTCTCCATTTTTTAAATGATGATCTTTAGCAAAATTTTCATCAACTAAACATTCATTTTCCTTTTCAGGCATACGTCCTGATGTGATTTCAAACTGATTCATACGTTCTGTCTTTGCCAGTACCTTGGTAACATACTCATCATTACTTCCTTCCATACGGCAAATTGTATCCAATGAATAGCTTCCTTCCGCATCTGACACACTGGAAAGGTTTTTCACTGCTTGCAGATTTTCTTCTGAAAGTCCTCTACTTCCAAGAAGTTTAATATCCATAAGATTTGTCCGGTCAAACTGGGTATCCGCTGTAATCTTCATGTCTTTTTCGGTTACACGTATACCAGAATAAAATGCGACTCCTAAAATTACGATAAAAAATATAGATAAAAACCTAGGCAAAGTTCTTCTAACCGTCATATATATATCTTTATGAAGAGCTTTTTTCTTCATACGCATCGCCTACCATTCAATTGTTTCCACTGACTGTGGATGTTCATTTATTGTAATCTTGTTAACCTTTCCGTTTTTTATTTCAATTACCCTGTCTGCCATTGGAGCAATCGCCAGATTATGTGTAATAACCACCACTGTTTTTCCTTTTTGTTTACATGTATCCTGTAAAAGTTTTAAGATAGATTTTCCCGTCTGATAATCTAACGCACCTGTTGGCTCATCACACAATAAAATCTTGGGATTTTTAGCCAATGCACGGGCAATGGACACCCTTTGCTGTTCTCCTCCGGAAAGTTGTGCCGGAAAATTCTCCAACCGATCTTCTAATCCTACATCCTTCAGCACTTCTCTGGCATCCAGAGGATTCTGACTAATCTGCAATGCAAGTTCCACATTCTCAACAGCTGTCAGATTTGGAACCAGATTATAAAACTGAAATACAAATCCTATATCATTTCTCCGGTATTTTGTAAGCTGTCTTTTATTCCATTTTGCAATATCTTCTCCATCTACAAAAACGGCGCCACTAGTTGCAGTATCCATACCTCCCAAAATGTTCAATACAGTTGTTTTTCCTGCACCACTGGCGCCAATGATCAAGGCAAATTCACCTTCCTCCACCGTAAAATCAATCCCATCTGCGGCTTTGGTAATCACTTCCCCTGACGTATATATTTTTTTTACATTTTCCAACCGAATCAATTCCATATTATATTCTCCTTGTATAAAGAAATTTTAACATAGAATCCCTTTTCAGGCAAACAATGCACTCTTTTTATTTTCCTGAAAAAGCTGGCTATCGGAACTGATTTATTTCTCTCTGATATTCATATCCGATACTTTTTAATTTTTCTGCAATTTCTTCCTGATTAAGATCAAGGCTTTTGCATAATTCTTCCAAACTATCATAGTAATCTCTTAATTGAGTGTTAATATAACTTAACATAATAACCGGGTCTTTGGGTATCATTTTGTATTCTCCTATACTTCTACTTCCACAACAAAGAAACATCCATCTTTGCCAATATCATAATAAATCTTATCCTTCTCAATGTGATGTATCATATAAATCAAGCCGAATCCGTGCTCCATACTGTATTCTTCAATTGCCTGAAATATTTCTTTGTCAGAATCTGCCTTTGTTACAAACTCCCGGCTACCATTCTTGTCTTTATAGTACAGTTTCACTGATTCACCTTCTTTCTGAAAAATACTTTAAAAAATACCCAATCATTTTTGAGTTTTATGTATTCTCTTCATCACAGGATATTTTGCAATGATCGAAGAGAAGATGAGCTATTCATTAAAGATGATAGCACAAATTCTTTCAATACAAAATATGCTACAATTGTTGATACAACAACTACGATCAATATCACATATGGTACCACATCTCTATTGGTATCCGGATATGAAACCATCCCTGCTATAAAATAAATATATCCCAAAACGCTTCCAATTACAATTGCGATTAAAGAAAATTGATATAATCCTAAAACAATTCCCAGAATACCAAGAATAAATCCCATGGAAGCACCCAGACTTTTCAATCCCGTAATCTGACAACTCTGAAACCAGTTGATTTCCGCCTTTGCCATAGCTTTCATAAGTCCAAGAACAAGGCCAGAGATAACCAAAGAAGAAATAGCTGAAATCAAAATGCCATAAATCAGAAATCCTCCTGCAGAAGGTGCCTGTGAGCTTACACTGCTTCCTGCACTTGTAAATGCAGATATTCCAGACATTGTCACAGAAATAATTTTATTGATTACAACAAACAAGAAAAGTCCTGATAGCAGTGCTTCAGCTCCCATCAAAATCAATCCGGATTTAGATGTTTCGTCTTCAACAGATTCCAAGAAACCTTCTACCGGATGCTTGATTATATCAAGCACTGTTTTAAAGAAACTAGCTGTAACTACTTCATCTTTCTGACAGCAGTCGCAAGGCTGTCCGTCTACCAATGGTTTCCCACATCTCGTACAAAAATTAGCCATTATTATCCTCTCCTTTTTCTTAATAATAGTAATATGATACTGAATTAATTACCCATTTTCCATTCTGTTTTATCATATATGCCGTCCCACTGATAGACAAAGTCTGTTTCTGATAACTGTTATCCCATCCCTTTGCTTCGTATTCTCTTGTTCCTGAAACATTAAC
The DNA here is from genome assembly GCF_018982945.1 of Anaerostipes faecalis. Classification (GTDB taxonomy): domain Bacteria; phylum Bacillota; class Clostridia; order Lachnospirales; family Lachnospiraceae; genus Anaerostipes; species Anaerostipes faecalis. Next base: position 163,552 of record NZ_JABRXE010000001.1, on the reverse strand, counting down.
AGGGACACCATCTGCAACAGTTCTATAAGTTGATCCACTAACTGTTGAGCAGTTTGTCAGGTTAATATCTCCAAGTTTCCTTGTAGAACTTCCAGTGTAATATGTATAACGACACAGATAAAATCCATACTGATTTGCCTTTTCTGCAGAAGCAAAATAGGATGCTAATGTGGCTGCACTGTTTCCTCTGATTTTAGCTTCTGTAATTGCAGGAAGATATTTCTTTAATGCCGCTACTGCATCTTGTTTAGATTGTTCAGAATACTGAATCTTACTGATGATAGATGTCGCTGAGGATGTATTAAAAGTGTAGCTATCCTTTTCAAATAATCCATTTGCACCACCAAATGTCAGCTTATGTGTACCGGTAAATACTTTTGCATAATAAGCACTTGTTGATAAAGATGATGAATTCGTATTCTTTGCTTCAATTCCATCAATTTTTACCGTTACTCCTGGAATCTCTGGAATTCTTACTGAAGTTGTTGTCAATCCGGTATCTGTCACACTGACAATTTCATATTTATCAAAAAACAGAAATGTCTTTTCAGCGGATTTTGCTACATTTACAACAAGGTAATCAGATCCTTTATTGATTCTGTATGTGTATGTATTATTACTATTTAGATATCCACCTGTTGGACTTGATAATTTATCAGGATTGCTCTGTTCCATAGTTTTTACAAAACATTCTTCATTAATAAAAGTATCCTCTTCCATATGGTATGCAGAATAAATTTCTGACCATTTTCCATTATTATAATTTTCCACAAATTTATTTACCACTGCTTCAGGTTTTCCACTTCTACTTCCAAAAAACCAGAATGCTCCAATAATAACCACTAAAACTGCGACCTGAACTGTAACAATCTTTTTAGCTTTTGGGCTCATACCCTCTCCACTTTTTTGCTTTTTTGTAGTTTTTTTCGTTTTAGACGTCGTCTTCTTTGCTGCCTTTTTAATTTTTTCTGATGTTGTTTCTTTCTGCACTTCTATTTTTGCACCACATTCACCACAAAATAATGCGTCATCTTCGACTTTAGATCCACAATTTGGACAAAACATACTGACCTCTCTTTCCTACCTTGCATCTCTTTTTTTCAATTCTGCTGCAAAAGTATTAACATTTTTCTTCTCGTACTTGTTTAAAGAAATATCATCCTGATCATCCACAGATCCTTTGTACCATTTTTTCTTTCCAAATCGTTTCTGATTTTCTTTCTTGGTAAACTTTAATCCATGTCTTGCATAGATTTCATTGATTGCATATTGGATCTGTGATGTGGTCAATTTCTTTACAGCTGACGAACTGATATATGCTGAACCAGAAGTTGGGAACATATATCCATCATCTGCATCCATGACATTATCAGGATTCGTTGCATTTGATGTATTAGAATTACTATCATCGGATACATCAATAGTTTCCGTTGTGGTATCTGTACTGTCACTGACGATCACATCCGTACTGCCATCGTTACTGTCATTGCTGTCATCTGATGAGTCATTCTGCAATTTCTCTTTTACAAGGTTCGTTTTCTGATCCTCATGTTCTGTTCCGCTTTTCAATAAAAAAAACACAAGAACCACTGCCACAAGTACAATAGCAGCTGTCAAAATCATAATTACCTGTTTTTCACTCTTATTCATACTTATCCTCCTTTCCTGCTACTTTTTCATATATATATCAATCCCATCTGCAATTCCATTTGCTAAACGGTTCTGATAATCATCACTTGACAGTTTTCTGTCTTCTTCCGGATTTGACATAAATCCCATTTCAACAATAGTTACCGGAATCGTACACCAGTTTATTCCTGACATTTGATCTGTCTCTATAATCCCCCTGTTTTTAGCTGATGTTTTACGACACAAAGCATTCCCAACAGTCTGTGCAAGTCGCTGGCTTTTCTCAATGACCTCTCTCCCACAATATGGATTGGAGTCTGTCGGACACATGGTTAATGCTCCATCTGCTGATGAACTGTCGTCACTATTACAATGGATCCGCAAAAAAACACTTGCTCCACTGGAATTAGCCATTTGTGCACGTTCTTTATTGCTAAGAGATACATCATTACTTTCTCTGATCATATATACATCATACCCTCTGGAAATCAGTACATTTTTTAATTTTAAAGATACCTGTAAGTTAATTTCATATTCAGGAATTTTTGTTACACATCCTTCTGTTCCGGAAGAGACCATAGGTTTTGTCTCAGATGCTCCCGGTCCAATAGGTTCCTGTTCGGACATCTGCTTCTTCTGATGTCCGGGATCAATGGCTATTTTTATTTTTTTCTCTCTGATTTTCTTCTCTGTAGAAACTTCTGTTGATGTTTCTGATGCAGTGGTCGTTTCCTCAGTCTTTATATTATTATTCTTCTTTTGAAAATTACAGGAAGAGAATGTCATTATTATAAAAATCATCCATATGCAAATAGTATAATATTTTCTATTCATCCTATCTTCTATCCTCTTTAAACTTTATAGTTTTATTGTATCATACTCCTATCCTTATCCACAAGAAAAAAAGAAAGCCATTCTGCATTATTTGACATTGATACACGATGGCTTTCCATGATAAATTTCTATGATTCTATGACATTCAATTTTCCCGTAACAGAGTCCATTACATACCCTGATATCTTTACATCTTCTGGAATCAAAGGATGCTTTCTTAACATTTCCACCGAATCTCTTACCGAATTATCAACACAGTCAAATCCTTCTAACCATGTATCAAAATCAATTCCGCAATGACGTATCAAATCAATTTTATCCTGATTGATTCCCCTTTTCTTCATCTGTTCTATCATCATATCACTGTTAATATGCTGAACACCGCAATCAGTATGCCCGATGACCATAACTTCTTCAATTCCCAGTTCGTAAATACCTACCAGTACACTTCGAACCACACTTCCGAACATATGACTGATAACGCCTCCTGCATTTTTTATCATTTTTACATCACCATTTTTAATTCCCAATGCTGCGGGAAGCAATTCTGTCAGTCTTGTATCCATACATGTTATAATAGCTATCTTCTTATCCGGATATTTACTGGTTCTGTATTGTTCATATTTTCCTTCTTCAACAAATTTTTTATTAAATTCTAATATTTGATCTATCACGATTTAGCTCCTTTAATGTGTAATTTGTTCTGTTTTCCCATGACATGCCTTTAAATAATCATCTGGTTTCAGCTCGATCTGTATTCCATTTTTGCCTCCGCTGACCATGATGGTTGTCTGGTCTAATGCACTGCTGTCAAGTACCGTTGGATATTCCTTTTTCATTCCTATGGCAGTACATCCACCACGAATATATCCTGTAATTTTATTAATGTCTTTCACATGAATCATTTCAACTGATTTTTCATCAACAGATTTTGCTGCTTTTTTCAAATCCAGTTCTTTGTGTATGGGTATGACAAACACAAAAAATCCCCCGTTTTTTCCAACTGTTACCAGTGTCTTAAAAACCTTCTCATAAGGTTCATCCAGCATATCCGCAATGGCTATTCCATCAATAAATTCCTTACATTCATATCGATGAATTTCATATGGAATCTTATTCCTTTCCAGTATTCTCATAGCATTTGTTTTTGCTTCTTTTTTTGCCAAAATATTTTCCTCCTGTCAATCGTTTTATAAATTATACTGTTCTTTTATCTGGCAAATAGTCCGTAAATCATTGATACGTAACAGGCAAAATCACCAATTCTTTTTCTTTGAAATCCCAGCTCAATTCTCCATGCGGTTTTTCTATTTTGAGAAGACATATATTCAGCCAGCTGATCAAGAGATTCAATTACACTATCATGCATTATGGTCCTCTGATCATTATCTCTCTCAGACTTTGGTGTAATCTTCCAGTGTGCTCTCAAATCGGCATAAGCAGTCATTCTTTCCAATGCATAACTCCATGCTGCCTCAAAATCCGGATCATCTTCCGGCGCAGCCGCAACAATATCTTCATAAATTTTCATTGCATCTTCAAATGTTAGATTATATGGTGCTTCCAGATAATTTTTATATATAAAGTCTTTAAACATAGAAAAACCTCCTTAAACAGTCTGTGTGATAATCACTTTTCATATAATATAATTTCTTTTTATATTATATCATTTTTTACTGTAAAAAGGAGTTTTTCTTTCATTATTGATTTAACTCTGCAATTCTGCTTACACCTACATATATTTCACTGATCTTATACCAGGTTGGATAATCCACAACTCCTGTCTGATCTAATCCAAAAACATTCTGAAACTTCCTGACTGCATCTGCTGTTTGTTCTCCATATTGCCCATCTGCGGCAACTTTTGGAATTGATGGATAATCTCGTGAAATCCGATTTAGCTGTTCCTGCATCTGTTTCACTTTATTTCCGCTTGATCCAATCGTCAGATCATATCCTGGCCAGGAAGAAGGAATACCTGCTATCTGCTCAGCTGTATTAATATACATATTTTCCCCATAATAGTATCGGAGAATCTCAATAGGTGAATATCCCTGATCACCTAGATACTTAGATCCCCATTGTGTCATCCACTCAGGGCAAGTTACCCTCTTTCCGTCGCAGTATTGTGTCAAAATAGGTTGTTTTACATTTGGTCTGGAAAGATAATTGGAAAAAATCTCATCTACGATTCTGTTAATAGATTCATAGGTGGTTTTCCCTGGCATCCACTTATGATCATACGCCGTAGATGACGTAATGGTAAAATCGTGTCCTTTATTACGGTACCATTCTGTATAAACACGATTTAAAGTAAAAGACATGATAGCCAGTATATTAGCCTCTAATGTTGCTCTGGGCCATGTGGAATATATTTCGCATGCAGCTACATTTTTAATGTAATCTTTGTAACGTACATAATGGTCTTCTGCTGTTTTATCTCCAACCGGTCCATCATGAACAATAATATATTCAGGAATCACCACACGACTTAAAACAATCTCCCCTGTTTCATTAACAGGCTTAATCTCTGCTTCTGCAATCTTTGGAGGATAATCCCCCCACAATGTATGTGGTCCAATAACAATTGCGCCTGTCTGATTGATTTCTCCCAAGGGCTTCATTCGAATATTCTGAATTCCCTGGGTGTCTGCAAGAATCTGAGCTCCTGCAACTGTTACCATTTCATAATCAGGAGCCGTTACCCTCACAGTATATTCTGAATAGGGCTGATTTTCCCCTGGTGACATACTATATTCTATCGGAGGAGCCGCCAGCTCCACACTCTCCGTCTGTCCATTTTCATCCGTTCTGATTTTTTCTATAACAGAATCGGGATCTCCTGTATAAGAAATTTCCACTTCTGCATTAACAATTGGACCAGCTGCAATCTCTGAATTTACTTGCACTTTCAATCTTCCACGATCAATCTGATCTCTATTTTGTGTATCCGGCATATAAACCTTCCAAAATCTTTTACTTTAATATATGAACAATCTCTATTTATGTTCAAAATGCTGATAATCTTTTGTGATTTCCAGTCACCACTCCAGGTAAAACCTCATATCCCCTTATATACAAAAGAATCCCGTATAAACGGGATTCCACATATTTTTTATTATAAAATTCCACCAATACTTACAAACAAAGGTGCAAACACAAGTGCCACAATAGTCATAAGTTTGATAAGGATATTGATTGAAGGTCCTGAAGTATCCTTAAACGGATCACCTACTGTATCACCTACGACAGCCGCTTTATGAGCATCGCTTCCTTTACCACCATGGTTTCCTTCTTCAATATATTTCTTTGCATTATCCCATGCTCCACCGGCATTTGCCATAAAAATAGCCATCATAACACCTGAAGCAAGGGATCCAACCAGCAATCCTCCCAATGCCTGAGTTCCCAGCAGAACACCGATCAGTAATGGAGCAATGATTGCCATAACACCCGGTAAAAGCATTTCTTTTAAAGCTGCAGATGTAGAAATTTCCACACAGCTCTTATAATCAGGTTTTCCTGTTCCTTCCATGATTCCCGGAATTTCTTTAAACTGACGGCGTACTTCTACGATCATTTCATTTGCTGTCTTACCAACAGACTGCATGGTAAATGCTGAAAACAGGAATGGCAGCATTCCGCCAACCAATACACCAACAATAACATTAGGATCCAGACAGTTGATTCCTTCTTCTAATAATCCTGTTGCCTGAGCATATGATGAAAACAATGCAAGTGCTGTTAATGCCGCAGAACCGATTGCAAATCCTTTTCCCATAGCTGCAGTAGTATTACCTACTGCATCCAGTTTATCTGTAATTTCACGAACTGATTCATCCAGTTCAGACATTTCTGCAATACCACCTGCATTATCTGCGATTGGTCCGTATGCATCAACTGCTACCGTAATTCCAGTTGTTGAAAGCATACCTACAGCAGCAAGTGCAATTCCATATAAACCAGCAAAATTATAAGCCACTACAACTGCAACACAGATACAAATGATAGGAATTGCAGTAGATTCCATACCAACTGCAAGACCAGAAATAATCGTAGTTGCAGAACCTGTTTCAGACTGATCTGCAATTTTCTTGACAGAGGCATAATTACTTGATGTATATACTTCTGTAATCTTTCCAATAATATTTCCTACAATAACTCCGGCAAGAATCGCCCAAAATGAATTCAAACTGCCGAAAAAGTGCTTACTTAAGAAAAAGGTTGCCACAAGTACAAGCACACTTGCAAAATATGTACCTCCATCTAAAGCTTTATGAGGATTCTGGCTCTTTGTATTTACAACAAAGAAAACACCGATGATAGATGCAACAATTCCTGTAGCTGCCAGAAGCAATGGATAAACAGCCCCTGTAATACCAAATGTTACAACACCAATTGTAATTGCTGAGACTAAAGATCCGACATAAGATTCATAAAGGTCTGCACCCATTCCGGCAACGTCACCTACATTATCCCCTACGTTGTCAGCAATAACTGCCGGATTACGCGGATCATCTTCTGGAATTCCAGCTTCCACCTTACCTACCAGATCAGCTCCAACGTCTGCAGCTTTTGTATAAATTCCTCCACCTACACGTCCGAACAGTGCTACAGAAGATGCACCCAGACTAAATCCTGTCAATACATCTGCCTCACCTGTAATAAAGTAAACAACAGATACCCCAAACAGTCCAAGACCTACAACAGTAAGCCCCATAACAGCACCACCGGAAAAGGCAATCGATAAAGCCTTACTCATACCTCCTGTACTTGCTGCCTGCGCTGTTCTAACATTAGCTTTTGTTGCCGTATGCATTCCAATAAACCCTGCCAAAGCAGAAAATGCAGCGCCAAATAAGAAACAAACTGCTGATGTCCAGCTTTTAATTCCAAACCCGATTAAGACAAATACAACGATACAGAAAACTACTAGTAATTTGTATTCAGCTCTTAAAAAGGCATGCGCTCCTTCATTGATTGAAGTGGCAATTTCTTTCATTCGCTCATTACCTGCATCTGCTTTATTAACTTTGGTCATAAGTTCAAATGCGACCAGTAATGATGCAATGCCTGCAATAATTGCAACATATAATCCCATAATATTTCTCCTTTCAATATTCTTATATTCAGCGTATGAACAAAATATCACACAAGATGTTATAAATTATAACAAACATTATGTACCTATGCAAGAACAAGGCCGGCAAGGTCTTTCCTATGTAATTAAGAACAAAGCGGACAAGTCCGCTATCAACCCCCTGTATCCCTCAATCATGAGGGACTTGCTCCGCTTTGCGTGCCGATGTGCAGCAGTTTTAACTGCTTTCCTTTGCACATCGTGCACATCCGCGCGGAGCGTTTTTTATTACATAGAAAATTCAAAGGAATTTCCTATGTAATAAAAAAGCCAATATACACTATCGTATATTGGCTTATCTTTTCCTATGATTAGTCGACTTTTACAACCCATCCATGTTTATCTTCAATTTTACCAAGCTGAATTCCTGTTACTGTATCATACAGTTTCTGGCTTAATTCACCAATTCCGCCATCCTGTACCTGCATAACTTCGTCTCCCATACGGAATTTACCAACTGGTGAGATAACTGCCGCTGTACCAGTTCCCCAAACTTCTTCCAGTGTTCCATTCTCCCATGCTTCCTTGATTTCATCAATGGCGATTCGTCTTTCTTCAACTTCCAATCCCCATTCTTTACATAAGTGGATAACGGAATCTCTTGTAATTCCAGGAAGAATACTTCCGTTCAGCATTGGAGTTAAAACTTTTCCATCAATCTTGAAGAAAATATTCATTGCTCCAACTTCTTCGATATATTTTCTATGTACACCATCTAACCAGAGTACCTGAGAATATCCTTCATCATGTGCTTTCACCTGAGATAAAATGCTGGCAGCATAGTTTCCACCAGTTTTTGCTTCTCCGATTCCTCCACGGACAGCTCTTACATAATCATCTTCAATCCAGATTCCTACTGGATCCAATCCTTCCGGATAGTAAGGTCCTACTGGAGATAAGATAATAATAAATTTATAATATGCTGATGTACGTAATCCTAAGAATGGATCTGTTCCAATAATAAAAGGACGAATATATAATGAATGATTTGGTTCACTTGGAATCCATTCTTTATCTAAACTAACTAATTCTTTGATTGCCTGTACATAATCTTCTTCTGGAATTTCCGGAATACATAATCTGTCTGAAGAACGGTTAGAACGTTTTGCATTCATATCCGGACGGAACAGCTGAATACTTCCATCTTCTCCATTATATGCTTTTAAGCCTTCAAAAACGCCCTGTCCATAATGGAAAATTGTAGCAGCAGGTGGCAGTGAAATTTCTCCGTAAGGAACGATTCTTGCATCATGCCATCCCTTTCCTTCTGTATAATCCATAATAAACATGTGATCTGTAAAAATGGTACCAAATAACAATGGATCATCTTTTGCAGGTTTTGCTTTTGGGCTTTCTGTTTTTGTAACTTTAATATCTAACATCCTCAATCTCTTCCTTCCTGTATCTAAGTCTTGCATTTATTATGAAACTTTTTTTTTTCAATGTCAATGCATTCTTTATACTTTTTCATACTTTAAGAATCGGTATTCTATGTCAAAATAAGTTTCTTCCTCACCTATAGAAGTCAGCTTCCATTCTGACATCTCATCCAGATTCGGAAAATAGGTATCTGCATCATAAGCATAATCTGTCCGGGTTACATATGCAACATTACAGTATGGGAGCATCATTCGATAAATACTTTCACCCCCGATAATAAAAATATCTTCATCCGCATAATTCTTAAGTTCTTCCAATAACTCCTCTTTGCTATGAACTATAACCGCTCCTTTTACCTTGTAATCTTCATCTCTTGTTAAAACTATATTGGTTCGCCTAGGAAGAGGCATACCGTTTGGAAAACTTTCCAAAGTTTTTCTTCCCATTACCACAACTTTATCAATAGTTGTCTGTCGAAACATTTTCATATCATTTGGAATATGCACAAGCAGTTCGTTTTTTTTTCCAATTCCCCAGTTTTTATCAGCATTTACAATGAGATTCATTTTTTTCCTCCTAAATTGCAATCGGTATATTTGTAATCTGTTCTCCAGCCTGATAATCTTCAATTCTGAAGTCATCCAGTGTAAACTCATAAAAATCTTTAGTTTCCGGATTCATCCAGAATTTAGGTGCCGGATATGTCTCTCTCTTAATTAACTCTTTAATAACAGGAATATGTCTGTCATAAATATGTGCATCTGCAATAACATGAACAAACTCTCCCGGTTCCATATCACACACCTGTGCCAGCATATAAACCAAAACAGAATACTGAACAACGTTCCAGTTATTAGCAGCAAGTATATCTTGTGATCTCTGATTCAGAATCGCATTTAACGTCAGTTTGTCATGTCCCGGTTTCTTGGTGACATTAAAGGTCATACTATAGGCACATGGATAAAGATTCATCTCATGAAGATCCTGATGAACATAAATATTAGTCATGATTCTCCGGCTGTATGGATTATTTTTAAGATCATAGATTACCCGATCCACCTGATCCATCATACCTTCCTTATACTGATGTTTTACTCTCATCTGATATCCATATGCTTTTCCTATAGATCCATCCTCATCTGCCCACTCATCCCAGATTTTGCTTTTCAGATCATTAACATTATTAGACTTTCTCTGCCAGATCCATAGAAGCTCGTCAATTGCTGATTTAATATATGTCTTTCTTAAAGTCAAAGCTGGAAATTCTTTTGAAAGATCATATCGATTCACTACACCAAACTGCTTTATGGTATATGCAGGTGTCCCGTCAGGCCAGTGAGGGCGAACTTTCTCTCCCTTCGTACTTGTCCCATGATCTATAATATCCTGACACATGTTAATAAACAGCTTATCTGCATAACTCATGATTCTTTATCCTCACTTTCTTCTTTTTCACTGTTAATCGTCAGCATCTCTATCCTTTTTCTAAAAAATGCAATCTTACGGTCAAAAATACCAAGTCTGTATAAATTAATAGTAAACATTCCAAGTATCAGAGTCAGAAGCATTCCTCCAAGGCCCCCCAGTTTAAACCCTACATAGATCAAAAAGATAGTCGTAAGAGCTGAAATACCCATGGTAGCTCCCATCATCTTTGGCTGCAGAACCTGTTTTAAGATAAGACAGATTGCGTATACAATTAAAAAAATGACTGCTGATTTTATATCCCCTGTCACCAGCTTCACAAGTGCCCAGGGGATAATAACTGTCCCTGTTCCTAAAATCGGGAAGATATCCACAATGCCAATCAATACCGCAAATATGAAAGCATATTGAACTCCTGCCACTTTAAGTCCAATCCATAAAATTGCCATCACGATAAACATGATTTTAATCTGTGCCAGACAATAACTTCCCAATACTCCCAATGTATTATGAACAAAAATATCTATTTTATGTTTTATCACATCTGGTATCATTTGCTGATACATCTTTATAAATTTTTCTTTATCTTTTAAGAAGACATAGGAAGAGAAAAACATTACAACAACACCGATCAATCCATTTGTCATTCCTTTTGCCATACTTCCGGCATGAGATACTCCATAATCTCCAATTCCTGTAGCCATCTTCTGCACCACTTGACCCAATGATCCTGCCACCTTAAGCATCTGATTCTGAAAACCATGGGGGAGCAAATGAACAAAATACTGAACCTTTCCCTGAAATTTTCCTATCTGCTGTGACATCTCCAGACGCAAATCCGGAAATCCCTGTATAAAGTTAATAATCTGTGTTCCCAACAGACGAATGATCAGATATAAGATTGCCAGGATTGCACTGATAACTGCTATAATTAACACAGCTGATCCAAATTTTTTGGGAATCTTTATCTTCTTCTCCAGATATTCAATAACAGGATGTGCGATCAGTGAAATAATCCAGCCAGCTACAAACGGCCATAAAAATCCTAAAACTTTCGGCAAAACAAAAATAATCAGGATTGCTCCTGCGACTATTACCAAAAGCTCCATAATTATATCCAAATAAATTTCCCAACGCTTCATGTAAGTCTCACCTCTTAATGCTAAAACATAATTTCCAGTAAACTAACTCTTGTCTGATATTATACGTTACATAATCTTATCTGGCAATTGTAATCTTATCTGCATTCCGGTCATAATAATAAACATTATCAGATAGTACTTCCTCACGATCTACTACACTTTGATTGGTCTCCCTCACCATTTTAAACAACTCCCCTATATCTTTTGCATCTTCTTCCAACAGGATTATGACTTCATGAATACTGCTTGGAAGAATATACAGATTACAATTCATACGTTCTGCAAATTCCTTTAAAATACCTTTATATATCATTGCCGATGCACCATTCATATAATCACCGTTTGACAATACAAAAACAGGAATATCTCCCTCTTCCACATGTACCGGAATCACTGACTGTATTTTTCTAATGGTTGGCGGGAATATCTTCTTGGTATTTGCTATGGCATCTGCTTTTAACTGTTCTTCCGTTATTCCCCACAAAATCATATCTCTGTATCTGACTATGGCACTTGCCATTCCGTCATGACTGCGGTATGCAATCCACCGGTAGGTTACCGCAAGATCCTCCATACGTTCATACGGACATTCTTGAAGCTGTTTCTGATTTCTCTCATAATTGACAAGACGAAAGAACAGATTCTCTTTGATAAAATCATAATCTTCAATCTTTCCCGGGTCCAGTGGAAAACATCCTTCATACTCCTCATATGCGGATGCAATTTCTGCTAAGACAGTATCAAGTTCCTCTCCTTTAGAATATTTTCTGTAAAACGGTTCAAGATATAAAACAGGAAGTAAGCGTTCCTCTCTTTTCCCTACAGATAATCCAATTCTTGACACCTGATTGTTCTTGGCTGTTTTCTGGACAACCGCTTCTTTCTCTCTGGTATCCTTCATAAATTCCAGAATGTGATGTTCAACATAACTGTAAAACTCTTTTTTACTTAACATGATGCTCTCCTTCCTTCATGGATGAAAACTCATGCATACCCCTGGCTGCTGCCATTCCTCACGTTTTCTATTTTTGTAAATAATTTCCATTTATATTTTATACAAATTCTGGAATAATATCAATATTTTTTTATAAAAAAGCGGACCTCCCAAAATTAGATTTTTAAATCTAATTTTGGGAGGCCAGTTCAGTTTTGTTTCTATCTTCTATTTAATATAGTCTTTAAAAAATTGAAGCAGTGCTTCCATTTCCTCTCGTGTTCCAATAGTGATTCTCAGGTAATTATCAATTCGAGGCTTTTTAAAATACCGAACATAAATCTTGTTCTTCTTTGCTTCAGCAAATAATTCCTCTGCAGGAACTGTTTTGTGAGTTGCAAATATAAAATTAGCCATGGAGTCAGCAAATGAAAAGCCAAGTTTTTTCATTTCTTCTTTAAACCATTCTCTCGTCTCAATAATTTTCTTTCTTGTTTCCTGAAAATATGCTTCATCTTCCAGCACAGCTTTTCCCATTATAATAGAAGGTTCGTTCATTGTATATGAATTGTATGAATATTTCACATCATTCATTGCTTTAATCAGTTCTTTATTTCCGATAGCATAACCTATACGCAATCCGGCAAGAGAACGTGATTTGGAATAGGTCTGAACCACAAGAAGATTCTCATATTTTCTTGTAAGCTCTTTTGCTGTTGTTCCTCCAAAATCAATATATGCTTCATCTACGATTACAACAACATCCTGATTATATTTTATGATGTCTTCAACTGCATCTAAAGACAGCATGGCTCCTGTAGGTGCATTTGGATTTGGAAAAACAATTCCACCATTTTCGCCATAATAGTCTTCCGGTATAATATTAAAATCACCATCTAACGGTTTTGTCTCATATGGAATCTGGAACAAATCTGCCCAGACAGGATAAAATGAATATGTAATATCCGGAAACAGCACCGGTTTCTTTCCATTAAAAAAGGTTAAAAATGCGATTGCCAAAACATCATCTGATCCAACCCCTACAAATACTTCATCTCTTGTAAACCCATGATAATCTGCAATGGCATCAACCAGCTCTGCGGCTGCAGGATCCGGATATTTTCGAAGATTTTTAATATTTTCCATGGCTTCCAGAACCTTTGGTGATGGCGGATATGGATTTTCATTTGTGTTTAATTTAATAACATCCAGTTCTTTTGGCTGTTCCCCTGGTGTATACGGTTCCACATTTCTTACATTATCTCTCCAGCTGCTCATAATTCTCTCCCGTCTATTTATATTCATCCATCAATTTCTGGAACAATGGCAATGCTTTTTCAATACGTTCTGTAGGTACACAATAGGATATTCTCACATGTCCCGGACATCCAAAACTGTCCCCTGGAACGATCAGAAGATCGTACTTCTTGGCTCTCTCGCAGAAAGCATTTGCATCTTCTTCCAATGCTTTCGGGAATAAATAGAAGGCTCCTCCCGGTTCCACACATTCATATCCCATATCAACAAGTGCATTGTAGAATAAATCTTTATTTCTCTGATAAATAGAAATATCAGCAGTCAGATCCACACATTCCCCAACAACTTTCTGATACAATGTTGGAACGCTTACATAAGACAGCAGTCTTCCTGAAGCAATAAATACAGGCAGCAGATTTTCAAAATCTTCTGCTTCTGTCGGTGCAACAATATATCCTACACGTTCTCCTGGAATAGACAAAGATTTACTGAATGAATATCCTACCAATGTATTATTATAATAATGTGGCACATAAGGTACCTCAAAACCATCATAAACAATTTCACGATACGGTTCATCCGTAATAATATAAATACTGTGTCCATATTCTTCCTGCTTCTTTTCCAGTAAAGCAGCCAGACGTTTAATCGTATCTTCAGAGTAAACTACTCCTGAAGGATTGTTTGGCGAATTAATCAAAACTGCTTTTGTATTTGTATTTAAAGCCTTCTCTAATTCATCAAAATTAATCTGAAAACTTGTTGTATCTGCCGGAATCACAGTAAGCTTGCATCCCGCACCTTGTGCATACACCTGATATTCTGGAAAATACGGAGCGAATGTAATAATTTCGTCTTCCGGTCCATCCACAAGACTCTTAAAACAGATTCCCAGTGCTGCCGCTGCCCCGATTGTCATAAAGATATTGGCAGCTGTATAATTTGTTGCAAACCGCCGATTCAGAGACTGTGCAATAGCTTCTCTAACTTCTAAAATTCCTGCATTGCTTGTATATCCGTGTACATCCACAGGATCTAGTGTATTTAAAAACTTTAAAGCGGTTTCATCTACTTCTTTGGGTGCAGGTACACTGGGATTTCCGATACTGAAATCAAATACGTTTTCAGCACCTACTTCTCTGGCACGCTGCATTCCAAATTCAAAAATGTCACGAATGACAGAATGTTGTTTTGATAATTCTAGTACTTCTTTTGATAACATGCTCTCTCTCCTTTTCTTTCATACTATTTTATAGGAAAAAGCAGAAAAATACAATATTACATTCCCTCATCAATTGCATCCCGTAAACTTTTTGTAAATTCATATACCTTTTCAGGACTTTCTTCCCCATATTTACTGATGATTTTTACAATTGCGCTTCCTACAATGACACCATCACAGTACTGACTCATCATTTTTGCCTGTTCTGGTCCGGAAATTCCAAATCCAACAGCACATGGAATTTTGGCACTCTTCTTAATCACACTAAAGAATTCATCAAAATCTGTAGTAAATTTACTTCTTGTTCCAGTCACACCAATGGAAGAAACACAATACAAGAAGCCTTCTGCTTCTTTTGCAATAGTTGCGATTCGTTCATGGGATGTTGGTGTTACCAGACTGATATTATCAACTCCATGAGCTGTAGCACTTCCCTGAATTTCATCCTTTTCCTCAAATGGCATATCCGGAACAATGACACCATCCACTCCACATTCGTTACATAAATCAAAAAATCTCTCTGTCCCAAAACGGTAAATGGTATTTAAATAAAGCATCATCACAAAAGAAGTCTCTTTAATTTCTTCACGAAGCTCTTTTACCATATTGAAGATTCCAACTAAAGTTGTTCCTCCTGCCAGAGAATGCTGGCTGGCTTCCTGAATCACGACACCTTCCGCAATAGGATCTGAAAATGGTACTCCAATTTCAATAATATCTGCCCCGGCACGTACCATAGCTCTGATATTTTCTTTGGTAGTCTCATATCCATAATCACCAGAAACAATATAAGTAATCAGGGCTTTCTGCCCTTTTTCCATTCTTTTTGCAAATGTATCTCTAATTTTCATCTAACTCCACTCCTCTGTATCTTGCTACCTGATATACATCTTTATCTCCACGCCCTGACAGGCAAATGACAATACTTTGATCTTTTCTCATAGTTGGAATAATTTCCATAGCTGCTGCCACTGCATGGGATGATTCAATGGCAGGAATAATTCCTTCTGTTTTAGACAGATATTCAAAAGCTGAAACTGCCTGTTCATCGGTAATACTTACATAATCCGCCCGTCCGATTTCGTGAAGATGTGCATGTTCCGGCCCGATTCCAGGATAATCAAGTCCAGCTGAAATAGAATATACCGGATCAATCTGTCCTTCTTCATTCTGCAGGAACAAACTCTTCATTCCATGGAAAATTCCTTTGGTTCCTTTTGCAATGGTTGCTGCATGTTCTAATGTATCCACACCTCTTCCTGCTGCTTCTGCACCTACCAGGCGGACACTTTCATCTTTGATAAAATCATAAAATGCACCCATGGCATTGGATCCCCCTCCAACACAAGCGACCACACAATCCGGAAGTTTTCCTTCCTGCTCCTGCATTTGCTGTCTGGTTTCTTCTCCGATAATTTTCTGGAAATCTCTTACCATGGTAGGATATGGGTGAGGCCCCATAACAGAACCAATACAATAAAATGTTGTTTCAATATTTGTTGCCCAGTCTCTCATCGCTTCATTAATAGCATCTTTTAAGGTTCTGGTTCCACTCTGTACTGCAACAACTTTGGCTCCAAGAAGTTCCATACGATACGCATTAAGACTCTGTCTTTCCACATCTTCTGCACCCATGTAGACCACACATTCCATATCAAACAGTGCCGCAACTGTTGCTGTTGCTACTCCGTGCTGTCCAGCTCCTGTCTCTGCAATAATACGTTTCTTACCCATTCGTTTTGCAAGAAGAATCTGTCCCAGAACATTATTAATCTTATGAGCTCCTGTATGATTCAAATCTTCTCTCTTTAAATAAACTTTTGCTCCGCCCAGATCTTCTGTCATTTTTTTTGCAAAATACAATAATGATGGTCGATTTGCATATTCTCTGTAATATTTGTGAAGTTCTTCCAGAAACTCCGGATCATTTTTATATTTTTCATATGCTTCATTCAGTTCATTGACTGCATTCATAACGATTTCCGGTACATACTGTCCACCGTACTCTCCAAATCTACCTATTTTACTCATTTTTTCCTCCTGTGATTTCCATGATTTTTTTCATTTTATCTAAATCTTTCTTTTTTTCAGTTTCAATTCCACTGGAAATATCAATTCCATAAGGATCAATCCTTTTTATGATATTTCCAGTGTTTTCTATGGTTAATCCCCCCGCCACAAAAAATGGTTTCTCGATGGATGCCTGTTCAATCAATGAAACATTCATTAATTTCCCTGTTCCCCCATAAGCATCTTCTGAGAAACTATCTAATAAAATTTTATCTGCAGAAAGTTTCTGTACTTTTTCAATATCTTCTGCTGCACGGACTCTTGCCGCTTTCCAGATTTCAAGCCCTGTCTTTTCCCGAAGTCCGGTAATAACCTCTTCTGTTTCATCTCCATGAAGCTGAATGATATCCAAAGGAACTTCCTTTGCTATCTGAACCATAACGTTCATAGATTCATTAACAAAAACCCCTACGGCTTTGATTTCCGGATTTAATGCCTTTTTTAATTTTACAGCAGTTTCTATACTGATCTTTCGCCACGTATCTGCAAAAATAAATCCGATATAATCTGGTCTTACTTCATTGGCATATTCAATATCTTCTATCCTGCGAAGACCGCACATTTTTACTTTCATAAGCTGCTCCGTAATTCCTGCATAGTTTCTGCAATATTATCTGAACGCATAAATGTTTCTCCAATCAGTACCGCGTCTGCTCCCTGATTTCTTACATTTAACAGGTCCTCTTTCCCTTTCATTCCGCTTTCAGATACCAAAACTGCTTCATATGGTATCTTATCCGCCAGCTTGGAAGTTGTACTTAGATCTACATCAAAAGTTTTCAAATTCCGGTTGTTGATGCCGATAATATCACATCCACAGGAAACAACTTTTTTCAATTCCTCCTCGTTATGTACTTCTACCAGACAATCCATACCAAGGCTCTTCCCTAATTCATACAATTCCTTTAATTTATCTTCTTCTAAAATTGCTGCAATCAGCAGAATTGCATCTGCACCAAGAACTTTTGCTTCATAAACCTGATAAGCGTCAAAGATAAAATCTTTCCGAAGCATTGGAATCTCAACTTTTGAACGAATATCTGCGAAATACTTGCTGCCGCCTTTAAAATAATGTTCTTCTGTCAGGCAGGAAATTGCCGATGCTCCGGCATTTTCATAAGCCACTGCTGTTTCCACCGGGCGGAAATCTTCGGCAATGATTCCTTTGGAAGGAGATGCTTTTTTTACTTCTGCAATGACTGATAACCCTTCTTTTTCCAAAGCCTGTTTAAAACCATGATTTTTATTTGAGGAATTCTGGGCCATCTCTTTCATTTCTTCAAACGGTATATACTCTTTTTCCCTTTGAAGCTGTTTTTCTCTTTCTTCTACAATATCATCTAAAATCATTTAAAACTCCTAACATGCTGCTGTAAATTCTACAAACTCATTTAATTTTTCCATTGCTTTTCCAGAATCAATCATTTCTTTTGCAAGATCTATTCCTGCTTTTAAGGACTCAGCCTTTCCAACCGTATATAATGCAGCACCTGCATTTAATAAAACAATATCCCTTTTGGCACCTTGTTCTTTTCCAGAAAGAATATTTTTGGTAATCTCAGCATTTTCCTGGGCAGTACCACCAACAATATCTTCTTTATTATAAAGAGATAATCCATAATCTTCCGGATGAATCGTATATTCTTTGATTTCTCCATGATCAACTTCCGCCACACTGGTCGTAGAAGAAATAGATAATTCATCCAGTTTGTCATCTCCGTAAACTACCATGGCATGTTTAATTCCCAGATTATTTAATACATTTGCAATGGTATGAACCAATGGTTTTTCATAAACACCAAGAACAATATAATCTGTCTTTGCCGGATTTCCTAAAGGTCCTAGAATATTAAATACTGTACGAATTCCCAGCTGTCCGCGAACCGGACCTGCATATTTCATTGCTCCATGATGTGTTTGTGCAAATAAAAATGCCACACCTACTTCATCTACACATCTTTTATTTTCCTCCGCAGATAATCCGATTTTGGCTCCCAGAGCTTCCAGTACATCTGCAGCCCCGCTTTTGGATAATACACTGCGGTTTCCATGTTTCGCCACCTTGGCTCCTGCTGCAGCAATAACAAAGGATGCTGTTGTTGAAATATTAAAGCTGGCTGCCAGATCCCCGCCTGTTCCTACAATATCAATGGCATCTGTCTCGCCTTCCACAATAACTGCATTATCTCTCATAGCTCTGGCACATCCGGATATTTCTTCCGGTGTTTCTCCATTGATACGAAGTGCTGTAATAAATCCTGCAATCTGTGCTTCTGTTGCTTCCCCTTTAAAGATAATGTTCATTGCTTTGTATGCTTCTTTTTCTATTAAATGCTTTCCATCTGCAACCTTTGCTAAAATATCCTTCATTGTCTGCTCCTTTTTTCCGTCTAAATTAATGTCTGCAATGTTTTCTAAAAAGTTTTTTAAAATTTGTTTTCCTGTATCTGTTAATATGGATTCCGGGTGAAACTGGATTCCATATACATCGTATTTTTTATGTCGAAGTGCCATGATCTGTCCTGACTCATCAGATCCTAGAACCTTTAAACACTCTGGAAAACTGTCTCCATCCACAATTAAAGAATGATAACGGGCTGCACTGATCTTAGGATTTAATCCCTGAAACAAAGAATCTGTTGTGTCTATATCAATAACACTTTTTTTACCATGCATCAGCTCTTTTGCATGTACGATTTTTCCTCCAAATACTTCTCCAATTGCCTGATGTCCAAGACAAATTCCAAGGATTGGTATTTTCCCTGCAAAGTATTTGATAGCCTTTTTTGATATTCCTGCAGAATCCGGAAATCCAGGTCCTGGTGAAATTACCAATGCTTCCAGATCCATCTGTTCCATTTCTTCTATGGTAATCTGATCATTTCTTACTACTTCTATATTTGGATACAATTCTCCAATGTACTGATAAACATTATAAGTAAAGGAATCGTAATTATCGATTAATAAGATCATAACTTTGCCGCCTCCTTAATTGCATTGATTACTGCCAGCGCTTTGTTTTTCGTTTCCATATATTCTTTTGCCGGAACAGAATCTGCTACAATCCCTGCCCCCGCCTGTACATAGCCTTTTCCATCTTTAAATACAGCTGTCCGAATGGCAATACAGGTATCAATATTTCCGTCAAATGCTAAATAACCAACCGTTCCTCCATAAACTCCTCGTTTTTTGTTTTCCAGCTCATCGATAATCTCCATGGCACGAACTTTCGGTGCTCCGGATAAAGTTCCAGCTGGCAGGACACTCATCAGTGCATCCAGGGCTGTTTTATCATTTCTTAACTCTCCCTGCACATCGCTGACCAGATGTGTCACTTTGGAGTACTGCTCTACCGTCATAAAATTGTTTACTTTTACGGTTCCAAATTTGCTGACCCTTCCGATATCATTTCTTCCAAGATCCACTAACATGGTATGTTCTGCCCGTTCTTTCGGATCATTCATCAGCTGCTCTACCAGTTTCTGATCTTCTTCCTTGGTCTTTCCTCTTGGAACTGTCCCTGCAATCGGCTTTGTTGTTACAATTCCCTGATCGACTCCCACCAGTTTTTCTGGAGAAGATCCGACCACCTGATAATCTACAAAATCAAAATAATACAGATACGGAGATGGATTAGAAGTACGCAGGCAACGATAAACATCCAATGGATCAACATCACTTTCTACTTCCATTCTCTGTGAAAGTACCACCTGGAAAATATCCCCGTCTTTAATGTATTCTTTTGCCTTTCTTACATTTGCCTCATACTCTTCTTTTGTCAGATTGGATTTCACCTGAATATCTCCGGCTTCAAAACGATCCTTTTGTAAAGATACCGGACGTTCCATTTTCTTTAAAATCAGTTCTGCTTTATCTTCCAGATCCTTATAAACCCGTTTTACATCATCACCCTGATAAATGTTTTGAATAACGATTGCTTTACTTGTCAAATGATCATAAGCAATAAGCTCATCGTACATACATAAATGACATTCCGGCATATGAAGGTCATCTTCCGGAACATTGGTCAGACGCTTTTCTACATAACGAATGGTGTCATAACCAAAATATCCGATCAAACCGCCGGTTAAATAAGGCTGATCTTCTATCATCGGTGACTGATACTTCTTTACCAGACTGATTAGATAAGAAATATGATCTTCCACAATTTCCTTGTTTCCATCAATATCAATTTCATTACCCTGAATCTTTATCTCAGATTTTGGATTGACTCCAATAAAAGAATAACGCCCCCACTGATTGCTGTTCTCCACACTTTCCAAAATAAAACATGGAGTTCCTTCTCTTTTTAATGCCCGAAACATACGAATCGGTGTTAAATGATCTGCCAGTACCTCATAGAAAACAGGTACGGTCTGATATTCTTCTAATAATTCATTAACTTTTTCCAATGATGGATATAACATAATCTTGCCTCCTGATCATAAACCGATCGCCAGGTGGAGCATTTTTATTTTCAGGGAATTCAACGAAATCTCCTGGAAATAAAAAAGGCCTATCATCCCTAATCCTAGGGACGATAGACCGTGGTGCCACCCATATTTAAGAAACTCGTCCTGTATGTGCCTACAGAGAGAATTTCTCCTTCTTAAAGTACTCCGCTATTGAAAGCTTTTATACCTCGTTCCCGTAACGTGGGATAACGGCGACAGTTACTTAGTTACTAAAAACAGTTCTCTGTGCTCCTCACAAATCCATTCACTCATATCATATCCATAGTTTTGCACCAACCAACTACTCTCTGTAAGACTGTATTATAAGCTACTTACTTTTGCTCAAAGGATTTATCACTTTAATCTGCTAAATTGTTTTTTATTATTATATGCACATTATTTCAATTTGTCAACTATTTTTTTATACCTGGCAGCTTGCGACAATTTTATATTCTTCCGGAATTCCATATGTATTTTCTACTGGTCCCAGTTTCCACTGAACATTGCAAAGAACCTGTTCAATAACTCCTTCAAAATACAGCATTGCAATTCCCGCATCAATCTGCTCTTCATATTCGTTGGTTTCTTCATCCTCGCGGACTGCAAGAATAATCTTGGCTCCGTCAATAATAAATCTCCATGGCTGGCGGTTTAATGTAGATGGAGCTCTTCTTGCATAATCCATTGGATCGTATAAAGCACGTTCTACCAATGTATCAACATCTGCTTCTTCACCCCATTTGTCAATATATACCATCTGCTGAAGCGGCATTCTTTCAGCACCAGTCTGTGCTTTCTTCTGCATATCAACCTGTGTATAATTTCCTCCAGTCTGTACTCCTCCGGTTGTCAGTTTTCTTGCTTTCTTTCCATATCCCAAAGCAATAATTCCAACGACTTCTTTATCTGTCACGATATTCAGCTTATGAATAATTGTTTTGCTGTCCTCAAAAGTAATCCAGCAGGAATTTACACCTAACTCATGAGCTCTCAAGCAAATTCCTTCTCCCACGTAACCTGCATTCTCAATATAATGATCTTTTTTCTCAGAAAGAAGAATAGCATAATGAGGTGCATTAATAAAAATTCCTTTATATCCTGCAAAACCATCCAACTGGCGATAAACATCGTCATTATCCATAAAACGGATGTCAATTGCTATATCATCTACCAGTTTCGGACATTCTCTTGCATAATCTCTGATTTCCTTTGCTGTCTTCGCATCTACTTTTTTGTCCTTATAATCACGAACGGAATATTTATTTGCGATTGTCTGTCTGTAATCCATACTGATCAGCTCCTTTTTCTGTATCCATCAAGTTTATTGTTTGGTTTTATTATATCATACTCGCATTATATTTCCAAAATAATCTGGAATTCTTTATCTAAATTTATTTAATCCTGATGATTACCGTTTTCTTCTTTCCGCTTCGTGTACCGATGTACAGCAGTTTTAACTGCTTTTCTAATGAAATAAAAAAATAAGTTTGAAAGGTACCCGTCTGCTCCTCATTATGGATACCCTTCAAACCATCCATGTATCAAACCATTGATTTGGTTTCTATAAAAATACTCCCCTTTTCCCGAGCACTTTTATTATAATAAATCATGGGCTTCTTCCACAATATGTGCCAGTAATTGGTCAAAAATATTTACCAGATATTATTGACAATATATTTTTATCACATTAGTATATTAATGTAGTTTTTATACAACAAAAAGGGAAGTGATGATTAATATGAATCAGCTAGCAAATTACTGCAACGAATTATTTTTAGCCGAAGAGACTAGTTTATACCATTTCTGCAAGAGCCACGATTTAGAGAGGATAAGTATTCGCAGATTATTAAAAGGAGAAAGACTTCCAAAGGAGGAAGTCTTTGAAGCATTCGCAAATGCTCTTTCTTTAACACCGGAGGAATCCAGAAAACTTCATGAATTATATCAGCGGCAGAAGCTTGGCACACTGCGTTATGAAAACAGAATTTTTATTAAAGAATTTTTAGATGAGATTGGAGCCAACTATATTTCTGATTTTCAATTTTTTAAAAATGTTTCGTCCAGTTATGATAATAACCTGATAGAACAGACAACTATGAAGATTGATCATCCATTGGAGCTGTCTCGTGTTTTTCAGCATCTTTTATTAATAGAAGAAAAATATATTTACAGTAATATTCCTGTAAGTAAATCTCTGTTTTTTGAATCTGTCCAGCAGATTTTTTATAGCGGAAAACAATCTGTTCCTTTTTATCATTTTCTGACACTCTAAAAAAAAACTGACATCCAATCATATCTTATTTATATCTGCAGATTGCAAGGAGGGTATACTATCTGCAGATCCTGTGCTGATTGATGTTCATCACAGGAAATGCCAAAAAATGATACAACAATCACGACCATTTATCTATCATTCATCCGATCCAACCAACATGATAGAATACTATTATTCTGTTTCAAAAACATCCTCCCGCCCTTTGTTTTCCTTGGACTTTTTTCCATGTTTGTTGAAGATTTATTCCGATGAATTATTTCTTCCTCAACTGACAGAGGCATTTCGCAATAATGAAAAACTGATATGGATAGTTGAAACCTTATTCAATGTAAATGCCAACTATCCTCCATATGAAGCGTTTCTATCTTACGAAGGTTTAATACGCTTTGCAAAAACAGGAGAACTCTGTCAAAGCTGCCGTCATATTTTAAAACCATTTTCTAAGGAACAGAGAAAAATCATTTTAGAAAAAGTTGCAAATTATTGTACAGAAGGATCCTATCATCTTCACATTTTACCGAAAAATTATTTTCGCAATCTTCCGGAAATCAATTTGGAAATATTCAGTGATCACCGTGTGACCATGTTTTCCATGAGCCAGGAAAACTTATTCTCATTTTTTTATCTGAAAGAAAACAGTATCTATGATTCCTTTTATGATTATTTTGAAAGTTTACTGGAAAATCCCGATGTATCTTCCCTTAAAGAAACCACAGCGATTTTAAAGGAGATTATAAAAAAATATCTTTAGTATATCGAAAAAGAAAAACTTTTTATACAAATTACGCAAAAAATTCTTGCATTCAAATAAATTTTCTATACTTTTACCAATTTTTCTTTTATCATTCATGTGCTAACATAATATATAGAAGATATTGAAAAGGAAAGGATACAAATTCATGAAAAAGAAATCATCAATTATTACAGTTGTTTCAGCAACCGTATTATTACTTATATTATCAATACCAATCAGCTCCTATGCTGCCGATACAACTTCATCTACGTCAAAATATTCTGTTACAGTAAATAATCATACAGAATTAACATTAACAGATGTTGTTCTGGCTTATGACAATCAGGATCTTCACAACATAGAAGATATTAAATCCGGAGACAGTCATACATTCGTTGTGAATACTACAAAGAATCAGCCAGAAACTGATTTTACAATTTCCGGAAAAACAGATGAGGGAAAATCATTTTCAAAATCTTATCATTATAAGGACTTAGATGATTCCTATATCACTCTATCTCCTGACAGCTGTAAAAATCTTTCTACTTCTTCCTCTTTTTTGGAATAAACAGAAATAAATTTATATTTCCAGTGTGATTTCATATGCCTGCAGCCAGTAATTGACCTGCAGAAGAAATGCAATCATCTGAGGACCAGCCATCAGCTGTCCATACCATGGTTTTCCATAATCTTTTGGACTATTCAGGAAATTTTCAAGCTTCACCGGATCTATCAGCTGGATGATCGGTGAAGTTTTTTTCTGCATAACTTTTTGAAGCTCTACAGACAGCAGTTTCTCATATGTCGGATCATATGTTTTCGGATAAGGGCTCTTTCTTCGATATAAAACTTCTTCTGGAAGATCCTTCTCACCGGCGGCACGAAGCAGTCCTTTTACGATTCCGTCTTTACATTTCATTTCCCACGGAACATTATATAAATATTCCACAATTCGATGATCTGCAAACGGAACTCTAGCTTCCAGTCCTGAATACATACTGGTACGATCCATTCGGTCAAGGAGCGTTGTCATAAACCAATGAAGATTTAAATATGATATTTCCCTTCTTCTGGCTTCTATTTTATCTTCTCCATAAAGCTTCGGTGTTTCTTTTATTGTTCTCTGATAAGCCTCTTTGGAATAAGCCTCCAAATCAACCTTTTCCAGAATATCATCACGAAGCAGCATTTTTCTAGGCTCCATATCCATAGACCACGGAAAATTATCTGCTTCAAAACATTCCTTTTTATGAAACCATGGATAACCGCCAAATATTTCATCGGCACATTCCCCGGTTAAAGTCACCTTATTATAATCCACAACTTTAGAACAAAAATATAGCATAGATGATTCTACATCCGCCATACATGGCAAATCCCTTGCATCTACTGCTTTATAAAGATAGGAAATCAATTCCATATTCCTGCATTCCAGATAAATATGCCTGGTTTCTGCATATTCCACCATCCGGTCCACCCATGGCCGGTCTTCTGACGGCTGAAATGCATTTGCCTGGAAGTACTGATGATTGTTATGAAAATCAAAAGAAAACGTATTCAGCTGCTTTCCCTGTTTATGAAGTTCTTTTGCACAGATAGACGTTACCAGACTGCTGTCCACACCACCGGAAAGAAATGTGCTGATTGGAATATCTGACAGCATCTGCATTTTTACCGCATCATGAATCAGCCAGGAAGTTTTTTCAATGGTATTCTGAAGGGAATCTTCATGAGGCTTCCCTTCCAGCTGCCAGAAAGTATGGTCTTTTAGTCCCTCTTTTTCATATTCCAGAAAATGTCCCGGCAAAACTTCCTTTACATTTTTGAAAACTCCTTTTCCATAGGTCTTTGCCGGTCCAAGTCCAAAGATTTCTCCCAGCCCCTCCCGGTCAATCACCGGCTTTACTCCCGGATATGCAAACAATCCTTTGATCTCCGATGCAAAAATCAAGGTATTCCCCAACTCTGTATAAAACAACGGTTTTACTCCCAACCGGTCACGAAACAGGAATAATTTTTCCAGCATTCCATCCCAAATGGCAATGGAGAAAATTCCATTTAATCTTTTTACAAACGATGTTCCATACCTCATATATCCAACCAGAATCACTTCTGTATCGCTATTGGTCTCAAACCTGGCACCTTTTTTCTCCAATTCTTTTCGCAGGGATAGCATATTATAAATTTCCCCATTGAAAATAATCGCACATTCCCTGTAATCTTTTTTCCTTATCATCGGCTGATGCCCATTTTTCAAGTCAATGATGGAAAGCCTCACATGCCCCAATCCACATGTTTTATCCAGATAATAACCTTCATCATCAGGCCCCCGGTGTTTCTGGACCTGATTCATTTGATTTAAAACTCTTTCCCATTTTTCTCTGGAATAAAGATAATTTTCTTCCAGATTTGAAAATCCTGCAATGCCACACATATTCTGTCACCTCAATTTCATTTAACTTGTTTATTTCCAATCACAGGCTGATACTGTTTTCCCTCCATGGCTTTTAAAATCGTTGGAATCAGCAATTCCGTATATGCCGTCATGGAGTTAGGCTTCTTTACGGGATCATCCTGACCAAATGGAACAAAAAAGATATTTTTACTATTTAAAAGATACCCGATATTTTTCAGATTCATACCTAATGCATCATTTGTGGAAAGTGAAATCACCACCGGTTTCCCATTTCTTAAATGAGCTTTTGCCGCCATCAGCACTGGTGTATCGGTAATCCCATTGGTCAACTTTGCCATGGTATTTCCCGTACAAGGTAAAATTACCAGAATATCCAGACATCCTGTAGGTCCTATGACTTCTGCCGCTTCAATGGTCTTCATAGGTTCATGTCCTGTCAGTTCCTGTGCTTTTTGAAGAAAATCTGCTGCTTTTCCAAAACGGCTGTCAACCGTCTGGGCCGTATCAGAAAAAATCGTCTGAACAATGGCTCCTTCTTCTACCAGATGTCTGATTTCCTGAAATGCTTTTGCATAAGTACAAAATGAACCTGTGATAGCAACACCGATCCTCAAATTTTCAAGTTTCATTTTTCATTCCTCCCTTTCAGCTCCAGCACTTTTTCAGCCAAACGGATTCCTGAAGATTTTGGTGCATAAATACCAGGAAGGCTAGGACAAAGATAGGAACGGATTCCCAGTTCTTTTGCTGCTTTCTGATCAACACCACCTGGAAACGAAGCTATATCCACAATACAGGCATCTTTGGATAATCTTTTCAACACACTGCCTTTTAACACCACAGCCGGAATTGTATTAAAAATATAATCAAACCGCAAAATGTGCCTGGATAATTCTGAAAAGTCCATACAGTCAAATCCGGCAGCCTCTCCCTGACTCCTGGCTGTTTCCCCTCTGGCACAAATAGTAACTCTGGCATCTAAACCTTTCAATTTTCCTGCCAGAACTTTTCCGCATCTTCCATAACCAAGAACCAGGCAACGACTTTGATGAAGATTCACCGGTTTTAGCTCCATAGCCTTTACGATAGCTCCTTCTGCAGTGGCAATAGCATTATAAATTGCCACATCATCCATTTTCATAAAATCATAAACCTGCACATTTTTTTGTCGGCATGCTTCTAAAACTTCCGCAGAAATACAACCTCCAAATAAACTCTGGCCTTCCTGTAAATTTGCAACCAGTTCCTTTAATCCTAAATTAAGATGCTTCTTTTTCGAAATGATACGTTCCCCGTCTTTGGAAAATAAAACCGGTCCGATCACACACTGTGCTTCCGTAATGGCTTCAAAAAAAGACCTGGCCAGTTTACAATCCCTGTCCAGATCCTTCTCTTCTGTTCCATATACAATAACCCTATATCGACGATTTTTTAAATAATTTGCCAAATATACCTGACGGCGATCTCCGCCAATTACTGCGAAATCATACTGCACCTGCTACCACTCCTGAATATCCTTCTGATAATATATGTATGAATACGTCAAAAGGTTCCTTCTCAGAACACAAAAGGAGACCTTGAATTTCAAAGTCTCCTGATGGCTTCTGTATACTTTTATAACCTATTTCCCATATCCGTTTGGATGAGTGCTATGCCACTTCCATGCAGTTGCAATAATTTCTTCCAGATCTGCATGTTCCGGCTTCCATCCAAGGATTTTTTTAGCCTTTTCACTGGATGCGATCAATATTGCAGGATCTCCGGCACGACGTTCTTCTTCCACTGCTTTGATTGGTTTTCCTGTTACTTTTCTAGCCGTTTCAATCACTTCTTTTACAGTAAATCCAACCCCATTTCCAAGATTGAAGATATTGCTTTCATTTCCCTCCATCAGATATTTTACAGCAAGGATATGTGCCTGTGCCAGATCAGTTACATGAATATAATCTCTGACACATGTACCATCCTTGGTAGGATAATCTGTTCCAAAAATGCTGATCGCTTCTCTTTTTCCATTTGGTACCTGAAGGATCAATGGGATTAAATGAGATTCCGGATTATGTGCTTCTCCGATTTTTCCACTGACATGTGCACCACATGCATTAAAATATCTGAGAGAAACATAACGAAGCCCATGGGCTTTTCCTACCCATTTAAACATTTTTTCCATAGAAAGCTTGGTTTCTCCATATGTATTGGTCGGCTCTGTTCTATCACTTTCAAGAATCGGAACTTTCTCCGGTTCTCCATAAGTTGCGGCAGTTGATGAAAATACAATCTTATCAATTCCATGGGCCACAAGAGATTCCAGCATAGTCTTTGTTCCGCATAAATTATTATCGTAATATTTTAATGGATTGACCATACTCTCACCGACCAGAGAATTGGCAGCAAAATGGATCACTGCATCAATATCTGTCTCCTGATCCAAAACACTATCAACAAAAGCTCTGTCTCTTAAATCTCCCTTATAAAACTTCGCTTCTGGATGAACAGCTTCAATATGACCCGTTTCCAGATTGTCAATAATGACTACTTCATCACCGGCATCCACCAGCTCATATACTGTGTGAGATCCAATATAACCTGCTCCACCTAATACTAAAATTTTCATGTTTCTCACCTTTCCTATAATACTGCAATAAATCTTTCGAAAGCTTTTCTGCCTTCTTTATTACATTTATATACTCCTGCGTCTTCCAAAACTTTAACAAATACCTGTCCGATTTCCTCTTTCAGGATATCCATTACATTATCTTCATTTATCTCATCATATTTTGGCAAAAACTCATGAACCCAGTCAATGTGCTTCTTTAATTCCTCGTACTCTTCAAAAGGTTTTCTTTGTACAAGACATTCTGCCAGTAATTCCATTTCTCCTTTTAGGCGGGAAGGAAGTACCGCAAGCCCCATTACTTCAATTAGTCCAATGTTTTCCTTCTTAATATGATGATACTCATTATGCGGATGATAAAGTCCCAATGGACACTCTTTTGTGGTAATATTATTTCGAAGAGTCAGATCCAGTTCATATACATCACCTTTTTTTCTTGCGATCGGAGTGATCGTATTATGTGGATCTCCATCTGTTTCAGCAAAAATATAAGCTTCTTCATCCGTATATCCACGCCAGCTTTTTAAAATATGATCTGCCAGATCGATCAAACGTTTTTCATCTTTATGCCGGATCCGAATCACAGATAAAGGCCAGTGGACAATTCCTGCTTCTACATCTTCATATTCTGGAATTACAAAGTTTTTTTCAATTTGAGCTCGTTCCATGGCGAATTCATAATGTCCTCCCTGAAAATGATCATGTGTTAAAATTGACCCACCAACAATAGGAAGATCGGCATTAGATCCGAGAAAATAATGTGGAAACTGTTTGACAAAATCAAAAAGCTTGATAAATGTATTTCGATCGATCTTCATTGGTGTATGTTCTCCGTTAAATACGATACAATGTTCATTATAATAAACATATGGAGAATATTGAAATCCCCATTTGCTTTGATTGATCGTGACTGGAATGATACGATGATTCTGTCTTGCCGGATGATTCATTCGTCCTGCATATCCTTCATTTTCCATACATAACTGACATTTTGGGTAAGAACTCTGCTTTGCATTTTTAGCAGCCGCGATCGCCTTAGGATCCTTTTCCGGTTTGGAAAGATTAATGGTAATATCAATGACTCCATAAGGACTATCTACTTTCCATTTCATATCCTTTTTCACACGATATCTGCGGATATAATCGGTATCCTGACTAAAATTATAATAAAATTCAGTTGCAATTTCCGGACCTTGTTTGTAAAGTTTTTTAAACTTACCAATAACCTCACTTGGTCTGGCAACCATGACACCCATTAATTTTGTATCAAACAAATCTCTGGTAACAATATCATTACTTTTGATAATATATCTATCATATGCCTCATCCACAAGCGCATTTAAAATATCTTCTAATATGATCTCTTCTCCGGATATATCCGGTTCTTCATATTCATCCAATTTGAAAATTTCTAAATACTGATTTATGGTATATGTTTTATCTTCCGGTTGAATCAGTTCTTTCTGTAGTCCATATTCCACCAGTTTTGCTATTTCTTTTTGTAATTTCATGACTATTCCACCTCAAATCTGTAGGAGGTAACAGAATGATATTCCTGTCCCCTTCTTAAAATAACTTTGGGATCCTTTTCAATATGAATGGAATCAGGCAAAAACTGAGTTTCCAAAGCAACTCCATCTCTATTTTCATAAGGTTTTCCATTCTTTCCATTGCATCCACCGGCAAGAAAATTTCCTGTGTACATCTGAATTGCAGGAAGACTTGTGGATACGATGAGTTTCCTTCCGGAAACCGGATCATAAAGCACTGCCTGATCAGAGGATTTATTTACCAAAAACGAATGATCATAGCCACCTGCCAATTTTAACTGATCATGTCCGTCGTTGATTCTCTCGCCTATTTCATGAAATTCTCTAAAATCAAACGGTGTATCCTCAACATTGAGAAATTTTCCATTTGTAAGACAATTTTCATCAACACAAGCAATCTGATCTGCCGCCATCTTCAATTGATGGTGATATATTTTATCCTTTCCACCAGTCAAATTAAAATAGGAATGATTGGTTATATTGACCAATGTATCCTGATCGGAAACAGCTTCATACTCTATCTTTATTGTATTGCCTTCTAACCGATAACTTACTTCTAAACGCAAGCTTCCCGGATATCCTTCTTCCATATCCGGTGATAGATAAATAAATCTTACACCGTCATCCAGTATTTCATATTGGAATAATTTTTGATTAAACCCTTCTTTTCCCCCATGAAGATGATTGGATCCATCATTTGCAGCCAATGAATACGTGGTTCCATTTAACTGAAATTTTGCTCCGGCAATACGATTGGCAACACGTCCTACCACTGCACCCATATAACTGCCGTCATGATGGCAATCTTCAATATCTTCAAAACTTAATACTACATCGTCCTCCGTTCCTTCCCGGTCTTTTGTGAAGATTGAAAGAATATGACATCCAAGATTTGTAACTTTTACCCGCAAATCTTCATTTTTTATTTCAAAAAAAGTAATTCCATTATCTCTTTTTTCCGTAATTTTAACTTCCGTCATTTATAAAACCTTAATTCCGCCATATTTACGTACTTTTAAAATATGGCATGCCCCTTCTCCAAATACATTTTCTATAGTTTCTTTATACATTCCTACAATATCATTTGGTACAAATGCCTGAATGGTTCCTGCAAATCCTCCTCCATGGACACGGCTGACTCCTTTATCTCCTAAAGCTACATCACTAATTGCCAGCCCGATAGACATGCTCTGATTTTGCAACTCATGATTTGAATATACATTCTGCAGATATTTAAATGAAGAATCACCGGATGCCTTAATGAGCTTTTTAAATGTTTCAAAATCTCCATCTTCCAATGCCTTCACCTGTTCATCTACACGTTTATTTTCTTCAAATAAATGCATTGCACGTAAAACCGCACGATCCCCAAGAATTTCTCTTATTTTAGGTAAATTTAAGTAAAATTCATTTTTATCAACTTTTCTAAGTACATCTTCATCAAAGAAATTTGCTACTTTTTTCATTTCCTCCGGAATGGCAGCATAATCATCTGTCAGATCCGCATGAGAACCTTTTGTATCAACAATGCATAAGCTGTGTCCATATGCTTCGAAATCCACATCTACCTGTTTTACGATTGGATTTTTTGGATCCTCAAAATCAATATTGATCAGACCTCCAACAGCAGATGCCATCTGATCCATCAATCCACAAGGTTTTCCAAAAAAGACATTTTCTGCATACTGTCCGACCTGTGCGATCAGTACTTCATCAATTTTCATGTCGTTGTAGAGACCGGAAAAAATATTTCCAAGGAGTACTTCAAAAGCAGCAGAAGATGACATTCCGGCTCCATTTAAAACATCACTTGTAATATAAGCCTCAAATCCGCCAATTTCATATCCTTCTTCTTTCAATTTGGAAGCAACACCTCTGGTCAGGCTTTCGGAAGTTCCTTCTTCTCCTTCTTTTGGCTCTAAAGAACTTAAATGTACTTCAAATTTCTCATAACCTTCAGATTTAATGGTAACTGTTTCATCTTCTGTTTTGGCTACGATTGCAATGGCATCCAGATTAATAGATGTTGCAAGAACTTTTCCATACTGATGGTCTGTATGATTTCCTCCAACTTCACTTCGTCCAGGTGCACTGTAAATCTCTATTTCTTTTTCTCCGTATAATGTCTCAAAATTTTCCAACGCTTTTATATAACGTTCTTTCTGATATTCCAGTACATTCTCGGCCACATAAATGTCTTTTAAAAGCTTCTGATATTTCCCCTCTTCAAATTCTTTCATTAATTTCTTTGTGTTACTAGGCATTAATCTGTTTTCTCCTTTCTTCTTTCCCTCCTAATTTAGTAATCTTCCAGAAGTGTATATTTCTTTCAGTTTTCCCTGTCGACAAAATTATAGTAACATTTTTAGTAAAATAATTCAATTTAATTTTACTAAATTATTTACCAAAATATTCACTTAAATTTTAGTTAGTTTTACTAAATTATATTTACTTTTGCTTTTATATAATTTTTGATATAATAAAAAGGAAATAAATTTCAGGAAGGATCATAAATATGGCAACGATCAAAGATATTGCAAAAAAGGCAAACGTTTCAGCGGCAACTGTATCCAGAATCTTAAATCAGGATGATACCTTAAGTGTTACGGAACAGACCAGGGAAAAAGTGCTAAAAGTCGCACAGGAACTGAATTATACAAAAAAAAGAACATCAAATCAGCAAATTACACTTGGTATCTTTCAATGGTATTCTTTATTTCAAGAACTGGAAGATCCTTATTATCAGGCCATCCGAATCGGGATTGAAAATTACTGTGCCTCCCGTCAGATAGATGTTGTCCGCACTTTTCAAAGTGACTCAAATTATATCGATGCATTAAAAGGAGTGAACGCCTTAATTTGTATCGGAAAATTTAATGAACAACAGATCCACTCTTTTGAATCCATTACAAAGAATATTATTTTTGTTGATATGAAAACCTCCAGAATCCACTGTAATACTATTGTTCTTGATTTTCGTCAGGCCGTCATTGATGCCATGGATTATTTGACAAATCTGGGACATCATCATATTGCATACCTGGGGGGCAAAGAATATTTAGAAGACGGTAATATCTATTATGAAGAACGAAAAGATACTTTTGTAAATTACTGTAAGGATCACGATATCATCTATAAACCTTATCTTTTAGAGCAGGAATTTTCAGCAGAATCCGGCTATCAGATGATGATGAAACTCATCAAAAATAATCATATTCCAACTGCTGTTTTTGCTGCCAGTGATCCCATTGCCATTGGTGCAATGAGAGCCTTATATGAAAATGGATATAAAGTTCCAGATGATATTTCTGTCATGGGATTTGATGATATTAATGTTGCCAGCTTTTCAAATCCTTCTTTGACAACAGTTCATGCTCCTGCAGAATTTATGGGTGAATATGCTGCACATTATGTAACTCTATTGACAAAAGACACAGCGGTAGAATATCAAACTCCCGTGCGTTTAACACTTCCTTGCAGCCTCTCGATCCGAAAAAGCTGCTCCATTCCTCGAAAAACAACATAATCAGGAAATCACGGATGGTACAAGTGTTTTGCACCATCCGTTTTTCATCACAGAATTATAAATCCTGGAATGTCTGCATGGTCTTTATCACACCTGGAAGATTTCTATACTCTTCTTCCTTTTCTTTTTCACATATCACGATAATATTTCTGCATCCAGCCTCATAGGCATTGCGGATTCCGGAAAAAGAGTCTTCATAAACCAGTATATCTTCCATAGGGATACCTATTATTTTTGCAGCATCCTGAAACATTTCGACCTTATTTTCATAAGTCCCATCATCATAAACAATGGAAGAAGGTACAATCCAGTAATCAAGGCCAAAAGACTTTCTGAAAAAATCTATGTTTTCTTTTATTGATGCACTTGCAATGGTAAATGGTACTCTTTTTTGCTTTAATTTTGCAAAATAATCTTTTACCCCTGCCACAAGATGAAAAGAATCCTGATCTTCCTGACAAAATTTTCTGTAATATTCTTCTTTTAATAAAGAATATTTTTTTATTTCATCTTCTGACGCTTTTCCATCAGTCATATAACGAATAATCTGATCATTTGGAGTTCCATTAAATTTTTCATGAAGTTCTTCCTCTGTAATCTCTTTGTTCCTCAATTTCATAGAAACAGCATTCCATGCTTTGATAT
Source organism: Anaerostipes faecalis (assembly GCF_018982945.1). Taxonomy (GTDB): domain Bacteria; phylum Bacillota; class Clostridia; order Lachnospirales; family Lachnospiraceae; genus Anaerostipes; species Anaerostipes faecalis. Next base: position 128,306 of record NZ_JABRXE010000001.1, on the reverse strand, counting down.
GTTTATCATTATCAAAAAAAAGTGTTCCATTAAAATCAAAGATGACCCCTTTACAACCTTTCATGATCTATACCTCTTTTGTTTCACTAACTTTTTTATACCAATATGCAGATTTTTTCGGATAACGTTCCTGGGTTTCAAAATCCACGTAGAACAGACCATAACGTTTGTTATATCCATTAGACCATGAGAACATATCCATTAAAGACCATACAAAATATCCTTTCACATTTGCTCCTTCGTCAATTGCCTTGGCAATCCATTGTAAATGACGTTTGATATAATCGATTCGCGGAGCATCATCGACTGTTCCATTTTCAAAATCGTCTTTATATCCCATTCCATTTTCTGTAATATAGATTGCCTTATAATTTGGATACTGATTTTTGATTCGAATAATCATGTCGTACAGGCCTTCCGGATAAATTAGCCAATCCCAATCTGTTCGATCAATTCCATCTTTGAACATATGCTCACTGATTCCCTTTAATCGATATACAGATGTTCCTTTTGCTCCAGTACCATTATGATGAATTTGGTTTTCTCCATCATATTGCTGTACAAAATGACTCTGATAATAGTTGATTCCAAGGTAATCATTCTTAGATGCAGCTTTCTTCAAAAGTTCCATATCAGAGACTTTTGGTGTAAATGCTTTATTTTCTAAATTATATATAAAATTGATATGTTCTATTGTTTTTGCTGAATAATATCCCAGTAATGTTGCATCTAATAAAAACTGATTTGTCAATGCATCTTCTCTTTCTGCTGCCAGAACATCTCCCGGTTTTTTTTCATCGAATGGATATTTGGTTTCCAGAGAATGAATGATTCCTATCTTTCCTTTATAACCACCCTCTTTGAATGCGATGACTGCTCTTGCATGAGCCATCATCATTCCATGCATAGATTCCACTGCTTTTATAACATCATATTTTTCTCCCGGTGGAAAAGTTCCTGTAATATACTGTCCGGAAGAAACCGGCCAGATCTCGTTGAATGTAAACCAGTAACGGACATCATCTTTATATTCTTCAAAACAGAACTTTGCATATTTTTCAAAGCAATCAATCGTATGAGGATTCAGAAAATCTCCATTTTTGTGCAATTCATTTGGAGTATCAAAATGATGCAGTGTAATAAATGGTTCAACTCCATTTTCTTTGCATTTTTTGAAAAGTGCGTGATAGAAATCTACTCCTTCCTGATTGATTTCTCCCTCCCCTGTCGGGAAGATTCTGGACCATGCAATGGAAATACGGATTCCATTGATTCCAAACTGCTTACAAAGTTCTAAATCTACCGGATATTTATGATAAAAATCACTGGCTGGATCAGGGCTGAACCAGCCCTGTTTCTCCAGATAATCATCCCAAGCAACCCTTCCTTTTCCATGAGTCTTGGATTCTCCTTCACATTGATATGCTGCTGTAGCTCCACCCATGATAAAATCTTCTGGTAATCTCATGATTATTCTTCTCCTTCCAAAATCTTAAACACAAATTTGATTGCTGCTTCCGGATCTCGTGTCAATGAAATATATTGTTTACCTTCACATGCGACACATTTGATTCCCAAACGATCGGTATCTTTTTTCAGATCCTGATAAAAAGATGCCACCTGCGGAGCTAAGACAACAAGATCATAGTCCTGCATGATATCTGTATGTGCTCCATATGCCCCTGCGGCTGCAATCAATGGAATACCTTTTTCTTTTGCAGCTTTTTTCAGAGCATTCGCTAATAATCCTGAAGTTCCTCCACCAGCACACAGTACAAGGATTCTCTTGGATTTTAATGTATTTGCATCCACTTCAATCTGATGTTCCTCTTCTTTTACTTCGTCCATGCCTTTTTCTTTCTCTTCTTCACATTTCTGGATATCGTAAACCTTAAAGAATGGATAATATACAACAAAGTCAAGTACAAGTAATAATACTGCTAAAATCAATACTTTAATTCCCATTCCACATCCCAGGAATAATCCTAATGGACCTGGAGTTGTCCATGGAAGAATATATAAGAAAGAGTTCATTCCAATGACATCAACAAAAATCTTGAACAACCATACATTTAAAATCGGTGTAAAAATAAAAGGTACAAAGAAAACAGGATTTAAAATCAATGGTGCTCCGAACAGGATTGGTTCATTAACTCCAAACAAAACAGGAACAGAAGAGGCTCTTCCAATTGCCTTTAACTCTTTTGATTTTGCAAGGAAGGCAAACATTAATGTGACGACCAAAGTTGCTCCAGTACCACCAAGAGTAGCTACAAACTGCTGCACACCTGGTGTTAAAATATTTGTTGCATGACTTCCTGCCTGATATAACTGCAGATTGTTTGCGATATTTACATAGTAGATTGCAGATACTGCCGGTTCTACAATGGCCGGACCCTGAATACCAACAAACCAGAACATCGCCATAGCTCCATAGATAATTGCAAGTCCAACATATCCATCAGCTGCTGTAAACAGTGGCTGGAATACCTGGATCACTGCCTGAGCAAAACAAATATCAAACTGTTTTCTGAACAAGAAATCAAACACTGTCAGAATAACAACACAGGCTGCAAACGGAATAACATCTTTGAATGTCTGAGAAATATTTGGCGGAACTGCCTCCGGCATTTTAATGGTAATATTTCTTTTGATAAATATTTTATAAATATTCGCTGTAAAGAATGCCACAAGAAATGCTGTCAATAATCCCTTAGATCCCATATATCCGGATGCAAAGCCATCTTTGATAGAATCAACTGCTACGACCATAAATCCGATCATGGAACACATCATAGTAGAAATTGCATTGATCTGATTATCTACCGGCATATCCCTGTTAAAAGATTTGGTCAAATGGTAACATGTTGTTCCTGCTACAACCAGTCCCAATAATCCCATGGAATAGTTATATGGTTTCATTAAAAATGCTTCCACTGTTTTGCTCCAGTATAATCCAAAAATATTTGGTACATACGCCAAAAGCATAAAAATACTTGAGAATAATACGATTGGCATTGCAGAAATAAATCCATCCTTAATTGCTTTTAAGTATCTGTTTCTTGCTACGGCATCAAAGTAAGGTTTTAATTTTTCTATTGATTTGATTAGTTTATTCATAACTTATCCCCTCTTATCTTAATCTCTATAAACGTCAATCAATGTTCCTATGATGTCCTTCAGCAAAAGTGATGTCATTAAATGATCCTGTGCATGTGTCATAATAAATCCCATATTTACAGTTCCCCCATTTGCCTCTTCTTTCATAACGTCCATCTGTGCATCATGGGCATCATTCAGACATTGATTTGCCTGTTCGATCAATTTATCACACTCTTCAAATTGTTTATTTTTTGCTTTTTCCAATGCCAGTAAAAGTTTAGAGCGTGCATCTCCTGAATATGATACGATTTCAAAACTTATCATTGTTAATTCTTCTTTATTCATAAGTTACCTCTTTCTTTTCTATTTCTGTATAATGGAAACAATCGTAGCAATTTCAATTTCATTAATATATATTTGAAACTCTTGTTCCAAAGGTTCTAATAATTTTTTTACTTCACTAACCAGTTCTCCATGCTTCTTAATAATATCTGAAGCAATAAAATTCACTGATGGCATCTGATGATTCTGAATCTTGTCAATGACACATACAATATGAACGATCAGCCCTATTTTCTTGTCCTCATCTAAAAAAATATTCATCGTATATTCTAATCTCTCGATAAATTCCAATAAATATTTTCTCATTTTATCCATATCCATCTGCTGAAACTGCTCTTTCAAATAATCAAAAGCCTCTTCAACACCATCTTCCTTCTCTTGCTGATTACTAAATAATGTCTCAAGTGCAGTAACATTCTGATGATATACGTTTTTTATTTCTGCAAAAGGATACTGAACAAGATTTGGATCATAACTTCCAACAATCCCTATGATATTTCCCATTTCGGATATACGGTTAATCTCGTTATAAAGAAAATTCATATCATCTGTTACTATCGTATGAATATCTGTTTTCTCAGGATTGAAATGGCCTGTTATATATTCCTTCGCATCGTCAGCCTCCTGCTGCTTGTCTGATAATATGATCAAAATGTCTTTTGTACCAGATTTTCTAAAATATTGAAAGTTTTTAAAATTCTCCTGAAGATACTCAAATATTTCATCCAGACTGTATTTTTCTGCCGCCTTATTGCTACCAACAACGCCAAGGAGAGTAATCGGCATTTCCAGAAATTTCACGGAAATACCTGTTTCATTTGCAATAGATTCCCCCATTGTCCGAATAGATCCCATGTCATAAATCAAGATGATTCCTTTTCCCTGATTTATTTCCATCATCTTTTCTTTCAATTCTTCATAAGCAGTATGGATATTTTTTTCCAGTGACAGATCATATGCATATGTCGTCCGCTCATTTGCCATAACATTGATAACTTCTGCAATAGAACTGGCAGAGCTATTTCCATGCATCGCAATTAGAGTAACTACCTTATTATGCTTTTTTTTCACACTTTGAATTAAGAAAAGCATAATGAAGATTATTTCATCAATATTCATATGAATCTGGAATTCCTGCTCAATTTTTCCGACAAAATCCTTGGCAAGCTGATGTTCCCTTGGATAAGTCGTTATAATCTGCTGAATTTCCTCATTGGATATCCTTTGTTTGGCAGAAACATTTACCAGGCATGCATTTACATGAAGACACAATGCACAGAATAATTTTTCCTGAAAATCTGTTTCCAACTCCTGTTGAACATTATTCAGAAATGCTTCCACCTGTTGTATCAGTTTGTCCGATACTACTTTCTTCAACTGTTCCCTGCCCTGGATTTTCCTGGAAAGTTCATCATAGTACTTTTGAAAACCTTCTCTTAATTTTGTTGAAATAATGGTGTCGATCTCTTCCTCACTTATTTGTTGTTCTTTCAACTCCCTTTTTTGAGCATCTATTGATTGATAAATGTTGAAGTTTCCCTGATTTTTCTGATTTTTCAGTACCGTATCCTCGGTAAAAGCATATTTACAATCACTTGTTATCAAAGCATCCACTTCCTCTTTTTTCCCTCTGTAATAAATAATGCCTTTTCGAACATAGTTGGGAAAATCAGAAAGCAGCACTTCAATAAAGCGATTTCTGCTCTGATAAGACCTTGCATAACAGTTTGCACATCCTGTATGCACATCATTTTTCAGTCCCCTGATATTTCCTTTCACATCATAAAGAAGTAATGCATGAAGAATACTCGAATCTACTTCCAGATTTCTCTTCATCCTTTTTGCTTCCTCATGGAAAAACTTTTTAAGGAGTAAAAACCTTTCCTGTATCTTTCGTTTCTGCAATGATGGAATTTCTATTACAAAATCTGCATTTTCTTTCATTGACTCATATTCTTCCTCTTCCAGGTCTGCCGCAACACTAAGTAATAAAATCCCTCTATTTTTTTCAGAAAATACTTGTTTTCTCTCATAGCTATTCAAATATTGTATATTTTCAAGCAGCAACATACCATTTTCTGATTTTGAGAGCAGTCCCCCTTCCTGTGCACTTCCAAATAATACTCTGATCACATATTCTTTGTTTTCCTTGAATGACTTGCAATCAAATGTCATCATTGATTCTCTTTTTTTTATCACACCGGATTTTACAGCGAATTGAAAAGCGGTTTCTGCAAAGTATGTAATCCCACTTCCTCTTTCTGCAGTTAAAAGGATGGTTGATTTTCCTTTGGGATATAAAATTGCAGCCTTAATGGATGCTATAGCTTTTTTTAAAGATTGATCATATCCAATAAGATCTTTGAAACAATCACCCTGTACTGTATTCTCATCAGCATACTGATACAAAACCGGACGTCCATTATGCTTGATCAGTTTTCCTTCTTTCACCAGCTGATTTAAAATACTACTTAAGTTTGTTCTTTGCATGTCCAATTTCTGGGATAAAAAGTTTGTGGTGAATCTTGGATACTCATCATGCTTTAAATCAGATGAATATTCCATAATAAATTCATATACCTTTTCTTTTTTATTTTGTTTCATAACAACTCCTATCCTACGCTGTTCTCACCAGCTGCCTATACTATACTTTTTTTCCTTAACCTTCTCAAACGAAAAAAAGGCGGATTTTTTTATACACTCTGGCTATTTGAATTCATAGCGTATATTTTTCTTTGCTGATTTTTTATTATTTTATACACTTATTGTATATTTTATGGTTGAATCTGACAAGTGTATAGTTATTTCCTTTATTCAAAAAAACAATTATACACTAATCCACTTTTAAAATTATAATTTTTGCGAACTTACGTTCGGATACTTCTTGTATCTTTATGAAAAATATGTTACAATTTTTAGAACATAGATTCGATTAGCAGCAAGAACGCCGAGGCGTTCTTGAAGAAAGGAAATGATCATGGAGATTACGACACAGGATTTATCCTTGCAGGAAAAACTGAATATTTTAGCCGACGCAGCAAAATATGATGTGGCATGTACCTCCAGCGGCTCTAATCGAAGAGGAAAGAAAGGATTTTTAGGTAATACCGAATCCTGTGGCATTTGTCACAGTTTTTCATCTGATGGCCGTTGTGTATCATTGCTGAAAATTTTACTTAGCAACGAGTGCATCTTCGACTGCAAATACTGTCTGAATCGTTCTAGCAATGACCGTATAAGGACAACCTTCACTCCAGAAGAAATCTGTACCCTTGTCATTGAATTTTACCGCAGAAATTATATCGAAGGACTATTCTTAAGTTCCGGCATCGTTAAAAGTCCAACTTATACCATGGAATTAATGTATCAGGCGGTCTATCTATTAAGAACCAAATACCGCTTCAATGGTTATATTCATGTGAAAGCTATTCCCGGCGCACCAGAAGAACTGATTACCAGTACCGGCTATCTCGTGGATCGAATGAGTGTAAACCTGGAACTGCCAACTATAGAGGGATTGAAAGAACTGGCTCCCCATAAGAATCCCAGAAAACTGATAGAACCTATCCGCCAGATCCAGCACGGCATTACAGAACATCGGCTTTCCGCAGGTAAAGATCCCCAGATGGAACGTTCCTACGGAAACCGCTACCTTAAGCATACAATTTTTCAGGATTCTTCCAGAAAACAGTTGGAATCCCACAGATTCATTTCTTCATCCGGCAGGAAACTCCTTCCATCCGGAAAACCGGCTCCTTTTGTTCCCGCCGGTCAAAGTACCCAGATGATCATAGGGGCAACCGGAGAAACCGATCTCCAGTTACTGTCTACCACCCAGAAACTATATCAGCAATATGATCTCAAACGGGTTTTTTTCTCTGCATATGTTCCTTTGAATGAAGATTCTGCTCTGCCAGACCTGGAAACCGCTCCTCCACTTCTTCGAGAACATCGACTTTATCAGGCAGACTGGCTTCTTCGCTATTATGGATTCCACGCAGAGGAACTACTGACCATTGATCGTCCAAATTTTAACATTATGCTGGATCCAAAATGTGACTGGGCTCTCAGACATCTGGAACGTTTTCCTGTGGAGGTCAATCGAGCCAGCTATGAAGATATTCTCCGTGTTCCTGGCATTGGTACAAAATCGGCTTATCGGATCATCAAAGCCCGGCGTCAGGGAAATTTAGACTTTGACCACCTGAAAAAAATAGGCGTAGTCTTAAAACGAGCAAAATATTTTATTACATGTAACGGGAAAATGATGTATCGGATTTCCATCGACGAGGATTTTATAACAAGACAGCTAATTGGCGAAGATGCCAGACAAAGCTGGGAGATTGACCATCCACAGACATTCCGTCAGCTTTCTCTTTTTGATGATTTTCATTTTGAATCTGAGGTGACTGTGGAAGACTCCAGAAAATCCATACTTGGACAAATGTAGAAAGGATGTTTTTCATGACAACAATATTTACTTGCCATGACCAATTTGATGATATGATGACCTGCATCTATGATGCCTGGGCTTCCCGTCTGGGACACTCCAATGTGCGTCTGCTAACAGAACCTGTAGGAAATCTTGAATTATTCTGTGAATACAGACACGTTGATGCTGACTCTGATAAAACAACCAGTGTCATTCACTCCATACAAAAAAAGATTTCTTTCAAAGCTTACCTTATGGTATATCGGGCAGCCATGTCTGATCAACCGGATAAGTTGGATGCCATATACAGATTTTTAGTCGCAGGTTTTCATTATGGAGCAAAAATCACTGATTATCTTAGAGAACCGGTGGTGATGAGAATGTTTGAATTAAACCGTAAAGTTGGAAATGAAGCTCATTATCACAAGGAATTTATCCGTTTTGCCAACATGCAGGGAAATGTTCTTGTGAGCCATATTGAGCCTAAAAGCAATGTTCTTACAATCATTGCTCCTCATTTTGCTGATCGAATGCCTTCTGAAAACTGGATGATCATCGATGATAATCGCTACACAGCGGTAGTACATCCCAAAGATCAGGAATATTATCTGACCGCCCTTTCGCAAAAAGAAATGGACCAGCTGTCCCAAGAGACAGATGACCCATTTGTTGACTTATGGAAAGGTTTTTTCCATTCTATAGGTATTAAAGAGCGTTATAATCCAAAATGCCAGAGAAATATGCTGCCACTGTGGTATCGAAAACACATGACGGAATTTCGTTAGATCTGTTTTTTGTATAAAAGAGTTATTTCGATATTTTGATACCAAACAAATATTATTTTCTATTTTTTAATACATACTCTAAAAATGCCTGACATCCCTCTTTTACATCTCTATAAGTTTCGTCAAAATTTCCTGTATACCATGGATCTGCAATATTTCCCGGATGTCTGGAAAAATCCAGTAGTAAGTGGATTTTTCCTTCCGGATCACTTCCAACCATACGTTTCATATTTTTCAGATTAAAATGATCCATTCCGATCAGATAGTCATATTCTTCATAATCTTGTTTGGTCATCTGCACAGCATAATGTTTTAAAACAGGGATTCCAACTTCCCGCATTTTCTGAACGGTTCCGTAATGTGGTGGATTGCCTATTTCTTCTCTGCTGGTTGCCGCTGAGTTTATGTAAAATTGATCTTGTAAGCCACGCTTATTCACCATGTCCTGGAAAACAAACTGAGCCATGGTAGAACGGCAGATGTTGCCGTGGCAGATAAAAAGTACTTTTATCAAAATATAATTCCTCCTAAAATGCCGTATCTTGCCTCGATTTGCACCGATATACGGCATCATTTTTCTCGTGTATTTTCAGTTTCTCTGTCACAGTTTTGCCGAAACAGGGCAAAATGGAGCAAGTTACGGCAGGCTGTAGTAGTAAAATGGTAGTAAAAATCGGGGTGTTTTACTACCGCTAAGATTTTATTTATCCCAAAAGTGTTTTATCTTATACTGCCATATAGCTTTTCTGACTGCTTTATCAACTTCTTTGGCTCTCAAATTACGCACTTCTGCAGATTGCTTGATATCTTCCATAGTATCATATTTTGAATTATAAATTTTAATAAACATTTTTATATAAGTTGGATCATAACCTAAATAATCTAACAGTTCATTCCAATACATAGCCATAAAACGCAAATCTATAAAATAAGTAGATAACCTATTTCCTAAATCGTTTAGTTCCTTTTCATTTTTCTCCAATTCATATTTTTTGTATAATTCCTTGATTTCCGGATAATTTTTCCTCAAATTTGGCAATCTATTTTTTATATTATTCACAATACTAAGCAGCTTAAAATTTAGATTAATAAGAAAACAAGACTGTACTGAATCAATAAGAAGATCATTATTTTCATAAGACAAACTCAAGGTGATTATATCCACATCACCACTATTCTTTTTATAAAATTCATAAAACATCAATGACTCTCTTCTTCTCTTATCAAGCACATCTTCATCCGGCATTCTTTCCACTTTTTCAGGGATTTCGTCCTTCAACTTACAATATATTTCTATTCCATCATAAACATCTTCTATAATCTCATTACATCTAAAATCCTTCTTCAGCATCTTTTTACTATGATAAACCTGAGTAATATAAATAATCAAAACCGCTAAAATACTACATAAGATGCTGCTGACATACGAATTCTTCATAATTGATACTATCGTTTTAAATACAACACATGTACTAAGTTCCTTAAAAACCTCTATTTTAATTGCAATTGCTATAAGTAGCATGAGACAAATCATTAATAACACAAACATTACCTGTCTATACAAAGATTTTTTCAATAATTCACACCTCCATTACTCCAGCCTTTTAATCTTTCATTGGTGCTAGAATATAAATAGTACAAGTCAAAATGAGCATTCTAAATCTATTAATTCATGGTACAATGTAAGTACCGCACTGAAGGAGGATCTCATTATGGCAAAGCACTATGACAAACAATTTAAACTGGATGCAGTCCAGTATTATCATGATCACAGAGACTTAGGACTGCAGGACTGTGCATCAAATTTAGGAATCAGTCAGCAGACATTATCACGTTGGCAGAAGGAGCTACGTGAGACAGGTGATATTGAATGCCGTGGTTCCGGTAATTATGCTTCTGATGAAGCAAAAGAAATCGCACGATTAAAACGTGAACTTCGTGATGCACAGGACGCTCTTGATGTATTAAAAAAAGCAATCAACATTCTGGGAAAATGACGGAAGCCATTGATCTCGAAGTTACTGAGAAGGCAGAAACTGCCCATAAGGCTGGACGCCGGGTTTCTGTCTCCGGAATATTGAAATATCTCGGCGTTTCCCGTTCTGGTTACCGTGCATGGCTAAAACATGTTCCTTTAAACGCTGAACAGCGTCGTGAAGCGGTAAAAGCCAAAATCAAGGATATTTATGATGAATCAAAACAGAATTACGGGCCCCAAAGATTACCAAAGAACTGTATCGTAGAATCCAGAAAGGCGGATTGCTGATGGCAAGTTAAGATGAGGAAAACCTCATTTTAACTTGTACTAAATCTTGACATAGGACCAAAATGCTGTTTTGTAAAGTTTGTCCTCTTTTGAGTCAGAGGCATTAAGAAGCGTGGCTATTTCACTAAAGTAATCATTTATTCGCTTATACGCACCTTTGAATTCGGGAACAGCAGATACCTTCAAACGCATAAGATTAATAAAAAATCTACTGTCATTATTCAGGACACAATCAAATACCCCCATTTTATCTAATTCATCGTCCAAACCAAAATATTCTGAAACAAACATCCCCACACCTCCACAATATTTTCATTCTTCCAACATTGCCAGATAGCTGTCTAACCTTGTATTCACATACCCAGCAAACAACTTTTCCATTGTATTCAGATTATGATTTACATGATATTCATCAAAAGCATTGTAATAAGCAACCCGATCTGTAAATTTAATATCAATCGGCGGATATCCTGCTTTCATCAGTTCCAGATTTACAAGCAACCGCCCCGTACGACCATTACCATCTATAAACGGATGAATGCCTTCAAATTCAATATGGAACCGTGCAAGTCTGGGAATGATATGCTCGGTGCTGTTTCTATAAGCTTCCAGCAACTGCTCCATCTTAGGTTGAATAAGATAAGGCTGTACTGGTTCATGTTTTGCCCCCATAATTCTTACTGGAACTCTTCTGTAAACCCCACGGTCATCTTTTTTATCCGCCAGTACCAGATAATGAATCTGTTTTATCACACTCTCCGATAATGGCACTTGCTCCTTTACCAGATCCCGTACAAAATAAAAAGCTTCTTTATGTCCGACCGCCTCCATATGGTCTTTGAGAGGTTTTTGATCAATCGTGAGACCACGCAGCACCATATCTGTTTCCCTCAAGGTTAGCGTATTACCTTCAATAGCATTGGAATTATAGGTATACTCCACCACAAAGTCTTCTGTAAGACGCTCAACCTCTCCTTCTGTCAATGGTCGCCTGGTATCCAATTCTGCTTTCTTTCGGTCAATCATCTCTAACAGACTTTCTGCAGACCTATATCGACCATCCTCCGGTTTCTTTGCCTCTTCCGGAATCTTCCAACTACGCCCCTCACGGATAACTCCCGGAATTTTTCCTTCTGAGCATAAAATTCGTACTCTTCTATCTGAAATTCCCCATTTCTCTGCCGCTTGTTTCACTGACATATACATAAGTATTTCACCTCGCTTAATTAATAATATATCCCATTATCGGAATAATAGCAACGTTATCGGAATAATATTTAGTGTTTATCGGAACAATAGAACAAAGCGGACAAGTCCGGATCAAAACTTTCACATTTTTCACTGTTCTTTCCTCAGTAGTAGTAAAATCGTAGTTGTCTTCTGCCTTTCCTGCCCCGATTTGCCGCATTTCAGCCGCCAAAAGCCGCCAGGCAACTCTCTCCGACTCCTGTCATAACGAGTTTATGGTACCTGGTACTATAAATTCTTAAACTAATTTTAAAGGGCTGGATTCCTCAAACACTGGAATCCAGCTCTTGTTTATACACAGATCAATTCATTCAACACCATTTCTTCATAATCGCTATTTGGCGATTACAATAAATGTTCCAGATATACTAAATTTAAATTCAATTTATTTTCTATCAAAATAAAAATGGCGAAGTGCTTATCGTAACACTCCGCCGAAAGCCTAACCGGTTTGAGCATAACAATGCTTGGTTAGGTCTGCTTTATTATTTTATGCAGCTCTGCTGCATTTATACACTTAGATGTGCTTTCCAATCCGCCGGAAGTATCCATGAAGCAAGCATTTTCTGTGATGGATTTACCAAATTTCTTTTTTTCGATTTATATTGGTAATTAGCCGCTAATATAGAATACGAACTTCCAGTACCTGTTTTCAAATTCTTAATTATTTTCGATAGCGTACCAAATGAAAGCACTTCAACAGCTGCCCATACAGGCACCTCTCCATCATGATTGTCAAAATTATGTTTGATAAACACATCATTAGAGCGAGCAATTTCTGACGCTACGGTAGACATATTCTACCAATACAGTTTTTTCTCTTTAAAAATCGATGAATCCTGCAAAACAAGTGGTTCTCCGTGTATAAGCAACGCTTCCACTAATCGTACTCTCAAAGCCACTTCAATCTTGGAAATCATTGAAAAAATCAAAGCAGATAATTCCTGATCAAATTGATACAATTTTAAAATATCTTCAAACTTTGTTCCCGGAACATACTTCTTTGTAGCATTATCATATAATTGGAACAAGTATCCACGCAAACGATAAAATCCAACTGACTTTAATGCCTTTTCTACGTCCGCACGAGAAGTAATTACCATTCCTGCATCAATATAAGATTGTACCTGCTGTGCTATTGTTAATATTTGTTTCGGATATTGATATATAAAACACCCCATAAATGAAAAAGTCCCACCGGGTTGCGCATGAAAAATCAGAGGCGTGGTGGGTTCTGTTACTATCATTATACAACTTTTATTGCGGCCGTCAAGATTCCTTTTTCAAAAAAGAATACAAGCTCCCACTATTTCATGCAAATTGCAAATAACAGTGACAACATTTTTCTTCCTCCCTTATACTGGTATACTCAGCTCATCAAAATGAAATAAATCGCCAAGTGATGTTCCTATTGGCTTTGTATTAAATGCCTCGATTACATTTTCCAGTGCCATTTTGCAGAGCTCCGGAATTCTAACAATTCTCAATAAAGCAGCTGTATTTTTCGCATCATCTAAAGCATCATGCTCTTTCCCTGAAAAATCTACTCCTGCATACATTACTGCATCTTTCAAGGATACTGCTTTAGATAGACCAAGTGTTTCTCCATATTCTTTCTGAAAGTCCTGAAAATCCTGTAGTAATTTTGTATCTTCTTCATTCAGACAGATTCTTTTTAATTCTATTTCCTTTGTAATCTGTTCATAGTCAGATTCGCTCCACTGGTAAATATGAATCTCATCTTTAATGCTGTGACACCAGGAAAAGAACTGTTCCATTGCTTCTGCAAAAACAGGAGCGTTCTGCACCATCTTTGTCGAAATACCGGTTAATTTCTCAAACTTTCTTTCAATCCGCTCATTATATTTAGGTTTCACCAGCGTATTAAAATATCCGATTTCCTGATATTGGTCATCTAACAAAACAGCACCTATTTGGATAATCTCTCTTCCGCAGATTATCTTTTCATCTTTAAACTTCTTGTTCAGTGCATTCATTTCCAAATCAATTACAATGTGCTTCATAACCATTTCTCCTTCTACTTTCGTTCCTTCACTGGTTTCAATGCTGACTTATTCCGAATTCCCAGATTTTCACTGAATTCCGGGTTCTTTTCCATTTTTTCAATGATTCTGATCAACTGCATTCTTTTTACTACATCCATCCCCACACCTCATTTGCTCTTCCTTATCCTTGCTGTTTTTCTATGTTTTCAGTATAATAATTTTGTATTCAGAAATACACGTTGGAGGAGAAGACTTAGACACGTGTATTTCTCCAGTTTTGAGAAATGAGGGAGAATTATTAATGGGTAAACAATCAACGAGAGAGAACAAAAATATATATCAGCTGTGCCGGGAAGCCCAGGGGCTCACCCGTGAAAGAGCAAGTGAAAATATGGTAGGTGTATCTGCCTCAAGAATTGAAAAAATCGAATATGAGTTGCAGGAGCCGACACCTTACGACATCATCCAGATGGCCGACTGTTATAAAAGACCGGATCTTTGCAATTACTACTGTTCCCACAAATGTACCATCGGTGACCGTTACGTTCCAGAAGTTGAGATATCCGAATTATCCAATATTATTCTGGAAACGATCGCCAGCCTAAATGAAATCAATCCATTGACCAGCCGCCTGATTCAGATTGCACGGGATGGAAAAATTTCAGATGATGAAATCAAAGACTTTGCGTTTATCAGCAAAAAACTGGATGAAGTATCTCTAGCCATTGATTCACTAAATTTGTGGGTGGATAAAACCGCCAGTGAAAATAATATTAATATTGAACTATTAAATGCTGAAAAAGAAAAACTGAAATAGCAGAAGAGGGCAGTAGTTTACGGAAATCCCGTAAAACACTGCCCATTCTAATACCCTGTAAAAGAGTATGAATCATTTTATAGTTGTCTGAGGATTCCCTCAACTCTACGATTCTTGGATTCTGAGTTTATGAGTTCTTTAATCCAGAAATTATTTGGTAATTACAACTTTTCCCTCAGAGTCAAGTAATGGAGTAATCCCACCTGCATATCCCGATTTCCAAATCAAATAGTTCACACCAGTCTCATGATCTACTAAAATCTGACGAACACCCGCATCTTTTAACTGAGAACCGTCAACAAAGACAACCTCAAATCGTTCTTCTTTTTTTGCCATATTTCAATTCTCCTATAAATCTTGATTTACTTTCCTAATGTGTTGCTGTTTTTCGCTGCGGCTTTTGCACTTATCGTATTTGTCGATTCAAACAGAGAAGAAGTCGGTGCAACCGGACTCATCAGAACTCTTCCTGTTCCACGATATACATTTACAAGGCCTTCTCCACTGACTGCGGATCCTACCAGTGTCTTTGTCGTCCTTTCAACAGTAAAATCAAGGTTGGATGACCAGCATACTGCCAGATTTCCATCAATTTTAAGCTCATCATTTTCCAGTTCGACCTCAATCAGTTCATTCTCCGGAACATTACATTCCAGCGCAACCACACCGGTTCCCTGAAGACTCATATTGAACAGCCCTTCTCCACCTAATACAGCGGAAGAAACATTTTTCCTGGCAATGACATTTCTTTTCACGCGGGCATCACAGGCAAGGAACATTCCATCTTCAATGGTCATACCAACTGCTCCCCATTTCGATACATCCTGAAGGATAATATATTTGTATGTAGGCTCCAGTACTAGGCATCCTTCTCCAACATATTCCGGTTTCACAGCAGATTCTTTGGTAACAGCACCTTTTAATGCTTTTCCAAAAAGATCTCCGATTCCTTTTACACCGGATGTTGCCTGAACACTTCCTCCCATCCATTGCATAGAACCTGCCTGAATAACTGCCGAATAATCTTTGCTAATATCAATGACAACCTGTCTTCTTCTGACATTCATCTTACTCATATAATACTCATCGATTGCATTCATGGGAGATACACTGGCATCCTGTACATATTCCAATACATGGAAATTGTCCACTGTCTTAATAAATTTTCTGTTTTCATTTTCAAGATTTACAATTCGCATAATCGTTTTCTCCTCTCTTTTACCTTCCATCTAAAAATTCAAATAGAAACCCATCTGTTCTATAGGGAAATTATATCTTCTATATCCAAAAAAATATACAATTCATATGTGGAAATAGAATCCTGTATTCCACTATTTTTGAGAAATCCTCTTTTCTATTAATTTCTCCAACGATACCTCAAACCTTTTATCATCTTCCTCCGTCCGTTTTGCCGGACCTTTCAAATGATGCTTTTTCTTTGCATTTCTGACTTTCTTTGCTAGATGACGTTCCATCAGTATCTGATCGATATTCTCATTTGTATACCATTTACCGCTCTGATGAATGCCATAAGCACCTTTTCCCAGAATCATTGCAGCCACACCATAATCCTGTGTTACAACAATATCACCTTTCTGGCATAAACTGACCAGTTTAAAATCTACTGCATCTGCACCGTCTCCCACTGTGATCACTTCACTGTAATCCGAATATAAAACATGGTTTGTATCACATAAGAGAATAACTGAAATCTCATATTTCTTTGCTGTTTTTTCTACGATGAACACCACCGGGCAGGCATCCGCATCTACTAATATCCTCATCTTTTCTTTCCTTTCGTCAGATCATAACTTTCCCCAATCATACGCTGGATATCTTTATCCGGAACACAGCCATCTAGGATAATAGAATTCCAGTGTGTTTTGTTCATGTGATAAGCCGGAACAACAGATTCAAAA
Organism: Anaerostipes faecalis; assembly: GCF_018982945.1. GTDB lineage: Bacteria > Bacillota > Clostridia > Lachnospirales > Lachnospiraceae > Anaerostipes > Anaerostipes faecalis. The sequence goes on along the minus strand of NZ_JABRXE010000001.1, from coordinate 111,389 downwards.
GCATTTCTCCAGAATTCTCTCCATTCCGGATCACATTTCACATTGATCCAAATATGTCCATCTTTATCATAGATAAGCGCAAATGTCTTCTTATTTTCCTTATGACGCATAACACACCAATTCTCATCATGAAAAGGATAATCTTCATATACATCTTGAAATGAATGGCAAAATTGTATGATCTCCTGCCTTGTCTGCATAGTTTCCTCTTTTCTTTAACCTTCCTCTCCCCGGATCGGAGCATCGAGTTTATAGTACCTGGTACTATAAATTGCATACATCTTGGTTAACAAACTTTCTAAGAAGTCTCTATTATCCACATCATCTACCAGAAGCATTTCTTTTGCACCTTCCAAGTAAAACATTATTATTTGGGTACGTTCACCTTACCTTCAATAATCTCCACTCTATTTTGGACTAACAGCATGTCAAATGCACTATTAACAGCCGCTGTAATATTTGGAGTCATTCTCTGGTAATTGTATGCACGAGCGCATTCCACACATAATTGCTCCTTTGTCAGACCAACACTCTTGGTCAAAACAATATACATAGCCTCGGCTAATTCATCAATTGAAACGTGGTTAATCTTCCTAGTATTCTTTCTTGGCACTATTTTGGTATAGCCTTCAGGATAATAGAAATCGCCTTTATTGATAACCTTTCTTCCAAGCTGTCTCAAACAGTAATCCACTTCTCTTTTAACTTTTACGGTTGCTTTCACATTACCGTATAGCGGTGCCATTTGCTGACAAATCAAATCATAGTGAACAGGATATAATGTATTCACGATCTCCATTACACAATCCGTACCGGATAGGTATCCGTTTCTTTGAGATAGTTGATTGAAGGATACTTCTTTCTCCTCAGCTAATCCATATGGATTTTCCATGTCTTCAATACTTATTACCTTTTCTTCGAATGAAACAAATTCTTCGGCTGTGGATTCCTGTTGGATAATACTTGGCTCCTCAACACCATAATCCGCAATAGCTTGTTCTATCACTTCTATCAAACGCTCGCCTTCTGTAATTGAATCTTTAATCCAATCGGTAGACCAAATACGATAAATTTTCCATCCCATATTCTCCAGAACGTCCTGTCTTAGACGATCACGCTCTCGAGCCGTTTTTGCCGAATGATAAGTTGCACCATCACATTCAATTCCAAGAACATATTGACCACTGATCGTTGGATGCTTGACTGCCATATCAATACGGTAACCTGAACATCCCACCTGCGTTGCCAATTTATATCCCCTACGATCAAGAAAATCGTATACAGCTTTTTCAAACGGCGAGTCATGCTGTGTAATATCGCTTTCAGTAATTTCTCGTTCCAATGAACTGATTCCGTTAATCGCAAAATCAATATACGCCCTTAAGAGTTTCGGTCCTTCCGCAGAGATACGATCTATATCAATATCTGTAGGCAAAATAGACCCCACTAATTTAATATTGTATTTTGCTCTTGTAATAGCTACATTTAGTCTTCTTTCACCACCAGACTTACTCAGAGGTCCAAAATTCATGCGTAAAATGCCCTGGTTATCCTTTGCATATCCAACACTAAAAATAATAGTATCTCTCTCATCACCCTGAACATTTTCGAGGTTCTTTACAAAAAACGCTTCTTCTTTCTCTTCGTTAAAGAAGGTCTCATATTGTTGGTTCTTCATACGCAGATCTCGAATCGCCAACTCAATTGCTTGCTGCTGAACCTCGCCAAATGCAATTACTCCTAACGAGCGATTTGGAAATTTATTAAAATGTTCAAATACCATTGCAGCAACTCGCTTTGCCTCAGGAACATTTCCTTTCTTACCACCGCGATCATAGAATCCTTCTCTAACATACACATATTCAACACCATTATCAGGAACCTTATCAACATTCGAAGGGAATGTAATTAGGTTGTGATGATATATTTTTGCATTTGAAAAAGCAATCAGGTGCTCATGACGACTACGATAATGCCACAAAAGCGTTCTTTCCGGAAGGAGATTTGCTTCGTCCAAAATTGATTCGTATGCTGTCGTATCATCATCTTCATCATCTGTATCAAAATCATCTGTATCTGATGTCGATGTTGTGAAAAAACTTGTCGGAGGAAGCTGTTTACTATCACCGGCAATAATAACTTGTTTGCCTCGAGCAATAGCACCAATTGCATTCTCTGTACACACCTGAGATGCTTCGTCAAAAATTACTATGTCAAACTGATAAGTATCGGCTTCAAGGAAAAGACTAACAGACAACGGTGACATCATCAAACATGGTTTCAAAACCATCAGCAGATTAGGAATCTGACGGAACAGCTTACGAATAGGCATAATTTTTCTTTGTTTGCTGAGTTCTCGCTTAAGAATACCCATTTCGTCCATTCCACTTGTGAACTTATCAAGTAACGGAAGATTATTTATCAGTTTACTCTTAACACGTGCCTTTGCAATTTCAAACTGTAGCTTATCCAATTCTGAAAATTCACGAATCGTGTTTTCCTGGTTTAATCGTCTAAAGTTCAAGATTGCAGGGTATTCCGGAAGTACTGCATCAAGCCATAGCCTGAAGAATCGCTTCTGGAAAATCGGAAGAATCTGGTATGGTTTAAACTTCTGCTCCTCAAATTTTTGAATATATTCTCCTAAGCCCTCTTCTGTACAATTCTTTCGTGCGTTGACAAAATCTATCCATTCTTCAAGCAAAAATAATCCATTACAACAACGCTTGATTCTTTCCGAAAGCGTATGAAGATTCACCGTCTCATATGTCTCTGATTCATCAAAAAGACTTATAAACCACTTGAACTCATAGCTTATATCTTGAAGCATCTGATCAATTTGTGTTTCGTATTTTCCGCAGTTTTCTATCACATTTTTATCAGAGCATATTCTTTCAATAAATTTTCCATTTGGTGAATACAGTGCTATTACTTCTTTAAAATGTACGGCCCATGTAAGGGCACTACGAACCTCATTCCAGGATGTAGCCATTCCGTCATAAAGGAAGTCATAATGTGATTTTAATACTGTTTCTTTAGAAACCAAAATGCGTATCATACTTTCCAGGACATTCAGAATATCTTTACTCTTAATGATGGCACTATAAGTAGTTAAGTAAGCATCGACTTGCTTAAAATCTGTATCCTCATAAGCAAATACACCGTCCATCACAGCCATAAATCTCGAAAGCAGGCTATTGCATTTTCCTTTCTCATGATCTACTTCCTCCAATGTTTGAAGCGCTAAAAATACATTTTCTGCAGTTATATCAACCGCTACATTCTTATAATATTTGCGAAGGAGTACACCGTCCTTTAGTAACTTTTCTCTGCTCTTTGCAGACCATTCAATAACCTTAATGACATCTCCCCATGAAGTATCAAGCCCCCTATATAAAAGGCCATATTTACCAATCATGTTTTCATCATCTGGAAGAAGCTGCTCAATAATAGTATGCATTTCACTTACAGCAGCAACAGCATTTTTCATTTCCACGTACATATTCAGTACATGTTGCATTGCCGAAAAATCTGTGTCTTCATATCTGAATTTTTCGCCAAATACGGAAACAATATTCTTACATTCATTGTCAATATCCGTACGAATCTGAGCTATTTCTTTTATCGTTGAAAGCACTGCAACAATTTCATCATCTTCCAGCTTAGATGATGTGCTTTTGTACAGTAGTTTCATCTGTTTCTGATCCGCACGATAACTACCTTTAAAGATTTTAAAGAAAGATGTGTATTCTGTCTTAAATCTTGCCAACATGCCCTCAAAATCAATGTCGAACACGCTTCCATCATAATTTTTAAGCACATTAGTTTTTAATGCTTGTATTTCTTCCGCTTTTTTTGCCGCAATAGCGATTTCCCTTTTGCACGAATCAATTAGATTTCCAGTATCAATCCTAGACATTTCCGAATGCTCAGATATATGACGCTGTAAACATTCAAGTTCAGAGATTATGGCTTTATATGAAACTAATTGATCAACATCCGAAATTGTATACTCTCCATTAGTTAAAAGGATTTCTGCTATCTTCTTTAACGTATCTTTTGCCTTATTAAAGGCTGTTTGCTTTCCGTAGCATTCTTGTGCACAATCATACAGAGTGTCAAGATCTTCCAATAACCAGTTTTTCGGCAGAATTACAAAAGGTTGCGAAGAAGCACTAAAACTTATTCGGTTATTTCTTTGAACATCATGCAATAATTCAAAATACGACTCCAAATAACCTGAAAGTACCTGCTTATAATCAAAAGTGAAAATATCAGCAGTAAACAAATTTTCAAGTCTTGCTTTTATCGAACGTATCTGTTTTGCTTGATCCTCTGCAACACTTCGCTCTCTTTGTAATAAAACAAATTGTTCCTCATGTGCTATTCTAGAAAGAATTTCTACACTCTTAATACATTTTTCAAGAATTTTCTGTTCACCTTCAATACTATCCACACTATTAAGATCGCACATGCAACGTTTTTTCAGAGAACAAATGCCTTGATTATTTACCTGGAAATACATATTTTGAAGGTCTTTAACTTTATCCTCATATACTCTTGATTCAGCTTCAAATAACTCAACTTCTTCCATGAATGGCTGAATATCATCTTCGGTTATCCAACTATATGGAATTAATGGAGAATTCTTTGCCACCGCAAACAACTTCTTTGCATCCTGTAAACGTGCATATGTACAATCATAGTTTAACGAAACGTCCACAAACATTTCATCAGTTGTTGAAGCAACTTGTCTTAATTTGCCTTCCAACTTAGGGAACCGTGCATTTACATCATGTCTTAACTCATTTGAAACAAATTGAACCACAGATCCACGCCAAGGATTGCTATCAAAATCCTCCGACATTTTTCCAATAGTATTCTTAAAATCAGTCAGCACATAAAGATATCTATTATACTTTTCAAACGAGGTATTCCTGACATCAGAAATACTGAAAATAACTTCTGGATAATCGTCAATGCTGGCAAGGATACCATTAACCTGATAAATAGTCATATTTAACGGCGCCACATTCGCAAAAATCTGCTCCGCATAATCATTCAATTTTTCTTTATCTTGATATAAAGCCTCCAGTTTCATAATGGCATCATCGCTTAACTGAGCCTTGTTTTTTGCAAGATTTAAAGACGCACGCAACTGTTCCAGGACAGCTTTTTTATTTGCCTTATGGCTGTGCAAAACAAGACAAAAATCATCCAGACCAGCAGCTGTTAATCTTTTGTGTACAACATCAAGTGCAGCCATCTTCTCTGATACAAAAAGGATTTTCTTTCCATCGGCTAAACACTCGGCAATAATATTAGTAATGGTTTGACTCTTTCCTGTTCCAGGTGGCCCCTGAAGCACGAAGCTTATACCCTTTTTTGCACACAGAATGGCTTCCTGCTGACTCGAATCAGCATCGACTACCTGAAATACATCAATAGGCCTCTGCATTTTATCAAAATCAAAATCGTTAAGATCTTCCGGTATATGCTGAACCGCTGTATGATCCCCTGCAATCGCACGTACAATTTCGTTTGAAACAATATCATCTTTATTTCTATTAAGATCACTATACATATTAATCTTCAAGAAAGAAAACAGACTAAGGCCTACATCTTCTGATATTGTCCAATTATTGTTTTTAATAGCTTTATTTGAAGCATCTAAAAAGCTTTGTAAACCTGATTCATCATCGTATTCTGGAAGAGAAATACCAAAATCGCTTTCCAACTTATATTTCAATGCTGGGTTCACAACAATTTCATCATCTGTCATCTGTAATACAAATGGATCTGCAATTGATTCCACTGTAAGACTAACTGGAACAAGAATAAGAGGTGAAACAATCTGATTCCTACTATAATCAGCCTCTGTCCATTTCAAAAAACCAAAACCTAGATATAAAATATTGATACCTTGTTCTTCGATTGCCATTTTGGCTTTGTTTCGTAGATTTCTAAGAGTTTTCTGAAGTTCTTTTACAGTCTGATTGGTCTGCACTCCAGATGTGAGTACCATTTCTTCTTCATCAATTATATCTTCTTCATCTGTTTCACTTTCTATTTCGTCTTCTTGATTTTCAAAGTACATAGGAAATATCAGAGAGTCATTTTTCTCTACAATACTATCCCAAAGGTCAAAGATCCCCGGATTTTTGATTGTAAGAGTAGATCTTTTTGTTTCTCTGTAATTTATAAGTCTGTTGCGTTTCCCCAAATCCAACAGCTTATTCTTCCATATTTCAACTTTTTGGTCCAATTCTAAAGGCATGCTGAGTCCCTCCACATTTGACAGTACCTAATCATTTATATTGTCTTTGTTGCAATTAATATCATAAGTTCATTTGTAATATTATCCATTTATCCTACACCGCCAGTGCATTCGCATTAACCTGCTCTATTACTCTTCTGATTCCCATCCACACAGATAGATCCGTAAATACTTCAACAATACTTCCCTGATCTGTAAATGGAGTTTCCTGCAAAACAGATAGGTCTTTCATCATGCCATTATGTACAATGAATTCCACAATCTGGTTCACAAAATATATCTGTCTGCTGTCCAGATTCGTCTCGTCCAGAAATTCTGCAAAAGCCTCCTTCGCGGCAGTCATATCCAGGCCCACGATTTCTCGAACAAATTCTCCTAGAGGTTTCTCGCCATACTCTGCTTCATAATCCTGCTTTGTTCCAATTTCGCTCCACAGAATTTTTTCCAGAATCTTAATGTCCGCAGATGTTAGTGGCTTGTTACTCTTAAGCTTTGCAATTGCTTCATTGTCCTGATGCTGACGTACATAATATTCTGCTTTTGCCTTATAATTCTTCAGATCATCATTTTCCAACTCTGATTCGTTCCAGTCCATCGATAAGATCTCATCATCAAAGTTTGTATCATAGATAATCTTCGGACCCTTAGGAATATACTTCATCAAATCTCGAAGATTCTCCCTAATATGCTCAAATTCGTTGATTCCAGCATTGTCAAGGTAATCCGTATGAAGAATCTGATTAATCAGATCTGCCTGAACCATGATTTCCGGAATATTAGCAACACTGGAAAGTGCAGATACCTTTGAAATCAGGTCATGCATACCACGAGAATACTTCTTCCCAATCAAATACGCCAATTCGATACCATACATCAGCGCATCAAAACGCAATGCTGTTGCTTCATCATTCTCAGGTTCAATGAGTGGTGAAAGTTCTTCTCTTACAACCAATGTATCCTCATAGGTCAAGGCAGTATAATTCTTTTCGTTCGCGTAGGTATCAACATATTTTAAATGCTGACGAACGGCAAAATTTTCTCGATTCAGTTCTTTCACTTTTGACGCCATATGCTCAACCAAAGCATTACGATAAGCTATCAGTCGCTCCGTCTGATACGCGATATCCTGCAATTTATAAGCAATTTCAAATTCAAGCTGGAAAATTGCTCCCTGTAACGCAATCATATTTGCTGTTGGACGTCCTTTATTCATGCGGAAGAATTCAAAGTTTCCACAGAAATCGAAAATGTAGAACTTCTCCTTGTCTTCACCATCCAGTAATCCCGGACACAAACGTGTTCCTCTTCCGATCATCTGCCAGAACTTGGCTTTACTCATTACTTTTTTGAAAAACACAAGATTCACTACTTCCGGAACATCGACACCAGTATCAAGCATATCAACAGAAATAGCAATCTGCGGCATCTTCTTTGGATCAGAAAATTCATCAATAGCACTCTGAGCATAATTCAAATAGTTATCAATAACCTTTGCATAACCAACCAGATGTGGATACTCTTTACCAAACACTTCATATATCTTTTCAGCATGATCATGGTTTTTCGCAAATATAATACTCTTTCCGATCTTATTGCCATAATCAACTTTAATTCCATTTGTCATGAAGATATGCAGTACTTCTTTGATGGTATCCTCATTAAACACCCAATCGTTTAATGAAGAAGACTTGATACTTTCTGGTAACTCACCATTTTCATCTATAAATTTATTTTCGTATTCTTTTTTTTCTTCCTCAGATAATTCATCATAAACAATACCCTGATCAATAAATTTCAGAGTGGTTTCCACAGACATAAAATCAACAAGATATCCATCCTTTACAGCCTGTGCAAGTTCGTATCCGTATGTTGGAACACCATTTTCCAGTTCAAAAATCTCGTATGTGTTTTTATCAATCTCATCCTTTGGTGTTGCTGTCAAACCAACTAATGGTGCATCAAAATAGCTGAAGATATCCTTATACTTGTTGTAAATGGATCTATGTGCTTCATCACAAATTACCAGATCAAAATGTCCACATGTAAACAACTTTCCATTTTCATCATGAACAGAATCTATACAATTCATCATGGTCTGATATGTGGAAAATACTCCATGCGCTGTATAGTTATCTTTCTCTTCGCAGAGATTGGTTACAGATAAATCAGGCAAAAGATTTACAAAGTTTCGTTTTGCCTGTGTCACAAGAGAATTACGGTCAGCCAGGAAGAGGATATTTTTAATCCATCCCTGTTCTAGCAATACCTTGCACAGTGCAATGACCGTTCTTGTTTTTCCAGATCCTGTAGCCATAACCAGAAGTGCTTTTCGACGATTTTTTGTGCCGAAACTATCACATACAGCCTTAATCGCGCCTTCCTGATAATATCTACCCGCAATATTCTTATCTACTGTAATGTATTTTAAACTCGATTTCATTGTTTGAAGATTAAACAGTTTTTCAAGATCTCGCTTAGAATATACGACCGATACTTTTCGTTCTGGATATTGATTGTCGATAATTCTGGTCTCAAAGCCATTCGTCAAGAATACTACCGGTCTTCTTTTCTGTTTTTCTTCAATAAGATCCGCATAAAGTTTTGCTTGCTGACGACCTTTAGAGACATCTACACAGGTACGCTTCGCTTCAATGACAGCCAATATTCGTCCATCATCTCCCAGTAAAACATAGTCTGCAAAACCAACTTCTGACTTGTTTGGCATTTCTGGAATCTCATATTCATTTATCCAGTCTTTACCTTCTGTCCACCCTGTATCCTGAAGCATGGAATCAATATATAATTTTCTTGTTTTATACTCCGATAAATCAAGAGGCTTTGGAACATATGACTCCTGCTGTTCCTCTCTTCTAGCTGAAAGTTCCTCTTTTAGCACTGCATTTTCTTTTATTAAAGATTGTAAATCCAGATCTTTTTTCTCAAGCTCACTGATCTTTTTCAATAAGCTTTCCTTCGTATCAGCAGCCTCTTTTTTCAATTGTTTCGCTTTGCTAATCCTATCTTCGATTAATTGCTTATCAAAAATATGCTCTACATAACTCAACGAATAACAGCATGCAATAAAATCAATGAAAATAGATAAATTCTCCAGACAGAGCATTGCTTCCGCTCTACCTAACTTTCTATTATTGTGTGCAACATTATTTCCACATCTTCGAATGTAATCCATTCGTTTCCAAATATCGTATCCGACAATATCTCTGAAATCTTCAGCATTCATCAGACTCTGAAGATTGTCCTGGTATGGCATATCCAACTGTTTTTCAACAGAATACATCCATTTCACAGCAAACTCCATCGCCCTGCGGCAGTTAATGACACAAGCCTCAGGGTCTATCAAAACAATCTTTTCTGCAGAAATTGCGACATCTGCAAATGCTGAAAATTTCTCTTCATTTTTCAAATAATCAAAGTTGGTTATCATAAGAACCTCCTTCTTGTATCGAATACATTTCTATAATTATGAGACAAAGTCTTCTCTTTGTTTTCTAAATTTTGATTTGTCGATTTGTTCCGCAAACCTAATAAATTCTCTTTGTAATTCAATCGGCGGTATTACCTGCTTATACGCTTTCATAATTGCAGTATTTAAATTAGGCTGTGTTCCAGCTGGAGCAATTGCTCTAAAATGCTCTGTCATCTGATTTAGTGCTTGCAACAGAAACACTTTATCAAGTCTTTCGTCTATATCTTCCATTGCAAGCCAACCATCGTGAATGCATCCATCAAAGGTAATAATTCTCGCAAATCCTAATGAAACTCCACAGTTTGCAAATATCAAACTTCCTGCTTTTACAAGCCTACTCTTCTTTACCCCTTCTTTAATGATGTACTCCTTTGTCGAACTTAAATATATATTATCGCCATCGGTTGCATCTCCAATTTTTATCCAAGGAACATCACCACCTAAGAATTGTTCTATTGGTCTTGGTGATCCACCTCGAACGATGGTACAAAGATCTCCTAGAGGTTCACACTCCCAATTCTTATCATTAATATTTATATCTCCAAACATCTCGACAAATCGGGCTTTAATAAGTTTGTCTAACCTCTGAAGCTCCTGTTTTCTCATCTGAATAATCTGTTCGATTTTCGAAAGCTTATCTACAACTTTTTGCTGACTTTCCATTGATGGTAATTCTATTTCTATCTTTAATAGATCAGATTTAGTAAGACTCGGTATTGTAACAGCCTTATTTAATCTTTCAAAATCAAAATTCCGGCAAAAATAATAAAGGTATCTTGGCAGTAATACTTCTCTTTTGGCCGATAGTCCAAAGGCAGTATCGACATTCCAAAATGGTTCTTCGACAAAAATTGGATTGTTTATATTTCCTTTTCTGCCAATAATCACTGTATCTGCTTCGCAAATATAATCATCAGCATATCCCATTATTCCGCCACTTCCATAGATAGGATATTTTCCATCCGGGTTCTCAACATTTTTTTGATTACGCCCATTTCTTATTTCAAGTACATCACTAAATATCATATATTCATCCCTACAAATCCGAAGTTGTATTATGCAATAAATCGTTGATGAGATGATTTGACGTTATTCTGATTTACAATAGCATATTGCATGGTTGTATCAATCTGTGAATGCCCAAGTATCTTCTGAACCTGTTCAATTGGCATTCCCTTATCTATAGCTCTTGTAGCCATGGTCCTACGAAATTTGTGTGGATGTATTTTATTTAGATTCAATTTCCTACCAAGTTTACGGATTCGAATCTCTACTCCGCTGATTTTTAGTCTGCTATGCGGTGAATCAAGTGTAACAAACAATGCTGGATTATTATCATTTCGTGTACCCAGGTAATTCTGAAGGTGTAACTTTGCCTTTGCATCAAAGTATACACGTCGTTCTTTGTCGCCTTTACCAAACACGACACACTCTCTATCTTCAAAGTTGATATCACTGATATTCAAATTTACCAATTCTCCAACTCGGATTCCCGTAGAATAGAGTAAATCAATCATTGCAAGATCACGTGGACAAGAACAGATATCCCGCAATTTTTCAATTTCTTCGTCTGAAATAATTTCCTTAACCTTTTGCTTGGTTTTTATTTTATGTATCCGTCTCATAGGACTTTTCAGAATATAATCCTCTTCTTCTAGCCATGAGAAAAAACTGGAAATATTTCTTCGAATATTATCCACTGTAACCTTACTACAGTTATTAATCTGCTGATATTCAGAAAGATACGCTCGAATTTGCTCTGTAGTAATTTTCCGGATTGGCTCCTCAATGTTGTCAAGAAGCTTTTCAATCGTTGTCCTGTAATACTGAAGTGTCCGATCAGAACAGCCTTCAATCTTTTTAGCATCCAGAAATAGTTGTAAATACTTTTGGTTACTTGCTAGTTTATTGTCAGAATGTGATTCACCCAAGTTTCTCAACAAGACCTCCTGTAACTTTTTCATCTGAGCTATTGATAGCACTTCTGCCATCTCGTTTAGAATATTTACTAATTTTTCTTCCATGTTGATATCTCCTTTCAAAATACCAACATCCTTCGCCAATTAATAACAATAATTACGCTTTATCATCTTCCTGATTAATAACACTTTCAATCATAACTGTTACAGCCATATTCAAACTGTGACAATTTGTCACGGTTTCATTTCCTTCTTCTTTTAATCGTTGTTTCAGTTTTCTCCAATAGGCACTTGCGTCCTTACTTTCTGTTAATACAAAAACAACATCTATTATTGAAAAATACCATTCTTCCGTTTCTTCATCCCACGCTGTACGAATTGGCTGATTCTCATATAATTAAATATTATCATTTTGTATCAATGAGTCTTCTCCTTATCCGAAATACTCCTGCATCAAGCTATCAAACAACAGCTGTGCTTTTTTCAACGCTGCTTGTACCGCAACTTTTGATTTGTCGACTTGTTCCACAAATGCTACAAACTCTTTTTGAAGTTCCATTGGTGGAAGAAATATCTTAGTTTTCTTAATCTCACCTAGATGTAAATTGGGAACTCCAATCCCTTTTGTACTAGAATCAAACTGTCTCTTTGTTTCGGGATTATTTATTACACACCTAAAGAAAACTGGATCAATAATTTCCTTTGGTCTTAATAGAGCAAGACTTACATAAATATCAAATATTTCATCTGTATCATTTACCGCAGCAACACCATAATTAACACCATTTTTTGACATCAAAATATCATTTCTCTGCGGCTTAGTTGTTGCGTAGAGTTTCTCATGTAGTTCTGCTGGAATATACTTTATGTCTGTCCAATCTATCTTCTGTGACATAACATCTTTTGAAGATAAAAATTTATATCCTTTTTCTTTATCCTCAGTATATTGAGGCGTTTGATGTGTGCCATCCTTTATCAAAGAACATACTTCTTCCATAGTAACTACATCAAATCCATTTTCATTATCATGGAGCGTTCCAAACAGCTCGACAAATCGGGCTTTAATGAGGTCATCTAATAACTGTAATTCTCTCTTTCTTGATTCAATTACAGACTCACATTTACCAAGAGTGTCCACGATTTCCTTCTGCTTTTCTAATGAATCAAGGTTAAATTCCTCATTCTTATAATCCTTAAAATATATATGTGGGATTGTCGCACCAGTGAAATATTTTTCTAAATGCATATAATTAACCACATAATAAAGATATTCAGGAAGAACATTATCCTTTGGCAATAAATATTGCATTGTACCAATAACTGATGACTTGGCAGAATGCAAAGTTGTTCTTCCAATTCCTGCACCATCTTTTACTACAGCAACATATGATTTTTCTTGGTGGTAAAAATCAACATTGCCTATATACCCTGAAGCTCCAAAAATTGGATACTCGCCGGTTTTATCTATAACATCTGATTGCTTGAGGTTTGATGAACCTCTTTCGCAAACATCTTCAAGCTTTACTCTCATCTATTCATCCCTACAAATCCGAATTTATAATCCTAATAATTGTTCCAAAACATCCATTTCCTCGCCAATTTTCATTTCTAATTCACGAAGATCTGTCATGATTTCCTGGCTTGATGGATACTCAATCGGTACATATTCTACTTCCTTATATTTATTGATACTAAGATCATAGCCATTGTCTGCAATTTCCTGCTTTGTTACAAAGAAGCTCTGTTCTGTTCGTTTTCTATCAGCTTCTTTGTCTAGATTTCTAAATCGTTCAATAATATCCGGAATATCATTTTCCTTTGTTTCGCTACGCTTGTCATCTAAGCTGAAGCCATCAGCTTTCATATCATAGAACCATACATTATCTGTTCCACCATGCCCTGTTTTGGTAAAAATCAGAATCGCTGTTGAAACTCCAGCATATGGTTTAAACACTCCAGAAGGCATGGAGATAACAGCTTCCAATCTATTTTCTTCCACAATCTCCTTACGAATATCTTTATGAGCTTTAGAAGATCCAAACAATACTCCATCTGGAACAATACAAGCACAACGTCCACCCACTTTAAGCATGCGAACAAATAATGCCAAAAACAATAACTCTGTCTTTTTTGTCTTACACACCTTTAGCAGATCCGCACTCACTGTGTCGTAATCTAAGCTTCCTTTAAAAGGTGGATTCGCAAGAATCAGACTATATTTTTCCTTGTCTGGATTCTGATCGGACAAACTATCTCTATACTCGATATATGGATTATCTACTCCATGGGTCATCATGTTCATAGCACCAATTCGGAGCATCGTTCTGTCCATATCAAATCCATGGAACATATGGTTCATATAATGGTTTTTATTTTGTTTATTGAAGAATACTTCTTCTTTCTTTGTCTCTTTTAAATACTCGCTGGCAGATACAAGGAATCCAGAAGTACCACAGGCTGGATCACAAATAACCTCGTCAGCTTTCGGATCCATCATTTCCACCATCATGCGGATAATATGTCTAGGTGTACGGAACTGACCATTCACTCCTGCTGTTGCCAGCTTTGAAAGAAGATACTCGTACACATCCCCTCTTGTATCAGCGGATTTCAACTGTGCCATCTGTTCATAAATAGAATCCATAGCGGTAACAATCTTATCAAGCATCAGAGGTGTCGGAACCTTGAAAATTGCATCTCCCATGTATTTTGAGTATGCACTGTCCTTATCTCCGTGAAGATTCTTAATAAAAGGAAATACCCACTCCTGCATTGTGCTGTACATTTTAGCTGCAGTAAAATCATGAAATACACTCCATTTCAGTTGATTTCCGGCAATTGTGCGTTCTCCTACCTGTACCTCATCAGCAAAGATACTTTTATGTGGAAGTCCTAACATTGCAGCTTCCTTTGCGTGAAGATTATCTGCATCATCCAAATCTCGAATAAACATCAGATATGTCATTTGCTCAATTACGTCTAATGGGTTGGTCAATCCACCTGTCCAAAAGATTTCCCACAATCCATCAATTTTACTTTTCAATTCACCTGTAACCATATTAATCATTCTCCCTATTCCATACGTACGAAGTGTATCTTCCACCGCCAATTTTGATTATCTCTTTATTCTTAAGCAATTCATTCAGTGCTCGCTGTACAGTCGTTTGACTGATTCCTGGACACTGTTCCATGATTTCTGCTTTTGTAATCTTACCTAATGTACCTCTAATAATTTCTCTGATACGATCTGGTTTAGACATTGCTTTATTAGTCAAAAGAGAAGCTCTTTCTGTAAAGTCTCTATATGCAGCAACAATGATTCCCAACATATACTTCACAAATGGTTCGTAATTATTTTCTTCTTCATGCCAATTGTAAGAACTTTCCTGCAGAGCTTCGTAATAACTTTCTTTTGTATCTGATATCAGTTTTTCGATACTAATATATTGTCCAACGTTGTATCCACATCGATAAAGGGCTAATAAAGTAAGTAATCTGCTCATACGCCCATTTCCATCAGAAAATGGATGGATGCATAAGAAATTCAATATGAACATAGGAATTAATATCAACGGATCCATCGTCTGCTTATTCAATGCTTCATTAAAGGCATTACATAAGTTATTTACTGATTCCGGAGTTTCCCAGGAAGGAACTGGTTTAAATCGTACTCTTCTTGTTCCATCTGGTAATTCCTCTGCAATTACATTATCAGCTGCTTTAAAATTGCCACCGGCACTGCTTCCACTGAACTTATATAAATCTCTATGCAATTGAAGAATCATATTTGATCTGATTGGAATGTATTCATAACTCTCGTGGATTGTCGCTAGAACATCTCTATAACCAGCAATTTCTTTTTCACCTCTGGTCTTCGGTATTGTTTTCTCTTTGACGATCATTTTTAAACGATCATCTGTAGTAATAATTCCTTCTATCCTGTTAGAAGCCTCTGTACTTTGTATTTTGGCTATCTCAACTAATTCTGCCAAAATCTCTTTTTGCGATTCAACATCGGAATGAAAACCTTTAAACTCGTGAATCTGAGTCAAAAAAGCAACTATTTCCGGTGTAAGTAATTTACTGTATTCTTTTTCAAAATCAAAATATCTCATTAACATACCTCATTCTGATTTCAACACTTTCCTATCTAGTATTCTACCATTCAATTGCACTTTAATCAATTTAATTTAGTCATTTCTTTTTATTTTGACTAAATTAAAATCGGTTTTGAGTATTATAAAATCTTCTCTAACACTGCTCTCCCATAATTCAAAGTGTAATTTTTGCACATTGGAACACGTCCTATTTCCGATATAGTTCCTTCTTTTCAATAAATAGTTCCCGTTTTCTTCAATCTGGTTCTCGTTTTCCACATTTTAGTTCCCACTTTTCTGTTGTATTCTTTTTATTTTTCTTATTCTTTGACATATATCAAATAATATTTCTCCTTAAACATTTAATAAGTAATTCTAAAATAATCCAAATATGCTTTATACTTATCCTGTGCGGACAGACATGTCTCGGTCAAATAGCCTTTTTCGTTGTTCCACTCTTTCAATCCACGATAATAGAACATTTTCAGATTATCCTCAATGATGAACGGAACAATATTATATTTCAGGCACTCTTTGAACATAATCAGCCTGCCTACACGTCCATTACCGTCCTGGAACGGATGGATGCGTTCAAATTTTACATGAAAGTCTAGAATATCTTCAAAAGTTTTTTCTTCCTTTGCATTGTACTCTGTCAGCAATGCTCTCATTTTATCGGCAACATCTTCCGGCAATACAGTTGTCATGCCTCCAACTTCATTGGGCATTTTTTTATAATCACCCACTGCAAACCAATCTTTTCTCGAATCACTTATTCCAGATTTTAAAATCAAATGTAATTCCTTGATGAATTTTTCCGATAAAGCAGCTTTTGCATTATCAATAATCATATCTATACAACGGAAATGATTTGCTGTTTCGATAACATCATCTACATTTAAGACTTCATTTTCTACACCGATTGTATTTGTTTCAAAAATATATCTTGTTTGATCATGCGTCAGGCGACTACCTTCAATATGATTAGAATTGTACGTCAAATCAATCTGTGTCTTGTGGTAAATACCACCGGAATATTTACTTGCTTTCTGCTCCTGCAGAATATCTAACAATGTAATCGGCTGTTCTTTCTTCTTATTTAAACGTTCCGGTTTTTCTGCATTTTCGGGAATATTCCAAGTTTTACCAGTAAGAAATGCCCCCGGCACTCGTCTCTGAGCACAGTAGTTTCTGACGCTGCGCTCTGAAACATTCCACTTTTTTGCTATTTCAGTAACTGAAAGGTATCGCATTTGCTCTCCTCCGTTGCTCCATATTTCAATTTAATAACTAGATTAACCTAATAAATAGTATATCATTTTATCGGCAATAATTACAGTGTTTAGATTTTATTATTGAATTTATTTTTGCCGTTTTCGGCAGTTTTATACGCTAAACGACCTTGTACACACTCAAACAAGACCGTCTGTTCGCCACGTAATTCTAACTTTTATATCTGTCAAATTTTGTCGATTATTGTATTTCTTCAGTTATAACTGAAATAATTATATTTTCTTTCTTGTTTTCAAGTTATAAATATGTTACGCTATTTTACAGTAACAGAAAGGGGGCTTATTCTTTCATGATTAAACGAGAAATGTACATGAGCCGTATCCGTCCTTTTATTGGAACGGAATTGATAAAGGTGATGACCGGTATTCGCCGCTGCGGAAAATCCGTTATGTTGGAACTTATTAAACAAGAACTTATAGAGTCCGGTGTAAATCCTGCACAGTTTATCTCAATCAATTTTGAAGATATGAACTATGCTCACCTGCAAACTGCAAAAGCTTTACATGATGAAATCACAAAAAGAGCCGCTGACCTTGACGGCAAGGTTTACCTTTTCTTCGATGAAATTCAGGAAGTGAAAGACTGGGAAAAATGTATCAATTCGTTCCGTGTATCTTTGAATTGTGATATCTACATCACCGGATCCAATGCCAAGTTATTATCCGGCGAGCTGTCCACATACCTTGGCGGACGTTATGTGGAATTCATTATCTATCCTTTCTCTTTTGCAGAATTTATAGAATTATATAAGACGGTCGCTTCTGATGAAACGATCCAGAAGTGTTTTCAGAAATATCTTCTGGCAGGCGGTATGCCTTACCTTGCAAACATCCGATATGCTGATCAACCATCCAAGCAGTATCTTCACGATTTGTTCAACTCTGTTCAGCTGAAAGACATTGTAAAGCGCAACAAAATTCGTGATGTGGATTTGTTGGAACGCATCATTGCTTATGTGATGGCTAATGTAGGAAATACATTCTCAGCAGCTTCTTTAGCAAAGTTTCTCAAAAGCGAGCAGCGCACTGTAGCTCCGGAAACAATCCTGAACTATATCAAATATTGCTGCGGTGCGTACTTGTTCTATCAGGTTAAGCGTGAAGATTTACAAGGAAAACAAATCCTTGCATCCAACGAAAAGTATTACATTGCCGATCACGGTATCCGCGAAGCAGTTTTTGGCGGCAATATGAAAGAAATCAATCTTACTTTAGAAAATATTGTATACTTGGAACTTCTTCGCCGTGGATATGAAGTTACAGTCGGAAGATATGGTAATAAAGAAATTGATTTTGTCTGTCACAAACGAGATGAAAAGCTGTACGTTCAAGTTACCTATCTGCTTGCCTCTGATGAAACAATCCAACGTGAATTCGGAGCATACGATAACATCCGAGACAACTTCCCAAAATATGTCGTTTCCCTGGATGAATTTGACATGAGCCGTAATGGCATCAAACATCGCAATATCCGAGATTTCCTCTTAGCCGAGGAATGGAACTAAATGGCTATGCCCGTCACAGTTTCAAATGGTGACGGGCATTTTTTTGAATCATTTATTCATCTTTCGTCATTACTTTTTTAAAATTGGTTCAACATAATCCACACCTACTCTATCTTAAATATTCCGGAATCACATCTCGGCCAAGTTTTTCAAGCATATCTTTATCACTTTGAATTGTCGCACATGCTACTGTTGTTAACATATCCCCTGTGATCGTTGCTGAGGCTCCAGATTTAAATGCATATTCTCCATCATTTGTAAGTAGTGCCCTGCCTGCTGCTAAACGTATATTTGCATCTGGATTTATATAACGGAACATGGCAACTGTTCTTAAAATTTCTTCTTCTGATAATTGTTCCATATTCTCTAATGGTGTCCCTTTGATCGGCATCAACGCATTGATCGGGATGGAATCGATACCCAGTTCTGACAAGCTGACTGCCATGTCAATTCGATCCTCCCAGGTTTCTCCCATACCGATGATTCCACCAGAACAGGCACACATTCCTTCTGCCTTAACTTTTTTCAACGTTTCTATCCTTTGTTCATATGTATGTGTTGTGCATATGTTAGGAAAGTTTCTTTTTGATGTTTCGATATTATGATGATAACTGGTTACACTAGCTTCATGTAATCTATGTAATTGTTCCTCATCCAGAAATCCCATGGATGCACATAAGTCGATTTTACATTCCTTATGCATGGTTTTATACGCATGTACTGCTTTGTCAAATGCTTCACCTGTTAGCGTTTTCCCGGATGTAACGATTGAAAATCGATCGACTCCCTGACTTTCATTAAATTTACATGCCTCTACAATTTCCTTTTCCGGAAGAAAATCATACACTTCACAATTGGTATTATGATGCGCAGATTGTGCACAATATTTACAATCTTCAGGACATTTTCCACTCCGTCCATTTATGATGGAACATAAATCCACTTTATCACCTACAAAATACTCACGAATTTTATCTGCTCCCTGACATAATTCTTTTAAATCACAATCGAGAAAAAAAGAAAAATCATCTCCTCTTTGTAGTCTTTTTCCTTCTATTATTTCTTGTGCAAGTCTCAGCATATCCATAAGCCTTATTCTCCTTATATCAGTATTATTATCTTTCATTTTATTATATTCTATTATATCTATCTTTTTAATAGGTTTTAATAATATTTTAAAGAGGCCGTGTTTTACCACGACCTCCTTACAGTTCATCTTATATTAGAATACTTTTACTGATTTTACTGTTGAATATGCGCCATATACTCTCTGATTTGTTGAATCATAATAGTAGTAACGAACCTGAACATAGTATTTCTTTCCTCTTTTCAGTCCAAGTTTTGTATATACGTTCTTAGTCAATCCTGTTGTTTTATATTTGGCATATTTCATTTTGGAATTTACTGCATAACGGAAACGGAATCCTCTTCTGGAACCATCTTCCTTAGTATATTTTCTAGAAGTTGCCTCAAAACCTGTTCCTTTTCCATACTTTCCTTTTACATTGAGCACTTTTGCCTGACCAACTGACATTTTTACAAATTTAGCTGTCAATACAATGTTCTGATCGGATGATGGCATTTTGGTAACTGTTTTCCCTTTATATGTCCATCCTGCAAATGCATATCCTTTTTTACCTGCTGCTTTAAATTTTGCTTTATTCCATGACGGTAATTTAGCTCCTGCTTTGGCATCTTTAATAACAGCAACTGTTTTTCCGCCATTTCCTTTTAAGGTTGCAGTGATCTTCTTTGGTACCTGTGGTGCTGGTTTCTCAGGCTGCTCTTCCTCTGTTTTCGGTGGTTCCACCTCTGTTTTTGGCAGTTCATAAGCTGCAAGAGTACCACTGACTTCACATGCTGCAAGGAAAATGTTCTTTCCGTCTGCCTGTGCTACACAAAGTCCTTCTGGTGATACATCTCCTTTGATTGCTTCTGAGAAGTCACGGCTGTTGATATAATTTGCATATGTGCTGTTCTGTGGATCAGTAATATCATACGCCATAATTCCGCCAATTCTTTCAACTGCTACAAATGCATAGGCTTTTCCATTGATTTTTCCAACCGTAACATTTTCCGGTTCCGGTCCTTTTTTAGGACTTCTGCTGTCTATATCATTGTCATCATTAGAGCAGTTGAAATAATCTCCAAATGTTTTAGCAGTATTGGATTCAAATTCATTTCCGCTGTCGTATACTTCTGTCATTCCATGATCTGTCACTTCAAAAATACTGAAACCACGTCCGCCAAACATAACCTTTTTACCTTCCGGTAATCCTGCACACTTTGTATCATCGATTACACGAATACTCTTTCCGGTAAAATCTTTTGTTTTTGCTTCATTAAGGTAATTTGTCCAATCTCTGGAATCCCCTTCATTAGCTGTAACTACATAAGTTTTTCCTGCGTTTTCATAAACAGCAATTCCATCCGGCATACGGGCACCAACAAGTCCTTCATAGGTTTTTGCTTCGTATTTACCATCTTCTACTAAATCCACAGCCACTTTACTGTAATCTTCAAATCCTGTACTGTAAATTCCGGTAAATTCTTTCTTTTCCACATCTAACTCTGCAATGGCATTTGCTTCCTGCAAAGAAACATATGCTTTCTTTCCATTGGCTGAAACTGCAATGTACTCTGGTTCCAAATCTGTTTTTGGTTCCAGTGTCTTATCATTTGCAACACCAATCAGAATATTTTTTGCTGTTAATTCCTCTGCTGTGTATTTGTCAAATCCCACCTGATCAGAAGTTCCATCGGATAAATTTAAAACTGTTACACTTCCTGCAGGATCGATGCTTCCTTCTCCATATCCGTTTCTTGGTTCTCCTTCATCTGCAGTTAACACAGTGTTTCCATCTGCAAAAGTAACCATATCCGGCTGTACACCTGCATTATATAACTTTGGATTGGTTAAGGAACCGTCTTTTTCACAGGTAAATACTGCGATTTTTCCACATTTATCATAATCTGCATGCTGAACTGCTGCTGCCAGTTTTGTTCCATCTGGTGAAATGGCAACACTGGTGATATCTCCATATTTAAATCCGGCTTCTGCTGCCACTGTTTCCACCAGTGTTTTCACATCATATTCCTGACCAGAAAGGCTGGCAACTTTTTCGGAATCTTCGATTCCTGTAATCTTAACTGCAATCACCTGTCCTTTTAAACCGCTGACTGCATAAGCATAACCATTCTTTTCATTGTATTCTACAATTTCCAGACTTCCGCCGTCTGCATTCATTGCTCCGGAATTATAACGGGCGAACAACTGCATGTTCAATGGAGTAGCCCCATTATTTACACCTGTTATTTTTTCATCTGATGTAACAACCGGAGTGTAAACAGGCTGTTCTGGTGCTGCCTCTGCCGAATGAACTTTTCCGTATTCACCTTTGCTGTTACGTGGAGCATAGTTTTGAACGTATTCATCATTTACTGTCACAGATGATTTTTCCCATACAATAACATCCCAGTCATCATTGGTATCTGTATCCACATAATTTACACGACGAAGAGATTTTTGTTTTGATACTTTAATGTCATCAACTTTGTCATTTGCTGTTGCACTGTCTACAACTCCCTGGCTGTTTTTCAATGTCAACGTATAATTCTTATTATTGATTGCAATATCCCAGTTCTGATCTGCTTCCGGAAGATCGTATGTTAAAAGTTCATCTGTTGTTATCTCCTGCTTACATACGATCAACCATGATGTTCCAGCTTTTAAGGTAACATTCGGCAATTCCAGGGATGTTGCTTCATCAAAAGATAATGTATATCCTTTCAACTGGATATCATCTGAAGTTGGATTATAAAGCTCAATAAAACTGTTACTGATTGGTGTCTCACCCTTACCGTTGCCACCGTACACCTGATTGATGAGCAGATGATCTGCCGCTGCCTGTTTCGTAAAAGACTGTGTCTGAACCACTGGCTGCTTTGCAGGTTCTGCTGCCAATACCATATTGGCTCCTATGCCCTGGGACATCATCGCTAATGTAAGCCCAAAAGACACAAATCTTGTATTCATCTTTCTCATAACTACCTCCTTTATTATGTTTTACTAGCATAACAAAGAAGTGTTGGTTATCTGTCATACCTATGTTAAAGTCATGTTAATTTTTTAACAACATATTTTAATACAAGTCCCCAAGAATCCGTTCTTTTATTTCTTCGGGCCTGGTTACAAAAGTTTTTCCTCCTTTTTCTTCCAGGTACTCCCGGTCTCTGAATCCCCATTCTACTACGATACAGTCCAACCCAGCATTTTTTGCTGTTTCAATATCTACTTCAGAATCCCCGATATATACAGCATGTTCCTTGGTTGTTCCCAGTTTTTTCATAACCGCATTTACAGAATCCGGTGCCGGTTTTTTGGCAATTCCTTCTTTTTCTCCCGCTGCCGCATCAAACATTCCCTGGAAATATTGTTCACACAGCTCTTGCACCGCATAATCTGCCTTGTTGGATACAACTGCTGTCTGACAGCCTGCTGCTCTAAGTTTTTCCAACAGTTTCATAATTCCATCATATGGTTTTGTTTTATCCGCACAATGTACTTTATAATATTTCGTAAAATCTTCATGTACTTTTTCAATTTCAGGTTCCTCTGTTCCTGTTGGAACTGCTCTCTCGATCAGTTTTCTGATACCATTTCCTACAAACCTTCGTACTTCATCTATCGTTCGTGCCGGATAATCTGACTGGCTCAAAGCATAGTTTGTTGCATCACAAAGATCTTCTAATGTATTTAAAATTGTTCCATCCATATCAAAAATAGCAAGTTTATATTTCATTTGTATGTTCCTCCGTTTCTTTGATCCCATTATAACTCATAAGGGACTTTCCATGCAAAAAAAGAGATACACCCTGATGATGTATCCCTTCTGCTTATGTTTTTTACTCTATGCTTCTGCTGCTTCCTCTTCATCATCTTCCGGTGCCTGAATTTCACCGATGGTTACGATGACTTCTTCTGGATTTGTCAGAAGATCGATATTTTTATTTGATGCAATGTCCAGATCTTTCACTTCGATGGTATCTCCGACTTTCATATGGCTTACATCAACTTCAATTTTATCAATCAGTGCATCTGGTGTTGCTTTAAATGAAATCTCATGTAAATGCGGTTCCACAATTCCTGCTGTTACAACATCTGTATTCAAAAGGACGATCTCTGCTACAGAATGTACCTTTTCTCCCTGTACCAATGCCTGAAAATCAATTTCCATAAACTGATGTTTTAAAGGATCATAAGTAACGTCTTTTATCAAAGCATCAATTTTCTGTCCTTCTACATCCAGCATAACCTGGCTGCCTCGACCATTGTTTTTCATCAACTGTTCTGCCTTGGCTTTTTCAATCTTGATCGGCATTGACTCTTTCATTTCTCTACCAAAAATATTACCGGTAACGTATCCTTCCCGTCTAAGCTTCTTTGCCTTGATTTGTAAATCTCTTTTTTCAGCTTCTAAAGTATTCATTTGTCTTTTCCTCCTAAAACTGATTGCTTAGCGGCCTTTATTATGTTTAGAAATGTTTTTGCGCAATTCCCTTGCAAGTAATAAGAGGTCTGGTTAAGTATTCAATTGTTTCTTTGTTACATATGTATTATAACACTACAAACACTTTTGGGAGCTATGTTTTTTAAAAAGTACAATCTTCTCTTACTCTGAAATCTTATAATCATCATCCTGTAAGGTGAAATCCAGTCCTTCACTGACATATACGTTTTTCTTTTTATCCACAAATATGGCTTTTGCATTATATTTTTTCAACAGTTCCCTGCTCTTTTCCACTCCTAGAGTAAAACATGCCGTAGACAATCCGTCACTGTTGATTCCTGAATCACATATAATAGTACATGACGTAATATCTGTCTCCACCGGATATCCGGTTTTAGAGTCTAAAATATGGAAATATTTCTTTCCTGTTTTTTTATCCACAAAATATTTTTCATAATCACCGGAAGTCGAAATAAAGGTATCACCTTTTACTTTCAGGCTTCCGAGCACTTTTCCATCTTTTCCTGAAGGACTTTGCACCCCCACATTCCAGTCACTGCCATCTGGTTTTTCTCCATATACAAGAATACTTCCTCCCAAAGCTACCATAGCTCCTGAAATATTTTCTTCTTTTTTTAGGAGTTTCGTTGCCTCATCTGTTCCGATTCCCTTTCCAAATGCCCCCAGATCAAACTTTGTACCTGTTTCACATGTAAGGATTTCTCCATTCTTCTTTCTAATCGTGATATGCTCACTGCTTTCCGGAAGGGTTCCCTTTACTGTATCTCTGATTTTATCTGCATCCGGAACTTTGGGATTTTCTGATTCAAAATCCCAAAGCTGTGTCAGCTTTCCAATAGACGGATCCACTGCATTTCTTCCATCTGCCATGGAATCACGGCTCAGTTCCAAAGCATCCATAAGCCATCCCTTCAATGGTTCTTTTATAACTGCCTGATCCTTTTGGGCAAGGGTTTTATTTAACCGGGCAATCTGAGAATCCTCAATTCGCCAGGAAATCTGTTTCTCCTCTATCTCTTTAACTTTCTTAATGATTTTTTCCTCGGTTTGTTCCAGATCATTTCCTGTACCATATAATGTAACATTTGTTACAGTTCCCATGGCAAAATCCGTATGGCTGTAAGATGAAGTTTTTTCCTGACATCCAGTCAAAGATATCAACAAACTTAACATAATACCCATTCCCAATATTTTTTTACAGATGCCTCCCATGTCTGTCCTCCATTCTTTAAAATAACTGTTTTGGCAGTTTCTTAACCAATATTCCCGTTAATACCCCGATGGCAACCCCTGCAATGGTTCCTGTTATCAAAAGCACCGGCATATAAAGATAGATTTTAGCATTTTCCATTAATAAAACTGCAACTGTCAGCTGTCCCATATTATGTGCTACTCCACCGCCTACACTGATCCCAATGGCTGAAAAACCTTTGATTTTTCTCAATAGCACCATCACCAGAAGGCTTAAAATTCCTCCTGCCAGACTGTATACAATCGTCATTGGATTTCCAAAAAGGAATCCTGCCAATATAATGCGAAGCACAGATATTCCCAGAGCCCTTTGCCAGGTAGTAAAAAACAGTAACACCATAATCACTGCATTGGCAAGACCTATCTTTACCCCTGGAATTCCCAGAGGAATAGGAAGCATTACTTCAATATAAGATACTACCAGTGAAAGGGCTATAAATAATCCATCGGTCGCTACTCTTTTTGTCATTTGTTCCTCCTACCTGGTTATTCCATCCAGTTCCTGTTCCCTCGTATCTGCTTCTACCTCAATCACTACTTTATGAGGCAGACATACAATGGTTTCTCCTGACTTGTCAATAGCCTTATGCTTCCTGCAAATCTGATCCGGGCAATCTGCTTCTTTCATAATGACTTTACCATCCTTGATCTCTAAAACATTTTTCCCATCCTTTACCGGAATTTCAAATGTTTGATTCTTTGCCAATTCCCTGCGAAAAACCTCACTGCCGTTCACTGTTACAACAACTTCTTTTCCACTTTTTTGCGTAAATTTCATAATCCCAAAACTAATCAGTGCGATTCCTAAAATCACACTGATCAGTATTACATCTTTTTTCTTCATTTTTATACCGTTATCTGTCCTAATACTTCACCAATAGGATCTGTAATACAAATGTCTGCCTGCTTGTCTCTGGATGTGGCATCCCTGTTCAGTACCGCCAGGTATTTTCCACGGAAATAATCAATCATCCCTGCTGCAGGATATACCACCAGAGAAGTTCCTCCAATAATCAGCATATCTGCATTGGAAATGGCGTTGACTGCTCCCTGAATGGTGTTAGAGTCCAGACCTTCTTCGTATAATACAACATCCGGTTTAATAATTCCGCCACATGTTTCACAGTATGGTACACCATCTGCCTCCACCATATAATTCACATCATAAAAACGATGACATTTCTGACAATAATTGCGGTGAACACTTCCATGAAGCTCAAATACATTCTTACTTCCTGCTTTCTGATGAAGCCCGTCAATATTTTGAGTTACAATGGCAGATAACTTTCCTGCCTGCTCAAGCTCTGCCAGCTTTAAATGTGCCTTGTTGGGCTGTGCATCCGGGAAAATCATCTTATTTTTATAGAAATCATAAAATTCTTCTGTATGATGTACAAAAAAACTATGACTGACCATAATTTCCGGAGGATATTTGTAAGTCTGATGATATAATCCATCAGTACTTCGAAAATCAGGAATATTACTTTCTGTGGATACACCTGCACCACCAAAAAAAACTATATTATGACTCTCATCTATCATCTGCTGTAATTGTGCAATCTTTTCATTATCCATTTTTCTTCCTCCGTTTCTTTCACCATTTTGGTTTTATTGTACAAGAAAAGAGACGCCTCGTCTAGGCGTCCTTCTGAAAATATCTTTCATTTCTTTCATTTTCCATTTTTCTCTAGTTTTCTCCAGACAGTAATAATCATTGTGGTAAAGGATGCCAGTCCTCCAATAAAGTTGGAAATAGGTTCTGATAAAAAGACACCGTTAACACCTAAATTCCCCACATATGGCAAAAACATTGCCAGTGGAACAACAATAATAATTTTCCTGAAAATAGAAAAAAATGTAGCCTGCTTTGCTTTTCCCAGTGCTACAAAGGTTGCCTGTCCGGAAAACTGAAGAGTCATAAAAATAAATCCAAAGAAATAAATATGGAGTGCAGGAACTGCTGCCTTCATCAAATCTTTGCTTCCATTAAATATGTGAATAAATATTTCGGGAAATAGTACCACGCATCCCCATGCCAAAGCAGTATAACACAGGCAGGATATAGTCATAAATTTTATTCCGCTTTTTACTCTTTTAGGATGTCCCGCACCATAGTTAAATCCAAGAACCGGCTGTGCTCCATTGGTAATTCCTGTTACAGGCATGGTAAGGATATCTCTTACAGAATTTAAAATGGTCATGACTCCAATATACAAATCTCCTCCAAACTGTTGCAGCTGGGCATTGCATACAATCTGTACTGCTCCATTGGTAGCTGCAAGAGTAAAACCGGATATTCCCATTGTTGTGATCTCTTTTGTCAATCTTCTATTTAAATAAAATTCTTTTGGATTCAATCGAAGAATAGCCTTCTGACTGCTTAAAAATCTTAATGCAAAAAAAGCAGACAATCCCTGTGAAATCACAGTTGCCGTGGCAGCACCTCTTACTCCCATATGAAATCCAAAGATCAGGATAGGATCCAGGATAATATTTGTCACTGCGCCGCACAGAATCGTATACATTCCGATTTTCCCAAATCCCTGAGAATTAATAAAATTATTCATTCCCAGGCTGATCATAACAAAAACCGTTCCCAGCAAATAAATCTGCAGATAATCCCTGGCATAAGGATAAATAGTATCACTGGCTCCAAAAGCATATAAAATCGGTTTCATGAATATGAAGCAAAGAACGGTCAATACCAATGCTGTCATACACAATAACGTATAAGAACATCTCATAATATTAGCTGCCCGTTGATTTTCTCCTTTTCCTCTGGCAATAGAACAAAGGGGTGCTCCTCCCATACCAAATAAATTGGCAAAAGCACTTAAAATCGTTATGATCGGGAATGTCAGTCCAAGACCTGTCAAAGCCATGGTTCCGTCAACAGGTATTCTTCCTATGTAAATACGATCTACAATATTGTACAAAAGATTAATGATCTGTGCCAATGTCATAGGAATTGCCATATTCATAATATTCCGTGGAATACTGCCTTTTGTAAAATCATTTCTGGCTGCTGCCATGTTCCTCATCCCTTCATTTCATTATCTTATTTATTATGACACTTCCCTTAAAATGAATCAAGGGCAGTTTTCACTACCCTTGTCTTCTTATATTTCTCCTATTTTATGCAGGCTTTCGAAAGCTGCCCTCATATCTTTTCTTACAAGCTCTTTTTGTAACTGATAAACTTTTCTGTAATAACTGGTATTTTCCGGATCAGGCTTATATACCTCTTTTATTTCCAGATTCTTTTCAAATACAGCTTTCAGATCTTTAATATCACCTACCGCATATGCTGCCGTTGCAGCATCTGTCAAAACTGCTCCTTCTGCTGTTTTTAATGTTACCACCTGGCAGTCCATCATATCTGCTTTCATCTGATTCCATATGCGGGATTTGCTTCCTCCTTCTGTCACTGTAATTACATCAAGATTTGCCCCGGCTTTTTTATAAATATCTGTTACTCCCATATAATCATATCCTATGGCTTCCAATACAGCTCTCCATAAGACTCCCTGATCAGTATCCATGGACATATTTAAGAAACAGGCAGATGCCTGGGTGTTTTCCCCAAAACCTCCTGTTAAATATGGAAGGAAAAGAACCCCGTTAGATCCCGGTGGTACATTTTCTGCCTGCTGATTTAATTGATCAAAATAATCTCCATCTTCTGATTTTCCACAGACATTATCTTTATACCAGCGTAAGGCAAGCCCCCCTGTACGAATAAATCCCCAGTAAAAATATGTATTTTCCAAAGTTCCACTATTGAATACCAGATTATTTTCTGCCTTGCTTAGCTCTGGTTTAATTCCATCAGTTGCAATGCAGAACATGGCACAGGTGCCTGCCACATCTGCTGCTTTATTGACACCTGTAACTCCACAGCCTATCATAGACTGCATTGTATCTCCGGCACCGGCACAAATGGGAATTCCTTCCGGAAGCCCTGTTTCCTCTGCGTACTTTTCTGACAAATGTCCGATAATATCCCATGGCTTTTTAATTTCCGGCATCATTTCCTCAGGAATTTCTAAGATCTCCAGCTGGTCTTTGGACCACCTTTTCTCGATAACATGATAACCCAGTCCCCATCCTGACATAGCTCCCCAGTCGATAAATGCATCTTTTGCAGAAAGTCCCGCCAGATTTGCCAGTATATATGGTGCGTTGTGCATGAACTTTTTACCATTTTTCTGAAATTCTTTGCAGTTTTTCATCATCCATCGGGCAAACATTGCCGGAAACATACAATTAGGCTGTGGATTTCCCGTTTCTTTTGCCCAGATATCTAAATTTCTTTCCGCCAGTTCACTGGCATCTTCCTTTGTCCTGGAATCCAGATAATTAATATATGGAGTGATGGCTTTACAGTTTTCATCAACACCGACCACTCCACAAATAATTCCATCACCAAATATTGAACGAATTCCTGCAGGATCAAGCCCCTTTTCTTTCATTTGACTGACACAGTTACGTATTCCTGCAATAGTTGCCTGAAGGTATTGATCTGCATCCATTTCCACCCATCCCGGATGAGGATACTTTAATATTGTCGGATTGGTATCTGAGACAACACATTTCATATCCTCATCATAAATGGCAGCTTTCACACTTTGTGTTCCCGCATCAAATCCTAAATAATATTTTTTCATTTTATGCTTCCATCTCTTTGATCAGCTGTACCATTTCAATGGCTGACAGTGCACAATCATATCCTTTATTACCTGCTTTGGTTCCGGCACGTTCAATTGCCTGTTCAATATTTTCTGTTGTCACAACTCCGAAAAGAACCGGAATTCCTGCATTTAATGAAACCTGTGCAATCCCTTTTGCAGCTTCGTTACATACATAATCATAATGGGATGTAGCTCCACGAATTACTGTTCCAAGACAGATAACTGCATCGTATTTCCCACTCTTTGCCATTTTATCTGCAATTAACGGGATTTCAAAAGCACCAGGAACCCACGCGATATCAATATCATCATCTTTTACATCATGACGCTTTAAGCCATCTAATGCTCCACCTACCAGTTTGGATACAATAAACTCATTAAAACGTGCTGCTACAATACCGATTTTTAATCCACTTGCTACTAATTTACCTTCTAATACTCTCATTTTTATATCTCCTTTTCTTTTAATAATCTGTCATATGTCTCATTTTTTCCTGTTTGGTCTTCATGTATCTTTGATCATATTCTGTTAATGCCATCTGAATTGGCACTCTTTCTACGATTTCCAGTCCAAATTCACTTAATCCTTCAATTTTTGTCGGATTGTTGGTCAAAAGTCTCAACTGGCTGATTCCAAGATCTCTTAGGATCTGAGCACCGATATAATATTCCCTTAGATCATCTTTAAAGCCGAGAGCCAGATTTGCTTCTACTGTATCCAATCCCTGATCCTGGAGTGCATAAGCTTTTAATTTATTGATCAGTCCAATACCTCTGCCTTCCTGTCGCATATATAAAAGAACACCTCGACCTTCTTCTTCAATCTGTCGTAATGCCTGATGTAGCTGATCACCGCAATCACATCGAAGTGAACCAAAGGTATCACCTGTCAGACACTCTGAATGTACCCTGCATAATACTGGTTCTCCGTCTGCAACATTACCTTTTACCAATGCAACATGATGTTCACCTGTGATCTGATCCACATATCCATATGCTTTAAATGATCCGTATTTTGTAGGCATTGGAGTTGTAACTTCACATTTTACAAACACTTCATGACTTTTTCGGTAATTCTGAAGTTCTTTAATGGTTGTCATTTTTAAACCGAATTTCTCTGCCAGCTCCATCAGCTCCGGAGTCCGCATCATGGTTCCGTCTTCCCGCATAATTTCACAGCAAAGTCCGCTTTCTTTTAACCCTGCAATCTTCATCAGATCCACGGTTGCCTCTGTATGGCCGTTTCGTTCCATGACACCCCATTCTTTAGCAATCAGTGGAAACATATGTCCCGGACGTCTGAGATCCTCTGGTCTGATTCCATCTTCCATACATTTCATTGCAGTCAAAGAACGTTCTACCGCTGATATTCCGGTCGTTGTATCTACATGATCAATACTTTCTGTAAATGCAGTCTCATGATTATCCGTATTGTTTTTCACCATAGCAGACAATCCCAGCTTCTGGCTCATTTGCAAGGACATTGGCATACAAATCAATCCCTTTCCGTATGTAGCCATAAAATTAATATTATCTGTAGTTGCAAATTGTGAAGCACAGATAAAATCCCCTTCATTTTCTCTGTCCTCATCATCTGTAACGATAATAATTTTTCCTTGTCTTAGTTCCTCTGCTGCTTCTTCTATAGTACAAAATTCCATCTTTATTCCTCCTTAAAATCCTGCATTTCTAAGCATTTCCATGGTTATCCCAGAAGTATTTTCTTTTGTTTTGGGTTCCTCAAAATGCAAAAGTTTATCTATATATTTTCCAACCATATCATTTTCCAGATTCACCACATCACCAGGCTTTTTCTGCCCAAAGTTTGTGTTCCCCATGGTATGAGGAATCATGGAAACTGAAATAGTGCTACTGGTAATATCCGCTATGGTCAAACTGATTCCATCTAAGGCAATGGATCCTTTTTCAATACAATATTTCATAATATTCTGTGGTGCCTTAATGGTAAACCAGACTGCATTGTCATCTTTTTTGATTTTTACAATCTCTCCTGTTGCATCCACATGTCCTGCTACCATATGACCTCCAAATCTTCCATTGGCTGCCATGGCACGTTCCAGATTTACCACATCACCCTTCTGTAAGCTTCCAAGACTGCTTCGATGAAAGGTTTCATTCATGACATCTGCATGAAAGATATTTCCACTGATACTTGTAGCTGTAAGACATACTCCATTTACCGCAACACTGTCTCCAAGCTTCAGATCATCAAAAATTTTACTTCCCTGAATTACCAGCACTGCTGATTTACTTCCTTTTTTCAGAGATATTACAGTTCCTAATTCTTCTACAATTCCGGTAAACACCTTTTCACCTTCCCTTCCAGCAAAATATCATTTCCAAGTGTTTTGGACGTCAGATGTTCCAGAAACAATGCATCTTTTATATGTTCTACTCCAGTTCCCTCAATTGGTGTTTTTGCATTTCTGCCTCCGAAAATTTTTGGTGCAATATAAGCATATACTTTCTGAACACATCTGCTTTGGATCACAGACTCATTGAGGATTCCTCCACCTTCCACCAGAACACTGTCAATTTCTCTCTTCCGAAGCTCTTCCATTAATTTTCGGATACTTACATGACCGTTTTCTTCTTCCACCTTTATTACGCTGCATCCTGCCTTACTTAATTTCTGCTTTTTCTCATGTTCCTCTGATATGGTTGCAATAATCGTAGGAATTTCTTTTGCTGTCTGTACAATTTTGGATTCCAATGGTATCTGTAATTGTGAATCACAAATAACACGAATAGGATCATGACCGTTTTCAATTCTTGCATTGAGCATTGGATCATCCGCCAGTACCGTGCCGATTCCAGCCATAATAGCCGCATAACGATGCCTCAATTCATGCACATGCTTCCTGGCTTCCCTGCCCGTGATCCATTGTGATTCTCCAATGGAAGTGGCAATCTTTCCATCCAGAGTCATAGCATATTTCAAAGCAACATAAGGAATATCATTCTGGATATAATGGAAAAAAATATCATTAAGTTTTCTGCATTCCTCTTCCATCACGCCTGTTATCACTTCAATTCCATTATCCTTCAAAAGCTGTATCCCTTTTCCGGCAACTTTTGGATTCGGATCCAGATTTCCAACGAACACCCTGCGGATCTTGCTATTGATAATTGCTTCTGTGCAAGGAGGGGTTTTCCCATAATGACAGCATGGTTCTAAAGTTACATAGATATCTGCATCTTTCGGGTCTTTGATACAGTTTTTCAAAGCATTTCGCTCTGCATGCAAACCTCCGATTTTCTCATGATAACCTTCTCCGATAATTTCCCCTTCTTTTACAATAACTGCTCCTACCAGCGGGTTTGGGTTAGTCCATCCGATTCCCTTCTTTGCCAGAGAAATGGCTCTTTCCATAAACTTGTTTTCCAAGTGTTCATCTCCTTCCTCTTCAGAAAAAAATGAAAGAAAAAGGGAAAAGATCCTAAAAATTCTTCAGAACCTTTTCCCTGATTTCAGAATATTCGTTTATCATGTTATCTTTATTTTATGCATCCTTTTTATAATAAAATAACTGTTTTTATGCAATAAAAAAATCCTGGAACTATAAAATAATCCCAGGACAAATAAACCAATATCACTCTACCTTCTTCCATCCAGACTATACTGTCGGCTTCGGAATCTCACCGAATCATGCCTTACGGCTCGCGGGCTGTACCGCCGGTAGGGAATCACACCCTGCCCTGAAGATATTATTTAATTTCTGCATATACAATATCATGAACACAGAATTCTGTCAATGAAAAAAATGCCAATCATGAAATGATTGACATTTTTTCGTTTTAAATTAATATGCTTTTACTGACTTAGATGTTGAGTATGCTCCATATACTTTCTGATTTGTTGAATCATAGTAGTAGTAACGTACCTGTACATAGTATTTTTTATTCTTCTTCAAACCTGTCTTGGTATATACATTCTTAGCCAGACCTGTGGTCTTGTATGTTGCACTCTTCATCTTAGAATTGGTTGCATAGCGGAAACGGAATCCTCTTCTGGAACCATTGCTCTTTGTATTTTTTGCGGATGTTGCCACAAAACCTACACCTGTTCCGGATTTTCCTTTTACTGTTAATGCTTTAGCCTGTCCAACAGTTAATTTAGTAAATTTAGCTGTTAATACAATATTCTCGGATGATGATGGCATTGTTTTTACAACTTTTCCATTGTAAACCCATCCGGCAAATGCATATCCTTTCTTACCAGCTGCTTTGAATTTTGATTTATCCCATGCAGGTAATTTAGCTCCTGCTTTTGCATCTTTAATAGTTGCTACAGTTTTTCCACCGTTTCCTTTTAATGTTACTGTAACTGCTTTTGGAGATACAACTACTTTTGTTTCTAATGTATAGCTACGTCCAAATGTTGTTACTGTAGAAGTTATAACAGCAGTTCCAGCTTTCTTGGCTGTTACATTTCCTTCATCATTAACTACTGCAATATTTGCATCAGATGTAGTATACTCAACAGCGTTAAATGAATCTTCATCAATATTTGTAACTTTAATTGCTTTCTTATCACCAGCCACTAATTCAATCTCTTTATCTGTTTCTGGTACTTTGACTTCCAATGGAGTCACTTTCATATTCTCAAAGGTCACATTTGCATTAAATACATTAAATCCAACGTATCTTCCTTCTGGATAGTTTTTATCAACTTGGCTATCACGAACCTTTAATACAAGGGCTCCATCATAGTAAACTTTGTACAGATTTCCTTTTACCTGGACTTTTACATGATATTTCTGACCTTTTGTTAAAGAAATTTTCGCATCGTCTCCAATGTCTCCTGTTCCTCCTCCAAAAGTGAAAATTCTTGCAGTACTGTCTTTTCTGTTTACATCAACATTGGCCGCATATGCTTTGTTATTATCCGGACTCTGTCCACGGAAGAGTAATGCAAATGCCTGGCCTCCATTGTATATGACATCTGATTCAAAGATATAATCAGCAGAAGGAATCTTAATTCCAGACATCAGGAATGCATCTCCTGTAGCATTTCCTGTACAGCTGTTTTCATTTTTGCTGATTGTCCAGTTTCCATCGCCATTAACTTCTTTCCAGTTACCCAGATTAATAGCTCGTTCTTCTTTGTCAATATACACTTTAATGCTTCTTGACAATCCGTTTTCTGAAGTAGCTCGAACTGTTACAACACCATCTTTCAGTGCTTTTAACTGAATCTCACTTTTTCCTTCTTTTTCAATCTTAACTTTATTATCATTATTGCCAGATATGGACCATTTAACTTCCTGTGTTGCAGTTACAGGAGAGATTGCAGCTTCGATACTGATTGTATCTCCAACATTATACTGTCCACTTCCTGTATCGGTACTAAGGTATAAATCTGTTGCTGTAGTATCACCTGTCAGCTTATCCTCCCAGATGCTCTTCATAGGATAGACAGTAATCTCAGCATCTGTATCTCCACCTTCAGAATATACTTCCATTCCGGTATTACTTGTTGCAGGGAAGATAGCCATTGCTCCTGTCTGCTGTCCATCCTGTGCATATACTTCAACACTAGATTCATCCACAAAGATGTTAAGTTTCACTTTTCCATCTTCCTCAGTTACAATTGCATCAGATACAACATCACCTTTACGCTGTCCGGATGGAATTGTACCGGATTTATCAACGTTTATGCTGACTTTTTTCGTTTCAACATTATATTTGACAACAGTTTCTTTTGTTCCTGCTTCATTGGTTCTTAATTTAAATCCAACTTCTTCTGTACCTGCTTTTGGTGCCAGTTCGGCAACGATTTCATACTGACCTGCTTTTATGCCAGATAACAGGTTTTCACTTGTTTCCGTTTTCTTTGGAATGGTTCCTTCAATTTTAGTTTTGGCATCTTCAACCCTGAGAGTTTTGTACTCTTCAATTGGTGTCTGGATTAAACGATATCCATCTTTTGTATTCTTTAAATTTAATTCTGTCTGAAGATTGAAGAATCCGTTATATCCCCATTTTCCTGTTACAGCACTGACATTATTGCAGTAACCACCTTCCCAGGTACTTGCCCAGTTGATCATAATACGACGTGATTCTTCTGTCTGGTGATCAATATAATATGTCATAGCTGCATACGACTGAGGTCCAAAGTTCATGACATGATGTACAATATCTTTTGAATTAGAAGGTGCATCATCCTGTACAAATGTCCACTTTCCATTTACTTCTTTGAAGTCTCCAATACGATAATAACGTCCACCTTCACTAATAACCCATTTTGTATTTCCTTCTGCATCTTTTAATGAATACATATCCGGGCATTCTGTTTCAATTCTTGGATTACCGTTACCTTCATCACCTCTGTAAGTGCTTTCTACCTTCCAGTCAATCAGATTCTCAGAAGAATAGATTCTTAAGATTCCTCCGGCAACAACCATCATATATTTTCCAGATTCTTTATGGTAAAATACCTTTGGATCACGAAATGCCGCATCATCCAATGGATCTTCGTTCCATTTAAGAATTGGATTTCCTTTATATTTTGTCCATGTTCTACCATTATCTTTACTGAATGCAATTGCCTGATCCTGTCCTCTACCGTCATTATTCTGTGTATAAATGGCTACTAATCCGCCTTTGCCTTCGCCTTTTTCTTCTCCAAAAAGACCTGACACATTTGTATCATCAACAACACAACTTCCAGAGAACATTGCTCCCTGATCTTCCTGATAATATAATGCGATTGGAAGTTCTTCCCAGTGAATTAAGTCTTTGGATACTGCATGTGCCCAATGCATTGGTCCCCATATATTATCATCTGGATAATATTGATAGAATAAATGATATTCGCCTTTGTAGTAAACCATACCATTTGGATCGTTACACCAAGCTAAAGCTGGTGAAAAGTGATACTGTGGTCTGGTTGGAACACTATAAACAGAATTTTTTGCCTTCCGAAGAACATTGATAATTGTTTCATCTTTTGCTCCATTTTCACTGGTTACTACAATAGATATCTGCTGAGATCCCTCTTTCAATTTGACCTCTGCAGGATTTCCTGATGCTACAGCCGTTCCATTGACCGTAATTTCTTTTGCTCCCTCTGCTGTTGGAACAAAAGTAAGACTTTCTGTATTATTCTCTACAACAGCTGCATAGCTATCGATATCCTGACTGAACTTCTGATTCAGATCTGCACCTTTGACTTCTAATCCTGTCAAATATACAGTTGTATTCTTTTCTTCAATATCTTTTACTTCAATATTGGATATTGTCACATCTTTGTTGAAACAGATAAAACCAATATTTCCTTCGAAAATTGTATCTGTTATCTTCATATCGAAGACATCAACATCATTAATCTTTACGTTCAGCTGTCTATTTTCAACTGTTACATCAAATTTGTAGTCTTCTTTGCCTTTTAACTCTTCAACAGTTTTGTCTTTTTGCAGATTTCCAGCCAGTCCTCCCTGGAAGCAGAACATACGAACCACACCAGTTGCAGGATTGACATTTGCTACAACAGACCCTTCCTTTGGGTTATTAGCATCTTTTGCTCCTAAGACAACTCCAACTGCTCCATCACTGGTATCTGTTTTTAAATCTGCTTTTAAAGAATAATTATCCTTTTTATTAATTGTCCTGGAAATTCCAAGATTATCACCCTTTCCGTTCAAACGGATACCATTGTCTGTCAACTCTCCATTTCCAACAAATGACCAGTCTCCTGTCTCTTCAGGTGTTATATCTTCAACTTTAAAATCAGATGTTGTCATAGTTTCTCTAAAGCTGATAAATCCAATATTTCCGTTTAACAAATTTTTATCAACGGCTGTACTGGCAGCCACTTTAGTATCATTAATTGTCGCAGTGATTTTTCCATCTGTTACTTCGATATTAAATTTATATTCTGTTTGATTTTTCAGTTCATCATAACATTTTTTTTCCTGCTCATCGGTTCCTCCAAATGGGAACTTAAAAAGACGTACCTCTCCGCTAGCTGGAGTTACATTCAATACTAAAGAACCGTTATTCGGTGACTTAGTATCCTTTGCACCTAAAACAATTCCAATCGCTCCATCTTCATCTCCCTGAGTCAATTTTGCACTAACGGAA
Source organism: Anaerostipes faecalis (assembly GCF_018982945.1). GTDB lineage: Bacteria > Bacillota > Clostridia > Lachnospirales > Lachnospiraceae > Anaerostipes > Anaerostipes faecalis. Next base: position 73,233 of record NZ_JABRXE010000001.1, on the reverse strand, counting down.
TAATTATCCTCTTTGGAAATATCTGAAATACCGAAACTATCTCCATCACCTGATAAACTAATTCCAGTCTCCGTTTTCTCACCATGAATGCCTGAAAATTCCCACTTTGTGCTGTTTTGCTCCTCTGCTGCCTGAACATACCGGGGTGGCACTGTTGGTACCACAGTAGTTCCAACCATTGCGCTTGCCATAAGGCAGGCTAAAAATTTTACCGTTCCTTTTCTCATACTTTCTCCTTTCTTAAACAGTTTTATTGTAAATTTATTTTAACATTTATTATGTTGTCAGCCATCTGTATTTTGTCATCACTTTTTATGACAATTGTAAATTTCTTCTATTTTTTAATATATATAGGAAAACAAAAAAATGGACGATCAAATTTTGATTTGATCGTCCATTTCCAGTTCAGTATTTATTACTTTTCAACTAACTTAATAATTTTATCTACATTTGCTTTACCATTTTTAAAAGCAAGCCCTATGACTGCACATAAAATCACACATATTACAATTAAAATTATACTGATCACTCCAATAACATTATATGCAATTCCTTCCTGCATCTTCAATGCCCAGTAAGCAACAACAACACCTACGGAAGATAAAATGATTAAATTGCGAATCCACTTTTTCAGGTTATTTAACATTTTTGTCTGATACTCAATTTCTTTTAACTGCTGCTGTTTTGTCTGTACTGCCATAGCGTACTTCCTTTCTTTTTTAGTATTTTAATCCTGGGTTGAAGAATCCAACCAGAACACCAACAAATGCTATTACTACTAAAATTAACATTGTAACAACTGGAGATATTTTTTTCTTAGCCATTAACCACCAGCAGAAGATAACAAATGCTGCTGTTAAGCATCCTGGGTATACAGAATCTAACTGATTCTGAAGATTTAAGAATTCTTTTCCTGCATCGTTTACAAGATGGAAAGAAGTTTTTACAGATACCCATGTTGCTGCTACAGATCCAACAACCATTGTTCCAAGCATTACGATAGATTCACGTATTGCCGTGGCTTGCTCACCGACCAGTACGTCAACGGCTTTTCCACCAAGTTCATATCCTTTGAAATATAAGAATTTCATACCAAAAGTAATAATCAGATTCCATGCAATAATATAGAAAATTGGTCCTACAACAGATCCACCTGAAGATAATCCCAATGCAATTCCTAATAAGATTGGAATTAATGTACCAACAACCAGGGAATCACCAATACCAGCGATTGGTCCCATCAGACCAGCACGGATACCATTGATTGCTTCTGCATCAATATCATCATTTCCATTTGCTTTTGCTTCTTCCAGACCTGCTGTGATACCTACGATTACGGCACCTACCTGAGGTTCTGTATTGAAGAAAGCAGTATATGTATTCATTGCTTCTTTCTGTTCCTCTTTTGTATCATACAGTTCTTCTACCAATGGAAGCATTGCACATAAGTATCCAAAGGTCTGCATATGTTCTTGTGAGAAACATGTTAAGTTTCCATAATACCAGTTACGGAATGATTTATTTAACGCTTTTTTAGAAAGCTTTTTCTCTGCCATATTAGATATCCTCCTCATCATCATCGTCAATAGAACCACCGGAAGCTAATGCTGCTTCTTTTGCTCTGATTCCAATCATCTTGATATTGTAGTAAATAATTGCGAACATTCCTGCAACTACTGTTACAGATACAAGGTTCAGTCCCATACCTGCTGCAAGAGTAAATCCAAAGAAGAATGGTACGAAATCTGCTGCTTTATCTACTACCTGTTTCAGAAGAATTGCAATTCCGACACAAGGTAACATACTACCTACAGTAAACAGTGTCTTCATAGCGATTCCATCCATTGGTAATGTTGCTTTGATTGTTTCAACTACTGGAACTCCCAGTTTACACATAATAACTGCTGGAAGGAAACTACAGATAATATGAGAAATCCAAGGTAATACCATATCTACAAGATATAATTTCTTAAAGTCTCCTTTTTCAACTGCCTGCCATCCAATATGCTGCCATACCAGGTTGATAGTTGCTGTTCCGTAGAATAATACGGTTCCCAGTGTACCTACCATTGCTCCAAAAGATGTTGCCATAGCAATACCTTTTGCAGATGCTGGATCTAATCCATAAGAATTTAATGCTAACATTGCCAGTGGAATACCAATGTAAGATACTGCACGAACGTCAGCAGAAACAGTTCCTCCTGGTGTTACCAATGCGATATATACAACCTGCATTGCTGCACCGACTAAAACACCTGCCTGAACATCTCCTAAAACGATACCGCAGACAAGACCTGCAACTAATGGACGTCCTAATGTGTAGTTACCAATTGAAGTGCCTCCCATACCTGGCATACTTGATAAGCAGGCAAAAATACCTAAAATGACTGCTTGTAACCAACTGATTGTCATAATATTTTCTCCTCTCTGATTTTAATTAAATCCAAATTGTCCTCTGAATTTTTCCCATGTTCCGATTGAAGCTTCTTTTACCAATGCAAATTCAATTTCATAACCTGCTTTGTAGATTGCTTCAAGCGCTTCTGCTTCTTCCTGTGTAATGGACTGATTATTTCCAAGTTTTACAGCTCCCGGACGATCATTACATGGTCCTACAATAACTTTCTTAATGTCACTTGGAACAAATCCATCATCAACCAGAATCTTCTTCATCTGAATTGGATCCTTTGTAATCAGGAAATACTTATCTTTACTGTCTAAAACTTTCTGGCATTTCTTTTTCCACGCTTCATAAGTCCATACAAATGTCTTCTTTGTACTTGCACTCTTGTAAGCCATCTTTAATGCTTCTGTGTTTGCCGCTCTGTCATTAACAGCAATTAATCCATCACATGGATACTCTAAAGACCATCTTGTTACAGTCTGACCATGAATCATACGGTCATCAATTCTTAAAAATGAAATTGACATCTTCTCTCCTCCTTAAATATCATCTTCATCATCACTGCTTGAAGTTTCTAATACAAACTCTTTAATTGCATCTTTAGCTTCACTTACCAGGTTTTCTCTCAGCATGTCTTTATCAACTGCATCTTTCATCAAAGTTGCTGTCAATGCCATGGCAAGATTCATTCCGCCGAAGATGATTGTATTTTCAATCAATCCCTTATTTGAAACCTGCTCAATAGCATTAGTCAATGGAGAGCCTCCAATGATATCTGCAAGAAGAATGATTTCATCACCTTCTTTGACTCCGCTGATTGCATCTACGAATTTCTCTGCAAATTCGTCTGCTCCCATTCCGTTCTCAAGTCCTACTGCAATAACATCTTCTCTGTCTCCACCTGCAAGCATTTCCAGTACATTTTTGAGTCCTGGTGCAAATGTACCGTGACTGACCAGCACAACGTATTTCATCCTCTTCTCCTTTCTTTTATCTGTTCTCATATTGACAAACTTATCTTACCAATTACAAAAAAAAAGAGCATCTGTAAATTGTCATCAATTCCAATTTACAAATGCAACTTTTTTATATGACAAATGTCATTTTTTATTTATTTAATAATTCTTCAGCCTGATTTTTGATTTTCAGAATACTTTCATCAAAATTTTCATCACTTTCAATCAAGTCATCAATTTCCCTGTCGATAAACTGCAAAACAGTATCATAACTACGGAATTTTCTTGTTTCCACAGAATGATTCATAACCTCATCAAGAAGCTCCACTTTTACTACCGTATCCTCACCCATATCTTCTTCCAGAATCTTCTCAGTTTCTTTTGACCTGGTCACGGATTTTAATGGAGATACTCCCTGAGAATACTGAAATATTTTTTTCTGAGTTTCTTTTTCATAGGTTAACTTTTTAAGAAATTCCCATGCCATATGGCTGTGACTGGTTTTATCACTTATTCCTATTAATAAATGATCCATATTGGTTCTATTATTACCATCTGGCCCTGACGGCAAAAGAATACAATCCCATTCAAAATCAAAATATTTATTAATTCTCCATGGATATGGTTTATAAGTTCGAAACTCTGAAAACTTCATTGGTCTGAATGCAATATTTCCTGTATCAAAATCAATTGATTTAGGTTTCTGATACTCTGATAGCTGTTGAATTTTTTTTACGAACAAAACAGAATTTTCCACCGAATCTTCTGTCAGATTACATTGGGTTCCATTTTGATTAAACAGATTTCCTCCATTGCTATAGACTGCATCTTTCCAGTCATAATTATAAACACCAAACTGATCGATTTTTCCATCACCATCGGTATCTTTAGTGACTTTTTTGCATATATTATAGAACTCATCCCATGTCCACTTATTATCAGGCATTTTGATTCCTTCTTTTTTTAACAGCGTTTTATTTACAAACATCAAAGTCGGAACACTTTCATAAGGCAATGCAAACTGACTTCCCTTAAAATTTCCTGCATCATAACTTCCCTGATAATAATCATCTGAATCAAATGAACGATCTTGTGCAATAAGAGAATCCAGATTTTTTAAAATGCCAATAGATGAAAAAGTATTAAAATCTTCCGGAAGCACCATAAACACATCCGGCAGTTTTCCTTTCAGCGCTTTTTCCGAAATTTCTTCCGAATAGTCATCTTTCATAATTCCGCTGTCATATTTAATTGTTACATTGGGATGCTCTTTTTCAAATTCTTTTATAATTTCATCAATAATCTTATAACAGTTATCATCTGGAACATCCCACTGATTTCCTGCAAACATGCCAAATGTAAGTACAATTTTCTCTTGTTTTGGTGTTACCACAAATATAACTGCAAAAATACTGAGAACTAATCCCAGAATCACCAATCTCTTCCACCAAACTGCCATTTTATTCATAGATTACCTTCTTCCATATTTGCCAGAACCTGATTGAACTTCCCAAATTGCAAGCTGAGTTCTGTCCCTTAAATTCAGTTTATTTAAAATTGTGCTTAAATAATTTCGAATGGTTCCCTCTGACAAATTCAATGCCCTGGAAATTTCTTTATTGGACATTCCACGTCCTACATGTTTAATGATTTCCCATTCCGAATCCGTTATCTCCTCAACATTCTGAGCTTCAACGACAATATCATAATTTGACTGTGCCATTTCAGAAAACAGCTCTACAACCTTCGTTGCTATTCCAGGATTAATCATAGCACCACCACTATAAACTGTATGAATTGATTTTTCCAGCTCATCCATAGAAATTCCTTTTAATAAATATCCGCTGGCACCATGTTTTAATGCACTAAACACATACTCATCATCATCAAAGGTTGTTAAAATGATAATTTTAATATTAGGATAAAAATTTTTAATAACCCTGGTGCACTGAACTCCATCCATTTCCGGCATACGTACATCCATTAAAATCACATCCGGTTTCTCTTTTTTTACCAGTGAAATAACTTCCTTCCCATCCTTTGCTGTTGCGACTACTTCTATTCCTTCTTTTGTTTCCAGGACAATCTGAAGACTTTGTCTAATTAATTCCTGATCATCTGCAATTAAAACTTTAATCATAACTGTTCTCCCCATCGTATTGGTATTTTAGCAATAATATGAAATCCATTGCTTCCATCATAGCTGACTTCTCCATTCAGCATCTGAATTCGTTCTTTAATATGCATTAACCCGAATCCGCTTTTTATCTCTTCACATCCGATTCCATTATCCTGAATGGATAAAATGAGCCATTTATTTTCTTTCTTTATATTTACGCAGATTTTTGTAGCTTTTCCATGACGTATGGCATTTGTAATACCTTCCTGAACGACCCGATAGATCATATCTTCTTCATCTGCATTAAACTTCATAACCGGAATCTCACATTTATAATCTATAAATACCTCTGATACATTCATTGTATCCTCCATCATTTTTTCCAATGCCTCTTCCAGATTAAAATGTTCAAGTGCATCCGGCCGGAGCTTATTAACAGATCGTCGAATATCTTTAATACCCTGTCTGGCAACCTTAGCAATAACATTTAACTGTTTTTTTGTTCCTTCTACTGAATAATCAATCATGGCAATACATGCATCTATTCCCGCCGAAAGTCCGGTCATGGTATGTCCTAAAGTATCATGAATTTCCCTTGCAATTCGATTTCGTTCTTTGGTTTCTCCCATTTTTTCACGTATTCCCGCATATTCCTGAAGCTGCTGATTCATCTCTTTTAATCTTTCATTTGCTGTCTGAAGCTGAATATTTAATAATGCGATTCTTGCATTTTCTTTCATCTGATTTCTCATTAAAATAATCATATAAACAATAAACGCCAGAATATTCATAGATATAAGCATGTTTCGTATGCCAATTAACAGCATATTGATTTTTGTACTGTATACTCCAAGAATTTCCTGAAAAGATACCATCTTAACTTGCATAGATACAAGATTATAATCTGAAAAAATATAAATAATTCCCATAATCACAAGGAATAAAACCCTGTTATGCTTGTCACGAATGGATGTTACAATATCTGCAACAACAAGCAGAATAATCCCGTTGTAGCTGACATATAAACATTTAATGATCAGCAGACACAGGAAAATCTCCATTCCATAAATACTAACTGATATAAAAGTGTACTTTGTCTCTTTTCTACGTATTTCGATTATAAGCAAAAGCAAAAAGAATGCAATAAAAACAGTAATCGATGCTTCCAACGGTTCCATTGGAAGATAAGTTACATTTTCCAGAAAATTTCTTGCTGAGAAGCTTTCATTTATATTCTGAATTGTAACGATTGTAACAATAGAAAAGAATGCAAGGATCATAAAATTTATGAAACTCATAAAAATTTTCAAATAATATAAATTTCGGTTTTTTACATCCATATTTACTCTCCTGTTACCACCGATTAATGTCAAACTGATCAATATTTTTCTCTGTTATCATTTTCACCGGTATAATTCTATTTTTTGAAATCTTTTTTCCATCCAGCAGCTGATATGCAGATTCAATGGCCGTATCCCCCATCTGTTTTGGAAACTGTGCAGATGTTCCTGTCATCATTCTTTCTTTAATCAATTTTTTTGCTTCCGGAGAACCATCTACTCCATATACCAGAACATTTCTCTGATAATCTTCACTATCCAATGCAGCAAGTGCTCCCATAGCAGCCGGATCATTTAATGCCATAATTACATCAATATCCTCATGCTCCTTGATAATCTTTTCTACTTTCGGCAGTGACCTTTCAATCTGTCCTTCTGTATCTGCTGATGCGATAACCTGATACTGGCTGTGTCCGTCAATGGCATCTAAAAATCCCTGAATACGATCCACACCGGATTTGGTTTTCGTATGAGTCAGTAATACAATATTGGCATGATTTTTCTTTTTCATCATATCTTTGGCACATTGAACTCCTGCTTTGAAATTATCTGATACAACGGTCATATCTACCAGTTCTTCATTATATACCGGTGTATCGATAACAATTACAGGAATTCCCGCTTTTTTTGCTGCCTGAAGTCCTGATTTTACCTTTTTCCAATCCACGGGATTAAGAAAAATCACATCGACTTTTTTCTTAACGAGATATTTTATCTGTTCATTTTGCTTTTTCTGATCCAGGGCAGGATCCAGTGTGATTAGTTGATCACCCTTTTTTTCTATCTGCATCTGAATTTCATTATTTACAATCTTATAGAACTGATTATTCATAGTCATATAGGTTGCACCAAACACTCTTCTATGCTTTCCGTATTGCTGCGAATATGATATATATGTTTTCATATATATCAATAGAAATAAGCAAAAAAAGAAAATAACAATTCCAACTCCAAATCTTTTTTTCCATTTTTGTTTTTCATTATTATCCATCCAATATTTCTCTCCATTTTCATATTATACTTTATATTATAACATGAAATTAATATCAATTAAAATGCCATATCAAGAACTTGCCGCAACCCTTCCCGATCATTGATATCAGTCACATAATCAGATGCTTCCTTTACCTCATCTGACGCATTTCCCATAGCCACACCAAGACCTGCATATCTAAGCATATCTATATCATTATGTCCATCTCCAAAAGAAATGATTTCCTCCTGATTAACGCCAAATACTCCTTCCAGCATATGGACAGCATCTGATTTGGATGCTTTCATGGACATAATCTCCAGATATGTATCTTTGGATTTATAAATTCTAATTTGCGGAAACAATTTCTGCAGTTCTTTTTCCAGTAACGTAATATCCTCTGCCTTTCCCATACACAAAATTTTATGCACTTCCTCAAAGACCGTTTCATCCTCAAAAGAAACTTCTTTTGCCATAACTCCTGTAATATCCATTTCCTGGGCAACCCAATATTCTTCCAGATCCTCTGCCATCCAGCAATCATTTGAATAAATATTGACTGAAACTTCCGGCACAATTTCCCTTATACTTTTACATAGCTTTTTTGATTCATCTTTCTTTAATGCCACACTATAGACAGGCTGCAGATTTCCATCCACTACCAGTGCTCCGCTATAACAGATCATTGGATTTTTTGCACCTAATTCATCTCTGATCGCCTTCATTCCTTTTGGCATACGGGCAGAAACCAATACAAAAGGCACTCCCTGACCACTCATTTCCATGATTTTTTCCTTTGTCTGCTCTGGAATTTTATGTGAAGTATTTAATAAAGTTCCATCAATATCACTAAAAACTGCTTTATATATTCCTTTTTCTATACGACAATCCATTGTACATCCTCCTCTATTAACCTTTGTTTCCATCCTGCCTCTGGCTCACGGTCTAAAATCAATAAATCAATCTGATTCAGACCTACGGCTCGATATTTGCTTACTCTTTGAAATTTAGGATAGTCTGCCATCACAATAACTTGTTTTGCCCTTTGTGCTGCCAGCGCTTTTACTTGAGCATCTTCTTCCTCTTCATAATAAAGACCATCTTCTGCTATTGATGCAACTCCAAGTAAAGCTGCATCAAAATTCAAATTTAATATCTTCTCCCAAACCTCAAATCCATAAAAAAACCGATTTTCTTTCTGTAAAACACCACCCAGACTGTGTACCTGAATCTTTGGCTCTGATGCCAGTAAAATCAGATTGTCCAGAGAATGCGTATATATTTTCATATGGCTGTTCAGCGATTCACACACATATGGCATATGAGTTGATACATCAAAAAAATAAATTCCCTGTTCTCTTAATAATTCTGCTGCCTTCACTCCAATTTTCTTTTTTCCTTCTGCATTCTGCATCATTCTGGACTGATAATTTTCCACTCGAACCTGAAAATCCGTTCTTGCAATTCCTCCATGGGTACGAATTGCTTTTCCTGCTTCCGTCAGTTTAATAATATCTCTTCTGGCAGTATCCCTGGAAATTTCTAAACGTTCCATCAACTCCTGATTGGATAATGTCTGTTCCTTTTGTAGCCAGTCTGTAATTTTTCGTAATCGTTCTTCCTGATACATAATACCTCCTTTTTAAGTAATTATAAGTATTTTTACCTATAATTTCAAGTATTTATAAGTATTTATGCTTATTTTTTCTCCAGCATTTCAAATTCATCTTCAAAGATACAATGCTTTAATTCCCCACTTTTCATCTTCTTTTTACATTCTTCATAATCCACCCATCTAACAGATTCTACTTCCTCTTTCTGAAGTTTTAAGTTTTCTATTTCTACAGGCTCTTTGTAAATATAGACCGCACTGATTTCATGATTGAAAAACTCTCGTCCATAAAAAACATCTTTTATAATTCCATGATGAACTCCTATCTGCTGCAATTGATTCTCCGTTGCATGAATTCCAAGTTCTTCTTCCAGCTCCCTCACGGCAGTTTCCAGATAATCATCTCCTGCTACCATATGTCCGGCAGAAGAAATGTCATAACACCCCGGAAAAGAATCTTTATGGGCACTTCTTTTTTGCAGCAGTACATCAAACCCTTGTTCTTTTTCTCGAATCACCCAGATATGTACCGTTCCATGAGGATCTCCATCTTCATGAACCAATGATCTCTCCTTGATGCGCCCAGTGCGATTTCCTTCTTCGTCCATCACATCAAAAAACTCCAAATCACTTCCATCCAGACAGGCTGAAATCAGATTTCCTTGAATATACTCTAATTTTAAAGAGAAAAATGGCCGTTTTTCTTCCATATAACGTAAAAACAGACGGTCACCTTCCCACAATTCCAGTTTTAAGATATCTTCTTTCTTCACCCACTCCAGAGTTCCTTCATCGCATTCTTTCAATTCTCCTTCGAAACCATCCGCATGATATAAACACATATATTCCCATGCTTCTTTTGAAGTTCCCATATCTGAAAGAAAAGTAACAATGCCGCAGAACCTGAAAGATGTCAGTGTCAGACCTGTTTCCTCCTTTACTTCACGAAACAGACAGTCTTCCGGACTTTCTCCGTGTTCAAAGTGTCCTCCAACTCCAATCCATTTGTCTTTATTAATATCATTCTTCTTTACAATCCTATGCAGCATCAGATAACTGTCATTTTTTTCTATATAACATAGTGTGGTAAGACCCATTTTCTATTTCCTCCATATTTCATCAGCTAAATGTATTGTAAATGCAAAGAACAAAAGATACAATAGTATGAACAATGATAAAGGAGGATTTGCTATGGATATTAAATGTATTGCACTGGATCTGGATAAAACAACTTTAAATAGACAGGGAAAACTTTCCAAGGGAAACAGGGAAGCTTTGATCAGTGCCATGAAAAAAGATGTCCACATTGTCATTGCAAGCGGACGGGCCTTTTCCACACTTCCCAAAGATGTGACCAGTCTTCCGGGAATCGAATATGCTATTACTTCTAATGGTGCTGCCATCTATCATATTCCAACAGGCACGTGCATGCACCGTTATCATCTGACTCCTGCATCTGTCAATGATATTCTGACTGTATGTAAATCTTATCCTGTTGTATTTGAAGCTTTTATTGACGGGACTGCCTATGGAGAAAAACATTATATAGAAAATCCTGTCTTTTACGGAACACCACCAAATGTAATTTCTTATGTTCAGCAGACAAGAAATCCCATTAACCATATGCCTGATTTTATCAGACAGCATGCAAACTGCCTTGACAGCATCGATGTTGTCACAGGAGATATACGGATAAAACAAAAAATCCAGACAGAACTTGCCCGGATTTCCAATGATATCTATATAACTTCTTCTGTCCCCCGCCTTCTGGAAATTTCCCATAAAGATTCTGGAAAACATTCTGGGTTGAAATATATCCAAAATCATCTCCATCTTAAACCGGAACAGACTGCCGCATTTGGTGACGGAGATAACGATATTGATCTTTTACTGGCTGCCGGTACTGGAATTGCTATGGAAAATGCTTCTCCTTCATGCAAAACAGCAGCCGATGCCATTACAAAACACCATGATGAAGACGGTGTTGCCTGGGGAATGAGACATATATTGCATATTATATGATTTCTACATTATATTTACCTAACTGATCCTGTATTTCTCTGGATGGAATTTTCTCGCAGATTATACCGTCAATTTGCGAAAAAGTGGTATAAACATAGTTTGCCTGAAACTCAAATTTCTTGCTTTCCATACCAAGATATACCTTACTGCTTCTTTCAACTACACTGCTTTTCATTAATCCGTCATCTGGCACATACGTAGTGATAATGTTTTCTTCCACGTTAGCCCCTACAACACCCATAAAGCAGATATCAAACCGGAAATTATTCATCATCTGCAATGTAAGAGGTCCAAGAAATCCATTCTGAGAACGGTTAAACTCTCCTCCAATGAGAATAAATTTTACATTCTTGCTGTTAGAAAAAACTGCAGCAATATCCATCATGCAGCTTACAACTGTTACATCCAGCCCAGAATCTATTATTTCTTTTGCCAATTCAATATTAGTTGTTGAAGTATCAAGGAAAATCATATCTCCATTATGAATCAGTTTCACTGCTTTTTTGGCAATCTTAATCTTTTCTTTGATATTCTGATTTTTTCTGGTTGAGACACTGTTACTATGACCTGGATGCAGTGCATCCTTTAAAACTGCTCCTCCATATGTTCTTTTTAGAAGATTTTTTGCTTCAAGGCTTGCCAAATCTTTTCGAATACAATCATCTGTTACCTGAAATCGTTCACTTAATTCTTTTACTTTTACTTTTTCGTTTTCTTTCAATAATTGTAAAATTTCCTGATGTCTCTCTTCTACAAACATATTTATATTTCCCCTTCTGTTTTATTGTTTTTTATTATTTTATTTCGTTATTATTGTTTTGTCAACTTCATTCCTTTCGATATTTTTCACGATTTATTATATGATCTTTTTCTTTATAGCAAGAAAACTTCTGAAATCGAAACTGAAGCTTTTATAAATCTGGTGCCTATAGTATAATAAAAACAAGGAGGAGCTTATGATAAAAAAGATTATTGCACCCATTATAATTACCATCATTTTAATCTTTGTGGAACTTATCTATCTGGGTATTTATATTGCACTGATTCCATGGATATGGTTAAAAATAATTCTTGCAGTAATCCCTCTTGGATCTATTGGTGTTACAATCTATGTTCTGATAGAACGTATCCATGAAGTAAGGAGTGGTGAGGAAGATGATCTTAGTCAATACTGATTATATTAGTGGAAAAGAATTGGAAACTCTTCAACTGGTAAAAGGAAGTACCATCCAGTCAAAAAATATCGGAAAAGATATTACACAAGGCTTTAAAACACTTGTTGGCGGAGAATTAAAAGCCTACAATCAGATGATGGATGAAGCCCGTGCCCTGGCAACCAAAAGAATGGTACAAGAAGCAGAAGAACTGGGAGCAGATGCCATTGTTAATATTAGATATTCCTCATCTGCTGTTATGCAAGGTGCTGCAGAAGTTATTGTTTATGGTACTGCCGTAAAATTCAAATAAAAACAGGAAAATACGACAAAAAATTCCCGGTAAAACATTGATTTTACCGGGAATTTTTATGTACATTTTCACAATTTATACTTCGACAAACACTTCTTTTCCTAATCCGCAGACCGGGCATACCCAATCTTCTGGAAGATCTTCAAATTTTGTTCCAGGAGCAATTCCATTATCTGGATCTCCAGCTGCCTCATCGTAAATATATCCGCATGGTTCACATTCAAATTTTTTCATAATTTATCCCTCCTGATATTCTGCTTTCCATAATCCATGTAAGTTGCAATATTCATAAGCTGCAATCAACTCATCACCTTCAACCAGTGTGAACACTGCCTTTGGTTCATCATCTGGCTGAAATTTGTGAAGCTGTCCACCGTTTTTCGTTTCAATATATACTCCCTGAATATAATGTTCTTCCAACATTGGATGTGCAACAGAACCAACTTCTACAATAACTTCCTGTCCATTTACGGTAATCTGCGGTACATGTTTTTCTCCTGCTGCATCCGTAGAATTTGCTTTTAACTGCTCAATTCCTTCTAACGATGGGCTAGAACCAAAAATGTCAAATAAAATATGTTTATCTTTTTTATAGAATCTGCTCATTGGCATTTCCTCCTTTACTCTCATTGATTATGGTTCTATAATAACCTTGAATATAAATTATTTCTGTAACATATGTTACCAATCTAAGAAAAGGTGAAAAAAATGGAAATAAAAGATACTCTGTTATTCCAAAATCTAAATACAGATGAGATTCAGCGAGTTCTTCATTGTTCCAGTGCAAAGCTGCTGGCTTTTGAAAAAAATGAAGAAATTATATCTCCAGAAGATCAGCCAAAAGTCATCTATTTAATTTTAAAAGGGAAAGTCATCCTGGAACAATTTAATTATATGGGAAAACCAATGAATATTGAATACCGCATGCCGGGGGAATTATTTGCTCAGGAAGACCTTTTTCTTGACAAAAATACCTTTGAATATTCCGTTCGAACAACCGAACCCTGCCAGATATTAACCGCAAATAAAAATTTCTTTTTCCAGACCTGTGAAAAAAGCTGTGAACACCACAGTAAAATTATTTATAACATGCTCCATATTTTTGCTTTGGAAAACCAGCAGAAACAACAGCGTCTTGAACTGCTGACCTGCGGGGATCTGGAACAGCGGATTGCCCGCTATCTTATGGAAGTCAGCAACGGAAATCCCTTTGTTGATTTATCCATGAACCGCAATGAACTGTCGGCATATTTAAATGTCACAAGACCATCTCTTTCCCGAACTTTATCTTCCATGCAGGAACAAAATATCATTCAGATTCATGGTCGAAATCAGATTGAAATTTTAGATTTTGAAAACTTACATGCCATGATTGACGGTCTGTGATTCTAAACAGATCGGGACCGGCTGGTCAATGACCAGCTGATCTTCTTCCACCTGACAATCCATGGCAAGAATATGAACACCTGCTTTTTCTGCCCTCCGCAATGTATCACCAAAGGCTTTATGAGTACGATCATTTGGTTCAAAAACATGTACACCTTTCATCTGGATCACAAATACAATATAGGCATCATACCCTTCTTCTTTGGCTTTCATCAGCTCTTCTATATGCTTAATGCCTCTCTCTGTGGGTGCATCCGGAAATCGAGCCACTCCCTCTTCCTCAAGTGTTACCCCTTTCACTTCCAGATAAGCTTTCTTCCCATCACCTTCCAAATAAAAATCAAAACGGGAATTCCCATATTTCTGTTCTGCCTTTACAAGATCAGGACTTTTATAGATTCCTCCATCCATAAGCCATTCTCCAACCACCTGATTGGGTGCCTGAGAATCCATATTAACCATTCTGTTCCCTTTCATGACTCCAATTAACGAAAAACGGGTTTTCCGATTGGGATTATCATGCTCCTGCAGAAATATTTTTGTCCCCGGAACCAGCAGCTCCCTGCATCTTCCAGTATTCTTTACATGGGCCTTTTCTTCTTTCCCGTCAATTTCCACTATTGCAATAAATCGATTTGGACGGCTGATAAATTTCCCTTCTGTCATTCTTTCATATTTCATAGTGAAAACTCCTTTTATCAACTACTTTTGCTAATCTATTATATCAAACAATTCCTCAATATTTTCTTTCTTTGTTGCCCAGCTTGTTGCAAAACGTACAACTGTATGATTATCATCCTGCTTTTCCCAAAAACTGAATTTTATCTTTTCCTGAAGCTTTTTCATTTCTTTATTATCCAGAATAATAAATTGCTGATTGGTTGGTGAATTCAGATAAAATGTATAACCTCTGTCTGCAAACCCTTTTTTTAATAACTCTGCCATGTCAATAGCATGTCTGCTGATTTTAAAATAAAGATCATCTGTAAACAATGTATCAAACTGAACCCCAAGAAGTCTTCCTTTTGCCAGCAGAGCTCCATGCTGTTTTACAATAGTCATAAAATACTGTGGTGTATTATTTTTTGTAAAGACCACTGCTTCTCCACATAAAGCACCTACTTTTGTTCCTCCAATATAGAAAACATCACATAATTGTGCAATCATTGGCAATGTTACATCGGTTTCACTGCTCATTAGTCCATATCCAAGCCGAGCTCCATCTAAATAAAGCGGAATCTTATATTCACGACAAATTCCTGAAATAGCTTTCAATTCATCTGCGGTATACAATGTACCATATTCTGTTGGATGAGAAATGTATACCATCCCTGGAAATACCATATGTTCATGATTCTCATCATTCCAGAACATACTCAAATAAGATTTTAAATCTTCTGCTTTTATCTTCCCATTATATTCCGGTATTTCTAACACTTTATGTCCTGTATATTCAATAGCTCCAGCCTCATGAACGTTTATATGTCCTGTCTTTGCCGAAATCACACCTTCATAGGGCTTTAAAAGACTATCAATTACTATTTCATTAGTCTGGGTCCCGCCTACCATAAAAAAAATATCCGCTTCAGGACATTCACATAATTCTTGAATCTTTTTTTTTGCACTTTCACAATATGGATCACTTCCATATCCGGATACCTGTTCCATATTTGTTTCCACAAAACGTTCTAATATTTTCTCATGAGCTCCTTCTGTATAATCACTTTCAAAGGATAACATATTAAATTCCTCCTTTTATTCTATTACCTTTTCCTTCAATTATACAAAAGTCTCACAATTGAAACAATTGAAAGTTCGTGACTCACTCAGAAATTAGCTCACATCTGATATACCTCTTTCACATTTTCTATTTATTGACATAAACTATCTTATGATAACTTTTTGGAGAATGCCATGGCCACTGCTCTATCAGTAAATCACGTTTCTTACGCATATCACTCTTTGCAGCAGGAAACACTTGCTCTTCTTGACGTTTCCTTTCAAATAGAATCCGGAGAATTTGTATCTGTTGTTGGTCCAAGCGGATGTGGCAAATCAACACTTTTGCATTTGATTGCCAGACTCCTTCCTTTAAAAACAGGAGAAATTTTTATTAATGGCTATCCCTTGACTATCTCTAAAGAGAAGGTTGGATATATGCTTCAGCAAGATCAGCTTCTTCCATGGAAAACAATTTATGAAAATGTCATTCTTGGATTAAAAATACAGAAAATTCATAATCCAGATATTCTGGAGAAGGTAGACGGACTGCTATCGGCCTATGGGCTCAATGATTTTCGTAATTCCTATCCAAGTCAGTTATCCGGAGGAATGCGTCAGCGTGCTGCACTTATAAGAACGCTGGCACTATCTCCCAATCTTCTTTTACTTGATGAACCATTTTCTGCTCTTGACTATCAGACACGTTTAAATGTTTCCAATGATATCGCCTGTATACTAAAAAAGGAGAAAAAAACCGCCCTGTTAGTAACTCATGACCTGTCAGAAGCAATCAGTATGTCAGATCGTGTTATCGTTCTCTCCAAAAGACCTGGAACAATTAAGGCAATTGTTCCGATTAAACTTTCCTGTAAAGAAAAAACCCCGCAGAATGCCAGAAATTCTGTAGAGTTTAAAGATTATTTTAATTTGTTATGGAGTGAAATCAATGAAACCTGAAATATCAAGGGAACAACAATTGTATATTCAAAAAATACAAAAGGAAAAATACTGGGTTCTTGTTACCCAGATATCACTTTTGCTACTGTTTCTTTTTCTGTGGGAATTTTCTGTGGATGAAGGTTATCTAAACGGTTTTATTTTCAGCAGCCCCAGCCGGATTATTCAATGCTTTTATTCCATGACAAAAGATCACAGTATCTTTTTCCATGTTGGTATAACTTTACTGGAAACCATGATTAGTTTTTTTCTCATTATGTTTCTGACCCTTGCCTTTGCCATTCTTCTATGGTGGTTTCAAATCCTTGCAGATATTCTGGAACCTTATCTGGTAGTTTTAAACAGTCTTCCGAAATCTGCCCTTGCTCCCATATTAATCGTATGGCTGGGAAATAATATGAAAACCATTATTATTACCTCTATTTCCATTGCAGTATTTGGAAGTATCCTGAATTTGTACAATGGCTTTATGAAAGTTGATCCCCAACGGCTTATGCTTATCCGAACTTTAGGCGGAACTAAAACAGACTGTCTTCGATTGGCTGTTATCCCGAGCTGTATACCTTTGTTTATAAGTCTTATGAAAGTCAGTATTGGATTATCTTTAGTTGGTGTCATTATTGGAGAATTTTTAGCCGCCCGAGCCGGACTGGGCTATCTAATTATTTATGGAAGTCAGGTATTTAAAATGGATTGGGTTATGATGTCAATTATCATTCTATGTCTGATTGCCATGCTCCTTTATAAACTTTTACACATTTTAGAAAAATATGCCGTAAAAAATATGTAGAACATCAAAAAGCCCCACCGTTTTCCGATGGGACTTTTACTTTTATGAAAAGAGAGGATTAAAATTAAAGACTCGCTCGCGAGTCTTGGCGCGGAATTCGGGTCTGCATAGCAGACATACTTCCAATCCGAATTCCTGCGCATCCTCGCGGAGCGTATATCAGATGGGGGATTGAAACCCGCCACTGATACATAATTGTTGCTCACCGCCTACAGAGGCGGGAGTCATCCCTCATCTGATATATATGAAAAACTATGTCTTTATTATACCTGATTCTTCTCCCGATTCAATTTACTCCCTGTAAACTTTTCTAAACAAAATATAAAATCATTCCAGATATTTTCAAACATTAAACAATTCATGTTGCTTTGTCATTCAACTAATTTTTTTATATTTTTCTCTATCTGCTGTATTACCTGAAAAAATGTTTTATCATCTTGTCCTGTCGGATCAGGTAATCCCCAATCATCATCAAATGGTCTTCCAATAAAAGGACATCTTACTCCGCATCCCATGGAAATTGCGATATCAGGTTCGGGTATGTCTGAAATAAGTTTATTGTATTGTCCGTTCTGTTCCATATCAATCCCATATGTTTCTTTCATAATTCGTACGGCATCTTGATTAATTTCCGATTTTATCTCTGTTCCTGCAGAATAGAACTCAAAATAATCTCCCAGATAGTAATTACCTAAAGCCTCTGCTATCTGACTTCTGCAGGAATTATGTGTACAGATAAAAGCCACCTTTTGTTTATTATCCATTTTTAACCATCCTCTCGTATTAGTTGCCACCTTTCCAATCACAGCATGACCTAATATCCTAACTTATGAAGCAGTTTTTCCACATCATTAGCCTTTAACACTTTCCCCATGGAAGCTACTTTATCGTTTACAATCAGTGCAGGCATAGACATAACACCATAAGACATAATTGTTTCCATATCTGTGATATACTCCACTTCCATATTAAGCTGCATAGCTGATACAGCAGCTTTTGTATTTTCAAGCAAAGCGTGGCATGATTTACATCCAGAACCAAGTACCTTTAAGCTGGTTAGTGTCGCTTTTGTTTCTTCCTCTTTTTTCTTTTCTGATCTAAATAAACCCACCTTAAAATCCTCCGTTTAATTTCATATTAAAATTCCTTGTATTAAATTAAAGAAATAGCCTACAAAGATAATTCCCACTGTACAAATTGCAATAAATATTCCAATTAGTTTCGGTTTTACTGCTTTTTTCAGCATAATCATAGATGGCAGTGAGAGTGTTGTAACCCCCATCATAAACGACAACACAACACCCAGCCTGGCTCCTTTTGCAAGTAAAGCTTCTGCAATCGGAATACATCCAAAAATATCTGCATACATAGGAACACCTGCAACTGTTGCAATAATGACACCCAATGGATTACCTGTTCCTAAAAATCTTACAATAATATCCTCTGGTATCCAGTTATGAATAAATGCACCAATCAGCACACCAATCAATACATAAGGAGTAACCTTTTTGACGGTATCTAATACTTGATTCCATGCAAATTTCACTCTATCTCTCTTTATTAATATTTCCTGCGGAACATCTATAGAATGTCCATTACGAATAAATTCTTCTACTTGACTTTCCAAATGCAGCCGCTCAATTAAAGTGCCTCCGGTAACTGCAATGACAAGTCCAACGATTACATATACAATTGCTACCTTTGCTCCAAAAATACTCATTAAAAGAACAAGAGAGCCTAAATCCACCATTGGAGAAGATATTAAAAAAGAAAAAGTAACTCCTAATGGCAGTCCTGCACTTGTAAAGCCCATAAAAAGCGGAATTGATGAGCAGGAGCAAAATGGAGTTACTGTTCCAAGTAATGCAGCAGCTATATTTGCCCATATTCCATGAAATCTCCCTATAATCTTTTTTGTTCTCTCTGGTGGAAAATAGCTTTGAATATATGAGATTATAAAAATCAACATTCCAAGCAAAACCATAATTTTAATACAGTCATAAATAAAAAAATGAATAGAACCACCTATTTTCTCATTTGTATTAAGTCCCAACTGATTAAGACCAAGCTCAATCAGCCCCTTTAACCATTCCATTCCAAGAATATCATCTTGAAAAAAAGACCAGATACTCTTTATCATTTCATCTTCTCCTTATACATTTAATTATATGCATATTTAAATATATCGATTTGTATTTCAAATGCAATCGCACCATAAAGGCTATATTATTCTTTACAGCACGACTTTTCGTTTTGGATTGATTTCTTTCCTTTGATTTTTGCAAGGTACTCAATCAGTTGTGAAATGCCATCATCTGCTATCCTATAGTGTGTCCACCTGCCTTCCTTCCAGCACTCAACCACACCAGAATCACAAAGTATCTTCATATGATGAGAAAGTGTTGGTTGGCTGATTTTCATCTCATCAAGCAGATTACAGGCACATCGTTCACTTCCCATTAACAGTTCAATAATCTGTATTCTATTTTCATCTCCTAGAGCCTTAAACATATTAGCAATTTGTTTCTGTATCACATTATCACCTCATATTCATGTTTATCTATTTGTCATTATATCATTATATTTACATATGTCAATATAAAGGTAGAGGTTGCAATAAATATAAATTATGCTTGTATATTATCTTCTCGTGCCAGACATGTGATATACTCTGTTCAGATATGCCTGTGTTACTGGTACCTATTCATCTATAGTTTCCAGCAAAAAGCTAACTGGTCGAAACCCATCATTACAGGATATCATTGCAGACTTTTTATTCTTCATCCAGCCATCATAAAAATTCTCTCCACCATGAGCAAGCGTCATAACAAATGCTGAGATACTATCCCATGCACTATCGCAAAAGCCCTCTGGTTTCTGCCATCCATCGGCAATAAATACCTGTCCCTCTTTCATGTCACAGGCATGTTCCATTGGATTTTCATATTTTTCCATTAGATCTGTATAACAGGCTATTTTCATAACAGTAATTCTTACTTTCTTCATATAGTTAATCTCCATAAATTAGTTGTATATTAATTTTTTTGTCTATTAAATATCTATCTCCATGTAATTATAAAAAATTTGTTCCTTCATTACAATTATATGTAACCAAGAAAACGTCAAAAAGTCCCACCGTTTTCCGATGGGACTTTTGCTTTTATGAAAAGAGAGGATTAAAAATATATGAAAAACTATGTTTTTATTATACCCGATTCCTGTCCTTATTCAATTTACTTCCTATAAACTTTTCTAAAGAAAAAATAAAATTATATAAAGAAAATTTTGTATATCTTATAATTTTCTTATTGACAATTAGAAATGAAGGGCGTAGAATAAAAACCAATTTAAAGCGTAAAAAGACAAAGGGGTCTTATCCTTGTTTCTTTTTACGCTTTTTCTTTTAAAAATTATTATCACGGAGGGAATTTATATGGATACTTTGAATTTAATCGTCCAACAGATTGACAGTTTTGTCTGGGGACCTGTTATGCTGGTTCTTTTAGTTGGAACTGGAATCTTTTTAACCATTCGAACCCGCTTTGCTGCATGGCGAAATCTTGGATACGCATTACATAGCGTTCTTAGTAAAGAAGCACGTACCACAAAAAGAGGAAGCGGTGACGTTTCTCCTTTTTCAGCCTTAATGACTGCTTTGGCAGCAACCATTGGTACCGGTAACATTATCGGTGTTGCAACTGCCATGTTTGCAGGTGGTCCTGGTGCGTTGGTATGGATGTGGATTTCCGCATGTTTCGGATTAACATCAAAATTCAGTGAATGTATGCTGGCTATCAAATACAGAACAGTAAATGAAAAGGGTGAAATGTCCGGTGGTCCTATGTACACAATGCGCAATGGACTGAAAAATAAAACCTTTGGAAAAATCCTTGGATTTTTATTTGCCTTATTTACCGTCCTTGCTTCTTTTGGAATTGGTAACATGACACAGGCAAATTCTATTTCCGGTTCTGTAAAAGAAATCTTTGGTATTTCTACTAACATTACAGGAATCATAATTACAATATTAGCTTTAGTTATTATTTTAGGTGGTATTACAAGTATTTCCAGAATTTCTTCTGTTGTTGTTCCTGGAATGGCTATTTTCTACGTAATTGCCGGATTAATTGTTATTATCATGAACATAACCAATCTTCCAGCTGGTCTGGCTCAGATCTTTATTATGGCTTTCCATCCACAGGCCGTAGGTGGTGGTGTTGTTGGTGTCATTACTGTCACTGTTATGAATTCTGTTCGTTATGGTGTTGCCCGTGGAGTATTCTCCAACGAAGCCGGTTTAGGTTCTGCAGCTATTACTGCAGCAGCTGCAACAACAGATGATCCGGTTCGTCAGGGATATATTAATATGACCGGTACTTTTTTCGATACCATTGTAGTATGTAGTATTACAGGTCTTGCAATTGCTTCTTCCGGTGTACTTGGAACTGTTGACGGTACTGGTGCCGCACTGGAAGGTGTACAGCTTACCATGGCAGCATTCTCAAGTGTACTTGGACCTCTTGGAAAATATCTGGTAGGTATCGGTATTATTTTATTTGCATTTTCTACCATTCTTGGCTGGGAATACCATGGCGAAAAGGCTTTTGAATATTTATTCCAGAGTCACAAATATAACATCATTTACCGTGTATTTTTCTCTCTGATTGTTTACGTAGGTGCTACACAGACTCTTGAGCTTGTTTGGAACTTATCTGATATCATGAATGCATTAATGGCAATTCCAAACTTAATCTGTATGCTGATTATGAGTAAAGAAATTGCTCAGGAAGTCGAACGTTTCCAGCCTATTATCGAAAAAGAAAAGGCTGCCGCAAAGATTCGCAATCGGGCAAATGTCGAAGCATAAATACACCTCAAATTCAAGACTCGCTCGCGAGTCTTGGCGCGGAGCGTATATCAGATGGGGGATTGAAACCCGCCACTGATACATAATTGTTGCTCACCGCCTACAGAGGCGGGAGTCATCCCTCATCTGATATATCATATCTAAAAAGTGGACTGTCAAAATTGACAATCCACTTTTTTATTATAAAAATTATATAATACTACCGGTTTTCTAACTCTGTATACTCTTTGTTCTGTAATACACTCTGATATGCAGGCCGGATAATCTTGTCCACATTTGTTAGTTCTTCTAAACGATGGGCACTCCATCCTACGATTCTTGCCATAGCAAAAATTGGCGTAAACAGTTCTAATGGAATATCCAGCATACTATAAACAAATCCACTATAAAAATCTACATTGGCACTTACCCCTTTATAGATTTTTCTTTCTTCTGCAATCACTTCCGGTGCCAGCTGTTCAATCATGGAATAAAGTTTAAAGTCTTTTTCCCTTCCTTTTTCCACTGCCAGTTTTTCTACAAACCCTTTAAAAATCTGTGCTCTTGGATCTGAAATACTATAAACAGCATGTCCCATACCATAAATCAATCCTTTTTTATCAAATACTTCTTTATGCAACAGCTTTTTTAAATATTCCCGTACCTGATTTTCATCTGTAATATCGTTTACATTCTGTCTCAGATCCTGCATCATTTCCACAACTTTAATATTAGCGCCTCCATGCTTTGGTCCTTTTAGTGAAGACAATGCTGCTGCAATAACAGAGTAGGTATCTGATCCGGCAGAGGTTATCACATGAGTGGTAAAGGTAGAATTATTTCCTCCTCCATGCTCCATATGAAGCACTAATGCAATATCTAATACTTTTGCTTCCAGTTCCGTATATTTTTTATCCGGACGAAGCATTCGCAAAATATTCTCAGCCATAGTACAATTTCCATCTGGCCGGTGAATGTAAAGGCTGTCATCATTTTCATAATGATTGTAGGCCTGATATCCATAGACCGCAAGCATTGGAAATACACTGATCAGCATCAGACATTGACGCAATACATTTTCCATAGAAATATCAGATGCTTTATCATCATAGGATGCAAGCGTTAAAATACTCTTGGTCATTGAATTCATTATATCTTTACTTGGTGCTTTTAATATAACGTCTCGTGTAAAATTTTTCGGCAAAGTCATGCTACCTGCAAGTACCTGCCTGAACTCTTCCAATTGCTTCTCATCGGGCAACGTTCCAAACAACAGCAGATATGTTACTTCCTCAAAACCATATCTTTCGCCCTTTAGAAATCCCCTGACAAGATCATTTATGTCATATCCTCTATAAAATAATTTTCCCTGACAAGGTACTTTCTTCCCGTTGACAACTTTATTTGACTGAATGCATGAAATATTGGTAAGCCCTGCCAGGACCCCCACTCCATCTACATCTCGAAGTCCTCTCTTAACTCCAAGTTCAGTAAATAAATTTTTATCAATTTCACAGTTTTCTCGGCAGATGTTTGCCTGATTTTTCATATATTGTTCCATTCTTTCTGTTTCCATTCTGCTTCCTCCTAACTGTTTTATTTGATATTTATCAACAAACATTCTACATGAATATTTGATTTTTGTCAAATATTGACCTTTAGCAACAACATGCTATAATAGAAAAGATATGAAAAATGGAGGATACACTATTATGAAAGATATTTCTGCACTTTTTGAAATATTTCCAATCTGCCAACGTATTTTAATGAATACTGTTGTCTTACATGATACACAATTTACAAAAACACAACTGTTTATTTTATACACTTTGTCTGCCAAGGGAAGCGTAAATATGTCCGAAATTGCATCCTATATTGCATCATCCAAAGAACAGGCAACCCGTGCAGTAGCTCCTTTGGTAAAACAAGGGTATGTAGCCCGTTTTCACAATGAATCCAACCGTAAAAAAGTTTACATTCGTCTTACAGACCAAGGCTATGACGTCATAAAACAGGAAAAAGGACTAATCAAAGATTTCCTTGCCAATAAATTAAATTCTCTCTCAGAAGAAGACC
This sequence comes from Anaerostipes faecalis, assembly GCF_018982945.1. Classification (GTDB taxonomy): domain Bacteria; phylum Bacillota; class Clostridia; order Lachnospirales; family Lachnospiraceae; genus Anaerostipes; species Anaerostipes faecalis. Next base: position 48,563 of record NZ_JABRXE010000001.1, on the reverse strand, counting down.
TTGAAATACTCCGCGAGTCTCTATCAAACCTTTTGAAAGTTTTAAGAAAACTCGAATAAGCTGTAATTTTATGCTATACTTAGCTTAATTCAAAAAAGTTATTGGAGGATTCATATGAAAGCTGATTTACATTGTCACACTGTCCTGTCTGATGGAGCCATGGATCTGGATTCACTGCTTCGCTATGCAAAACGAATTGGTCTGGATTATATTGCCATTGCGGATCATTCATCTACACATTCTATTCCTGTTGCCATAGAGCTTGGAAAAGAACTTGATTTACATACAATTCCTGCAGTGGAAATACCTGCCAATCACAAAGAAACATCTATTAATGTCCATCTTCTTTGCTATTATCCAGTAGACACAAAACGTCTTCAAAAACATTTGAACAAAGATTTATCCGCATTTTCTGATTCAGTTACACGTTCCTACAAAGCTCTGATGGACAAATACCCTGTCACAATGGACCAGCTCTACGAAGCATCTAGACAAAGTACCGGTATATATTATACTCATATTATGCAGGTTTTATCTCTGATGGGATACACAGCAACTCCCATTGGTGAATTGCACAACGAACTATTCCATTCTGGAAGTCCTTACAAATTTCCTAATAAATATATGGACGCCAAAGAAGCCGTTGAATTAATCCGATCCTGCGGAGGTGTTGTAGTACTGGCACATCCCGGTCAATACAAAAATCCAATGCTGATGGAAATGATGATAGAAGAAAATATGATTGACGGTATAGAAATCAATCACCCAAGAAATGATAAAAAAACAATGGATCAGATTCGTGCTTTATGTAAGGAACATGATTTGTTTATGACTGGAGGAACAGATTTCCACGGTCTCTACACAAAAACACCGTATCCTTTAGGATCTTTCCTCTGTCCTGAAGAAGAACTGGAACGATTAATCGATGCTGGAAAAAAAGCCAATAAAGCATTTTATGAAAAGAGGAAATCATGACAAAGAAACTTATTTTTTTTGATGTAGATGGAACTTTAGTAGACCCTGCAACAGGTCAGATACCTGACAGCACTTTAACCACACTGGAAGAATTACAAAAACGTGATCATCTCATCTGTATTGCTACAGGACGTCCTCTTTTCCACCCGGAAAATCCGAAATTTTTCTCAACAATTTCCTGGGATGGATATATCTGCTGTAACGGACTTGCTGTTTACAACAACAAAAAGGAACCTGTTTCCCTTCATGCAATGACTTCAAAGTCCATTGAACAATGTATCCAGGTTACACAACAAAACAACTTTAATTTACTTTTTGAAGAAGAACATAATTTTTATCTTCTGAATGACCAATTGGAATATGTGGAAGAGACCCAGCGTTTTCTGAACCAAACCATTCCTCCTTTGGGAACATATAACGACCAGGATATTTACGGATTGATGGTCTATGCTCCAAAAGGATATGATTACAAAGAATATTTTTCCATTGATGGAATCGATGTTTTTCCCGGACAGTCTGCCTATGCAGATATTGTGAAAGTCGGTGCAAACAAATACACTGGAATTTCTGAATTGATGGATTACTATGGTTATTCGTCCTATATTGCTTTTGGAGATTCCAACAACGATCTGGAAATGCTTGAAAACGCAGATCTTTCCATTTGTTTAGGACAAGGTTCCAAGGAGGCAAAGTCTGTCAGCAAATATATCACAACACCTGTTGATCAAGATGGTATTTATCTTGCTTGTAAATATTTTAAACTTATTTAAAAAAAGAGGCACAGGCCTCTTTTTTAATTCATCTTTTTCAAAATGCTCTTAGCTACACTTAAACCATTGGCAGATGCCTGTTGCAGTCCTCTCGTGACTGAAGCCCCATCACCAATAGCCCGTAATCCTTGAATATTTGTTTCAAAATCGTCATTCACCAAAATTTTATTGGAGTAAAATTTAACTTCTACTCCATAAAGCAATGTTTCATCACTGGCCATTCCCGGAGTAACCTGATCCAGTGCATATATCATTTCTTCAATATCTTTCATAATTCGATACGGAAAAACCAGTGATAAATCCCCTGGTACTGCATCTTTCAAAGTTGGAGTTATATTATTTCGAACCAACCGCTCTTCTGTCGTTCTTCTTCCTCTTACAAAATCTCCAAAACGCTGCACAAGAATTTTTCCATCACATAGCATATTAGACAACTGGGCAATATGTTTTCCATACTGAATCGGTTCTTTAAACGGCTTGGTAAAATTTTTAGAAACCAGCAAAGCAAAATTGGTATTTTTCGTCTTATAGGATTCTGCCTTATATGCATGTCCATTTACAACTGCAAGTCCATTTTCATAATACTCTGTTGCCACTTCACCTGACGGATTACTGCAAAATACCCTGACTTTATCATCAAATGTCGGTGTGTAGTACACAAGCTTTGCTTCGTAAAGGCTTCTGTTTAGTTCCTCCATAATTTCATCCCGAACTTCAACACGAACACCTACGTCAACTGTTCCTACCTGAGTTTCAATATTATATTTTCTGCAGATATCACTTAACCATTCAGAACCTTCTCGTCCAACAGCGGCAACGATTTCGTTGGCATAATATATCTCATCCTGATCTGTAATAACAGCTTTTGCCTGTCCCTCTTCAATCATGATATCCCGCACCATTGTATTAAATTCCATTTCAACGCCCTGTTCCTGCAAATGATGCTGAAGTCGGGAATAAATCTTATACCCCTCTTCTGTTCCCAGATGACGGATTGGACATTCAATCAGCTTAAGATTTGCCCGAATGGCTTTTTTTCGTATTCTAGCTATTTCTTCCTCTTCATCAATTCCATATACTTTTGTATCTGCACCAAATTTCAAATAGATATCATCAGACTCTTTCAAAAGTTCAACGGTTTTGTCGTATCCCAGTATTTCCGGAAGATTTCCTCCTACATCTGGCGATAATGATAATTTCCCATCAGAAAACGCTCCTGCTCCTGCAAATCCTGTTGTTATGGAACAAGGTTTACAGCTGACGCACACTTTTGTATCTCGTTTCGGACATTTTCTCTGTTCAATTCTTCTTCCTTTTTCAATCATCAGGATTTTAATTCCCGGACGGTTTTTCACCAATTCATAAGCACAAAATATAGCAGAAGGACCTGCTCCAATTAAAATAACATCATATTTTTTCTGCATAAGAATCACCTCGTCTTATCTTCCTGAATTTTCATTTTTATAATCGGACGTTCTTTTCCCTGTCCATCATATTCATTACGGTCGTATTCTTCAAATCCCATATGGCGATAAAAACCTGCTGCCAGTGGATTTTGTTCATTAACATCAACAAATGTCAGGTGATCATTGGAAAACAGATACTCCATCATCTGTCTTCCATATCCACAGCCTCTCCAATCTGGATCAAGAAACAGCATTTCCAGTTTATTTTCTTTCATTCCAGCAAATCCTAAGCTAACTCCGTTTGAGTCTGTCAGAATATATAGTCTTGGAATTTCTTCCAGACTGGTTAAAACGAAAGGTTTTAATTCCCTGATATCCTCCTTTGATAAAAATGCATGGGTTGCCCATACAGATTTCTCCCATATTTTTAAGAGGTTTTCAATTAATGCTGTTGATCTGTTCCCTGCAGAAGTATCTCTGATAATAACGGGTTTGGTTGTATTTATACTATATCCATATAACTTTAGCATTTCCAAAGCCCTCTGAAAATGCTCTTCTTTGGTAAAGATATAATCTGTATTATAGGTGGATACTGCATAAATGCCGATTTGTGCTTCTGCAAGAATTCCTGTTATCTGTGACAATATTCCAACCAGTGAAAAATCCAGCTTTCCTTCTATTCGAAATCCTTTCCAGCCTTTGTCACACTCCAGACAGTCATTTGGTAAACAATCTATTGAACAAACCAATGATAATTCTTCATCTGTCTTCCCGATAAAACAATATTCATCTGAAAAATCAATCTCCTTTATGTCACTGATTTTGCATATGGCAAACTCATTCTCCAGTATTTTCAATTCCATTGATTTTCACTTCCTTTCCCAAATAACTGTTTCCTCATGATAATTCTTGGCAGGCCTCCGTATTTTAATTTTTCCATAGCTTCTTCATATCCCATAGCAAGCAGATTTCCTCTGCTGTAGCGGTTTTCCGGATGAACTGTTGCCAGAGCATACCGGTATATTCTTCCTTCAAGCCACTTTTCTGCCTCATAAAGCAATTTTCTTTGAAGTCCCATTCCTCTTGCTTCAGGTCTTACAATAGCTGACTCCATCAGTACTGTTAATTCTCTTTCCTTTTTAGAAAAGCCCAGATCAAATCCCAGATTTTCCTCGTCTTCACCTGGTATATCCACAATGAGAAAACCCATAATCTTATTTTGTCCACAGGCTTTTAAAGTTATCCCATTTTCTCCTAAATGCCTTTTTACATATTCCCTGTTATCTTCCACAAACCAATCTGGGTTCTCCACTGTATCTCTGGCAGTAGTCATCATCTCCATGATTTCATCCAGATCCTCCATTTCTGCCACTGTAATATTTATGTCCATCATTACAATCACCTATGCCTTATGACTTCAAATCGCTCCATTTTTACATTTTTATCATCTTCTGCAATTCCTGCTTTTTGTCTGGTTATCTCTATCTGCTGTTCAATGGTATCAATACCTTCCAGGTTTGGAAGCAGCAGCCCTCGTTTTACACCTTTTGTTAAGATTAATCCATATTTCTTCACATCCAGCTGTTCTTTCGATGTGATTTCCTCTGGTTCTCCAAGAACATCTACACTATATTCAATCTGACTTAGTTCATCCGCTCTAACTTCTGGAAATCTTGGATCTTTGTATCCTGCACTCACTGCATTTTGTATGATTTCTTCCGCAATAGAATCAGTTGTAGAACAAATGGTTCCAATACAGCCCCTCAGTCTTCCGTTTTTCTTTAAAGATACAAAAACTCCTGCTTTATGATCCATCATTTCATCTGGCAGTCCTTCCGGAACAGAAATAAGTGTTCTTCCAGTCATATATTCTTCCAGAGATTTCCTTGCCAGTTTAACAAATTCATCCTCTTCCTGCTTTTGTTTCTCCAGTCTTTCCCGCTGACATTCCATATACTTTTCCCGGAAATTCCGGTTTGTATCGTCACCATTTGGACGGTATGCACAGATTCCATATCCGACACCAAACGGTCCTTCATAGGATAATTTTTCTGTATCCACAGCTGTCTGGTCCAATGCACCTGCCATAATCAAAAATGCTCTCTGTCCGCACTCCCCAGCTTTCTGACAAAATTCTTCTGATAACCCGAACAGTTCACCAAAATCTGCCATTCCCATAATTTTCATGATTTTCTGATCATAAACCGGTCCCTCTTCTGCAAATCCATATGGTCCGTCTTCCTTTAATCTATGAGATAAATCTCCACTGGCAATTACCACTGTTCGTCGTCCCAAACGTAATGCTGTTTCTTTTATATATTCACCCAGCTGATAGTGCTCTGCAAAGGATAATCCTGATAATCCAATTCTCACAGTTTTATAGCCACTGTATATCTGATTAATAAAGTACAGCGGTATCATAAATGCATGATCCAGCCTGCTGTCTCGCTCTCCCAGTGTTCCTGCCATAAAATCATGTTCGTCTGCCTCAAGGCTTAATTCCTGCACAAAAGGAACATCGTAATCCACATGTATTTTTACATCTGGTGCACGAAACTGTCCAAAATCCCCATCTGCACCGGTTCCTGGTGAAATATGAAAATAATCACCATACATAACAGAATGAGGTGTCGCAATCACAATAGTTTCCGGCTTTAAAGCTGCAATTTTCCCAGCTACTTTTTTATATGCTGCCACAGTATCGCTTATTTTCTGCTGCTCTCCACATCCAACCTCAGGTATAATCAATGGAGGATGCGGAACCATAAATGCTCCTACAATTGCCATATATCATCCAACCTTTCTCATCATTTTCTATTTATATTTCTATTTTTATCGTATCATAAACCTCAGAGAAAAAAAAGCAGACAAATCTTTCAGACTGGACGCACCTGGTTCAATAAGGTATACTCCTAATAAGATATTATGTCTATAAAGTGAAAGGATTTATCTATGATTTATAATTTATGTCGAAGATTAAAAAATGAAATAGAAGTACGTCAGACCTTAAGTCAGTTACGTCAGGAAATAAAAGATTCCACAAACAAGGAAATGGTCATATCCTGGCTTTTGAAAGATGGTCTGGATCTTTCTCATTTTCTACAAAATGATGATGCCAAAACACGTAAAAATGCGGCCTTGCTGATTGGTAACCTTAATCTGTCCAGTTATGCAGACAACTTATTCCAGGCTTACGAAAAAGAAAAGACCTTATTTGTTAAGGAAGCCTATCTCCGTGCCATGCAGCATATGGATATTACACCTTTTCTTCCACAATTAAAGGAGCATCTGCAAGCTCTTTCTGAAACAGAAACAACTTCTGAAAATAAAAAACATATGGAAAAGGAACTTCATGCACTAACAGATCTGATTCTTTCTGTCAACGAAGATCAGATTCACTCTTTCCGTAACGGAAAAAATACGTTCCACTGCCTGTTTCGTACAAATCCACTGTTTCCTGAAATCACAGAAAAACAAATGAATACCTCTGAAACTTCAACATCCAGACTGGGAGTCCGTATTTCCACAAAAAATATCCGGCACTTATTGAATATCCGTACCTGGAACGAGCTATTATTTCAGATACCAGGCATGATATCATGTGGTCCAGAACCTGAAGTTCTTGGAAAAACTATTGCTTCCTCCAGTTTATTGGATTTTTTATTCAAATCCCATGATGGTTCTTTCCCATTTTATTTTCGTCTTGGCGTAAAAAATAAAATGGCATTAAAGGATCGCAGTATTTTTACTCAGAAAATTGCTTCATCCATTGAAAAATACAGTCATCGTAAACTGATAAATTCTACTTCAAATTATGAATTTGAAATCCGCCTGATTGAAAGAAAAGATGGAAACTATTATTTATTTTTAAAATTATATACCATAGATGATCATAGATTTGATTACAGGAAAGAATATATTCCAACAAGTATTAAACCTGTAAATGCAGCACTTCTTGTACAGCTTGCGAAAGATTATATGAAGCCTGATGCCCAGATCCTGGATCCATTTTGCGGAGTTGGTACTATGCTGATTGAACGACAGAAAATCGTTAAAGGAAATACATCATATGGAATTGACCATTCTCCAGAAGCAATTGAAAAAGCCATTATCAATACTAATCTGGCAGATCAGATCATTCATTATGTCAACAAAGACTGTTTTGCATTCGCCCATGAATATCCATTTGATGAAATCTTCACAGAAATGCCTTACGCAACCGGACAAAAAAGTGAAAACGACATTTACGAAATCTATAAAAATTTCTTTCCAATGGCAAAACGACTCCTGCGCCCAGAAGGAACCATCATTATGTATACCAGAAATCACGAGTATGTAAAAAAACTCTGCACAAAATGTAATTTTCAGATCATCAAACAGTATAAGATAACGGAAAAACCGGAAACATGGCTGATAATCCTCAGATAAGGACATTATTTTGGGGCTGGTGCCTTCCTATTTATCGTCATCTATATTAAACGAAAAACCCACTTCATAAGCAATCAATCTGCAGGACTGTAAGGTCCGAAGCCGTTGCTTAGAAGTGGGTTTGTAGTATTTAGTCTCGTACTTTTATGTGTACTTCTCTTAACTGCTGTTCTGTGATTTCACTTGGGGCTCCACACATAAGATCCTGTGCGGTTCCGCTCATTGGAAATGCAATAACTTCACGAATATTTTCTTCGTTACGAAGCAGCATAATCATTCGATCGATTCCTGGTGCCATTCCTGCATGAGGTGGTGCACCAAACTGGAATGCATTGTACAATGCTCCAAATTTATCTTTTAATGTCTCTTTATCATATCCTGCAATTTCAAATGCTTTTTCCATGATTTCCATATCATGGTTACGAACTGCTCCAGATGATAATTCAACACCGTTACATACAATATCATACTGATAAGCCAGAATATCCAGTGGATTCTTTGTATTTAATGCTTCCAGCCCACCCTGTGGCATTGAAAATGGATTATGTGTAAATCCAAGTTTTCCTGTTTCTTCATCAATTTCATACATTGGGAAATCATTGATGTAACAGAAACGATAAGCATTCTTTTCAATTAAATCCAGACGTTTTCCTAATTCATCACGAATCTGTCCTGCAAAAATACATGCTGCTTTTTCAGATGCAGCAATGAAGAAAATAGTATCGCCTTCTGCCAATCCTGCCATTTGTGCCAGTTCCATTTTCATATCATCTGGAATAAATTTATCGATTGGTCCTTTGTACCTCATTTCTTCTTTCACTTCTAAATATCCCAGACCACCCATACCGATGGATTGAGCAAATTTCAGAAGTTTCTCATGCTGTCCCTTTGACAGTTTAGCGTGTACATTGATGGCACGAACTGTCTGACCATGGAATGGCTTAAAGGTACATCTCTGGAAAAATTCTGTAACATCTACGATCTTTAATGGATTTCTAAGATCTGGTTTATCTGTACCATATTCCAGCATAGCCTGTTTATAGCTGATAATCGGATATGGTGCTTCTGTAATTTCAAATCCTTCTGGTGCAAATTCTTTAAATGCTGCAGTCAGTACTTCTTCTCCAACTTTAAATACATCTTCCTGAGTTGCAAAACTCATTTCATAATCCAGCTGATAAAATTCTCCTGGAGAACGGTCTGCACGGGCATCCTCATCACGGAAGCATGGTGCAACCTGATAATATTTATCAATTCCAGATACCATCAGAAGCTGCTTATACTGCTGTGGTGCCTGAGGAAGTGCATAGAATTTTCCTTTGTATTTTCTTGATGGAACCACATAGTCACGAGCACCCTCTGGAGAAGATGCACAAAGAATTGGTGTCTGAATTTCCACAAATCCAAGTTCTTCCATCTTTTCTCTTAAGAAACGAATCACTTTGGAACGGAACAGAATATTATCTTTTACCTTTTTGTTTCTCATATCCAGATAACGATATTTTAAACGAACATCTTCTCTGATTTCCTTAGATGTCGCAATTTCAAACGGAAGATCTGTATAAACCTTTCCTAAAATATCAATTTTATGTGCTTCCAATTCAATGGTTCCTGTAGGAATCTTAGGATTGTATGTTTCCTCATCTCGGTGCTCTATTACACCTTCCACAGATAAACATTCTTCTTTTCTGATGTCATGTAAGAGGCTTGTATCTCTTAAAACCACCTGCATGACTCCATACATATCACGTAAATCAATAAAAGATACGCCACCATGGTCACGAATATTTTCCACCCAGCCGGCAATCTTTAATTCAAATCCGATATCATTTTCAGAAATCTGATCCATTGTCTTTGTGCGATACATGTCTGACATTTTCAATCTCCTTCTCTATGGTTTTTGTTCTTGTATTCATATTCAGGCGGGGCATTCTGGTTTCACAGAAAGACTCTTACGCTTTAGCATAACAAGTTCTTTCCCAATGAAAAAAGGCCCGTCCTGAAAATATTTCAGGACGAACCTGTATAGTCCGCGGTACCACCTGATTTACTGTCTTACCAGTCTCTCTTGTGTGCCTGTTAACGCCAAGCTTACGTCTCACCTACTGCCGTCGACACTTTTGTATCCGGGTTCAGATTGATGCTCTGAAGTGTTCTTCGCATAAATTCACTTTGCAGGGTTCTCACTATCTCCTGCTCACTGGGAACGATAATTTATGTTACTTTTCTCCGTCATCGCCTATTGAATCATTATAATGGAGTAAAATAATATTTGTCAATTGGTTTTTTATTTTTATTTCTGAATGTTTTTCCCATTTTGTGGAATACTCTTGAAAAACAAGCAGGAGGTTTTACTTATGTCACAAAAAATCATTGTAGTCGGTGCCAATCATGCCGGTACTGCTGCATTAAATACAATTCTTGACAATTATAAAGATATAGAAGTTACTGCATTTGATGCAAATTCCAATATAAGCTTTCTTGGCTGTGGTATGGCTCTTTGGATTGGTGGGCAGATTTCCGGTCCTGATGAATTATTCTATTCCAGCAAAGAGCTTTTAGAAAGCAAAGGAGCTTCTATTCATATGAATACTAAAGTTACATCCATTGACTTTAATCAAAAAACAGTAAAAGCAAAAAGTCTTTCCGGAGATTACTATGAACAGATTTATGATAAATTAATTCTTGCCACAGGTTCTGCTCCTGTTTCACTTCCCATCAAAGGCATGAATTTGGAAAATGTGCAATTTGTAAAATTATATCAAAATGCACAGGATGTCATAGAAAAACTAAACAATCATTCTATCGAGAAGATAACTGTAATCGGAGCAGGATACATTGGAGTTGAACTTGCAGAAGCATTTCAGCGAAATGGAAAGGAAGTTACGTTAATTGATTCTGCCGACGGATGCCTGACCAGCTATTTTGACCGCCCTTTTACTCAAAAAATGGAAGAAAATCTTAAACATCACGGAATCCGTCTTGTTTTTAATGAAAGTGTCCAATGTCTGGAAGGAGAAAAGAAAGTTGAGAGTGTGAAAACAAATCATTCCTCTTATCCGGCAGATATGGTGATTTTCTGCACTGGTTTCCGCCCAAATACAAAACTTGGAAATAGCATCATCCAGCAATTTTCCAATGGTGCATATTTAGTAAACAGTCGTCAGGAGACCAGCATAAAAGATGTGTATGCTGTCGGTGACTGTTCTACTGTATACAATAATGCATCCAGACGAACCGACTATATTGCCCTTGCCACAAACGCAGTACGTTCAGGAATCATTGCTGCTCACAATGCCTGCGGCACACCTATGGAATCACCTGGTGTTCAAGGCTCCAATGGCATCAGTATATGGGATTTAAAAATGGTCAGTACCGGCCTTACCTTAAAAAAGGCCCTGCAGCTTGGATTTAATGCCGCATCCACAGACTTTGAAGATTACCAGAAAGCCTTATTTATGAAGAAAAATAATTCCAAAGTCATGATACGTATTGTCTACGAAAGAAAAAGCCGGGTAATTTTAGGTGCCCAGCTTTGCTCAGAATATGATATTTCCATGGCAATCCATATGTTTTCCCTTGCCATTCAGGAACAGGTTACTATTGATCAGTTAAAACTATTTGATTTATTTTTCCTTCCACATTTTAATCAGCCATATAACTATATTACAATGGCTGCTCTAAAAGCTTTATAGGTTTCCATCTTCAAGACTCGCTCGCGAGTCTTGGCGCGGAATTCGGGTCTGCATAGCAGACATACTTCCAATCCGAATTCCTGCGCATCCTCGCGGAGCGTATATCAGATGGGGGATTGAAACCCGCCACTGATACATAATTGTTGCTCACCGCCTACAGAGGCGGGAGTCATCCCTCATCTGATATAAAATCTTCTTCAAATAATGCTTTCACTGCATTTTCATAATCCTTAAGTTTTTGTGCCTTTCGAATTTTTTTGGCATGTTTCTCGTGATTCTTAAACAGTTTAACAGGATTAGACCAGAAATCTTTCATTTTAAACAAAACATTTTTATCTCCTGACACATAACCCTGATATGCTTCATATATACGATCATGGAGCATTTTCAGGTCCTGCTTTTGTAATTCCTGTTTGTATTTTATCTGATGAATCAATGCAGGATTATGCAGTAATCCTCTTCCTATCATCACCTTATCAATTTTTGGAAAACGCTGTGTTATGGTTTCATAATCCTCAACCGTAACAATATCCCCATTGTAACAGACAGAATTTACACTATCTTTCCATGCCCTCTCAAAGATATCCAGATGCGGTTTTCCCTGATAGTATTCTTTTTGAATGCGAGGATGAATAATCAGTTCTTCCAAAGGATATCTGTTGTATATCTCCAGCAACTCCTCAAATTCTTCTGGTCCATTTAATCCTATTCTTGTCTTTATAGAAATTTTCATATCCAATGAATCAAATATCTCTGATAAAAAAACATCCAGATCTTCTGGCTCTTTTAAAAAACCTGATCCTTTTCCTTTGGAAACCACTGTTTTAGAAGGACACCCCAGATTAAGATTTACCTCTTCATATCCCATAACTTTTAATTCTCTTGCAGTTTTAATAAATTCTTCAGATTTTCGTGTTAAAATCTGAGGAACCAGATGGATTCCCTCATTATTCTCCGGTAGAACATCATTTAATTCTCTTGTCTTAAAAATTCTCTTTCCATTAGGCATGATAAAAGGTGTAAAATATTTATCAATTTCTCCAAAAAATTCTTCATATGCATTCCGGTACAAAAAAATCGTAATTCCTTCCATAGGTGCAAAATAAAATTTCACTGTTTTTTTAATCTCCTTCAATTATCCTGTTTCTTCCCTGTTTTTTCCCTTTATACAATCTGCTGTCTGCCAACTGTATTACCTTATATAAACTGTCTTTTTCCTGGGTTCCTGCAATTCCAAAAGTCATAGTCAACATAATCTCCTGGTCTTTCCACATAATTTTTGATGCGGAAACTTCATCCATAAATTCCTGCACACATAAGCGTGTTTCCTCTATAGTCATGTTTTCAAATATAAGAAGGAACTCTTCTCCACCCCATCGAAATACAAATCCACAATATTCCATAAAAGAGGAAATAATATTAGAAATATCCTGTAAAACCTTATCTCCAGCCAAATGACCATATCGGTCATTAATCTGTTTAAAAAAATCAATATCACCAATAGCAATGACAAAGTCTTTTCCATCTTTTTTATATTTATTTTCAAAACTGTCCAGAACAACCTGACAGCTTCGGCGGTTATGTAATCTTGTAAGAGGATCTTTTCCAACAAGATCTGTTATTGAATCTTTCAGCATTACTGAAAACCGTCCCATTTGACCAATTTCATCCTGCCTATCAAGTATTTTAGAATCAATTTTTGTCGTAAGATCTCCTTCCGCTATATCCTTAAGAAATTTCTTAATCTGATTCAGAGATCCTATCACTCTTTTTCCATAATGAAAAACTATGTTTGCTGCTATTATTATGGTTATAAATGCAGCACAAAATATAATCGCTATACTTTTTGACATTTCTATTAATATATCTTTTCTTGGTTTTCCTGCGAACATCATTCCACTGATATTATTTTTCGAATCTTTAATTGGCATATAATATCCAAAATACCTGGTATCATTTACCATTACATTGTCTGAAAAAAAATCACGACCTTTTTTCAATACCTGGTCGGATACTTCTTTTGATGCTTCTGTTCCACGTGCCCGCTCCCCATTTTCCTTGCATATGGTAGTAAGACATCGTTCTCTATGATAAAACAAAGTTATATCTGCTCCTGATAGTTCCCGGATTTCATCCAAAATCTGTGTCTGTCCTTCTATACTCTTATCTCCTTTGACTATGTGATGATCTTTTTCTGACAGATCTCCTGGAAATAACAGTTCAAAATTTTTATATGAGGTATATGCCAGTATACGCAAATTATCTTTAACCTCATTTTTTAGACTGTTGTAGATGGTCAATGAAGTTATCATCGTTACAATGATTCCAAAAATAAGAAGAGGAAGAATAGAGATTCCTAATAGATTTGTCGTCAATTTATGCTTTCCGTACTTCATAATCCTTTATCTCTTAAATATTTTTTTAACTCCCAATATTTTAAATCATATTGTATCATGGATTTGTATATTTTGTCATTAATAATTGATAAGCAAAAACAGGATATGTTTACAACTCACCCTTCTTCTTTCTGTACATTTCTCCTATTCTATGTTATTATTTAGCATATATGTCCGTCGGTGATGGACATTGTATACAAAAGAATGAAAGGATTTTATATCATATGTTAGATACAATTGAATCACTAAATGCTGCCATAAATAATTTTATCTGGGGTGTGCCTGCGATGATCTGCATTATTGGAGTCGGGCTATATTTAAGTGTTCGTACTCATTTTCTGCAGATCCGGAAATTTCCCTATGCAATTAAAACAACCATTGGCCGTGTTTTCCGAAAAAAAGAAGCTTCTGAAGGTTCTATGACTCCATTTCAGGCAGTTTGTACGGCTCTTGCCGCAACTGTGGGAACAGGAAATATTGCCGGTGTTGCAGGAGCAATCGCTATTGGTGGTCCCGGAGCAGTTTTCTGGATGTGGATTTCCGCTTTTCTTGGGATGTGTACCAAGTTTGCTGAAGTGACATTGGCTGTTCACTACAGAGAACGTAATGCTGAAGGTGATCTTGTAGGCGGACCAATGTACTATATAAAAAATGGTCTGGGAAAACGTTGGCAGTGGCTGGCTGTTCTTTTTTCTGTTTTCGGAGTTTTAACTGTTTTTGGTACTGGAAATGCAACACAGGTTAATACTATTACAACAGCAATAAACTCTGCTTTACTGAATTTCCATATTATTAATCAGGACTCTCTTAGTGTTTTTAATCTGATTTTGGGAATCGTAATTGCTTCTTTAGTTGCTCTTGTTCTTTTAGGTGGAGTAAAGCGTATTGGAAAAGTTACAGAAAAACTGGTTCCTTTTATGGCTCTTGTTTATATCCTGCTGACTCTAGGAGTTATCTTCATAAATATTTCCAGTATTCCTGCTGTTTTTTCGTCTATTATTTATGGAGCTTTTAATCCTGCTGCAGTAACCGGAGGAGTTGTCGGAAGTTTTTTCCTTAGTATGAAAAAAGGGGTTGCCAGAGGAATTTTCTCCAACGAGGCAGGTCTTGGTACCGGATCTATCGCACACGCATGTGCTGATACAAAAAATCCTGTAAAACAAGGATTCTTTGGAATATTTGAAGTATTCACAGATACGATTCTTATTTGTACCTTGACTGCACTGGTTATTTTGTGTAGCGGAATACCTGTTCATTATGGAACTGCTGCAGGTGCAGAACTGACTATCCTTGGATTTACTTCCACTTATGGAAACTGGGTTTCTATTTTCACTGCCATTGCTTTATGCTGTTTTGCCTTCTCCACCATTATAGGCTGGGGATTATATGGAGCCCGATGCATTGAGTTTCTATTTTCCTCCAAAGTAATTAAACCATTCATGGTTGTCTACTCTCTTGTTGCCATTCTTGGTGCAACCGTAGACCTTGGGCTTCTTTGGAGTATCGCAGAAACATTTAACGGATTAATGTCTATTCCAAACTTAATTGCCCTGTTCCTTTTATCAGGAACAGTTGTAAAACTGGTAAAAGAATATTTTAAAAACGAATAATAATTAAACGGATGTTCTTCCAAATAGAAAACATCCGTTTTTCTTATTACCATTTTTTAATTTAGGATAGTATCATATGACAGTTTAATATGGTCTTCCAGTAAACACTGCCACTGAACGTGGACGTAGAATAAACTCCCTGTCAATTCTTACTTCTTCTCCTTCTTTATAAAAATATTTTCCTTTTTCATCACCGTAGGTATTAACACTTAAATACCATTCTCCGTTCCCGTGCAGCTGCGGTAGCGTAATCACTGCATCATTCCAGTCAGAATTCACAGAAATATATATCAGATCATCATGTCCTTTTTCTTTATCATATCCTGCAAAACTGACAGAAACAGTTTTTGCATCATTTGGTAGGAATGCTTTCTCTGCATTCAGGTCATGTGCATGCATTGGATCCATCCCGCAAACGGCATTTGGAAGCTTTTCTCTTATGATTCTGTGTTTCTTTCGAAAATCTATCATAAACTTAAAGAATTCAAATAAATCTTTGTTTTTTTCCAGATATGACCAGTCAATCCATGAAACTTCATTATCCTGACAATATCCATTATTATTACCGTACTGGGTATTAGCAAATTCATCACCTGCCAGAAACATTGGTGTACCTCTGCTGCACATTAAAACAGCACAGGCATTTCTTATCATCCGGAAACGAAGGTTCAACACATCCTGGTTATCCGTGTCGCCTTCAATACCACAGTTCCAGCTTCGGTTATCATCAGCTCCATCTGTATTATTCCATCCATTACTCTCATTATGTTTCATATTATAAGAATACAGATCATACAAAGTAAATCCATCATGACATGTGAGAAAATTCACACAGGAATTATATCCGGCATACATTTTATAATCATTGGGATCATCTCCCCCATATAAATCTCCTGAACCGCACATACTCCAGGCTGCTTCCCATGATGCCCAGCTGTCCCCTTTTAAAAATGATCTTAGAGCATCTCTATATCTTCCATTCCATTCTGCCCATCGTTTACTTGCCGGAAAATTCCCCACCTGATACATTCCACCTGCATCCCATGCTTCTGCAATCAGTTTTACATTGCTTAATACCGGATCATTTGCAAGACTTCTTAACAGTGGCGGGTTATTCATCGGCATCCCATCTTCATTTCTACCAAGAATACTTGCCAGATCGAAGCGGAAACCATCTATTCTATAACTGACCGTCCAGTATCTTAGACATTCCAGAATCAATTGCTGGACAATCGGATGATTACAATTCAGTGTATTTCCGCACCCGCTGAAATTATAATAATTTCCCTCTGGTGTCAGCATATAATAAATCTTATTGTCCAGTCCTTTAAAGCAAAAATTTGTTCCCTGCTCATTTCCTTCCGCAGTATGGTTAAATACTACATCCAGAATAACTTCTATTCCATTATCATGAAGGGCTTTGATTAATTCTTTTAATTCCCATCCCTCTCGATTTGATTCATCTTTTGCCGCATAATTCTTATTTGGCGCAAAGAAACTTACCGTATTATATCCCCAGTAATCTAACAGCTTTTGACCATTATGTTCTCTTTCATTCATTGTCTCATCAAATTCAAAAATAGGCAGTAATTCCACCGCATTGATTCCCAATTCCTTTAGATATGGAATTTTCTCCTTAAGACCTGCAAAAGTACCTCTATATTTGTCATCAACACCTGAAGATTCATGCTGGGTAAAGCCTCTCACATGCAATTCATATATAATCAGATCACTCATCTTTTGGGAAGACTGAGGCATATCTCCCCAGTCAAACAAATTCTTTACAACTCTTGCATGATAGGCTCCATTTTTTTTCTCTCCCCATCCATGACGTCCGGTTACTGCTCTTGCGTATGGATCCAATATAATATTTTCTTTATCAAACAACAGCCCCTTCTCCGGACAATTAGGTCCATCAATCCTGTATGCATATTCAAATTCTTCTATATTAAGGCCATATACAATCATGGAATAAACATCACCGATTTTATATTCTTCTGGAAATGGCAGAACCGCAAATGGTTCCTCATGCCCTTTATGAAATAACAATAATTCACATGCTGTTCCCTCATGAGTATGAATAGTGAAATTTACCCCATTAGAAAGTGCCATGGCTCCATTTACATCAAATAGTCCCGGACGTACTGGAAATCCTTCGATTACATCCACTGGTATCTGCGGTACCGGATAATCTGTTATAAAACTCTGACTATATAACTTCATATGATTTCCACCTTTCTCTTTTGTTTCACAGTTTATTTCCCCTATTATATTTCAATAGGTAGAAAGTCGCAAGGTAAAATTTGACAAATCACTGGTTTTTATTGATTATAAAAAGATTCATAATCATCATTTCTATCTTTTATAAGGCCTTACTTTATTTATAAAAACATATATATCAATCAATAAAATAACTGTACCGGTAAGAATCATATACATTGTTGCCAATGAAACCTTCTGATCAAAAAAGTACAAATTACAATCAATGGAATCTCTTATCGATTCTATGACCTCTGATGGAAATCCCACATGTTTCATTTCCTTATAAACACCACCTAAAGCATGATTACGAAGCAATGATGTTCCATAAGTACCTGGCAGAAATGAAAGGACTTTCTGCAGTCCCTCCGAAAACTGAGAAATAGGCATATATGCTCCACAGATAAATCCGTAACCTGCACTGATAATGGTTCCCACTGCTGATATCTGCCCCTGAGTAGATAAAAAGAAACCTATAATACTGGATAATGCCGTTCCAAATAATACGAGAAGAAATACATCCAAAAAAATCAGGCCCAGATCCTTCACACTTAAATACCATCCTGTGGCTGCCACATAGCCAAGACAGATTACCGTTGCTGCATAACAGATAATCAAGGTAGAAATAAGTGTTGCCAAATAATAACTTAAGGCTAGAATTGAAGGTTTTACCGGTGAAATAGTCAAATCACAGATTGTACCATTGGCTTTATCCTGCACCATTAACATATTAGAACAAAAAGCAACTGTTACACAGCTGACTGCTAAAATTGAGGACATCAACTGCCCGCTTACACATCCGTCGATAAGTTTTTCTGATACTTCCAGTGTTTTTGGCAATACGCTTGTAAAACTGTCTTTATATACATTTCCCAGAAAAGTTGCATATAGTACCAGTAATATAGCCGGTGTAATTAATGAAGTAAAAAACATTCCCTTATCCATAAAAAAGAGTTTTGTATTACGTTTTACAAGTGCTTTAAGCTCTTTCATTTCCCGCACCTCCTATCAGTTTTTTTCCTGTCACCGCAAGAAATACATCATCCATTTTCCCTTTTGTAATCTCATAATCTATAAAAATATCCGGATATTTAATAATCAGTTCTGTCGCTGCTTTGGTATCAGGTACTAAAAAACGGTAAGCATCCCGAATCGGTTCATATGGGACTTTCAAGCATTCTGCCTGCTCTTTTGTAATACCATAAATTGTCACAAAATCTCCTGTGTAACAGTTTTTCAGCTCCAGCGGTGTACCTTTGGCAACAATTTTTCCGCTGTCCAGAATAACTACATAGTCTGCATCTGCAGCTTCTTCCATATAATGTGTAGTAAGAAATACCGTCATATTATTATTCCTGCGTAAACTACTGATTACATTCCATAATGTTTTTCTTGTCTGTGGATCCAATCCTGTAGTTGGTTCGTCCAATATGAGAATTCTTGGATTATGTAACAGAGCTCGGGCAATATCAATCCGTCTGCGCTGACCGCCTGAAAGCTTTCCTACAGAACGCTTCAGCAAATCTTCAAAATCAAGGATCCGGGCAAGCTCAGCAAGCCTTTCCTGAAATTTTTTTCCTGTAATACCATATAAAGCTCCACGGACTTCCAAATTGTCATAAACAGTCAATGATTTATCAAGAACAGAATTTTGAAAGACCACTCCTAAATCTCTCTTGATTTTATCTACACTTTGATCAAGATTTCTTCCATTAATCACAACCTCTCCCCCATCTTTGGCAAGCTGCCCACACATAATATTAATCGTGGTAGATTTTCCAGCACCATTAATGCCAAGAAAAGCAAATAGTTCTCCCTCTTTTACATGAAAACTTAAATCCTGTACCGCTTTTACTTCACCAAAATTTTTATTTAGATGTCTGATTTCTATAATATTCTCCATATTGGCATCTCCTGTCTAATGAAAAAACGCAGAACAATTTTCATATTCTTAAAATAATTGTTCTGCGTCATGACGTCTAATTCCTTTTCATATTTTTTCCAGTGTCATTTTATATTTTCTTTTATCATAACTTACAAAATACCTGATGTCAATCTGACAAAGATATTTATTGCCTGGTTTTATTTTCTCCTTTAGTCATCATCTTTCCAAACACTCCGGTCTCTTCGGTAAATTCATTGGATGGTGGAAGACAGGTATGGTTTTCACAGACATAATATGTTGTTTTTCCATTTAGCAACTGATACTCCTCTGTGGTTTTTGAAAGAATCTTAACTTCCGCATATAAAGGCATATGAGACCACATTTCGTCTGATTCATTTTTCGAACAGACTACTGTAATTTTCTTCGGTGGATAAAGATAAAAAAGCAATGCCGTTTGAAACAAACTATATCCTGCCGGATAATCTTTTGCTTCCCCAGACAGAAATGCCAGCTGCTTTTGAACTCGCTGCTGGTATTCCTTTTCATCTGTAATCTGAGAAAGTCTCACAAGACAATAAGCCATTACAGAGTTCCCGCTGGGCATGGCACCATCATATGTTTCCTTAGGCCTTGTAATCAGATTTCCATTCTCTGTTCCATACAGAAAATATCCTCCACCATCCTGATCTGCGAATTGCCTTTCTGTTTCTTCTATTATCTGCTTTGCCTCCTGTAAATAGTCATTCTGTGGATCAGCCTCAAATAAGCAGAGCAGTGCCGCTGCATAATAGGCATAATCATCTAGAAAGCCTTTTACAGAATGTACCTTATTTCGACAGCTGACATATAAAAAATTGTTTTCGGTGAGATACTGTTGAATAAATTTCTGATTTTTTTTCGCTGCCAGCAAATAACGTGTATTTCCAGTTACACGATAAAGAACTGCCAGTGCACAGATCATAAGAGAATTCCATGAGGTAAGAATTTTGTTGTCCAAATGAAGCCTTGTACGAGTTTTTCGATATTCATACAGAAGTTTCCTTTCCTGCTCAAACTTATTAGAAATCTCCTTTTCATTTAACAGATTAGGAATATTTTTACCCTCAAAATTTCCCTGCTCCGTAATTCCAAAATACTCACAAAACTTTTCTCCAGCTTCTTTCCCTAGAATTTTATGAATCTCTTCATAGCTCCAAGTGTAAAATTTCCCTTCTTCTCCTTCACTATCCGCATCCTGTGCAGAATAAAATTCTCCCGAAGGACCTGTCATTTCCCGAAAAATATATTCTGCTACCTTTTCTGCTGTATCAAGAAACATAATTTCTCCTGATGCTTTGTAAGCTACTGCATATGCTAAAATCAACAGGGCATTGTCATAAAGCATCTTCTCAAAATGAGGTATCAGGAAATATTTATCTGTGGAATATCGCGAAAATCCATAACCAATATGATCAAATATCCCACCTCGTCTCATTTTTTCCAAGGTTTTTTCTACCTGCTGGAATACCTTATGGTCCTTATGGATCACAGCATATAACATAAGAAAAATCAGATTATGAGCAGCAGGAAATTTCGGTGCAGGACCAAATCCACCATATTCTCTGTCAAAACTTTTTGCAAAAAGCAGTGCAGCTTCTTGTGGCAGGTGTGGATCTATTTTTTCATATACCCTTTTGCTTTCCGGTATTATATAAGAAAGGATCTGATCTGCAGATTCCAGCAACTGTGTTTTGTTCTTTTCCCACTTCTCTGCAATGGCAAGGAGCAGATCGCCAAAACCTATCATCCCATTATAAGATACCGGTGGAAAATAAGTACCTGTATAAAAAGGTTTTTGCTGTGGCGTCAAAAAAATACTCATAGGCCAGCCACCTCTTCCTGTAAGGGTCTGGCAAACCGACATATAGACACTATCAATATCCGGGCGTTCTTCACGGTCAACTTTGATGGATACAAAATATCGATTGAGAATTTCTGCAATTTCTGCATTTTCAAAACTTTCATGGGCCATTACATGGCACCAATGGCAGGTACTGTATCCAATACTTAAAAAAACGGGTTTATCTTCCCGCTCTGCTTTTTCAAAAGCCTCCTTTCCCCATGGATACCAATTGACAGGATTTTCTGCATGCTGCAAAAGATAGGGACTACTCTCATTTTTCAGATGATTACTCATATTTGTTTTTCTCCCTTCTATTTGTCACTAGTATGTAGCAGTAGCGGTAATTTATGCATATTCCAGGCGATTTCCAAGAAAGAACGTTTGCCTTCGATATAATCACCCAATACTACTTCCGGTGATTTTCCGTGGTAAATAGCACAGAATCCACAATAATCACAGTCTTCTTTACACTGAAAAGTTTCAAGAACGTATTTTTCACGTTCTTCTCTTGTTATATTTTTAATTAATAAACTCTTTTTTTACTCATTTATCTAACTTGGACAACAACTGTAAATTATACGTTTCATAATCATTGAATACCGAATCAGAAAACTCCTTACTGTTGTATTTCGGCTGATACCATGCACATCCCATAAAATAATTGTTCAAATCTTTATCTTTGAATATATAGCCACGCCTTGCATATATCTCATTTTTCGCCAAATGTATAATCTTCGATGGAACATTCTGAAACTCTTCTTCTGTGTAGTATTTCATGTCTGTATAAAATAATGGTTCTATTCTGTTCGCAATATCTTTGACGTCTCTTGTATTCTCCCAATATTCTATTGCAGTTTCATAATATCTGCTGGACTGATAATAGGAAGTTCTTTCTATTACTCTTTCTTCAATTTCTTCATAGGAAAGCCCTGGATAAAACTGTGCGTAAAATTCATTCAGCATTTTCTCATCAGAGACATCACTTGCCATCATTTTATCATTAGATATCTCGGTATCTTTTCCCTCTGCTGCTTTTTCAGTTGTCACATCCTCTTTTGTTGATACTTTTTCAGTTGTCATACCCTCTTTTGTTGATACTTTTTCAGTTGTCATACCCTCTTCCTTGGTTTCTTGAGTTCCACAAGCGCATACTACGCCTATCATACATACGCAAACAAGCAAAATAATAAATTTCTTTTTCATCATCAATCCTCCTAAATATTTAGCCTGAATTATTCATCCAGGACATCTACATCCTATGCTTCTACATTCACATCTGTCACCTGCAATTCTTATTTCTTCACATTATTATCCCGTATTCATTGTCCAACTAAATTTTATTATTTGTTCCAACTATATTCAATATCTGTTTTCGAATATTTGACGCTTATATGAATAAACTAATACTTATCCAATTGATCCAATTGACATTTCGTAGAATGAAACCTATAATAATATTATTACATTCGTAAGATTTAAGGAGGAACTGGATATGAGTCATCTGCCACAAATTTCCGAGGCCGAATTTGAAGTTATGAAAATCATATGGAAATATGCTCCAATCAGTACCAATGACATAACAGAAAAATTATTGCAAACCACAACATGGAGTCCTAAAACCATACAGACTCTGATCAAACGTCTTGTGAACAAAGGGGTTCTTTCTTATGAGAAGGAAGGGCGGGTATTTGTTTATACACCTTTAGTAAAAGAAAATGAATATCTTGATCAGAAAAGCCATTCTTTTGTAAAACGTTATTACGATGGAGATATCACTGCTATGCTATCTGCATACATTGAAAATGATAAACTATCGAAACAGGAAATAGAACACTTACGTTCTCTTCTCAATAAAAAATGAAAGGGAGATCATGAATGTGATTGATTTTATCGTACATTTTTTTATATGTAATATATTTATCAGTGTTATCATCGGTTTTTTTTTAATATGTAGAAAATTATTCAAAAATCATTTAACCAGCCGGATGCAATATAACTTGTGGTTTCTGCTTCTGGCACTTTTGGCTGTTCCCTTTCTCCCATTACGTTCCTTAGATTTTTCCCGGATGTTATCATGGATCATAAATCTGAAAACTTTTTCTGTATCAAATAGCGATTTTATCAAAGAAAAAGCGATAGACAGTACAAATCCAGCCGGATTGTCAAATTGGATGAATGATTTTGCAATTTCTGTCCATAGTAAATCTCCATCGACCATTGGAATCATCTTATGGATCATCTGGATTTCCGGGATCCTAGTGATGATTACATTAATGGTAAAATCATTTCTCCATTTGCAAACTTTAAAAAAATCCGCTCTTCCCCTTCAGAATATAAACATCCGCAAATTGTATCATGACTGCATGGAAGAAATGAAAATAACAAGAGAAATTCCTGTCTACAGCACTGCTTTTTTAATGTCTCCTGTTTTTTCAGGATTGTTCAAACCATGTATTTATCTGCCGATCCATTTAATATCTGACAGCACCTTATCTGACATACGCTATATATTGTTACATGAATTGCAACACTACAAACACAAAGATACTTTTTCCAACTACCTGATGAATCTTATAGGAATATTATACTGGTTTCATCCTTTGGTATGGTATGCACTAAGAGAAATGAGAAATGACCGGGAGATTGCCTGTGATACTTCCGTTTTACAGATGCTTGAGGAAACTTCCTATATAAATTACGGCAATACATTGCTTAACTTTGCAGAAAAAATTTCCCTTGTTCCTTTCCCTTTTTCTTCCAGTCTTGGTGGAAACACAAAACAGATAAAACGTCGTATTATCAATATTGCTTCTTATAAAAAACCCACCTTATTGAAAAATGTAAAAAGCATCCTTATTTTTATGCTGATCCTTTTTCTTCTTTTGGGGATCAGTCCCATATTATCCATATCTGCAACAGACAAAGACCACTATCATTGGAAATCTTCATCCGAGAATATTTCCTACAGGAATCTATCTGCTTTTTTTGGAAAATACGAAGGAAGTTTTGTTTTATATAATTTAAAAAAAGACCGTTGGAACATATATGATATGGAACATGCCACTAAAAGAGTTGCTCCAGACTCCACCTACAAAATATATGATGCACTGTTTGGTCTGGAAGAAAATATAATTACCCCAGAGGATTCTTTCATAGTATGGGATAAAAAAACTTATCCATTTGCATCATGGAATGCCGATCAAAATCTACAGTCTGCAATGAGATTTTCTGTTAACTGGTATTTCCAATCTATAGATCAACAGCTTGGAGCACACACTGTAAATGATTATTTCCATAAAATAAAATATGGAAATGAAAATTCCAGTGGCAATCTTTCTACCTACTGGATGGAATCTTCCTTAAAGATTTCCCCTGTAGAGCAGGTTGAACTTTTAAAGAAATTATATCATAACAGCTTCGGCTTTGACATCAGAAACGTCAATACAGTGAAAAACTCTATCCTACTTTCTTCTTCCAAAAAGGGCAGTTTTTATGGAAAGACCGGAACAGGACGTATCGATGGTATGGATGTGAATGGATGGTTTATTGGATATATAGAAAAATCCAGAAATACATACTTTTTTGCTACAAACATCAAAGCCGACAAACATGCCACCGGAAGTAACGCAGCCAAAATAACCCTGTCTATCTTATCTGACATGAATATATGGAAATAGAAAAGGATAACCTATTTCCTGTTCACACGATATTGATAGTCCGGTATTTTCCTGATTCCACCATTTAAAATTTTATTGCTCAGATATTGAAAACTTCCATCTTTTTGAAACCGTACTGTAAGCTTATGGGTTATCACTGCATCATCACATACAACCATGTCACATACTGCATCAACGGTTAAGGTTACAGTTCCATCCTTATTTTTTCTTACATCCGTAACCTCCGGCAGAGAAGTTCCAAAAAAAGTTGGAGAATAATTACCACATTTTAGTTGTTCCAATGGATACGTCTGTTTTTTATCATCAAATACTGCATATGTTTGTATTTGCTCCGCTGTTATCGGAAGGTAATCCATGATCAAATGCTCAAATTGTTCTTTCGGCACCCCATCCGGATATCGTTCAAATGGAAACTCCTTTTTATGTTTCATTTGATATAGATATTCAAACATTCCGTTATAATCTAAATCCTGCATATGTTTTGTATCCCAATTGGAACATAAAAGATTATTTCCCTGATAACCTAATTCCTTCACACATTTCTGAGACATTCTCCGCTGTTCTTCAGTCATTGGCTTTACTCTCACTAAGCAGCTTCCATCTATAACTTCACTGACTTCTGGTGGTTCCGGAACACATAATTCGTAACAGAACCATCCCTTATGGGTATACTTCCAATCTTTTATCCTTGTGTATGAAATATAGGTCATCTGAAGATCATAATTTTTATTCCATATTACATTTGTATTGAGAAGATACATGCAGGTCCCATCAAATATATACTTCATTCTTGCGATGCTTCCATCGGAACATATATTATACGCCACAATAGATCCTTTTTCCCCTTTTACAGACTCCTTTAGAAAGCGATCCATATTTTGATAATTTCCCATATCAGAATAAAATACCGTTGTGGTTACCGGACACTTTGTCTTCTTTAATTTGTCCCTCATTTTCAAAATCGTATTATCCGATAATACAACATTTAATGCAGTTCCTTTCTCTGCATTTTTATAAATATCTCTGGTAAGTTCCATAACTTTTTTACAATCATTTTCTGATTCTTTTTTTTCTTTCTCCTCTATTGGAATATCATATCCCCGTTTCTTGGCTTTTTTTATTTTTTCTTTCAAACGAATTATCTCCGTAGAACGTTTTTGGGACAATTCTATACTTTTTTGATAAATACAAAAAATAGCAACAACCATCAGTATCATAATTATATATATAATTTTTTTCTTACATCTGATTTTTCTTTTCATCCTAACCTCCTCTTTGCCTTTAAATCCTACAGTTGTAAGATTTAAAAACAAAAAAATTTTCGCTTTGTTTCTCTTTCCTATTAATATCTTACACTTGTAGGATATTAATGTCAAGATAACTTTATCTCATAATATCAGCCTTTATTTTACAGTCCTGGTTTCATGATATTCGTCTAAGAAATTTTTCAATGTAATAGATTTCATACTGTTGATGATATCTTCCTGTAAAGATTTATATGTGGTATCTAGTACACTTTTAATATTTCTTCCAACCGGACAAAAAGGTGAAGGTGAAGAATGGACACCCATTATTTTTTTTATAGCATTTGGTTCAACTGCCATACATATCCGATATAAAGAAATCTCCTCAAAAGGACAGTTTAACATTGTACCACCAGTACCAAATCTTACAGAAATAATACCATCTTTCTTCAGTGCACTCATAATGGTACGAATTGTGACTGGATTACAACCGGTGGAAAGAGATAAAAGTTCACTTGTTACTTTTTTATCCTTACCATATTCATTTATAAAAATCAAACAATGAATTGCAATAGAACATTTATTACTGATATGCATACAAACCTCCTGGATATCTGTTATGTTAACATAGTCTTTCTTTGGTGTAAATATTGACACTACATCACCTATAAGATAATATAGAACCAAGGTGTAAATTTAAAAATTACACAAGAGGGATATAATATGAGATATATACAATTTATTTTCAGTCCAACTGGTGGAACTAAAAAAGTAGCTGATGCTATCACAACGCATTTGTCATCATCCGTAGATACTATCGATCTTTCAAACCCGGAAACTGATTTTTCACAATACAGTTTTCAAGATGATGATGTTGTTTTGATTGCTATGCCATCTTTTGGTGGACGTGTTCCTTCAATTGCTGTTCAACGTCTCAATGAGGCAAAAGGGAACAATGCCAAATGTATTATTGTCTGTGTTTACGGAAACCGCGCTTATGAAGATTCGCTAGTCGAAATGGAGGATGCTGCAGTGAAAAGTGGTTTTCAGGTAATCGCTGCGATTTCTGCTGTAGCAGAACATTCCATCATGCATCAATATGCAACAAATAGACCGGATGAATCCGATGTTTCCCAGCTGAAAGACTTTGCATTGAAGATCAAAGACAAAGTTGAAAAACATGATACTACAAAACCGGATATCCCGGGCAACAGACCATACAAAAAAGCCGGCAGTGCAGGACTTGTTCCAAAAGCAGATTCTTCCTGTATAAAATGTGGCCTATGTGCCAGACAGTGTCCGGTTCAGGCAATTAATATGGATCAACTGAAATCCGCTGACAGCAAGAAGTGCATTTCCTGTATGCGTTGTGTTTCAAACTGCCCAAACCATGCACGAAAAGTTAATAAAGCAATGGTAGCCATAGCTTCAGTAGCAATCAAAAAAGCCTGCTCAGAAAAAAAGAGTAATGAACTATTCATTTAGTTCCACTTCCGGTTCATCATTCTTGCAAAATCATATCATGTATATTTATAACTTAAGGAGAAATGACATAATGACATTTCTCCTTTTTCCGGTTTAGAGTAAAGAAAAATGACCCTGAACTGAGGTTTTCCTACATTCAGGAGCCATTTTCTTGAAATTCAGGCTAATGCCAATCACTATGCCTTTTTCTTCCTGTGGATGATCACATATTTTCTACAACAATTTTTTCTTTTTAAAATAAATGATTTCAAGAATAATCGTTATAACTGCAATAACAATCACTGTAACATATCCATATTTCCACTGCAATTCCGGCATATGGACAAAATTCATACCATACCACCCAGTCAAAAGTGTCAGCGGGAGGAATAACGTTGTGACAACTGTCAGAATACACATGACCTTGTTCTGCTGTGCATCCTGCTGCGACTGATACAGTTCACGTAACTGCAGTATATTTTCCCGAAGCAAATGTACATGGTTTTGCAATCGTTCTGTCCGAAGTGCGTAACGATTCCACTGTTCTGCATTATGGATGATAGAAAGTCCATCTTGAGACTGGAGTAAGTCACCGATCACAGTCAACTGCTCATAATAAGCATTCAGCTCAGAAAGCTTCTGACGATACCTTGTAAGAACCGTAAAGAAATCATCCGGAACACCTTTTATAAGCTGATCCTCCATCTTTTCAATCTCTTTTTCCAGATGTAACAGATACAGAATATCATTTTCAATCATCAACTCCATTATCTGAAGAAGGCACTGATCTGGCGATTTCAGTTCCTGAAACTGATCTTCCTTTTTTTCTACCCAGTGCTTCAAATCTCCACTGCACCCAATCAAAAAAAGTTCTTTATCTGTCAGGTAAAATCCAAAGACAATCTGTGGTGTACGTTTTTCATTTTTTCCTGGAATCCGCAAAGTTCCCAGAATACAATCCCGAAACACTTCTGCCTTACAATACCGGATTGATCCGATACTGTGTAAAAATTCTTTATCATGTGGAAAATCCTTCTTCAATTCACGAAATTCATCTTCCTGCATAATCGTAAGAAACTGTAACTTTACCATAGGATCTCTCACACTCCTTTCTTTCATCACTCTTCTTTAATAAATCAGAATACTCTTTATTTTTATAAAATGCAAATACAATATGGCACGAACTGCCCAGGAAACCAATACAAAAATAGAGGTTTTTTTATGAGAGAAATCAGAAACACAAAAATCATCATCTTGGATCATATGCTATAGATATATAATATTTATTATCCAAGGAGTACTAATAATTATGTCAGTACGTTACAGTGAATTCATTTGTTGGGATTTTGTTATGTTCTGCAGCTGTTTCTATTACCGATTTACTTTTGGAAGTGTAGAAATGCTCGATGAGAGATGACAAAAAGATATATCAATTGGTACAATTATGTGAGACCCTATTCTTACAATCATTATTTATCACTGATGGAAGCGCGTTTTCATTAGATTATTTTTCGAACAAAGTGTTACCAAAAAGGTTGACCAGTACAATGCTTCCAACGCTTTATCAGCTGTTTCGTCATTCTCTGGTAAATCTGGCAAAAAAGCCATAACAAAAGCATATTCAACTCTTTCTTCATCTCTTTCAGTAATAGCCATGTTTACCCCTCCCTACCGAGAAAAAAATCCAATTTTTCTTCTAAATCATTACTAAACCCAGCTAAATCATCCTTCGTAATCACACCACTATTGATCAGTGCCACAATATCGAAAATCATATTTCCTTTGCTTAATTCAAGCATAACTCCAGGATGTTTCTTATCCTTCTTTATTCGCTCTTCCAGTTTCCAGAACTTATCCGAGGCGTTTCCGGTTTCCTTCAACATATCAATATATTCTTTCACTAAGCGTTCCATATAGGCTTCCTGCCATTCAGTAATGCGTGTTCTGAATAATTTCCAATCACTTTTTGAAACTTCCATGTAAACATCCTCCGATCTTATGTTATCAAATTCATACACTTCCCTATTGTCCCAACAAAAATATACATCTGTTCCAACTATATTTCAATCATATTTTTTCTTGTTTCGAACATTTGTTTGTGTTATAATTATTTCAAGAGTTGCATATCATATAATCACTACCAAAAAGCATTTGACATTCTGTCCGGAATGACTTATACTTTCCGTAGTGAATGAGTTACGGAAACTTGAGAAGCCCGTAACCCGAGCGGCTCCTGCGGGGGCCGTTTTGTTATTTATACAGAATTTATCGAGGGTGTTTTTATGGCTAACAATCTACAAAAGAAGCCTTTTTTAGATTATCAGGCACAAATTAAATATCTAAAGCAAAAACAGTTATTCATAAACGATGAGGTTTCTGCAATAACAGCTCTTGAAAAAGTCAGTTACTATGGTCTCATCAATGGATACAAGGATATTTTCAAAGACCCTGCTACAAATAACTTTTATCCTGGTACTACCTTTGATGATATCTATAATTTGTATCTATTTGATGCTGAATTAAGAGATGTATTCTTAAAATATATATTAATCTTTGAAAAACATGTAAAGTCTTCCATCTCTTATCACTTTAGCAATACATATGGTAATGGCATTGCTTTTTATCAGAACATCAATAATTACGACTATGGTAATCATCTATCCGATGTACAATACCTTTTTCGCAAGATGAATGGGAAAATTAATGGGCGTCACCCATCGCCGCAGGTCGCACATTATATGAACACTTATCAGGATGTACCTTTGTGGGTTCTTACAACAGACCTTACAATTGGTGAAACTGCCAGTATGTATAGATATTTAAAAGGACATTGTAAAACCCTTGTTTGCAACGACTTCCATCACATCGGAAGAAATGAACTTGGAAAGATGTTGGTTATTCTCACTAAATACCGTAATATCTGTGCACATGGTAATCGTTTGTTCAATGCCAAAACTCAGGATTCCATTCCTGACCTTATTGCTCACAAGAAATTGCATATTCCAAAAGTAAATTCCAGATATCAGCAGGGAAAGTCTGATTTATTTGCAACGGTAATCTCCTTGAAATATTTGCTTGATGCTACAGACTTCCGGATATTTTATTATGAATTAAAGAAGGTTATCAAAAAAGTATAATCCTTCTGATAAAACCATGGAATTAATGGGGTTCCCGTCAAATTGGATGTCCATCTTACGAATCAAAGTATATTAAAAACTTTTCTTATTATCCTATATAATCAAAAACCTCCACCGTTACTGGTGGAGGACTACACTATCAACCCGACTATTTCTATACCACCTATCGATCTGTGGTAAATTTTCAGTCTTATTATTTTGAACGCTCTTTCGTATGTATCACATCCCACTCTCGCAGGATGCCGATAATCCTTATGCTGCTTCCATAAACCGCTCCAGAAATCTCTTCGCATAAATCTCATACCGAAGTCTTTTTCCTTCTGCATCATCATGCCAAGTTTCCGGATCAAACTGAAGCTCTACAGCTATATCACGCAAAACCTCAAGACCGTACTTTTCCATCATCTCAGCAAGAAATGTGCAGCAGCGTTCAAATTCCTTATTCAAATCCTCCCTCCTTCCTTAGTCGCTTCTGCATCTTTTCAAAATAATACTGATAATTCTTTTCTTGATGATACAGCCTCGCTACGGAAAAGGCAATATTTTTGATTCAAAAAAATTCCGCTTACATCTTTCCGGACTGTCTTTCACTTATCACTTCGTAAACTTTATTCACTTCTACATTCAGCTTTCTCATATATGCCACCAGTTGTTCTTTATCCGTCTCTGAATATAATCCGGAATTATTATTATGTACAATCTGGTTAATATTCGTACCAATATGATTTACTTCATTGATAAGCTCCCTCAATAAAATCCTCATCTCCGGATAATCAGTAGGTTTCTACGAAATCATAAACCTCAGATACTCCGACTCGGACATATTCATCTTCTCTGATTTTTCTGCCAGTTCTGCGGCCACCTCTGGACTCAATCGAAACTTCTTTACAAGACTTAATCTGCCCTGGGACATACCATTGCCTCCCTTCTACAGTTCTGCTCAAAATTCATATTGAAAATTTCTCATGGTGTCTTCTGCAAGATACGCATTTTGTGGCCACAAGCCATTTTCATGCATCTTGTTAGGGGAGGCCCCCTAAAACCCCTGATATTTATATAGGTGCTCCACTTATTGACGCACCTCTGATTAATATATTAGCACTATGGATATATGCCTTTTTATTTATTATATAAAGACTCCTCTGCCACCATCAATGTATCGTGTTCTATTACTTCTTCATATGTAAACGGTTGATTTAATATACCTGCTTTGGTATCTTTTCTTGCGGCTGTCACCTGCTTTGTGACCTTTATTTTTTCATCCGTATATATAACAACTTCTTTTATTGCAAGTTTAATAATTGCGGATATAAAGTGATTCATAAAATCAAGATCAATTTTACCGTTTGCTTTTGGTAGTGAAATATATTTATCTTTCACTACATTCCATCCGCCAAGCTTGTTTTTATATGAATATATAGGCAAATCCGTTACTTTGTTAATGCACATAACCATAAACAAATACTGATTTCTTGTTAATTTGCAATCATCATATATCCAATCTATTGCATAGGCATCAGATAAAACAGTAAAATCTTTAGGCTGATAATAAGCTCGATACACATCACTGTTCTGCGGTATCGTAATTACATTCTTCAAAACAGTAGCTCCGTCTATAGGTGCATAATAATTCAAGCCTTGATTTTGGAAACTAGATGTTAAACAAGGTAATATATTCTTACCTGTTGGAGAAGTCGGCAATTTTTTTGCTTTGTAAGGAAGCTTCTTTGTTTTTAACTTATCAAACAAATCACCTATCCTATATTCATCCCATGAAATCGTTTTTAAACTCTCAAGAGCCTCAAGCTCTTGAGCCGACAATTCATAATTGTTGAATCCGCTTATTTTTAAGTAAGCGGATAACTCCGCAATGCGCTCCGCTTCTAACTCCACTATAAATGATTCCATAAAATCAAAATCCAATTTTCCTTCTTTTACTGGCAATTTAACTTTCAAATTTTTAAATATATCATCTACATTACGTACAAGTACTGAAAGCAATATCGGTTTTTGATGATTAAGTACCGCCGTGAAGAACGGAATCACTCTTGGTGCTAATTTAATTTTAGGAACTATTTTTCTGACAAATTGCCCTGCGTACCATTTTTTCTTTCGATAAAAGAAATCCATTTGAAGCAACCCTAAACTCCACACACCTGCCTCATTTATATTCTCCTTATTTACAAAACCGGTACTTTTTAAAATCCCCTGATTAGTCGATGTTCTTGTAACATAATCATACTCATCACCATCGACCAATTTGTCAGTATTAAAACTTAATGTATTGTTAATATCAAATAGATCACCAAGTCTATATTCGCCCCACTCAACACCATTGAGCATTTCATTGAGTGAGGCATTTATTTTCCCAGGCGTTCATCCTCATTTCCTTGACACTTTAATAAGTTTGACACTTCCCATGCCAAATAATCATTTACCGTTTTCTTAAAATCATCCAGCGTAGGTATAGTATCAATTGGAGCAGTTTGATTCCAATCCGAACCATTTTCTATATCTATTGTACCTTCATAATATTCTTTTTCTGTAAAAATCTTAAGCTTTGATTTTCCAAAACGTACCAAATCTACAAGTTCTTTATATCTTTCCTTTGCTCTATCAGTATCCCTTAGATTACAACTTGACTTTTTTCGGTCGCTTCTTGTATACCCGTCGTTTGAAAAATCAATAAATTTAACAATATCATCATTTTGGTGGGCTTCTCCAATTCTGAAAACGTATATATTTGTTTGCACACTTGATTTTCCTACAAATAAATCTAATGGCATTTTTATACTCGCTAATAATGTGCTATGTTTCAGGATATTCTTATTATATGTTATTGCTTTTCCTGAACCCGCAGAGTTTTGAATAATAATTGCAGCATATCCTTTTTCCATCATTGACAATGCCTTTTCTACAAATATCATACCATTCCCTGGTGCAGAATATGGTGGATTAAGAATAAATGCATCTGCTGGGAATTTTTTATTTGTATTTCCAAATCCATAATTACCTTTAAAATCTTTTAAAGAATCTTTATTAAGAATATTCGAACTTCCATCTCCCATCAAAATCATATTCAAAATAGCAAGCATATAAACACTTGGTAAAATTTCCAAACCTAGCAATTGATTTGCCTTTATTTCTGCTGATTTAATAGCAAGTTGTTCTGGCGAATTAATTTTATTCTTTGCATCAATAAGCATTTCATTCATAGCTGCCACGAGTAACCCCGCAGAACCGGTAGCAAAATCCCACACATATGAATCTTTATTTACACGAGCAAGTTTTACAAGTAAATTTGCCACGTATGATGGTGTAAGCACTACATCATTCAATTTATCCTGAGTAAATCCAAGCCAACTATACATTTCATTAAAGAGTTTTCCTGTAAAATCTGTTGATAATCCAATTTTATAGTAAATACCTAAATCATCTACAATTTTAGTAAATACACGCTTTAATTGGCTCTCTCCATTTTCAACCTTGTTAATATTCTCAGTTGTAAGTGTATTTTGTAATGTTCGAATAATAAGTTCCTTTTTCTCTCTTGGCAACTTTTTTTCATTAAGAAATGCTTTTATTTTTCTTACAATAATATCACCATCAGTATTTCCTTCTTCTACAGAAGATTTCAAATCCGACTTTTCAAGTGGAGCAACCTTTCCTGGTACACCTATTGTTGCAATAATAGATGCTGCAACAAGATAAACTCAATCATTTTCTCCCAAACCCTTTTCATTCTGGTAAATATCATTATTAAGCCGCACTAAACTCGCATCAATTTCACGCTCACGTTTTTCTTTGAGTTTATCAATTTCATCTTGGGATAACTGCAATTTTTTCACCTTCTCAATAAAGGCATCAAAATTTTCTTTTTTTAAAAAGCAGAAATCCGTATATTCATCAACTTTCTGTCCGATACCAAAATTACTTTTCGAAACATAATATACACCAATAGAGTGTTGTATATTTCCGTTTTCATCCTTATATCCTGTCATACCTATAGAAATAATATCCGTATAACTTGTATAATGTAACAGAGCATTTGCGTAATGAACAGCACCATTTACAGCATAAGCATTTATATTCTTCAATATAGGTTTATTCTTTGCTGTGCGATTTTCAACCTGCCCATTGCATCAAGTTTTACAAGTTTATCTTTATACCCCTTATATTCAATAAGTATTGGATAAAAATTCAGACTCTTATCCTGTAATAAAATCTTAGCATCTGGTCGATTTCCGCCTTTTCCGCCACTTTTTGAAAAATATTCATTCAAAGCAGTATCTATTTCTGTATTCAAAGATTCCTGCTCCAGTTTATAATCTAGTTTATATGCTTTCAGCCAACCATTTGCCAAATCAGCAATTAAAGGTTCTATTGATTGTGTTGTAGCTTTAGCCATTTTTATTCTCCTTTATCTATAATGTTTATTTACACCATCCCAAAATGCTCCAGCGCATCTTTTATCGCCTTTTCCTTCTCTTCCGGACACTGAGGCTGTCTGCTATCTTCCGATTTAGGAAGATTATAATTCTCCCCAACCTCTATTCCACATTTCCTCTTTACCTGTGAAATATAGAGATTAGATACCTTCACCCCATGTTCTTTCAGCACATAATCCTTAATCTCCGCATAAGTCGCCTTACTCTCAGCCGAAGTCAAATCCAATTCATCTAACTCTAACTCCACCTCAACATAATCATCCGGTTTTTGTTGGGACAAGAGAACTACCGTCTCCACATGCGGCGTCTCGGGAAACATATCCACGCACCCTGCCCGTTTCACCTGATACCCGGCCTCTTGTAACACTGCCAGATCTCTTGCCAGACTTGTGGGCTTACAACTGATATAAACCATCTCACGAACACCAAAATCAATGATTTTATCAATAGCCTTCGGATGAATTCCATCTCGTGGCGGATCAAGTACGATAAAATCCGGTTTATCTTCCAGTTCATCCACAACCTTCAGAACATCTCCTGCGATAAATTCACAATTATCCAGTCCATTTAATTTTGCATTTTCTTTGGCAGCCTCTACTGCCTCTTCCACGATTTCCACACCAACAACTTTCTCTGCCACTGGCGCCAGCATCTGTGCAATGGTTCCTGTTCCACTGTATAAATCAAAGATTACTTTATCCTTTGTTTCGCCTACAAAATCACGTGCTGTTTCATATAAAACTTCAGCCCCCAGAGAGTTGGTCTGGAAGAAAGAAAAAGGAGAAATTTTAAATTTCAGTCCCAGAATTTCTTCATAAAAATAGTCCTGCCCATAGAGAATTTCCATGGAATCTGCCTGAACCACATCTGCCAGACTGTCATTGATTGTATGCAGAATTCCCACAATTTGTCCATTTAACTCTAAATTCAGAATCGCATCCGCAACCAACTTCAAATCCACTTCTGCCTGAGAAGTAGTCACTATATTTACCAGAATATCACCAGAACATTCTGCACGACGAATGACCAGATGACGCCAGAATCCTTCATGGCGCATCTTATGGTAAAAACTCTGTCCCATATCTTTTACTGTAGTTAATACACATTGAACGATGGAATTATAATCCTTATCCACAATCTGACAATCTGTAATGTTCACAATATCATGAAAGGTATTTTTCTTATGCATTCCTAATGCCAATGGACCATCTTTCACCTCATCGCCAAAAGAAAACTCCATTTTATTACGGTATCCCCATTGTTTTGGACTGCCTTTGATTCCTTCCCATACTTCATCAGATACATAATCCTTTAACAATTCACGGACCTGTCCTTCCTTGATTTTCAGCTGATTTTTGTAAGAAACTGTCTGATAAAAGCATCCTCCACATATACCAAAATGCGGACATTGAGGATTCACATCCTCCAATGGAGATTTTTCCAGCACCTCCATCAGACGCATGGCACATCCGCTTTTTCTTTTCTTCGTTACCTGTCCTTTTACCGTCTGACCTTCGATGACACCTTTTACCGTTACTTTCTGCTCATCATATTCCAAAGTTCCTTTGTTTGGAAACTCCACCTTTAAAATTTTACCTTCGATAATATCCTTTTTCTTCATCTTCTTTCCTTCCTGAATTTTCCTATGATATATAACAACAAAGCGGACAAATCCGCGTCCATTTCCTATATAACAAAAAAAGGAACACATCCCGTATGCATTCCCATTTTTCTGATCAATCTCTGCTAAATCATTAATTCGTCAAACTGTTCTTTATAATATCCATGAGCGTAATGAGCCTGCCCCTCTTCATCAATCTCCATAATCAGGAACGTTGGCTTTCTTCCTGACTGTCTTGGGTAGGAAACACTGCCTGGATTCAATATCGTTACATTATCGCCAATCTCAATAAATGGCACATGGGTATGTCCGTACATTACCACATCATAACCATATTCCAATGCATAATCTCTTAAATAATCTACTCCGGAATTCACATAAAAACTATGTCCATGGGTCACCAGTACCTTATAATCACCTATCTGTACTTCTTCCTCTGAAGGAAGGTCCAGATAATAGTCATTATTTCCTGAAACCATGACCACAGGGCAACCGGCAATTTCCCGTATGTATGAATCTCCACGTTCTACATCACCGCAATGAATCATCATATCAATATCGCCAACCTGTTCAAGTACTCCCTTAACATCATCATTTCGACCATGTGAATCACTAATTACCAATATCCTCATAACCATCTTCTCCTTAAAGAACTTCCTTCATTTTTCTTAATGCCTCTCCACGGTGACTCAAGTGGTTCTTCTCGTCGCTACTCAACTGGGCACTATATTTTTTAAACTCCGGCAGATAAAAAATTGGATCATACCCAAATCCGTTACCGCCTTTTGATTCGTATCCTATAATCCCTTCCATAGTACCACGAGTTGTATATGTTTGTCCATCAGGAAATGCAGCTGCAATGACACAAACAAACTTTGCAGACCTTTTTTCCTCAGGAATATCTTTCATACGTTCCAGAATAATCTGATTTTTCTCCGTATAAGAAGTATCTTCTCCAAGATATCTGGAAGAATAAATTCCCGGTTCTCCTCCAAATGCATCGATTTCCAGTCCTGAATCATCTGCCAGTGTCAGTTCCCCGGAAGCTTCCATTACTGCTTTTGCCTTAATGATTGCATTTTCTTCAAAAGTTTTACCATCTTCTACAATATCCAGATCAATTCCCGCTTCTTTCATTGACAGAATCTCGTATCCTGTATCTGCAAGAATCTCACGTATTTCTCTCATTTTTCCTTCATTTCCAGTTGCAAATATCAATCTCTGCTTCATTATGCCTTCCTCCTTGGCGGTTTCGGTCCAAGATACTGATAGAATTCTCCTCGAATCATTCCATTATATACCTTTCGCTTTTTCGTTGGCTTTCCTAAATATTTTTCCGTATCTTCATAAGAAGTAATTACATATTTTGACCATGTATCAAGTTTATCAAAAGCTTCTTTCATCTGCTGATATATTACAGGCAGTGTTTCTCTGTCCTCAAGACGTTCTCCGTATGGTG
Source organism: Anaerostipes faecalis (assembly GCF_018982945.1). Taxonomy (GTDB): domain Bacteria; phylum Bacillota; class Clostridia; order Lachnospirales; family Lachnospiraceae; genus Anaerostipes; species Anaerostipes faecalis. Next base: position 10,207 of record NZ_JABRXE010000001.1, on the reverse strand, counting down.
GATTCGCAATAATAAAACCATAAGGTTTACTGTGACTTAGATCTTTCACTTCCCTTTGCTGAAAATGAATCAAGTGATCAACTTCTGCATCCGCAGCATTCTGTCGGGCGATCTTAAGCATCCTGGAATCTTTATCATATCCCTGCAGATCCATCTCTACATTATAATTTATCAGACTATCTGCCTCATCAATAGCCTCATACCATGCTTTTTTCGGTAAAAATTCCGTCCAGTTTTCCGCCTCAAAAGAACGGTTCATCCCGGGTGCCATATTCATTCCCATCATGGCAGCTTCAATCAGAAATGTTCCACTTCCACAGAAAGGATCCACCAGAATACGATCTTTATTCCACGGTGTAAGCATCAGTAAAGAAGCTGCAAGTGTTTCCCTGATCGGTGCTTCACTGACCAGTTTTCGATAACCTCTTTTATGCAAAGGTGTACCTGTTGTATCAAGACTTACAGTCACCTGATCTTTCAAAATAAATACCCGGATAGGATAATCATCTCCTTCTTCTGAAAACCATGAAACGTGATATTTTCCTTTTAATCTCTCTACTACTGCCTTTTTCACAATAGACTGAATATCCGGTCCGCTAAATAACCGGCTTTTGGCGGTAGATGCTTTTTTTACCCAGAATCTTCCATCCTTTGGAATAAAATCTTCCCATGGAAGCTTTTTGGTCTCTTCAAATAATTCATCAAATGTAAAGGCTTTGAAAGAACCTATCTTCAGTAAAATTCGTTCTGCTGTCCTTAAAAAGATGTTGGCTCTGGCTATTCCATATAAATCTGTACGAAATGTAACTCTTCCGTCTTCCACCTGTACAATATCATATCCTAAATCTTTTATTTCTCTCTTTAATACTGCTTCCAGTCCAAAATGACATGGAGCAATCAATTCTACATGATTCACATGGCTCTCCTTTCAAATACCTCTGCAGTTTACCAGAGGTTATACACTTCAGAAGGGAAGGAAACTTCTCCCGCTCCCGAAATGCCACATCTTATTCTTTTCCCCTATTCTACCTTTTTCCATTTTCTTCGTCAACTATCTTTCTGTTCATTTAGATAATAGTATACCCCTCCTACTATATTGTATACTTTATACCCTTCATATGCCAAATGTCTTGCTGCCATCATACTCTGTCCGCCAAAATCACAATACACAATAATCTTTTTCTTTTTATCCGGAGAATGATTTTTCTCCAATATTCCATAAGGACAATTCTTTGCATGTTCCAGATGTCCTTCCTGAAATCTATATGGTTCTCTTACATCTAAAAGTACATATTCTTCTTTTTTTGCCAATTCAATTCCTTTTTTTAATGATATATTTACAAACTCCATATTTTTTCCCAGTATCTTTTACTAATAGATTATGCAAAACAAAAAGAAAAAACCTTCAAAAATGATTTTTGAAGGTTTTTTCTTTAAAAATTTAAAGATTAGTATTCGCTGTTATTTGCATTCTGACTTTTGTTCTGACTGCTGTTCTGGCTCTTGTTTTTGTTTTTACTATTGGATGAATTCTGGGTTCTGTTCTGTCCTCCATTGTTTGCATTATTTGCATTGTTTGCATTGCTGGATGACATATTTTTGTTGTTTGAATTTGAATAACTTTTTGCCATGATTTTTCTCCTTTCTTTAAGTTACACTCTTATTCTTAGCAAAACGAAGAAAAATATGTATTACTTTTTTTACTTTTAAAAAAAAAGGTTGCCTTTTTTTCCTGAATAGTTTATAGTTGAAATATCGAAGGTATGTTATATTTTCGATTTATAACCCCTTATTAATTTATTTATACTCCCCTCAAAGAGAGCAGATTTCCCTATCTGCTCTCTTTACCTTTTATTGGGACAAATCTTTACCTTTTCCGTTTACTATTGCTATTCCACTACAAACAAGAATCACTGACAGTGTATGAGTTAATGTCATAATATTTTCTTTTAGGAATATACCTGAAAGAATTGTTCCAAAAATCGGGATTAATAAATTATAAATTGAAATGGTACTGACCGGATTTTTGGAAAGTAGATAGGTCCATACAGTAAATGCCACTGCGGATAAACCTGCCATATATAACAGCAATGCCGCACCCTGCCAGCAAAATTTCAGATTTCCATTTCCTATCCAGCCAGCCAGGATCAGAAGAATACCTCCCATTGTCAGCTGGTATCCGGTTATAGTCATAACACTCATATACCTGGCTAACTTTTTACTATAGATAGAAGCCAGACTTTGTGCCATAGCTGCAAACAATGCAAATCCTTCTCCTGTTAAACGAAATCCACCAAGTTCTCCACCTTTTAGATTGATTATGATAATTCCTGCTAACCCTAATATACATCCAAATATCTTTTTTCCTGTTATTTTATCATCACGAAAAAATATCGGTGCCAGCATAATCGGAAAAAATGCTGTAAAAGAATTAATGATTGCACTTTTAGCTCCTGTAGTATTGGCAAGACCAATATAAAAGAATATATATTGAATGGTTGTCTGCATAATTCCAAGAATGAGAAGTCTTCCCCACATATTCCCTGGTGGTACACATGCTTTTCGCTCTGTAAACGCGGTATATCCAAGAACCATCATTCCTGCCATGGTAAACCGGATTCCGGCAAATAACAATTTGCTTCCTAGATCACTTCCTGCAATAGAGAATATCTCATATCCTATTTTAATTGATGGATAAGCACTTCCCCACAAAAAAGTTGCAAGAACTGCCAGCAATATAACCTTTTGCTTTTTCATGTCCTATTTTTCTCCTTTTTTTATATCTGCACATGATACAATACCATACATTTTTACTGTTTCTCAACCCTGTTCAACATATTGTACTAAAATTTGAAACCAGAAAAATTAAAAATTATTATTGACAAAAAAAAATCTATGTGTATAATAAAAACCAGTTAAGAACAAAGGCGTTCCGATCTAGTGATTGGAATGCCTTTTTCTATTTAAAAATAAAAGGAGGAACAAATCTATGATGAAAAAAGTGGTTGTAGTTATCAAACCTGAAAAACTTACAGATGTGAAACATATTCTTGAAGCACATAAAGTATCTGGTCTTATGATTTCTAACATTATGGGATATGGTAACCAGAAAGGTTTTACTCAGAAATACAGAGGTAATGAATTAAATTCAAATTTACTTCCAAAAATCAAAGTAGAATCTGTTATGCCTACAGAAGTTGTTGACGCTGTAACAAAAGACATCGTTAATATCGTTCGTACCGGTGAATTTGGTGACGGTAAAATTTTCGTATCACCTGTTGAAGAAGCCATTCGTATCCGTACCGGTGAAACAGGAAAAGATGCATTATAAATTCAAATGCCACAAGGCATTTACACAACAACATTATAAAGTAAATTATCAATGGGGATAATCAGACAGGATTTTTATTCTATTTATATATAGAAGAAACACAAACCTGGTGATTATCTCTTTTTATTTTAGGAGGATATTAAAATGGGAGTTGAACAATTATTAAATATTGTCTGGACCTGTATCGCCGCATTTTTGGTATTTTTCATGCAGGCCGGATTCGCAATGGTAGAAACTGGATTTACACGTGCAAAGAACTCAAGTAACATTATCATGAAAAACCTGATGGACTTCGTTCTTGGTTCTCTTTGCTTCTTCTTAGTTGGATTTGCCATCATGTTTGGTGGAAGCAATCCATTTTTTGGAACAACAGGATTCTTCAATCCTACAAGCTTAGATTTACAGCAGTTTAAAGATCTGACACCTGGTGTATTTATGATTTTCCACACAGTATTCTGTGCAACAGCTGCAACAATCGTATCTGGTGCTATGGCAGAAAGAACAAAATTTTCTTCTTACCTGGTATACAGTGCATTAATCAGTTTAATTATCTACCCTGTAACAGGACACTGGATCTGGAATGGTGACGGATGGTTAGCTCAGATGGGATTCCACGATTTCGCAGGATCTACTGCAGTACATTCTGTTGGTGGATGGTTAGCTCTTGTTGGTGCTGCTACTGTTGGACCTCGTATCGGAAAATTCAAAAAAGACGGTACACCAAACGCTATTCCTGGACATAACATTGCACTTGGTGCTTTAGGAGTATTTATCTTATGGTTCTGCTGGTTTGGATTTAACTGTGGATCTACTACAGCTGCAACTGACACACTTGGTGATATTGCCATGACAACAAATCTGGCTGCTGTTACAGCTACTTTCGTAACATTATGTATCACATGGATCCGTTACGGAAAACCTGATGTTTCCATGACATTAAACGGTTCTCTTGCAGGACTTGTAGGTATTACTGCCGGATGTGATGCTGTAAGCTATTATGGAGCTATCTTAATCGGTGCTATCTGTGGTGTCGTTGTAGTCGCTGTTATCGAATTCCTTGATAACGTTGCTAAAATTGATGACCCTGTTGGTGCTTGTGGAGTTCATCTTGGATGCGGTGTTGTAGGTACTTTATTAGTTGGACCACTTGCAACAAAAGACTTCCTGGCTGCTGCTGAATTAACAAGAGGTGCTTTAATTAAAGCTCAGTTTGTTGGAGTTATCGCTGTTGGTGCCTACTGTGTAATCGGTGGATTAATCATCTTTAACGTAATCAAACATACAATCGGATTAAGAGCTTCAGAAGAAGAAGAAATTGTCGGAATGGATATTTCAGAACATGGTATTTCCGGATATTCTGATTTCGCTATCAAAGGTGATCACTAATTCGTTAACTAGTTTAAATTAAAAAATATAGCTACCTACTAGTTTTTGACTAATGAACGACTTGAAACCTGACTAGTTTTTGACTAATGAACGACTTGAAACCTGACTAGTTTTTGACTAATAAACGACTTGAAATCTGACTAGTTTTTGACTAATAAATGATATAAGACTTAATTGATAAAACCCTAACTACATATGACATTAGGAAAAGCTGCGGAGAATATCCGCAGTTTTTTCTTTCCTAATAAAATGATTGAAAGCAGCCTTGTCCATAAACAAAACTGCTTTCTTTCTATTGTTGTTCTCTGGTTTCTGGTTTAATAAATCCCATTAACAGCAGTTGATAACTTCCCAGATAAGATATTAACATCCACATAATACCTGAAAATAATGCAACTCCTGCAGTTGATCCAACGGTTTCAATCAGTTCAAATACAACTCTTGCATAAATTGATAATTGAAAAATCTTTCCAAATGATATTTTCTCTTCCCTTATTTTCTGATTCAGATATGCCATCCATGAGATAAATGCACAAAAGAACAGATAACTGACAGCATTAGCCGCCCATGCCGCGAAAAAAGAAATAAACGCCATCATATGAATAAACGGAACCAGTTTCACCATGGTCTGATTCGTCGCTATAACATTCTTAAAATCATCAAATGAAATGGTATTTACCATTCTTTGTATGGAATCATTTTTTACAATCATTTCTTTCCTTGCAAAAAGTATATCCATGGTTGTATCATTGCTTAAATCGCTCTGATCAGCTTTATCTTTTGTTGTATCTACTGCAACATGAATTCCTGCAATAGTAAAATCCATCGTTTCTTCAACAGATAATGTTCCATCGCGCAGTTCAAATGCCGGCAGACGATTTAAGATAAAATTCTTTGTACCGCCAACACTTGCGCTAAAGGCAAACATATCCATTCCAAATCCAAGGAATGTTATCAAAAAACTAATGAGTATAAAAAACCAGACAACTCTGCCTTTTCCAAGTGCCAAAAGACGACTATATTCTTTGGGCTTCAGGCAGGCAATTTTCAGCTGCTCTAACCAGCTGATTTTCTCTGTTTTTTCCATATTCTATTCTCCATAAACAATACTTTTCAGTAATTCATTTTTTTCCTTCTCACCAATCAGGATTTCAACCATCTTTGCTGCAAAATCAATAGCAGTTCCCATACCACGACTGGTAATGATCTTTCCGTCTACAACAACTGCATCTGTCTGGTAATCTGCTGATGTAAGTTCTTCTTCCATTGCTGGATAAGAAGTTGCTTTTCTTCCTTTTAACATGCCGTATTTTTCTAATACTGTTGGTGCAGCACAGATAGCCGCAATATATTTATCATGTTCATAAGCCTTCTTCAGAAGCTTTCCTAAGCCCTCATGATCCTTCAGTGTCAATGTTCCTGGCATTCCTCCTGGAAGAACGAACATTGCACCTTCAGGCTCAAGTACTTCATGAAACATGATATCTGCTTCTACTTCAATATGATGTGCCCCAGTAATAGCCTTTGAATTCTCAACGGATACAGTAACCGTATCAATCCCTGCACGGCGCAGCATATCTACAACTGTCAATCCTTCGATTTCTTCAAACCCATCTGCCAAAAATACAAATACTTTATTCATGACTCGCCTTTCCTTCTGTAAGTATAATTAGTTCTCTCTATTTTAACTACTTTAAAGAAAAAGATGAAAAAAGTCAACCACATATACCGCTGTTTTTCTTATTTTCCCATGACTTATGATTGACTTTTTACTTTAGAATCGTTACAATAAGTAACGTGCTTAAAAAATGTGTTTCCGTAGCTCAGCTGGATAGAGCGACCGCCTCCTAAGGGCTAGGTGGAACAAACGCCTTTTGATATGATAACTAGATAAAATTGAATAGATTTTTAAGAATGTCCCAGTACCTCAGCAGGATAGAGGGTTCGCCTCCTAAGCGAAACGTCGCAGGTTCGACTCCTGTCTGGGACGCCACAAACTCCGCTGAAAGCCTTATTTTACAAGGTTTTCAGCGTTTCTTTATTTATGGCTTTCTATTTACGCTGAATACGAATTGTTTTCAATCTGTCATTTTTTATTCGATATTTTTTTAAGACTTTTAAGGAAATAGGCTTGCTAACACTTTTTTATTTTTGAAGAAAAATCGCTGGTTTTTTTGGAATTTGCTAACACTTTTGAAATTCTATCTTTGAAGTGCCTGCTTTAAAAATTGCTCTTTCATTTCTGGCGATAAAGATTTAATCAGTTCCAATAACGCCATATCACTATCGGTTAAGTCGGTATCTTGCTTTGGATTGTCTGTATCATCATTAAGCGTAGAATAAAATTCTTTATCCATTTTTTGTGCATTGAAACGTCTGTCCTCGTCAATGATTTCTGAATATACATCTGTAACCATTTCTGCTTCTGCGTGACCAGTATCGCCTTGTACGGACTTAACATCTCCGTTTGTCATTTTGAGTTTATAACCCGTACTTAAATGGCGTAGGCTGTGAAATACCACAACTTCATAATCGTTTTCTTCACAGAGCTTTTGAAACCTATCTCTAACAATACGGCTTTCCACGGGATTGCCATTATCCAACGCAATAACAAGGTTGTAATCATTGTAGGCACTTCCTAAAAATTCCTTTAATTCCTGCTGGTCTTTTTTATATTGCACCAATAGTTCCGCAACTGTTTTAGGTAACCAGACAACACGATTACTTGTTTCTGTTTTTGGCGTTTTCAAGACAAGCCTTGTGGTACAATGCGGTTTTTGCGTTGGGAAAATCTTTAAAATATCCTTTTCCTTTAATTTCTGCATAGCTTCTGCATTTACTCTTGAAAGTTCTTTATTGATGATTACCTTTGCATTATTTGTAGCAATGGACTCTTCATCAATAATAACATCTTCCCATGTAAGTCCTGTAATTTCTCCAATTCGCATAGAGCAGGAAAAAGCTAAGTGCATACAAATTGAAAGCAAATCATCTTCCGTGGCTTTTACCGCTTCTCGAAATGTTTGAACACTCCACACTTTTCGCCTAGTCTTTGGAATTTTTGGTAACGTAGCCAAAGACGCAGGGTTTCTTTTGTTTGTATCAATATACTCCCAGCGGATAGCTTGATTTAAGGCACAGCGGATAATATCATGTATTTTTTTGATGTTCGCTGGTTGAACACAACGACCAGTTGCTTTTCTGTTTGCCCGTGGTACTTCTGGAACGCTCAATAAATCATTGTAGTATTTTGATAGACTTTTTGTAGTTATTTCATTCAGTTTCCAATCTCCAATAATCGGATTGATATAATTTTCAATACTGCCTACCTTACTACTAAATGTACTCGGCGACCATTTAGATGTGCCATATAAATTAACAAAAATTTCTAGGAAATCACGCAATGTAATATCTTTGTCTACAACATCTAACTCCTTTTTAGAATTTTCAATCTGATGTGCAAATTGTTCCTCTAATGGAACTATCACATATCCAAATTTCTCTTGATAGTATTCTATAAAGGCTTTTCGCTGTTTTGCTTCTTTTCTTGTTTCCAGCGTGTCCCATTTTTGTTTTCTTTCTCCTGCACTATCTAAGTACCAATAAATAACTGAAAAACTTGATTTTCTTTGTTTGATTGAAGCCATAATTTTCTCTCCTTATAGTTAAATTTCATTTAACCATTTATCGAAAGAAACCTTTGATACCCGTATGGCTTTACCAGCACGAACATAACTGAATTGACCGCTTTTTACTAATGAATAAGCTACCTTTTTGCTAATGTCCAGTTGTTCAGCAATTTCCTCTACTGTATAAGTCTTTTTTTCCTTTGTAGGAGATTGTGCATTTTGTGTATCACTTATCACTATTAAGACCCCTTTCATTTGTGACAGCAACAAAATACACTCGTCTAATAAGGTCATTATAACACACCTAAATAAAAAGAGTAGATAGATTTTGTTGCTGAAACTATCAATTATAAGCAGGCAGACGGCTTTGGAAAGCTCCGTTAGTATCTCAACTATTCCCATTCTTGTGGGCAGAACCGCACCATGCGGACGTATCATTATTCTGTGAGGATAGGTCATGGCAAAACGACTTTTCCAACAGTCGCTCTCGGATCACTGCGTGGGTCGCTCGCTTTCTTTTGAAAAGGTCGTGGCGTACAGTTCCCGTGGCTCGCTATCTCACAAACGTATCTGTCTGCTTTATTCAGTTGTCAAAGAGCTGTGGCGAAAGCGTGTTGCTTTCATATAAAAGCAGGGGCAGAGCAGGAAAGAGGGGATTGAACAAATCATGCTCTGCGGTTACTGCTTGTTATTCTTCTTCGATTTCTAAGGCAATATCAAACCCTAAAATCATTTTAATAAGTGCTATAAAGTTATACTTAAGTATGTACAATAAATATTAAATAAGAATGTACAAATGTTATGATATATGAGTTACAAGGAGGAACTCATAATGATATTAAAGAATCAGATCATAACAAACATAAAAATAGAAAGTGTCAATGACCTGTACAAACTAAAACCATTTTTGGAGGATGGGACATTGAAAATCAATAAAAGTCAAATAGCAAGAGAATTGGAGGTAGACAGACGTACAGTAGATAAATATATAAACGGATATACGAAACCAGAAACAAGGAACTGTAATGACTGCATTACACCATTTTATGATATTATTGCTGAATTGTTATCAGACAGAAACCAACAGGTATTTTACTACAGAAAAGTTTTATGGCAGTATCTTGTAGATAACCATGGCTTTACAGGTGTTTACTGCAACTTCTGCCATTACCTTAGAAAATATCCTGAATTCGATTCATATTTCAGAAAAGGCAGACCTTCCAACACTAATCAGGTAACCGTTCGATATGAAACGCCTATGGGTAAGCAGGCTCAGCTAGATTGGAAAGAGTCGATTCAGTTTACTCTTTCTTCTGGAGAAACTATAGATGTAAATGTTTTTGTTTTATTGCTTTCATATTCAAGATTCAGGGTATACAGAGTATCCCTTTCCAAGACGCAGGATATACTCTTCTCGTTTCTTGATGATGCATTTGAAACATTTGGTGGTGTACCCGCTGAAATAGTTACAGATAATATGAAAACTGTTATGGATGAAGCAAGAACAGAATATTCTGCCGGTAAAATAAATAATAAGTTTCAGCAATTCGCTGATGATTATGGTTTTAAAGTTCAGCCGTGCATTGCAGGGCATCCTCATACGAAGGCCAAGGTTGAGGCTCCTATGAAGATACTTGATGAAATAAGGGCTTATAATGGAAAGTTAAATTACCAAGAACTGGTTGAACTAGTAACAAGAATTAACAATCGTGTGAATGCACAGGTGAACCAGGGAACCGGAAGAATTCCGCTGATGTATTTTAACAGAGAAAAGGCTTTCCTAAACAGCCTACCCGCTGATACCATAAGAAAGCCTTATCAAATCACCACAAATACCGTAAAAGTCAATCATTCAAGCATG